>NZ_CAKOET010000001.1 GCF_933208495.1 Convivina praedatoris
TAGAGGAACCACCTGTATCCATCTCGAACACAGAAGTTAAGCTCTAGAGCGCCGAAAGTAGTGGCCGGAACGCTGGCTGTGAGGATAGGACGATGCGATGCCGTACATAGACAGAGAGAGCAGTGAAATTCGGAGAGGTGTCCGAGTCAGGCTGAAGGAGCACGGTTGGAAACCGTGTAAGCGGTGTAAGCTGCTTCGAGGGTTCGAATCCCTTTCTCTCCATATTGGACGCTTAGCTCAGCTGGGAGAGCACCTGCCTTACAAGCAGGGGGTCACAGGTTCGATCCCTGTAGCGTCCATTGTCGTGTGCTTATAATTTGAGTACGCAGCTCTCTCTTAAGCATGAACATTAGTTGTCTTTGTAGGGTGCGATTCCTTATCATGTTTTTCAGCTTTTGTGCTGATTTTTATTATAGTAGGGATATAGTTTAACGGTAGAATAGCGGTCTCCAAAACCGTTGATGGGGGTTCGATTCCCTCTATCCCTGCCATGGCGGTAGTGGTGAAGTGGTTAACACACTGGTTTGTGGATCCAGCATGCGAGGGTTCGATCCCCTTCTACCGCCCTTACAAAGTATTATTCTTTGTTTTTGCCGTTGTGGCGGAATTGGCAGACGCGCTGGACTCAAAATCCAGTGGTGGCAACACCGTGTGGGTTCGACTCCCACCGACGGCATTATCCTTGAGTTTATCTCAAGGTTTTTTTTGTTTTATTTGAATTTTGTTTACTTGCTAATCGTTATATTTTTAGGTATTCTAGGTTATGATACAGCTGTTTAGAATTGGAGATGATTTTGAAGAATAGTGATTTTTTACAGGCATTGGCTGAGCATGATATTTATTTAAATGAACAGCAAGAAAATCAATTTGAACGTTATTTTGAATTGTTGGTTGAGACAAATAGATTGTACAATTTAACTGCTATTACTGAACGAGATGATGTTTATTTAAAGCATTTTTATGATTCATTAACGTTAGCAATTTATGTACGCGATTTATCGCGGAATGATATTTCATTGGTTGATGTTGGTGCTGGTGCTGGTTTTCCATCCCTACCTTTAAAGATTTTATTTCCTAATTTAAACGTTACCATGATTGAGGCGTTAAACAAGAGAGTTTCTTTTTTGAAAAATGTTATTAGAGAGCTTAATCTTGATGGTGTCTCGGTGATTCATGGGCGAGCTGAAGATTTGGCACACGATAAGAATTATCGTGAGAAATTTGACTATGCGACTGCACGAGCCGTAGCTCGGACAAGTGTGCTTGCAGAATATACGTTGCCCTTTGTCCGTTTAAATGGGAAGTTGTTGGTTATGAAAGGCTCAGCAGCAGATGATGAATTGGCTGATGGGAAACGAGCTCTTACCTTACTAGGAGGACGCCTAGACGAACAGTTTGATTTCGAGCTATTCAATAATGATGCAAGGGTTATTCAAGTTGTTGAAAAAATGAATGAAACGCCTCGAAAATATCCTCGGCAGGCTGGTATACCAAGTAGAAAGCCGCTTTAAATAGCTTTTCAAAGGAGAGTGTAATGACGCATATTATCACCTTAGCCAATCAAAAGGGTGGTGTCGGGAAGACAACCACCAGTATTAATTTGGGAGCAGGCTTAGCGCAAGCTGGGCAGCGTGTTTTACTAGTTGATATTGATCCACAGGGTAATGCAACTTCTGGATTGGGCGTTGATAAATCAACTTTACATTCAAGTACATATGATGTTTTGTTAGGTAAAAGTGATATACAAAAAAATATAGTAGCTACCGATAATTTTGATTTATTGCCGGGTACGATTGAGCTTTCTGAAGTTGGAATTCAATTAGTTAATGTTGAAAATCGTGAATTTTGTTTAAAAGAGGCTTTGGCAAAGGTAGATGATCAGTATGATTTTATTTTAATTGACAACCCACCTTCATTGGGACTATTAACTATTAATTCGTTTACTGCAGCTAATTCAGTTCTAATTCCTGTCCAAACTGAGTTTTACGCTTTAGAGGGATTGGGTCAGTTGATTAATACTGTTGAATTAGTACGACAACAATTTAATCCGGAGCTGGAAATTGCTGGAATTTTATTAACCATGTATGATGGTCGGACTAATTTAGCAAAGCAAGTGAGTCAGGAAGTTCGGGATTACTTTGGTGATCGCGTATATAAAACAGTAGTGCCAAGAACAGTCCGGTTAAGTGAAGCACCTTCGTACGGACAATCAATTATCGACTTCGATCCTCGTAGTATTGGATCACGTGTTTATGAGGAATTATCCCAGGAGGTGTTAAAGCAATATGGCCAATAAGAAAGGTGGCTTGGGCAAAGGGATGGACTCATTATTTGGGACAAATCGGATTTCACCAAAGGCTTTAGCGCATTCTAAACAGGCAGTGCGAAATCCGGATGTGCAAGAACAAATTGTTAGTATTTCAATTGATAAGATTCAAGCGAACCCCTTTCAACCAAGAACAAATTTTCGTCCAGAATTAATCCAAGAGTTAGCCGATTCGATTAAGCAAAATGGTTTACTGACACCGATTATTGTGCGTCCAATGGGCAGTTATTATCAGATTATTGCTGGGGAACGTCGTCTTCGAGCAATTCAATTATTAAAGCGGACAGAAATTGCTGCAATTGTACGCACAACAAATGATGAAACTATGGCCACGTTGGCTCTAATTGAAAATCTACAACGAGACGATTTAAATCCAATCGAAGAAGCACAGGCTTTTCAGGTGATATTGGATCAAACTGGTATTTCTCAGAGCGAGTTGGCTCAAAATTTGGGCAAAGAACGGACTACCGTTGCTAATTCATTGCGGTTGTTAAAGTTACCTAAAAAGGTTCGAGATTTAGTAGAAGTTGACAGCTTATCAATGGGACAGGCCCGCGCACTTTTGGGATTGGAAAATCAAAGTTCACTAGAACACGTACTGTCACTTATTTTAGATAAAGATTTAAATGTTCGACAGACGGAACAGTTAGTTAAACAAGTTAATGAAGGACCTGTAGATTCCAAACCTGATAAACAAGTTTCACCTTATGCTTTAGATTTAGCCCATCAATTAGAAGAAAAGTTTGGTACCAAAGTGAAAGTTCAGGCTAGTCGGGGCGGTCGTGGAAAAATTGAAATTAATTATTTATCTCAAGAGGATTTGACTCGAATTTTATCCTTATTAGAAATTGAGGTTGATTGATCATGGCTACACCAGATTATCAATTACATGACATTGTTGAAATGAAAAAGCCACATGCCTGTGGAGTTAATTCTTGGGAAATCATGCGAGTTGGTGCAGATATTAAAATTACTTGTACTGCATGCCAACGGACAATTATGATGACACGTTTTAATTTTAATAAGCGAATTAAGCGTATTTTAAAAGCAGCATCGAAAATAAAATAAGTTATCAAGAAAAGAGGAAGTAGTTTCATGGCACTTACTGCTGGAATTGTTGGTTTACCAAACGTTGGGAAGTCAACATTATTTAATGCAATTACCAAGGCTGGGGCAGAAATGGCCAATTATCCCTTCGCTACAATCGAACCTAATGTGGGTATGGTAGAGGTGCCTGACAAGCGCTTAGAGAGAATTCAAGAAATTGAGCCCGCTGATAAAATTATTCCAACCACCTTTGAATTTACTGACATTGCTGGAATTGTGAAGGGTGCTTCTCAGGGAGAGGGCTTGGGTAATAAATTCTTAGAAAATATTCGTCAGGTAAATGCGATTGTGCATGTGGTACGTGCTTTTGATGATGATCAAATTATTCACGTTAATGGCGTGGTTAATCCACTTGATGATATTGACACAATTAATACCGAATTAATTTTAGCTGATTTAGAAGCAGTTGATAAGCGCTATGCTAAAGTTGCCCGGGCTGCTAAGGGTAGTGACAAAGAAGCAAAGTTAGAAGCAGCGGTACTAGAAAAAATTAAGCCAGTGTTGGAGGCGGGGAAATCTGTTCGCACGATTGATTTTAACGAGGAAGAACAAACTGTTGTAAAAGGGTTATTTTTGTTGACATCTAAACCTGTATTATATGTTGCTAATATTGCTGAAGATGAAATGGGCAATCCGACTCAGTCTGCTTATTACCAACAAATTCAAGAATTCGCCGCTAGTGAAAACGCAGAAGTAATTGCTTTATCAGCCAATGCTGAAGAGGAAATTACCCAATTAGATGAAGATGAAAAAGCTGATTACCTTGAATTAGCTGGTGTCGATGAACCTGGTTTGAACAAGTTAATCCGCGCCGCCTATCACTTATTGGACTTACGTACTTTCTTTACTGCTGGTGGGAAAGAAACTCGCGCTTGGACTTTTAAAGCGGGTGCTAAAGCGCCACAAGCAGCCGGTGTTATTCACTCTGATTTTGAACGTGGCTTTATTCGGGCCGAAACGATGAGCTTTGAAGATCTAGATCAGTATGGATCAGTTAAAGCTGTAAAAGAGGCCGGTAAGCTTCGTTCAGAAGGAAAAGAATATGTTGTGCAGGATGGCGATATTATCGAGTTTAGGTTTAACGTTTAATCTGAAAAAAATTTGCATCGAATAAATGGTGAATACTGTGACTGAAAATAATCATGAATTAACAAAGAAGAATCAAGATTTTATTTTTCAACTAAAAAAGCACCTAGATCATGCTGATATGCCTTCAGAAAAGATTGAAGGAGTTGTGCAAGAGGTTACTGATAATTTATTAGAAAAGCAGGGGAAGGGTACCACAGCCAGCCAATTATATGGTAGTCCTTTAAAGTTGGCTCAGCATTATTTAGATCCTAATGTCAATGCTAAGAAGTTGCACGATTATCCAGCGTGGGTATTGGCGGTTGATACTAGTTCAGTCTTGCTAATGTTTATGACGCTTTTTTTTGCTATTACAACTGGTATTTCGGCAGGATCACAGCAAGGACAAGGTGTTGGAATCGTTTCAGCAATTTTCCTATCAATTTGGGGTGGTGTGTTATACACGTTAGTAATGTTACATCTAATTCCTAACCCTAAAAGTTCTAAAAAAATTAATAAGTGGTCAGCATGGTTGTTAATTCCCTTAATTTTGATTGCCTGGGTTGGAGGATTTTTGGTAACAGTTGTGATTCCATCTGTTATCAACCCAGTTTTGCCAGGATATGGTAATGTAGCAGTGGCAGCCGTAACTTACTTGATTTACCGTTGGAACCGTAAGCAGGCCGGTATTCCATCTGGTGGTATTTTAGCTATTAGTAAGCTAGCGCAACAAGCACGTATGCAGAATCAAAATGACAAGGGCTAAACTATGAAAATTTTAGTTGTTGACGATGATTTAGAAATTGCTGAATTATTAGAAATATATCTTAAAAATGAAGGCTATGAACCAATTATTGCCAATGATGGTCGTGATGCCCTATCTAAATTGAATACCAATCCGGATATTGCCTTAATGATACTAGACATTATGATGCCGAACATGAGTGGCCAAGAGGTGTTAAAGGCTGTTCGTAAGGATACTCATATGCCCATTATTATGCTATCGGCTAAATCGAGTGATATGGATAAAATTCAAGGCCTTATTTCAGGGGCTGATGACTATGTCACGAAACCATTTAACCCGTTAGAAGTTATGGCTCGGGTACGTTCTTTACTACGACGGTCACAGAATTTAGTCAAGGAATCTAAACCAGATGTTTTGGATATTGGCTTTTTGGTTATTAACAAAGATAGTCACGAAGTGAAGACTGCTGCAGGTGAAATCGTTAATTTAACTGCCTTGGAATTTGGAATTTTATATCTGTTAGCTTCACATCCTAATCGGGTTTTCTCGGCGGATGATATTTTTGAAAGAGTTTGGCAGCAGGAATCAGTTGTTTCAGCTAAGACAGTTATGGTTCATGTTTCTCATTTGCGGGATAAATTGGAAGAAGCTACCCAAGGGGATCAGGTTATTCAAACTGTTTGGGGCGTCGGCTATAAGATTGAAGTTAGTTAATTATGATGAGTGGCAAAAGAAAAAAAAATATGTTGATCTTAATAGTAAGGTCAATGGGATGGTTAGTTGTTTCAATATTAGCAATATTAATGTTGTCAAATTTAATGGAACGCTATTTTTCTTGGTGGTCAGCGAGTTTCCGTTGGCCTTTTTTTTGCATCTTACTTGTATTAAATATATTCGGATTACTCATCGTAGATATTCGTAGTTGGCGTCGAAAGCGGAGTTTACAAGAGCTTAGTCATCAATTAATCGTATTAGCTAGTGAAAAACCTGAAACAAAAATTACGTGGGAGACAAACTCTTTCCCTGAATTACAGGAGCTAATTAAGGCTTTTAATCGTGTAAATAATCATTCGCAACAACTTTATCAAGAAGAATTAAAAGTCGAAAAATCCAAAGACGAAATGATGAGTAATATTTCTCATGATTTACGTACCCCTTTGACGACAATTATTGGTTATTTGGGGTTGGTAGTAAATCAGACTCAGACTCTTTCAGCTGAGGAACAACAAAAATATATTAAAACTGCTTATGATAAATCTAATCAAATGAAGGCTTTGGTTGAGGACTTATTTGAATTTTCTAAAACCCAATCGCAAGATGTTAACTTAAATTTAACCCAGTTTAATTTGGGTGATTTATTCGCCCAACTTTTAGCCAGTTATGAGTTAGAGGCGCAGCAACGTGGAATTACTTTGAGTTATGATATTAGTCCCAAACTCATTGTCATGTACGGAGATTCTGATAAGTTAGCACGAGTTTTCATTAATTTGTTGAATAATGCCTTTAAATACGCTGATGGGGCTACATTTATCAAACTAACTGCTCAGATAAAAGAACGCAACATGGCTGAAATACATGTGGTTAATAATGGGGCGGCAATTCCTAGTGCCTCTATTAAAGATCTGTTTGATCGTTTCTATCGAGTAGATAATTCACGAAATAGTAGTACTGGTGGCAGTGGCTTAGGTTTAGCCATAGTAAAAGGGATCGTTTCTCAGCATCAGGGAAAAATTTGGGTTGAATCTGACCAAGATTTGACTGCTTTTATAATTAAAATGCCTTTGAGTCAATCAGAAGAGGAAAGCAATGATTCGCCTGGAAAAAATTAAAAATAAAAATACTAAATTTCGCTACTTCTTATGGTTAATTATTTTGATTATCTTGGTAATTGTCGGTCACTACGGGCAAGTAGCTTTTACTCGACATGGTAATCTAGTAAAAATGGATTTAGTTGAAAAACCGACTAAATTAGATGTTAAAGCTAATTCGGCCCTGGTAGTTGATTGTACAACCGGACAAATTTTGGGCGAGAAAAATGCCGATGAACAGGTTAAGATTGCTTCTCAAAGTAAAATGTTGACGGCTTATGGCGTACTGCAAGCCGTGAAAAAGGGTCATATTAAGTGGGATGATCAGGTAACGATTCCGGCTAATGCCGATTTATCCAAGCAACAAAAAGAGACATTTTCGCATTTAGAAATTCGTACTGGTGATCGGGTATCGGTTCGTGATCTTTACACGGCCATGTTTACTAATTCTGCCAATGATGCAGCCTTTGCTTTGGCAAGTTATTTAACTCCGGCTAACAAAAGTACTCAATCTGTGTTGCAAGGTTGGGCCAAGGAACTGAAGCTCAGTAAATCTGAGTGGTATAACGCAGCTGGACAGCAAAATGGGGATGCTTTTGATAATCGGATTAAAACTGAACCAGTTTCGGCGGCGAATCATGCCAGTGCTAAAGAAGTGGCCCAAATTGCTAGTGCTGATTTAACCTTGGATCCAAACTTAAAAACAGTGGGGCAACAGCCTTATTTAACATATACCAAAAATGGTCGGATTAAGACTACTATTTTAACTGATTTTGGACAAGATAACGGCCAAATTGCGGCCCAATTAAAAAGTCCGTATAATTTATCTATTGTTGGTCTTAAAACCGGTTCAACGCCGGAATCAGGCGCTGCTTTAACTGCTATAGTGACAGATGGACAAGGAAACGAATTTTTGACAGTTATCAATGGTGCTGGTGATTATGAAGATCATGTTCAGCGTTTTCAAAAATCTCTTGACATGGTTGGACAGGTTTTAAATGAAAAGCAAGCACACACATATCACAGTGGTGACACTCTGCAGGAAATGCTGGCGCCCAATACGCAAGCTGGTAAAATAGCAGTGCATGTGGCTAATACTCAAACCTTTTGGGTTAAAAAGGGAGAATCATTAGCATTAAAGATTCCTGATCATACCACTGAATCGAAAATTAAAAAGGATGAACTTATTGGCACTGCCGTGCCTAAATTGAAAGCTGAGTATTTGCCATCAAATATAAATCGGCAACAAAATATTTTATTAGCCAGCAGTCAAAGCAGTAATCCTGCTAATAATTGGGAGAAAATTTTACGCTGGATTTGGCCTTGATTTGTGAAATAAGTACTTGAATGTTCTTTACCACGAGGAATATGCTATAATCGTGGTAGCGTTTACAATAACAGAAAGGGTTAATTGTTATGACACATATAAAACTAAATACTCAGCATGTAGCACCATTTATGAGTGAACATGAGTATGAAGAAGTGCGGCCTTTAATCGCCATGGCAGATCAAGAATTACGCCAAGGAACTGGTGCAGGAGCAGAATATTCAGATTGGTTAACCTTACCAACTGATTATGATCGTGCAGAATTTAAGAAAATTCAAGCAGCGGCTAAAAAGATTCAATCTGATTCTAAAATTTTAGTTGTGATTGGGATTGGGGGCTCTTATTTAGGGGCCAAGATGGCTTATGAGTTCTTACACCCTTCGTTCAACAATGAATTAGTTGCCAATCAGCAGACTGGGGTTAAGGTTTACTTTGCTGGTAATTCACTATCTTCAACTTATTTGACAGACTTAATTCGTGTAATTGGTGATCAAGACTTTTCTGTAAATGTAATTTCTAAATCTGGTACCACTACTGAACCTTCTGTAGCTTTTAGAATCTTTAAGCAATTACTAGAAAAAAAGTACGGTACTGAGGGAGCTAAGAAGCGTATCTATGCTACTACCGATGCTAGTCGAGGAGCATTGTATGAAGAATCCCAAGAAGCAGGATACGAAACATTTGTTATTCCAAATGGGATTGGCGGACGGTTCTCAGTTTTGACGGCGGTTGGTTTATTGCCAATTGCTGCTAGTGGTGGGGACATTGAGCAATTAATGGCTGGTGCCAAAGCTAGTCAAGACGATTATAGTCAACCCAACTTGGATGATAATGATGCTTATCGTTATGCAGCTATTCGTCGCACTCTGTATGATAAGGGCTTTACAACGGAATTATTAATTACTTGGGAGCCAAGTATGCGTTACTTAGCTGAATGGTGGAAACAATTAATGGGTGAGTCTGAAGGAAAGAACCACAAAGGTATTTATCCTTCTTCGGCTAATTTCTCAACTGATTTGCACTCTCTAGGACAATATATTCAAGATGGTCGGCGGGATTTGTTTGAAACGGTGATTCGTTTGGATAATCCGCAGGCTGATTTGGACTTACCTAAAATGGCTGAAAATCGTGATGGATTGCAGTACCTAGAAGGTATGACAGTTAACGATATTAACGCTACTGCGGCTAATGGGGTAGCTTTGGCCCATGTTGACGGTGGTGTTCCTAATATCGCTGTTCATATTCCTAAACAAGATGCCTATACTTTAGGTTATATGATTTACTTCTTTGAATTGGCTGTTGCAATCTCAGGATATAGCTTCGCCATTAATCCATTTAATCAACCTGGTGTGGAAGATTATAAGAAAGCTATGTTTGCTCTTTTGGGCAAGCCGGGTTATGAAGTTGAAACCAAAGCATATCGTGCTCGTTTAGATCAGTAATAAAAAAAAGACTTGAAAATTTTTTCAAGTCTTTTTTAGTTAAAAAATTGTTGCATGGCTTGCATACTTTTATCGGCACCAACAAAATAAACAGTGTCACCTGGCTCAATCACGGCGTAAGGACCCGGAGATAAGATTAAATCGTTTTGATGTAGGATGGCCACTACGGTAGCCCCCGTATTTTGCCAAATATTTAGCTTTCCAATCGATTGGTGTAATTTATCACTGGCAGTATTGGGGATGTATTCATAAGGGGACATAGGGCTATGCTGTTTAATTTGCACTGTTTGTTCTTGTAAGGTTTGTAAGAGATCTTTAAGTTGGTTTAGATTATTACTCTGTGTTTGTAAAATATCTTTAATCTTTTGGTTGGTAGCTTGAATATCTTGACTTTCCTTAGTACTGTTTAAGAAATACTGAGCCTTTTCGCGGGATAGAACCTCAACACCACTACCATGGACTGGTTTTACAATACCTAAATCGGCTAAAACGCTAATAGCTTTGCGGGCAGTTTCGGCTGATACACCAAAGGTAGCTGCTAAAGTTGAACGTGCATGTAATTTTTGGCCAACTAGAAAATGATTGTCCACAATATGTTGGGCAATTTCTTGGGCAATTCTATGGTAACGTGGTTCACGAATTTTTGGCATATGACTAATATCCTTGGAGTTATATGAATAATTAAAAAATAGGAATGTGAGAAATTTGACAAAAGTGACCACTAATGTGAAAATAGTAGATGGTCACTATTGACCACCACTTACATTGAACGGGTGGTCACTTGTAGTTTATTTTAAAATACATAGTTAGTCAATACTGGGAGGATATATGCCTAAAGTTGAAATTAAGCATCTAACTAAGATTTTTGGAAAGCATCAAAAAGCAGCCTTAAAGATGGTTAAAGAAAATCGTAGTAAAGATGAAATTTTAGAAAAAACCGGTAGTACGGTTGGGGTTTACGACATTAATCTTGAAATTGAAACCGGTGAAATATTTGTCATTATGGGACTATCCGGTTCCGGTAAATCAACCTTAATTCGTTTGTTGAATCGGTTAATTGAACCGACCAGTGGACAAATTTTTATTGATGGAAATGAAATCACTCATTTAAATAAGCGACAAATGTTAGAAATTCGCCGTAAGAAAATGAGTATGGTTTTCCAGAACTTTGGTTTGTTTCCACATCGGACGCTGTTAGAAAATACTGAATATGGTTTGGAAGTTCAAGGAGTTCCAGCTGAAGAACGGACTAGGCGAGCAGAAGCAGCTTTAAATAATGCCAAATTATTGTCTTTTAAGGATCAGTACCCTAGCCAATTGTCCGGTGGTATGCAACAACGAGTCGGTTTAGCGCGTGCGCTGACTAATGACCCAGATGTGCTTTTAATGGATGAAGCCTTTTCTGCCTTAGATCCTTTGGTTCGACGGGAGATGCAAGATGAATTACTTGATTTACAGGCTAATGTGCAAAAGACCATTATCTTTATTACCCATGATCTAAATGAAGCATTACGTTTGGGTGACCGGATTGCCATCATGAAGGATGGTCAGTTACAGCAAGTGGCTACTGGAGAAGAAATTTTAACTAATCCAGCTAACGATTACGTTCGAAGCTTCGTTGAAGACGTTGATCGTTCCCGTGTTTTGGTAGCCGAAAGTATTATGGTACCAGGATTTACGGCTAATGTTGATACTGATGGGCCTAATGTTGCTTTGCACCGTATGTCTAAAGAGGAAGTTTCTGGTCTGGTGGCTATTACTAAACAGCGTAAATTCTTAGGTTACCTAACATCGGATGAAGTTGTGAAGGCACGTAAAGAACAAAAGTCTTTGCGAGATGTTGTGGAACCGATGCCAACCGTTACACCAGATACTCTGATTGCTGATATCATGCCAATTATTTACGATGCCAAATCACCGGTAGCAGTTGTTGATGAGGACCAACGATTAAAGGGAATTATCATTCGTGGAGCCGTGATTGAGGCACTAGCTGCTACGGAGGGAGATGAACATAACGATGCCTAATTTAATGATGACTTCTAAACTACCATTAGAACAATGGATTAGTGATGCAGTGGCCTGGTTGACCCAAAATTGGGCTGGATTTTTTAATTTAATTCAACAATTGGGTCAAGGTGTTATGGATGGCTTAACTGGTTTTCTAATTGCCATTCCAATGCCGTTAATGATTGCTGGTTTAACAATTATTGCTATTGTAACTAGTCCCAAGAAATGGGGTTTCCCGGTCTTAGTTTTGGCGGGACTTGGCTTGGTTGCTAATCAGGGATTGTGGAATGATTTGATGAATACTACCACACTTGTTGTGATGGCAAGTGCGGTTTCCTTAATTGTTGGTATTCCATTAGGAATTATTATGGCCAAGTCAGTTAAGACTGAGGCGATTGTTAAGCCAATTTTGGATTTCATGCAAACCATGCCAGCCTTTGTTTATTTAATTCCAGCCGTAGCCTTCTTTGGTATCGGGGTGGTACCGGGTGTTTTTGCTTCGGTTATCTTTGCTCTACCACCAGTAGTTAATTTTACTAACTTGGGCATTCAACAAGTACCAGTGGCTTTGGTTGAGGCAGCTGATTCGTTTGGTTCAACTACTTGGCAAAAACTTTTTAAACTTGAATTACCTAATGCTAAAAACACGATCATTGCGGGAATCAAGCAAACAATTATGCTAGCACTTTCAATGGTCGTAACCGCTTCGATGATTGGGGCACCGGGATTGGGACGAGGAGTCTTATCAGCTGTGCAACATGCTGATGTTGGTTCTGGTTTCGTAAATGGAATTGCTTTGGTTATTTTGGCAATTATAATTGACCGTTTTATTCAGAAGTTAGATACTAATCCAGAACAAGTTCAGGCCGTGAGCCATGGTAATGTACGAAAGTGGATTGTCTGGGGAACGATTGTGGTCATTGCACTAGGTGGTGTCGTAAACGGTATGATGAGCCAAAAGGCAACTGGTAAAAAAGTTAACATTGGTTATGTTCAATGGGATTCCGAAGTTGCCTCTACCAATGTTTTAGCTGAGGCGATGCGCCAACATGGTTATAATGTGACTATGACTCCTTTGGATAACGCCGTTTTATGGCAGTCGTTAGCTAATAAACAAGTTGATGCTACTTTATCAGCTTGGTTACCAAACACGCACAAACAGCTTTATAGTAAGTATAAGAATGACGTGTCGGTCTTAGGACCAAACTTAAAGGGTGTACGTTTGGGCTTAGTGGTTCCTGATTATATGGATGTTAATTCAATTAGCGATTTAACCAATCAGGCTAATAAAACGATTGTTGGTATTGAGCCGGGCGCTGGTATTATGGCAGCTGCCCAAAAGACCATTGATGCTTATCCTAATTTATCGGGATGGCAATTGCAGGCCTCATCTTCAGGAGCCATGTCAACGGCGCTGGATAAAGCTTATAAGAGTAAACAACCAATTGTTATAACTGGTTGGTCACCACATTGGATGTTTTCTAAGTATCATTTAAAGTATTTGGAAGATCCTAAGGGGACCATGGGTACTACTGAAAATATTAATACAGTGGTGCGTAAAGATTTGAAGAAAACTAGTCCGGACGTTTACAAGGTTATGAAGAAATTCAAGTGGTCTAAGGACGACATGGAACAAACCATGCTAGAAATTCAAAATGGTAAGTCCCCAGAGGCAGCAGCTGCTGATTGGATTAAAGCTCATCAAAAACAAGTTGATCAATGGTTTGACTAAGTACAAATTTAATACAAATCCGAAATCATATTGATTTCGGATTTTTTTAGAATTTCTTGAGGCCGAAAAGAGCTTTTTATCAAAGTGGTAGTTAAGGCCGACACAATTTTATTAGTTTTCCCTTAAATTTGGCGGTCCTTCGTGAGGAAACCTTGCCTTATTTCTTGATGTATTATCTTACCAATACATATTGACTTGGGCGATTGCTGCTTTGCAATTCTGGTCAATGAAGCCCCATGGGGACGTTAAATATGCTGCCAAGGTGGTCACAACAAGAACATTGTATTTTTTAGTAGTTATTTCAATTGTTAATAATGTTAATTAATGGTATTTTTCAATAAATGAAAAAACCTAAGTCCATGGACTTAGGCCGTTTATGATGCAGGTAATTTCGATTAGTGTTTTACTTTTCTAAAAGCCTGCAAGAGTTGTTTCGTAATATTTTCGTCGCTATAAGATAGTACATTTTTAGCGTAAAGTTTTTCACCATAATGGGTTAATGCTATTAGGGTCAGTGCCGCTAGAACCAAAGAAATAATGGCTTGTAACCAACTAGCTTGGTGATTAGCCAGTTGGCCGGGCATGAGTGATTGGGACATAAAGGGGATATAACTAAGGACTTTAATTAAGCCATTTTGGTTACCCATTGAACCAGATAAAGCACCAATTAGGTAGGGAATCATTGCTAGCATTGTAATTGGAGAAAGAGCTTGCTGAATCTGAGAATTATCGTTGACTAACGAAGCGGTAATGGCTGCTAGAACCAAGTAGAGACTTGTTGCAATTAAGATACAACAGATGGTGTAGATTAAAAATAACGGGGTGATACTTGATAAAAGCTTTAATCCTTGTTGAAAAATTGGCTGATTCCGGGCAACTAAATAGGTACCTGTACCAGCTAAGAGATAGGCTAATAGTTGGGTTGCTAAGAGGGCAATGATGCCAATGATCTTACCTAAATATTGGATATGAGCCGAAGAAGCGGCTAGGAGTGTTTCCATGATACGAGAAGATTTTTCGTTGGCAATCTCATTAGCAATAATGGAAGCATAGGTCATGACAATAATCATAATAATGACACTTACACCCGTTGTTAAGAGGCCATTTACAATTGCATTACTGGTACTATCTTGGCTATGGTGGTCGTCTTGTACAATACCAGTTACCTTGTAAGGGTTGGTGATGGCGTTGATTTGTTCGGTATTTAGGCCGTATTGTTGTGCTCTATCTTGGAGTGATAGTTGCTTTAGAAAATTTTGGAGTTGATCTTGATCGATTCGATTACTTTTAGGTTGGGTAATTAACGTTGCTTGATTATCACCAATTTTTAAAATGGCATCAATTTTATCTTTTTTAAGTGCCTGTTGAGCGGTTTGGTCATCGGTAATCGTACTGATTCTAATATTCAGTTGATTTTGTTGCTGCTTTAATTCAGTTCTGATGGTTGATTGATTAATAACTGCGACAGTTGCTGGACTGTCATTTTGAAAAAAAGTAAAACCGGCTCCAATTGTTGCTCCAACTATTAGTAAAATAAAAGGGCCCAAAACCATCCACCAAAAGCTTTTACTCTTTAGGTGGGTAAAGTAGGTATGTTTGATAGTGAGAATAAGTTGGTTATTCATGAATTGCGACCTCCTGGCGGAAAATTTCATCAAGGGTTGGTGGTTGTTGACTAAAGGCAGGGATGTAACCGTTGGCAGTGACTAGCTTGAATATCTCAGGACCAACTGTTTCATCATCTAAAGTTACCTGCCAACCAGCGCCGCTGTTTTTGATATTTTTAACACCGGCTAATTGTGCTAGGCTTTGAGCGTTAAAATTAGGTGCTTCTAGATAAAGATTAGTCCGACCGAATTGTTCTCGAATATCTTGTAGGGGTCCCTGAAGTACTGTTTTACCCTGTTTGAGCATGGTTAGATGATCGGAAATTTTAGTTACATTATTCATATCATGACTGGAAAAAATGATCATTGCCCCTTGATCACGAAAACGTAAAATTTCATCCATCATCAAGCTCGTGTTAACTGGATCAAGACCTGAAAAAGGTTCATCTAAAATGATAAAATCAGGTTGGAAAATTAAGGCCGCAATCATTTGGACTTTTTGAGCGTTTCCCTTGGAAAGTTTTTGCACCTTGTCAGTTGGCTTGCCGACGACGGCGAGGCGGTCCATCCAGTGTTTAAGAGCTTGTTGGGCATCAACACGGGCCATGCCGTGTAATTGAGCCAGGTAAAGAATTTGTTCTTCAATAGTTTGTTTTTGGTAAAGTCCGCGTTCCTCAGGAAGAAAACCAATTTGTTGACGTTGGCGGAGGGTCAAGGGGTGACCATTCCAGGCAATTGTGCCACTTGTTGGTTGGATAAAATTAAGAATCATGCGAAAAGTGGTAGTTTTACCAGCACCATTTTGTCCAATCAAACCCATGACTTCACCAGGTTTGAGGGTGATGTTTAAATCGTTAACGGCTGAATAGTTACCAAATGTTTTATTAATATGGTGAAGTTCTAGCATAAAAGAGTCCTTTTTAATGACGTATTTAATTGATTGAGATATTTTTATTGATCTTCATAAATAAAAATATCTTCAATCGACTGGTTGAAAAAGTGGGCGATGCGGTAGGCTAACAGTAAAGAGGCGGTATATTTACCTTTTTCTAAGGCAATGATGGTCTGGCGGCTGACTTCAAGTTGATCGGCTAACTGGGCCTGGGTGATTTGGTGTTCTTTACGTAATTGTTGAATATTATTTTTCAAATATGACCTCCTTAAGTAAAGCTAACTTTACATTAAATTTATCATAGGCCCATTTCAATGTAAAGTTGGGTTAACATTTAATTGGGAAATTAGAAAAAGTATATTTTCTAATTGACGAATGACCCTTCATCTAGTAAACTGGTAAATGTTGTTAACTGGCCCCATGGTCAAGTGGTTAAGACGTCGCGTTCTCAGCGCGGAATCGAGGGTTCGACTCCCTCTGGGGCTACTAGGTATTAAATTGAAGTAACTAAGAGGGGCTAAGAAGCACTAAAAGGTGCATTCTTAAGCCTTTTTTGTTTTTTACAGGTTGATTGAATAACTAAGAGAAACTAAGAAAAACTAGGGAAAACTTCCCACAAAACGCCCCACAAAATAAATAGTCCTATCAGCAATGTAACGGCATTTAAGCCGTTTTTTATTTGTTCAAATGCCCCACAAACTTCCCGTAAATAGTAAAATACTTTGTTAGTATATTGTTGATGTGAATAGGACAAGTGTGTTTACAAGCACGGTTGTTAGACCACCGTAGTTATAACTACGCAGGTAAAAGATAGATACCAGTACATAGTTGATTGATGGGGGATGAATGGCAGACTACAAAGACAGAATATTAAAAGCCTACTTCACTGGTAAGATGGCGTTAGCAATTAAACAACGAGCTTTTAACGTCAAGCATGGCCACAATACGCAAGACGATATAAACCGAGGCATTCATGCTCAAAACACTATCAGTAGGCAAGCAGAGACTCAAATAGCTGTGATAGATGGCGACCCGTACATAAACGCTACTAGGGAGGCCATGGAGTATATTAGTGAGTGGCTAGAAGTCTTTGATGAGTTAGATCAACAAATTATCAAACTAAGATACACAGGCCATAGCTGGGTAAACATTGAGCAGCGGCTACTTATTAGTAAGAGTGCAGGTCAAAGACGTCTTAATGAGTCTAAGACATGGCTAGTGCTAGATAATAGCTACTTGCTCGGCATAAGGTCGTAAGAATCTGATAAAACTTAATATAACAAGAGTCATTAACTTAGTGCTGAATTGCAGACTAATATAACAAAAGTAGTCCTAAATATACCTGTTGTTTGATGATAGTAGATAATCATTGTTTAGAAATTAACTCTCATTAGAGTATTGGAATATAACAAATTGTAAGGGTGTCTAACTAGTCTAGTTGTTACACTAGTTTCATTATAAAAAATAGGGAAGGGAAAATTTAATCATGTCTGTTGTCAGAAAAGGAATGAATACTTTTGATATTAAGATACTAGGGATTATCTTAATGTTTGTTGATCATATTCATCAAATGTTTTTCTATGCCGTGCCCCAGTGGATCGACTATTTTGGTAGACCAGTAGCTACACTTTTTTTCTTTGTTAGTGTTGTTGGGTTTTCGCATACTAGTAACAAAAAGAAATATCTATTACGCCTATATATTGGTAGCTTGATTATGGTTATTGGTAGTGCGTTAATAGGACATTTAGCGCCAGCTAGTGGGCCAATGAGTAATTTTGGATTAGCTAATAATATTTTTCGAGATTTATTTTTGGGTGTTGTTTTAATGTATGGTGTTGATGCTTTTCAACACTTTATTAAGACTCGGAAAATTTTGGACTTTTTGAAGGGAGCTTTGTTACTTAGTTTACCAATATTATTATCAATCCCAGTTTTATTTGCAGGACAATTACCGACTGCGATTCTTATTGGATACACTACACTAGTTCCCAATATTTTGATTACCGAAAATACTTTTATGATTTATGTAATTCCACTATTGTATGTTTTTCGTAAGAAACGTTTATTGCAAATACTGATCATTGTGCTAACGTCTATGATTTTCCTTGTTACTGGTGGCGGCTCACAATGGCTAATGATTTTTGCCGCAATTCCAGTATATTTATTTAATGGAGAAAAAGGTAACAGTATGAGAGGGTTCTTCTATGCTTTCTATCCAATTCACATTTGGATTCTTTATGCGCTGTCTTGCTGGATTAGTGGTTAAGTACAGTCCAGTAATATTGCTAATTCTAAGGGAAAATTAATATAATTTTGAACAACGTTTAAACGTGTTTTAAGGTCGTTTGAACGTTTTTATTTTGCATTGGTATATCTTGCAAGAACGAAAACATAAAAAGCCAGATAACCTCGAATCCATTGGTACCATCAAGAGACGTCAATGGGAGGGTAAAAAGCCATGTTTAAGCGATTTTGATTAGACTATGCTTAACAAAAAAGTCGTGATTAAAAAGTTGCGGTTAAAATATAAAAGACCGACATAATGGATATGTACATTATTTTTAACCACATTAAAGAGTAAATATTGTTCAAAGTTCTTGATGGTCATGAATTAGTTAAGTTATTTTTAAACATGTCATAGATAAGCCAAAAAGACCCTAAATGTGGCAAAATTAAATAGTGTATATTTATTCTTTGAAAGTTAGATGGTGAAAAATGGTTGCAAGTATTGAAACCACGGTGAAACAGTGGGGGGATGGACAGATACGCTCTTTAGGGTGGCCAAACATTGCCTCTGAGAATGAAAGTGTAGATCCACGAATTGATGAAACATTAAAAAGTAACCCATCCAAATTAGGTGGTGAAGGTGGAGGAAGGCCAGATTATACGGTTATTATTTCTAATGGTGATAAAACGATTCCCGCCTTCATTGAGTACAAGGGTTCAAAAGGAAAGTTAGAAAAATTAGACAAGCAAGATTTAGTTGTCCTGCGTGGGAATACTGGCGATTTTGATTATAAGAGCGCAATTTCAAAATACGCGGTGAATGGTGCTAGTTATTATGCTATGAATGCATTAAAGGGGACTGATTACCCAGAAGCATTAGCCGTTGGTGTTAATGGAACTAAGGATAGTACTGGAAGCATTAATTATGAGATTAAGTGCTACGTATTGAACCAGAAAGACCCAGAACTGCCAATCTTTTTAGGTAGCTACAGCAACTTTGACTTTCTGAAAAACAGTGCTACTGAAAAGTCTTATCTTTTTCAAAAGATAGCGGACGTCCAATTAGATCCACGAGAACTTGAACAAAGACTAATTCGTGATGACGCTAAAATTGAAGCCGTTTTGCAAGAACTAAATCAAAAGATTCACGATGAACAACAGATTATCCCGAGTCAGCGAATCAACATTGTAGCGGGGTCTTTGATGGCTGCTGTTGGGGTACAAGATAGTAAAGGCGACTGGAAGGTTCGTCGACTAAATCCTAGTGACTTGACGGGTTCAACAGAAGAAGGAAATACTGACGGTGAAAAGATATTAATTAAGGTGCGTAGCTTCTTAAAAAAGCGGAATTTACCAGCACCCAAACAGAAACAAATTTTAGATTATCTACAACCTAACTTCGTTAACAGTAATTTAAATAAAAAGTCGGCTAATGAATTACAAACACCACTTAAGACCATTTACCAAGAGATTTACGATAAGTTAATTCCAATCTATGATGTCACGGGAATTAATGATTTTACTGGTAAGTTGTTTAATGTCATGAATGCTTGGGTCGATGTTCCCGATGGCGGGGCAAACGATGTTGTTTTAACGCCACGGTATATTACACACTTCATGGCACAATTAGCACAGGTTAATCAGGATAGCTATGTTTGGGATTGGGCTCTTGGGTCGGGTGGCTTTTTGATTTCTGCCATGAATATTATGATTGGCGACGCTCATATTAACTATGCCAATGACTTAACTAAACAATATGAAAAGATTGAAAATATCAAGACTAAGCAATTACTAGGTGTTGAGTTATTGCCTAATGTTTATATCTTGGCCGTCTTAAACATGATTCTCATGGGGGATGGCTCTTCTAATATCGTTAACGATAATTCTTTAACTAGTTATGAAGGTAAGTACGCTTATAACGAAGACCCTTTTCCTGCTGACGTATTCTTGTTAAACCCTCCATACTCTGCTGAAGGCAACGGTATGATTTTTGTGGAGAAGGCTTTCAGCAAGCAGAAAAAGGGCTTTGGTGCTGTCATTATCCAAGATAGTGCCGGAAGTGGTAAAGCTACTGAAATAAACAAACGTATTCTCAAAAATAATAAATTAAAGGCAAGTATCAAAATGCCGATTGACCTGTTCAAGGCTAGTGTGCAAACATCAATTTATCTGTTTGAGGTTGGAAAGCCACACAAAGCCGATGACAACGTTTACTTTATTGACTTACGTGAAGATGGCTACACAAGAACTAATCGTAAGAAGGCGAAAACAAATTTGTTTAATACCAATGATGCCAAGGGCCATTACCAAGAAGTCTTGGATATTATCTTAGATCGCTCTAAGAAAACAGATTACTTTACTGAGGGTGATAATTACTATAAGGGGACGATCGACCCTGAAAGTGGTAAGGACTGGAACTACAACAAAAAGATTGATACAACACCAACCGAAGCAGACTTTAAAAAAACGGTTAGCGACTACTTGAGTTGGGAAGTTTCTCAAATTCTTAAAGGGGAAAACCAGGATTTTTAATGAGCCCTAATTCGAATGTTGAGAAAAGAGTTAGGGCCAAGTATCCTGATATTGAGATTAAGAAGATTCTATTGAGTCAGATATTTAATAAAATTGGTCGTGGAAACATATCGCGGCAGAAAGATTTAATTCCATCCAAAAATGGAGTAAATCTAATTGTTCAAAAAAATGTAGATAACGGTTATTCAGGAAACTTTGAACTAGGCGAGAACCGAATTTTTAAAGCGCAATCAATTATTATTGGTAGGCAAACTGGCTGGGTTTACTATCAACCTGAGAAGTTTATGACTACTGATGGTGTATTAGTTTTGGAAAGTGATTTTCAAATTACTGATAGTCAAGGATTATATTTAGCAAGCGCAGTTAATAAACAAATGGGACCCTTTGGTTATAATAATCCTGTTTCAGTTGCCAAATTAAAAAAATTGGATATCTATTTACCATTTAGTTCAAACGGGATGATTGCTTTTGATTACATGGAAGCGTACATCAAGGAGCTTGAGGCTGAACGCGTCAAGGAGCTTGAGGCTTACTTAGTTGCTACCGGACTAAATGATTATGTACTCACGGATGAAGAAAAAGTTGTACTAAATGATTTTAGGGCGCATAATACAGAACAGAACAGAACAGAACAGAACAGAACAGAACAGAACAGAACAGAACAGAACAGAACAGTAACTGACTTGAGTTACAATCTTGCTGATTTAAAGAATTATGTTCCATTTTGGGGTGAGTTTACAATTAGCGATATATTTAAAGTAAAAACTCCAAAGAAACGATTTGATGCTAACAAGGTCACTATTCAAGAAAAAGGTAATCCATACGTTGTTAGGACTTCATTAAATAATGGCATACGGGGATATATTAATGAGGAGCCGGAGTATTTAAACGAGGCAAATACAATATCGTTTGGTCAAGATACAGCCACTATGTTTTATCAAAAAGAGCCATATTTTACTGCCGATAAAATAAAGGTAATTTTACCCGCATTTGAAGGATTTGATGAAACCAAAGCTCTGTTTTTAATAACATCAATGTCAAAAAGCTTCTCAACGTTTACTTGGGGAAGTTCAAGTTATAATGTTAATGTTATTAATTCACAAAAAATAAAGATATTACTGGATACAGATGGTCAGCCAGACTACGAGACCATGGGCATTTATATAAAAGCCATTGAAAAGTTAGTCATTAAAGACGTTGTTGAGTGGAAAGATAGGCAGATTGTAACTACTAAAATAGTCACATCAAGATAGGATAGGGTAAATGAAGTCGTATAAGGTACGGATGAAACACTGCGTAGATTGACCTACTTTTCTGATCATGATGACATTGTTACGTATGGGAATTTTAAATGTTATTAATTCATAAATTATTCACTATAGGTGAACCATTCAACTATATACTGACAACACTAATTCCTACAGCACTTCTTACATTTATGTTTAGCCGTTTGAGTCATAGATTAGATCAGAAAAGTAATATAAGGAAAGAGCTAATCGGTATCTGTTTAAGCTATAATCAAGAGTTGTTTGAAATTAACCAAGAATACAGAAAATTTATATTTGGAATAACTCCGATAGAAGTGAGAGGTATGTCTACTAGTGTTAGTGTAATAAACTCTTACTGTCCTAGCAATGTAACTTTGTTGAAAAGAAATATAGAGAGAAATAGGTATTTTTTGAAGAAATTACAAGAATTTCATGTTAATACCTCACAATTAAATAATTGGTTGAAAAGTGAATGTACATCAAACAATTTTAGGGACAATGTAAGATCAGGACAAGATGCATTTGCTGATTTACAAAGACAGATTAAATATAAGTAACGCCAAGACAAGTGAAGGCTGGATTTTTTGTGCATATAGTTAATATTAGGGGGTACGACAACATGCAGAAGTATGATGGCGAATTTCTCTATTGTTGTTAATGCCAAAGGGTATTTATATGTTAATCTTGCTGGGGATAATTATTGTCATTCTAATATTAAGCGCAGTATTTTCAGTATTCTTCTTTGGGATTGGGGCAATCATCACTCTGTTTGTTGAACTAGGTTGGAAGGTAGCTGTTGGTATTCTAATTGTCCTATTCCTAATAGGATGGTGGGCGTTTGGCTAGAGTAATACGTTGCCGTGCTAATGGGTGCCACACAATGGTTAAGCTGCCTAAACACTATTGTGAGGTTCATAAAGACCAAGAGCGTGAATATAAACCACGAGATAAGACAGCAACCCATCGTTACAACACGGTGGTACGTAATCGAGATGGTAACAAGTCTAGTCAGTATCAGTTCTACCGTACGAGACAGTGGGTAGCATTAAGACAAGCAACGCTTAATAACCAGCACTACCTGTGTCAGTACTGTAAGGTGCAAGGTAGAGTGACGGCTACTAAGATTGTCGATCATATCGTACCTATAGAGGTAGACCAGACACTTAAAGCTAACCCAAGTAACCTAGCGGTTGTTTGTCCGTCTTGCCATGCAGCTAAGACTAGGTGGGAACAGAGATACTATGGTACCGGTAAGGATAACTGGTTAAAACCAGTACGAGCTACTAATAATATAGCCGCAATTGTAAAGATGATGAATGACGTTTGAACGCCTATAAGACGATTTAAGCGTTTTTATTTTGAAGTGGTGTATTTGTGTACGAATGCAGACATAAAAAGCTAGATACCCCCGCCCCTGTTTGTCTGAACGAGAGAGCGCTCACATATCGTCGCCTTATAAAAAAGTTCAATTTTTGAAAATTTTAGGTAGGGGGGTACATCCCCTAAAAGCCTAGTAAACAGGCATTTGATAAAAATATATAGCAATTTTGTCCGGGTTTTTAGGGTGGGCTTATGTGGTACTTTTTAAAAACACAAATGGCTACACAAGAACGCTTGGCGGTTCATAACCACCCCAGAAAAAAACTTTTGAAAATGGGTGCGTGACACAAGGTGACGATATATGTGTGCTTTATTAAATATTCAAGATAGGGGGGCGGTGATTTGCCGACTCCTTTGTCTAAAGTGGCGAAAACAAAAAGGAGTGTCCAAAATAGACACCCCTTTGACAACCGTGAACACATCCACGCTTGTATTTTGGTCAATAACAACTGTACCTACAGGTACGCTTGTTATAGTTTGGCCCGTGGATACATCCACACCCTGCCATAACAAAACGTTACCCCAGCTTGCCGACGGAACTAGCGTAAACGTTCAAACCTGAACCGAGATAGAGTCGGGAAAGTTAACAATTAAACAACAGGCGTTTGATCAATTGGCTAGGGTAGCAAAACGCGCCCCCAGCTTTCTGCCACTTTTGGCAAAACTGCCGATATATTAACGACCTAGATTAAACCTAGGACGGACGACATAGGGGAGTAGCGAAGCGGGACGCCTTATGTTGAACTTAGCTCGTTCCCCATCAGTGGGGAAACATTGCCAGAATTGGCAACGTTACAAAGTGACTAGCATGTAACGGGGATGGTTACACCTTGTATAGCGGGAAATAATTAACCTTATAGCGACTATACCAATTTATCTTTTACGCTTATTTGGATGTCACTGAACGTCAAGAGACGTCAAAATGATTAAAAAATAGCTTTACATTTTGTATGACTTCCTTGTATTATTTATTTACAGATAGGTGTAGGAACGATGCTTTTTATACCTTTACTTTGTTTCTGGCAACAGTAACGTATAAGGGGGTTGCTATGATTATTGATAACAAGCATGTTGTTTTTGATTTAGATAACAGGGCACAAGCTGAACAGTACCGTAAGATCTTCCACCCTACACAGGTTGAACAAGAAGAAAATGTAGCTAAGATTAAGGCTAGCTTTGCTAAATCTGATGAGGGTGTAAAGCGCTTTAAAGAATTGGTAGAAAATGGAACAATTAGGATTTAAAGTATGTTCTGTTTCTGGCTTGATTGATACAAAACAACTAGATAATTATAGTTGTGGAGTTGCCGGGCTTGATGAGTTTGTTAAGTATGATTACCAAGACCTTGAGAGAAAACATATAACCAGCCTCAACGCTGTTTATCTTGATGATGTGTTAGTTGGAATGTTTGCCCTATCAACCTCAAGTAGCTCTGCCTCCTTTGCTGATGTAAACCGTGAAAAAATATTTGGGGATGCTAGTGGGATGAAGTCGTTGCCAATGATCAACATAGACCATCTATCTGTTAACAAGCCCTTTCAGTTTGGTAATGGGTTAGATGGGCTACATCTTGGGACAGCTATTCTGAAGTATATTTTTAAGATGTTACTGGATGTAGGCGCACAATACGGGATAGCTTTTGCTGGTGTTATGGTTGAGAGCTTACCCGATCCGGTTGACTTTTATATAAGCAACGGATTTTATTTTATTGATAAGCACGAAGAGGATGCCCCAAACAAAAAGACATATACGCTAGCCATTAGTTACGATGACATGTTTAAAGTGTATGAATAAGAAAAGCCTTACTCAAACGAGTAGGGCTATTTTTGTGCTGATGAACCTATTAAAACTCATGCCTAAACCTCAGAAAACCTCAGTTATTTTTTACTAAAAACTTGACAAAACTTGACAATAAAAACCTAACAAAACCTAACATGAAAACCTGTTAAAACCTGTTATAAAAACCATGCCTATACGATCAAGAACGCACTTAAATAGTGTTGCAACGTTGCAAAAGGTTGCACCCTAAAAGTTACATGGTTACAGGCTTATAGAGGTTGATATAATAACGATAGTAGACTAAAGAGCTTTAAAAAGTGCGCAACAAGGTTACAAAATTTGACTATTGTTTTAGACATAAATTGAGGGTTGCAATGCAAAAGGTCACAAGCTATCCAACATTAAATATCCAACAATTAAACTTTAAAGAACATCCCCGGGCCAATGGTGTGAACTGGCAGGGCCACAAGATAGCCTTAGCAACTACTAAACCTAATTATGGCGGTGTACGGCATTGGCTAGTATGCCCAGTTTGTCAGCAAAGGAGAACGGCATTGTATTATGTGAGTCACAGTGTGACTTGTCGGCAATGTGGCAACCTTTACTATACTTACCAAGATAATAAGGCGAATAGGGATATTATCTGTAAGGCATTGGCGCTAGATATTCAACTCAATAAGCAATTAAGAGCCATTAACCCAGTAGAGTGCAATATATTACCACCTAACTATATAGGCTATATCAATGTTTCAAAGCCAAAGGGGATGCACTGGACAACGTACGAGCGTAAGCTTGGCAAAGTCCACCAGCTTATAGATGAATTAAGCACGATATTAGGCGTATACAAGCGTTTAAGAAAGCAACACGGAAATGAGATAGCTAAGCAGTTAGACAAGGCACAAGGACGCATATACACAGCATAGTCAGCAAAATAAAAAGGCTACCTAGATGGTTGGCCTCTTTTTTTATTTATTGTAGATGTAATAGCTTAAATAGTTCTGTAAACAAGCCTGTATCAATCATTACGAATAGACCAATAGCAAAGTAGATCAAGCGGGTTAGTGGCTCACCCCATCTATTTAGCATCTTCTTAACTGGTGCATACTCTTTTATAAAGTTGATAGCGATTAATATAATAATTGTCAATACAACGAAGTATAGTGCAATTAATGCGATAGATTGGGCTGGGATAGTAGCCAACACTGGGACATATACTGCTATATTATCGGCTCCGCAGCTTGTTAGATAGATTAGTAGCACGCTCATAACTTCTTTAGTGGTGCTTTTATGTTGCTCCTCGTTGTCTCCTTCTCCCTTGATGGCCATGATAATAGGGATAAGACCCAAGAAACCAATACACCACTCAGGTATTAAGGACTGAATAGCTTGACCAGCTACCACACTTATCAAGAAGACTAGCAACATGCCAGACAGGTAGCCAATAAGCACATTTTTAAACTTATATGTGTTCAATAGCATCAATAAAATAAGCATAAAATCAAGGTTTACACCTAGATACAACATTGTGATTAGTGGAAAATTCACCATTTATTTACTCCAATACTTTAGCTTGTAACGTTGCCAAAATACTAAAGTACTTGATAGATAAGTGGGTGTATATAGCCACATTGGCAGATATTACAGGCATCTCCCATAGCTTTAAGTTTCCTTTCTGTGTGGTTATTCAGCTTTCTTGTTGGTTGGTAGCGCTGGACTGGTTAGCACCATCTTGACCGCTTACCTTGTTGCCGTTGTTATCATACCCGTGCGCCTTAGCCCATTCTCGTTGACCTTTTACCCAGTCATCATCCCCAGACTTTAGATAATTAGGTGTGCTACTGGATTGAGCTGGATCGAGTTGCTGATAGTTGGCTGTGTCCTGTTGTATTTGTGTTACAGGTTGCTGTTCTGTATCTTGGCTTTGTGGTTGCTGTACCACTTGTTGGCTAGTAGCTTGCGCTTGAATGCTGGATACTTGGCTAGAGCTTGAGGCCATACTAGATGAAATAGAAGAGTTAGAGTTACTTACTTTACTGCTCTTGTGGCTTGTCTCGTGCTTGCTAGTCGTGTGCTTATGGTTGCCAGTAGCAAAGATAGTAAAACCAACTACTAGGGCAGTAATAACGATTATTGAGACTATAATAGTGCGCTTGTGTTTCATGGTGTGGCCCTTTCTTATTAGGCTTTATTAGATTTTTAGGCCGTAAAATTTTCATGTTTTCCCAGGTTTAGAGTTAAACAGTGTCAAGTTATGACAAGTTGCTATTCATCACCTTGTATAGCCATTCTTAACCTAGAAAGGCAATGTAACCAATCATAGACAGCACGGCAATAACGCCTAGGGCGATAAACCATGGCTTTCTATAAAGGGCGTCTGTTGGCGGTTGGTAGTCGTTGTTATGTTGTTTGTTTTTCATGTACTTACTCCTCATCCCCATTGTTGTTTACATTCTTACTGCTACCGTCCTCATTGGGGGCGTTTTTTTGTTTACCTGTATTGGTTGAGGGGTCTAGCTCATCTAACAACTCACTAAGAATCTTGATTAACTCTGATTTAAAATCTGGATCTTCTTTAAATATGGACGGATCACTGATGGCCACATTTAGGAAGTGCATTACATAGTAAATAGTATAAATAGAGCTGGCGTTATCAGATAGTAATAAGTTGATTGCTTCAACAATGTAGGCATTTTGATTGGGGTTGAGTTGGTCATTGTCTAATAACTTACTAATTTGTGCTATTTGTATCTTTGCCTGCTTAGCTGTGTTTGAATTTGACTTAGCCATAGCCATAGCATCAGAAACAACCTGTAAGGGTTTAGTAATAGATTTAATTTGCTGAGAAACGTTAGGAAAAAAATTTGGGTAAATGTCCGAAAAGTTTGGGTAATGAGCTATTAGATTTTGTAGGGCTACTTTTAGTTCTTCAATGGTTTCGGGGTCTTTTGTGTCCTGATTAATAACGTTATCTAGGTCAATTATGTCTCGGCCTTGTAGGTAGGAAATCGGCGAACCAAAGTAATCTGCCAACTTTTGCCATACTTCATATTTTCCGTTTTCAACGACACCGGTTTCGTACCTTGATAAGGTAGCGTGACTTACACCGATGGCTTTTGATAATTGGTCGAGAGTTAAGTTTTCATTTTCCCTCATTTTTCTAATTCTATTATTTTTCAAGAACATAACCTCTTTAGTTTATCTAATAGAATAATAACATTTTTTACGAAAAACGAAAAAGTATATTGACTTTACGAAAAACGTACAGTAACATTATTTTTGTTATTGTACGAAAAACGTAAAAGGAGTAAACATGAAAGCACTGACAAAGAACTTTGTTGACGCCCTAATAATTAAACAAGCACGAGAGCGACTTAATTTTGGGCAGTTAGCAGAACAGACAGGCGTGAATAGCGTGACAATTTCACGCATTATCAATCGCAAAGTAGATACAGCTCAGGAACGGACATTTGACAAGCTGAATGATTGGCTACTAGCAGAGAAGGTATAGGGGAAAAAACATGGAACTAGTTTATTATCACGGGCTAACAAAAGAGCCCTTTACGACAGCAAAGGTTATCTCTGATTTTAGTGGGGTAGATATCGAAAGTATCAACCGACTAACAAGAACACACAAGGAGCGGTTAAAGAAGTTTGGTAAATTGCATTACTCATTAGAAAAAGTAAAAGATAAAACGGATTTGAAATCCGTTTTAAGTAAGCAACGATCTTCCAAAATTTGGCATTATAACGAGCGACAAGCAACGGTGCTAATCACTTACTTACGAAATACTGATAAGGTGTTGGACTTTAAAGACGCTTTGGTAAATGCCTTTTATGAAATGAAGCAAGAACTTGATAAACGCAGGGTAGAACGGCAAGTAAACCGCCTGCTAAACATTGGGCTGGCTGAGACGATTAAGGAATATCTACCTGACGATAAGCACGCCTACAGTAATTATCACCGCTTAGCATTCTCTTGTACTACTGGCATGACCCAAGCCCAATATAAAAATGCCTATGGGGTGGATGACCCACAAAGTGCCTTGGATAGTGTTCAGAGTCAACGCCTAGAACGAGTTAAGCAGCACATCGCTTTATATATCCAAGATGGCAAAGAGTACCAGGATATTAAGCGTCAGTTACTAGCAGACTTTTAGATAATTTAACGATTTCAAATCGCAAAACCTAATAGATTGCTGATATATGGGGTTTTGGCATTTGAAATGCCGAAACCTAATCGGAATATTGCGACTGTGTGTCGCAGTATTAGCGAATACTTACTCAGGAAAAAGTAAGTATTAAAGCCATTTGAAATGGTAAAAATAGACTAAAAAGGGGATGAAATGACACCACGACAGTTATTAAAGGCCTACTTTACTGGACGAGCACGTATGCTGCTAGCTCATACAGTGACGAGTAACCGCTATGGCCGTGAAAATGCTGAATTTTGGCAGGATGTGATTAATCAGTTTGATCAGTATTTAGACCAACAACCAGCTAAGTTAGTGGACATGCAAAAAGAACACTACCTGCATGGCGTGCCCTTTGGAACGTTTTATAACATTGTGGCACCTACACAGACAATTAATGACATGAATAAGCAACTCATAGCGATAGCAAAAGCTATTAAACAACCAGAGCGATTAAAAGGAATGGAGGTATAAGCATGAGCGTAGCAATGGCACGCACAGCAGAACAATTTGAGGCGTTATTAGCAGCCCAACGCTGGCCTAGGTGGTTGAACTTGAAACAGGCGGCTGAATATTCAGGGTGTGCAGTCGATACCTTTAAACGGCACCTTATTAAAACGGGTCGAGTACAGGCCAAGGTTACTGACTTTGGTAAGCGATACGACCGTGATGAAATTGACCAGGCAATAAAGAACTATTACTAGGAGGTAGTACATGGATCACTTATTTAGTATTTGTAGCAGTGTCGTTGTGTTCTTGGTGGCAATCGTGGCCGCCTATGACATTGGCTATAACACAGGGAAAGACGATACACGTAGGAAATAGGAAAGGGAGAGCATGAAAAAGGGCATAAAAAAAGAACATTCCTCTAAAAGTTTGGCGACTTGGACGGAATGAACTCGATAACAAAGCCTTTTTAATAGCTCTTATACAGGTAATTATAGATGAAATCAGCAACGAATAACAAGGGAAAAATATCCAATTCTTTATTTTTAGATGTAATTGACGCCACTGGCTTAAAAATGGATCACATTGGCATTCTTTTAGACCATCTTCAGGACGTTATCGAAGACGTGCAGAGTATGCCAACCAACGAAGCCGTATCACAACGTTTAAACCAGCTTTTAGACACTAAATTATTTATTGATAGTGAGGTGGGGGAATTGCTAGACAAACTAGAGCAAGCCACAGTGAAATCACAGGAGGGCAACTAATGGACGACTACACACGGGAAAAGCTAAAAGAAGAACTGGCTCTGATTGATAGTGCTAAGGAATATATAGCCCTGCTACAAAATATTTTGCTAAATGAGTCGGTTAGCTTGCCTACGATCATCCCCGAAAAAGGCCAGCTAGAGAACTTTAAACGGGCTAATTTAATTGTTACAGCTACTAAATTAAGTGGCGCCGTTAGTTGCTGACTGATCACATTGAAACGGCTAGAAACGCCCTAGAGGAGGTAATAGGATGACCGAAGTAAGGATGACCGAAGTAAGGCACCAAGAACAACTTACCGGAATTGAAAAGCGAGTATATGAGTCCTTGCCTATAGGTGCTGCTAACGCTATCAAGGTTAAAGATCTAGCCTTACAGTTACATGTACCGTGGCGCAGGCTCTACACAATTTTGCACGCTCTGGCTAGTCGTGGTTATCTTGTCGGCAGTTCACGTACAAAGCGGGGTGGCGTGTTTAAGATACAGACTAGTTCTGAGTATTGGTATAACGTCCGTATGCTTGAGAAGAACGCTAATAGCTATCGAGAGCGAGCCAACGGTTTACGGCAACACGAAAGGCGGTTTGAGTAATGGCAGCCAATCAATTAGCAGTTATTCAAAGTTATCTGGATTTAGGTGCTTATGTATTCATGGCCTTACCAAACAGCAAACACAACGCTACCGAGGGCGGTTATAAGAACAGCTTTAATAGACTTGCTGATTTACGAGCATGGGTAGCCGATCATCCCCAATATAAGGGCGGTAATATTGGCATTGATTTAGATAAAAGCCCCTTGATTGTGATTGATATGGATAAGCATACGGGCAACGGGGTTCAGTCGCTTGGCCAGTATTTCAAGAGCAATGGTGTAGACCCGGAAAGCCTGCAAGAAACCTATATCGAACGTACGGCAGGCGATGGGTTACATGCCTTTTATCGGCTTAATAACGGTCAGAAACTAAACCACCATATCAAAGCCCTTGAGAGTGTTGATATGTTGACGACTGGGGGTGTGATTGTGGCACCGTCCCAAGTTGATGGAAAAGTATACCGAGCCCTTACACCGCTGAACACGATTAAGCCTGTACCTGATTGGGTTGGAAAGCTGGGAACAACTAAGACCAGCCACAAGCACAGGGAAGCCCGTTACAGCACTGTAGAGCGTTGGGAGATGGTGCGAGATGGCTTTACTACTGGCCAACGAAATGACCAGGCCACTAGCCTATTTGGTTATCTCTTAAATATTAAGGGAATGTTACTAGAAACAGCGACTGAGATTGTCAGTGAGATCAATGCCCGCAGTAATGAGCCACTACCAACTAGCGAGCTTGAGACCATCTTTGTGAGTGTTGCTAAGAAAGAGATCGCTCGAAGAAAGCGAATCAATCAGCAAAGAAAACAATACAAAGGAATGGAGGCTTAATCTATGCCAGATATTGAAGAATTAAGCCGAGAGCTCCAGGAAGTAGAGCAGTATAACTCTGATATTCCTAGTTGGGTCTATATGAACCGTGAGGGTAAAGTTGAAAAAATCGACTTACTAGAGGTTGCTGATTTAATCAAAGAACAAACGCATTTTTTTAACACGTCTAATAACTTATCAGGTTATTACTACAATGGACAATACTGGGTAGCATTAGAAACCAAGGCGAAGCGGGACAACATGCTAAGAAATGAAATCGCTAAGCTACTGGCTACTTATCGCAACCCTAATCGGGTTACCAATGCCTTACAAAATCTATTAGATACAGCGACTAGAGATGATTTAATTGGGATATTTGAGCAACGTCCTGCCCTAGTATCGTTTAAAAATACGGCACTAGATGGCGACACAATGGAGATGTTGCCCAATAGTCCCAGTCTCTATATTCTGGGTGGTTTTAACTTTGACATTAGAGCCAATCAAGCAACTCCACTCACAACTAAGCTTTTTAATCGAGTGTTAGGCGAGAACAGTCAATTCATGCTTGAATTTGTCGGAAGTATGTTTCGTAGAGAATACCAGCCCTTTCAATACCTGGTTATTATTCAGGGGTTAGCCGGTACGGGAAAATCCTTTTTAACTGAAATCATCCGGGCAACAGTAGGACAAGAAAACACGGCCAGTCTATCACTCTTACAACTTGCTACCGAGAAATTTCTCACGGGGATGTTATACGGGAAATTTGCTAACATTAAGAACGATATTGAGAGTAAGTTTATAACAGCCACGGCCACTATTAAAAACGCTACTGGTGATGATACGATGACGGCACAATTTAAGGGCGAGAATGGCTTTCAGTTTATGAACCATGCCAAGCTACTCTTTACCAGCAATGACACCCCACATATCACGCCAGATATTGGTATTGAGCGGCGTGTCATTGTCATACCCGCTGTAGGAGATAAATACACGGGTGCTAAGCAAGACAAAGCGGACTATTTGAAAGAGCGCGGGGCGTTTGTCTACCAAGCTATTAAGGCACAACACGAGGCCATTCAGCGTAATAGTATGAGTATCACGCCCAGTATTGAAGCCACAACTAAGGAATGGTACAGCCAAGGCGATGATATTAAGCAGTGGGCAGAAGAACACCTACAAGTGTGTGAGGGTAGGCGACCAACAGCTAAAAGTATTTACTTTAAATTTGTGCAAGATTTTAAAGACGGAGGCCATAAAGAGCAGGTAACTGATCGAGCATTTTTAAAACGGCTGCAAGAAATTGGGTATACCATTAAGCCTGCTGCGTCTGTAAGCCAATTAGATGAAGAGCCAAATAAAGTAAGGCGTAGGATTATAAATTTTAGGTATATGGACTAAATTAGTTAGGTTTTTAGGGTTTTATCTAGCGTTTTTCGAAAAAGTTTAGACTTATTTTAGAGTGCAAACCGTTGGGGCTCTAAGCCCTTTAGATGTTTTAGACATTATTTTATATCTTAAGAAAAAATAATAGGTATATATAAAAGAATATATTTATAAGGAATTGAGAATATGTCTAAAATCGACAAACGACTTACAGCCCCAAGGCATACAGGTCTAAAAAATGTCTAAATAAAGTGTAAAAACACCCCTAAAAACCAAAAATAACACCGTTACACTGTACAGATTGGCAGATATAGGGCAGAATAAAAGTGTTTTAGTTACTGTTAGTTGCTAATAGTGATTAAAGCACCTTTTTTCATCCCCAATTACTGCATTCTGTACATAGCTGATAGGACTTAGAAAGCTATAAAAGGTAACTAGACCAATGTATGTAAGAGAGATTGAAACGAAAAAAGGTAAGGTCTGGGAGATTCAAGGCTATCTAGGTAGACAGCCAGACAATACCCCAGCCAAAGCAAAGAAACGAGGTTTTAGCAGTAAACGCAGTGCCTTAACTTGGCTCAACAACGAAAAAGTACTGTTTGAAGCTGGCCAAAGTAAGTACAACAAAAAAGAGCTACCTGATGTTCTCACGATCAGACAACTCTATGAGATGTGGCTGGACACTTACCAGTACACGGTAGAAGAAAGTACCCTAAACAAAACGTTAAGAATATTTAGGCTGTACATCCTACCTTTTTGGGGCAACACACTGGCCAACGATGTAAAGCCTTTAGCCTTACAGCAATATGTTAACACATTACAAAGTAAGATTATTTATTACCGTAAAGCAGTGGGATATTTTCGTAAGTTGTTAGATATGGCTGTGCGCTTTGGTATGCTGGCTAGTAATCCTTTTGATCAGATTGATTTACCTAAACAACGCAAGGTATCAGATTTAAAGCCTAAGTTTATGGATGTTGACGAGTTTAAGGCCTTTATCGAGGTGTTAGATAGTCAATACTCTAAAATCAATCAGCAAGCCTATACGTTATTAAGATTAGCCGCCTTTACGGGGATGAGAACTGAGGAGTTACTAGCGTTACAATGGCAGCACATTGACTTTGAACATAACTATATTCATATCGAGCAGGCGCTAGGACGTGGCCTAAATGGTGGTACTTATATCAAAGCGCCTAAGTCGCGAACTAGTCAAAGAACGCTCAAGATTGATAGTGAGATGATGAGGATACTAGCTAGATGGTTTGAGTCCAGCATTTATAATAGCCCGACTGATTATGTGTTTAATCACGACGGTAAGACTTTGCAGGTACTAAGGCCGAATAAATGGCTACACGATGTGTCAGCAAGATATAGCGTAGCTAGTGGCCTATCAATGCACAAGTTACGACATACCTGGGCAACTTTGGCATTAGATCGAGGGGCAACCATTAAACAAGTTCAAACCTATCTGGGTCATGCAGACGCCTCAATCACTTTGAATGTTTATAGTGAAATAACGAGGCAAGCTAGTGATAATACAGCCGAACTATTGAGCGGTTTAATTGACTAAAACGCCCCGTAAAAGTTCCCATAAACGTGTAAGCGTTGATATAACAGCATTATATATACTCCCTCTGGGGCTATAAAAGGCTATCTACTGTAAAATAGTAGATAGCCTTTCTTTTTTGTGTTCGTTGATATAAATGGGTTTATAGTTAGTTCATTTAATCAAATTAATTCAAGTTAAAACAATCTTTTTAGAACAGAGTGCTACAAATTATCTAATATCTTGATTGTTTTTTTTTTGTAACAGATGATCATATGTACTAAGTGTTATATTTGCGTCAGCGTGTTAATCTTTCAGATACATATTAGATTGCAATTTTTTGTGATAATAAATAATTAGCATGTGTATGTCTCAAACCGTGAAACGTGATTTTTTTAGCGCCATGTTCTTTCAGAATATGTTTTAATTGTTTGTTACAAGTGTTGTTAGTAGGCGATGATTCATTTTGACTATTGAATGCAAATTTACCAGACATATCTCAATTATTGGCGACATTAATAAATTCGTTGGGTACATCTATTGTGCTATTAGATGTTACAGTTTTTGTTTTTTAAATATTTTATCAACTTCATTCAAAGACTTATTTTTAATGATTTGATTATTCTCAAAGTCAAAACCATCTGGCGTTAAGGCAGCGATTTCAGCATAATGGTATTCCGGTATTACAGACTGTATAAATCATTCTTGATGTAATGATATTTGAATGCTTAGTGTTACTAATTAAGTAGTTTAAATCGTTATACTCTAAGAATTTTAATTCTTTTTTACTAGTTTTTGTTGACATCATATCTAACAAAGCTGAAAATTCTATTTTTAACGTGACTTACAGACGATAAAACATAATTTTTACCATATCAATTAATTGTTGAAATTTTTTAGCAGACCATTTCTTTAAAATCCTATTGTGCGAAACTCTATATCAAGAGCCTGTTTTTTTTTTTAGTGATATGTGGCTCTTTAAAGATGTTAAACCACTCATCATATAAATAATTTATTACTGGTATTAAATTATCCAATATTTTTCTGTTGTTCTATACCGGTAGTCGATTCACTAGTATCAGATTTAGCTGTAAATCAATTTTTTGTTTTTCTGTGATGCTCACCATCCATTTGAATAAGTAACGTTAACCGTCCAAGACTTACCACGTTTATAAATTGAAGTTATGAATACTTCTTTTAATTTTAAAAATAATGATATTGAGAGATTAAAAAATTAATACTTGAAATTGGTATATTTGTTATTTATAATAATTATTGTTGTTGAGTGTATATAAAGAAGGAGAAAACACATGATTCAACTAACTAATGCAATGCAGGGAATTGTAACTGGTATTATGAACCACAATTGGATTTCAATTTTCCAAGGTATTGTAGATACAATTATTACTACAGCCCATCTATGGGGACTAGCTTAATATATTAATCAATATATTATAAAAAAGGTCACTTTATTAAGTGGCCTTTTTTATTTGATTGATACGTATCCAACGCAGTTTATGCCCGGGGTTTTTATATACCTAAAATCTGTTTCTTCTTCGTTTCAAAAACTTTCTGGGTGATAATGCCATTGTCTAGTAGTTCTTTTAACTTTATTAGATTATCAAGAAAACTGTTTGGTTGTTGATGATCAGCACTACAACTCTTTTGCTTATCTAAAAAATTATTCAATTTATCGATAAAAATGGAAACAGTTTGTTTACTAACGTTTTTTATAAGTGTGGTATTTGAACAGTTGGTAATAGAGATATTACCAAGAGCAATACACGTAGAGTAAGAAACGACATTTATTTGGTTTAGTTGTATTTTTCTATAATCAGCGCCTATAAGTATATTTTTGTTGAGGAACATTATCCGCCTATCAGTTATTATGATTAAAACGATCCGGCTGCCTGTTGCATAGATTATATTCTCAACTGCTTTTACAAAATCTTTAAGAACAACGAATTTCTTTATTTGTATCATATGTATCAGTAACTCCGGCATCTTTTAGTTGTCTTTCAATTTTGCTGGAATTGTTATTATGTTCTTTATTCCAGAACTGCTCATAGAGTCGTTTCTTTCGGCCTTGGTCTTATAAAAATAATGACTAACGCTCACCAATTTACTGATAATTTGAATAGGAGGGTTATCATTCTGTATATCTTCATGTTGCTACTCAAATGGCTTAAATCAGATAACCAGTTATCAGGTTCAAAACTTATACGGTCTGGAGACTGGAAAACATGTTTTAGTGTTGTTTGGCCATTAATAATTACAGCATATACAACGTTATTGGTAATATCTGGATGAATTCATTTTTGTAGAATGGAATTCTACAAATTATTTAATGAACAGTATGTTTTTAAAAATAAGAAATCATACCAATCATAAAATTAATTCCTGATATATTATTCAAAAAGGGCCACTTAAATTTAAAAACATGAAAATGAAAGTATACAATTGAAAATTTTCATGTATACTAAATGTAATAAATCTAAGGAGAATTGCATATGTCATTTGAAGAAAAACTAGATGCTACCAAGGATCAATTGGAAGGGAAGGCTAAAGAAGCCCAGGGTAAAGCTAAGGAATTGGCTGCTGACGCCAAAGATGCAGCCAAAAACTTTGCGGAAAAAACAAAAGAACAACTAGACCAAATTACTAAGAAATAATATGAAAAAGGTTTCGATTTAATTGTTATAAAGCGAAACCTTTTGCTGTTTTACGAGAATGATGATGATTTCGGAGAATAAAAATGAAAAATTTTTTCAATGAGTTTAAGACTTTTATTACCAAGGGCAATATCTTTGATTTGGCTGTCGGTGTGATTGTTGGTACAGCCTTTGTTGCCTTAGTAAAATCATTGACGACTAATTTAATTAACCCCTTGATTGGTGTTTTTACGGGTCAAGCATCGAGTTTATCGAATTTAAAACTAGTTGTTACTAACAATCTTGTTTTTAGTTATGGAGCATTTTTAAATGATTTCATCAACTTCTTGATTACTGCCTTGGTGGTCTTCGTGTTGGTTAAGATTATCAATAAATACATGATTAAGCCTAAAGAAGAAACTACAAAGCCCAATCAAGAATTGTTGATCTTACAAGAAATTAGAGATATTATTGCTAATTCAAAATAAGCTGGTTGATATTTTGGATTCATAGTTTAAAAATGCTCGATGAAAATGATATGAACTTCGGAATTTGGACAAATTAAATTTCGAGATTGTTATCAAAATAATCGAGCTTTTTGAATATGTAGGGGGCTTACATCATCAGTAAAATTGTAATGTATGTTAGTAGCAATGTTCATTTAGGAAATATATTTGCTGGTGAAGGCCCTATGTACGCGTCCGAAGACGTGTTGTTAGAATTGAATTCGTATATCAAGGTATATACGTAGTTGGCTTTTAACGTGATCCCTAGCACGTATGTAATGGGACTTATATCTGATAATAGCGTGCAGATTGGTAGGAACACTAAGTATTTTCAGAATGCCCATTGATAAGGTTAATGAGTTGAAGATTCGCCCAACTATGTAGATTAGGACTTATACCAACGGTCTATATGAGTATAGACATCGGTGAAAAGAGGAGTTGATGTATACCGTTGGTGGCCTAATTATCTAGGACTTACAGCACTGGTCATAAAGTTGAAAGAGCTATTGGGTTTATGTTGAGAGATATAACGGACGAGTGGAAGCCTATATGTAGTGGGACTTGTATCACTAGTAACATTAATTCTAGTGACGAAATAGATAAATGGATGACCAGTGAATGCCCACTGCTATTGGAAACTATTCAAAATTAATAATAACTTGGACTAGCTTGCCGATAATTTTAATCGGTGAGCTGTTTTTTTCAAAGTCATGATAACGATATTCTAGGGTTTTAAAACTATCGGATAACCAAGTGTCAGATTCGAGTCGAATTCGGTCGGGATAACTATAGACATGCCGAAGTGTGGCCGCTTCAATCCCGATAATGACAGCTTCAATATCGCCATTCATTATTTTAGACGGGGTTACTTTGGCTAAAATAGCAATCGCTCCTTTAGGAATAATCCGATTCATACCATCGGTCCGTACTCGAAAAGCTAAGAGATTTTCTAAACCATATTTGGTTAATAAATCATCATTAACTCGAATGCGGCCGTCGATATCTTCTTGGGCTCCCTGGGGATAGCCACTTGATATTTGCCGATAAACCGGTAGAAAGTCGTTATTTTTAGGTATTGAAACTTCTGAAGTAGTTAATAGGTGGGGCTGAATAATGCCAGCAGCACTGAGCATTTCTTCGTTTGAAACGCGTAAGCCATGTGCTAATTTATATAGCGTTTCGGGTTTGGGGATGTTACGCTTAGCATTTTCAAGTTGCGATATGTATGAATTAGCCATGCCAGCCTGTAAAGCGACTTGTCGAATTGAAAAGCCCTTTTCCAGGCGAATATTTCGGATTGTATTACCAAAATTTTTGTTTGTAGATACCATGTTGCTGTCCTGCCATGTTACTAATCTTAGTTTAGAGGTGTAATAAAATCATATACCAAAAATGGATAAATTATGAATAAAACCGCAGTAAAAGTGCTTGCAAATAAATAACTACTGAAGTGACTACTATGCGATTATTAGAAATAATTGGGATAAATCAAAGAGAAGTTCATTGGAATATAATTCTTGAAAAAATTAAATGAAAGCGTTATCATCAAGATGAAAAAGGTTAGGAGGATAGCGTAATGAAGAGAGTTGCGATGGTTACTGGTGGTGGACAGGGTATCGGCGAGGCGATTGTTAGGCGTTTGTCTGATGACGGCTTTGCTGTTGCAGTAGCTGATTTGAATTTAGAAACAGCTCAAGGCGTAGCCCAGTCGATTAATGACAATGGTGGCCAAGCGACCGCCGTGCAAGTGGACGTGTCTGATCGGGATAGTGTCTTTGCAGCAGTGCAACAAACTGCTGATGCTTTCGGTGATTTTAACGTATTGGTTAGCAACGCTGGCTTAGGTCCAACTACACCAATTGATACCATTACACCAGAACAATTTGACTTGGTTTACCACGTCAATGTTGGGGGTGTTTTGTGGGGAATCCAAGCTGCTCATGAAATGTTTAAAAAGTTTAGCCATGGCGGTAAGATTATCAATGCTACTTCACAAGCTGGTGTAGTTGGTAATCCTAATTTAGCTTTGTACAGTGGTACGAAGTTTGCTGTACGTGGTGTGACTCAGGTTGCCGCCCGTGACTTGGCAGCCGAAGATATTACGGTGAATGCCTACGCACCTGGTATTGTTGATACACCGATGATGCGCGATATTGCTCATCAAGTTGGGGCTAATGCGGGTAAGGATGATGCTTGGGGCATGCAAAGTTTCGCTAAAGATATTGCTTTGGGTCGTTTGTCCCAGGCTAGTGATGTAGCTAACGCTGTTGCTTTCTTAGCCGGATCAGATTCGGATTATATTACCGGTCAAACCCTTGAAGTTGATGGTGGTATGCAATTCCATTAATATTTAATAATTAGTTAATAAAAAACTTTCAGTCCATTTGGTTGGATTGAAAGTTTTTTTGTTAAAATAGGCTACAATACACAGTAATAAGTGGCACAAGGAGATAGGTACATGAATGAATTAGTTAAGGTAGAGCTAGCCGATATCCTAACCTTACAAAAAATTGGCATGGAAACCTTTGCAGATACTTTTGGTACTGAAGATAATCAGCGTAATTTAGTACAATATTTTCAAGAGAATTATAATGTTGACCAAATAGCCCAAGAACTGGTTAATCCAGAGAGCCAATGCCAGTTTCTTTACCATGAAGGAAATTTGGCTGGCTATATGAAATTGAACGTCGGAGAGGCACAGACTGAATTTCAAAAGGAAAACGGGTTAGAAATTCAGCGCCTGTATATCAAAAAAGAATATAAGCGTTTAGGGTTGGGAAGTCAACTAATTAACAATGCTATCGAGCAAGGACAGCAGTTAAGTAAGGACTATGTTTGGTTAGGTGTCTGGGAACATAACGCCAAGGCGATTCGTTTCTATGAAAAAATGGATTTTCATGCTTTTAGTGAGCATGATTTTACCTTTGGAGAAGAAATTCAACGCGATATTCTAGTGCGACGGGAACTCCTTTAAAATGCACAGCCACTAAGTGCGAGCAATTAGGTGAAAATATAATAACAATTGTTACATTTTGATTGCAGTTTTTTTATTTTTAGTAGCAGATTTAGAATAGGCCAATAAAACATGATACAATTTTTTTACCAACTTGTATTTTGTTACGGGTCTATGGAGCGTTGGATTGGCTTTTGACTACAGGACTGTTTTTTATCAGGACAGTAACAAAGATTTATAACACTCCAAAATTCTACTTATTATCGTAGTTATAATGTAAGTCCAATGGCGATAAGCACCCAAGTCTGGGTGCTTATTTTATTGCCTATTTTCGCGTAACCAAGGGCGCTCAGAATGTTCACTCTCGGTTAAAATCCGGTGTAGTGTTGCTTGGGCTTGCGGTACAAACATAACTGGCTCAGGATCTACCGGTACGAATTGTAAATCTAAGGTTTCAGTGCCATCTTTTTGTAAAGAACCGCCAATTTGGCGGACTTCAAAACCAATCCCGATTGTTTCTTGGGCATCGCCCCAAGAATTTTTTTCAGTAACATTAGTTGATAATCCTAACATTCGGACAACTTCAACGTCCAAATTGGTTTCTTCCTTAAATTCACGTACGACGGCCTGCATGGGTGAATCACCATATTCTAGGTAACCACCAGGAAATCCCCAACCGCGTTCTGCATCCCAGCGCTTTTCCAGTAAAATAGCAGTGTGTTCCCGATTCCAAAGAACCCCAAAAGCTGATACAAAAATCATGCCTTCATGCCCAACTTTGGCCCGCATTCGGGCGATATAATTTTCTTCCATGAATCAATGTCTCTTTCTAGTATTTTTCTTTCATCTTATCAAAGTTATGGGCTGATAGGGGAATGGTAATCGTAGGTATTTAGGAGCGTGTTATACTACTAAGAGTGTTTTAAACAGAAAATATGGAGTTACTATGACAGATCAAAAACCAGCGGTTTGGTATGAACACTTACATACTGAAAAGCATACTGGCGCTCGCCGCGGCCGGATTCATACGCCTCATGGTGTTTTTGAAACGCCAATGTTTATGCCAGTCGGAACCCAGGGTGCTGTTAAGGGTGTCGATGCCCGTACCTTAAAAGAAATTGGTTCTCAATTTATTTTAAGTAACACTTATCATCTCTGGGTAAGACCAGGAGATGAATTAATTGCTGAAGCCGGCGGGTTACATAAATATATGGGCTGGGATCAGGCGATTTTGACGGATTCGGGTGGTTTTCAAGTGTTCTCCTTGTCAGATGCTCGTAAATTAAAAGAAGAAGGGGTTACCTTCCAAAACCACGTGAATGGGGACCGAATGTTCTTGTCGCCTGAAGTTGCCATGCGAATCCAAAACAATTTGGGTTCGGATGTGATGATGCAGTTAGATGAAGCTATTCCATATTTTGAACCTTATGATTATGTGAAAGAATCGATGCAGCGGTCTTTGCGTTGGGCCGACCGGGCCCAGCAATATCATAAGAAGACGGATAGTCAGGCCTTGTTTGGGATTGTACAGGGGGCTGGCTTTCGGGCTTTACGAACTGAATCGGCTCAAGAATTAGTTAAGATGGATTTACCAGGGTATGCCGTTGGTGGTCTATCGGTCGGAGAATCTAAAACGGAAATGAACCGAGTGCTTGATTTTACTATGCCACTGTTGCCAGAAGATAAACCCCGTTACTTGATGGGCGTAGCCGCACCGGATTCTTTGATTGATAGTGTTATGCGTGGAATTGATATGTTTGATTGTGTGCTACCAACTCGAATTGGCCGTAAGGGTACCCTAATGACGCGCCATGGTCGGGTAGTGATTCGCAACGCTAAGTATAAAAACGACTTTACACCAATTGATGCTGATTTATCCTACTACTCTGATAATCCCATCCGTACTAATCAATTTGGTGATTTAGCCCAGTATGATATTCCGGGTTTTAATCCTTTCCAGACTTTAACGCGATCCTATCTACATCATTTATTTAATGCCCATGAATTACTGGGAGCTCAGATTGCTTCGGCCCATAATTTGCGCTTCTTACTGCAGTTTATGGAAGATATGCGGCGGGCAATTGAAAATGATGAATTATTAGAATTCCGTGAACAAGTGATGGAAGAGTATGGTTACAATAAACCGAATGCCCGTCTATTCTAAAGTTTGTTATAATTGTTGTTAAGAAAAATAAGGAAGTGTTCTATTTTATGTCAATGAATATTATTTTGCCCCTAGTTTTGATTATTGCCATGTTGTATTTAATGTCACGGAATCAAAAGAAGCAACGGGCTCGTCAAGAAGAAATGAAGAATAACTTGAAGAGAGGGGTCCACGTGGTGACTATCGGTGGTATGCACGCCGTAGTTGAAAGTGTTGATACTGCAAAGCAAACGGTTGATTTAAACGCCGAAGGTGTTATTTTAACTTTTGATTTAACAGCTATTCGCACGGTTAAGGCTGCTGAAACAGCTCAAGTTGCACCAGCAACTACTGATGATTCAACTGCTCCTAAGGAAGTCAGCGAATCAACCACTGATTCACAAAGCACTGCGACTCAGACTGAATCTGAAAAGTAATTATGGATTGTTTAAAGAGGCCTTAGGCCTCTTTTTTAGTAAAGTTTAGCGGGTTAAGTTTGATTGTGTTAAGATTATGGCTACTCTGACTGGGAAATAATTCCAGTTCGTTGGAAGGGGATTATTATGCAGATTCTACTTAGGCATGCTAAAAAGTATCGCCTTGAAATATTTTTTACTGTCTTAGCCGTAATTGTTATGGCGGGTGCTTCACTTTGGCAGCCACATTTACTGCAAAAAATGATTTCAGCAATTATTGCTGATAAGCAAAGTCAAGTTATCGAATATGGCGTTCAATTGGTTGGATTGGCGGTAATCGGTATTGTTGCCGGTGTTTTTAATACTGTTTTGGCTGCTAAAGTGTCGCAGTCAATTGCGGCTGATATTCGGGCGGAACAGTACCGTAAAATCCAAACTTTTTCTTTTGGTAATATTGAAACTTTTTCGGCTGGAAACTTGGTAGTTCGGATGACTAATGATGTCAATCAGGTACAACAGCTAATTATGACCCTATTGCAGTCTTTGTTGCGGATTCCCATCTTATTCGTGGGTGCTGTGGTTTTGGCTATTTTTACAATTCCTAGTTTGTGGTGGATTGTGGTCTTAATGATTGTTGCTATTTTACTATCCTCGCGGGGAATCTTTAAGCAAATGGGGAAGTATTTCTTTAAAATTCAAAATCTAATTGATTTGAATAATACTTTGGCTAAAGAGAATCTACAGGGTGTTCGAGTAGTCAAGTCATTTAATCAAGAAGACAGTGAAATTGAACGTTTTTCCAATAACACCAATGACTTGGTGGATGTGAATATTAAAATTGGCTATTTGTTTAACTTCTTGTTTCCAATTTTTATGGTGATTTCGTATTTGGCAATTGGTACGGCCTTGTTGTTAGTTGGAAAGGATATTGTGGGGTATCCTGATAATTTAGCTGCAATTACGCCTTTTATTTCTTATGTAATGCAGATTTTGTTTGCCATTATGATTGGTGGGATGGTTTCAACTTTTGCTTCGCGTGGTTTTGTTTCTCTGCGACGAATTCAAGCGGTTTTGTCAACTGAACCGGATATTGTCTATGACGCTAAGGCGCCGGAAGAAAAATTAAATGGGAGTGTTAGTTTTAAACATGTTAGTTTTACCTACCCTGGTGATGACCAACCGGCCTTAAAGGATATCTCTTTTGATATCAAGGCGGGCGAAATGGTGGGTATTGTCGGTGCTACTGGTTCCGGTAAATCAACTTTAGCCCAGCTGATTCCTCGTTTATATGATCCTACGCAGGGGGAAGTTGCGGTTGGTAATATTAATTTGAAACAGGTCAATGAGCGCTCCTTACGGCAAGCAGTATCATTGGTGTTACAAAAAGCCATCCTTTTCTCGGGGTCAATTGCTGATAATCTACGGCATGGTAATCCGCAAGCCGATACTGATGATATGAAACGGGCGGCCACGATTGCTCAAGCGTCTGAATTTATTGATCGTTATGAGGATGGTTTTAATCATGAAGTTGATGAACGTTCATCCAATTTTTCTGGTGGTCAAAAGCAACGTTTGTCAATTGCTCGAGGGGTGATTGGCAAACCCAAGGTCTTAATTTTAGATGATTCGACTTCTGCCTTGGATGCCCGCAGTGAAAAGCTAGTTCAAGAAGCCTTAAATCATGATTTACAGGGAACAACAACCCTAATTATTGCCGAAAAAATTAGTTCGGTTATTCATGCGGATCGAATTTTAGTCTTAGATCAGGGCCAACTAGTAGCCGCTGGTAATCATCACGAACTGCTAAATTCTTCACCAATTTACCGTGAAATTTATGAAACCCAAAAGGCAAAGGAGGACTAACAATGCGTGAATTTATCCAGGCAGTTGTCTATTTTTATAATTATTTAAAACGTTATTGGCGGGGCCTATTATTTGCTATGATTGCGGTCTTGGTGGGAACTTACGCCCAAATTAAAGCACCGGTGTATCTCGGCCAGGCCATTACCGCCTTGGCGACTTACTTAGGTGAGTATTTGAACCCAACGACTCATCATCAGGCTAGTATGAATGGTTTTTATAATGCCCTGTGGGCCATGGTTTTCTTTTATGGCCTAACGGAAATTGGCTTGGTGGCCTCAGGGTTAATTACCAGTCGGATTAGTGCCAAGTCAACTGGGGAAATGCGTGTGAGCCTTTTTTCCAAGTTGCAAAAGATGACGATTCGTTATTTTGATACGCATCAAGACGGTAAAATTCTTTCGCTATTTACTTCGGATTTGGATAATATTTTTAATGCCATGAATCAGGCTATTTTCCAGGTGTTTTCGCAGGGTCTGTTGTTCCTAGGCGTCATCTGGATGATGTTTGAGCAAAGTGCTATCATGGCCTGGGTGACCATGGCTTTGACACCGATAGCTATTTTGGTGGCTTTAGTTATTATTCGACGGGCTCGTTATCACATTACTCATCAACAGCAAGCAATTAGTCGGATGAATGGGTACATTAATGAGCAGGTGAATGGTGAGAAGATTATCATTACCGAAGGATTGCAACAAGAATCGATTCGTAACTTCGATCCTTATAATGAAAAAGTGAAAGAAGAAACTTATAAAGGACAGGTTTATTCAGGGATGCTGATGCCTTTAATGCAAGGTCTGTCTTTACTAAATTTGGCAATTGTCATTTTCTTTGGTTCGTGGTTAGTCTTGCATAGTGGCATGAGTAAGGCGACTGGATTAGGCTTAGTAGTAGTTTTCGTTAATTATTCGCAGCAGTACTATCAACCAATTAGCCAATTGACTTCGATTTATAATATGTTGCAATTGGCCATTACTGGGGCCGGTCGTTTAACTAAGGTTAAAGCTGAACCGGAAGAAGTTGATCAGGCTCGTGGTACGGTTTTGCCTGCTTTAAAAAATGGTGTACAACTAGATCAAGTTCGTTTTGGTTACAATACTAAACAAGAAATCTTACACGATGTATCAATTGATGTTCAAAAGGGGCAAATGGTAGCCTTAGTTGGGCCAACTGGTTCTGGTAAAACGACAGTGATGAACTTGTTAAATCGTTTTTACGATGTCAACAGCGGTCAAATAACATTTGATGGGGTCGATATTCGTCAGGTTGATTTAAAATCACTTAGAGATCAGGTTGGGATTGTTTTACAGGAATCAGTTATTTTTAGTCGTTCGATTGCTGAAAATATTAAATTTGGAAAACCTAATGCGACTGATAAAGAAATGATTGGAGCCGCCAAGCAGGCTAATATTCATGAATTTATTATGTCCCTACCAGAGGGCTATCAGACGCAGGTTAGTGATGAAAACTCGGTTTTTTCAACGGGACAAAAACAACTATTATCCATTGCTCGGACAATTTTAACTAATCCCGATTTCTTAATTTTAGATGAAGCCACTTCAAATGTGGATACTGTGACGGAAACCAAAATTCAAGAAGCTATGAATAATGTGATTGCCGGTAGGACTAGTTTTGTGATTGCCCATCGGCTAAAAACGATTCTGGGAGCTGATAAAATTGTGGTCTTAAAAGATGGTCGCGTTATTGAGCAGGGGACTCATAACCAATTATTGGCTGAGCATGGTTTTTATGCCGATTTGTATCATAATCAGATGGTCTTTGAATAAGAATAAAAAGCGCTCCAGTCGTATTGACGGAAGCGCTTTTTACATTGGAATGGTTTTTTAATAATGATATACTAGCATTATTGCCGTCACTTAATCTGATTCAAATATTGGGGTTAATTATGAAAATAGGAATATTTACCGACACCTATCTACCACAGGTGAGTGGGGTTGTCACTTCCATTCAAACATTAAAAGATGCCTTAGAGGCACAAGGTCATGAGGTATATATTTTTACCGCTACTGATCCTAAAATTGCCAAAGATGCGGATGAAACGCATGTGTATCGTTTTTCTAGTATGCCATACTTCGGTTATAAAGACCGTCGTGTTACCTTTCGGGGGCTAATTCAAACCGTTGAAATTGGTAAAGAATTAGATCTAGATATTATTCATACGCAAACAGAATTTTCTTTGGGCTTGATGGGGAAATTTGTTGCTCGTCGATTGAAGATACCAGTGGTACATACGTATCATACAATGTATGAAGATTATACGAATTACTTTGCCCGCGGTATGTTGTTAAAGCCTAGTGGGGTTGGCCCCTTGGTGAAGGCCTATTTGAAGGGAATGTCTGGGGTGGTTGCGCCCTCGCAATTGGTTCGTGATACTTTGATTCGCTATGGCGTGACTGATATTCCAATCCCAGTGATTCCAACTGGCGTCGCCTTACCAGACGTGAAAGAAGATCAGGTCGATTTGCGTGCCAAATATGGATTTACGCCCGAACAACCAGTGGTATTGTCATTGGGTCGATTAGCTCCTGAAAAAAATATTACCATGACGATTTCGGCTTTTTCAGAACTGTTACAGTCTTATCCAGATGCCCAGTTAGTGATTGCTGGGGACGGACCGGCTCGTAAAACTTTAGAAGAACAGGTCGATGATTTAGATTTGCAAGATCACATTACCTTTGCCGGTATGGTGGGACATGAAGAAGTTTATGACTACTACCGAATGGCCAATGTTTTTGTCAGCTCTTCTGATTCTGAAACCCAAGGATTGACCTTTATTGAATCTATGGCGGCTGATCGTCCCTTTGTAGCTATTCATTCACCTTATCTAGACAATTTGGTAGATAGTCCGGCTATTGGGACTTTAGTTGATGACTATGATGAGTTCTTACAAGGAATTGAATTTTACTTAAATAATCCTCAAACAGTTGCTGATAGTGAAATTCGTAAGGAAAAAATGTATAACGTCGATGCCAATACCTTTGCTACTCGGGTAGTTAACTTCTATGAAGAAGTATTGGAAAATTATCGCTCAACACAAACTTCGGATGAAGATAAAGAAGAATATTTGAATGACGAAGAGATTGGCTACATTAAGCGAATTTTGCGCAATCCCTTCCGGAGAAACTAACTTGAAAGTACTTTTATATTTTGAAAACCAAAAACTAATTTCTAAGTCCGGTATTGGCCGGGCAATGCGTTTACAACAGGAAGCCTTATCGCATACCAATGTGGAGGTCACAACTGACCCACATTGTAGTGATTATGATCTGTTGCACATTAATACTTATGGTGTTAACAGTATGCATATGGTTCACCGGGCGCATCGAATGGGCAAAAAAGTGGTTTATCATGCCCACTCAACCTATGAGGACTTTCGTAATTCTTTTGTAGGTTCCAACTGGATTGCCCCTTTTTATAAGCATCATTTAGTTTCATTATATCGTCAAGGTGATGCGCTAATTACGCCGACGCCATATTCTAAAAGTCTATTACGTAGTTATGGTTTAACGCAGCCAATTTATCCAATTTCAAATGGTATTAATTTGGCTAAATATGCGCAATCTAGTGATAAAGTTGCAAAATTTCGGGATTATTTCCGTTTAGCCCCCGATCAAAAAACAGTAATTAGTGTTGGCTTATTTTTTGAACGTAAGGGGATTTTTGATTTTGTTCAATTAGCGGAAAATAATCCTGATATTACTTTTATATGGTTTGGTTATACTGATCCTAAATTAATTCCAGCCAAAGTGCGGCGAGTGGTTGAAGGGGCTCATCCGAATAATTTGATTTTTGCTGGTTATATTACTGGGGATGTCATTTTGGGTGCCTATCAGGGAGCCGATTTGTTCTTATATCCTTCTTTTGAAGAAACCGAAGGGATTGTTGTTTTGGAGGCATTGGCCTCTAAGCAAAATGCTTTGATTCGAGATATTCCAGTCTATGACCCTTGGTTGACTGACCAAAAAAATTGTTACAAAGCTAAAGACGTCGCTGAATTTCAAACAAAGATGGATGCTATCTTAAGTAGGCAAGTTCCTGATTTAACCGAGGCTGGTTATCAAGTCGCTCAAGCGCGAGATTTAGCAGTTATTGGGCAGCAATTAGCCCAAACTTATGATAAAGTCCTTAGTCAATAACATGGCTAATAACAAGGAGAAGATGATGTCAAAACGTAATCAGATTTCTGCTGGTATCGTAGTCATACTAACGGCGGTTACGGTTTATTATTTGGTTCAAGAGCTTAAGGGGAAGGGTAAGCAACTCGAAGAGGCTTTGCGTGTTTTGGATTGGCGTTGGTTAGCTGCCGGTTTAGTCATGATGGTGGTTTCCATTCTCTTGGAGGCGATGGCTACTCGGGCGTTAATGAGTGCTAAGGATCAAGAACACATCCATTGGACTACTTTAATTAAGGTTCCTCTAATGAACTTATTGGGTAGTGGGTTAACCCCCTTTGCTAGTGGAGGACAGCCGGCCCAGTTGTTTGCTTTGGCCAAGGCTAAAATCGAAACCGGTCGGGCTTTGTCGACCATTTTAATGAAATTTTTAGTCTACCAAATTGTGGTTGTCCTTTTTTTTATCGTCGCCTATGGTGCTGCTGATAATTTTATTTATCAATATGTTGACCATACTTTTGCTGAATTTATTCCTTTTGCGATTTTTATTCATGCCATTGTGATTGTGGGAATTTTGCTGGTAATGTTTTGGCCGGCATTTACCCTAAAGTTGGTTCATTTGACGGCGCGGTTGATTGGTCACTTTACTAGTCCTAAACACTATCAAAAAATCGTTGACAGTATCGAAGTCAAAATTAATAATTTCCATTTTGAATCTCGACGGGTTATTAAAAACAAGCGGGCCTTGTTAGAATCGACTTTTTGGACAGTGTTACAGTTAGTTGTGTTCTATATGATTCCTTATTTTGTGATTCGAGCTTTCGGTTATCCCGAGGTAAATCCTTGGTTAATTGTCACGATGAACATTATGATTGTCATGGTCATTTCACTCTTCCCCGTTCCTGGTGGAGTTGGTGGTGCTGAGCTGAGTTTTAAGTTACTTTTTACGCCTTTTGTTAGTAACCCAGCTACCTTGATCTTAGTAATTCTGCTATGGCGGTTGATTACCTACTACTTTGGTATTTTTGCTGGTATAATTGCCTATATTTTGCCAACTAAGCAGTATGATTAAAAGAGGTGATGAATATGCCTTTAAGTTCACCAACTAGTGATTTAAAACAGATAATGACCCGGCTACGAGCGATGACTGAGGCCACTGATGGCGAGTATCAGTTACGCCGTTTTGAGGTGTATGGGGTTGAGGTCTTGCAGGTAAGTTATGATCAGGTTCAAGGCCTATGGTGGGTCCGGGAACATCGTCAATTCCGTGAGTTTGAGTTTGATGATATCGATCTAGTGGCGATTGAAATATATGATGTATTGCACGATATGCAGTTGGTTTTCTGAATGGATTAATTTATTGAGGAAAAAATATGATGTCCTTTTTGAAGCAGGTGTTAAGCCCGAAGCAGTGGTGGCAACAACTTAAGAAAACAACGGATTCTTCCGCGCCCATTGTTTGGTTTTTTATCCTAAATGTTATTTTAGTTTGGGTTAAAACATATGTTAATTATTTGATGAACTTTAATTTAGGGGTTGTGGGTCCGATCCAACAGTTTTTGTTGATTTTAAACCCCATTCCAACGGCGATTATTTTATTGAGTCTGGCTTTATACTTCCGAGGTGCCCTGAGTTATTGGCTAGCGATTGTCATGAATTTGATTCAATCAATGTGGCTGTTTGCTAATGTTTTGTACTATCGCGAATTTTCAGACTTTTTATCGATTGGTATTATTGGATCAGGGAGTTCGACTGGGAATAATCTAGGTAAGTCAATTGTGGCAATTATTCATCTGTCTGATTATTTGATTTTCTTAGATATTATCTTGCTGGTTCTTTTATTGATTTTCCATCAAATTAAAATTGATAAAAAAGGCATCCAAAAACGATACGCCGTTTTAACTACTCTGTTAGGCGTGGTTTTGATGTTTGTTGACTACGGTATTGCTTCGGTTGATCGTTCGGGTCTGCTAACTCGTTCCTTTGATAACAATTATATTGTTAAATATTTAGGACTTAATGAGTATGTGGTTTTCAATGCTGTCCAAACCTACAATCAATCCAATAGTCGCAAGCAGGCTAAACCAGCTGATTTAAAGAAAATTCAGGCCTTTACGGCTCAAAATCAAACCCCCGCTAATGTCCAATATTATGGCACACAAAAGGGTAAAAACGTTTTTGTGATTCATTTGGAATCATTCCAGCAGTTTTTAATCGATTATAAGGTTGATGGTCAAGAAGTAACGCCTAATTTGAATCAATTCTATCATGATCAAAATACACTGAGTTATGATAATTTTTATAATCAAGTTGGCCAAGGGAAGACCTCCGATGCGGAAATGATGCAGGAAAATAGTCTTTATGGTTTGGCCACGGGGTCGGCGATGGTTAAGTATGGGACCAACAATACTTTTGAAGCCATGCCAGCCGTTTTGGCGCAGCAAGGCTATACTTCGGCTGCTTTTCACGGAGACGTGGGAACCTTCTGGAATCGAAATAATACTTATAAGTCCTTTGGTTATAACTATTATTTTTCTAAAGAGTTTTATCCTAATGCTAAAAAATCAAGTAACAACGTTGGTTATGGCTTGAAGGATAAAATTTTTCTCAAAGATTCGGCTCAGTATATCGAACAGTTACCACAACCGTTTTATGCTAAGTTGATTACGGTAACCAACCACTATCCATATGAATTGGATAAACAAAATATTTCCTTCCCAGCCACCAAAACCGGGGATAATACGGTTGATGGTTACGTCCAGACAGCTCACTACTTGGACCAAGCTTTTGGTGAATTCATTGATTACATGAAGAAGGTTGGATTGTATGATAATTCGGTCTTTGTTCTCTATGGTGATCACTATGGTATTTCCGAAAACCATCAGCCAGCGATTGCCCAGTTATTGGGTAAGAGTAGTGTGAATAATTATGATTTGGCTCAGTTCCAAAAGGTGCCCTTTATGATTCATGCGACTGGTTTGGCGGGCGGTGTTAATCATACTTATGGTGGTGAAATTGACATGATGCCAACCTTATTGGATTTGTTGGGTGTGCCAACCACTGGTATGACTATGTTTGGCCATGATTTACTATCTACAGCTGACTCTCAAATCGTGGTTTTCCGTGATGGTGATTGGGTAACGCCGAAATACATGAAGTACCGTAATCAGTACTTCAATACTGAGACTGGTGAAACGCTCAGCCTTGACCAAGATCCAGAATTAAAGGCGGCTGCTAAAAAGGCACAAGATTATGCCGATAAATCACTCTCTTACTCGGATAAAATTATTACAGGAGATTTGCTCCGCTTTGATACTTCGCGCAGTAATTTTCATGCTGTTAATAAAAAGGAATTTGACTATCAAAAATCAGCTGCCTTAAAAATTTTAAAGCGTAATCAAGAAAGTAACCCATCAAGTGTACTGGCCAAAAATAATGGTCATTCTAGTACCGATGACTATACTACCGATGCACCTGAATATAGTAATGGTAATGCTAAATAAACATCGTGCGAACAAGTCGTTCATTAGAACGCTTGTTCGTTTTTTTGTTATAATAAGGTTTAATAAAGTAAATGACAGTGGGGCGTACATGATTACACAAGAGGATGACCACCAATTTGAAGTGGTATCAAAGTATCAACCCACCGGTGATCAACCTAAGGCGATTAATAAGCTGGTTGATGGTCTTAAAGCCGGTGTTAAGGAACAAATTTTATTAGGGGCGACTGGAACCGGAAAAACTTTCACCATTTCCAATGTGATTGCTCAAAATAATAAACCAACCCTAGTTTTAAGTCATAACAAGACTTTGGCGGGACAACTTTATAGTGAATTAAAAGAATTCTTTCCTAATAGTGCAGTAGAATACTTCGTTTCTTATTATGATTATTATCAGCCCGAAGCCTATGTACCCAGTTCGGATACCTTCATTGAAAAAGATTCTTCGGTTAACGATGAAATTGATAAATTACGGAACTCAGCGACTAGTTCGCTGTTTGAACGCAATGACACGATTGTAGTGGCTTCGGTTAGCTCAATTTTTGGATTGGGAGATCCCCGCCAGTATCAAGACCACGTGATTAGTTTGCGCGTTGGTCGTGAGTATGGAAGAACTCAGTTGATGCGGGATTTAGTTGACGTACAATTCACCCGTAACGATTTAGACTTTCAGCGTGGGACTTTCCGAGTGCGAGGGGATGTTGTCGAAATTTTCCCAGCCTCACAGGATGAAATTGCCTTACGAATTGAATTTTTTGGGGATGAAATTGACCGTATCCGAGAAATTAATTCACTAACTGGTGAGACCGTTAGTGAACGCGAGCATGTGGCTATTTTCCCAGCTAAGCACTTTATGACTGATGATGAACGCATGAAAGTGGCCTTAACTGGTATCCGAGGAGAAATGGAAGAGCAGGTTAAGGTCTTTGAATCCGAAGGTAAATTACTAGAAGCCCAGCGAATTAAACAGCGGACTGAGTATGATTTAGCCATGTTAGCAGAGATGGGTTTTACCAGCGGAATTGAGAACTATTCACGCTGGATGGATGGGCGTCAAGCCGGCGAAGCGCCCTTTACCTTGCTTGATTTCTTCCCTAAGGACTTTTTAATTGTTGTCGATGAAAGTCACGTCACGATGCCGCAGGTACGAGGAATGTACAATGGTGATCGAGCCCGTAAGCAGACTTTGGTTGATTATGGCTTCCGTTTACCATCAGCTTTAGATAATCGTCCCTTGAAGTTACCTGAATTTGAAAAACATGTCCATCAAATTATCTATATGTCGGCGACACCAGGCGATTATGAGTTAGCTCGGGTACCCAAGGCAGATATCGTGGAGCAAATTATTCGGCCAACGGGTCTGTTGGATCCAACGATTGAAGTGCGTCCAGTTATGGGCCAGGTTGATGATTTGGTGGCTGAAATTAATAAACGGGCAGAAGCTGATGAGCGAGTTTTTATTACAACTTTAACTAAACGAATGTCAGAAGATTTGACGGACTATTTCAAAGATTTAGGCATTAAGGTTGCTTATTTACATTCCGATATTAAAACTTTAGAGCGAACAACCATTATTCGGGATTTACGTTTAGGTAAGTATGATGTCTTAGTTGGGATTAATCTTTTACGAGAAGGGATTGATGTACCTGAAACGTCCTTAGTTGCCATTTTAGACGCTGATAAAGAAGGTTTCTTGCGTAATCCACGTTCTTTAATTCAAACGATTGGGCGAGCTGCTCGTAACCAAAATGGACATGTCATTATGTATGCCGATAAGGTTACTAAGTCGATGCAAGAGGCCATGGATGAGACTCAGCGACGGCGTGATATTCAAATGTCCTATAATAAGGCGCATGGAATTACACCAACGACAATTAAAAAAGATATTAGAGATTTAATTACCGTTACTCATGCTGTCAATCATGATGATGATCAACTCGATTTGACTAAGGTCGCTTTTAATGACCTACCCCGTGACGAACAGAATACAATCTTAGAAAATATGACAGGTCAAATGAAGGCCGCAGCTAAAGATCTTGACTTCGAAACGGCTGCCAATTTACGGGATAGTATCATGACTTTAAAGGCCCAAGCTGGACTATAAAGGGAAGGATGAAGATGGCAAAAGATGTAATTGAGATACGAGGCGCTCGTGCTCATAATTTAAAGAATATTAATGTGGATATTCCTAAAGATCAGTTAACAGTAATTACCGGTTTATCAGGTTCAGGGAAGTCTTCTTTAGCCTTTGATACCTTATATGCCGAAGGTCAACGGCGCTATGTCGAAAGTCTAAGTTCCTATGCTCGTCAGTTTTTGGGACAAATGGATAAACCGGATGTTGACTCAATTGACGGGTTGTCTCCGGCGATTTCAATTGACCAAAAAACAACTTCCAATAACCCACGATCAACAGTGGGAACGGTTACTGAAATTAATGATTATTTTCGGTTATTGTTTGCCCGTGTTGGAAAACCAGATGATCCCGCCGACGGTACGAAAATTATGTACACGATTGACCAGATGGTGGAATACACGCAAAATCATTTAGCTGAAGGAACCCGTTTACAAGTTTTTGCTCCAGTTATTCAGGCTAAACGAGGCAGTCATTTGGGGACTTTCGAAAAAATGCGGAAGCAAGGCTATATTCGGGCTCGGATTGACGGTGTAATTGTAGAATTAGATGAGCAGACTGATTTAGAACTAGATCGTAATAAAGTTCATAGCATTGATGTCATGATCGATCGAATTGTTTTACGCGAAGATGCTCGTTCTCGTTTGTACGATTCTATGGAAGCAGCGGCTAACCTAACTGGTGGCCTAGTGGAATTGGATATCGTCACCCGGGGAGATAGTGATCCGATAGCCCCCTTAAAGTTTTCAGACCATTATTTGGGTGATTTAGGTGATTTTCGGGTTGGGCGGTTAGAGCCTCGTTTGTTCAGCTTCAATGCGCCAATGGGAGCCTGCCCGGCTTGTCAGGGACTGGGTGTGACCCGGGAAGTGGATATGGATTTGATTATTCCTGACCCTGAAAAAACTTTGCGCGAAGGGGCCATTGCTCCTTGGAATCCAATTTCTTCGAATTATTATCCCGAAATGTTAGCGCAGTTTTGTAAACAATTTAAAATTGACTTAGATACACCATTTAAAAAGTTGTCTAAGGAAAAAAGAGATCTCATTTTAGAAGGATCCGGTACTAAAGAATTCCATTTCCATTATAAAAATGACTTTGGTGGTGTTCGGGATGTTGATATTCCTTTTGAAGGAGTACTAAATAACATTAGTCGGCGCTTTAATGAAACCAATTCTGATTTTACGCGGGATCAGATGGCGCAATACATGACTGAATTAACTTGTAAAGTTTGTCATGGGTACCGTTTAAATGCCGCTGCTTTATCAGTCAAGGTCAAAGGAACTAATATTGGTCAGTTGGCCGAGCTATCGGTTGAAGATGAAATCGAATTCTTTAAAGATATTCAATTAGGACCGCAGGATCAAGAAATTGCCCGTCCGATTATTAAGGAAATTCGCGATCGTTTGGGATTTTTAAAAAGTGTTGGTCTACAGTATTTGACTCTAGCACGTTCGGCTCGAACGTTATCAGGAGGGGAATCGCAGCGGATTCGTTTAGCGACCCAAATCGGTTCTAATTTATCGGGGGTATTGTATGTACTCGATGAGCCATCAATTGGGCTCCATCAACGGGATAACGACATGCTCTTGCGTTCGATGCAAAGTATGCGTGATTTAGGCAATACTTTGGTAGTCGTGGAACACGATGAAGATACCATGTTGGCTGCTGATTATCTGATTGATGTCGGCCCGGGGGCCGGTTCATTAGGAGGTAAAATTGTCGCTGCTGGCACGCCAAAAACTGTGGCTAATAACCCTAAATCTCTGACTGGTCAATATTTGTCCGGTAAGCGTTTCATTCCTGTACCTGAAAAACGTCGTAAGGGTAATGGCAATGAAATTATTTTGCGCGGAGTCAAGGAAAATAATTTAAAAAACGTCACTGCTAAATTCCCTTTGGGTAAGTTTGTGGCTGTCACGGGTGTTTCTGGATCTGGAAAATCAACCTTGATTAATACTGTGTTGAAACGGGTGCTGAAGCAAAAGTTAAATCATAATTCGCAAAAACCGGGTGTTTATCGTGCGATTGAGGGAATTGAGAATATTGAACAGGTAGTCGATATTGATCAATCGCCAATTGGGCGTACGCCACGTTCTAATCCAGCTACTTATACTGGTGTTTTTGATGATATTCGGGAATTATTTGCCCAGACCAATGAAGCCAAACTACGGGGGTATAACAAGGGGCGTTTCTCCTTTAATACTAAGGGTGGCCGTTGTGAAAACTGTCGTGGTGATGGCGTTATTAAAATTGAAATGAACTTCCTGCCGGATGTTTATGTGGCCTGTGAAGTCTGCAATGGGACTCGTTATAATTCAGAGACATTGGAAGTTACTTATAAGGGTAAGACAATTGCCCAAGTATTGGATATGACGGCCGCACAAGCCTTAGAGTTCTTTGCTCCGATTCCTAAAATTGCTCGTCGCTTACAAACCATTAACGATGTTGGCTTAGGCTACGTGAAATTAGGTCAGTCGGCGACAACTTTGTCTGGTGGAGAAGCCCAACGGATGAAATTGGCTTCAGAACTACATCGTCGGACGAATGGTAAAACAGTCTATATTTTGGATGAACCAACGACTGGTTTGCATACCGATGATATTGCTCGTCTGCTTGAAGTATTAAACCGATTGGTTGATGCTGGCAATACCGTGATCGTGATTGAACACAATTTGGATGTCATTAAATCAGCTGATTGGTTGATTGATTTAGGCCCTGAAGGGGGGGCTGGCGGTGGTAAAATTTTGGTGGCTGGTACACCGGAAAAAGTAGCTAAAGATCAGCATTCTTATACTGGAAAATATTTAAAAACGATTATGGATCGTGACCGCCAGCGAACTGAGCAGCAAAGTTAATCAATAAAAAGGACGACCGCTAGGTCGTCCTTTTTGGTTTAGACAGCGACAGGCGCTTTAATCGCCGGTTCGCTAGTATAGTCAATTAATTTAATATCATCCATGGTGTAATCAAAGATTGATTTAACAGCTGGATTTAACCAAAGTTGGGGGAGAGGATGCTGAGGGCGCTGTAATTGTTCCTGGACCTGATTTACATGGTTTTTGTAGATGTGGGTATCGCCAATTGTGTGAACAAAGTCGCCAACTTGATAACCTGTTTGAGCTGCAATCATATGAATCAAGAGGGAGTAGCTGGCAATATTAAAAGGTACACCGAGGAAGAAATCACCAGATCGTTGGTATAACTGAGCGCTTAATTTGCCATCAGCCACATAATATTGACTCAATACATGACAAGATGGTAAGGGTGCTTGAGGTGTGGTTTCCGCATTCCAGGCCGATAAAATCAGGCGACGGGAATTAGGGTTGGTTTTAATTTCATTAATTAGGCGGCTAACCTGATCTGTACTGTCGCCATCTGGGAGGACACTGGCCCAATTACGCCAGAGTTTACCGTAAACTTCGCCAATGTATCCAAATTCTTCCATGAAGGCATCATCGTTTAAAATACGATCGATAAAGATTTGTTTTTGTTCTTGATAGTGGGCATTAAAATCAGCATCAAGGGGTGCTCGGCGACCAAAATCGGTCATATCTGGTCCTTGATATTGATCGGATTCAATCCATTTTTTAAAGGCCCATTCATCCCAAATGTGATTATTGTGTTCGAGTAAAAAGCGGATGTTGTTATCGCCTCGTAAAAACCATAGTAATTCACTTTTGATTAATCCAAAGAAAACTTTTTTGGTGGTTAAAATTGGAAAACCTTCAGCTAAATTAAAGCGCATCTGTGTACCAAAAATTGAATAGGTACCAGTCCCAGTACGGTCTTCTTTAAAGGTCCCTTCAGTTAGGATTGTCTGGGCTAAATCTAAGTAGACAGTTTCGTTTTGACTCATGTTTTTACCTCTTTTTATTCCGTGATGTTAATGAATTGTTCTAAATTAATTTGATTAGCAGTTTTAGTCTCAAAGGGGACGTGAATCAAGGGCACCTGTTTTTCAGCTAAGAGGGATTGGGCAAATTCGTCATTGCGATAATTTCGCATGAATTTGATAGAGGTAATCCCAGCTTGGAGTAATAATTTAGTGCATTGTAAGCAGGGAGCATCCGTTACATATAAGTGAGCACCGTTAACAGCAATACCCATTTTGGCTGCTTGAATTAGGGCGTTTTGTTCAGCATGAACAGCGCGCACGCAATGGCCGTCAACCATATAGTCACCGACTTCAGTACAATGGGGTGTACCGGAAACGGCACCATTATAGCCGCTGGCAATAATACGATTTTCATAAACTAGAATAGCACCAACATGTAGTCGATTGCATGTTGAACGAGTAGATAAAATTGCAGCTTGGGCAATAAAATATTGATCCCAGTTAATACGATTATCGGACATAGTGCCTCCCCCAATGTTAAAATTGATTCAATATCTAGTTTATCATGCAAATCTGGGAGAATAATATTATGAGTAAAATTTTAGATGGTAAGGCTTTAGCTCAAATTATTAATGAGCAAACTTCTCAGGCCGTTAAGCAGTTGGCTAAGCCAGTATGTTTGGCAGTTGTTTACGATCCCGAAAATGCAGGAAGTGACTTATATGTGGGAATGAAAGCTCGCCAGGCTGCTAAGGTTGGCATTGAAACCAAAGATATTCCTGTTCCGGCCGATGCAACTACTGAATCAGTTCAAGAAATTGTACGAAATTTAAATCAAGACCACACAATTACTGGTATTTTAATTCAAAGTCCTTTACCTGAAGCAGTTAATGAACAAATTATTTTTTCAACTGTTGAACCAAATAAAGATGTAGATGGTCTGGGGGCAGTCAATCAGGGACTGTTATTTGAAGATTCACCCTTACCATACACGGTCGCGGCTACCCCGCAAGGTGTGATGACCTTACTCAAGCACTATCAGATTGATCTAGTTGGGAAAACGGCCTTGGTTATTGGACGTTCCCAATTATTTGGACGTCCAATGGCAGCACTATTAAATAACGCTGACGCAACCGTGATTTTAAGCCATCGTTATACACCAGCGGAAAAATTAAAGTCTTTTTTGAAACAAGCTGATTTAGTGGTAGTTGGTGTTGGACAACCAGATTTCTTGTTAGGGGAAGATTTGAAACCAGGCTGTGTCGTGATTGATGTGGGGATGAATGTCGTTGATGGTAAGGCAACGGGTGATGTTGATTATTCCTCGGCCAGTCAGGTGGCTGACTATATTACCCCAGTACCTGGTGGTGTTGGGCCAATGACAATTGCCACTTTATTAGAAAATACCGTTAAGGCTGCACAACAAAATAATTAATAATGTTACTGAAGAATCCTTAGGGATTTTTTTTTGTTATTTTTTTAGTCTGGCTCCGTATTATAGCTGTGAGGCAAAGGAGAAGATATGTCAATTGATAGTGTGTTAAAAGAAGTAATGCAACTGCGGGCTAGTGATCTATACCTATTACCCTACCAGTCGGAATATCAGCTAAAGTATCATAGCCAGGGCCAGTCTCATCTATTGCGAAAACTATCACTAGAGGATGCCCAGCAATTTATCGCTACGATTAAATATCGTAGCGAGATGAATATTTCTGAAAGTCGTCGTCCTCAATTGGGGCGATTTACTTTTGAAAATATATGGATACGAGTTTCGACTGTTGGTGATTTTCTAGATAGAGAAACCGTAGTACTACGCTTTATTTACGATCAGCAAAGTGGATTAAATTGGCTGTTTTCCGATCAATTTGAAACTTTGAAAGATGGCTTACCGGATGCTGGTTTATTTGTGATTGCCGGTCCAACTGGCTCAGGAAAAACAACCACGTTGTATGAATTATTACGGAAATTTCAAAAAGAACGTTTAATTTTAACGATTGAAGATCCCGTTGAAATTTATGAACCGAATTTTGTGCAGTTACAAGTTAATGAAGCAGCTGGCATTGGATATCAAGAATTAATCAAGGTTGCTTTAAGGCATCGACCAGAAATCCTATTAGTGGGTGAGATTCGTGACCAAGCTACAGCTAAGGCAGCGCTTCAGGCAGCTTTAAGTGGACATTTAGTTTTATCAACTATTCATGCGCTCTCAGCCCATGATGTTCGGCTCCGGTTACTGGAGTTGGGCGTGGATGCTGGGCAATTGGATGTGGCGCTACAAGGCACAATTTATCAACGTTTGTTACCAGCTATAGGTGAGAAAGTAGCTGCCTTGGCTGAATTCTGGTTTAAACAAGATCAACAACTAAGTAATACCTGGGAGGAGGGAATGAATGCTGCTTTACAAGCTCAAAAAATTACATCGGCAACCTACCAGCAATTTAAAAAAATTCAAACGACATGATCAAGTCCTTTTTTTCCAAGAGTTGGGGGAGCTATTGGATTCTGGTTATAGTATTGTACGTAGTTTGGATGTTTTAGAAAAAAGTCATCCCCAGTGGCAGCAAAAATTGATTTATGTACAAAAGAAATTGGCTCAGGGTAGTAGTTTGGTAGAAGCTCTGCAACCTTTTATCAGTACGGCAATTGCATTACAACTCTCTTTGGCTAAGAAACATGGAGACTTAGCCCAAACATTAATTATTTTAGGGAGAAATCTATCTAGAATTAGCCAGCAAGAAGAAAAATTAAAACAAGTAATGCGCTATCCAGTAATTTTATTGGTGTTATTAGCACTTATGTTAATAGCTCTACGTTATTTTTTATATCCAATTATGAGTCAATGGTCATCAGCTAATGTGGTTGATAGTCGATTTGATTGGCTATTAGTAGGGTTTGGATTAGCCGCATTAGTTGCTAGCTTGATGATTTGGTACTGGTGGACTAAAAAAACATCCTTATCACAGCTTAATTTACTAGTACATTTACCAATTATTGGTGGATTGGTAAAAACAGCCCTAACTTACCAGCTTAGTCAGCAGTTGTCTATGCTTTTATCGAGCGGTTTAACTATCCCGGAAATAATTGAAGAATTGGTTCAACAGCCGGCTGATAATTTAGTTGTTGATCTAGCGCGGTTTGCCCAAGCTAGACTTTCACAGGGAGGGACACTGGAAACGTTCATTTGGCAACAGCCTTATTTTAATGCTTCAGTGGCCGGTTATTTTACCAGAGGGCATACGGCCGATAAATTATCAGCTTACTTAGCTTATTACGCCAAATTACAGTTTAATACCTTGGTAAGACAGACAGATCGCTTAATTGCTAGCCTTCAACCAATCTTTTTTGCCGTGGTTGGTCTGGCCATTGTTGGTCTTTACTTAGCGATGTTATTACCCATGTATCAAAATATCGGAGGAATGAATTGATGAAAATAATGAAAAAAACGAAGGCTTTTACCTTGATTGAAGCAGCAGTAGTGCTATTTATTATCGGCTTATTAATGCTATTAATCTTACCAAATTTAAATGTACAACGAAAAAATGCCAGTCAAACTCATGCTAAAGCGATGGTTGCAATGGTGCAAACTCAAGTTGATTTATATCAAAATGAACATCCTGAGGCCAGTAATGTTACTTTAGACGACTTGGCCAGGGAGCACTATTTGAATGGGAAACAGGTTGATAAAATTAAGGATTTGAAGATTGGTATTAGTCAAAATGAAGTCCATCAATAAGGCTTTTACTCTAGTAGAAGCCCTTGTTACTTTAGCAGTAGTTGCCCTATTAATTTTAATTGGGGGGCATCATTTTAGTAGTCAGCCCGGCGTCAAAGTAGATCAGTGGCAGACAAGCTTTGACAGTCACTGGCAACACGCACGGAACTTAGCCCAGGGACGTGGACAACCCGTCAATGTTAATTTTGGGTTGGAAGCAGTAAGTTTTAACCATACAAATTTAACTTATCCTAAAAATTACCGTTGCCATCAAAGCCAATTAGTAAAAATTTTACCAACAGGCTATGTTGCACCAACAACGATTGTTTTAGAAAATGGTTTGCAACAAAAAATAGCAATTATTTTTAGTTTAGGAGGGGGCGACTATCGTTTTCAAATCAATCATTAAGGCTAAACCTGCTTTTGTTTTGGCTGAGGGGATATTGGCTTTGATTGTCGCTACAGCGATGGTGGCTTTTGAACATGAACAAGTGGTAAATTTTCAAAAGCAAAAAAGGCGGTTAGAAAAAATTGGCAGTCAAACAGAAACAAAAAAACGAGCAGCGATGGCGTCCTGGCAGCAGTGGACTGAGGAACCAGTCACCAGCCTTCACGATGATCGAAGCCCTAATCGCTCTGGCCGTGACCGTTTTAGTGTTGATGAGTCTTCAAATGGTCGGCCAACAACTACAGCACAGCAGTCAAAGAAATCCGCAAATTAATTTACAAGTGGCTCTAAACCAGTTGAATTTACAGCACTATCAATTAGAGCGGGTTAACAAAGGTGAAATTTTAGTAAAAAATAGTACTGGAGAATCCGCCAGCTTAAAAGTGATGAAGCATTGACTAGTTGTGGTCAGTCCCCAGGCGGGACAAGTTATTTTAATGCATGATGTTGATTTCGTTACTTGTTTAGCTCAGTCGGGCTATCAGATTTTACGTCTTAAGTTAAATAATGGTTGCACAATTGAAGGCTCTCTATTCTTGCCACACCAATTAATAAAGGATAATTATCATTATGATAAATAAACAACCAGCGTATATTTTAGTGACTACTTTACTAGTGTTAGGTTGTTTGAGTGCGGCCTTAGTTTTGCAAAATGGTATTTTTAAAGAACAGTTGGTGGCACAGCAGGAGTTAAATCGTAATACTGAAATTGATCGTATCCAAATTTTAGCTAGTATTATTTATGGGCAGCAAGCTCATTCTAGTTTTGATGTGGAGGGGCATCATATTGAGGTAAAAGATCACCAGTTATTGATCCACTTTAAGGGGCATAATAGCTACCAGCGCTCGCTTTTAGTTGCTCATCAGGATGGAAACCGCTAAAATAAAGACATGATAAATAGTAAAATTCCAGCGTATTTTGACAGCATTTTTTCTGTTGTAGAACACTATCAAACTACTTACAAAGTTAGTCTAACAGCCGCTTTAGTGGCTGTTTTAGAATACGTAGTTGATGGGCAACCCCAGGATAACCCACTTTTTCAAGACAATCAGGGTCGAACTCTAAGTAATAAGATGGGGCAGATTGACTGGGTCAGTTTAGATTTAACTGAAAAACGTAATGTCTTGCAGTTGTTACTTTTAAAGGTGAAACGGACTGATTATGCCGATATGAATAGTCAATTAACCCCTGATGGAATTGGCTATTTATTAGGCGACTTAGCCTATCAAACTGCTGGTGTCCAAAGTGGGGATACCATTTTAGATATGACAGTTGGCAGTGGTAATTTGTTATGGACAGTTGATGAGGTGTTTGAGCACCATCAAGTGCATTTAAAGCGGATTGGTTTTGATAATGATCAGGTTCAGTTAGCATTAGCCCATGTGAGTGATCGACTTTTGCACGATGATGAGACCGACCTTTATCAAGCCGATGTTTTGTCAGTATCAGCAGATGAAAAAATTAAAGCTCAGCTAGTTATTAGTGACTTACCAGTTGGCTATTATCCGCAAACAGTGCCTGACAAATATGAATTGCGTGCAGCTGAAGGGAAATCTTTTGCCCATTTTTTGCTAATTGAAGAGGCGATGAATTTAGTTTCTTCCACTGGATGGCTTTACTTTCTTGTGCCAGCCAATATTTTAGAAGGTCCAGAGCATGAAAAGTTGCTCAAGTTTTTAGCTACTAAGGCTCAATTGAAGGCTTTTCTTAAGTTACCAAAAAATTATTTTTTAAATGAGGCTGCATCTAAAGCTATCTTGGTTTTGCGTCCTAGAGAGGCTAATCCTAAGGGAGAGGTCTTGGTAGGAACGTATCCTCCTTTAAAAGAGCCAACGGCTTTTGAAGATTTTTTGCAAGATATTAAAAGCTGGGTTAAACTGAACCGTAGCAGATAATGTAAAATTTTAAAAATGTGAGTTAGAGGTTAATAATGGCTAAAATAATGGCGGTGAATGCGGGTAGTTCTTCCTTAAAGTTTCAACTATTGGAAATGCCAGCTGAAGAGGTTATTGCACAAGGTTTAATCGAACGAATTGGTATGGATGATGCCATTATTACGATTAAATATCAAAATGATGGTTCCGTGGTCGCAACTGAGGATATTACTTTGTCTGACGATGGGAAAAAGGCTAAGTTTAAAGTTGTTGCTCCAGTTAAAGATCACCAAGTTGCAATCAATGTAATGCTTAAGCATTTGAGTGAACTAGGAATTATTGAAAACCTTGATGAAATCGTTGGTGTTGGACACCGTGTTGTTTCAGGTGGGGAATGGTTTAACAGTTCAGTTGTTGTTGACGAAGAAGTTTTGCATAAAATTGAGCGTTTGGCGGCTTATGCACCTTTGCATAACCCAGCCAATGCGATGGGTATTCGAGCTTTTCAAAAGATTTTGCCACACGCTGTATCAGTGGCGGTCTTTGACACTTCTTTCCATCAAACAATGCCTAAGGTTAATTACCTTTATTCCTTACCTTACCAGTACTATACTCGTTATGGAGCTCGTAAGTATGGAGCCCATGGTACTTCTCACCGTTATGTAGCCCACCGTGCTGCTGAAATGTTAGATCGTGATATTAACGATCTTAAGTTGATTACTTTGCACTTGGGTGCTGGAGCTTCAGCTACAGCCGTTCAAAACGGTAAGTCATATGATACCTCGATGGGCTTCACGCCAATGGCTGGGTTGACTATGGCCACTCGAGTTGGAGATGTTGATGCGTCATTAATTAACTACATCCAAGAACATGAACATCTTTCAAACGAAGAAATGATGGATGTGTTGAACAAGAAGTCTGGCCTTTTGGGTATTTCAACTATCTCAAGTGATATGCGTGATTTGGAGGCAGTTCGCGATACCAATGAGCATGCTAATTTGGCCATTGATATGTTTGTTAACCGAGTTGTTCGTTATGTTGGTCAGTACATTGCTGAAATGAACGGAGTTGACGCCATTATCTTTACCGCAGGTATTGGTGAAAATGGCTATGAAGTCCGTAAGGAAATTATTGAAAAGCTTAGCTACTTTGGTGTTACGATTGATGATGCTAAGAATACCGGTATGCGTGATGAAGCTATTGTGTCAACCGATGATTCTAAGATTAAGGTTTTGGTTGTACCTACCAATGAAGAGTTAATGATTGCTCGTGATGTACAAACTTTAATGGGCGAAAAATGATTTAGTGTATAATACCAATTAAGTGACTAAAACCACCGGCTATAGGCTGGTTGTTTTAATTTAAAATCCAGTTTTCATAAGGTGAATAATTATGCGGGTTCAAAAAAGAAGGCGTAAGAAACGAAGTTTCTTCGTGAAATTAATGGCAGCAATGGCGGTTATTATTATTGCCTATTTTTCTTTTAAAATTATTTCGGATACGGGTTATCAGGCCTTAAATCCCAATGATACAAAGTTTAAAGCGGTAACAATTAAATCGGGATCAACACCGCAAGAAATGGGCGATACGCTGCAAAAAGAAAAGATTATTCGCAGTTCTCACGCCTTTGCTAAGTATGCTAAACAATATGGTTCTGAGAAGTTGATTGCTGGAACTTATTTGCTTTCAGCGGCCCAAGATGTGGAATCGATTTATAAGCAAATGACGATTGGTCCAACGGCGGCACCGCAGCTACCTGAGGGGTATGCTTATATTGGTAATACGCAAACGCCAGAGCAAACGGCTCAGTCGATTGCCACGGCAACTAATGTACCGAGTGCTAAAATTCTTCAAGCTTACGATGATAAAAATCTGATTAAGAAGATGGAAGCCAAGTATCCACAGCTTATGAAGGGAGTAAACCCTTCCGGTAAAACAACCTATAAGTTGTATGATTACGTTTATCCCGGTGTCTATAACTTGAAGGGGTCTGGTAATGCTGATGCGGTAGTTGAAAAATTGTTAGGGATTGCCAATGATGATTTGAAGCCTTATTACTCAGAAATGAAGGCTAATGGCATTCCAGCACCAACGGTTATTTCCTTAACTTCTGTTTCTGGTAAATCTGAGTTTGAACGACGGTTGAAATTTATTAAAAAAATTGCACCATATGCCCAAGAATTAAGTAAGGAATATGGCATCTTAGCTTCTATTTCAATTGCTCAAGCTGCCCACGAGTCGAACTGGGATAATTCCATTTTGTCATCTAAGTACAACAACTACTATGGTGTAAAAACTCAGGACGAACGGGCTGGTAAGTCGGTTGTCTTGGAGACTAGCGAAGTTGTTGATGGTGAGACTCAAACGCAAAAAGCTCGATTCGCAGTTTATAAGTCCTGGAAGGATAGCATGAAGCAACATGCGGAAACGTTAGCTAAGGGAAATACTTGGAATCCGGATCAGTTTAAGGATGTCTTAGCTGCTAAGAATTATAAGCAAGCTGCCAAGGCTTTGCAGGACGATTCTTATGCGACCGATACTAATTATACTCAGCTTTTGATTAAGCTAATTGAATCTTGGAATCTAGAACAATATGATAAGTAAAAATAAATAGACCCATAAGGGTCTATTTATTTTTGTTTAAGGAATGAATAAAATGCTTGTGTAAACGTTTTCACAAGTGTACAATATCACTTGTAATTAATTTGAAAAGGAGTGGTATTTAGTATGAATGCTGCAATTTTACTGGCTTTATTGCCAGCTTTGTTCTGGGGATCCGTTGGTCTTATCAGTACAAAAATGGGTGGAAGCGCTGCTCAACAGACGTTGGGTATGACCTTTGGTGCTTTACTCTTTGGATTAGGAACCATGTTTTTCTTCGTTATGCCACGAGGGATTTACCTTGGTAAAGAAATCTGGGTCGTTGGAATTCTATCTGGATTAGTTTGGGCTGTCGGAATGGCTTTCCAGTTCTTGATGTTTAAGCAGATGGGCGTTTCAATTGGAATGCCATTGTCAACGGCTGCTCAGATTATCATGAACGCTGTGATGGCTGCTACTGTCTTGGGTGAATGGATCAACATCAAGATGTGGTTGGTCGGTATCATTTCGATTGCCTTAGTTGTGTTTGGTGCTACGTTGATTTCTTTGCCTGACAAAAAGTCAGAAAAGAAAGCTGAAAGTGCTTTGAATGGTAAGGGATTGCTCTACCTAGTTATTTCAACTTTGGGCTTCATGTTGTACTTTGTTTTGCCTAATTTCTTGAGTAAAATTGAATACATTAAGCCATCAATCAAGGCTGCTAACAATGGAATTGATTATATGACCGCCATTGTGGGACCACAGGCCATTGGGCAGGTGGTCGGTGCCTTGTTGATTGCGATTTTGATTTTCCGGGAACAAAAGGTAATGTTTGCAGCGCCAACTTGGCGCAACATCTTGACTGGTTTGACATGGGCTTTGGGTAATATTTTCATGTTTATCTCAACTGCTGCTCCATCAATCGGTCAAACAATTGCAACTACTTTCTCACAGTTAGGTATTATCGTGGGAACATTTGGTGGAATCTACATTTTGCATGAAAAGAAGTCGAGTGGACAGATGCGTAATATCTTAATTGGGACTGCCTTAGTTATCATCGGGGCCCTAATTATTGGAAATATTCATAGTTTTGCTTAAAATAAAAAACGCCTAACGGCGTTTTTTATTTGGTGATAACTTTTAGAATCTTAACCTTAATGCTCTCTCCGTTAGGAAGCGGAACATTAACTGTATCGCCCGTCTTCTTACCGATTAGAGCAGCAGCCATTGGTGATTCGTTAGAAATCTTACCGGCCAATGGATCAGCTTCGACTGAACCAACAATGGCGTAGGTTTCAGGGTCTTCATCTGGTAATTCTTGGAAAGTAACTTCTTTACCAAGTGATACTTCATCCTTAGCAGTGGCATTTGCATTAATGATTTCAGCATTTTCAATCATTTTACGCAAAGTGATGATTCGGCCTTCGACAAAGGCTTGTTCATCCTTAGCTGATTGATATTCTGAGTTTTCTGACAAATCACCATACGAACGGGCGATTTGAATTCGTTTTGTAATTTCTGGACGTTGGTTAGTAATTAAATCATCCAGTTCTGCCTGCAGCTTATCGCGGCCCTCGGCAGTCATTGGAAATGTCTTTTCTTCTGACATGAGATTGTCCTTTCAATGCGCAGGTGCGCTTAGATACAGCAAGAAGAATATATCACGGCCAGTCTATTCTTGCAAGCGGGGGGAATGGTCGGCTGATTATAATTTGACTACCCAAAATGATGAACCCAAACAAAGTAATGGTTAAACCCCAGTATAGGTAAGGTGGTGTATAGCTAAATTGGACTTGATGGCGACCGGGTTTAGTTTTAATGGCTAATAGGAAATTACCAACCTGGCTGGTGGCAACTTTTTGGCCATCAATTTTAACCTGCCAACCTGGTGCTGCTGGAATAGAAGTCATAATGACTGGCTTAGCAGTAGTGGTGGTGATGTGACCGATAATCCGATTTTCTGTCCGTTGGGTAATGGTTAGGGGATGTTGTTTTAATTGCGCGACGTCTTGGTTAATTGCTTCCTGATTTAAGTGATATAGAGCAACATTGCTGAGAGTTAAACTGGCAGCATTACGAAGTCGAATCGTTAATTTTTGTTCCTGACCAGCTGCTTGATTAGTTAAGTTGACAATGACGGTATTTCGATATGAACTAAATTGGGTGATAACTTGATCATTGATTAATAGATCAAAGTTTTCTATTTTTAAATTACCACCTAGAGTTAAGTAATAGGGGTCATTAGTTTTAGGGGTAAACGTTAATGTTAGTGAGCCAGGCTTACTAGCATCTTGTTTCTCTAATTGGCTATTGGTGATGGTGGTTGGTAGATTGACATTATCAGCTTGGGCAAAATCAAAATCATCTTTCCTGACTAGCTGATCTTTTCGGCCAGTTAAGGATTGCCATAAACGCACTTGGTTTTGAATTGGGAGGGCACTGTTGATATCAGTTTGTAAGACTTGTTGGTTGGCTGCAAAAGCAAGGGGCAGAGCCTGCTGATTTTTGAAGATTGTTGTCGTACTAGTCTGGGCATATCGTTGGTATTGCCTGAAATCAGACCGATAGCCTGTTTTACGACTCTGAGGGCTCCCTTCCGTTTTATTAATTTGCTGACTAGGGCTGAAATAATATTTAAAGCCCAAAAGATTGTCGGTTAACACAGTACCGTTACTATAATTAACAAAATTATCACCTTCTGGTTGGCCCATGGCCTGATAGAACTGAACCGTTTTATTGGGCATTAAGGAGCTGAAGTGGCCGCCACCATAAAAGTCTTCCATCATACTATCGCCGCGGGTACGTTGATAGGTTTGCCCAACTCGATACCAGCTCTGATCACTCTGGATTTTATTTTTATCAGCTTTTAGGGCGGTAATTGTAGTTTGGTAATCACTTAAACTGATATAGGAAAAATTATTTAGAGTGGTGGAGATATTAGTAGTCAGACTGACACAAGTAATGAAGGCCAGTAATCCTAGACGAAGGTAATGGGGCATGGGTGCGGTAATGACTAGTATACAAATTGAGCTCAATAGCCAAAAAATTAAGATATTATTGTTCGTTAGAAAATTGAGCTGTTTGAGTTGGCTTAGGGCGTATAGAGTTATGGCGGTAACGATGGCAAATAAGATGGAGCAGGTGAGAATTCTCGGTTGCCAATTGGGACGAAAGCCCCAAGCAGCTAAGAAGATTAAGAAAAAACTAATTAGGAAACTAAAACGGTAAGGATACCAGACTGGATACTGACCACCGTGAAAGGCAAGAGTTAGTGGAGCCCAACAGGTTGCTAAGATAAGAATTGCTAACAAGAGTAGTGCAGTTAGTTTGCTTACATAAGAAATGGTTCGATTGGTAACAAAAGCCCCCAAGGCTACCAAAACAAAGGCGGAGATAAAAATATTAGCCTGTCCATTTTGCATTTGCTCAAAATCAAAGCTGCCGGGAATTAGTTTAGTCAGTAGATGTAAGGGATTATTTTCAAAAGCCAAGCTCCAAGCGGAATTATGACCAATTTTTCCCTGTTGGAGCTGAAAGTAAGCTGGTAAAATTAGCCAAGCTGACAGGGCTCCACCCAAGGCGCTTTGACCAATGAAAAGTAAAGGAATTTTTATTTTTTTGTAGGCTAATTGAGGAAAGCGCCAGAGGGTATATAAGACGATGAAAATCACCACCATAAAGGCGATGTAGTAGTTGCTAGTGATGGTTAGGAATAAGAGGAGACTGTAAGGCCAGCTCTTTTTACCCCGTAAGAGAGCCTCTAAGGCTAAAATTAACAATGGTAGTAAGATTGCAGTATCCAACCATAGTAAATTTAGATCATTGGCAATAAACCAACCGCTAAGGGGGTAGGAGATGGCAAAAAGACTAATATAGTAGCTATGTTGGAGTTTTAGTCGCTGAATGAGATAGGCCATGCTCAATCCGGCGAAACCAAATTTAAAAACGGTTACCCATAAAATTGCACTAGGTAACTGTAAATCGCTAACAAACAAGAAGATAATATTAAATGGACTCATTAGGTAATAGGCCCATTCACCCAACATATCCCCACCTAGGGCACTACTAAAGGAGTAGAGAAAACTACTGGGATGATTTACTAAGGCGGCTTTGAAAGCAGCAAATTGATCAATATATTGCTGGCCGAGATCGACGGTTAAAATAGTGCTAGTGCCAAAGGGCGCCATTCCGCGATTGGCAAAATAGCCCGTCATAAAAATGATTGGGAGCCAAAAAGAAATGGCTAAAGGGGAAAGTAAGTATTTTTGAGTAAATTTACTAATTTTTTGCATGAGTTTAGGATACCAAAAACTACCTTTTTTTAGCGACAAAAATTGGATTTATGGTAAAGTAAATAGGACTATTATCACGAATTTTTGGTGAGGAATCATGAAACCTAATCCCTATTTAGAAAACCGAAATAAAAACGATGCACGGGCTAACTTACCGAACCGATTAAAAATCTTATTAGGGGTTGTTTTAGCGCTAATGGCACTCTTAGTGGTGCAATTGGCTTTTTTAACGATTAAACAAGGGCCAGATTTTCAAGCCGAGGTAAAGCGTAGTGATGAGACTGTTGAAAAGGGGAATTCCCCGCGTGGTCTTATTTACGATACAACCGGCCGTGTGATTACTGGTAATAAACCCCAAACGGCTGTGACTTACACTCGTGGAAAGGCAACAACGTCGACTCAAATTGCCAAAATTGCGGCAGGTCTTTCTAAGTATTTAACTATTGATACTAAGCGCTTGAGTGATCGTTCTAAAGCTGATTATTATCTAACGATCCATCCTAAGCAGGCTACTAAGATCCAAGCAATTATTGAAAAAGAATATCCCAAAGCCTCCAAGAGTTGGACAACGACTCAATTGAATACTGCCATGTCTAAATATGTTCAGCAACAAGGCTTAGATAAAGAGGTTGATGCCAACCAGGCCATGATTTTTCAGCGTATGAGTGGGGCCTACGCTTTGTCAACAACCTTCATTCAAGAATCAGGCGTTAGTGATCAGTCTCAAGCTGAAATTGGTGAACATCTCGGAGATTTCCCAGGAGTGAAGATTGGTTCCAGTTGGACTCGTGATTACCCGCAAGGTGATGATTTCCAGCCTTTGGTAGGAACGGTGACGGATGAAGCGACTGGTTTGCCGGCTGATCGTTTACACACCTTACTAGCTCAAGGTTATTCGCAAAATGAACCGGTTGGTAGCAATGCCTTAGAAAAACAGTATGAAAGTATTTTGAAGGGTTCTCCTTCGCAAACCTTAATTACTAGTAATGCCAACGGCCTTAAGACCAGTAAAGTTAAGTACGAAGGACAGGCCGGTGATAGCTTGAAGCTAACGATTAATTCTGAATTCCAGAAGAAAGTTCAGCAAATTTTAGATAGTAATATCCCTGGTGGTAATGTGCAAGGAATTTATACAACCGTAATTAATCCATATACTGGTGGGATTTATGCCATGGCTGGGGTTAATCGGGATTCGTCGACAGGTAAGAAAACGGCTAATCCGCTGGGAAATATTAATCAGGGGATTGTTATGGGATCGGTGGTTAAGCCAGCTATCCTAGCCACTGGCTTCCAAAAGGGTATTATCACTGCCAGCAATAATACAATGTATGATCAGGCGATTAAAATTGCCGGAACCCCAGTGATTACTTCTTACTGGAACAAGGCTGGTACGCCAACGGCCATTGATGCTTTGACTGCCTTAGAGCGTTCTTCTAACACTTACTTTGTTCAGTTGGGAATGAAAATTGGTGGTCAAACCTACGTGCCTGGTGAGCATTTGGCATTGGATAGTGATGCTTTCCAAACCCTTCGAAATGGGTTAGCTCAATTTGGTTTGGGGACAAAAACTGGTATTGATATCGAAGGTGAAACTGCCGGTTATCGAGGACCTACCACTGGCGAGGCTCAAGGTAAGTATCTATATGAGTCCTTTGGACAGTATGATTCCTATACAACTCTCCAGTTGGCTCGCTATGTTTCCACGATTGCTAATGGTGGTTATCTGGTTCGGCCGCACTTGGTCGGATCAGTCCTCCAAAATGATATTAGCAACAAACACCAAAAAGAAGTTTGGGCGGCAACACCCCAGTTGCAAGGTCAAGTCCAGTTAACTGCCGACCAGTGGAATGTCATTCATAAGGGGATGGAGCGCGTTGCCAATGGAACTGACCCCAATAACACTGGTGGTGGGGTGCATAATTTGCAGCCACGGGTTTATGCTAAGACTGGAACGGCGGAAACGACAACCAACGGTAATTCAACCTTTACAGAGTCGATTGTCGTCTATGTACCAGGTCAGCCATTTGCCATGGCCATGGCAATTCCAGGCATGGATAGCTACCTAGATGGAACCAATGGCCGTGTTGCATCAGAAATTATCAATGCTTTCTGGGACACAGTCATGCAAAAGCCATCTTAAAATAGAAAATGACCCGATTATTAGATTTTTAATTGGGTCATTTTTTTGTGGATGAAAGAGCGGTAAAATTAGGCGAGGAGGAGTTTATGTCCCTGAATTATCAACAATTATTATCAGCTGTGCCAGTGGTGTTAAAGGCCGGTCACGTGCCAACCATCGTTGGTGAGGCCGGAATTGGGAAATCAGCATTAGTAGCTGATTTAGCCCATAAAATGGAGGCTAAGTTATTTACCACGGTAGTTTCACTATCCGAAAAGGGTGATTTAGCCTTGCCAATTCCACCTTTGAATCAGGGAGATATGATTCAAACTAAGCATTATGGTCAATTGGCGGATGTTAAATTCGGCTATACACACACCCTGATTCAAATTATTGAGCAAGCCGAAAGGCATCCTCAGCAATCGATTATCTGGTTTTTAGATGAATTTAATCGGGGCAATAGTGCTGTTCAAGCAGAATTGATGAACCTGGTACTACAGCGACGAATTAATGATATTAAATTACCTAAAAATACCCATTTGGTTTTAGCAGAAAATCCTGACGACACAATGGAAGGATTTGAAGATGATCAATACACAGTCCAAGCAGCTGATGCGGCCTTAAAGGATCGAACTACGAGGTTGGTAATGGATGTTTCCGTTAAAGATTGGCTACAGTGGGCGCAGCAAGGCAATATTGATCCGCTGATTTGTCGCTTTATTGCTGGGAATACTGAGTTACTTTACCCCAAAAATCGGAGTGGTGATTTAGATCCAACGCCCAGGGCTTGGCAGCGAGTTTCTGATAATTATGGACAGCTAAAGGCGCTGGGATCTGCTACGGTGGAAGATTTGGCCTTTGATTTGTTTGCTGGGGATCTTGGCTTAGTAGTTGCTAGTCAGTTGGTTAGCTTTCTCCAGGAAAATGCGGTCTTGTTAACTGCGCAAGAGGTTTTTGGTGGACAGCCAGCGGGCCCACGTTTACCCAAAGCAATTCGCCAGCGTTTTCAAAAGATGACTGAAATTCAAAAAATAACTGCCATGAAGTCCATCTTGGCTACGGCTGATCTTACGACAAACGACCATGCTGGTCGCTATGGCGCTTTATTAGAATTGTTGGCACCTGACAGTCAATACGCCGTGGTGCAACAATTGGTTAATGATCCCGTGTTAGATGATTTGTACCATTCGGCTGATCATTATGCCAATGTTTTATACCAACAAATTATGGATATTGCGACTCGCTAATGAAAAGTTCAACTGATAAATTATTGATAACAGCAATTAAAAACCTCTTAGATGTAGCGCCTTTATATGGCAGCATTATTATTCACTTACCCCGACAAATTAGCCCTGAATTAACAGTGGCCTTTGCTCTGGGATGGAATGGGCAACACTGGATTTTGAATTATAATCCTAAATATTTTAAGCAATATCAAACGCCTGACCAAATGGCTCAAGCCTTGGCTCATCAGGCTTTGCACTTGATTTGGCAGCATCCGATTCGTTATAGCCATGCTAGCCAAAGCCAAACTGCTGTTGATTGGGGCACCGATATTGCTGTTAATCAGTATTTGCCCAATAGTTTAGGGGAACTTCCTGGTGCAATTACCCTGCAAACGGTTTTTGAAAACTTTAAACAAATGTTACCAGCACGGGCTGATTCGCAGGTTTATATTCAAGTTTTAAACGATCTATTAGATAATGATAGCAAATCAGATTCAAAACATGGCGAAAGTCATCAAGGATGGCAGGAAGCGGATGGGCAGCTAGCTCAAGCGCAAACAGATTTCACCAATATTATACGTCAGGCTCAAGAAGATACTAAACGTGCCGGTCGTGGTGAGGTTCCCAGTGATGTTTTAATGCAGGTTCAATCATTACGCCCGGTAAGACGTTCTTGGCGCCGGATTCTGTCTCTGGCCCTCAGCCAGGAACCATTGACTTTAAAGGACACTCATACGCGCTTTAATCGACGCCAACCGTATCGCATGGACTTGCCTGGTCACATTAGCCGCCAAAGTGCGCAACTTTGGATTTTTATTGATAATTCTGCTTCAGTATCAAGTACCGAGGTGGCCTCATTTTTAGCTTATGCCCAGCAAATCCAAAAACAATTGAATGGACAGGTTCACTGTTGTCGCTTTGATGCCCAAGTACAGCCCATCGACAACATTAAAACTTGGCAACGACAAGCTGGCGGAGGAACTGCTTTTCAAGCGATTTTTGACTGGTTACTAGTGCAACACTGTCAACCAAAAGAGACCGTAGTCGTAATTTTTACGGATGGTGCCGGTGAAAAGCAGCTTGATTCTTATCATTTTAACCGCGTATACTGGGTCTTAACAGCGGGCGGAAAACTCAGTATTAATCCAGTAATTGGAAAAGTAATTCAAATGGAGGCCTAAGAATGCCAAATGTGTTGAATCCAAATGATTTACGTAGTATTAGTAAGCGCGACCAGCGTTATCGCCGCGCCCAAGCGATTTTAGAACATGATTGGGCGCGGATTTTAGTGGAAGAGGATCATGGAAGTGATTTTATTACAGTTGCAGACATTGATTTTGCCCAAAAAATTAGTCAATATTCTGATCAATATGTCACCCTTGAATTGAATTCTTTTTCGAAACTACAGCATTTTATTACCGATTTTCAGTCCTATTTACCACAGCTACTCATTCAAAAATTAAAGGAGCCCTTTCTATGACCATTAATTACGTTCTTTCACCCAGCGAACCCGTAAAGCAATTATTAGATTGGCAAGCTGCTGATCCAAAGCACTTCTTCCTTCTGAAAAAAGCGGACGGTATGAATGTTTTACTATTACCTGGCGCCCAAGCAACCGCTAATTTTAGCAGTCCCTTGCAATATCAGACTTTACAGTTGGGTAGTGATTTAACGGGTACCTTTGTCTATCAAATTGACTTTAAATACAGTCATGATAATGACCAAACGATTCAAAAATTGCTAGGGGATAATGCAGTTATGGCCGGTGATATTAAGGGTAAGGCCAGTGGTGTGATTTGGACTTTCTGGGATAGCCAAAAAGCGGTCAATGACTTTGTCACTGGTAAAACTTTTGAAAGCTTGCAATCCTTAATTCAAGAACCATATACCATCTTTTATCGCCGAGTGATGAACATGGATGAGATGGATGAAATCTAAAAAAGACCTGTTAAGGTCTTTTTTTGCTTAGTGATTATTTATCGGTTGATTTTCAACAAAATGAGCTTGTAGAATGCGACTAGCAATAAAAACCATTAGACCAACTAATAGACTAGAGACGGTCACATCACTGAGCCAATGGGCACCAATGCGGACACGACTGATTGCAGTTAAGAGGCCCATGGTTACGCCAAAAATGGTCAGTCGCTTTTGCCATGGGTAGTTGCTACGCGGTACAAAAAAAGTTAGATATAAGAAGAGCCAGCCTGACATGGTATGTCCGGAAGGGAAAGAATTATGGTGAGTATTACCATTTAGATGGTACCAAGGGGTAAAATGGCCCAAAGAACCATGTAAAATATCGGTCATTTCATAGGGGCGGTAGCGTCCCCAGAGCAGTTTCATTTCGCCCACCGTTGAGGTCGCAACAAACACGGTGGCAATGCCGACCAAAGCGGCTAGGGTTAAATAGTTTTTTTTTTGGAAGCTACGATGACTAATCCAACGTTGAAATACAAAGGATAAAATCACTAGCATCACTACGGCCAGACCCCATCGTAGGGGTTCGGGATAGTTTTGAACGGCTGCGGTATTGTTGGCAACCCCCATGGGAATCCCATGTTGAAGATTGTGAATCATGGAAAAAGTATAACTGAGCATATCCTGGAGAGCGGCTAAAATTTGATTAAAAGCCATGCTTAGTAAAGCACCAGTTGATAAATAGCGGGGAAAAGTATCAGACATCTGCTGCCAGGCTAACCAGGCCAGTACCTCAAAAGCAACAATTAAGACAATGTTGGCACCTTGATCAGCGTAATTTTGGAAAATATTGCCAAAAATCGAATTTTGATTCATAACAGTTTGACTAACCAGGGGATCAAAGAAAGTTGCTAAGGCTAAACTAGCTAAGCCAACTAGAACTAGTGTATAGACGAACTTATACTCAGTTTTAGTTGTGTGGAAGGGACTGGTTTTCAATTTATCAGCTGATGACATCGATAATTCCTCCTTTTTTCCTAACGGTGGTTTCATTTTAACAACATGTTAGCGAAATAAAGAGACTAAAGATTTATGAATTTGAATGTTATACTGGGCGTGATTTACATCTTTTCTAAATAAAAACAAGCCCTTGAATTTTACTCCAAGGGCTTGCTTTTATTTAGCATCATCAGGGTCAACCCCATAAAGCTCAATATGATAGTCGGTAATATCAAGACCGGTGGCTTCCCGTCCTGCTTGTAAGAGGGGCTGGACGTCAAAATTATTCGCGTCAAATATTTCCTGGGTTTTAGTATTAATGATGTGATAGTGCGGTTCACCGTAGAAATCGTAATGACGTTTGCCATCGGCAGTCCCTTCGATAATCACGACTAAACCAACCTCCACTAACTTATCGAGGGTATTGTAAATTGTGGCTAAGGAAATTTCAGGCAATTCGGCATGAATCATCTCTGCGGTTGGATGAGTTTCGTGTGTTACTAGATATCCCAATAGCGCGAGTCGTTGCTGTGTTACCTTTAGGCTGTGTTTTTGGAGTAATGCTGGTATATCAATTGCCATGTAAAATCCTCCTAATGATATAAGTAATAGAAGTATAGCATTTAATTAGAATTATTCCAAACAACTTGACCAAAGTTCTAATTCTTGGTATAACTTATTTAGAATCATTCTAACAGGAGATGCATATGGCAAAAGACAATAATTTGATGGAGCGAAATAATGTCATTCGTGCCGGCGTTATGGGCGGTAATGATGGAATTTTATCTATCTCAGGGATTATTTTAGGGGTGGCTGGAGCCACTACCAATGTGGGCACTATCCTGCTGGCCGGTTTTGCAGGTACCTTAGCGGGGATGGTTTCCATGGCGATGGGAGAGTACGTTTCGGTCAGTTCCCAGCACGATGCGCAAGCCAAAGTGACAAAGATTCAAACTGCAGCCTTGGCCACTGATTATCAAAAAGAATTTGATTTTGTGGAAAAGAAATACCAAGAAATCGGTATTTCTAAGGAATTAGCTCAACAGGCAACTAAGGAAATGATGGATAAGGACGCCTTAGTAACAACAGTTCGTGAGCGGTATGGTTTTTCACCAAACAGTGTATTGAATGCTGGAAGTGCCGCTTTAGCTTCCTTTATTTCCTTTCCTTTGGGCGCGACCTTGCCAATGCTAGCCATGTGGTTAACACCAACCACTTATCGTGAGATTGTGACCTTTTTAGCCGTTTTATTTGCTCTGGCTTTGACAGGTTACTCGGCAGCTTCTCTAAATGGTGCCAATCGTAAGCATGCTGCTATCCGTAATATTGTGGCTGGAATCTTCACCATGATTGTAACCTTTGCCATCGGTTCGCTATTCCGTTAAGGGAGGGACAAAATGTTTAAAAAGAATAAGAAAAATAAAGATCCTATGAGCATTGATGAGCGGTTGAATGCGATTCGAGCAGGTGTCTTAGGTTCTAATGATGGTATTTTAACTGTGGTTGGGGTAGTGTTCTCGGTGGCCGCTGCAACCACGAACCGCTTTACTATTATGATTGCGGCTTTGGCAGATTTATTAGCTTGTGCCTTGTCGATGGCTTCTGGGGAATATGCCTCGGTCTCGGCCCAGTCTGATAGTGAAAAGGTCGTCGTAGTTAAAGAACAAGAATTGTTAAAGACTGATTTTCAAAAACAATTTGATGTCATTGTTAATCACTATGTTGAACGTGGGGTTACCCACAGTACTTCACAAGCGATTGCTAAGGAGTTGATGACCAAAAAACCTTTGGAATCAATTTTGAGTATTAAATATGATATGACTTTGGGTCACTACATGAACCCTTGGCAGGCGGCTTGGGCATCATTGTTTAGTGCTGCTTTGGGTGGGAGTTTGCCTCTCTTAGCGCTAGTTATTACCCCAATAGCCTATCAATTCCCAGCTACCATTTTAGCTACGGTGATTGCCGTGGCGATTACTGGATTGATGAGTGCTAAACTTTCCAATGGAATGGTTGTGCGAGCTATCGTCCGAAATATCATTATTGGTTTGATTACAATCGTAATTCATTTTGGGATTGGTAAGTTATTCTAATTTGGTATATTTCAAATTTTATAAAAATGCGTGCAATTCTCAAGTGAATAAATTATACTGAATTTGTGAACTTTATAAATAAGAATGGAGGATTTACAATGAAAGTTGTCATCGTTGGTGCGTCACATGGGGGTCATGAGTCAGCAGTTGAGCTCTTGAGCCGTTATGAAGGTAATGATGTTACGGTTTATGAAGAAGGTGATTTTATCTCCTTCATGTCCTGTGGTATGCAGTTATACTTAGAGGATCAGGTAACTGATCGTGATGAGGTTCGTAACTTTAGTCCTGAGCAAGTAGAAAGCTTGGGCGGCAAGGTTTTGACTAATCATAAGGTGACTGCTATTGATGTAAATGCTCACAAAGTAACTGTGAAAGATACAACAACGGGTGAGGTTAAGGAAGACTGCTATGACAAGCTAATCCTTTCATCAGGAGTAACCCCAGCTACTTTGCCAGTTGCTGGATCAGATTTGAACAATGTTTACTTGATGCGTGGTCGTGACTGGGCAACAAAGATTTATGCCAAAGCTCATGATGAACAAGTAAAGAACGTTGTTGTTGTCGGTGCTGGTTACATCGGGGTCGAAGCCGCTGAAGTTTTTAACAAGGCAGGTAAGAAGGTTACGATTATCGATATGATTAACCGTCCTTTGGGTAACTACCTTGATGATGAATTGGCAGATAAAGTTACTGCTACTTTAATTAAGCACGGTGTTGACTTAAAGCTAGGTCACTCAGTACAAGCTTTTGAAGGTCAAGGACAAGTATCATCAGTCAAGAGTGATGATGGACAAGCAATTCCAGCTGACTTAGTAATCGTTGCCGCTGGGGTTAAGCCTAATACCAAGTGGTTGGAAAACACGGTAGCTTTGGATAAGCGTGGTTTCATCAAGACTGATTCTTACTTGCGTACTTCAGCTAAAGATGTTTTTGCTATTGGAGATGCAATCTTGCCACTCTTTACGCCAGCCGGTCAACCCGCCCCAATCGCTTTGGCTTCAACTGCTCGTCGCGAGGCTCGTTACTTAGTAGAAAACATCACTATGGAACAGCCCAGCCGGGCATTTCCTGGTGTTAATGGATCTTCAGCCTTGACTGTCTTTGAGTACAAGTTGGCTACTACTGGTGTTAATGCTCATAATGCGGCTATGCTTAATTTGAATGTTGCTACTAGCGTTTATGAAGCAACTCTACGTCCAAAGTTTGTTAAGGATGGTAATCCTGCAGTTACGGTAAAGTTGACTTTTAATCCTGAAAGCCACATTATTATGGGCGGTCAATTCCTTTCTGAAGCAGATGTAACGGCCCACGCTAATACCATTGCTTTGGCCATTAAAGCCCACATGACTTTGGAAGATTTAGCTGAAGCTGACTTTTTCTTCCAACCTGGATTTGACCGTCAATGGTCATTGGTCAACTTAGCTGCTCAAGTAGCTTTGGGTGAGACACCTAGTGTTTGATTTTTCCATTGGACATAAATAAATGAATGCGGATACCGATTTTTTGGCATAATAGAGATATTATGAATAAAAAATTGGTATTTTTTTGGAAAAAGCTGGATCAACGCTTTAACCTAGGTTTGTTGGTGGAATATTTTTCACGCTCCGAAGTCGGCTTAGTTGGTCCAACTTTTGCTTATTATTCACTTTTGACTATTTTTCCAATTATGATTGCGCTCGTGGTCATTTTATCTTTAATTAATGCTGATTCGGAAGCGGTGATGCACATTTTGAGCCGAATTCTCCCTGATAGTATTGATCAGATTATTCATCCGGTTTTGGAATCAGTTATGACTACTAAGAGTAAGTCTTATTTGTCTTTTTCAGTTGTATTTATTATTTGGTCGGTTTCCCAAGTGGTGGCCGTTCTACGCCGGACTTTTAATAATATTGCTGGGGTAGAAGATAAGGGAAGTAACATCTTAACGCGAGCCTGGTCCTTTATTTGGCTGTTTTTGGCCTTAATATCGTTTGTCTCCTTAATTTTTGCGGTTAATATTTTAACAATTGTTGTCCATAGTTTGCCGATTAGTCCCTGGACCGGTTTTTTAAATCATCAAACCCATTGGGCCTTAATCTTTGGTATTTGGTTTGTTTTAACAATGTTGAATTTCTTTTTACCGACTAGAGAAGCCCGCCCTCGTTGGCGGTATGTGGCCTTTGGTTCGGTAGTAGAGCTATTTTTCTTGAATTTATCAAATCGATTTTTCTCTTGGTACGCTAATTTACAAGTTGGCCGCTATGGTTTCTATGAATCGATTAGTTCGATTGTGGTATTTTTGATTTGGCTGAATTTAATTGCTACTATTTTAGTCTTAGGTTATGTTCTGATCATGTGGCTATCATCATTTGATAATAAAGAGATAGAAGAGGGGTAAGAATGTTTACGAATAGTGATTTTGATGTATTCTTGGCACCAGATTTAGAGGGGCGGATGGAAAAAATCCGGACCATCATCGATCCAAAGTTTGAAGCGTTTGCCACCAAGGCTTTGCCAATTTTAAAGGCTGATGGGCAAGAATGGTATGCCCATGTTGCAAAACATCGGATGCGTAAAACCAATGCCCCAGATAATACCTGGGTGGCTTTTGCCCCTAATAAACGTGGGTATAAAATGATGCCCCATTTTGAGCTGGGAATGTGGGCTGATAACTTGTACTTATACTTAGCGGTGGAAGAAAACATGAAACCTGATCAGTTGGCTACAATTGCGCCTAAGTTAAGAGAAATTACCGATTTAGTGGCGCAACTTTCTGATGATTTTGTTTTAAGTCAAAATCACATGGTCAATGAAAACCAGCCCTTGGCAGCATATGAGAAGCTAGTTGAGCGTTACCAGCAGGTCAAGGCTAGTGAAATCTTGATTGGCATTAAGATTAATCAGGGAGATGTCCGTTTGGGAAACGCGCAGTTAGAAGCTGATTTGTTAGCAGCTTTAAAAACCTTATTGCCCTTATATCAAAAATTACGTTAATTAAAAGGCCATTCGACAATCAAGTCGAATGGCCTTTTAACTTTATTCAATGGCTAAAGTTTCTTCCTTATTTTTCATTAATTGCAAAGCCTGGGCTTGGTTGATTTCATTGAATAAAATATTAGCAATCGCTGGTTTAATTGATTCATCCTGAACGCCCTTTTGTACATAATCATATTCATAGCGGAAAACTTGGACAAAAGTGTCACTGTTGATGTTGATTTGCTTTTGATGGAAATCGTGCTGAATCATGGTAAAGAAGCGATCCATGGTTTTCCGAGCTAGATAAAGCTCATTACTGTTGGTCTTACTTTGTAGATTTTCTCTTAGAATGTCATCTAAATGAGTATCGACGGCCTGCATAACATCGTTGTTTAACTGTAAGAGGACTTCTTGATTTGCTTTCCAAGTTTTAACTTTTTCAGCAAATTTTTTGTCGGTATTTAAACGCTTTTTATAAAAGGATTTGCGTTGTTTTTTTGTGATTGTTCCTGTACTAATATGAAAGCGCATTTCATGAAAAACTCGTCGGAATTGGTGTTCCAAAGAGCGAATTGGATGGCGACGACGATTGGGGTTTAACAAAGTTTTTTGTAAAATCTTGTTGTACATATCAATGACATCATCACTATAAGTGGCATTGACATAATCCCCGTGAGTATAAGCACTGACGAAGTCGGCAATCTCATTTAATTCGTTTAGATATTCTTCTGAATAGCGGACTTGATCGAAATTGCGAAGGTTAGTTTTTTGGGAGTTAAGCTGGGCCGAAATAGCTTCGCGTATATCACGATCACTAATTTGTTCCTGACTACGTAGCATGGCATAGTCAATCATTTGGTCCCGAATTTGATTGATTTCTTCTGGTGTATAGTCGGTTTGTTCTCGTGGTAATAGGCGAGGAAGCATTAAAGAAGCAACTAGCATACTAATTAAAATTAGTAAGGTAGCAATGATGATTAATTCGGTTCGAAAGGGGAAAGGCTGGCCATTAATCGTAGTTGGTAGAGAGAAGGCCATCGCTAAGGTAATCGTGCCATGTACGCCACTAATTCCAAACAAGCGGGCACTTTTAAAGCGATCCGGTTGATCTTGATGGCCAAAGAAAGGTTGGAGTCGTTGGCTTTTTTCAACCCGGACCCAAACAAAACGACCGATAAACATGACTGTGTAGATGGCCAGACTTAGGCCAATTAATTCAAAGCTGTAGTCAAAACCAATTTGAATCATTTCATTAATGACAGCAGGTAAAGATAGGCCTAACAGTAAGAAGACGACTTCGTTTAAAATCGTGGTTAAAGTTTTCCAAATAGTACTTGTTGTTAGTTGTACTTCGGTCGAGTTTAGACGTAAACGGCTACTGTCCCAATTGTGGACAATTCCACTGGCTACTACGGCTAAAATACCAGAAACCCCCCAGTGCTCAGCTAAGAGGTAAATAGCAAAAGGCGTCAAGATGCTAATCGGGATGATGGTGGCGGCTGCATTAACGGCATGGGTGGTCAAGTAGGTTCGGATTTTAATGATGATGAATGAAGCTAAGATACCAACTAAGACCCCACCACCAGCGACAATTAAGAATTGGTTAATCCCATGTACTAGGGAAAAATGCCCCTGTTGTAAAACAGAAAGAGCAAGGTTTAACATAACCAAACCAGTCGCATCATTGAAGAGGGATTCCAAGTTCAAAGCGCGATTAACGCCTTTAGGCATGGATAAGCCACTCGTAATTGATTTGACGGCAACGGCATCGGTCGGGACAACGATGGCTGCTAAGGCAATTGACAAGGGAAAGGACCAGTGAGCTTCGAGTCGATCAGTCAAAATGCCGACAATTAGCGCCGTGAAAATGGCTAAGGTCACTGAAAGCTCAATGATTAAACGAAAGTTAGTCCGAATGGTCCGAATTGATTGCTCCTTACCATCCATAAACATCAGTGGGGCAATGATTAGTAACATAAAGAATTCAGGTTCCAGAGTGAACTCATTAAAAATCGGGATAAAAGAAAAAAGCGCACCAATGGCAATTAGGACAAAGGACTCTGGAATTTTTGGAAAAAAGGGTTTGACGATATTGGCGGTAATGACACCGACCAAAATAAAGGCAATCAAATAAAGATTGGTCATGAAAAGTATTGCTCCTCAATTTGTTTATTTGTTTTAAAGAAATTAGCAACTCTTATTATAGAGGGATTGGATGTTCCTGACAAATAGGCAGTTAGTACATAATTATGAAAATAATTTTAATTTAATCTGAATATGTTTATAATTGAAGTAACTAAGACGATAGGTAGGTAAAATATGACAGCGATTCAGCGTTTTTATGAAACTTTTAAACCCGAGCATTATGATTTGTATTTTGATATTAGTCGAGCCAACAAGATTATTAAGGGACAAACTAAGATTACTGGAACAGCGGTGCAATCTGATATCGCCCTACATCAGCATGATTTAACAATCCAAGAATTAAAGGTCGATGGCCAGGTGGTTGATTTTCAGGTTGATAATGATCAAGATGCTATTTTCTTTAATGTTGTTCAGGCCGGTCAAGTAACCATCGAAGTGACTTACTCAGCACCATTAACTGATAATATGAATGGGATTTATCCCTCTTATTATGAAGTGAATGGCGAAAGTAAACAGCTGGTTGGGACCCAATTTGAAACTTACTTTGCCCGTCAAGCTTTTCCTAGCATTGATGAGCCGGAAGCTAAGGCTACCTTTAGTACGGCCATTCGTTTTGATGAGCAACCTGGTGAAACAGTGATTGCCAACATGCCCGAAGACCATGAAACCGATGGCGTTCACTACTTCCAAAAGACAGTTAAAATGTCAACGTATTTGGTGGCCTTTGTTTTGGGTGATTTACAAAGTAAGAAAACTCAGACTAAAAGCGGTGTCGAAGTGGGTGTCTTTAGTACTAAGGCCCACCCAATTGCTGACTTGGATTTCGCCCTAGATATTGCCAAGCGTTCGATTGAATTTTATGAAGATTATTACCAAACACCTTATCCTTTGCCTCATTCTTGGCAGGTCGCTTTGCCTGATTTTTCAGCTGGAGCGATGGAAAACTGGGGAATTGTTACCTATCGTGAAGCCTATCTATTAGTTGATTCAGCTAATACTGCCTTGTCAGTTAAGCAGGTCGTTGCCACGGTGATTGCCCACGAATTGGCCCACCAGTGGTTTGGCGACCTAGTAACAATGAAGTGGTGGGATGAGTTGTGGTTAAACGAAAGTTTTGCCAATATGATGGAATTCGTCGCCATTGATGCCTTGGAGCCAAATTGGCACATTTGGGAAAGCTTTAACGCCAATGATGTCCAGGCAGCCCTAAAGCGTGATGCTACAGATGGGGTCCAACCGGTACACGTAGCCGTAAACCATCCTGCAGAAATTGATGCCCTCTTTGACCCAGCTATTGTTTATGCCAAGGGTGCCCGTTTGTTGGTAATGATGCGGTCTTTGATTGGGGATGATGCCCTGCGTCAAGGATTGAAAGCCTATTTTGCCAAGATGGCCTATGGTAACGCCAGTGGTGCTGATTTGTGGGAAGCCTTAGGCCAAGCCTCTGGTCAAAATATTGGGGAAGTCATGAAGACTTGGTTGGAACAACCAGGATACCCAGTTGTCTCAGCAAAATTGGTTGAGGGTCATGTTGTCTTGCATCAAGAGCAGTTTAATATTGGTAAACAGGCTGATACTGACCGTTTGTGGCAAATTCCGCTTAATTCAACTGACCCTAAGGCACCAAAGTTGATGGATACAGCTGATTTAGATTTGGGTAGTTATGCTGATATTTTGGCTCGTACGAACGGTGTTTTCCGTTTGAATGTTGGCAATGCAGCCCACTATGTTATCCAATATGATGAGCGTTTGTTGGCCGATTTGCTAGAGGACTTTGAGAATTTCGACCCAATTACTCAGGCGCAGTTCTTGCAAGATAATTTACTGCTCGCTGAGGGTGGCCGGACTGGCTATGCCGACTTACTTTGGCTATTGCCTAATCTAGCCGACAGTTCTTCGAGTTTGGTGATTGATTTGGTTTATCGAATTGTCAGTCAAATTAAGGACTTTGTGACGCCGGGTAGCGAAGAAGAACAGCTTTTGAAAGAGTTTGTGGCGCAATTAAGCGCTAATCAAATTGCCCGTTTGGGTTGGCAACAAAAAGATACCGACAGCAACGAAGATTTGCTAATTCGGCCAACTGTTTTGGCAGCTGGTGTTTACGGCGAGGATGCTGCTGTTTTGGCTCAGGCACATGCACAATTTGAGGCAGTTAATCGTCAAGTAGCGCAATTACCAGCCGATAGCCGCAGTGCCGTCTTGGTCAGTGAAATTAAAAATAATCAAGGAACTAGCAATTTTGCTGACTTCTTGGCTCTTTACCAAAAGAGTGCTAATGCAAGCTTGAAGGCTGATTTGCGGACAGCTTTAACTAGCAGTCGGGATAGTTCAGAATTACAAAGTTTGGTTGATAATTTCCAAAATGCAGCAGTGATTAAGCCACAAGATTTGCGTGGTTGGTTTGCTGGTGTTCTAGCTAACTCAGCCGGTCAGTCCGCTGCTTGGAATTGGTTGGAAACCCAGTGGTCATGGTTGGAAGAACGCCTTGGTGGTGATATGGAATTCTCCAGCTATGTTACGGTGATTAGTCGTATTTTCCATACACAGGAACGTTTAACTGAATTTAAGACCTTCTTTACACCTAAAATCAATCAGCCTGGTTTGAGCCGTGAAATTCAAATGGACATTGATATTATTGCTAGTCGAGCAGCTGTAATAAAGCAACAAGCTGATCAAGTTGTTATGACTTTACGGGCCTTGGTTCGTTAATAATAAAATTATTAGAAAATGAATTGCTATAATTTAAGCAATTCATTTTTTGTTTGTAAAATAAAGGTTTTAAAATTAGTTTCATTAGGATATCGTTAGAATATTGTTATTTTTGAAAGGCGAAACCTATGACAACATTAAAAATTGAAAACTTACACGTTAATGTCGCGGGAAAAGAAATTTTAAAAGGGGTGAACTTGGCAGTTAATACTGGCGAAATGCATGCCATTATGGGCCCCAACGGTACTGGGAAGTCGACGTTATCACAGACAATTATGGGGCATCCGGCCTATGAAGTGACTGCCGGTCACATTTACTTGGATGGGGAAGATTTATTAGAACAGGGCGTTGATGAGCGAGCTCGAGCAGGTTTATTTTTAGCCATGCAATACCCATCTGAAATTCAGGGTGTTACTAATGCTGAATTTATGCGGGCGGCCATTAATGCTCGACGGCCTGAAGATGATCAAATTGGGATTATGGATTTTATTACCCAGTTGGATGAAAAACGAGAATTTCTTTCGATGAGTGAAGAAATGGCCGATCGTTATCTAAATGAAGGATTTTCTGGTGGGGAAAAGAAGCGAAATGAAATTTTACAGATGATGATGGTTAAACCTAAAATTGCTATTTTAGATGAAATTGATTCAGGATTAGATATTGATGCCTTAAAGGTGGTATCACGCGGGGTAAACAGTATGCGTTCTCCAGAATTTGGAACGCTGATGATTACTCATTATCAACGTTTATTAGACTATATCGTACCAGACTATGTTCATGTAATGATGGGCGGTAAAATTGTTAAAACTGGTGGCGCCGAAATGGCTAAAAAACTAGAAGCTGAGGGTTATGCTAGTCTACGTGATGAATTGGGCTTGAATGTTAGCCTGACAGATGAAGATGTCAATGAATACGTAATGGGAGATTAAGATGGTTAAGCAAGCAAATGAAAATTTACCCATGCCAGTTTTTGAAAAGGTTCGTTATGGCCCCTGGCGGTTAGAAAACATGAGTCCCAGTCAATCAGTTGATGAAAGTAAGGATCTTCAAGAAAACTTTTTAGGATTAAAAGTAATCGGTTCCACGACCACTCATCATCAACTTAGCGCCGATTTAGTAGAAGCTGGTGTTTTGTTAATGAACATCAAACAGGCGTACCAAGATTATCCAGAATTAGTTAAAAATTTGGTTGGTAAAGTGATTGAACGACAGTCCGAACGCTTGGCAGCCAATAATTATGATCAGTTTAATACCGGATTTTTTTTATATATTCCGGCTAATGTTCAGATTGAACCCGTTATGCAAGTAACTTTAAATCAAATTGCCGATGGGCAGGGGGATTTCATCGCTCGTGTTTTGGTTTATGTCGGAGAAAATAGCCAGGTTAAATTGTTGCAGCGCATGCGAACCGTAGGAAATCATGCAAGTAAAGCTTCAGTCGTTGTCGAAGTTTTAGCCCAGCGTGGGAGTCGGCTAACTTATGCTAATATTGATGGCTTTGGGCCCCATACTAGTGCCTATATTAACCGCCAAGCGGATATATTGGCTAATGCTAAGGTGGATTGGATCAATGCTTCTTTTAATGATGGCAATACGATTACGCGTCTTGCCAGTCATGTTGACGGAGAAGGATCAGTTAGTCATGCCAAAGTAGCAACCTTTTCTAATCGAAAACAAGTACAAGGTTTCATTACGGAAATTCAAAATACTGGGCGACACAGTCTCGGGCATATTTTCCAACGGGGCGTTATTTTAAATTCCTCAGCCTTAGTTTTTAACGGCATTGGGCGAATTATTAAAGGTGCTAAGGGCTCTGATGCTCAACAAGAATCACGCGTATTGATGCTTTCTCGCCGTGGACGGGGGGAAGCTAATCCCTTGCTATTGATTGATGAGAATGATGTCACAGCTGGTCATGCGGCTTCGGTTGGTCGAGTAGACGAACAACAACTTTATTACTTAATGAGTCGCGGTTTACCGGAAAAAGTGGCGCGAAAACTTGTTATTCGAGGTTTTATCGGGGAAATATTATCGCAAATGCCAACGAACCGAGCCCAGCAGGACTTAATTGATGCAATCGAGAGAAAGTTACAGTATGAAAGAGTGTAGAGCTGATTTTCCAATTTTAAATGAAAAAATTAATGGGCAACCATTGATTTATCTTGATAGTGCGGCGACGGCCCAAAAACCAGCCAAGGTATTAGCCAAGGTACAAGACTACTATCAGCATCAAAATGCCAATGTACATCGGGGCGTTTATACGCTTTCGCAAGCAGCAACCGATTTATATGAAGGGGCTCGCAATCAAGTCCAAGCTTTTATTAATGCGGCTGATTGGACTGAGGTGCTCTTTACTCGTGGGACTACTGAGTCGATTAATTGGGTTTCGACGGCTTATGGACAGCAGCATTTACAGGCTGGCGATGAAATTTTAGTGAGCTATTTAGAACACCACTCTAATTTAGTTCCTTGGCAAGTGCTGGCACAGCAAACTGGTGCTAAATTACGTTACGTAGAATTGGATGAAGCCGGCCGCTTAGATTTAGTCGATTTGCGCCACAAACTAAATCCATCCACAAAAATTGTTGCCTTGACCCATGTTTCCAATGTAACCGGTGTGATTAATCCAATTGCTCAAATTACTAGCTGGGCCCATCAAGTTGGTGCTGTTGTAGTGGTTGATGGGGCCCAAGCAGCACCGCATTTACCAGTTGACGTTCAAGCATTGGACGCTGATTTTTATGCTTTTTCGGGTCATAAATTGATGGGCCCAACTGGTATCGGGGTGTTATATGGTAAAAAAGCGTTGTTAGAAGAAATTCCGCCAGTTCAGTATGGTGGTGAAATGATTGAATATGTTGGTTTGGATGAAGCTACTTTTCAGCCGTTACCCTGGCGCTTTGAGGCTGGGACCCCCAATATTGCTGGTGCAATCGGGTTAGGCGCAGCTATTGAATACTTAAGGTCAATTGGCATGGCACAGATTGCAGCAAATGAGGCACAATTAACTACCTATGCCTTAAAAAAACTAGGAGCCATTGAGGGATTGCAAATTTATGGGCCAACCAATGGACAGAATCGAACTGGGGTGATTACTTTTAATTTAGCAGATATTCATCCCCATGATGTCGCCACTGCCCTAGATCAAGAAGGAATTGAAGTTCGAGCAGGTCATCACTGTGCCCAACCGTTGATGCGTTATTTGGGGGTGACGGCCACTGTACGAGTAAGTTTGTATTTGTATAATACAGCAGCTGAAATTGATCGATTAGTGGCGTCCTTAGTAGCGATTAAGGAGTATTTTGTTGATGACTTTACATAATTTGGATCAATTATATCGTCAGGTCATTATGACCTATGCCAAACATCCGCATCACTTTCAAAGCCTCAGTGCTGATACCGGTCAAGCTGTGACTAAATACAATCCAACTTGTGGGGATTTAATTAAGTTAACTTTAGTAATTGAAAACGGTAGGGTCCAGGACCTGAGTTTTGATGGTGATGGCTGTGCTATTTTTAAAGCTTCGGCTTCGATGATGACTGATTTGATTAATCATAAATCAATTGAAGAAGTTCAAAGACTAAGTCAACAATTTTCAGCGATGATGACCGATGGACAAACCAGTGCAGCTTTAGGAGATGCTTGTAGTTTAATTGGGGTTCGTAAGTTTCCAACCCGAATTAAATGTGCGACTTTATCCTGGCATGCTTTAGATGAACTATTAATTCAAAATTGAGTCCTGAAAGGAGTATTTATGGGAGAAACCATGGAGATTGATCGGCGTGAGGCCTTAGAGAAAACACGAGCAGCAATTGGGGCTGACAAGGAATACGAGCAGGGTTTCCAGGATGATTACCAAGCGGTTTATTCAACTGGTAAAGGAATTAGTGAAGATATTATTCGTAAAATTTCTGCTAAAAAAAATGAGCCTAAGTGGATGCTTGATTACCGTTTGCAGGCTTACCAGACCTATTTAGACATGCCCATGCATGAATGGGGACCGGATTTAAGTGGCATTAATTTTGATGATATTTATTATTACAACAAGCCGACTGAAGAAAAGTATCGCGATTGGGAGGATGTCCCAATCGAATTAAAAGAAACTTTTGAACGATTAGGGGTTCCAGAAGCCGAGCGGAAATGGCTGGCCGGCTCTTCAGCTCAGTATGAATCAGAAGTCGTTTACCATCGGATGAAAGAAGAATTTGCGAAGACTGGGATTGTATTTACAGATACTGATGCAGCCGTTCAGGAATATCCGGAACTGGTTAAAGAATACTTTGGTTCTCTAGTTAAGCCGACTAATAACAAATTAGCCGCTTTGAATTCAGCGGCCTGGTCGGGTGGAACTTTTATTTATGTACCAAAAGGGGTTCATGTGACCACCCCAATTCAATCTTATTTTCGGATTAATACTGAAAATGAAGGACAATTTGAGCGGACCTTGATTATTGTTGATGAAGGCGCTCATGTTGATTATGTGGAAGGGTGTTCAGCCCCAATGTATTCCGGAGATGCCTTGCACGCTGCCGTGGTAGAAGTGATTGTCAAGCGAGATGCTTATTGCCGTTATACCACCATTCAGAATTGGTCTAATAATGTTTATTCTTTGGAGACAAAGCGAGCAGCCGCTTATGAAAATGCCACAATGGAGTGGGTTGATGGTAATTTTGGTTCTAAAACCACAATGAAGTATCCTTCGGTTTACTTGGAAGGTGAAGGGGCTCGAGGGACGATGCTATCAATTGCGGTGGCTGGCAAGGGCGTGAATTTGGATTCGGGTGCCAAGATGATTCATAATGCACCCAACACCTCATCGTCAATTGTGTCTAAATCAATTGCCCATGATGGTGGTGCTACGGACTATCGGGGCACGGTTAAATTTGGCAGAGAGTCTGATGGTTCATTTGCTCACGTTGAGTGTGACACGATTTTAGTGGATGACCAATCTTCAGCTGATACGATTCCCTATAACACAATCTTAAATGGGAATGTCTCGATGGAACACGAAGCCAAAGTTTCGCGGGTTTCTGAGGAGCAATTGTATTATTTGATGACCCGGGGTATTTCTGCAGAAAAGGCAACGGAGATGATTGTTATGGGCTTTATTGAACCATTTACTAAGGAACTACCGATGGAATATGCGGTAGAATTAAATCGATTAATGAAGTTTGAAATGATTGGTTCGGTGGGGTAAATCTATGGATGAAGACCAACATATAATAACCATTTTTAAAGACAGTGCTAGATTCAAAATTACGAATTGATGTCGTTAATTTGTGTTTAGTTAATAAAATTAATTTTAATAAACTTGGATTATTGGTGGTTGCAATGGCCTTATTCACTATAGGGTGTCCGGTTATTGGCACCGGTTGAGACTATGGTCAAAGAGGCCTTGGCCACGTTACTAGAAGTTGTTGAAGTACAGATTGAATGTGTTTGGGAGCCAAGTTGGTTAATTCAAAAAATGTCTCTTTTTGTGCGTATGATAGTTTTGGATTAGGTTGAATTGTGAAAAATATATAAAATATTTCTTGACATTAAATGATAATAAAATTAGAATTAGCTCATAAAATAATTAGGAGGAACACGAAATGCAAACAGCTCAGATGAATATTATTAATAATCAATCATCAGCTCTCCTCAGCTTGCTCAGGTATTCCTAGCAAGCTGGGCTTTTAAGGCTAGTTGTTAGGTATAAACCAATGACTAGTCGCAGGGGTGCAACTCGTGTTTTTAACGGACTAGTCTATCAGACTAGTCCGTTTTTTAGTTTAAAGGAGAGAAGAAAATGAGAAAAATAACATTTTACGATACAACTTTACGTGATGGTGAGCAAACAATTGGGGTTAATTTTTCCAACCAAGAAAAGGTAAGCATCGCCGAGGCTTTGGAGGCCTATGGTGTTGATGCAATTGAAACCGGTTTCCCTGCAGCCTCTGAGAAAGATTTTAGAGCAGTGCAAGCCATTGCTAAAACTATTCAACATAGTAAAGTAGTTGGTTTAGCTCGGATGGTTCGAAAGGATATTGATGCAGTCATTGAGGCGACCCGGGGAGCCGTCCATCCAGCTATTCATATCTTCATTGCAACGTCGCCGGTACATCGAGAATCAAAGCTACATATGAGTAAGAAAGAAATTTTAGACAAGATTACCGCTGATATTACCTATGTTAAAAACTACATGGATGACATTATTTTTTCACCAGAGGATGCAACTCGGACGGAACCAGAGTTTTTGATTCAAGCGGTGCAAAGGGCAATTGATGCCGGAGCCAAAATGATTAATATTCCAGATACGGTTGGGTATGCCACACCGGATGAATTTGGACAAATTTTTGAAAACTTTAGCAATCAAATCAAAGAATTTAATGAAATTGGTTGGTCTACCCACACTCACAATGATTTGGGTTTGGCCAATGCCAATGCCTTGGCGGGAATCGAGCATGGAGCTACTGAAGTACAGGGAACGATTAACGGGATTGGCGAACGGGCCGGTAATGTTGATTTGATCGAAACAGCGGTAGCGTTGCAGGTTCGACAGAATAAATTCCAAGTATCGACCAATATCGACTTAGTCCAATCAAAAAAAATTTCTAATCAAGTTGCTCGGATGTCTAAGATTGCTATTGCACCAAATAAGCCGATTATGGGCCGCAATGCCTTTGCCCATGAATCTGGTATACATCAAGATGGCTACTTAAAGAATCCTGAGACCTATGAAATTTTGAATCCGGCAATGGTCGGTGCTAAAGCTAGTTTACCGTTAGGAAAGTTATCGGGATCCCATGCGGTAATGTCAAAGTTAAACGAGATGGGTTATGAAATTGGTAAAGAGGATATGCAAATCATCTTTCCTCACTTTAAAGCAGTGGCTGAAGAAGTTGACATCGTCGATGAAGGCCAATTGGAGAGTATGATGGCGAGTATATATGAAAAAAGGGTGGTGAATGGCTAAATGACTAGCAAGAAAAAAATTGTTGTCCTACCCGGTGATTATATCGGACCGGAAATTATGGCGGCCGGTTTGGCTGTTTTAGCAGCCGCTACCCAGGGAACCGACTTTAAATATGAACTAATTGAATGTCGCTTTGGTGGGGCTGGAATTGACCAGGTTGGGCAGCCTTTACCAGAAGAAACTATCCGAACGGCTCAACAGGCCGATGCAATTTTACTGAGTGCAATTGGCGGGCCTAAGTGGGATCAGGCCCCGATTCGACCAGAAGCCGGTTTATTAAGCATTCGTTCGGCTTTGAATTTGTTTGCTAATATTCGCCCTACGCAAGTATCATCGGCTCAGATTGAGCGCTCGCCTTTAAAGGCTGAAAATATAACTGGGACCGATTTTGTGATTGTTCGTGAACTAACTTCGGGGGCTTACTTTGGGAAGCCTCGGCGACTTGATCACGATGAGGCTGTTGATACGATGTATTATAGTCGCACTGAAATTGAGCGCGTTATGTCAGTTGGTTTTCAGATGGCACAAAAAAGAAAGCAACATGTCACCGTGGTGGATAAATCTAACGTTTTAGCTACTTCTAAATTATGGCGACAGATTGGGAAGGAATTTAGTGAACGTTATCCTGATGTTCAAGTTGACTATCGTTATGTTGATGCAATGTCAATGGCTATCATTGCCCAACCGGCTCAGTTTGATGTAGTAATTACGCCAAATTTGTTTGGTGATATTTTAAGCGATGAAGCTGCCCAAATTACTGGCTCAATCGGGCAAATCCAATCGATGTCAATCGGGGCGAATGGTCCTAATTTATATGAACCAATTCACGGATCGGCGCCCGATATTGCCGGAAAAGGAATTGCTAATCCACTTTCAATGGTTAATACCGTGGCGATGATGATGACGCAAAGTTTTAATGAGAATCAGATTACTACCAAGATTCAAGCTGCTGTTGACTATGTAATTGCTCATAAAATCGTGACACCGGATATGGGTGGTGATCAGACTACGGCTAGTGTAACTAAAGCTTTAGTTGACTTTATTAGAGAGGAGAATTAAGTCGATGAGTAAGACATTATTTGACAAAATTTGGGATACCCATGTGATTGCTGGACAGGTGGGTGAACCGCAATTACTCTATGTTGATCTTCACTTGATTCATGAAGTCACTTCTCCACAACCTTTTGATGGGTTACGGTCAATGCATCGCCGTTTGCGTCGACCGGATTTAACTTTTGCAACTATGGACCACAATGTGCCAACCAAGGACATTTTTAATGTTCAAGACGAAATGTCAAGGTTACAGATGGAAACGCTCGAACGTAATTGTAAAGAATTTGATGTACCTTTAGCTTCCATCGGGGATGACCAGCAGGGAATCGTGCACGTGGTAGGACCAGAACGGGGGTTAACTCAGCCAGCTAAAGTCATCGTTTGTGGGGATTCGCATACGGCAACGCACGGGGCCTTTGGTACGATTGCTTTTGGAATTGGTACCTCAGAAGTTGAACACGTGATGGCCACACAAACAATTTGGCAGGTAAAGCCAAAAACAATGGGCATTAAAATTACGGGGAAGTTGCCAGCTAATACATATGCCAAGGATATCATTATGGGCATAATTGCTCAGTATGGAGTTTCTTTTGGAACTGGTTATGCGATTGAATTTTACGGTGAAGCAGTTGAAAACTTATCAATGGAAGCCCGTTTAACCATGTGTAATATGTCAATTGAAGCTGGTTCAAAAACCGGGATGGTTCGACCTGATCAAACTACTTTTGATTATATTAAAGGCCGTGAATTTGCCCCTAAGGATTTTGCGGCGGCACAAAAATATTGGGAAAGTTTTTATACGGACGATGAAAGTGCGTTTGATGAAAATCTGACCTTTGATGTCAGTGATTTGAAACCGATGATTACCTGGGGAACTAATCCGGGGATGGCCATGGCGGTAAACCAGCTTACACCAGCCGTTAAAGATGCTAATGATCAGGCAGCTTATGACTATATTGGCTTGCATCCCGGTATGAAGGCTGAGGAAATCCCACTAGATTACCTGTTTATCGGTTCTTGTACTAATAGTCGATATGAGGATTTAGAAATTGCCGCGCAAATGATGAAAGGCAAGCACTTAGCGCCCAACATTACGGCTTGGATTGTTCCTGGTAGTCGGGCTATTCGAAATAAGGCGATTAAGACTGGTATTGCTAAAATTTTTGAGGATGCTGGTTGTGAGTGGCGGGAACCAGGATGTTCGGCTTGTTTGGCGATGAATCCGGATAAAATTCCGGCCGGTATGCATGCTGCATCCACATCCAATCGGAATTTTATTGGCCGTCAAGGAGCTGGTTCACGGACGCATTTGGCCTCACCAGCCATGGTAGCGGCAGCAGGTATTGCCGGACATTTTGTTGATATCACGCTATTAGATACTGAAGAGGGGGAGTCAAAATGAAAGCTTTTACGGAAGAAATCGGACGGGCCGTTGTGATTCCTAATGACAGTATCAATACCGATATTATTTTGCCTAAGCAGTTTTTGAAAAATATTTTAAAAACTGGGTTTGGTAAAGATTTATTTTTTGATTGGCGTTACTTGGAAGATGGCTCTTTAAATCCTGATTTTGAGTTAAATAAGCCAGAACATAAAGGCGCCACCATTTTAATTACAGGAACAGATTTTGGCTCTGGTTCTTCAAGAGAGCATGCCGTTTGGGCCTTGACTGATTATGGGTTTAAGGCTGTAATTGCTGGTGGTTTTTCCGATATTTTTTATATGAATGCCACTAAAAATGGCCTTTTGCCAATTGTACTACCTGAAGCTGATCGGGCAATCTTACGACAGGTGAAGGCCGATGAGTTGATTACGATTAATTTACCACAGCAAGAAGTCATTTATAATACCCAGGCTTTTCACTTTGATATTAACCCACAATGGAAAGAAAAGTTTATTAAAGGCGAGGACGATATTGATCATACGCTGCAATTTGCTAATCAAATTACAGCTTTTGAACAAAAACGTCCCAACTTTGGCTAGGAGGCAGGATGGATCCAGCAATAGAATTAAAAAATCGAATGAATATTAGTCGGGCAACGCCACTTTTTTATAAGGTTTTTGCCATGGTAGCAGCCGGGATGATTTTAGATGGAGCTGATGTCTATCTGGCTAGTGCAGTTAATAGTGCTATTATTGCCAATCATTTTGCCACAATTAGTCAGGGATCAATGTTTTTATCAGCCGGTTTTCTAGGTTTGTTCTTTGGATCACTTTGGGCTGGCTTGATTGGGGATTATTTTGGTCGTCGGCAGGCTTATCAAATCAATTTATTGCTATTTGGCTTTTTCACAGTAATGGGTGCCTTTGCCCCGAACATTTGGGCTTTAATTATCCTTCGTTTTATCGCAGCAATAGGCTTGGGAGCCGAAATTGTCACTGGATTTGCCCTAATTAATGAATTTGCCCCGGTAGCTACTCGGGGTCGTTGGTCAGCTTCTGTCTCAGTGATTGCCAATATGGCTGCCCCCCTGACCTTGGTTTTGGCAGCTGTGGTTATTCCACGTTATAGTTGGCGGTCAACTTTTATCATTATCGGTGTGGCGGCCATGATTTTATGGATTATTCGGCATAATTTTCCAGAATCGCCGCGGTGGTTGATCAGCAAAGGTCGTTATCAAGAAGCGGAAGTAATCATTCAAAAATTAGAGGTGAATGGCTCTTATCAGCCCCAACAAGATGATAATGAGCAGAAGCCGGTTCGTATTAGCATCGTGCGAGGTTTGATCGTTGCCACTGTGGCGATTTCAGCGGTCAATTTGGTGCAATATACCTTCACCTCCTGGATGCCTACCTTGTTAGTAAAACAGGGTCTAAATGTCGTCCATTCCTTAGGATTTTCGGCAGTAATGATGGCTGGAGCACCTTTGGGAGCCTTAATTGGTGCAATCTTAGTCGATCACATCGGCCGAAAGGCAGTCATTGTACCGGCCTTTATCATGACGGCCATTTTAGGGCTGCTATATGCCCAACAGCGCCAAATTGCTTGGGTCTTAATCGTTGGTTTTTGTTTGGTTACGACTATTTATATTTTGATGGCCTCAATCGTCAGCGTTTATATGTCGGAACTATTTCCAACTTATTTCCGCTTCCGCGGAGCTGGTTATGCCAATGCGGTGGCTAAAATTTTAACAGTTTTAACGCCCTACTTAGTTGCTTGGGTCCTAACCCGAGTTAACGCTAGCTTAATTTTTTACTTCATGGCGACGGTTGCCATTATTGCTGCCATTGTGGTTGCAGTGATGGGGCCAGAAACTAAACAACGCACAATTAACTAAAGGAGAATATAACAATGTCAAATAAACATATTAGCTGGAATGGTGCTATTCAACCCGAAGCAATTGAAATTTTAAAAGAAGAGGGCGGCATGATTGTTAGTCCGACTAAGGTTGGTTACATTATCATGACTTCTGATAAGGCTGGTTTAGAGCGAAAATTTACCGCTAAAAATCGCAAGCGGAATAAGCCTGGTGTCGTTTTGTGTGGTTCGGTAGAGCAGGTCAAGGAATTGGCTCAAATGACACCTGAAATTGAAGAAATGTATCAACGCCACTGGAATCAAGATATCTTGTTAGGTTGTATTTTGCCTTGGAAGCAAGAGGCTAAGAAAATGATTCCAGCTGATGGCAGTCAGGAACTAATGATGGATGGCCGGGGTACTAGTTGTTTTGTTATTAAATTTGGTAGACCTAGCGAAAATATTTCCAAGCATATGTGGGAAGAATATGGCAAGTTCTCCTTTGCAAGTTCGGCTAATCCGTCTGGTCAGGGAAACCGTGGTTTGGTTACGGGTATTGGTGATCAAATTGAACAAGCTGCGGATTTAATTATTGAAGCAAATGACTATGTTGCCTCAATTCAACCCAATGAAACCGTTGAAACCCGTTATGAACAGGGAGTAATGGTATCCATGGTAGACGAACAGGGACATTTGATTCCTCAACAAAACGGACAGGTTGGGGTGCAACCGGCGCCAATCGTTATTCGTAAAGGTCTTGATGTCGATAAAATTATGAAAAATATGAGTGAAATCTTTAACTCGTGGAATTATCGCCACGGCTTCTACTACTAATTGGCTGGTTAACTAGCCACCTTCGCAAACAAAGGAGATAATGCGATGACAAAAGCAAATACTTTTAAAAATGACGTCATAAAATACGGAACTTTTATCCTTTTGATTCTCGTAGCAGGAATTATTCTGTTGGGTTCTGGTATTGGTCAATATCCTGAAATTATTGGAATGGCGGTATTATCCTTTACCTTTGGCTTGCGACATGCTTTTGATGTTGATCATATTGCTGCCATCGATAACATGACCCGTAAAATGTTAAATGATGGCAAGAATACCCGAGGAGTCGGTTTTAGCTTTTCCTTTGGTCACTCGCTGGTTGTGGTTTTGATGGCGGTTGCCACGGTGGTTTTTGTTGAATGGGCCAAGAATTCTATGCCAATTTTTGAAAATATTGGCGGGGCCTTTGGTACCATGATTGCTGGAATTATGTTGTTTTTTTTAACCGTTGTTAATACCTTCATTTTGTTTAGTATCTGGCGTAATTTTAAGAAGATTAATCAGCAGGCTCAAAATGGTCAAGCGGCTGAGGAATTTGTACCGGATTCGAAAATCTATACCTGGTTTACCAAAATGTTACAGATGATTCAACATAATTGGCAAGTTGGTATTGTTGGTTTCTTGTTTGGTTTAGGTTTTGATACAGCCACGCAAATTGCGGTACTAGCAACTTCGGCTACTGCTACTAGTGCCGGTATTGCCTGGTACACAACCTTAGCCTTTCCCTTACTGTTTACAGCAGGGATGTGCTTGATGGATACCATGGATGGTTTTTTCATGAGTACTACCTATAATTGGATTATTTCATCCTCTTATCGGAAGGTTTACTATAACTTGATTTTAACTAGCATTTCGGTTTTGGCCGCAGGTTTTATCAGTTTTGTTGATTTTACTCAATCCTTTTCAGCTATTTTTAGTTGGAATAATGGTTTGACAAATTGGGCCAGTAACTTAGATTTTAACCAACTAGGCATTATTTTAGTGGTTATCTTCGTAGTGGTATGGACGTTGGCTTTAACCATTTGGCGGGTGATGAATCTATCTGAGCGTGAAATTACTGATTAAAAAATGACGTCAATCTTAGTTGACGTCATTTTTATTGTCCAACCCCGGTGGGGTCAAGGTATCATTTTTTATAAAACTTCTAAAATTGTGATGAATTTGGGCAAAGAGTTCATCTGGTCCAGTATTCAGCATCTCTTTAGGGAAGAAGAAACGTTGATCAACTGACGCTCGTCCTTTAATGGCAGCGACCAGTGGGGAAAGAGCTGATAGTTCCTGATGGGTACCATCCTCTAAAATGAAGTCAATCTGAGTGCGGGGCTTTTTATCACTAGGCTTGTAATCGTCATAAGGTAGGTCATAGGCATCATTTCGGGCGGTGTAGTAGTCGGGATTGTAGCCCGCCTTTTGGACAATTTTTTCGAGGTTATCTAAATAAGGCGCAGTCTTTTCATTGATTTGAATGGATTTTAAGGGCCGGCGCTGTAGGAAACGTTGGGCCAAATCAGAAAGGATTTGATCAGGATGATCCTGCCAAATATTAATATAGGTCATAAAGACATGGTCATCTAAACGTAAATAATCATCAACCGAGAGCGGTTGGTCGTTAAAAAGTGGTCGCAATAATGGACCAACAAAGTCTTCTTCGATAACATTTTGGTTTTGCTCTAATTCTTTAACACGATGCAATAGATGTTCTAGAATAACTTCCATCCCCCGTGAAACCGGATGGAAATAAACTTGCTGATACATCTGATAGCGACTGACAATGTAATCTTCGACTGCATGCATGCCTCGGATATCAAAACCAATACCCTGAGCAGTGGGCCGCATAGTTCGCATGATTCGGTCAATATCGAATTCTCCGTATTTGGTACCTGTATAATAGGCATCACGGAGTAAATAATCCATTCGATCAACATCTAATTGACTAGAAATTAGTTGAACCACCTGCTGATTAGGGTAAGTTTTAGCAATAACACTGGCAACCCTATTGGGAAAATCAGGTCCCTGTTGCAGCAAAATGCGATTGATTTCGGTATCGCCAGTAATGATGGCTTGAGTCATTGCTTCGTGATCGGTCTGAAAGAGATGTTCAAAAGTATGTGAGAAGGCACCGTGGCCGACATCGTGGAGTAAAGCCGCCACCATGGTCAGCAAACTCTCAGCTGGATCCCAGCAGCCATTGTGACCATTATTTTTACTATAGTACTGATTAAAATATTCAGTTACACGCCGAGCCAACTCGTAAGCACCTACCGAATGCCCAAATCGTGAATGTTCAGCACCATGGAAAACACTGCTGGTAATTCCTAATTGCTGCACTCGGCGCAAACGCTGAAATTCTGGCGCGTTGATGAGGTCCAAAATAATCTGATCTTGGACATGAATAAAATTATGAATCGGATCTCTTAAAACTTTTTCTTGAACTAGTTGTTCTGACACGGTTTAACCTTTTTCCTTTTTGCTTGTTTATATTATAATGTAAAGACTTACAACTGTCATTTCTGGAGGAATATTTTGTCACAAACATTTATGGTTCAGGTGGACTTAACTACTAAAATTTGGCAAGACGGCGGTGATGAGAAGTTTGATTTCCATCTTCCGGGACAATTGATTATACGAAATGGAACCGCATATCTTAGCTACACCGAAACATTACCTGACCAAAGTGACACGGAGGTTCGTTTTAAACTAAAGCCACAGCAAGTTGGTTTAACCCGTAGCAATGAAAATACGACGTATTTAAGTTTTAAAGCACAACAAGATCAAGAAACGGTTTATCAAACCGCAGCTGGTCCAATGGTACTCAATACTTATACAACTGGTTTAAACTTGCAGTTAAATCAAGAAAAGGGGACTGGTCAACTTTTATTGGAATATGTTTTATCCAGTCAAGGGCAAGTTGTTGGTCGTTATCGAGTTGATTTGCAATTCAAGCCATAATTGAGTATATTTAATTAGTTAGAAATGTGAAAGGACGTATGATATGTCGATACAAGCAGATGGCAATCTTAAAGAGGAAATGGCCTTAGTTGAGATTGCAACCGCCATCTTGTCAAAGCATGGTGATTCAATGCCCTTTAGTAGCCTATTAGAGGAAATTCAAGACTTTTTAGGGGTTGATGCCGAGAGTTTTCGACCTCGACTATCACAATTTTATACGGACTTAAACACAGATGGTTCCTTCATTTCCCTTGGAAATAATGAGTGGGCCTTGCGTGCATGGTATCCAGTTGATGCCATTGATGAGTCAATTCATGAAATTGATGATGACGAAGAAAAGCCAAAGCGTAAAAAAGCAAAGAAGAAGGTTAATGTCTTTGCTGATAACGCCGCTGATGACGATGTCATTGACTATAACGATGATGATCCTGAAGACGATGACTTTGACGATGTTGCCGCAGATGATAAGTCTGATAATGACGATGATAGTTCCGATAGTGACGATGATGATTCAGTGGCTGAAGAGTCAATTGATGATAATCTAACTGAGCTAGCTGGAAGTGATGATCTTGATGATTTGAGCGACGGCGACGAAGAAAAATAATTTAAAAAAAGTGTTGATTTTTTACCACTGAGAATGTAATATATATAACTGTGCTACGGCGCAAGATTATGCTCCTGTAACTCAGTTGGTTAGAGTAGGGGATTTTTAATCCCAAGGTCCTCGGTTCGAATCCGAGCGGGAGCACTGAGTTAATCAGGAGACCTTGGGAAATTCCAAAAAAGCAACTTTCCGAAGAAAGTTGCTTTTTATTTTCTTGCAAATCATTTTTGGATTGGCTATAATTGTCCTAACGTAGTGAGGATGAGTAGCTTAACGTTCCTATTTAGCGACGTCATGGTTGGTGAGAATGGCGAGGATTTTATGTGAAGACTACCTTACTTTTGACATACTAGTAGCTAAGCGTGAAACTATGACCGGCTTAACCAGCCGTTATCCCGGTCGATTAAGTGTCGCCTATGTGGCGGAACTTGGGTGGTACCACGCAACAGCGTCCCTAGATTTCTGGGGACGCTTTTTTATGTCATGCGTAGAAAAGTTAGGAGTTTGCAGATGGCAAAACAGGGAAAAGAATTGAGTCGAGATTTATCCTCTTTTCAAATGGAAATGATTGCTCTGGGAGGAACAATCGGGGTTGGACTCTTTATGGGTTCAGCCGCAACAATTAAATGGACAGGTCCATCAGTTTTATTGGCGTATATGTTAGCTGGTTTGGTCCTTTATATTGTCATGCGGGCCTTAGGAGAGATGTTATATGTTGATTCGGCAGTTGGTTCTTTTGCTAATTATGCTAGTCGCTATATTCATCCTTTGGCAGGCTATTTGACTGTCTGGGCCAACGTTTTTCAGTGGCTAACGGTTGGTATTAGTGAAACGATTGCCGTTGGGGTCTATTTGGATTATTGGTGGCCGGGCATTCCCAGTTGGGTTAGTGCGATAGTTGTCCTGGCGACCCTAACGGCTGCTAACTTATTTACTGTTAAAGCCTACGGCCGGATGGAGAGTTGGTTCTCTTTGATCAAGGTCGTAACGATTGTCTTTATGATTATCTTGGGATTCTTAGTGATTTTATTTGGTATTGGTAATCACGGTCATCCGCTCGGATTTTCAAACCTCTGGACGCACGGTCAGTTTTTTGCTGGTGGTTTTAAAGGCTTTATGTTTGCGCTGTCAATTGTCATGACTTCTTATCAGGCAATTGAAATTATTGGGATTACTGCTGGAGAAGCTGCTAACCCGCAAGAAGCAATCGTAAAATCGATTAAGTCGATTGTTGCTCGAATTTTGATTTTCTATATTGGGTCAATTTTTGTGATTATTACGATTTATCCTTGGAATCAACTTGATCAAGTTGGCTCACCCTTTGTGGAAACCTTTGCTCGAGTGGGAATTACCGCTGCGGCCGGTATTATTAACTTTGTCATGCTAACAGCGGCTATGTCGGCCTTGAATTCCGGTATCTTTTCTTCGAGTCGGATGCTTTATACGCTGGCCTTAAGTAAGGAAATTTCACCGAGATTTTTAAAATTATCTAAGCGTCGTGTACCTGAAATTTCCGTACTAGCTATTTCGGGTGGCATTCTGTTAGGCATTATCATTAACGCGATTTTGCCACTATTTTGGCATGGCAGTTCCAGTGTCTTTGTTTTGGTATATAGTGCCAGTACCTTGCCTGGAATGGTTCCTTGGTTTGTGATTTTAATTAGTCAAATTCGTTTTCGACGGGCCAATCCGGGGCTGTTGGTTGACCATCCTTTCAAGTTATGGCTATCGCCTTGGACCAATTATTTTGCCATTTTCTCCCTCGTGATTACTTTGGTCTTTATGGTCATTAATCAAGATACGCGTATTCCACTCTTTATCGGATTAGGTTTTCTAGTGATTATGTCCCTTGTTTATCTAATGACTCATCGGAAGCGGGGATGATTTTGCGAATGGCAGCAAAATTCTGATATGATAGAATGGTAACTTACTTAGGAAACTGGGTAATGTCAATCTAAATCATATGGGGGAAATTATGAATCGAAGTGAATTAAAGCATTCAGTCAAAGAACGTTTGAGTGGTAATTATGGTTATGTAATTTTAGTTACTTTACCTGCCCTAATTGTGTCTTTTTTGTCTGGGGGATGGTCTGGATCACATTCTGCTAACTACGATAGTATCACCAACAATACGGCAACTGTTGTTGATTATGTCAACATGTTCCATTTGGATTTTACAAGTGACCTATTCAGCATTGTCGGCTTTTTTGTCGAAATCGGGGTTGCCCTTGCTTTGTTGGACTTTTACCGTAATCAAGAAAAAAAGCCCCATCCATTTCTACAATTCATTTATGTTTACCAACAAAAAGGTCTATTTCTAGGTTCTTTGGTAATCGGTATTTTACAGTATGTTTGGATTTTGTTGTGGACCCTGCTATTGATTGTGCCAGGTATTATTAAGTCACTGGCTTATTCACAGGCTGGCTTTATTTACCGGGATGCTTTGGATAAGGGTGAAAAGCTAGGCTATACTGAGGCAATTACCCAGAGTCGTAAGTTGATGGATGGTCACAAGGCGGAATATTTTGTCTTACAATTAAGCTTTATCGGTTGGTTCTTGTTAATTGGTGTTACCTTTGGAATTGCTGCTATTTGGGTAGTACCTTACTATCAGATGACTATGTCAGCTTATTATGACCAGCTTAGTGGATCAAGCGATGACGGTTTGATTATTGATTCTGCAGCAAGCTAAAAAATAAGTTGACAAGATAAGGTCGACTTTGTAGTATATATAAGGGCTCACAATTAGTGTGAAAAACGTTTAAAGCTCTCAAGCACAGGCTTGGGGGCTTTTCTATTTTTTATTTTAGCCGGATAAGTTCCCAAAAGACGTTGATTGGAAGAATTAGGAGGCATTATGGCAGATAAGCAGGTTAAGTATATTTTTGTTACCGGAGGGGTCGTCTCTTCGTTAGGAAAAGGAATCGTAGCGGCTTCATTAGGACGCTTACTTAAAAACCGGGGACTGAAGTTAGCGATTCAAAAGCTTGATCCATATATCAATATTGATCCCGGTACCATGTCTCCTTACCAGCACGGCGAAACTTTCGTGACTGGCGATGGCTTGGAAACTGATTTAGACATGGGTCACTATGAACGTTTCATGGACATTGATACAAATATGTATTCCAATGTGACGACCGGTCGAATTTATTCTGAAGTTTTGAGTAAGGAGCGACGTGGCGATTATAATGGTGCCACGGTTCAAGTAATTCCGCATGTTACTAATGCGATTAAAGATAAAATTATTAAAGCTGGTGAATCTAAAGACGCTGACGTTGTCATTGTTGAAGTAGGTGGCACAGTTGGTGACATTGAAAGTTTGCCCTTTATTGAAGCCTTGCGTCAGATGAAATCCGACCTTGGTAGTGAAAATGTCTTCTACATTCACACGAGTTTGATTGTTTACTTGCGAGCTGCCGGAGAGGCTAAAACTAAGCCAACCCAACACTCAGTTAGTCAGTTACGTTCGCTAGGTATTCAACCTGATATGATTGTTTTGCGGACTGAAAAGCCTTTGGATGATGGCTTGAAGTCTAAAATTTCAACCTTTACCGATGTGAATACACAGGCCGTGATTGAATCACGTGATGTAGAAACCTTGTATGAAATTCCTTTGAATTTACAAGCACAGCATATGGACGACGTGGTCTTGGAAAAGCTGAATATTCAAGCTCCAGAAGCTGATATGAGTCAGTGGAAGGAAATGGTTGAATCAATTAAGCATCCGAAAAAGAAGATTCAAATCGCATTGGTTGGTAAGTATACTGATCTGCCAGATGCCTATATTTCAGTTAATGAAGCCTTGAAGCATGCTGGTTATTCACAGTCAACCGATGTCATCATCAAACACATTAATTCTGAAACTGTAACGGCTGATAATGTGGCTGATTTGGTTATGGGTGTTGATGGAATTATGATTCCGGGTGGCTTTGGTTCGCGTGGAACTGAAGGTAAAATTCAGGCTATTCGACATGCCCGAGAACACAATATTCCTTTCTTGGGTGTATGTTTGGGTATGCAATTGGCTTCGGTTGAATTTGCCCGCGATGTGTTAGGACATAAAGATGCTAACTCAACCGAGTTAAATCCGCAAACGCCAGATCCTGTGATTGGTTTGATGGCTGATCAGGCTGACGTGGAAGACTTGGGTGGTACGCAACGCCTTGGTTTCTATCCAACTTGTCTTTTGGCTGGTACTAAGACGGCCCATGCCTATGGTGATCAAGCTGAAGTACAAGAGCGTCACCGTCATCGTTATGAATTTAATACTGATTATCGTCAGGAGTTTGAAGATGCTGGTATGGTCTTTTCGGCTACTTCACCGGACAATCGTTTGATGGAAGTGATTGAGTATCCTAAGAATGATTTCTTTATCGCTGCTCAATACCATCCTGAATTCTTGTCACGACCAAATCGTCCCGAAGGTTTGTACAATGCTTTCATTACGGCGGCGATTAATTATAGCGGTCAATAATTTTTAAAAGCGTACTTGCTGGTACGCTTTTTTCTATCTTATAAAGGGGGTTATAATAGGGACATGCTTGCACATCCATCACAACATATCGAAGATAAATTAACCCTTTTACCTAATGAACCAGGCTCTTACCAAATGAAAGATGACAACGGTAAGATTATTTATGTGGGGAAGGCCAAGAATCTTAAAAATCGTGTTCGTTCCTATTTTAAACAGGATCATACTGGTAAAACGGCGGAATTAGTTAGTAAAATCGTTGATTTTGATTTTATTGTAACCAATTCCGATAAGGAAGCGTTCTTACTAGAAAATGAATTAATTAAAAAGTATAAGCCTTACTACAATATTCGTTTGAAATACGGCACCGGTTATCCTTATATTAAAATTACCAAGGAACGCAATCCCAAAATGGCCTTGGTTAACGAAGTTCGTAGGGATGGGGGCTTTTACTTTGGCCCCTATCCGAATGTTTATGCTGCCCAGGAAACCCTGCATTTTTTAGAAAAGAATTATCCCTTACGGCGTTGTAATGGCTATCAGGGCCGACCTTGCCTATATTACAGTATGGGTCAGTGCTTGGGACCTTGTTGGCATGCGGTACCGGAAGCTGAGTATCAAGCACAGATTGAAAAAATTAAACATTTTTTGGACGGGAATACGAAGAACGTTAAGCAACATATTGCTGATCAAATGAATCAGGCAGCCGAAAACTTAGAATTTGAACGAGCAGCTGACCTTCGCGATCAATTAAAATACATTGATGAAACCGTTGAAAGCCAACGAGTTTTATCTAAGGATACAACTCCGCGGGATCTCTTTAATTACTATTTAGACAAAGGATGGATGACGGTAACCGTCTTTTTCTTGCGACAGGCTCGTTTGATTCGGCAGTATAAGCGTACTTTTGCTGTCGTGGAAGATGCCTCAACTGAGTTGAGTAACTTTATCCAGCAGTTTTATAGCCAGCGTAATATCCAAAAGCCTCGGGAAGTTTTGGTGCCCAAGGGGATGAATCTCCAAATTCTATCCGACATTTTGGATGTACCGGTGCGCGTTCCGGTACGGGGTGAAAAACGTGATTTATTAGAATTAGCCCAAAAAAACGCTCAAATTGTATTGGAAGAAAAGTTCCGTTTGTTAGAGTTAAATGAACAAAAAACGACTGGTGCTATGCAAGAAATTACCGATGCTTTGCATCTTTCAGCTGGTCACCGGATTGAAGCCTTTGACCATTCTCATACGCAAGGTGTTGAGATTGTTTCGGCCATGGTTGTGTTTGAAGATGGCATTCCAGAACGTAAGCTGTATCGTAAGTATAAAATTAAAAGTGTTAATCACGCTGATGAATGGAAGGAAACCCAAGAGGTCATTCGGCGTCGCTACAGTCGTCTTTTAAAAGAAAAAGGTGATTTCCCGGACTTGATTCTCATGGATGGTGGTGAAATTCAGGTCCATGCAGCCAAGGAAGTGCTAGAAGATGAACTAGGGTTATCAATTCCCATTGCGGGAATGGTTAAAAATGATAAGCACCGAACAGCTGATTTAATTGATGGTCGTACTGGAGATGTTGTCTTTTTGGCTCGGCAGTCGCAAGGTTTTTACTTGTTGCAGCGAATTCAAGATGAAGTACACCGTTTTGCCATCACTTTTCATCGGCAGTTGCGCTCTAAAAACTCGTTAACCTCACGTTTGGATAGTATTCAAGGCGTGGGACCAAAAACCCGGCAAAAATTATTGCGTAATTTTGGTTCCTTACCTAAAATTGAAGCAGCTAGTATTGAAGAGTTACAATCATTAGGGATTAATGAGAAACTCGCCCGGGTCATTCATTGGTCACTGTCCCAGAACCATAGCTAAATAGTGATAGCTATGATAAACTAAACTTTTGAGTTAATAGGAATAGAAGAGGGGTTTCCCTTAGTAGGTAAAAATATATGGCATTTGTCGATCAAGCACAAGTTGAACTAAAAGCAGGAAAGGGTGGCGATGGAATCGTCTCCTTCCGACATGAGAAATTTGTTGCTATGGGTGGTCCTTTTGGTGGGGATGGTGGCCATGGCGGCTCAATTATCCTTAAAGTTGATGAAGGTTTACGGACCTTGATGGACTTCCGTTATAATCGTCATTTTAAAGCCCAAGCAGGTGGGAATGGTGGTACCAAGGGGATGACTGGGGCTTCGGCCGAAGATCGGATTATTAAAGTGCCAGAAGGAACTTTGGTTTATGATGCTGATACAGGTGAATTGCTAGGAGATTTGTTGGAAAATGGTGAAACTCTAGTGGTTGCTAAAGGTGGCCGTGGTGGTCGTGGTAACATTCGTTTTGCCACCCCAGCTAATCCAGCCCCAGAAATATCTGAAAACGGCGAGCCAGGCCAAGTGCGTAATATTCGCATGGAATTACGAGTTTTGGCCGATGTTGGTTTAGTTGGTTTCCCATCAGCTGGAAAATCAACTCTGCTATCAGTGGTTTCTAATGCTAAACCTAAAATTGGCGCTTATCACTTTACTACGATTGATCCTAATATTGGTTTAGTTCGTTTGGCAGACGGCCGTGACTTTGTTATGGCTGATTTACCTGGATTAATCGAAGGAGCTTCTCAAGGAGTCGGATTAGGCTTTGAATTTCTTCGCCATGTAGAACGGACCCGTTTAATTTTGCACCTAGTCGATATGTCTGGTATTGAGGGCAATGACCCTTACGAACAGTATCGTAAGATTCTAAATGAGTTAAAAGAGTACGACCCAACCTTGTTAGAGCGACCACAAATTGTGGTGGCCACTAAGATGGACATGCCTGATGCCGCTGAATTATTAGCAACCTTTAAAAAGCAAGTGCAGGCTGATTCTGGTTTGCCAGAGGTACCTGAAATTGTGCCGATTTCGGCTATTCAGCAAAATGGTGTTAATCAATTAATGATTTTGACGGCCAATACATTAGAAACTGCAGCAGTACCAGAAAGTTATCACCTGGAACCAGAAACAACTGCCGAAAAGATTTATAAATTCAAGGAAGAAAAGCCTGAATTTAAGGTCGAGTGGGTGGCTGATGAAAATACTTGGCTAATTTCTGGTCAAGCTGTCGAAAAGCTATTTGCGATGACCAACATGCAACGTGAAGCAACGATTATGCGATTCGCTCGTAAGTTGCGTCATATGGGAGTCGATGAACGTCTGAAAGAGGCCGGTGCCAAGAACGGTGATGATGTCCGTATCAATAATTCCGACTTCGTGTTTGAGTTTAGCGAATAAGGTCGTTTAAAAAACTTGGCTTAGGCCAAGTTTTTTGTCTTATTACAGTGTTTTGATACATGAAAGGGATAAACAATGTTGCGATTAGGTACAATTGGCACTAGTTGGATTGTCAAACAATTTATTGAGGCTATTCATTTAGCTGGGGCTTTTGATTTAGGAGCTGTCTATTCTCGGCGAATAAATCGGGCCGAAGAATTTTTAGCTGAGTTGACGCCAGTTAATTCATCAGTGTTAGCTTTGGATAGTTTGACTGAACTATTTGAAGCCAGTGATTTAGTCTACATTGCTTCGCCGAACTCCTTGCACTTTGAGCAGGCAGAGGCGGCTTTGAAGGCGGGGTGTCATGTTATTGTTGAAAAACCAGCTTTTAGTAATCCCCGTGAATTTGCCCAGATTCAAGAATTGTTAGGACAACATCCAGACTTGATGTTGATGGAAGCCAACCGGCATCTATACCAACCCAATTTTATCGCCTTACAAAAGGCAGTTGCACAATTACCACAAATTGATGGGGCGAATTTTGTGATGGCCCAGTATTCGTCTAAATATGACGCTTATCTAGCTGGAGAGAATCCGAATGTTTTTAATAAAAATTTTTCAGCAGGTGCCTTGTATGATTTAGGGGTTTATCCCTTGTCGGCTGCTTTGGCTTTGTTTGGTCAACCGCAAGCAGTGCAATACTTACCGGTTTTACTAGATAATCAAACCGATGGGAGTGGTCAAGCAACCTTGATTTATCCGGGTTATCAAGTCAATTTGCAATTTAGTAAGACTTACAACGCTTACCGACCTAGTGAGATTTATGCCGGACGTCAGACTGTATCGATTGACCATATTGCTGATTTAAATCACATTCATATTATGAAAGATGGGCAATCCCAAACAGCTATTGCCAAACCGCAAGCTGAGAACCCAATGGTAGCTGAAGTTCAAAATTTTGCCCATTGGTTAGCTAATCCACAAGCATATTATCAGCAATACCAACAAGCCTTGCAACTGAGCCAATTGATTAATCAGACCCTATTTGATTTACGTCAATCGGCCCAAATTGAATTCCCAGCAGATGAGAGAGTTTATGATAATTAATCCAATTTTAAGTGAACGTTTTAATCAAGAATTTGATCAAGCAACGCCGATTCAAAGTGCAGTTTGGGATCAGATGATTACTGGTAAATCAATTTTTGGTTTAGCTCCAACTGGTAGTGGTAAAACTTTAGCGTTTACTTTACCAATGCTCACCAATATTGAGGGCAACAAACAGGTTCAGTATCTGATTTTAGCACCAAGTCAAGAATTAGCTGTGCAACTAAGCCAAGTTATTCGAGAGTGGGCCAAGAACTTGGATTTGAAGGTTATGAGTCTTATTGGGGGTGCTAATGGCCGTCGCCAGGCGGATAAATTAAAAAAGGATCATCCTCAAGTGGTGGTTGGTACCTTGGGGCGCACCTTAACGATGTTAGCTAGTGGTGCCTTAAAAGTTACCAACTTAAAAGGATTGATTGTTGATGAGGCCGATGAAATTTTAATATCAGAGCGGACTGATGATTTAGAAAAGTTAGCCGGATATTTGCCGGAAAATTTACAAGTTGCTCTCTTCTCGGCCACGGATGGAGTGGACTTAAAATGGGTTACGGAACTGTTTGGGCAAGCGGTTCTGCCAGTCTCAGTTGGCCAAACCGCACCGGCAACGATTCAACACCGTTATCAATATGTTGATGAACGGGCTAAGGTGAAAATGTTAATTCAGTTAGGGCGACATCGTCAGCATGCGCTGGTATTTTTTAACAGTATTAATGCTTTGGTAGCTGCCCAGTCGGCCTTACGGCATGCCAATGTCCGGGTAATGAGTGTTGGTAATAATGAAAAAAGCCAGATTCGTCGAGCGGATGCGATTCGTTTATTTAAAAAAGGTGAACTTGATTTGCTCTTGGCTACTGATGTAGCGGCTCGTGGTCTGGATATTGTTGATTTGCCCCTAGTCGTTAATGCTCAGATTCCAACTCGGAAAAAGACCTATATTCATCGAACGGGTCGAACGGGTCGAGCTGGTAAGACCGGGTTGATTTTAAACTTAGGCAATGATCATGATGTTCGAAATCTTAAGCGAGAATTAGGATCGGATTTTGATTTACAACCTTACGATGCCTCTCTTTTGATCAAAGGAAAAGAGAATGATGATCAAGATGCTGTCACTGAAACCGTGTTTTCAGATAAACCACAGCCGGTAAAAAAAGAGCGACAGCCTGAACGGACAGTTAAGGCCGCAAAGGCTGTCAGTGAGCAGCCTATTAAGCCAATGAAAAAGAAGAAAAGAACTAAGCGTAATAAAGATAAAGGGAAGCCTAAATGGGCTAAACAATAAGGCTTTAATTAAAGGAATCTACTTGGGTTCTTTTTATTTTATCCAAATGTAAATGATATAATGATTAATAATTAATGAGGTTTAGTCCTTGATCAAGTTAGCTGAAAGGTTAGCTAATTAAACTAAAAATTTCATAACATAATGATAAAAAGCTATTTAGGAGGTCATATGCCAGAGTTACCAGAAGTGGAGACGGTACGGGCCGGGTTGAGTGCTTTGGTCCAGGGCGCAACTATCCAAGGAGTTACGGTTCCCTATCCCAAAGTGATTACTGGGGATGTTGAACAATTTAAGGCTCAGGTGTTAGGGTGCACCTTTGAACGCTTTGATCGCCGTGGAAAATACCTATTATTCCGTCTGTCTAATCACCATACAATTGTTTCTCATTTGCGTATGGAAGGGCAGTATTCAGTTGAGCCCATTGAGGCTACACCGCACAAGCATACTGAAATTATTTTTAAGCTAACTGATGACCGCGCGCTAATGTATAACGATACTCGGCGGTTTGGTCGTTTGCAGCTAGTGGAAACCGGTCAGGAAGGCCAGGCAGTGGATGGGCTTGGTAAGCTAGGACCGGAGCCAACGGCAGCATACTTGAAGTTGGATTATATGGTTAAAATCTTCCAAAAATCACATCGAATGGTGAAGCCATTTTTGTTAGATCAAAGTAAAATTGCTGGACTAGGCAATATCTACACTGATGAGGTCTTGTGGCAGAGTAAGATTCATCCCGAAAGTTTAACCGATCATTTAAGCCAGGAACAAATCGCTGAATTGCGGACTAATATTATTGCTGAAATTAAACGAGCGATTGCCGAGCATGGCACCACGGTGCATAGCTTTAGTAATGTTTTCGGCAAAGTTGGTGAGTTTCAAAATAAACTAGAAGCCTATGGTCGGGTTGGCGAACCTTGTCATCGTTGTGGTACGCCAATGATTAAATTTAAAGTTGCTCAAAGAGGCACTACAATTTGCCCAGTATGTCAGATAAAACAATAATTGATACACAGAAAGGAACGCATGACAGAAGAACAAATCAGTATTCGTCGCGTTAAATTAACTGCTCGTAAGCAGTTGAGCGATAATTTTTTCACCGTCTTTAAAATCAATATTTTTATGATTATTCAAATGATGATAAATGTTTGGGCCATTATTCTGGGCACTATTTTAGCGTTTTATTTAAGTACTCATTCTAGTCAGACTTTGGTGAATAATGTGCAGCCCAATTACCTGACAATGATCCTTCAGCACAGTTTGATTTTGTTAGTTTCTTGGTCGACGCTGTGGACGATTGTTGATCAATTCCAACATCCTAAAGAACCGGTTAAATTTAAGCGGGTGTTTCAAATTATTACCAATGGCTCTTTTTGGACGACTTTCTTATTAGCCCTAGTACAAAATATTTTGATTTGGTTTTGGACGCTTTGTTTTATCATTCCGGGTGTAGTCAAGTATTTTGCCTATTCGCAAACTTATTACGCCTATAAAATGGACCTATTGTTTAAGCGGCGACAGCAATCGCTAACGGATTATATTACGATTAGTCGGCGGGTGATGGATGGTAACAAATTGCAACTCTTTAAGCTAGAAGTGAGTTTTCTTGGTTGGCATTTACTGGGTCTACTAAGTGGTGGTTTGGCCTATATTTACGTTGCGCCTTACTTAAATGCTAGTCGGGTCGTTTTTTCCAGTCAGGTATTTAATCGGGCAATGGGGAGGCTCAAAGGATGAAAGTTATCGGATTAACGGGGGGCATTGCCTCTGGTAAAAGTAGTGTCAGTGCCTTGTTCAAACAAAATGGCTTACCTATTGTAGATGCGGATCGAGTGGCTCGTGAAGTGGTTGAACCTGGGACAACTACGCTGGAAAAAATGAAATTGGCCTTTGGCCCGCATATCATTGACAATGGTGTTTTAAATCGCGCTGCACTTGGGAAAGTTGTTTTTAGTGACCGGACAGCTTTGAATCAATTAAATGAAATTATCCAACCTGTCATTGCCAGCGCCATTGAGGATAAGCTGGCTTTTTGGCGCTTACAAAATGTGCCGATAGTGATTGTAGATGTGCCCTTACTGTTTGAGCGGGGATATGACCAAAAAGATTTCTTCGATAAAATCGTGGTTGTGACCATTGATCCTAAACAGCAACTTCAACGGTTGATGGAACGTGACCATTTGGACGAAATTCAGGCCCGTCAACGGATGGCCAGTCAATTAGACTTAAATCAAAAAGTTCAAAGGGCCGATTATGTCATTAATAACAATGGCGATAGTGAGCATCTACAAGAGCAAGTTTTAGCACTAATCAAGCAAATTAAGGAGTAAATATGGCGGAATCGGCTTTGACAATTGAATTTCATGTGCAGGCGGGTGTTTTTTTGCAAGCAAACCAAGAAATCAGCACAGCCGATTTAAACCGCACCTTTGATCTTTACTTACCATTTCTTGGCCCCAGTGGTTTTAGTTTGTACCAACTGCTCATTAATGAATTAAATGATCGCAAAAACACACTATCGGGGCAGGATCATAATTTCATTTTGGACAGTCTCAATGTAAATTTGATTAATTTTGTTAAATTACGCCGGCGTCTGGAAGCAGTTGGTCTACTAAAGACTAGTTACTATCAGGATGCTTTGGGGGAAGCCTATACTTATCAGCTACGGCCTGCCCTAGCAGCCAGTGATTTTTTTAATGAAAAATTACTAGCGGGATTGTTATTTAAGTTTGTGGGAGAAGAGCGCTTTGTAACCCTCCAAAAACGATACGGTAGGATTGGCATTGCTGAAGTAAAGGGCACTAATATTTCAGCGAATTTCTTACAGGTATTTAGTCGTGAGGAAGAAACTGTTTTACCTGAAAATCTTTTGGAAAAAAATATTTTTAAGCCAGTGGGCAAGCAGGGTGGTTTTGATTTTGATAATTTAGCTCTGCTTATTCGGGGGATGAGCAAGGAACGCCTGACTCAGCATCGTGAATTTATTTTAGCTCAGCACGCTCTATACGGTCTAAATGAAAGCCAGCTAGCCCGAGTAATTAATGCCAACATTAGTTTGGATTATCATGATTTAAATGAGCAGGGGGTTATGGCCTTTCTATTGGAAAATTTCGCCAATCATTCGGTCAATGCAACTGATGTGACGGCTCCAATCCAGGCAGCTCAAACCAATTCAAAACCAGTAACATCAACGCTGGCTAGTTTGTATCAAGCCGCTGAGCAACTCTCACCAGTGCAGTTTATTGCCCAGATTAAAAGTAATAACGGTGGTTTTGTAAGTCGAGGGGAAGAGCGGATATTACGAGATTTAATCAACCAAAAGATTCTAAGTCGTGCGGTGATTAATATTTTGATTTATCAAGTTTTGGTGGGCATGGACAATGCTTCTTTGAACCGTAATTTGGTTGATACCATTGCTAATTCCTGGGCCAAAGCCAAACTGGAAACTCCTCAACAAGCTGTAGACTTCATCAAACAACGGCAGGAAAAGGCAACCCAGACTAAGGAAAAGCAGAGCTATCGTCCGGCTAAAAAAGTCGAACCAACCATGGTTAAAAATAGTGCCAATCCAAGAACAACTTCTCAAACAACGGCTGATGTAACAGCGGCCTTGGCAGATTTGAAACAACTGAAAACTAAGAATTGAGGTTTCAATTGAAAAACTTAGCAGATGTATTAACTGAATTTAAGCAAAAGCATCCCTTACCAGGAGATACAATGGTGGCTGATGTTATTCAAAAAATTAGTCAGGATCAAGATTTACGTGATTTTTGGCAGGTCCATCAAAATGAAATGAAGGCCGATGCTTTTGAAGTTAAAATGATGGATTTATTTGAATATATCCAGCAAAAAAATGCTCAAGCCCAAGGTCTACCGAGTTTATATCCGGGTTATCAGGCTCAATTAGCAATCGAAAAGGGTTACCCGCAGGTGGTCTATCAGCCTAGCGAGCAGATGCAAAAAAAGCTCAATCAAAAGGCTAAACTGCGAACCTATCAAGTTCCTAAAGCGATTGCTCAAGCCGATTTGGCTCAAATTGCCGAAGAAAGTGCTCAGGATGGCGACCGAACACCGGCATTAACAGCTACGATTCAGGTGTTGAAAAAATTAGTAGCTGGTGAGGCTCATTACGTTCCCGGCCTATATTTAGCAGGTGATTTTGGCGTTGGTAAGACCTATTTGATGGGTGCTTTGGCCAATGCTCTGGCAGCCAATCAGATTGGTGTTCTAATGTTACATTTTCCATCTTTTATTAATAATCTGAAGGCCACTTTTAATAAGCCCAATCAAAGTTTAGAAGACTTAATGGTTCAGGCCAAGACCGTGCCGGTTTTAATTTTAGATGATATTGGTGCCGATACGTTGACGGCGTGGAGTCGTGATGATATTTTGGGTGTTATTTTGGAATATCGGATGCAAAATGAGTTAACGACTTGTTTTACCTCTAATTTTAACTTGGAAAGTTTAGAACAATATCTAGCTCAAACTCGTGATGGTCAGGAACCAGTCAAGGCAGCGCGTTTGATGCAGCGGATTAAATATTTAGCACGTCCCGTAACGATGGCCGGCAGAAATCGCCGATTAGAGTCTTGAAATTATGAAGAAAATATCAAAATGGCTAATTTTAGGATTGCTATTAATACTAACTTGGGTACTAGTCGAGCATGATAGTTTCCTTTACCAGCAGCCCGTGGGCCTAGTGACTGCTACTAAGACGCTTAGTAGCAGTGATGTAACCGATGAGCATGGGAATGTTGACGATGTGCATATCCAGCAAGTTCAAATCAAATTTTTAAATCGTTCTGGGCAAATCAAGTTGGAGAATCAATATACTGATTCCCAGTCACTTAGTGAGCATTATCAAGTTGGTAATCAGGTTCTCTTAACCAAGCGTTCTGGATCCTGGCAGGTGGTCAGTCTTAAACGTGATAGCCTTTTAGCAGTCCTACTGGTGCTGTTAATTTACCTCTTGGTTGTCTATTTGCGGCCGGCGCGGGCTAGTTGGCTTTTACTAAGCATGCTGGTCAACATTATCATTTTTATTACGGCTCTATATTTAGATGTTCATATTAAAAATATTAATGTCGTGGCTTTATTTACCATCACGGCGGCTTTGTTGGCTGGAATCAGTTTGTTGATGGTACTGGGGAAAAATCGACAGGCTCTCATCACCTGGCTGGCTACCATTTTATCGACCAGTCTAGCATTGGGCATTATGATGCTCGTCTTAAACTTAACCCATCATGAAGGGGTCCATTTCGAAACTATGTCTTATGTGACCCAAGTACCGGCGGCGGTCTTTTATGCCCAGGCCGTTATTGGTGTATTGGGAGCAGTGATGGATGAATCTTCGGATATTGTGGCCGGTTTATTTGGGCTTAGACGTGAATCTGATCAACATCGTTTTCATGATTATTGGCAAGGTGGTCTATCAGTCGGCCGTGAAATTTTAGGAACTCTGATTAATGTTCTCTTTATGATTTTTATTGCCGAAACGATTCCGATGGTTATTCTTATGTTACGAAATAACAATAACTGGTCTTATATTTTAGATCAAATTATGAATCTGGGAATTTTGCAAAGTGTTGTTTCAGCCATCGGAATTGTTCTAGCAGTCCCGATTACCAGTTTAATAACGGCACAATTACTGACACGGGGGCAAAAGTATGAACGCCATTAGTGTTTTAGCAATAATTTTATTTTTTCTATTAATTTTGATTGCTGGTCGGCAAGGTTTGAAGTCATTTATTGGCCTGGTCTTAAATTTTTTGGTGATTTTTCTGTTGATTATTTTAATTAATTGGCAGTTTAATCCCTATCTTGTGACCGCCATTTTAGCCGTGGTTATTTTAGCCATTGCTATTTATTTGAGTTCAGATCGCATCACAGTGATGAATATTTCCTTTAAAACTAGTTTGATGGTCGTGGCCTGTCTCATGATGTTAGCCATTGTAGTCCAACATTTTGGTCAATTACAGGGCTTTGCTGTGGAAAATTCGGATGAATTGGAAGGTTTATCCCTAAATGTTGGGATTGCCTTTGGTCATTTGGCCATGATTGTCATGGTCATTTCAGTTTTAGGCGCTGTGGCTGAAGCAGCCATGGCCATAACCGCCGATTTATTTGAGGTGATTGAGCGTTCCCCCCAGATTACGGTCCAAGGGCTCCAAGCTCAGGCCCATACGATTGGGCAACAGATTTTAGGCACGGCGATTAATACCTTGTTTTTTGGCATGCTGGGTGCCAATTTACCCTTGCTAATTTGGTTTTTGCGTCTTCGCTACTCTCCGGCTCTATTGGTTAATGCTAAATTACTATTAATGGAAATTATGACCATGCTACTGGGAATGTTAGGCATTTTATTAAGTATTTGGTTGGCCAGTTGGTTGGTGGTACACACCTTTAAAAATAAGGGAAGGAGTTTAATTGATGAAACAGACCTTTGACTTAATTGAAGAAATTACGCGGCTCGATGGTAGTATTTACTATCAGCTAGCGAATGTTAGTGAAAATAGCCGGGCCGAGTATGCTGCTGACCATGGCTTTATTAAAATGGTTCGTATTTTGAAAATGAATATTCCCCGGTCTAAACATGTTGAAAACATTGAACATTATATCAATGAACATTATCCGCAGCGGCCTCTAGAATATGATGGCTGGGAAGAGTGGGATTTACCAGATGATATCGCTACTGAAATGAAAATGATTTTATTGGATAATAAACTCGGATAGTTCAGCTTGTAATTTTCGTGATTTTTTTCTATAATTAAATATTGTGTTAACGACAAGTTGACTATGGTGGTATAGCCAAGTGGTAAGGCAGTGGTCTGCAAAACCGTGATCGCCGGTTCGACTCCGGTTACCACCTCTTAGAACAGTGGAGTTTAGACTTTACTGTTTTTTATTTTCATAAAGCAATTGATTTTTCTAATTGTGTTATAATATACCTCGTATCGTGATTTATATAATGCAGAGAGGAGATTTGATTTTACATGCGTGTTGATAATTATGTTCCAGCTGATCAAAAGAAGCCTGTTGATGAAGGTCGAATTAAAGCGTTAAAAACGTTAAGTAAATTAGCGACCTTAACTTGTATTTTGATGTATGTTTCTTATATTCCACAAATTATTTCGAATTTTAGCGGTAATCCGGTTAATCCGTTACAGCCAGCTGTGGCAATGATTAACGCCATCTTATGGACGGGTTATGGTTGGTATAAAACCTATCGTGATTGGCCAATTATTATCGCCAATGTCCCTGGAGTAATTTTTGGTTTAGTAACCTTAATCACTGTTTATATTCATTAATGTGTAGGCATCCATTTGGGTGCCTTTTATTTAATTTTCTGGAAAATTAATGTTAAAATGGGAAAGATTTTTAACCAGAAAATCCTGACAAGGGGGACCAAATTGGGATGGCAAATTACCAAGACCCAGTGGAGACCCTGCCGGGGGTAGGACCCAAACGGGCAGAGGCCTTGCATGCTTTAAATATTTTTACAATTGAGGATTTAGTTACCTACTATCCTTATCGTTATGAAGATTTAGCAATCCGATTGCCCCAAGAAACCATGGATGGTGATAAAGTTACCTTTAAAGGAATTGTTAGTACCCCAGCCGTGATGCGCCGGTTTGGAAAACGCTCGCAAACTTATTTTGGATTGATGGTTGATCAGGCTAATATTCGGGTTAACTTTTTTAATCAACCGTGGTTGGCTAAAAATATTGTCGTTGACCAAGAATTAGCTGTTTATGGCACCTACAATGCCACTAAGGCGTCGTTGACGGGAATTAAATTGGTGACGGCTAGTAGTGACGAGTTAGCTGCGATTTATCCCGCCAGCAAGGAAATTAACGCCAAGACAATTCAAAATTTAATCGAGTTAGCTTGGAGCCAGGTTCGAGGAACCTTGCCATCCTTGGTACCCGCATCAATTCGGACTAAATATCGCCTTTTAGACCGTAATCAGCAGGTAGAGTGGATGCAATTTCCATTAGATACTTATCACGCCAAACAAGCCCGTCGCAGTGCGGCATTTGAAGAGTTTTATATTTTTCAAATGCGACTTCAGCTATTAAAATTAAGTGATCAAAGCTTTGCCGGTCAAGAAATTCAAGTCGATGTTCAGCGCTGGCAAACATTTAAAAGTCAGCTTCCTTTTAAGCTAACAGACGCTCAAGAACGGGTTGTTGGTGAGATTTTACATGATCAGCAACGACCTTTGCACATGAATCGTTTACTGCAAGGGGATGTCGGTTCGGGTAAGACGGTGGTGGCCGCCTTAGCCATGTACGCCGTGGTGACAGCAGGGCTACAGGCTACCTTAATGGCTCCAACAGAAATTTTGGCCCAACAACATGCCCAGGGTTTGGCTAAATTATTTGACCAAGCGGGAGTGGATTTACGGGTTGAATTGTTAACAGCAGGCTTAAAAGTCAGTCAGCGCCGTCAAATTTTAGCTGATTTAGAAGCGGGTGATATTGATATTTTAATAGGGACGCACGCCTTGCTCCAGCCAGATGTTCATTTTCATCATCTTGGTCTAGTTGTCATTGATGAGCAACATCGTTTTGGTGTTAATCAACGTTCCAAGCTGCGAGAAGGTGGGGTTAATCCAGATGTGTTAGCCATGACGGCGACCCCTATTCCTAGAACTCTATCCATCACGGCCTATGGTGAAATGGATATTTCCATTATTGATCAATTACCGGCCGGTCGAAAACCGATTGAGACCCGTTGGTTGAACCATGGTCAGCTAGATCTGGCCTTAGCCTTTATGGCTGAGCAACTAGCCCAGGGCGCGCAAGCCTATGTAGTCGCCCCGCTGATTGAAGAATCAGAAGTCTTAGACGTTCAAAATGCCCAAGCCGTAGCCAGTCAATTGACTGAGTCCTTTCCAAAATATCAGGTTGGATTGCTGCATGGACGTTTATCCAATGCTGAAAAACAAACCTTAATGGCTGATTTTAAAGCCAATCAGGTTCAAATCTTAGTTGCCACCACGGTGGTCGAAGTTGGGGTTGATGTCGCGAATGCTAGTTTCATGTTAATATTAGATGCTGATCGCTTTGGCCTGGCTCAATTACACCAACTCCGAGGTCGGGTTGGTCGGGGAGAGCGTCAATCTTATGCCTTTTTGATTGCCGATCCTAAGACTGATTATGGTCGCGCGCGTTTGGAAGCGATGGTTGCGACTAATGATGGTTTTAAGCTGGCCGAAGAGGATTTAAAACTGCGAGGACCAGGTGATATTCTAGGGACAAAACAGTCGGGTGTACCTGAGTTTCGGGTTGGCGATCCGGTCAAGGATTTAATCATGTTGACCATTGCTCAACAAGAGGCCATAGCTACCGTGGAAGAGCCAACTTGGGATAACCAACCAGAAAATCAAGCATTAGTAGAGTATCTATCACAGTCAATGGCTCAGTACCGCCATTTTGATTAATAATAATTGAGGAAATATACATGATTACAATTGCCGTAGATGCGATGGGTGGCGATTACGCCCCTGGTGAAATTGTTAAAGGGGTCGAAGCTGCCCGTGACCGCTATTTAGATTTGTCATTTCAACTATATGGTTTGGCCGATCAAGTACCGGCACTAATTCAAAATTCAGAACGAATTGAATTTATTCCGGTTAGTGAAGTGATTGCGATGGGCGATGAACCAGTTAAGGCTATGCGTCAAAAGAAGGATTCTTCCATGGTTCAAGCGGCCCAAGCAGTTCACGATGGCCGGGCCGATGCTCTCTTTAGTGCTGGTAATACTGGGGCTTTGCTGTCTTGTGCAATTTTTATTGTTGGTCGAATCAAGGGTGTTGATCGACCAGCTTTGGCCACGGCCTTGCCTTCTTTTGGTACTCAGCACGACCAATTTGTTTTTATGGATCTAGGGGCAAATGCTGAAAATAAACCCAATCATTTATACCAATATGGTATTTTAGGTAGTTTTTATGCTTCTGACGTCCTAGGTTATGAAAATCCAAGAGTTGGTTTGCTTAATAACGGCGCCGAAGAGGATAAAGGAGACGAGTTACACAAAGAGGCCCATCAATTGATGTTGCATACTCAGGCCTTTAATTTTGTCGGTAATGTTGAAGCCCGTGAACTCCTTGATGGTTCAGCTGATGTGGTCGTTGCCGATGGCTTTTCTGGTAATACAGCATTGAAAGCGATAGAAGGAACTGCCTTGACGATGTTACAGCAACTTAAAAAGGCTATTTTAGGTGCTGGTTGGCGTGGAAAATTGGGTGGTCTTTTGTTAAAGCCGGCCTTTAAATCAATGGCTCAGCAGTTAGACTTTAATGAGCAGGGTGGGGCGGTCGTGCTAGGAGTCAAGGCTCCAGTCGTTAAAACCCATGGTTCAGCTAAGGCAACTGCAGTTGCTAATACGATGGGGCAGATTAAAACCATGATTGATCAAGACCTAGTGGCCGATACAGCGGCCTTTATTGTTGAAAATCATGAAGCCCTAAAGGTTAAAAAGTCGGCAAATTAAGCTTGCCTTGCCTTAAAATTGTGTTATTATATTAGGGTTATAACATTAGAGGAGATAAAGATGGCATTAGAAAAAGAGGCAATCTATAACAAATTGGCCGATGAAGTTTCTGAACGTTTTGACGTTCCACGTGATAAGGTTGAGCCTAATCTTAATTTAATCACCGATGTTAATGCCGATTCAATTGACTTCGTAGAGTTAGTTTTGGAAGTTGAGGACATGTTTAATGTCGAAATTTCCGACGATGATGTTGAGAAGTTAGATACCTTACAAAAAACGGTTGATTATATTTACGATCACCAAGAAGATTAATTAAGGTCAATAAAATAATTAAAAACGTTTTAGCCTTGAAGCCGAAGCGTTTTTTTAATGGCTGAGGATAGTAAAAATGGATGAAAAGCAGTTACAAGACTACGTTAAACAAGTGTCACTGCAATATTTTAAGCGTCCCTTTGTGCATCAAGCCTACTTTAATCGACGTTTAAAAACGACCGGTGGTCGTTACCGGTTAGCTGACCATAATTTAGAATTTAATCCGAAAATGGGTGATTTACCAGAATTTTTGGGGATTGTTAAGCATGAATTAGTTCACTATCATCTTCACCTAAACCATCAAGGCTATCGTCATGGGGATAGCGATTTTAAAGAACTTTTAACTCGAGTCAAGGGTTCACGTTATGCCCCTGATATTGGTCTAAGACAGTGCCGCCCAAAAGTTTTAACCTATTGCTGTGAGCAAGGACATTTGATTAAGCGACAGCGCCGAATTAATACTAACCGTTATGTTTGTGGTCGTTGTGGTCAACCGTTACAGTTAATAACAGTAAAAAAATGAAATCATGAGGAAAGGCGTGCCAATTAAATTACAACAAATTATTTTAATTGTTTTAGGGCTGGTCTTACCTGTCGGCTTATTTTGGTTGAGTGATCATCAGGGCTGGCCAATTTGGTGGAAAATTTTAGCCATGATTGTGATTGTGATTTTAGTTAATCTTGGTTTTGCTGTGATTGCTTACCAAAAACATTGTCAAAAAGATCAATCTAAATAAAATTTTTAATTTTTGGAAAATTATTGTAAGCGTTTGCAGTAACTACCTTTTATGCTTATAATATTAGACGAAGAAACACTTTTGAAAGTAGTGGGGGATAGGAATGTGGTAAAAAAACAAAATGCAACTATTTACGACGTTGCCAATCGAGTTGGCGTTTCCTTAGCCACAGTCTCACGAGTTGTTAATGGCAATAAAAATGTACGTGATTCAACTAAAGAAAAGGTCTTAAAGGCTATTGACGAGTTGGGATACCAGCCCAATGCAGTTGCTCGTGGTTTGGCTTCTAAAAAGTCGACGACTATTGGGATTGTTATGCCCGATGTGACCAACTTGTACTATGCTGAATTAACCCGGGGAATCAACGATGTGGCCAATATGTATCACTATGATGTTTTGCTGACTAATACTGATGATGATCCGGTTCGCGATGTTTTAGCGATCAATAGTTTAGAAAGTAAACAGGTTGATGGCATTATTTTCATGGGAAATGAATTGGACCAGGGGGTCATGAAAACCATCGATGCGCTAAATATTCCAGTTGTCCTAGCTGGCTGTGTTGATGCGCAAAAAAAGCTACCAAGTGTTAATATTGACTATATTAATGCCTTTTATGAAATAACCGCTAGTTTGTTGCGACATGGACATGAAAATGTTGCCTTGGTAATGGGCAGTTTGGACGAAGCAATTAATCGAGATTATCGTTTAGCTGGTTATACTAAGGCTTTAAATGAAGTTGGTCGTCAAATTGATGAAAAATTCCTATTTACTACCGGGCGTGACTATCAAAAGACCTTAGAACTAGCACCGAAAGTTGTTGCTAGTGGGGCAACAGCGATGATTGTTTATGATGATGTTGTCGCAGTTGCGCTCTTAAATTATTTACACGATCATCATTTTGATATACCAGGTCAGATGGAGCTAGTGACCTCTAATGATACCAACTATAGTATTATTTCTCGTCCGCAGTTAACGTCCATTGCTCAGCCTAAGTATGATATTGGGGCCGTAGCGATGCGGATGTTAACTAAATTAATGAATAATGAAGACCTGAAAGAACAAGCCGTCAAGTTACCACATGCGATTGTTCAACGTCAAACGACACATGAATTGAGTTAGTTCAAGCTTGATACCTCTGGTCAGTCAAGTAGTTAGGAGGTTATCTATCAATTCACAAAATATTGAAAAAAGTGACGCAGTTAGCCGGCCCAATCATCGCTATATAACTGGCCTAGATGGCCTAAGAGCACTGGCGGTGATTGGGGTTATTACTTTTCACTTACTACCAAATTGGGTCAGTGGTGGTTGGTTAGGCGTGCCACTCTTTTTTATTATCTCAGGCTATTTAATTACGACCTTATTAATTCAGGAGTATGAGCATTCAGGTAATATTGGCTTCTTGCCTTTTTGGGGTCGACGTTTACGACGATTATATCCGCCTTTAGTGGTGATGTTACTGCTGACGGTGTTTTTAATTTTATTATTAGCCCCTCAGCAACTATATAATTTACGCTATATTGTTTTTTCAAATTTACTGTACCTCTATAACTTTTGGGCGATGGGCCATGGTGGTTCTTACTTTGATCAAATCAATGGCGCCTCGCCCTTTACGCACCTATGGTCACTATCGATTGAAGCTCAATTTTATTTGTTGTGGCCGGGGATTGTTTGGTTACTGTTAAAAAGTCGTTTGAAAAAAATTGTGATTAGTGCTTTCTTGGTGGTAGGGGCCAGTATAAGTGCGTTGTTGATGGGCCTTTTTTATAGTGGTGCTAACCTTAACCGCGTCTATTATGGAACTGATACCCGAATTTTTGCAATTTTACTAGGCGCAGCCTTAGCCTTTGTTTGGCCAGCCTATCGCTTAACAACTCGTTTAGACCGGGAGATGCGCTTTTACATCAATGTCATTGGTTTAGTAGCAGCTGTAGATACCATCCTAGCCTTTTTGGTAATTAATGGACAGGCACCCTTTGTCTATAAAGGTGGGATGTTTGCCTTAACCTTAATCATGACAATCTTTTTAGCTATCGTGGTTCATCCGGTTTCACTCTTGAATCATCTTTTAAATCAGTCTTGGTTGAATTACATTGGTAAACGTTCTTATAGTATTTATCTGTATCAACTACCAGTTTTTGTTTTTTATCCTAAACTAGTGGGTAATTTTCATTTTTCAATTTGGCAGGCTCTAATTGAAGTTGCTCTGGTCTTAGCTATTAGCGAAGTTTCCTATCGTTATGTGGAAACACTCTTCCGACATCCTAAGCAAAGAAAACAGGCTTGGCAGTGGTTTAAGCGGCGTAAATTACTTTTGTATCCGACCGCAATGGTAGCTGCTTTGTTCCTGATAACCATTGCTGGTGGCTTAGTACGGCCCGAAGCGGGGATGGCTGCACCTAAAAGTGACTTACAAAAACGTTTAGAAAAGGCGCAAAAGGATCTAGCTCAACAAAAAAGTCATACGAATCAAAAACAGCATGATGAGGCTGCAGATACTGCCTTAACACCGGAACAAAGTAAATTAACTCAAGATTATCAGATTACAACTGACCAGTATCGCTATTTTAGTCAATTAGCCATTACGGTTGTTGGTGATTCAGTTATGTTAGATGTTGCTCCTAACCTACAAGAACTAAATGACCACTTAAGTATTGATGCACAGGTTGGTCGTCAGGCTGACGATGCTATTCCTGCCCTAATTAATCAGATTAAAACTGGTCATTGTGCCGATACAATTTTAATTGGTCTGGGTACGAACGGGAATATTCGCGCTAGTGATATTGACGCTTTAGTGGCAGCCGCCGGTAAACAACGTCAAATTTATTGGGTTAATAACTACGTGGTTACTAAACCTTGGCAAGATAGTAATAATCGTGAGCTGGATGAAGCTAAGCAAAATAATCGTAATTTTCATGTGATTGATTGGTACTCCTTAGTTAAAAATCATCCAGAATGGTTGGCTAGTGATGGTGTTCATCCTGAAGCTACTGGAAATCACCATTATGCTCGTTTAGTTGTTCAATCAATTTGCAAGGACAGCCGTTAGATGGTTGTTTTTTTTTAATTTTAATTTAAAATGAAAAGTAGAATGATTCTAAAGGAGAAGCTATGTTTAAATCTTTGCGTCAGTTAACGCTGTTTTCATTGGTGCTATTGTTCATTGCCTTTGTTATGTCAATTAGTCAATCAACCATGACGACGGCCTATCCAATTTTAATGCACAGTTTCAATGTCAGTGCCAGCACAGTCCAATGGCTAACGACGGGCTTTATGGTAACTATGACCTTAGTGATGCCGCTAAGTCCTTGGTTACTAGATAATATTCCTCTTCGTTATTTATTAAATGGGATTGTGATTGTCTTTTTAATTGGGACAGCTTGGGCGATTGTGACCCCTAATTTTACAGGTATTATCATTGGTCGTTTGCTGGAAGGAATTGCAGTGGGGGCCTTATTTCCAACTTTTCAGTCTGTTATTTTAGAAAGTACACCTAAAGATCGGCGGGGGCCTTCCATGGGTGTCGTTGGTTTGGTTATGGGATCAGCCTTAGCAGTTGGGCCAATTGTGTCGGGTATTATCTTACAGTGGGGATCTTGGCGCCAATTATTTGGTTTTTTCTTTATTGTTTTGATTGTGCTAGTGCTCTTAATTCAAAAGCAAATTAAAAATGTGCATACCCTTAAGCCTTACCGATTTGACTGGTTATCTGCTGTCATGCTATTAGGATTTGGTGGGATTTTGTATAGTATTTCAGTAATTCCAACTCAGGGAATTAACGCCCAATGGTGGCTTATGATGGTGATCAGTACCATTATTTTAGGAATTTTTGTTGCCCGTCAACTTAAATTAACGACACCATTCTTGAATTTGTCGGTTTTTCATTATCATGGTTATTTACCAGCCATGATTCTGACCGGTTTATCTTATTCTGGTTTAATTACTGCCACGGTTTTGATGCCCCTTTTTTATCAAAAGGTGTTCCATTTTAATCCCTTAGCATCTGGACTACTAATGGTACCAGCCGCTATTTTCTTGAGCTTGTTAAATCCTAAGGCCGGATATCTGTTACAAAAGATTGGTTTGAAGCGCTTAGTTCGGATTGGAACTTCGATGATGGTTTTGGGTTACGGCCTCTTAGCCCTAATGGGGCAAGCTAACTTCTGGGTTGGTTTAGTGGCTGCCATGTTACTAGAAGGTGGTAACGCCTTTATCATGATGCCAGCGGTTACAGCGGCTAATAATGCTTTACCAGAAGATTTAGTTGCTCACGGGACAGCAATTTTAACGACTTTACGGCAGGTTATCGGTGCCGGTAGCGTGGTGGTAGCATCAATTTTGATTACTTCCTTTAATCAGAACGTTTCATACGGAACCGCCTTGAGTCAAACCAGTGCTTGGTTTATCTTTGTGCCAGTGTTGGGGCTGCTATTATCAACGCAAATTAAAACTGAAAAATAAGTGTTTTTGAGTTTTAGTCAACTTTTTTATTTTGATGAAATTGTGCTAAGATTGTCCTTATAGAAAACGGGAGGATTGAGATGACTACATTAAGAGATGGTTCCAAAGAGAATCGAGAATCCTTTGAACGTGAAGATGACAAGCTAGCTAAGAAAAAGGTAGCACAACAACACGAACATACGGAAAGTACTGACGTTCTCCACGCTGAAAAAAAGGATGCTCGTTACGAAAAAGAAGCATTTGAACAAGAAAAGAAAGACATTGAGGGTTAATCACGATGGAGAAAAAACACGAATTTGAAGCAGCTGATGCCCGTGAAGTAGAAGATGTTAAGCGTAAAACTGAGCGTTTGGATAAGCAATCAGAATTTGTTGAATCTTCTCATGAACAACGTGAAAAGGCTGATCAGTAAGCTTAAGTATACTGTAGCTAGAGCAACTAGATTCCTAGTTGCTTTTCTTTTGGTCTTTTTAATAAAAATAGTAGCAATTTTCATTACTTTTGCTAAAATAAAAAAAGTGTAAATTTTTTGCTCGGCCTAACGACGGTTATTATTTGAGGAGGAAGTCGTGACAAATAAGCCATTAATAATTGGTATTACCGGGGGATCTGGTTCCGGAAAGACAACGGTTAGTCGGGCCCTTTTGACCCGTTTAGCGACTCATCATCCTGTTTTATTGCAGCAAGATTCTTACTACCGCGATCAATCGGACAAACCTATGGCCGAGAGAATTAAGACGAACTATGATCATCCAGATTCATTGGAAAATGATCTCTTTGTTGCCGATTTGGAACGCTTGCTGCGCAATCAAGCTATTGATGTGCCAGTTTATGATTATGAGCAGCATACCCGTTCAAATCAGACTGTGCATGTTCAGCCAACTGGCGTAATCATTGTGGATGGTGTTTTGTTATTTAACGATGTCAATATTCGTAATCTATTAGATTTAAAGGTTTATGTTGATACCGATGATGATATTCGTTTTATTCGCCGTTTACAACGGGATACCCATGAACGCGGTCGAACGGTTGAAGGCGTGATTGAACAATATTTAGCCACGGTGAAGCCCATGCATAATCAATTTGTTGAGCCAACTAAGCGCTATGCTGACATCATCGTGCCCGAAGGTGGTCAGAACTTCATTGCCATTGATATGCTGGTCAACCAAGCCTTGGCAATTGTTAATAGTAATCAGTAAAAAAAGCCCGGAAGGGCTTTTTATTTTTGCCGAGTTTCTTCAATCACTTGGCGTAAATTATCGACGACAATTTGAGTTTCTTGCGGCAATTGGGATCCCACCAACGTAAAGAGGGTATCAATAATGGTTAACTGGGCAATTAATGAACTCATTGATTCACTACGAAAATTAACTTCTTCAGCCAGTGACAAAAGTACTAAATCAGCTAAATGGGTGAGGGGTGAGTCAAAAAAAGAAGTAATGGCAATCGTCGGGACACCATGCTCTTTAAGCATTTGAGCAATTAGGAGGGTATCTTCATTGCGCCCTGAATGGGAAATCACGATGGCCGCATCTTGGTTGGTAAGTTTAACGGCCTGCATTAATTGAATATCGTAATCTGGATGGGAGACAACATTTAAAGGAGTTCGGAGGAATTTATGGTAGGCGTTAAAGGCGACGATTGAAGAGCCACCAATGCCAAAGAAACCAACGTGTTGGGCCTGTAAGAGGATTTGCGCTGCTTGATCTAACTTACTGGCGGTTAACTGGTCTAAGGTTGTATCTAGAGCGTTTTTAGCTCCTGAAAAAACTTTATTAGCAATTGCTTGGGTATTGTCATCGTCAGCAATTTCACCGAATAAATCTACGGGTGGATTGGGTGTCGTTCGACTGGCTAGGGCCAAAGAAAAATCACGATAGGAAGCAAAACCAATTTTTTTTACAAACCGTGAAATTGTCGCTGTGGATACCCCAGTTTGATCAGCCATACTGCGAATCGTTAATTCACCAGCTAAGTGGGGTTGTTGGGTAATAAAATTAATGAGCTTTTTTTCAGTTTGGTTATAGTGATGATTTTGGGCGCTGAGCTGGGCCAGAACTTGATTAACCATAAATATTCTCCCTTGAAAACATCGGTAGCCCTAACTATACCGAATTAGAAAATTATTTTCAATAAAAGCGCTTGCATTGTGTAAATTATTTTCATATAATGAGTGAGTAGTTTAGTTATAGAAAAATAAAAAAGGGGTAGTAAACATGAAGTTTGCGATGATTGGCCTGGGTAAGATGGGTCTTAACCTAGTTAAAAACGCCGTTGATAACGGTCATGAGGTAGTTGCCTTTGATTTGAATCCTGAATTCGTCAAGGAAGCTGCTGATTATTCTGACAAGATTGAAGCTGCAAGCAGCATCGATGATATGTTGGCAAAGTTGCCATCACCTAAGGTTGCTTGGGTAATGGTTCCAGCCGGTGTACCAACTAACTCAACCATCGATACTTTAATTGATAAGATGGAAGCTGGAGACATCATCATTGATGGTGGTAACTCTAACTATAAGGATAACTTAGAGCAAAACAAGCGGACTACTGCCGCTGGTATCAAGTTCTTTGATGCCGGAACATCTGGTGGTATGAACGGTGCTCGTAATGGTGGAAACTTCATGATTGGTGGCGATGACGCCCAAGCATGGACGGTTATCGAACCATTGTTTAAGTCAATCGCTGAACCTGATGGTTACTTGTATACTGGTCGTCTTGGTTCTGGTCACTATTTGAAGATGGTCCACAATGGTATCGAATACGGTATGATGCAGGCCATTGCTGAAGGATTTGAAGTTCTTGAAGCTTCACAATTCGATTATGACTATGAAGCTGTTGCTAAGTTGTGGAACCATGGTTCGGTTATTCGTTCATGGTTGATGGAATTAGCTGAAGAGCAGTTTGCTAAGGATCCAAAGCTTTCTGCTATTTCAGGACGTATGCACTCATCTGGTGAAGGTAAGTGGACAGTTGAAGAATCTCTTGATTTGGAAGTACCTGCCCCAGTTATTTATCTTTCATTGGCAATGCGCTATCGTTCATTGCAAGAAGATACCTTCACTGGAAAAGTTGTTTCAGCTTTGCGGAATGGTTTTGGCGGACACGCCATGGATGCTGCTAAGAAATAATTTAGGTTCTTCGAAAAAGCTCCCAGTGGGGGCTTTTTTATTCTAAAACTTATTGAACGTTACCACGGGTCATTTACAAGGACTAAATGGGTAACTAGATAATGGAGTATATGATGGAATACATGATTGGTGTCGATTTAGGCACAACTTCAACCAAGGCCGTGCTCTTTGATGATCAAAATCAAGTGGTTGCACAGGCTAACTATGGTTATCCCCTTTATCGTGACGAACCAGACATGGCCGAAGAAGATTTGGATGAAATTTTTGTAGCCTTTTCTAACGCCTTAGGTTCAGTGATTCGTCAGGCTAATTTAGCCGAGGGAAACAAAATCACAGCCGTTTCATTCTCGTCAGCAATGCACTCGTTGATTGCCTTTGACAAAGATTGGAAACCATTAACTCGGGTAATTACTTGGGCTGATACGCGCGCTGTCGAATTTGCTGATGATTTAAAGAAAAGTGGCCTTGGACAAGAAATTTACAGTAAAACTGGTACGCCTATTCATCCCATGGCACCTTTGTCAAAGCTCTTGTGGCTGAAAAATGCTCATCCAGATATCTTCCAAAAGGCGGCCCACTATTTGGGTATTAAGGAATATTTGTTCCACCGTTTGTTTGGGACCAATAAGATGGATATTTCCATCGCTTCTGGAACGGGACTATTTAATATCTTCAATCAGGAGTGGGATGCTCAGGCCTTAGAATTGACTGGCCTAAAGCCTGAACAGTTGCCTAAGCCAGTTTCACCTTATGAGTATGAAACCAAGATGGTTGCTGAATATGCTGCTGTTTTGGGTATGCCAGCTGACACACCCTTTGTTTACGGTGCCGGCGATGGTCCTTTGTCTAACCTCGGGGTTGATGCCGTTAAACCTGGTGTGGCTGCTATTACTGTTGGGACTTCTGGTGCCATTCGAGTTGTTTCTGATAAACCTGTGATTGATCCAAAGGGTCGGACCTTTACTTATGCTTTGGATAAGGATCACTGGGTGGTTGGTGGGCCCGTCAACAATGGTGGAGATGTCTTCCGCTGGGCTCGTGATAACTTGTTTGATGCCGAGAAGTCAACGGCAGCTTTGTTAGGTCGTGACGCCTATGATTTGATGACAGATATTGCTTCTCGGATTCCAGCTGGTTCAAATGGCCTGCTGTTCCATCCGTATTTGGGTGGTGAGCGAGCACCAATTTGGGATGCTAATGCTCGTGGTTCTTTCTTTGGTTTGAACCATAGTCATACCCGTGCCAACATGCTACGAGCAGTCTTGGAAGGTATTACCTTTAATATTTACATGGTTAGTTTGGCCCTTGAAGAAGTTGTGGGTAGTCTCAAGTCTATTCAGGCCACCGGTGGTTTTGCTCATTCACCATTGTGGCGCCAAATGTTTGCTGATATCTTTGAGCAACCAGTCACTGTGCCAGAATCAATCGAATCTGGTGCCTTGGCAGCCGTGATTGTGGCTCAAAAAGCTTTGGGGGAGATTGACGATTTGTACGAGATCTCTAAATACGTTGGGAAGTCGGCTACTTATCAACCGAACCCTGAAAATTATGAAGCATACCGTGAATTAGCGCCAATTTTCATTCGTTTGTCCCGTCAATTGCAAACTGAATACGACAATATTGCTAACTACCAACGTAAGCACAATGTTAAGTAATTGTTATTTTTATTTATAAATAGGAGATGAAGTCTTGTACTTCAAACACATACTATGGCTTTTGTAATGTTATTCATTTCAATTTTGATTTTGCTCTTATTGATTACAAAATTAAAATTGAATACCTTCGTATCTCTAGTAATTACGGCCTTTATCCTGGCCTTGTTACTGGGTATGCCCCCAATGAAAATTCCTAATGCGGTCCTTGGATCGGAAGGAATGGGCAATATTCTAGGATCAAACGCCGTCATCTTCATTTTTGGTGGTATGATTGGTCGTTTAGTTGCTGATGCAGGTGGTTCTTACCGAATCGCCAAGACTTTGATTGATTGGTTTGGTCTTAAGCGCTTGCAGTGGGCCGTCCTATTAGCTTCATTTATTATCGGTATTTCGATGATTTTTGGGGTTGGAATGGTTTTGCTAATTCCAATTGTCTTTGCCGTAGCGATTGAAGCCGGCGTACCTTTGTTGTACTTAGGTATTTCTATGACGGCGGCCTTGAGTTCAGCCCAAGGCTTCTTACCTCCTCAACCAGCACCAACTGCGGTGGCTTCACAATTGCATGCAAATGTTGGTTTGATGTTGATTTTTGGTTTGTTAGTGGCTGTTATTACTGCCGTTGTTGCCGGACCAATGTTTACTACATTAGCTAAGCGTTATGCACCGGATGCTTTTAAATTTACGGACCACATTGAAGCGGTCGGTGAAATGAAAGAATATGACCTAAAGGAAACCCCTGGTTTTGCTTTGTCAGTATTGACTTCAGTCTTTCCACTGATCTTTATGATTATTGCCACGGTATATAAGTTGGTTGTGACGGGTGGAAAGACACCACTCCATCCAAGCATGGTTTATCAAATTATTGATTTCCTTGCCAATCCTGCTGTAGCGATGACAATCTCTTTAATTTTTGCTATTTATACTATGGGTATTTTGCAGGGCAAGGATATGAAGGTGATTGGCGCTTCTCTAAACGAAGGAATGGCTGCCGTTTCTGGTATCTTGCTAATCGTTGGTGGTGGTGGAGCTCTACGTGGGGTCTTGGTTACTTCTGGTTTGTCAAACCAAGTCGCCCAGTTGTTCCAATCCAATGGTGCTATGAGTCCGCTAGCGATTGTGTTCTTTGCTTGGGCAGTGGCTTCTTTGCTACGAATTGCCGTTGGTTCAGCCACTGTGGCTGGTATTACGGCTGTTGGGGTCGTCAACGGTATCTTGGCTTCCAATGCCACTAACAGCATGCTATTAGTATTTGTTGCTTTGGCCATTGGAGCTGGTTCTTTGATTGCTTCTCACGTAAACGATGCTGGTTTCTGGATTTTCAAAGAATTCTTTGACCTAAGTGTTAAGCAAACTTTCCAAATTTGGACAGTTTTGGAAACTATTATTTCGGTTACTGGTTTAATCGTTATTTTGATTTTAACTGCTATCTTTGCCTAAATTCATTGATTAGCCATCCAATTTGGATGGCTTTTTGATTATATTTGCAATTTAAAAAGTGAACCTGTAAAATAGTGACCATCGCTTAATAAAAAAAAGTGGTCACTTTGTGGCTTGAATAATAATTTGGAAGGGAACACATGAAGCAAAATAAAATCGGCCTTCTACAACTTGTCTTGTTGGGATTAGGCTCATTAATTGGATCCGGATGGTTATTTGGATCTTGGGAAGCTACTATGGTCGCTGGACCGGCTGCAATCATTTCTTGGGTAATCGGGGCAGTTGTCATCAGTGTCATTGCTTATAACTATATTGAATTGGGGACAATGTTCCCTGAATCAGGTGGAATGAGTAAGTTTGCCCAGTATACACATGGTTCATTGCTAGGATTTATTGCCTCGTGGGCTAATTGGGTGTCATTAGTAACTCTGATTCCGATTGAAGCCGTGGCGGCTGTGCAATACATGAGTACTTGGCCTTGGTCGTGGGCAAATTGGACGAAACACTTTGTGGTTAATGGGTCAATTACGACCCCAGGACTACTGGTAGTTTTTGGTTTCATCATTGTTTTTACACTTTTGAACTTTTGGTCAGTGAGCTTGCTGACTCGCTTTACCAGTTTTATTTCTTTCTTTAAGTTGGGTGTGCCCCTTCTAACGATTGTGATGTTGACAATGTCTGGTTTTCATCCAGGCAACTATGGAAGTTCTTTGCATGAATTTATGCCTTACGGTAGCGCACCTATATTTGCTGCGACGACTGTTTCAGGAATTATCTTCTCTTTTAATGCCTTTCAGACCATTATTAATATGGGAAGCGAAGTTAAGAATCCTAAACGTGATATTTCCTTAGGAATTACTTTATCTTTGGGAATCAGTGCGGTTTTGTATATTTTGATTCAAAGTACGTATATCACTTCTATCGATCCAGCTATGTTGGCCAAATATGGTTGGCATGGACTTGACTTCCAATCGCCATTCGCTGATTTAGCTATTTTACTTGGTATTCATTGGTTGGCTGTATTACTTTATATGGATGCCTTCGTTTCACCATTTGGAACTGGAGTTTCCTTTGCAGCTTCAACAGCTCGTGCCTTGTCTGCAATGGCTTCTAATAAGCATATTCCACAATTTGTGGGTAAAATCAATAAAAAGTATGGCATTCCTCGCTTAGCCATGATTACCAATGCCATTTTAAGTATGTTAATGGTATCTATTTTCCGTTCATGGGGTACTCTTGCTAGTGTGATTTCGACTTCAACCCTGATTGCGTACTTAACTGGTCCAGTGACCGTTGTATCATTGCGTAAGATGGCACCTAATTTTAATCGGCCAGTTAAATCAAAAAATCTTCGATTTATGGCACCATTGGCTTTCGTTTTGGCTTCTCTGGCAACTTACTGGGCGATGTGGCCGACAACGATTGAGGTTATTTTGATTATTGCACTTGGTTTGCCATTCTATTTCTATTATGAATGGCGTCAGGGATGGGATCGTGAACGTTCACGTAAGCAAGTGGCTGGTAGTTCTTGGATGATATCTTATCTAGTTGTACTTTCGATTATGTCTTACATCGGTAGTAAAGAGTTTAACGGGATTGGTTTAATCCACTATCCATTTGACTTTATCATGGTAATTGTCGTAGCTCTTGGCTTTTATGGATGGGGAACTGATAGTCGTCTAGTAACTAAATACTTCCGGCAAGCTCGCAAGGTCAACGATAAAGTTGACGAAGATTAAAATTAAAACTTATCTAGTTCAAATTATTGTTCTGGGTAGGTTTTTTATTTTTTTATGAAGAAATTGACAGGAATATGAGAAAATGTTAATATAAAAGGAACATAAATTTAATTGCATTTGTTGGAGGGGAAAATATGTCAGATAAGCGTCCAGGCGGTGGATGGTTTCACCGTGCTGATCCATCTAAGTTTGAGCAAAGCGATGCCCATTTGAAGAAAACTTTGGGAACTAAAGAAATGTTGGCTTTGGGCTTGGGAACCATTGTTTCAACCGCTATCTTTACTTTGCCAGGAATTGTGGCGGCTAACCACGCTGGGCCAGCCGTGGCCTTGTCGTTTGTTGTTGCAGCGATTGTTTCTGGATTAACGGCCTTTGCCTATGCTGAGTTTGCTTCAGCTTTGCCTTTTGCTGGGTCCGTTTATTCATGGGCCAGTGTTGTCTTTGGAGAAGTCTTTGGCTGGATTGCTGGTTGGGCCTTGTTAGCTGAATATTTTATCGCCGTGGCCTTTGTGGCCTCTGGCTGGTCAGCTAATTTTAAGCTTTTCTTGTCATCATTCCATTTGGCTCTGCCTAATGTTTTGAATGGTTCCTTTGCTGCTGGTAACGGTGGGTTGATTGATTTGTTTTCACTGCTGGCCGTTTTGATTGTGGCAGCTCTGCTTTGGAAGGGTACGCATACCACTGCTGCGGTGGAAAACACCTTAGTGGTTGGTAAGTTGTTAGTTATCTTGATTTTTATTGCGGTTGGTTTAACAGCCATCCATCCAAGTAACTATGTACCTTTCATTCCAACCCACAAGCCTGGAACTGATTTTGGTGGTTGGCAAGGTATTTCAGCTGGTGCTGCTCAGATTTTCTTGGCCTATATTGGTTTTGATTCAATTGCAGCTAACTCAGCCGAAGCTAAGGATCCCCAAAAGACCATGCCACGTGGAATCATTGGTTCCTTGGTGATTGCGACTGGTTTGTTTGTGACCGTGGCCTTGGTCCTAGTTGGTATGTTCCACTACACTAAGTACGCTAATAATGCAGCTCCAGCTGCTTGGGCCTTGTTGGAATCTGGTCATCCTTATGTTTCTAACTTGCTTTCAGTTGTGGCTTTGGCCGGTATGTTTACGGCGATTATCGGAATGATGATGGCTGGTTCCCGTTTGCTATACGCCTTTGGTCGTGATGGTTTGTTGCCAAAGTTCTTGGGTGATGTTAACGGTAAGGGATTACCTAACAATGCCTTGTTAGTATTGACCGTTATTGCAGTTTTGATTGGTTCAGTCTTTAGCTTTAACGAATTAGCTGCTCTGATTTCCGCTGGGACTTTGATCGCCTTCATTATGGTTTCTCTTGGTATGTATGCGCTACGTCCTCGTGAAGGAAAAGATATTCCAGTGCCAGGTTTCCGTATGCCACTTTATCCAGTATTACCAGCCCTTGGGGCAGCTGGATCAATTTGGATTTTCACTCAATTGGATGTTCAAGCTCAAATTTATGCTGGTGGTTGGTTCTTGCTAGGATTAGTTGTGTATGCTCTTTATGGTTCTCGTCGGAGTAACCTACGTGATTAATGTAAAAAAACTCCCACTCTTGGGAGTTTTTTTGTCCAATTAAAGCAGTTTGGAGGTTAAAAATGGATAAAAATCAATCGATTTTACAAAATGAATCTCAGTACTTAGCAGATGCAACCCGAATTAATTATTTTGATATTGTCATTGATCATGGGCAGGGTGCAACCGTTACTGATGCTGATGGTAAAACTTATTTGGATTTACTGGCCAGTGCCAGTGCGACTAATACTGGCCACTCTCATCCTAAAGTGGTTGAAGCGATTACTAAACAGGCTCAAAAATTAATTCAATATACACCAGCTTACTTTTCAAACACGGCTACCGCTAAATTAGTGGATCGTCTAGCCTCCATTGCTCCAGGTGATTTTGAAAAAGAAGTGGCCTTTGGTAATTCTGGTTCAGATGCCAACGATGCCATCATTAAGTTTGCCCGAGCCTATACAAAACGGCCTTATGTAGTTAGTTTTACAGGTGCCTATCATGGTTCTACCTTTGGATCGATGTCAATGTCAGCCGTTAGTTTAAATATGACTCGTAAAATGGGGCCACTCTTGCCGGGAATGGTTAAAGTACCTTATCCTGACCAACATCAGCGTCGCACTGGTGAAAGTGATGATGAATTTTCTGAGCGGATGTTTGAACAGTTCCGTTTACCCTTTGAAACCTATTTACCCGCTGATGAAGTGGCCTTGGTTGAAATTGAAGCAATTCAAGGGGATGGTGGCATTGTGAAGGCACCACAGCGCTACATGGATTTGGTTTATGATTTCACTCGTCAACATGGGATTGTCTTTGCGGTTGATGAAGTCAATCAAGGACTGGGTCGAACAGGTAAAATGTGGTCAATTGATAATTTTGGCATTGCCCCAGACTTGATTGCTGTGGGTAAGTCGATTGCCAGTGGGTTACCACTGAGTGCCGTTATCGGCCGTAAAGAAATAATGGAAAGCCTCGATGCTCCTGCTAACGTCTATACGACGGCGGGAAATCCAGTTGCCGCTGCTGCTGCCTTGGCTACTTTGGATGTAATTGAGGAAGAGAAGCTAGCTGATCGTTCACACCAGCTAGGTATAAAAGCTCGAAAATTCTTTGAAGATGCCGCCAAAAAATATAATTTCATTGGGGATGTCCGTTTATACGGATTTAATGGTGGTATTGATATTGTGGATGCGGATGGGCGACCTGACGTTAAGGCTACCACTAAATTGATTTATCGCATTTACGAATTAGGGGCCATTATGATCAGTTTACGGGGCTCAACCTTACGTTTTCAGCCACCATTGGTTATGACGGATGCGCAGTTGGATCAGAGCCTAGCCATTATTGATCAAGCATTTAGTGAACTAGCGGCTGGTAAATTGGCCTTACCTCAAACGGCTAATCATATTGGTTGGTAATTATATGGTATATGGTATAATGTCTTTAATTCTGGATATGCAGATGATAAACTACTTTAAGCGAGGTACCGGTTGGTGAAAGGTGTCAGTAGCTGTTAACTGTGCTCCCAGATTAATGACAAATAAATCTACGCGGCTCGGCGTTACAAGAGCAGAGGTAAAGATGAAAATCATTACAAATTGCGGTGGTACCACGGTAACGCGTCCGCATTTGTGGTGTTTTTTTGTTTTACAAGATAAAAGGAGAAAAAATGGAATCACGTTCTTCAGCTGAAATTCGGCAAATGTTCTTAGATTTTTTTGCTTCTAAGGGACATTTAGTTGTACCTTCTAAAAGCCTTGTTCCCGAGGATGATCCAACCTTATTGTGGATTAACTCCGGTGTGGCCACCCTTAAAAAATACTTTGATGGCTCAGTTATGCCACCTAAAAATCGAATTACTAACGCTCAAAAAGCGATTCGGACTAATGATATTGAAAATGTCGGTAAGACAGCCCGCCACCATACATTGTTTGAAATGATGGGTAATTTTTCAATCGGAGATTATTTTAAGGCCGAAGTTATTCCTTGGGCTTGGGAATTGTTGACTAGTCCGGAATGGTATGGCTTAGATAAGTCTAAATTATACGTAACGGTTTACCCTAAGGACCAAGAAACTAAGCAAATTTGGTCTGAAAAGACTGATCTACCAGATGGACATATTTTTGAAGTTGAAGATAACTTCTGGGATATTGGAGAGGGCCCTTCGGGACCTGATTCGGAAATTTTCTACGATCGAGGTGAAGCTTTTTCTGATCTACCAGCCGATGACCCTGAAATGTATCCTGGTGGGGAAAACGAACGTTATCTAGAAATCTGGAATATTGTATTTTCCCAATTTAATCATTTACCTGGTTTGACGGATAATAGCCAGTATCCGGAATTGCCTCATAAAAATATTGATACGGGGATGGGATTAGAGCGTTTGGTATCTGTTTTCCAAAATGGCCGGACCAACTTTGATACGGATCTATTCTTGCCAATTATCCATGCAACTGAAAAGTTGACCGATAATCGTCATTATGATCAAAGTAAAGATACCGAGGATAATGTTAGCTTTAAAGTCATCGCTGACCATATCCGGGCAGTTTCCTTTGCCATTAGTGATGGCGCCTTGCCAGCTAACGAAGGGCGTGGCTATGTCATTCGCCGTTTGTTGCGTCGAGCGGTTTTGCACGGTCAAAAGTTAGGTATTCAAGAAAGTTTCTTGGCTAATCTCGTCCCAGTAGTAGCTGACATCATGTCTAGCTATTACCCTGAAATAGGTCAAAATACAGTTAAGATTCAAAAGACCATTGATAATGAAGAAACTCGCTTCAAGCGGACTTTAAATGCTGGTTTGGGAATGTTGTCTGAAGTTATTGCGCAAGCTAAAAACGATCATGAAAGTCAAATTAGTGGTGAAGATGCCTTTAAGCTTTCTGATACCTACGGCTTCCCCTTAGAGTTAACCCAGGAGCAAGCTAGTGAAGCTGGTTTGACTGTTGATGTGGCTGGATACCAAGTTGCCCTAGAAGCTCAGCGTAATCGCGCTCGAGCTGCTCGAAGTGATAATAAATCAATGGGAGTTCAAAATGCCGTCTTAACTGACTTAGCCGTTGATTCAACCTATGTTGGTTGGCAGCAAACGGCTGTCGATGGTGCTGAAGTTGTCGCTATCATTGGTCAAGATGAAGCCGGTGTTGATGGCCTACAAAAATTGGCAGAAGCTGATACGGAGGTCTTGGTAGTCTTTGACCAAACACCTTTTTATGCTGAGATGGGTGGACAGGTGCCGGATCACGGTCAAATTTTGAGTCAAGCGGGTCAACTACTAGGTAAGGTCGTTAACGTCCAAAAAGGGCCTAAGGGTCAATATATTCATACCGTAGCAGTTGTTTCCGATTTTGCCTTGGAAGACACAGTTAATTTGCATGTTGATTTGCAACGACATCTAAATGTTTCTCGGAATCATACTGCTACCCATATGTTGGATCAAGCCTTGCGTAACATCATTGGTGGTGATATTCATCAGGCCGGATCTTTGGTTGAACCAGACTACTTGCGCTTTGATTTTACCCATGAGGGACCAGTTGATTCAGCTACTTTGACAGAAATTCAGGATTTAATTAATCAAAAAATTGCTGAAAACCTTCCCGTCACTTGGCTAGAAACTGACATTGAAAGTGCCAAGAAAATGGGTGCAGTTGCCGTCTTTGGCGAAAAGTACGGGCAAAAGGTTCGAGTAGTGTCAATTGGTGATTTTAACCGTGAACTTGATGGGGGTACCCACGTTCAATCCACAGCTGAATTAGGTCTCTTTAAGATTACCAGTGAATCAGGAATTGGTGCTGGAGTTCGCCGGATTGAAGCTTTGACGAGTTTACCAGCTGTAGCGGCTTTTCAGGCTCAATCAGATGCCTTGACGGCAGCTGCTAAGAGTTTAAAGGTAGCCCAGCCTTTGGATTTGCCAAGTCGGGTAGTTGAATTGCAAAATGATTTGAAGGCTAGTCAGCAATTGATTGAATCTTTGCAGGCCCAAGTGGCTAATTTAAGTGCTGGAGAAATCTTTAATCAAGTTCAAACAATTGGTGAATTTACAACGATTATGGTCCAGGTCAAGGTTGCTAACAGTGGGGCTTTGCGTCAAATGGCTGATACTTGGAAGGAAAAGCAGCCTTCTGACATCTTAGTTTTGGCTACCACCATCGATGATAAGGTGAATTTGTTGGTGGCTGCCAATAAGAATGCTAATCAGGCTGGTTTAAAAGCTGGAGATTTGATTAAGAACATTGCCCCACTAGTTGGTGGTGGCGGTGGTGGTCGACCAGATTTGGCCCAAGCCGGTGGTAAGAATCCGGCTGGTATTGCTGATGCATTCAGTGCTGCTGAGACTTTTATTAAAGAACGATAATTTTTAAATTAGTATAAACTTCTGGAACTTGCTATAATATGGGCAGTACCTGCTATGAAGGGAAGGGAGAGTTACGATGAGTGTAAGTGACGAGACGGCAATCTTTGATTTTGGGAATCAATTGCCCAAAAATATTCATGAAACATTAGATATTGTGTATGGCGCATTGGAGGAAAAGGGATACAATCCCATTAACCAAATTGTGGGTTACCTGATGTCAGGTGATCCAGCCTACATTCCGCGTTTGCATGATGCCCGTAATTTAATTAAACGCCATGAACGTGATGAAATTATTGAAGAATTAGTGCATAGCTATTTAAGGAAATGATGCGAATATTAGGATTAGATGTTGGTAGTAAAACAGTTGGGGTAGCAATGAGCGACCCAATGGGATGGACTGCCCAAGGGGTCGAAATCATCCGAATTAATGAAGATGAAAAAGAATTTGGCCTAGAACGTTTAGGTGAAATTATTCATCAACATAAGGTTACGGGGGTTGTGATTGGCCTGCCTAAAAATATGAACAATACGGAAGGCCCACGAGCTGAGGCTGCCCGGGATTATGCGCAAATGGTCGAGGACAATTTTAATTTACCGACTGATTTTCAAGATGAGCGTTTAACCACGGTGCAGGCGGAACGGATGCTAATTGAAGAGGCAGATGTTTCCCGTAAAAAAAGAAAAAAGGTAATTGATAAGATTGCCGCTGAATTTATTTTGCAAAATTACCTAGATGCTAAGGGGAAGTTAGTTAAGTAAAGTAAGGGAGTGTACATGCTTAAAAAAGATGGACATACTCATACATGCTATTCCCACCATGGTAGTCAAGAAACGTTGTCGGATTATTTGGATAAAGCCAGGTGTTGGTTTTGAATAATAAGTGGTTATAAAAGTTAACCACGGCCGGTGGCGCTTTTTTTCTATCACTATTTCCTAGGAGGTTAAGATGGTGAAAAAGTTTATCAAAGATTTGACTGCTTATCAGGCCGAAGAACCGGCCGAACTGGTCAAAAAACGTTATGGTTTAAAAGAGTTAGCGCGCCTATCAGCCAATGAATCAGTTTATGGACCGTCACCCTTGGCAGTCCAGGCATTACAAGCTGTTAACCCTGCTGTCTTAAATTATTATCCAGATGGCCAGGCGACTGCTTTGCGGCAAGCGGTCGCAAAAGTCGAACAAGTGCCGGTGAAGAGTTTGATTTTTGGTGACGGGGCTGATGAGTTGATTGAATTATTAACTCGAACCATTTTAACGCCTGGTTCCGAGATGATTGTGCCACAACCAACTTTTGGTGAATATGCCATCCATGCTCAAATTGAAGCGGCTAAAACAACCCAGGTACCAATTAATGCGCAAAGTGGGTATGTTGATTTTAACGCCTTATTGGCAGCCATTACCGATCAAACCGCCTTAATCTTTTTAGCCAATCCGAATAATCCGACCGGTGTTTTAGAAAAGACGGCTGATATTCGGGCTTTCTTGGATCAGCTACCGGCAGATGTCATTTTAGTTGTCGATGAGGCCTATTATGAATTTGCCAATAATCCGGAAGCAACCTGTGCACCACTGGTTCAGCAATATGATAATTTAGTGGTCTTACGTACACTTTCCAAAGCTTATGGCTTAGCCAATTTGCGAGTGGGTTATGGTATTGTGCCGGATCAACTTTTTGATATTCTACAAGCAGTTCGCCTGCCTTATAATTTATCGACTTACCAAATTACTGGCGGTGCGGCCGCCGTTGCTGATCAAAGCTACCTGCAAAAAGTGGTGCAACAAGTCAGTCAGGAACGTCAAGATTTTGAAACCTACCTGACTAAGTTAGGCCTGACTTTTTATCCTTCGGCCACGAATTTTATCTGGGTTAAGGTTGGGGATGCTGATTTAGTTGGTCAAAAGCTTTTAGAAAATGGTTATCAGATAAATGCGCGATTAAATCCAGAATGGATACGGATTACTTTGGGAACCTCTGCTCAAAATCATGCAATTCAGAAAATTTTAGGTCAAATCTTAGCTAAGTGATTGCACTTAAAAATAGCGCTTGGTCTTTGTCCTGAGCTAAGTTATAATAAACGTATTAAATTTAGGTAGGGATAAAACTATGACTGAAAACAACCCGGAAATCGATAAGATCACCTTAGTAGATGAAAATGGTGACGAAGCACTCTTTGAGGTGCTCTTTACCTTTCATTCCGAGGAGTATGATCGCGACTATATCCTGTTAGTACCTGACGGTGTCGAAGAAGATGAGCAGGTTGACGTTCAAGCTTATATTTTCAAGCCCGATGAAAACGGCGATGCCACTGAAGATGATTTAATTCCAATCGAAGATGATGCAGAATGGGATATGGTTGAAGAAGTGTTAAATACCTTCTTAGATGACGACAGTAATTTTAATTAAGGATGGCCACTACTGGGCGGTAGTGGTTTTTATATGGACAAATATTAAAAGTTTGTAAAAAGCTGGTCAAGTTGCTTATCGAGTGATAAACTACTCTAGTAGTGAGTCTAATTTAATAGGCTTTTTGGAAATTTTTGGAGGAAAAGTTATGAATGCTTTAGTGGGAATCGTTGATTTAGCGCGTTTCCAGTTTGCCATGACGACTATTTTTCACTTCTTCTTTGTGCCAATGTCAATTGGACTAGGAATTGTGGTAGCGGTAATGGAAACACTCTATGTCATCAAAAAAGACGAAATATATAAAAAGATGACGCAATTCTGGGGTAAGATTTTCTTGCTTAGTTTTGCCGTTGGGGTTGTGACTGGTTTGATTCAAGAGTTCCAGTTCGGTATGAACTGGTCAGAATATTCACGATATGTTGGGGATATTTTTGGGGCACCCTTAGCCGTTGAGGCCTTAGTAGCCTTCTTCGCTGAGTCGACCTTTATTGGTTTGTGGTCCTTTACTTGGGATCGCTTCAAGCCAGCAGTACATGTAATCTTCATTTGGATTACAGCCATAGCTTCTATGATTTCTTCGTTATGGATTTTGGCAGCTAACTCCTTCATGCAAAACCCAGTTGGGTATGCTATTGATAACGAAAAGGGACGTGCCGTTTTAACTAACTTTGGTGACTTGTTGTTAAACAAGCAGCTGTGGATTGAGTTTCCCCACGTGGTCGTTGGTACATTAGTAACTGCCGGCTTCATTGTGGCTGGTATGTCAGCCTTTAAGTTGTTAAAGTTAAAGCAAGATGACCCTGAAGTACCTTTGTTCCGTAAATCAATTAATATCGCTTTGGTAGTTGGCTTAGTTGGTTTAGGCGGGGCCTTTATCACTGGTGACCAACATGCTTTTGAATTACAATCAATGCAGCCAATGAAGTATGCCGCTATGGAAGGGGTCGATGAAACCATTAATTCTTCTAAGCGAGCTGATAAGGCTCAGCCTTGGGCAGCTATTGCGGTAACCAATCCTAAGACCCACAAGTCAATTGCTAAGATTGAAGTTCCGTATGCCTTGTCAATTTTGGGTAACCACAGCTTAACTGGTGGAACGACCAAGGGTACGATTGAATTAAATAAAGAATTTGAAGCCAAGTACGGTAAGACTAAGGGCGACATTAAGGACTATTATGTTCCTGAAAATACGCTTTTCTATTCCTTCCGGGTCATGGCGATGGGGGCTGGTTTGCTAGCCTTGGTTGCCATAGTAGCTTTGTGGTTTAACCGAAAGAAATCACAATTGATTTTGACTCAGCGTTGGTTCTTGTGGGTAATGGGGGTTATGACCTTCTTCCCATTCGTAGTCAATACAGCTGGCTGGTTAGTTACTGAATTGGGTCGTTATCCATGGGTTGTCTATGGTTTGATGACCATTGCCGATGCAGTTTCACCAAATGTTTCGGTAGCTTCATTGTTGTTCTCAAATATTGTTTACTTCCTAACCTTTAGTACCTTAGGTGGTGTTATGATTTGGTTATCACGGCGCGTTTTGCACCAAGGACCTTACTATGAGCAGGAAGCAACGCAAACTGATCGTGATCCTTATGACGATTTGGCAGGAAAGGAGGCCCAGGTCTAATGTCAGTATTACAGCTTTTATGGTTTGTTCTTATTGGTGTCTTGTGGTCAGGCTTTCTTTTCTTAGAAGGATATGATTTTGGAGTCGGCATGCAATTTTTGACGCTGGCTCGTGATCATCACGAACGTGAAGCCCTATACAAAACAATTGGTCCGACTTGGGATGGAAACGAAGTGTGGTTAGTAACGGCTGGAGGAGCAACCTTTGCGGCCTTCCCTTACTGGTATGCTTCTCTCTTCTCCGGTTTTTACCTCCTATTACTAGGAGTGTTGTTGGCTTTAATTTATCGTGGCGTTTCCTTTGAATTCCGCGAGCATATGCCCACTCGACAAGGAAGTGCAATTTGGGAACGTTTGATTGCGATTGCTTCTTTCTTTGCACCGTTTTTCTTGGGTATTATCCTAACGGCCATGGTGTCTGGTACCCCAATGGATGCCAAGGGTAATGTATCAGCCGGATTCTTTGATTACTTTACGCTCTTTACTTTGGTTGGTGGTATTGCTGTTGCTTTGATGAGCTATGTCCACGGTTTAAACTATACTCGTATCCGAATTGATGGGCCAATGCGTCAGCGGGCGGCTTGTCAGTTGAAGGTCTTGTACCCCTTGCTTTTGGCTGGGGAAGCGCTCTTTGCGGTCTTGCTCTTCTTTTACACTAACTTTATTCAAACTAAGCCAGTTCCTGTGCTATTAATTTTGGTAGTGATTGTGGCCACCACAGTTTTGGGTTGGTTCATGACGGTTAAGATGGAAAAAGAGGTTTTGCCTTTTATCACCTCTGGGTTGACGTTAGTTGAAGTAGCCATCTTACTCTTTGTCGGTCTATTCCCACGCGTGATGGTTGCTAATAACCCCTTGCACTCCCTTACAATTGAATCTGCCTCATCTAGTCCCTACACTTTGCAGGTTATGACCATTATTTCATTGACGGTTTTGCCAATTGTTTTGGGCTACCAAATTTGGAGTTTCTGGGTTTTCCGGAAGCGGATTATCGCTAAAAAAGTGGTAGAATGATTATCAAATAAAAACGTTTGCAACTTAGTTGTAAACGTTTTTGTACATATTTAGTTAAAAAAGAAATAGGTGATTTCATGTTCGATCGACGCTTATTGGCGCTTCCTAAAATTAAGGTGACCCTCCTTTACTTAATTGTGCTGACTGGTATTCAAGCACTAGCCATTGTGGGTCAGGGGATTAGTCTTTCCCAAGCTTTAGTGTGGCTGTGGGAGGGTAAGGGACTAAGTAGTATTACCATTCCGGTGCTTTTATTTGCTTTGTTTTTTGGGCTACGTCAGTTGCTGGTAGTTGTAAAGAACTATGTTATGGCGAACTTTGCTGATCAGACCGTCGAAAATTATCGGATTGCCCTGCTAGAAAAGTATGCTAAATTAGGCAGTCCGTTAATTGCTAAATTCGGGACGGGTCAGGCAGTAAGCGTACTAGCTGCCGGGTTAGATAATGTGAAAAATTATTTTCAATTAATTTTGATTAAAGTCGGGGATTTATCGATTATTCCTTGGATTGTATTAATTGCAATTACCTATTTTAAGTGGATTCAAGGTTTGTTTTTGCTGCTAATTTTTCCAGTTATTATTATCTTTTTTATTATTTTAGGTTTGGCGGCCCAAAAAAAAGCTGACGATGAGTATCAAAATTTCAAAAATTTAAATAATCGCTTTGTCGATGGCTTACGGGGCTTGCCAACCTTAAAGCAATTGGGATTATCACGAGCCTATGGACAAGAAATTTATCAAATTTCTGAAGATTACCGCAAAACGACGATGCGGACTTTAATTATTGCCATTACCTCAACCTTTGCTTTAGATTTCTTTACCACCTTATCAATCGCTGTTTTGGCGGTTTTCTTGGGGTTGGATTTGTTAAACGGCCGCATGACCCTGTTTCCTGCCTTATCAATCTTGATTTTAGCGCCAGAATATTTTCTACCACTTCGGAGTTTTGCTGATGATTATCATGCGACCTTGGATGGTAAAAATGCCTATGCCGAGGTTTTAGAAGTGCTAGATATGCCGGAAATGACTGACCAAAATCAGTTGCATTTGGCAGAATGGCGGGCGACTAGTAATTTACAGGTAAAAAACTTGAATTTTTCCTATCAGGATCAACCCAATTTAGTTGATTTAAATTTTGATTTACGGGGTTATGAACGAGTTGCAATTGTTGGTGAAAGTGGTTCCGGGAAATCAACGCTTTTGAATCTGCTCGGCGGTCAGTTATTACCACAAGTAGATAGTCAGATTAGCATTGATGGTCAAGAACTACCTCATTTGGCCCAACAGGACTGGCAAAAGCAATTTTTCTATTTGCCCCAAGCCCCTTATATTTTTCATGCCTCTTTAAAGGATAATTTAACGTTTTATTACCCTCAGGCTGACCAAAAAGCCCTTGACTTAGCCATCAAACAGGCTGGTTTAACGGAATTAGTAGCTGAGTTACCTGATGGCTTGGCCACCATTGTTGGAGAGGGCGGTCGTCAATTATCGGGCGGTCAGGTTCAACGAGTTGCCCTGGCTCGAATGTTTTTGGACCCTCGGCGGCGAGTGCTGCTCTTTGATGAGCCGACAGCCCATTTGGATGTTCAAACTGAGTTAGCGCTAAAAGAAAGTATGGCACCACTGTTTGAAGATCATTTAGTCCTGTTTGCGACCCACCGGTTACACTGGTTAAAGCAAATGGACTATGTCTTAGTGATGCGGGATGGTCATTTAGTTGAGCAAGGACAGCCAGCGGTACTATTGGCGCAAGCTGATAGTCAATTAAACGTATTGCGCGATGCCTTGCATCAGGGGGTAAAGCTATGAAAGAACTAAAAAAATTATTAGCCCATGATCACTGGGTTATGCCCTTTCTCCGTCAACAAAAACGTGGTTTGTGGAGTTCGATTGTTTTAGGTTTCATGACAACCTTTGCAGCAGCAGCTTTGATGTTTATTTCCGGCTATTTGATTTCTAGGTCGGCCCAACATCCAAGTAATATCTTATTGATTTATGTGCCCATCGTATTAACGCGTGGATTTGGAATTGCCCGACCCGTTTTTCGCTATGTTGAACGCCTGGTTTCTCATAACTGGGTTTTACGGGTCGTTTCTAAATCACGTCAGCGCCTTTATCAAAGTGCCGCTCGGGGTGCTAGTAGCATCAGAAGCCGGTTACAAACTGGTCAAGTTTTAGGTATTTTGGCCGAAGACTTGGAACAATTAGAGAATTTATATTTAAGAACTCTATTTCCCCTAGGGGCGGGAATGCTTTTGTACCTGATTAGTAGCATTGGGTTAGGGGTGTTTAACTGGGCCTTTATGTTACTGTGGATGCTGGTTTTAGCCTTGATTTTAATTGTGATTCCTTTGGCTAGTTTAACGTTAAATCGGGCGAAAGTTAGCCGTCAAAAAGCTTTACAAAGTGATTTATATACTGATGCAACAGATGCGATTTTAGGCATGCAGGACTGGGTGTTATCTGGTCGTCAGGCAGATTTAGTTGCCAAAGAAGGACAAACAATGCAAAAACTTTCTCGAGTCAAGGGGAAGTTGATGGCTTTTGGTTGGTGGCGAGATTTTACTATTCAACTTTTATCCCTATTACTGATGGTTTTGATTATGATTTGGGCGACGCATCAGTTTGGCCATAGTTTTTTTGCTAGTAATTATATTGCGGCCTTTACCTTGGCTATTATTCCATTAATTGATAGTTTTATTGCGGTTAATCAAGGAGTCAGTGAGTCATCATTTTATGAAGATAGCATTAAGCGTTTGAATGATTTGCCTGAACCCAGTGCAAAGTCAACTGCAGGGATTAAACCCCAAACAACGACAGTCGTTTTTGATCAAGTTTCCTTTGCCTATGGTGATAAATTAGTTTTAAATGACGTATCATTTGACCTATTAGCTGGCCAAAAAATGGCCTTGTTAGGGCCTTCAGGTGCTGGTAAAACGACCATTTTAAAATTATTAGCGGGTGATTTACAACCGATGAATGGTAGAGTTACAATTGGCGGATTAAATCCCAATAAATTAGGTGATGAATTACCAAAAATAATAGCCGTACTTGATCAGCAGTCTTATTTATTTGATACCACGATTGAAAATAATATTCGAATGGGCAATCTAACAGCTAGTCAAGATCAAGTCCAGCAAGCTGTTCAACAAGCTGGATTAGCCGATTTAGTCGCTTCTTTACCACAGGGTTATCAAACTCCAATGCAAGAAGCCGGGCAACGTTTTTCGGGTGGCGAGCGCCAGCGTTTTGCTTTAGCACGGATTTTGCTCCAAGATGCACCAATTGTGATTTTAGATGAACCCACGGTTAGTTTAGATCCTAAAACAGAGGCGGCGGTGTTAACACAAATTTTCACGGCCTTAAAGAATCGTACGATTATCTGGGTAACGCACCACCTAACTGGCATTGAAGCTGTCGATCATATTTATTTCTTAAACGATGGACGCTTTACCATGGCTGGTTCTCCACAAGAATTGTTAGCACATTCGGAAGCTTTTCAACAACTATACGCAATGGATCAATTTTAATGAGCCAAGGGAAAATTCTTAGATTACCTAAAAATAAGAAGAAGCGTCAGCTTTATTTAATTGTGGCCGGTTTTTTATTGGGATTGTTGATTTTAGCCATTTTAACGCCCAGCCAACCTGGCCCTAATCTTAATCCGACTTTAACGGCTCAAACCAAGCAGCATCAGGAATTAATTACTAGCTGGGCTCCCAATGCCCGTCAAATGCAAAAGAAATATGGTATTTTAGCTTCAATCAGTTTGGCTCAAGCTATTTTAGAATCAAATTGGAATCAAAGTGAGTTAGCCCAAAAGTATCATAATTTGTATGGTGTTAAAGCGCATGGCAATCAGGCTAGTATTTTAATCGAAACCAGTGAATATGAGAATGGGCAGTGGCTGGTGATTAAAGATAATTTTGCTGTTTATCCTAATTGGCAGGCCAGCATGGAAGACCATGCCCGTTTATTAAAAGAGGGAACTCCTTGGAATGCACTGCAATACCAGCACGTGATGGCTGCTAAGGATTATAAAAAGGCTGCCCAGGCCCTAGTAGCTGATGGCTATGCCACTGATCCAGCTTATGCTCAAAAGATTATTAATATTATTGAAACTTGGCATTTACAACGATTTGATTTGCCTACTTGAAGTCAGCAAGGGATTTGCTGGCTTTTTTCGATCAAATGCCAAACTGATGTTCGCCCCTGATTATGATAAAATTGAGGATGGAAATTCTGGAATAGGAAGTAATTATGACCGTTGAAAAATTAACTCAAGGAATGAATGATAAACAGGCCGAAGCGGTGGCTATCACGCAGGGGCCTTTGCTAATTATGGCCGGGGCTGGCTCTGGGAAAACCCGGGTTTTGACTCATCGAATCGCCCATTTAGTCGAAGATTTAAACATCGCCCCCTGGCGAATTTTAGCGATCACTTTTACCAATAAAGCTGCTCGTGAAATGCGGGAACGAATCGGTCAATTAGTTGATCAAGAATTAGCTCAGTCCATCTGGGTTTCGACTTTTCACGCCCTTGCCGTTCGAATTTTACGTCGCGATGGGGAACAAATTGGCCTATCTCGTAATTTTACAATTTTAGATACTAGTGCTCAGCGGACGTTAATGAAACGAGTGCTTAATGATTTAGATTTGGATACTAAGCAGTACGATCCCCGTAGTATTTTAGGGACGATTTCCAATGCTAAAAATGAACTAATCGAACCTAAAGCATTTAAAAAACAAGCTCAAAATTACTATGAAGAAACGGTCGCTGAAGTCTATCAAAATTATCAACAGGCCTTATTACAAGCCCAAAGTGTTGATTTTGATGACTTAATTATGCTGACTATCCGACTCTTCCAAGAGGTGCCAGCGGTCTTGGAGCGCTACCAACAACAATTTGAGTACATTCATGTCGATGAGTATCAGGACACCAACGATGCTCAATACCAAATTGTTCATCTTTTAGCTCAGGGTCATCATAATTTGGCGGTTGTCGGGGATGCTGATCAGTCAATTTATGGTTGGCGTGGCGCTAACATGGGCAATATTTTGAACTTTGAGCAGGACTATCCCGATGCTAAGACGGTCATGTTGGAACAAAATTACCGTTCGACACAATCGATTTTGGATGCTGCCAACGATGTAATTAATCACAATAACGAGCGTATTCCTAAAAAATTATGGACTGAAAATGGTAGTGGTGAAAAAATCACCTATTATCGGGCCCAAAGTGAGCACGATGAAGCCGATTTTGTCCTCAGTCAAATTAAAAAACGCCATGACGATGAGCAGGCTTCTTACAGCGATTTTGCCGTCTTGTACCGAACTAATGCCCAGTCACGTGGAATTGAAGAAACTTTAGTCAAAGCCAATATTCCTTATACTATCGTCGGTGGACATAAGTTCTATGACCGGAAAGAAATTTTGGATATTATGGCCTATTTGAGCCTGATTGCTAATCCGGATGATAATGCTGCCTTTGAACGAATTGTCAACGTTCCTAAACGTAGTATTGGGACTACGACAGTCGATCGTCTCTATGCTTTTGCTAATCAAATGGCTTACTCAGCCCTAAAGGCTATTGATAATATTGAATTAGCACCTGATATTCGGGCCAGCAGTGCCACCAAGCTTTTAACTTTTGCAGAAATGATGCATGACTTAAAGCGCCAGGCTGAATTTCTATCAGTTACGGAATTAGCTGAAACGGTTATGGAAAAAAGTGGTTATCGCAAGAGTTTGGCCAGTAAAAGTGATCCTGAAAGTCAATCTCGTTTGGAAAACTTGGACGAATTTTTGTCAGTTACCAAAGAATTTGATCAAAAATATCAAGCTGATGATCCGGATGCCATTGATCCATTGACTGATTTTTTGGGGTCTACAGCCTTAATGTCTGATATTGATAATGTTGGACAAGATGATGGGATTGTCACCTTAATGACCTTACATGCTGCTAAGGGACTGGAATTTCCAGTGGTCTTTTTGATTGGACTAGAAGAAGGAATTTTTCCACTGGGTCGGGCCAGTCAGGACGAAGATCAGCTGGAAGAAGAACGACGTCTAGCCTATGTGGGCATCACTCGAGCAATGCAAAAGCTCTTCTTGACCAATGCCTATTCACGTCTGCTATACGGTCGCACCCAGGCCAATCCACCTTCTCGTTTTATTGATGAAATTTCGCCCAATTTATTAGACCAACAAGTCGGCGGGCAAAATCCTAATCCAGGTCTTGGTCGTCGGTTGCAACAAGCTACCGTTACTACCTATCGGGCTAGTGCTGTCCAAAAAGTAACTCAGGCAACTACGGGGGCTGAAAATACTAGTTGGCAGGCTGGCGACAAAGTTTCCCATAAAAAATGGGGTATCGGTACCGTTGTGTCAGTTAGTGGTAATCAAGATGATCAAGAGCTACAAGTGGCCTTTCCTCAAGAAGGAGTTAAGCAGTTATTAGCCGCTTTTGCGCCCATTACTAAAGTGACGGAAGAGTAGGAGGAATGCGTTTAATGGCAGATAAATTACCAGTTGATCAAATGACGGTGGCCCAAGCGCGCACCGAAATTGCCCAACTACAAGACCTTTTAACTGAATATGGGATTGCCTACTATGAAAAAGATGAACCAGTAGTCGAAGATCATGTATATGATGAGTTATATGCCCGTTTAGTGGCTTTGGAAAATCATTTCCCGCAGTTTATTAAACAAGACTCTCCCACGCAAAATGTCGGTGGGGCTCAGACTAAGTCAGATTTAGCCAAGGTAACGCATCCAGCACCCATGCTATCTTTGGGGGATGTTTTTAGTTTGGCTGAGTTGCAAGAATGGGAAGACCGCACTAAAAAAGCGCTAGATGGCCAACAACCTCAATATAATTTGGAACTAAAAATTGATGGTCTGGCAGTTGCGTTACGGTATGAAAACGGCCGTTTGATTCAGGCTTCGACCCGAGGTAATGGACGTATCGGTGAAGACGTAACCCAAAACGTTAAGACCATTAAGGCGATTCCACAGCAATTAACTGAACCACTAAACATTGAAGTCCGGGGCGAAATTTACATGCCCAAAGCCAGTTTCGTTAAATTAAATGAGGAACGCGAAGCGGATGGGCAAGAACCCTTTGCTAATCCTCGTAATGCGGCTGCCGGTTCCTTACGTCAGTTAAATGCAGCCATTACCAGGTCGCGCAATTTATCCGCCTTTATTTACTACACGGCTGAACCGGAAGTCCTTTCGGCCACTCATCAAGACCAAGTCTTGCAACGTTTTGCCCAGCTGGGCTTACCAACTGATCACCATAACCGAGTCATCGGTAAAATGGCTGAAATCAGTGACTATATTGACGAATATACTCAAAAGCGTGATGGTCTATCATATGGTATTGATGGCGTGGTGGTTAAGGTTAATTCCTTAGATTTAGAATACGATTTAGGAAATACCATAAAAATTCCACGTTGGGCGATTGCCTATAAGTTCCCGCCAGAAGAGGCCACGACCATTGTCCAAGACATTGAATGGACGGTTGGTCGCACTGGGGCGGTGACGCCAACAGCAGTCATGGATCCCGTTTTACTAGCCGGAACGACCGTGCAGCGAGCTAGTTTACACAATCCGGATTACTTAATGGAAAAAGCTATCCGCATAGGCGATACAGTCACGCTCCATAAGGCGGGGGACATTATTCCTGAGGTCGGCCAGGTGGTGCTAAGTAAGCGTCCTAGCGATAGTCACCCCTATGTCATTCCCACGACCTGTCCGGCCTGTCAGGCGCATTTGGTCCATGTCGAAGGCGAAGTAGTCTTACGTTGTATTAATCCGTTCTGTCCAGCTCAAATTCAAGAAGGCTTAACCCACTTTGCTTCACGAAATGCTATGAACATTGATGGCATGGGACCACGCGTGGTTCACCAGCTATTAAACGCCGGGTTTGTTAAAGATGTTGCCTCCATTTACCATTTGGCATTGCCTCAATTATTAGAATTGGATAAATTTAAGGAAAAATCAGCCAATAATTTGTTAACTGCTATTGATAATTCACGGGCTAACTCTTTGGAGCGTTTGCTCTTTGGGCTAGGTATTCGCCTAGTGGGTGCCAAGGCGGCTCAATTGATTGCTCAGCGTTTCCAGACGATGGCTGCTATCGCCCAGGCTTCGGTGGCAGAATTGGCTAGTATTGATGGGGTGGGCGAAGCCATTGCCGACTCAATTGTGCAATATTTTGCTAAACCAGAATCGCAACAATTAATCAATGAATTACAGACAGCTGGCGTTAATCAGGAATTTATTTCGACTCAAACAATCGCCGATGAAAATTCGTTTTTCTATGGTAAAAAGGTCGTACTTACTGGTAAACTAGAGTTTAACAGCCGTCCGGCGGTAACTCAGTGGTTAACTGACCGGGGGGCCAATGTCGTTGGATCAGTTTCAGCTAAAACCGATTTAGTGATTGCTGGAAAAGATGCCGGTAGTAAACTTGAAAAGGCACAAGAGCTGAATATTTTAGTTTGGGATGAACAAGATTTTATAAAGGCCCAGGCAAGTAATTAAGCAAAAAAGGAATCGTCATGCTAAAACGAATTAGTGTTCGCGGATATATTATTATTGCTGTTGGGGTAGTAGCCCTGATTGCGGCAGGCTTATATTTTTTCAATGTGGTACAGGTGACACCAACCACCCAGACGAAAAAAGGGGTTCAATTAACTCAAAATGCTAAAGGCCAGTATCAAACGGTGATTAAAGATGGGCGTTATCTGGTTAGTGCCGCCCGTGGTATTACTGCCACTTCTGAAACTAATACCTTGGATGTGAAAAATTTTGAATCTTCTTTGTTAGATTTATCAAAATCACATTTTAAAACGGGCCGTTACATCTTCCAAGAAGGACAGTATTTGTCGGCTGATAAGGTTTCATCTTTGTTAGCTCGACAAGGGAAAGATCATAGTGATGGTTTAAACCCCGAAGATAACGGTAAGACTGATAACTCACGGGCACCGATTTATGTGCAAACGCTGACGGAACAAGATTTCATGACCAAAGAAGGGGATCAATTGAAACTTTCTGGAATGGTCGTGGGTGTGGCGATGAACTCTCAAGATGCTTACCAAAAAGAGCAGTATGGTAGTACCTACTATCAAAGTATTTCAAAAGAGGATCGGATTGCCTACGGTAAGAAAATTGCGCCTAAGCTATTAAAAGAAATCCGAGCACAAAAGGGTGTAGGTGATAATGTTCCAATCGTCCTAGCGATGTATGAAAATGCTCCTGGAGATTCTCTAGCACCAGGTAGTTTTTACTCTCAAGCCACTAGCCGTAAGGGCGATGATTTGTCCGCTTGGTCTGATATTTCCGAAGAAGCTGTGGTCTTACCTAAGGAATCAACTAGCAGTAGTTCCCTTGGTAATGATGAAAACAATGGATTTACCAACTTTAAAACTGATATTGCTAACTTCTTTCCTAATATTGCTGGAGCAACAGCAGTGGCTCATTATAAGAGCGATAAGTTATCAAGTATGAATGTAACGGTTACCACCCAATTCTATTCCCAAACGGAAATTGATAGCTTTACTAACTATGTGGCCGCTTCTGCATTAAAGTTTCTACCTAACTCAGTGCCAATTCGCATTGTGGTTCAGACAGCTAATGAAATGCAAGCCATCTTGGTTAGAAATAGTGATGATAAAAACTTCACCGTAACAATGTTATAAACAAAAAGGACTTCCAGAGGAAGTCCTTTTTTATTGGTATAAGAGGCAGATTGCTAGCATTAAACAGATAAGGGCACACATCGGTTCCCAGCGTTTAAAATAGCGTTTGCTAAATTGTAATAAGAAGGGCGGTAGGCTGATGAATATGGCTAAAAAGCTACTAAAATTGACGCCGTGGATGACTAGAACAGTCACCCAAAAGAATAAAATTGTGGCTAAGCTAAGTAACCTGCCACGGGCATTTGGTAAAAATAGCGGGGTGAAAAAATATAAAAAGGCAAAGAGCATAATCCAAGATTGATGTAAAAAGAGTTGGGTGATAAAGTTATTAGCCAAAAAATAAATTGAAACTGGAATGGCGTAAGTGGCTAAAACACTAAAAATGAGGAGTCCCAACGCATTTTTAATTTGGAAAATTTTCTGTGGAATCATGAATAAAAAGCAAATAAACAATAGCAACAGCAATAAAATTTCAAATCGGGTTCGAATCTGAGAATTAGCAATTACTAGCATACTTAAAACTAGAAACAGGTAGCTAGCCCGGTGGGTGAAATTACTGCGAATCATCAAGGCAATGGCCACACTGGCACTGAAACTGTATCCGACTAATGGCCAAACATCCCAGTGTTGAGCTTGAGCTAAAAAATGTTCGTAAAAAATTGGCTGTTGCCACCAAATAACATTTAAACACAACACCATGATAATGATTGTTAACCAATGATGTTGTCTGACTGATAAATGTCGGTTGGAGCGACTAGGAATGCGGTTAGTAGAAACTGATTGTGATCGGGGCATTGATTGAAAACCTTCTTAAAGATGACATAATTGCTTTTTTTTATTTTATCATGTAAAATTTTTTAGTGAAATTAAATAGCTATCAAGAGTAGGCGAGTGATACAGCATTAAGACCCTACACCAGCCGGCAATTGCACGGTGGTACTTCTGTAAGATAGACAACTTGTTAAACGCAGCCAGTTGTCTGGCTGCGTTTTTAAATAGCATTTATTTCGACAATTACCTTGGAGGAATTACCATGACAAAATACCATACTTCTGAATCAGTTGCTAATGGGCATCCGGATAAAATTGCCGATCAAATCGCTGATGCAATTCTAGATGCCGTTCTAAAACAAGATCCTAAGGCGCGAGCCGCCATTGAAGTCACTACTTCAACGGGCGATGTTACTATTTTTGGGGAGTTGAGTACCAGTGCCTATGTCAATATTCGCCAAATTGCGACTGATACAATCCGCGCTATTGGCTATGACCGACCTGAGTTGGGCTTTTCAGCTGATTCCATCAATGTAACTAATAAAATTGTTGAACAATCTGGTGATATCGCCCAAGCGGTTGATCAAGCCGAAGATGATCCCGAACAATTGGGAGCCGGTGACCAGGGGATGGTTTACGGATATGCGACTAATGAAACCGATAACTACTTACCGCTGGCCTTGGATTTATCCCACCAATTGATGCGTCAAATTCGCGATGTTCGTCAAAGCGGACAATTAGATTATCTGCGACCCGACGCTAAGGGGGAAGTCGCCATTGAGACCGATGATCAGGGCCACGCGCAACGAATTGCTGCCGTAGTCCTTTCCACCCAACATGCCGAAAATGTTTCGCTGCCACAATTACGGGCTGATATTAAAGCTCAGGTTATCGACCCAGTATTGCCGAGTGATTTACTAGATGATCAAACTAATTACTATATTAATCCCTCTGGTCGCTTTGTTTTGGGCGGACCCCAGGCAGATTCCGGTTTGACTGGTCGTAAGCTTATCGTTGATACTTATGGCGGTGCAGCTCATCATGGGGGAGGAGCCTTTTCTGGAAAGGATGCCACTAAGGTTGATCGTTCTGCTGCTTATTATGCCCGTTATGTAGCCAAAAACCTAGTAGCAGCCGGCCTAGCCGATAAGCTTGAGTTACAGGCTGCTTATGCTATCGGGGTTGCTAAGCCAGTTTCTCTTAATATTGAAACTTTTGGCACAGAACACGTTGATTTGGCCTTAATTGACCAAATTGTGTCAGAATACTTTGATTTTCGACCATTGGCGATTATTAATCAGTTAGATTTACGTCGGCCAATTTATCAGCAAACTGCTGCTTATGGCCATTTTGGTCGAAATGACTTAGATCTACCTTGGGAACGTTTAGGTAAGGTGGATCAGATTAAACAATTATCCCATTTGGCCTAAACAAAAATCACCTACATACGTAGGTGATTTTTTTGTGATTTTAAGACCAAAAAGGATAAGCATAAGAATCAACAGTAAAGGCAAAGGTTCCGGTACCCAATCGTTTCTCATCGGCCATAGCCGTTTGAATATCAGCGATGTGAACGGTAGTCATAGCTGAAACTTCGGTTTCTTCAAAGCCGTGCACCTGGGCGGGCGCTTTTTGACGTTGGAGCTGCCAAAAAGCTAAAAACATCCCAATGAAATTCATTTTATCCACAATTAGAGCCGTAATTTTACCACTATCTGGATGATTAGTTAGGGTAAAGGTTAGGGTTTTACGGTGGCTCAAATAGCGGTTTTTTAAACCTAGATAGGTTGGAAAGGAAGTTTGCAGGTTAAACTGCTCCAACCAACGCCACCAAGAAAAGAATTGATTTAAAAGATTACCCTTGACGGGAAGTTTCGATTCAAATAGATCCAAACTAATACCAACCGTGAGACGATTTAAAAAGTATCGGTCGGATTTTTGGGGTAGAGCACCAACTACATGAGCCAGATATTGGGTGTGTGACTGCTTAACTTGTAGTAAAGATTGGCTTTGTGTAATTAAGGGGTTGGGTTGATTAGTAGCTTCGGGTTCAATCGTGGTTGGAAATTGAAGATGAGCTATTGGCAATTGATAGGTCCTTTTAGCAGCAATCAGACCATTGATAACTTCGGTCAATAGGGTGGCAGAACCAATCACTAAAACAACTGCTGAATCAGCAGTTGTATCAGGAATTTGGCGTCCCAATCGTTTGGCCCAAAAAAATGGATTCGTGTCATCAGTCATTTGGGTCCAAGAACCTAAGCGGTTTTCTTGGGTAAATATATTTTGAATTTGCGTCAGCAAGGAATCTTGTGTGTGCTCAGATTCAGAATTGCTGTATAGTACATAAAAATTCTGCATGATAGTTTCCATTTGGTAGTTAAAGGTAGTCTTTTGAAAGTACCGACTTTATTTTAACCTAAGAAATGTCGTAGTTGAGCCATTGAGTTAATCAAGGCGGTTAGGGCAACGGGTGCACTGTGCTGGAATTGCACGACTTGTAGGGCAATTTCATGATGCTGTTGCTCTTCTAAGGTTTCTGGTTTAATTTCAAAGTCAAAGAGCTCTTGCAAAAACAAAATATCTTCTTCAACCTCGGCCCAGGCGGAACTATGGGTTTTTAAGATTGCCAGTGCGTCTAGGTTAACAAAGCGAGCCAGTTCCGTAAAGTCTTTTTTCATACTTGGATAGTGCCGGACCAAAGTGGATAGATGGGTTGCATCTAAGCTTTGAAGCGCACGTCCAAAGCCAATAAATTCAGGTGGGACGCCAATTGAGTAAAAGGCACCAGTAAAATTAATGGCTCGGGGAAGCTCAATATTGTCAACTGAGCGTGAATAACCTAAGACCCCGACGTGCTGACGGCGATCACGTCGTTTTGGAAAGGCCTTAAAAATAGGTTGCATATCGGGAATTAACTGATCAAGTGTAGCACGATAGTATTTGGTTGATTTTTCGGCTACTTCAATTAATAATTGCTCATCGCTGTCATTAATTTCTAGAGGCTTAGCCTGTGGTAAATGCTCTTTGAGGTAGGCAATACCCGCTTGAGCTTCGTCGATTGGAAAATCATAACGAAAGGCTGATTGCACCGTGGCAGTTCGAACGCCAGGGAACTCTGTTAAATAACGTTCCACTCGGCGAGGAGAGAGACCACCACGGAAAATTGGCGAGCCCGTTCCTGAAATTGGATAGATTGCAATACCTTCTTCTTCGGCAAAGCGATGCAGGCGGGCCAAAGCGAGTTTGTTACCAACAATGGAACTCATAAAACCGGCTGATAAAGCCGAATCAGATCCGGCTAAGAAAACTCGAAGATATTTAGGCCGGAAACCAAAGTGCTTTTCATGTAAGCGTAAATATTCTTTTAAAATTTCAGGAGCGTGGTATTGGGTTTCAAATTCCTCAAATAAAGGAATCATTTCAATGTAAGGTGTATTAGCCTCAGAAGGTGTAAAGGTTGAAGATTTAAATTGAGCCAAGCGTTGAAAGAGGTCTTGCATCTCAATAATTTGATCAGCTCGCTTAGCCATCGGTAAAATTGCTTCAAAGAGGGGTCGTTGATCAAAACCAAGATCATGGGCAAAATCTTCAGAACTCAAAAAAGCGGTCATGGCTTGCATGAGGTTATAGCCCTTTTCTTCCCATATGTTAGGGAAACGGAAGGTTAAAAATTTGTCACGTCCTAATTGATGATCTTTAAAATACTCATAGTGGGTGGAAAATAGCCGATCAATAACGGCGGCATCAGCATGCTTACCCTCCCAATCCCACATATATTCTTCAATGTCTAAAATTTTAAAATTTTCAAAGGCTTCTCGTGTTTCACGGTAAGCGCTGATGAAAGGCTGTTGGGAACTGTCCCAGAAAGGTGCATTGGCATTATCAGGATGCTGCGTACCCATTACGGCCGGAATATGACGATCACTCATAGGAAACTCCTTTACAAATAACTTCATTGATTTGCATCAGTTCCAATATACCAGAAAGTTATAATAAAAAGTATGCTCTAAGTGATAGAGCATACTTTCTTAAATCATTATTAACATTGGTAAAATCATCGGTTTACGAGCAGTTTCCCGATGGAGATAACGAGCTAAGTCATCAATAATGGCTTGACGAATTTCAGACTCGTTGGGATTTTTGCCATTCATCACGCGACGAATGGTTGAAAAGATTACCCGACGACCTTCATTAATGAGGTCACCAGATTCACGCATGTAAACAAATCCGCGTGATAAGATGTCTGGCCCAGATAAGATTTCCTTGCGTTTGAGGTTAATGGTGGCAGTGACAATCACCAAACCATCCTGAGATAGCTTTTGGCGATCATGTAAGACCACCGAACCAATATCACCAATACCAGAGCCATCAATATAGGTATCTTCGGCTGGGAAATGGCCAGCAACTCGAGTACTTTCACCATCAAGAGCCAAAACATCACCATTTTGTAGGATAAAGGTATGGTCGGTTGGAATATCAAGTTCGTGGGCTAAGCCAGCATGAACTTTTAACATCCGATATTCTCCGTGAATGGGCATGAAGAACTTAGGTTTCATCAAGGCCAACATTAACTTTTGCTCTTCTTGGCCACCGTGACCAGAAGTATGAATGTTATTAAGTTTACCGTGAATAACATTAGCGCCACCTTCTTCTAGCTTGTTAATAACAGCGTTAACTGAAGCTGTATTACCAGGAATAGGAGAAGAGGAGAAAATCACGTTATCTTTAGGCTTTAACTTAATTTGCTTATGACTACCTTCAGCAATTCGAGCCAGGGCCGCCATTGACTCTCCCTGGGAACCAGTTGATAAAATTAATAGTTCATCATCTGGTACGTTTTTAATTTGGGATTGTTCTAGTAAATATTCATCAGGAATATTTAAGTAGCCTAGGGCACGGCCATTGGTCATGGCTGATTCCATAGAACGACCGAAAACAGCAATTTTACGACCATGGGCAATAGCTGCATCGGTTGCCATTCGGATTCGATTCATATTGGAAGCAAAGGTCGCAAAAATAATTCGACCATGCTGTAACTGATCAAAAATCCGGTTAACCGATTTAGCAACCCAAGCTTCTGACTTAGTCCATTCTGGTCGTTCGGCATTGGTGGAATCACTTAATAGAAGCAAAACACCATCATGACCGATACGAGCCATGGACCAAAGGTTAGGTGGCTGCTTAGTAGTAGGAGTTAGGTCAAACTTGAAATCACCGGTTTCTACAATGGTACCGACCGGTGTGTGTACGGCTACGCCAAAGACATCGGGGATGGAGTGGGTGGTGCGAAAAAATTCAACACTCATTTTGTCAAAATCAATCACACTACCGTCGGCAATTTCGTGTAATTCGGCTCGATTAAGTAATTGCTTTTCTTCTAGCTTATTACGAATTAAGGCCATGGCCAGTGGGCCAGCGTAAACAGGAACATTAACAGCTTGTAAAAAGTAGGCAATGGCACCAATATGGTCTTCGTGTCCGTGAGTAATTACCAGTGCCTTTACCTTGTCAATGTTGTCAACGAGATAAGTATAGTCAGGAATAACGTAATCAATTCCTAAAAGTTCATCTTCCGGAAATTTGATACCGGCATCCACAACAATAATTTCGTCTTGGTATTCAATGCCATAGGTGTTTTTACCGATTTCACCTAGACCACCAAGTGCATAAACGCCGACTTCGTTAGATTTAATGTCAACTGAATATGTCATATGTTAAAAAGTTTTAATCTCAAAGTCAGGACCAGCTTGCTCGTAAGTTAGGGCCTTATCTGAGAGTTCTTCGATAAATTCGATGTTGTAATCAGTATTCTTTTGAACGATTTCGCGGGCATGCGCTAGACTTTCAGCTTCAATGTAAAAAGAGTGTGTGTCTTCACGCTTGGGATTGCGATCGATATCATCCTGGTAATAAATTTTAAAAACCATAATGTTCCTCCAATAATATTTTTTTGTTTGTCACGAACGAAAACCTTAAGAATAAGTATACCATATTTAGGGGTGAACTGGTCTGGACATCTAAAAGAACAAGGCGGTTATTGCTGGCAATTGAGCTGGTTTCTGCTATAATGGAAGTTAAACAATGAATTGAAGAGGATACTAACTCATGGCAATTGGCATGAATGATTTAAAGACTGGTTTAACAATTGAATATAACAACTCGATTTGGCGAGTTATTGAATTTCAACACGTTAAGCCTGGTAAGGGAGCTGCCTTTGTACGGTCAAAGTTAAAGAACCTACGGACTGGAGCAGTCAACGAAGTAACTTTCCGTCCTGGTGATAAGTTTGAGCAAGCCGAAATTACGACGCGCCCAATGTCGTATTTGTACGCTGAAAATGGTGGCCGGGTCTTCATGGATACTGAAACTTATGATCAGATTAATATCAGTGATGATCACTTGCAAAATGCTTTGAAGTTTATGCTTGAAGGTATGGAAGTTAAGATTACTATGTATGGTAGTGAAGTGCTTGGTGCCGAATTACCATCCAGTGTTACGCTTAAGGTTACGGAAACACAACCAGGAATCAAGGGGGCTACAGCCACTGGTAGTGGTAAGCCTGCTACAGTTGAAACTGGGGCGACTATCACAGTGCCTGATTTTGTTAACGAAGGTGATACCATCATTGTTAACACTGAAGATGGTTCTTATAAGGGCCGGGCATAAAGTCGGCCTGGAAAAATTACATTGATATTGGGCGGTAAGGCGGAATATGACAGTAAATAAGAATTTTGTCTTGGCAACCAGTAGTTCGGTTGCTGGTCAAACGATGATTACACCAGAAGTGTTAGAGATTATTGCCCAAAAGGCTACCCAAGATGTTGAAGGTGTATTTTCAATGCGGGGTAATCTAACTGATCGTGTGGTTCGGGCATTTGGCTCATCAGCACGTGGTAAAGGGGTTCAGTTAACCAATAACGATCAGGGCTTAGAAATTTCAACCTATGTATTTTTGAAGTATGGCGTTACAGTGCCACAAGTCGCTCTAAATATCCAACGGGCTGTCATGACTCAAGTAGCTTCGATGACTGGTTTAGTTGTTAATCAGGTTAATGTTCACATTAGTGGCATTATCCCCAATCGCTATGAACACGGCATTGATCCTGATCACATGTTTGACCAAGCAGAGGATGGGGAGTGAAAAGCATGACTGTAATAAGCCGACACCGTGAGCGACAAGCGGTGTTTCAAATTCTCTTTGCAACCGCTAAAGAAGTACCGCAAGAAGATCAACTTGATGGTTTATACCAAATGGTGCTAGGTGATGAAGAGTTTGATAGTTTCTTGCCCCAATTTATCAATGGTGTTTTGGGGAGTCAGCGCGAATTAGATCAAGCCATTAGTCAACATTTAGTTGACGGCTGGAGTATCAAGCGAATTAGCCGTGCTGATTTAGTTATTCTTCGCATGGCAGTTTATGAGTTACTTTATATGCCAGAAATACCCTACAAGGTAGCAATCGATGAAGCGATTGAACTGGCAAAAGAATTTGCTAATCCAGATGATGCCAAGTTCGTCAATGGGATCTTAAAGCACTTTGCCCGAGTAGAAAAATAAGTTAGGATCGCTAAGCGGTCCTTTTTTATTGGAAAAAATGGATGTGTTACAATTGGATGTTAGTGAATATTAAAAGTAAGGAAGATAACAATGGCCATATATGATCCTACCAAACGACCTGCTCCAACCTATGACTCTCATACTCACTTAAATGATGATCAACTTTATATGGATGTGCCCGCTTACGTCGGCCGAGCCCATGAATTTCAGGTGATGGAGATGAATGTGGTTGGTTACAATCAGCAAAGTAACCAGCGTGCCTTAAAAATTGCTCAAGAATATGAAGGAATTCGAGCGGTATTGGGTTATCAACCCGAAGATACGCCGGATTTTGATGAAGCTGCTTTGGCCGAACTTGATGCTGCTCTAAGTCAAGATCAGGTTGTTGGCGTTGGTGAAACAGGTCTTGATTATCATTGGGATACTCCAGTTGAAATTCAAAAAAAGGCCTTTATTCAACATATGGCATTAGCTAAAAAACACGATTTGCCGTTGGTTGTTCATAATCGTGAAGCATTTGATGATGTCTTAGCTATGCTTAAAGCTGGCGGAATTACCCGGGGAGTGATGCATAGTTTTTCAGGAACACCCGAACAGGCGCAAGCCTTTGTCGATCTTGGTTTTTATATTTCCTTTAGTGGCGTGGTATCCTTCAAAAAGGCTGAAGAAGTTCGGGAGGCTGCTCAAGCTGTGCCGTTAGACCGTATTTTAGTGGAAACTGATGCTCCCTATTTAGCGCCGGTACCCATGCGTGGCAAGCTAAATGAGCCAGCCTTTGTTAAATATGTTGTGGATGATTTGGCAGAAACTTTAGGTATGAAAGCGGATGAATTAGCTGAAACTACCCGTCAAAATGCCCGTCGTCTTTTCCTAAATCATGACTGATACTCTTAATGTTAAAGAATTCATCGTGGTCGAGGGGCGGTCTGACACCCAAAATCTACGCCGTTTAGGGCCGGTTGAGACGATTGAAACCGGTGGCAGTGCTTTAAATCAAGCCACGATTCAAACCATTAAGCATGCAGTGGCTACTCGTGGAGCAATTATATTTACGGATCCAGATTTTAATGGCGAACGGTTGCGACGCCTTATCACTCAGCAGGTACCTGGGGTTAAACAGGCCTATATCAGTCAGGGACAAGGTCGAGCGCAGCGGGATAATCCGCATAAGTCTTTAGGGGTAGAGCATGCCAGTTTATCGGTTTTAAAAAAGGCCTTACAGCAGGCAGCTAGTTTTAATCAACAGGCATCGTCTGATGTGACGCTTGTTTTTTTACAAGAACTGGGCTTGATTGGAGGGCCATTAGCAGCTCAATATCGTCAAGAGCTGGGAGTTGCGTTAAAAATTGGTCATACCAATGGCAAGCAGTTATACCGAAAATTACAGGCCTTTGGCATTAGCCAAGCTGAAGTATTAAGGGTCATGAAAGGAATTTACAATGGTTGAACCATTAGACATCGCTACGCCAACTAGGACACAGGCGATTTTAACCAGTTATGGCTTACGGGCTAAAAAGAAATTCGGTCAAAACTTTCTAACTGACTTAAATATCATCGATCGTATCATTGATACGGCTGATTTAAGTGATGACGATTACGTCATTGAAATTGGGCCGGGGATTGGTGGTTTAACCGAACAATTAGCCCGTCAAGCCAAGGCTGTTTTAGCGGTTGAAATTGATCCAGAAATGGTTCGTGTCTTAAATGACACTTTGAGTCCCTATGATAATATTACGGTTATTGAAACCGATGTCTTAACGGTGGATTTAAAAAACACAATTCAAAAACAGTGGGGCCAGGTGCCTGCGGTTAAAATTGTAGCCAACTTACCCTATTACATTACGACGCCGATTTTGATGCAGCTCTTACAAGCTGGCTTATCCTGGGACACGATGGTGGTCATGATGCAACGTGAAGTGGCCGATCGCCTCACGGCACCAGTCGGGACTAAGGAGTATGGCGTTTTAACCGTCATGATGGCCTATTATGCACAAGTACAACTGGCAGTTAAGGTTCCAGCTACTGCCTTTAATCCAGCGCCCCGTGTCGACAGTGCCGTTGTGCGCCTACAACCTAAAAATCATCCTTATCAGGTCCAACAGCCGAAAGAATTATTTAACCTTGTTAAAATTTGCTTTGCCCACCGACGGAAAAGTTTGTGGAATAATCTGCTCCAGGCCTTTGGTAAGGATGCTGAGGTGAAAGAGAAATTAACCAGTGCGCTGGCTGAGGCGACAATTGAACCAGGTATTCGGGCTGAACGGTTAGATTTAGAGAACTTTTACCAGTTATTTTTGGCATTAAAAGCTCAAAATATTAAATTTAGGTCTTGACAGATTAGCCCTTAGTTGTTCTAGATTTGGATTTTTCCAGTAATTATGATAAAATGTAAACGATGGCACTGGAAAGGTGGTTCACTATGGCAACTTTAGCAGAAATTAAATCGCGCCTTGACGCGCATATTGGCGAGAAAGTTACAGTTATTTCACAGGCAGGCCGGAAAAAAGTTACAGAGCGCTCTGGCATTTTACGGTCAACCTTCCCATCACTTTTCGTAGTTGAGTTAAGTGATGATTCACAATTTGATCGTGCTTCATACAGTTATGCAGATATTTTAACGCACAGCGTAAACATTACTTTTGCTGATTAAGATTACATAAAAAACCCGGAAGGGTTTTTTATTATAGTTATTTTTACTTGAGAAATTTGGATTGGAGTTTTGCATGGACGTGATTACTGCCAAGGATTTAACCGTTAAATACGGGGAAAAAGTCATTTTACACGACGTAAATGTCACCATACCCCAGCAAAGTTTTGTGGCAATTTTAGGTGAAAATGGAGCTGGGAAAACAACCCTCATTAAAGCCTTATTGGGGCAAAACCGCTCAATTACGGGCCAGTTATCCACGCAGGCCCGTCAAATTGGCTATGTTCCCCAATTTCGAAGCATTTCGCGGGACTATCCACTCAGTATTCGTTCCTTTGTGGGGTTGGGTTTTAATCATGGTTGGCAGCCTTGGTATTGTGCTAGCGAAAAACAGGCCATTACTAGAGCGATTGCCGAAGTGGATTTGACTGATTTGGCCGATAATCGTTTGGGACTGGTTTCTGGTGGGCAAAAGCAGCGGGCCTTTGTTGCCCAAGCCCTAGGACAGGAACCGGATTTATTAATTTTGGATGAATCCACCGCTAGTTTAGATGCCCGCCATAGTATTGAATTGGTGCAAACCATTGTTAAATTACAACAAAAACACCAAATGACCGTGCTTTGGATTACTCACGACACCAGTTGGGTTAAAAAATACGCCGATTATTTTTTATGGGTTCACGACCAACAGGTAACGGCTGGACCAATTGACCAGTTACCAGCCAATGCAATTAGCCATGGACAGGAAGAAGAGGTTCATAATGTTTGAATATGCCTTTATGCAAAATGCTTTTTTGGCAGGGACAATTGTTAGTATTATCGCAGGCATGGTGGGCACTTTCGTAGTTGCGCGTAACTATGCTTTTTTGACTCATTCTTTAAGTGAGATTGGTTTTGCTGGGGCCGCTTTTGGTTTCTGGATTGGATGGCCGGCCTTGTTGGGAATGATGTTAGCGACTGCGATAGCATCACTTTCAATTGGGGCTTTAGAAGCGAGCTATACCAAACAAGATAATATAACCAGTGCGGTATCTGCTTTAGCAATTGGCCTTGGAATTTTATTTTTGGCCTTGGGACACACCTCCACTAGTGCGGCAACGGGAATTTTGTTTGGCTCGGTGTTGGGAATTAGTCATCAAGATTTGTTGATTTTAATGATTTTGGCAGTCTTTGTGTTAGTTTTGCTGTTGACTAATTTCCGGTCACTACGGCAGTTATCATTTGATGAAGCAGGCTTATTACATAAAGGTGGTAAAAATCGTCTAAGTCGCTATTTATTTTTAATTATTATTGCTTTGTCGGTTAGTATCTCTTCGCAATTGGTCGGCTCTTTGTTAATTTTTGTTTTGGTCACTTTGCCTGCTGCTAGTGCCAAATATTTTACCGATACAGTACCGAATTTGATGTCTTTAGCCATTATCTTTGCCATATTTGGAACCTGGATGGGCCTCACTTTAGCCTATCTAACGAATTTACCAAGTAGTTTTTTTATAGCCGTGATTGAAGTTGCAATTTACCTGGGGGCTTTGTGGCAATTTAGAATTAGTCAGTGAAAATGAAATATCCGAACGTTCGTTTTATTCTTTAATTAAAATGATATAATTACCTGTACGCTTATTAACTATAAGGAGGTAAGGTGCTGATTTAGCATCATTATCATCATGAAAACAAGACGATCCGACCGTTTGGTCGATATGGCGCGGTACCTATTAGAGCATCCGCGTCAGTTGATTTCTCTATCTTTTTTTGCTCAGCGATATGAGTCAGCTAAATCTTCAATTTCCGAAGATTTAAGCATTATTAAGCGCACTTTTGATGAAAGAGGAACTGGCCTTTTACATACGGTTCCTGGAGCAGCCGGTGGGGTGCGCTTTATTTCGGCTATGTCACAGGCTGAGGCCCAAGAATTTGTTGCTGGTCTTTGTACGATGGTGGCCGATGCCACTCGGGTTTTACCGGGGGGGTACGTTTATTTATCCGATATTTTAGGTCGTCCTGATATTTTGCGACCAGCCGGGCGTTTAATCACTAGTCAGTATCTTGACTGTGAAATTGATGCGGTTATGACGGCTGCTACCAAGGGGATTCCTTTGGCCCAGTCCGTGGCTGAGGAACTCAATGTACCCTTTGTGATTGTCCGTGATGATGCCAAGGTCACTGAAGGGCCAATGGTCTCAGTTAACTACCTTACCGGTTCAACGAAACGAGTTGAGAAAATGGCCCTATCACGGCGTTCCTTAAAACCAGGGGCAAGGGTCTTAATTGTCGATGACTTCATGAAGGCTGGTGGTACGATTCAAGGCATGCAGACGCTGGTGCATGAATTCGATGGAACTGTGGTTGGAACTGCGGTTTTTGCAGAAGGTCGTTCAACGGTTCGTTTGCTGGATAATTTTACGTCGCTTTTGCATGTCGAAACTAATCTAGCGAATGGGGAACCAATTCGGGTTAATCCGGGGAATTTTGAACAAGAGATATATCAATAGGAGTTACCATGAAGAAAGTAAATGTTGTAATCTTAGCGGCTGGAATGGGATCGCGGATGCATTCAGGTTTACCCAAAGTTTTACATCAAGTGGCCGGTAAACCGATGATTGACTGGGTATTAGATGCCGTTGAGCCATTACAACCAGATAAATTGATTACTGTTACGGGCGTTGGGGCTGAAGCAGTTCAAGAACATATAGGCAATGACAGTCACTTTGTGGTGCAAGAAAAGCAATTGGGCACAGGTCATGCTGTTCAACAGGCCTATCCAGAATTAAAGAATAGTGAGGGGGTTACCCTGATTATGGCCGGTGACACACCGATGTTTCGTACTGAAACCCTAAATGAATTAATTCAGGAACATGAACGTGGTAATAATGCGGTCACGGTGTTAACGGCCGATGCTCAAGATCCAACTGGTTATGGCCGGATTGTCCGTGGCGATGATGGTTTAGTTTTAAAAATCGTTGAACAAAAAGATGCCAGCGTTACTGAACGTCGGATTCATGAAATCAATACCGGAGTTTATGTTTTTAATAATCAGCTTTTGTTTAGTGCTTTGGCTGAAGTTAAAAATGATAACGTTCAGCAAGAATTTTACTTGCCGGATACGTTGGATATTTTGCGGACTCAAGGCTACCAAATCGGTGCTCATCAAATCCAAGATTTTACTGAGTCTTTGGGCGTTAACGATCGCGTAGCCTTGTCTGTGGCTAACCAGGTGATGCGCCAACGGATTAACCGTCGACATATGCTAGCGGGAGTGGAGTTTATTGACCCCCAAACTGTCTACATTGATGACCAAGTGGAAATTGGGCAGGACACGGTCATTGAAGGGAACGTTAGTTTGCAGGGAAACACGGTGATTGGTCAGGCTAATCACATTACAACGGGAACAGTAATTAAAGATAGTCAAATTGGCGATAACAATGTGATTACCAGTTCTCATATCGAAGAATCAACGATTGCTAACGAAGTGACAGTTGGGCCAAATGCTCATTTGCGGCCTAAAAGTCACTTGGCAGATCAAGTGCATATTGGTAATTTTGTGGAAGTTAAGGCGGCTGAGATTGGTCGTGGTACCAAGGTAGGACATTTGACCTATGTAGGCAATGCAACGCTGGGTGAAGATATTAATATTGGCGCTGGAACTATTTTTGTTAACTATGATGGTGTTAATAAATTTCAGACGATGGTCGGTGACCGAGCCTTTATCGGATCTAATACTAAGATTATTGCCCCAGTTAAAATTGCTGAAGAAGCTATTACTGCGGCTGGTTCAACCATTACTGAAGATATTGAAAGACACGCTATGGGGATTGCGCGTTCCCGTCAAACGAATAAAGAAGATTTTTGGCAAAAAATGCCACATAAAAAGGGATAGGGGACTGTCTCTTTTTATATATCTTTGTGATAAAATATAAACTATACCAATATAACAAAAAGGAGCATAAAATGAATAAAAAAATAATGTTGGGTGTGGTGTCAGCTCTAGTAGTTGTTATTGCTGGGGTAGTGATTACGTTGCAATCTAATGCTCACCAAAAAACCAATCAAACTAAAAAAGAACAAAGTATGTCGGGGATGAACATGTCTTCGGATAGTATGAAAATGTCATCAAGTAGTACGATGCAGATGAAAATGGATGGCAAATTACCAGAAGGTTTAGCTACTGCTCAAGACCCTAAGTACAAAGTTGGCCAAGAAATTACCTTAAAGGCTACTCACATGGCCAACATGAAGAACGCTAAGGGAACTATCGCTGCAGCCTATGATACGAAATTATATGCTGTTGACTATATGCCAACTGATGGTGGTTCAATGGTTAAGGACCATAAGTGGTTAACGATGATTGATTTCACCGATAAAATGGCCCATAAGGTCGGCGATGAAGTGACCTTGGATAGTGATCATATGGCTGGTATGCAGGGTGCTAAGGCTAAAATTGTGCAGGTTGAAAACGGTCCAGCTTATGCGGTTAATTATCAGCCAACTAATGGTGGTCAAAAGGTTATGAATCATCTATACTTAGCCCAAGATGAGATTGAAGCGCGTAACTAGTTAAAGGTGGATAATGATGGATTTTTCAGTATTATATATTGGTAGCGGTCAGGCAACTTGGAATGGTGCCGTACCCTTGGCTAAGGCAGGAGTCAAAGTTGGTGTAATTGAAGAGAGCCAGTATGGGGGCGTTTGTTCCAACAAGGGGTGTAATGCCAAAATTATTTTGGACAAACCCATTGAACTAGTAGAACGCATCAAGGCCATGCAAGGGCGTGGCTTAGATGGAGTTCCTAAGATTAATTGGGCTGACTTAATGGCTCATAAACATGAACTAATCGTCCCCCAAGATCATCATGGCAAACAGCGTCTAGTTGACGCTGGAATTACTACAATTACTGGCCGAGCTGAGTTTGTAAATGCTCATACGGTTGTTGTTAATGGGCAAGAATATACGGCGGATAAGATTGTCATTGCCACAGGATTGCGACCTCACCGACTAAATATTCCTGGTAAGGAGCTGTTCCACGATAGTACCGATTTCTTATCATTAGCTCAATTACCAAAGCATATGACGATTTTGGGCGGTAGTTTTGTGGCCATTGAATTTGCAACGATTGCTAGTGCCTGTGGTGTTAAGGTTGATGTGATTACCCGAGGAGATCGAATTTTACGTCAATTTCCAGCGCAGTATGTCGCCTTGGTTAAGGCTGATTTGAAAAAGCAGGGTGTGCGCTTTATTCCGAACATGACCATTAACTCAGCACAATCAGCTGGGCAGGAAATCTTGTTGGAGGGTATGCATGAATTTAGTCTAACAACTGATTATGTCCTTGATGCTACTGGCCGGATTCCAAATCATGATCGGCTGAACTTGGATGCTCTTGGTGTGGCCTACACCGATAAGGGCATTGTCGTTGATGACAATTTGCAAACCAACGTTCCTGGTATTTATGCTGCTGGGGATGCAATTGACAAAAAGACGCCTAAGTTAACCCCCACGGCTGCCTTTGAATCCCGTTACTTAGCCGCTAAGTTTATGGGTAAAAATAATCAACCAATTCACTATCCGGTGATTAGTGAAATCGTCTTTACTTCACCTCGGATTGCTCAAGTAGGGGTTGCTTTGGATGAAGCCTTGGCTAATCCTGATCACTATGACGTTAGTCAGGTCAGCTATGATGGGGATTGGTTCCGTCAGGTTGAAAATGAAAATGGGGCTTACCTATCATTGATTTTTGATAAGCAGGCCAATGACCAACTAGTTGGTGCAGCGGAATTATCACATGAAGCTGATAATACAATCAACACCTTGGTACCTTACATTCAAATGAAAATGACACGGGAGGCCTTAAATGATTTAATTTATGTCTTCCCTTCAATTGAATATACTTTACAACGACGGTTACCCTTAGTATAGTGATTAGAGGTAAATGGGCGATTGTTTGAACAGTGTGACCTCGGCCGCACTGTTTTTATGTTGAAAGGGTTCGTAAATGCAAATCTCCGGTGAAAAAATGTTAGCCGTTATAGAAGCACAAGACTATTATCAAGAGGCATTAACTGTGGCCGATGGTCAGGCCATTGAATTGGATCAACTGTTTCAAAAAGTTGATGAACATTTGATGGATGCCCAGCTAATGTCAATTAGTTTGGCAGTAAATGGCGGGGTCAGTGAAGGCGGAACCACGCTGACCTTAGAGAGTAATGTCATTAACCTGCCTTTGCGTTATCAAAATCAATTAAAAAAGCTAGTCTATGTTGAAGAAGACTATGATGTTAATCTGTATATGTACATTGAAAATATGGATGTGAGTCAGTCCCACTTTAAGATTGCTAAAGTCAGCTCGGTTACTGCTTATCATGATGATTTAGCCGGTGGACAAGTTAAAATTTCGCAATGGTTTGATGAACAGTTAGCACACATTGTTGAGGTTCAAAAGCAACTAGCTACCGAAGAAGCAGCTGAAAGAGAAGATCAAAATAAAAAAGCCTAAGTTCAAGTTAATCTTCGACTTGAATGCGGGCTTTGAGGTGAAAACGCTGATTGTCTTGCGTAAAGGTAGCTTGTAAGGTTGGGTTGCGTTCCTGTCCTTGAACGCTTTCGAGGACTCCTAAATCTAGAGCAGTTAGGAGCGCTTGAGCCAGCGCTTTTTTACTTGGTTGGATTGAGTCACTGAGTAAAAAATCATCAAAATGTTGATGGGTGCGCTCGCCCTGCTTTTGTAGGGGTTGGATTTGGATATCAGTTAGTTTAATCATAGCTTTATTTTAACTGAGAAATTAGGCTGGATAAAGGACTGGCCTTCAGCAATTTAATCTGTTATAATCAAAGTATGCGATGAGTCGAACGCGTTATTGAAACGCGATCAGCGGCCTACTGTGTTCAATCACAAATCTCGGATTAGGTGTAGGTGGTAACGAAATTGTGGAATTCCGTTATCTCACCATGACTATCAGTGGTAACACTGAGGTGACGTTACTTGTTTGATTGAAGTTTACTTTAATCACGCCCGTCGGAGCGTATCTGGCATGCCAAACTAACAGCTAACTTTCGAGTTAGCTGTTTTTTATTTTGCAGTGCCAATGGGACTGGTATAATAAAAATACGACAAGGAGGGTCCCATGGCCGACAAAAATCAGTACTTAAGCGTCAGTGCTTTGAGTGCCTATTTAAAATTAAAATTTGATGCGGATCCTTACTTGGGCAAGGTTTATCTAACCGGTGAGATTTCTAATTTAGGAAACCGGCGGGGACGTCATCTGTATTTTTCCATCAAAGATCCAGAAGGGCAGGCAGTCATTAAGGCCGCCATGTTTTCTTATGCCAGTCGCTTAAAATTTAATCCCGAAGAGGGCATGAAAGTTTTAGCCATTGGTCGGGTTCAATTGTACGAACCGAATGGTTCCTACTCAATCATCTTGGATGAAATGAAGCCCGATGGGATTGGCGAATTGTTTTTAGCCTATGAACAGTTAAAGCAGCGCTTACAACAAGAAGGCGTTTTTAGCCATCCTAAAAAGCGTTTACCGAATTATCCTAAAAAAATTGCTGTTGTTACCTCGCCCACCGGAGCGGTGATTGAAGATATTGCCAAAACCGTAGCACGTCGGTTTCCAAAAGCTCAAGTGGTTTTATTTCCAGCGATAGTGCAAGGAGATCAGGCAGCCCCATCGATGATTAAGCAGTTAAATCGGATTGATGGTTTGGATTTTGATGTCTTGATTATCGGTCGTGGTGGTGGATCCATTGAGGATTTATGGGCCTTTAACGACGAGGCATTGGTACGAAGGATTAGTGAATTAAGCCTGCCTGTAATTAGTTCAGTGGGGCATGAAACCGACAATACCTTAACTGATTTAGTTGCTGATTGTCGGGCGGCCACGCCAACTGCTGCGGCTGAATTAGCTACGCCGATTAATCAACAGCAGTTAAAACAACATATTAATGATTTACAAAATCGTTTGTTGGCAGCCACCAGTCAGACCATCCGTCAGCGACAAATCTTTTTAGACCAACTAGTTAATCGGCCAATTATGCGCCAACCTGATCGCCTATATACTGTCTATCAGCAACGGGTTGATGGTCTCTATGAACGAATGGTTCGGGTTTGGGCGCATCGCCTACAAGTTAATCGCAATCAATTGAGCAATTTACGACAGCGCCAGGAACAACTAGGACGCCATCTATTGCAACCTCAGCAAGAAAAGTTAGCCATGTTAGCGACTAAATTAAACCTAGTTAGTCCATTGACGATTTTGGGTCGCGGGTATGCCATTGTGCAAAAGGACAATGCGACTATTGTTCATAGTATAAAGGATCTAAAGGTTGCCGATGAGGTTGATTTACGCTTGGCCGACGGTCAAGTTCGGGCTGAAATTACAGGAGTAGAAAATGACAGAAGCAAATAGTTTTGAAGATAAATTAAAACAATTAGAACTAATTGTAAGTGCACTAGAAAAGGGTGATCGACCCTTGGAGAGTGCCCTGACCGATTTCCAACAAGGAGTTGTTTTAGCTAAGGAATTGCAGACCACTTTGAAAAATGCCGAAGATACTTTGGCAAAGGTAATGGATGATGAGGGCCAATTAAGCGATTTGGCGTTAACCAATGAATAAATTTAGTCAGTTTAGCCAAGAGTGGCAACCTAAAATTAACCAAAAACTAGCTGACGACTTGGTATTAATTTCCCCATCAAGAAATAATACTGAAATGCAGCCGATGTTAGCCTATGCATTGTTAAATGGAGGAAAACGCCTGCGTCCCCTATTAACTTTGGCCGTTTTACAAAGTTTTCAAGCTAAAATTAGCCCAGATGATTTACGGGTAGCGACCATGGTGGAGTGGGTGCATAGCTATTCATTAGTTCATGATGATCTACCAGCTATGGACAACGACCAGTACCGACGGGGGCAACTTAGTGTTCATGCTAAGTTTGGTCATGCCAATGGGATTTTAGTGGGGGATGCGCTCTTAACAGCAGCTTTTCAGGTTGGAACGTTAGCCAGTAGTATTAATCCTAAGCGGCTCTTAAAAGTAATCAATAGTTTAGCCCTGCGAGCTGGTGTGACCGGTATGGTTGGGGGTCAGTTTTATGATATGCAAAACCATCAAGGACAAGCAATTACTAAAGAATGGTTATTAGACAAGGTTTATCAACCCAAAACAGCAGCTTTGATTAGTCATGCCCTTTTGGCTGGTGGGTACTTGTTGGATTTGCCAGCTGCTGATTGTGATTTACTACGACAGTATGGTGAAAATTTTGGTTTAGCCTTTCAAATTCAAGATGATCTTGATGATTATCAACAGGATGCTGACGAAGAGATTGCTTCCTTGCCACATTTAATTGGGGTGGCAGCGACTCAGTCCGTCAAGGCTAACCTGCTAAGTGATGCCCGTTTTTGTTTGAGGAAATTGGCACAAAGTCACTTGAATTTTAACGCTGAGTTATTGGATCAATTTTTACAGCAATTGGAGAATAAGTCGTGAAGGTAGAAAAAGAGCGGGTTGATATCCTCTTAGTTCAACAGGGATTATTTAGTTCACGCGAACAGGCAAAACGAGCTGTGATGGCTGGTCAAATCCTGGGTGAAAATGAAGAACGATTGGACAAGGCCGGACAAAAGATTCCAGTGATCACTAGTTTGCACTTTAAAGGTGAACGCTTACCCTATGTTTCCCGGGGTGGGTTAAAATTGGCCAAAGCCATTGAAGATTATGATTTGAAGTTGCAAGATCAAATTGTTTTAGACATTGGTTCATCAACCGGTGGTTTTACGGATGTGTCGCTTCAAAATGGGGCTAAACGCGTTTATGCCTTAGATGTCGGGACCAATCAGTTAGTATGGCAATTACGGACGGATTCGCGGGTGACCGTCATGGAAAACACCAATTTTCGCTATGTTCATTTGGCTGATTTTCAAGATGGACAGCCAACCTTTGCGACCATTGATGTTTCCTTTATTTCGCTGGGCTTAATTTTGCCAACCTTAGATCAGATTTTAAGTCAAGCCGGTCAGGTAGTTGCTTTGATTAAACCGCAATTTGAAGCTGGTCGCGAATCAGTCGGTAAGCATGGGATTATCAAGGATCCAACCGTTCATTTGGCTGTATTAAAAAAAGCTTTGCAAATGATGATTGATAATCACTTTACGGTGCAGGGACTAACTTTTTCACCGATTAAGGGCGGACAAGGAAATATTGAATTTTTGGCCTTGTTGCAGCACGCTTCCAAGGCTCAAATTAATCCGGGTATTGATCCACAAGAAGTCGTTAATTTGGCCCATAGCCAGTTAGACCAACAATAAATCTACTGCTAGTTCGTACTATTAATAAGAATGTCTAAAACGAGAAAGGTCGGTGGTTAAAATTTTAACGGAATTAATCATTGAAAATTTTGCCATTATTGATAAAGTCGATTTAAAGTTAGACGAGGGGATGACGGTTTTAACCGGAGAAACTGGAGCAGGAAAGTCAATTATTATTGATGCTCTATCGATGCTAGTTGGCGGTCGGGCCAATTCAGGAATGATTCGTTTGGGTGCTCAAAAGGCAGTATTACAAGCCATTTTTGATTTAAACAACCCAGACGGTCAACTTTTGGCCTTGTTAAGTAGTCAAGGAATTACAGTTGATGATGACCAACTAATTATTTCCCGGGAGTTTAATTTAAAAGGTCGTAATACCATTCGCATTAATGGGATGGTTGTCAATCTTAAAACTTTGGCGCAAGTGGGCCGCTATTTAGTCGATATCCAAGGTCAACATGATACCCAGCGCTTGTTGGATGCCGATGAGCATTTACCCCTTTTGGACCAGTACGCTGGGGAAGAGTTGATGCAAGTAAAGCACCAGTATCAGGGGATTTTTAAACAATTTAAACAATTAAATCAGCAAATTAATGATTTAAAGCATAATCAACAGGCGACTAATCAACGACTTGATCTCCTAAGGTTTCAGCAAGAAGAACTTAGTCAGGCGGCTTTACAAGCTGGTGAAGAAGACGAGTTATTAGAGCAGCGGGTTAAGTTACATAATTTCAAAAAGATTGCCGATAGTTTGCAATTGGCACAAGAAATTTTAAATGGGAACAGTGAGATTAGCCTAGTTGATCAGCTAGGAACGGCTAAAAATGCGGTTGATACAGCCAGTGGTTTTGATGGGGATTATCAAAATCTAAACCAAACCTTAACGGATAGCTATTATGCCATGCAAGAAGCCAGTCGTGATTTAAACGAGCGTCTTGATAGTCTAGCATTTGATGAAAGTGCTCTTTTGGCCATTGATGATCGTTTACAGTTAATACACCAGTTAGAACGTAAATATGGTAACAGTGTCGCTGAAATTTTGGCTTACCAACGCCAGGTAGAAAAAGAATTGGACGATTGGGATAGTAGCGGTTTGGATTTAGGTCAGTTAACTGAAAAAAAGGCCGCTCTTAAAGAGCAAGTTCAATTTGCAGCCCAACACTTGCATCAATTACGCCAGGCGGCTGGCGAGCAACTAGCCCAGGAAGTGAATCAACAATTGGCTGATTTATTAATGAATGAGGCCTTGTTTGAGGTTCAGTTAACGCCAATTGATGGCTTTTTACCCAGCGGTAATGATCAGGTGAGTTTTCATGTTAGAACTAATCTAGGCGAAGCCATGGCTCCGTTGGTTAAAATCGCGTCGGGTGGGGAAGCTGCTCGATTGATGTTGGCTTTGAAAACGGCCTTAATTGCCCAAGAACCGGTTGAAACGGTTGTTTTTGATGAAATTGATACCGGTGTTTCGGGCCGGGTAGCCGGCGCGATTGCTAGCAAGATGTTGGCAATCGCTCAGCGTTGTCAGGTCCTAGCCATTACCCATTTGCCACAGGTGGCTGCAGCTGCTGATCATCATTACTACATTGAAAAGCAGGCCGTGGCAGAACGCACGATTACCCAGGTAGAACTTCTAGATGAACCTGGCCGTCAAACGGCGTTAGCTCGGATGTTATCGGGAGATCAAATTACCGAGGCAGCCTTAGAAAATGCACGCGCTTTACGACAGCAATAAAAAAAGCCGTTAGCTTATAAGCTAACGGCTTTTTTATTAGGGCTAGGCATCTAAGGCAAAGAGAAAAACTAAGAAGACTAGGGCCAAAACATACATCAATGGGTGGACTTTTTTAGCCCGGCCAGTAACAATCATTGTAATCGGGTAAACGATGAAGCCCAAGGCGATACCGTTTGAAATTGAATAGGTTAATGGCATACCAATTACAATTAAGAAACATGGGGCGGCAATGGCCAAATCCTGCCAGTGAATTTTACGTAGGTTTTCAGCCATTAAAATACCAACGACAACTAGCGCTGGAGCGGTAACCTGCGAGGTAACAACGGATAGGAGTGGCGAGAAGAAGAGCGATAGGAAGAAGAGGCCGCCCGTAACGACACTGGCAAAACCAGTTCGACCACCAACGGCAATCCCAGAAGATGATTCAACAAAGGCTGAAGTTGGGGAAGTACCAATTACGGCCCCCACGGTCATACCAACCGCATCTGACATCAAGGCCCGTCCGGCTCGAGGCATTTGATTATCCTTCATAAAGCCAGCTTGTTCAGCTAAACCAATCAAAGTACCAGCTGTATCAAAGAAAGTAACTAATAGGAAGGTTAAAATAACAATAACCATTTGTAGGGAATTGATTGTACCTAACGCATGGATACTAGCACCCATCGTTGGGGATAAAGATGGTGCTGGGGCCACAATTGAGTGGGGAAGCTTAATAATACCGGTCGCAATTCCTAATAGACTAGTTAAAACCATACCGATAAAAATCGAGGCCGGAATTTTACGGCTCATTAGCACCAAAGTCACCACGATTCCAAAAATTGATAGCAAGGTGGTTGGGGTGCTGAGGTGTCCTAAGGAAACCATTGTATCCTTGTTAGTGACAATTAAACCGGCGTTATGCAAACCGATAAAGGCGATAAAGAGGCCAATTCCAGCCGCAATGGCGACTTTTAAATCCTGCGGGATGATGTTGATGATCTTCTCACGGATTTTAAAAAAAGTAATTAAGAGGAAGATGATGGCGGCCACTAAAATACCAGCCATGGCTGTTTGCCATTTAATGCCCATCCCCAAAACCACTGAGTAGGAGAAAAAGGCGTTAACACCTAGCCCTGGTGCTACGGCAATTGGATAACGAGCGACAATTCCCATAAAGAGGGTAGCAATCCCCGAAGCAATGGCCGTTGCCGTAAAGACAGCGCCGGCATCCATTCCAGCAACTGACAAAACGGTTGGGTTAACAAATAAAATGTAGGCCATGGCGACAAAGGTTGTTAAACCAGCAACAGTTTCAGTTTTGTAGGAAGTCTTTAATTCCCTAAACTGAAAATAACGCGCAATTGATGACATAAAATCCTCCCAGATTTGGTTACAAGACTACCTAACTAGTGTAACAATAAAAGCTAAGATATGTTGGTTTTTTTCGTGAAATAAGGTTATTTTTTGATTTTTAAGATAAAAATATAGATATATTACCTTAAAACAAGAATTATATATAAGAATAGTTCGTGTTTTACTTTGTATTCGAGTTAATTACTATCAGAAACTTACAGTGTCTTTTGTTTTCTACTTTCGGCCTAGGTTATAATAAGAGACAGAAAAGTTTAACTTAAATAAAGGAGTCGGTGAAATGGAAGACAGAACCTGGCAACGCATTCAAAAATATACCCAACTGCAAGGTACGTCTGGCCAGGAAGCTAACATTGCCCAAGCCTTTCGCGCTGACTTAACCCCCTTAGTGGATGAAGTTAGTCAAAACGGTTTAGGCGGAATATTTGGTGTGAAAAATAACCAGTCGACTGGGCCGCGGGTGATGTTTGCAGCTCATATGGATGAAGTTGGCTTTATGGTCAAGGATATCTTGCCCACTGGGACCATCCAAGTGGTTGCCTTAGGGGGGTGGAATCCGTTAGCAGTCAGTTCACAACGTTTTAGCCTTTTTACTAAAAATGGGATTTATCCAATTGTTAGTGCTTCAGTTTCACCCCATTTACTAGCAAAAGACCAAGCAATCACGGGTCTAAAAATTGAAGATATGATTTTTGATGCCGGTTTTGTCGATCAAGCCGAAGCCTATGAATTTGGGGTGCGCCCCGGTGATTTTATAGTACCGGATACCCAAACAACCATGTTGGCTAATCAAAAGCGTGTTGTTTCTAAAGCCTGGGATAACCGTTTTGGTCTGGTGACGCTGTTAGAAGCCTTGACTCAGCTGCAAGGGGTGGCAACACCCAATACTTTGATTATGGGGGCTAACACTCAAGAAGAAGTAGGCCTTCGTTCAGCAACAGCTGGAGTGGAACAAATGCGTCCAGATATTTACTTTGCGGTGGATTCGAGTGCTGCTGATGATAATCGGGGTGCCCAGAGTCATCAAGGTAAGTTAGATCAAGGAACCTTGTTGCGGGTCTATGATCCGACTCTGGTAACGCCGGTGCGTTTGAAGGAATTTTTGCTATCAGTGGCTGAAGATAACCATATCCCTTATCAATACTTTGTGTCTCAGGGAGGCACTGATGCTGGTGCAGCTCAAAAGGCCTTACAAGGGGTGCCTTCAGTTGCTTTAGGAGTGGCATCACGCTATATCCATACCCATGAAACGGTTTGGTCGATTGCTGATTTTGAATCAGCTCAGGCCTTTGTGGTAGCGATTGCCAAGAATTTAGACCAAAGTAATTACGAACTAATAATGGGTAAGTGATGTTTAAAAAATTACAAAAATTAGACTACTGGATTGCCGTTCCCTACGCGACTTTAAGTGCTATTGGGGTCGTAATGGTTTTTTCGGCGAGTGAAAATATCTATACTAGTCCGCTCTTCAATTTTTTAAAGCAATTACTATTTGTTTTACTAGGTTGGGGGATGGCTTTTTTAGCCTTTCATTTTAGCCAAAAAGAACTTCGCCGACCTTCATTTTTAAAATGGTCGATGATTGTGACGATTATTTTGTTGATTTTCGCGCGTTTGGCACCTGAAATTAACGGGGCCCACGGATGGATTCAAATCTTTGGTTTTACAATCCAACCGGTCGAATTGGGTAAGGTGATTTTAATTCTCTACTTTGCTGATCTTTTTGCTCGATATCCTTGGCATCAAGAATTAAGTTTGGCGCAGCAATGGCGACGCTGGCGGCCCCACATAACCACTCTTTTTTTACCGTTAGTTATTTTAGTTTTAATTACGATCATGCCGGACTTGGGTAATTTGGCGATTACCTTAGGAATTATCGTGTTATTGTGGATGGCTTCGGGCGTATCTCGCAAAGTAGCATTTTGGCTGATTGTTTTAGGTGCGTTGTCCTTCATTTTTTTACCAGAAATTATTCAACTCTTTCATCTGGGAACAAGTCATTCCTATGCTATTCGACGGTTAACTAATTTCGTTGATCCTTGGGCTAACATCGACCAAAGTCGGCAGTTACTCTATAGTTATTATGCTGTGGCCCATGGTGGCCTGTTTGGGGTTGGCTTGGGCAACTCCCTAATTAAGCCCTATTTACCAGAGGCCAATACTGATTTTATTATGGCCGTAGCGACAGAGGAATTAGGTGCTTTAGTTGTTTGTGCAGTTTTAGTTTTCCTATTAGTGTTAATTGGTCGCCTGTTATACTTAGCCATTCGTCAGGGAGAACAATATCGTCGCCTGTTTTTGGTTGGTGTATCGGCCTTGCTCCTCCTACAAGCCTTTGTTAATCTGGGTGGTGTAATTGGCCTCTTACCAATTACGGGGGTGGTTTTCCCCTTTATTTCGGGTGGTGGATCATCATTTATTGTCTTCAGTGCCTCGATTGGCTTTGCTTTAAATATTGCCGCTAAAACTAAGCAACCTTTGCAACCCAATCCCCAAGATGTAATAGCTCAAAAGGATTATCGATGACATTTGAAATACAGGCACGTCGTGCCATTTATGTTTACTTAAGAAATTTAAAAAACGTCAATCAGTTAAAAAAGTTTGGTCAGGTACTCTATATTTCCGAAGCCATGAATTTGGTTGAACTTTATATTAATGAAGATCAGGTAGAATCCTTGGTCAAAAAATTACGACAGTATCGCTTTGTCAAGCACATTAAAATTTCACCACGTCCTGATATTAATCCGGATTTAGAAAATAAGCACGATGATGTTTTCTTTGAAGATTACAGTGATGAAGTTAATAAGGTAGAGGAGCAGGATTAACATGCGCGTAATTGCCGGAAAATTTAGGGGCTTGCATTTAGAAGCTGTCAAGGGTTCCAATACTCGTCCGACGACTGATAAGGTTAAAGAAGCGATGTTTAGCATGCTGATGCCGTATTTATCAGGTGGTCAGGTACTGGATTTATACGCTGGTACAGGTGGTTTAGGTATTGAAGCAGTCTCGCGAGGAATGGATCATGCGAGTTTAGTTGATCGTAACTTTCAAGCCATTCAAGTCATCACTAATAACGTTGCTAAGTTGCATGCACCGGACTTATTTACCATCATCAAAGCACCAGCTAAGGCGGCTTTGGGCCGTTTGGCTCATGTCGGTAAGCAGTTTGATTTGGTTTTAATGGATCCGCCCTATGCTAAAGAGACGATTGCTAATGATTTGGTAGCCATGGCTAACCAAAATTTGCTTAAACCAGAAGCAATTATTTTAGTGGAAAGTGATCAAGCGGCTCAGTTGCCTTTGGATAGTGATAACTTTCAGCTCTTAAAACAAAAGCAATACGGAATTACCTATGTAACGCTTTATCAATATTTAAATCATAAGTAAGGTATATAAGAATGAGAAAAGCAGTTTTTCCAGGAAGTTTTGACCCGCTTACCAATGGGCATATGGACATTATTAGGCGTGCTAGTCAGCTTTTTGATGAGGTGATTGTAGCAGTTGGAACCAATACTAATAAGGCTGGATTATTTACTACCCAACAGCGTCTGGACCTGGTGACAGAGGCCGTAGCTGACTTACCAAATGTCAGTGTGGGGGCCATTGCTGGGCTAACAGTTGATTTTATGCAATCTAAGGATGCAAAATACATTATTCGAGGCCTCCGGAATTGTAAAGATTTTGAGTATGAACGTGATATTGCTGGGGTTAATAGTGTTTTAGCGGAAGTAGAGACAGTACTTTTGTTGGCTCGGCCGGAAAATCAAAATATTTCTTCTTCGATGGTCAAAGAAATCGGTAAGATGGGGGCTAAAAATATGAATCAATTTGTGCCGCCGATTGTCGTAAAGGCTTTGGAAGAACAATTTAAATAAGAATCATTGAACTCCTCAACTTGAGGAGTTTTTTTATGCTGATTTTTAACTTGTGATAGTTTTGAAAACTAAAACCGTACTATCTAGTAGAAAGGTGAGGTAGCAAATGGCATTTTTACAGGTAAGTTGGCAATGGTTGCAAGACCATCAGCGTTTAGCATTAACGGCTGTGATTAGTTTTATGAGCATCATGGTTTTAGTAACTTGGGCGACTGTTAGCACTAATAGGCAACCGGTGGTTCGGCCCAGTAAAGCTAATGTTGAGACGGCTAGTTCAGCTGATGCAACCAGTCGGGTTAGTGCTAGTCATTCAACGGCGATTACCGTTGATGTCAAAGGAGCAATCGTTCATCCGGGCCTTTATCATTTGAAAGAAAATCAACGATTGGCCGATTTAATTCAAATAGCAGGGGGATTAACAGCTCAAGCCGACCAACGACAAATTAATTTAGCCCAAAAATTGAGTGACGGGCAGGCGATTTATTTAGTAAGTCAGGGAGACAGTCCAGTGAATCCTGATTTTAGTGCCAGTAGCGCAACGAATAGTAGTACAGGAACAGTCAATTTAAACACGGCCAGTTTAGAGATGTTGCAGCAATTAGACGGGGTTGGCGCTAAAAAGGCCGTAAAGATTATTGCCTATCGGAATAGTCAGCATGGTTTTAAGAAGATTGAAGAATTAAAAGAAGTGGAAGGAATCGGGGAAAAACGATTTGAAAAATTAAAAGCTAAGGTTAGTGTATGACTACTAGGGCAGACCAATATATGCTCTTAATCAGCTTATGGATTGCTTGTATGAGTGGGCTGATATTTCAATTCAACGGGCTAACCGTCCTTTTAGCTAGCCTGGTTTTGGCGTTGCTTATCTGGCAAAAATCGCTATCCTTGTTCCTTTGGGTTGGCTTGTTCAGTTTGATAGTTGGCTTGTATTTTGTCAGTCATCAAGTCCAATTACAAGATCAAGTTCGTCAAAGTTATCCATCAACTGGGACTTATCGCGGACGGTTAATACCTGATGAGTTAACAGTTGATGGTCAGCAGTTAAGTGGTCTAGCCCATTTTAAAAATGGCCAAACAGTACGTTTTTTCTGTCAAATTTCCAGTCAAAATCAGCAGAAGAATTGGCAGACTAATCAACAAGTACTGGATTTTGAGGCTCAAGGAAGTTTGTTGGCCCTGGAAGCACCCAGTAATTTTAATCAGTTTGATGGACAATTCTATGCCAAAACGCAGGGAATTACCCATCAATTGCAGGTTAAAAATTGGCATGTGAAACCGGTTGAAAGTGCTAATTTTTGGGATAGCCTCATTTTTAAATTGCGGACTTGGCATACCAGCTTGTTAAATCAAGCCAATCAATTACCCCGCCCGTTAAGTTATTACACCCAATCCTTAATCTTGGGGGCCAACTCCCAAGAACTTTATGCCGATAATCCCGGTATTTCGACCATGGGCTTGATTCATTTATTTAGTGTGTCTGGTTTTCAAGTTAATTTACTGACTAGTATAGTTTTTGCAATTACCAAGCGATTGGGTCTTTTGTATGAACTGGTAGCGGGATTATTAATGGTGTTGTTACCTTTATATTTTATTTTTTCCGGTAGCCCGGCAATTCTCATTCGGGCAATTGTGGCTGGAGAACTAGGTTTATTGGTTAAAATAACCCCTTGGCGTATTAACCGCGTTAAGATTTGGTCAATTAGCTTGGTGAGTTCACTTATAATAGCACCTCAATTACTATTAACGTTAGGTGGCCAGCTGTCCTTTGCTTTAACTTTTGGCCTACTACTTGTCAAACAATTAACGACTTGGCAACGTAATCTCTGGTTAGGCTTGATTTCTTTTCCATTAATTGTTGCCCACCAATTCACCTGGCATATCTTACAAAGTTTAGTTAATTTAATTGCTATACCACTTTTTGAAATAGTCATTGTTCCCACAGTTTTAGTCGGATATCTCGGTCAGGGATTGCCCTTGATTAGTGGCTGCTGTAATGTCATATTAAGAATTTTTGCCAATTTGATTGATTTTTCTGCCACCTTGCCGGGAAATTTTATAATTGGTAAATTTCCCTGGGTGTTTAGTATTGCCCTATTTTTAGTAGGTTGGTTTGTTTATCATGCCAATCGAAAAATTAGTTGTGGGGCTAAAATAATTTGGGTTAGCCTCTTATTACTGGGTTATCTTAGTGTTCATTTTCCATATCAAGGCGAATTTACGACCTTTGATATTGGGCAAGGAGATAGTGCCTTGATTCGAACGCCATGGAATCAAAGTGTCACCATCATTGACACAGGCGGTAAAGTTGAATTTGGCAATCAGGCACCTTGGCAGCTGCGTCACTATCAGCGTTCACGAGCAGAGATGGTGATTGTCCCTTATCTTCATAGCTGTGGGATTGGCCAAATTGATAATCTTGTATTGACCCATCAAGATCAGGACCATATTGGGGATGCTCAGGTGCTTTTGCAACAATTTAAAGTTAAGAATGTAATTATTCCCGCCGGTATGGAAAAACAAGTGGCATATACCAAAAAGATTAAGCCGTATCTGGGGAAAAGTCGCTTAATTTTAGCGACTAATCAAACCCATGTAGATAATTTACCCCTGCAATTCGTCCATCCTTTTCAAGCTGGTCGGGGAGAAAATGAGGATTCTTTAGCCCTGTATGGGCAACTGGGGCCAAACAAGATTTTTACCGCCGGTGATTTAGATCGTAAAGGTGAACAGGCGATTGCTAACCAATATCCAGAGTTAAAAGTCGATATTATTAAATTTGGACACCACGGCTCTAAAACGGCTACTGATGATCAAGTAATAGCTCGGTGGCAGCCAGCAGTGGGGATTATTTCAGCTGGTCGCAATAATCGCTATCATCATCCTCACTTAGAAACCCTAGAAACGGCTCAGCATTATCATATTGGCCTCTTCAATACGCAAAATAATGGTATGGTAAAATACGTGTACACTAAGTATCATAGTCATTTTGAGGTGAAATTGAACGATGAAATTAAGTCAGCTCCAAGAGCAAATTAAACAGGATAGTTTAGCCAGTTTATACTTGGTTGAAGGTCAAGAAGGGGCTTTGTTGGATCAATCTCGCCGCTTGTTTATGCAAACTATCCCAGTTGATCAGCAGGACTTGAATTACAGCCACTACGATTTAGCAGAGGACGTGGTGGATGGCTTACTAGATGACTTAGCCTCCCTGCCTTTTTTAGGGGAACGTCGGTTAATTATTGTTGACAATCCAATTTTTTTATCACCTAAAGTTAAACTGCCAAATACTGCCGAAAAGCAATTTTTGGATTTAATTCAAAATCCAATCCCCGGTAATATTTTAGTGTTGATGGCTAATGATTTAAAATTGGATCAACGTAAAAAGATTACAAAAAAAGTGCTTGCTCAATCTGAAAAAATTAGCTTACCGCTTGTTGCCGAAGGACAGATACGTAGTATTATCATGCAACGATTAACTGCTCAGGGTTTTAATATTGATGATATGGCGCTAAAGGAATTATTGCTGAGAACGAATGCTTCGTACACCGATATTATGGCTCAACTGGATAAGTTAAAAGCTTACGCAAAAGATTCCCGTCAAATTGATTTGACAGCCATTCAAGGTTTGGTACCTAAAAGTATTCATGCCCATGTTTTTGATTTAACTGATGCGGTCATGCGAGGAAAGGTAGCTGAGTCCCTCCACTTATACCGGCAACTGGTTTTAAATGGGGAAGCTCCTTTAAAAATTAATACCCTTTTGCTGAATCAGTTTCGTCTCTTACTCCAAGTAGCAGGACTGACGGGTGATCAGGCCAGTAAGGCACGGACGTTAAATGTCCATCCCTATCGAATTAAATTAGCGCAAGCTTCTTTAAATAAGTATCGGCCCAGTCAATTACGGACGGGGTATTTAGCACTTCAATCAATCGAAATTGCTTTAAAAAGTTCACAGGCTGATCCCGCCCTACTCTTTGAAGAATTTATTTTAAAACAGAACCAACAATAAAAGTTCTAGTAGGAGATGACATGCCTAAAATAACGAAAATCGCTACCCAAAAACGGGTTGGCCGTTATAACGTTGAAATTGATGGGCGTTTCGCCTTTGGTCTGATGGAAAGCACCTTGGTTAAGTATGGTCTGGTTAAGGAACGAGAACTAACGCAAGAATTGATTGCGGCCATTAAACATGATGACCAAGTTGCACGAGCATTAAAAATGGCTCTAGATTACCTAGGGCCGACCATTCGGACGGTTCATCAGGTTAAAGAGCGTCTGCTGAACAAAGAGATTGATGCTGACATTGTGGCAGAAGTGGTTGAACAACTCCTAGCTCAGCAATATTTGGACGATGCTGATTACGTGCAACACTTTATTGCCACTAAAAAAATCATTAACCCCAAAGGCCCCCTGATAGTAGCTCAAGAATTAAAACGGGCTGGTGTAGCTGAAAATCTAATTCAAGAGGGGCTCTTGAATTATTCAACCAGTGACCAAATTGAAATCGCTACTAAAATTATTGACAATGCCCAACGTAGTTATCAGCGGGAATCAAGTTACGGTCGAAAACAAAAGTTGATTAAATTACTAATGACCAAGGGTTTTTCGTATGAAATTGCCCAGCAAGTCTTGGAAGAAAATGATTGGCAGGTTGATACTGAACAAGAGAAATTAAACCTTATTCGTCAAGTGGAAAAATTAACCCATCGTTATCGAAAGGAAACGCCATCGGCTCGAAGTTATCGAATTAAGCAGCAATTATACGCCAAAGGTTATCAAGGAGATTTGATTGACTGGGTGCTCAGTGAATCAGTCGATACTAGTGACGATTTTTAAACTATGGTATAATCGAAATGGAATTTTTTTCGGGAAAGTTGGATTAGCATGGTTGTTGATAAACCAAGTCGCGGTCCCCGCGAAGGCGATGTCATCACGATCAAAAGCTATAAACATGACGGCTCCCTGCATCGTACTTGGCGCGATACGATGGTATTAAAGACTAGCGAAAATGCGATTATTGGTCTAAATGACCATACCTTAGTTACTGAAGATAATGGTCGCCGTTGGGTGACGCGCGAGCCAGCAATAGTATATTTCCATAAGAAATATTGGTTTAATATTATTGCCATGATTCGTGATAATGGGGTTTCATATTACTGTAATCTAGCTACCCCCTATGTGTTAGATAAGGAAGCCTTGAAGTATATTGATTACGATTTAGATATCAAGGTTTTTCCTAGTGGTGAAAAGCATCTATTAGATGCCGATGAATATGCCACCCATAGTCAAAAATGGCATTATCCACCTGAAATTGATCGGATTTTAAAGGATCATGTCAAAATTTTAGTAGATTGGATTAATGAAGGTAAAGGACCATTTTCGCAAGGTTATATCGACGTTTGGTATGCTCGTTACCAATATTTGATGCAGCAGCGGTTAAATGATCGTCGTTGACAAAAACACGCATAGGCGTGTTTTTTTAATACAGATTTAGTGAGGATAATATGGCAGTAACAATCTTAATGGGATCAGGACAGCATGATTTTCGCCAGGCAATGTTACAGAACGTGCAGGAAAAATTAATGCGCAATCCGAATTTAAGCGTCTATTATTTAGTACCCAATCACATTAAATTTGCCAGTGAAGTCGATGTGCTTGAGCGCTTTGCCCGCCTTAATCGGATGCCAAAAGATCAAGTTTATGCGCAAAGTCGATTACAAGTTTATTCCTTAACCCGTTTAGCTTGGCATTTGTTGCAACAATCTAGCAAAATTCAACCTAATATCATGCAAGAAGCCGGCCTTTATATGGTGGTAGCTAATATCTTAAAGCAAAAGGCTAGTAAGTTACCGGTGTTTGCTCGGATGCAAGCAAAACGGGGATTTATTGAAGCTTTAGTGGCGCAATTAGTGGAATTACGCAGTAGCCAAGTCCAGGCCAAAGAATTACTAACCGTTTTGGACAACCTAGATCAAGCCAATCCTGACTTAACTGGTTTGAAAGTTAATTTTAGTCAAAAGTTACGGGATCTTGCTCTAGTGGCCGATGAATTTGATGCCGTTTTAGATCAAAACTGGATTACTAAGGCTGAAACGCTAAATTTTTTTGCTGAAGAATTACCTCATTTAAGTTTAACCAACAGTGTCTTTTATTTTGACAGCTTTAATGGCTTTACCGGACCAGAATGGGCGGTTTTACAGCAATTATTAAAGCGAGCAGACATAACAATTGCCCTATTAGGAGATCGTGATGCGCTTCAGCCAACTATGGATGGGGCAGTTTTCCAAAAACCCTTACAAAGTGCACAGGTTTTATTAGATTTAGCACAACAAAATGGCATTCCAACTGAAATTAAACCAGTTACCGCCAAGCGTTCCTTATCCCAAGATATGCAAGCGCTGCTGAAAGCCTGGGAATCTTTAGGACAATATCAATCCATAGAGCAGGCGGCTCCGTTAGACCAGGTTCAATTTTTTAAAGCCGAAAACGTGGTAACCGAATTAAACGAGGTAGCCCGCCGGATTCGACAGTCTTTGCTAAAAAATCCAGACCTGCATTTACGTGATATTTTAATTGTTGCCCGGGATTTGGGTCCATATACCAACCATATTCCAGCCGTGATGCAGGCGTTTGAGCTGCCTTATTTTTTGGATAATGATGTCAAAATGCTTAACCATCCCTTAGTTGAGCTGATTACCAATTTGCTAAGGCCTCAGAGTCAACGCTTTTATTATCAGAATTTGTTAGCCCTGTTAAAGACTGGATTTTTGCGGCCTATTCAAAATGGCCATTTACTAGACGACCAACAGTACTTTGAAATTGTGGCTTTTTTGGATAACTACGTTACGGCCCATCAACCAAGCGCTAAAATTTGGCATGCCTATGACCGGCCCTTTGTCTTATTTGAAAGTCAAGATGATCAATTATCACCTGTAGATCAAAAAATTAATCAACGAATGAATATTTTGCGGCGTTTTATTGGAGATGCCTTAGATAAATTTGAACAGGGATTAGACCAAGCTCAGACTTTACAAGAGGCCGCAACTTTTCTAGTTAATTGGTTATATGATCAACAGGTTGACCAGGCAATTTTGCAGGTTCGTGACCAATTAGTTGATCAAGGCGAGCTTCTAAAGGGCCAGCAGGTTGAAGAAGTATGGGCAATGTTTACCCAAACCTTAGATCAAATGGTTCAAGTGGCCGGACAACAGCCCTATGAATTGGATGATTTTCGGGAAGCACTTTTGGCTGGCTTTTCGGGGGCTCGTTTTGCCGGAATTCCTAACCAATTGGATCAGTTGACGATTTCTGAAGCTGGAATTGTACAAAACCAACAGTATCAAGAACTCTATTTTATTGGCGGTAGTCGGCAGAACTTACCGGCGCAGGTCAAAAACCAAGCTCTGATTAATGACGCTGAACGGCTCTTAGTTCAGCCAGTCTTAAGTCAGCAGGAACAACCACGGTACTTGCAAGACACTGCTCAACAGCAAATGGCGAGTGAAAATTTATTGTTTTATGGGGCTTTAATGGCCAGTCAAATGGCAGTGACCTTTTCGTATTCAATTTTGGATGAAAATGGTCAATTGACCGAATGTTCACCATATTACCAGCGTTTGATTAGTCATTTTGCTGCACCGGTTACTTTGGTTAAAGCACACGCGATGAATGGTAGTACCTTATTAAAAAATTATGTTGGTTCAGCCCGGGCAACCTTATCCCAATTGGCGCAGCTACCTGCCAGCCAACAGGAGAGCAGTGCCTTTCAGGCTTTGTACGGGTTATTAAAAAAGCAGCCGAATTTACCAAATTTAGATCGCGTATTAAGTGCTAATCAGTATCAAAATCAAGTAGCACCCTTACAAACTGATTTAGCTCAGGCGCTCTTTAAACAACCGCTGGCAGTTTCAATTTCACAATTAGAGGCCTATTATCGTGATCCTTTTGAATATTTCTTGCGCTATGGCCTCCGCTTACAAGAACGGCCTAGCCATGATTTAGATGTGGCTCAAACCGGTACCCTATACCATGCGATTTTAGAAATGGTAGTTCGTCATTTGATTGGGCAAGAGGCCAGCCTTAAAGATGTTGATTTAGTTACCATTCAAAATTTAGTGGCTGAAGCACTCAACTTTCAGTTGACTCAGCCAACCTTTGAATTTTTGCAAGAAGCTAATCAAGGACTGGCGATTGGACAATACATTGCTAAGGTGGCCCAACAACTCTTGGGCCAGTTAAAACAGGCGGCTTCGTATAATCAAAGCCGACCATCCGCTGTGGAAGCTCTCTTTGGTTTTCCTAAGGGAGCGTTGCAGGGGTTGCGCTTGGCTGACCAAGGTCAACAAATTATGGTTCGTGGAAAGATTGACCGTTTCGACCGCCAAGACCCGCAAGGCCAATTTGGTACGATTATTGATTATAAATCTAGTAGTAAAAAATTTGAGTGGGGGCAGGCCTATGACGGTTTGCAAATGCAATTGCTAACATATTGGCAAGCAGCCCAAAATAATGCGCAGGCCTTAAATGTTAGTGAAATTGGAGGGGCTTTCTTTGCTCAAATTGCGCCTAGCAAAACTAAGTTAACTGATTTTAAGGGTGATTTGGTGGCCATGTTGGCAGGAGAATTGCCTAGCCCTGATTTTAAATATCATGGTTTAATGCTTTCAGATGAAGCTTATCTGGATAATTTGGAAGTATTAGCACCAGGTGAACAAGCCATATACTATCAGTTGAAAAAGCGCAAAGATGATCAGCTAACTGCTGCCAGTGAAACGGTATCAGCTGCCGAATTGGACTTACTGCTGGCACGCAATCAAGAAAATATTTTACGGGCTGGGCATCAAATTCAGGCCGGTGTTTTTCCAATTTTACCGGTTAAAGGTTCCTTGGCTTATTCGCCATATCAAGATATTGTGCGCTTTGACCGAATTTTAGGGGATCGTTATCGCCCGGTTAGTCCTAACAAAAAAGCTGATATTTTAGAACGCTTGCAAGGAGAAGAGGATGCCTAGACAATTTACTGCTAACCAGCAACGAGCCATTGAATCAAGTGGGCATAATATTCTAGTGGCTGCTTCGGCCGGTTCAGGTAAAACCACCGTTCTAATTGAACGAATTTTGCAAAAAATTTTAAAAGGGCAAAGTGTAGATAAGTTCCTGATTGTTACCTTTACGAATGCTGCTGCGGCAGAGATGAAGGAGCGTTTGGAAAAGGCGTTGCAGGGGCAACTAGTTCAATCCCAAGGAGAACTGCGCCAACATTTACAGCGCCAATTAATGCTTTTACCAGTGGCTAATATCGCTACCATTGATGCCTTTGCTTTGAAATTAATTGAAAATTATTACTACAAAATTGGGTTGGATCCCCGTTTTCGTTTACTGTCAGATACAGCCGAACGGCAAATGTTGCGCCAGGATGTTGTTGATGAAGTATTTAGTGATTATTATGATCCTAAACATCCTCAATATGTTGATTTTATGGAGCTGGTGGATAATTTTGCTAATCCAAACTATGATAATCCGCTTAAGGATCAAATTCTACGTCTAGCGGAATTTGCTCAAGCTCGCCCGGATGGGCTTGACTGGCTTAAAGAGCAGGTCCAAAAAGCCAGTGGGCCGGTAGATCAAGATTTGTTGGCTAGTCAGCCCTTGGGGAAGCATGTTCAGAAATTATTTTTAAATGAAATCCGCAATGGGCAGGCCCTATTAGAACCGCTATTATCTCAAGTCAGCGGGGTCGAAGAGCTGAAGAAAACAGCACAAGGTTTAAGTGAACTATTAAGTTACTTATCCGCCATTGAAACAGGATTGACGGGGGGATGGGATCAGTTACAGCACTTGGTGACTGATCCACCAAAAATTAAATTAGATACCAACCGTTCGAAAAAAATCAAGGAGACACCAGAATTAAGTCAGTTAGTCCAGGCAGCGACACAAATTAAAAATGATTTAATCGGCTCCCAAGCTAATCTAACCAATTTAAGTCAGACTTATTTTAGTCTCAATGCTCAGCAGTGGCAGTTAGTTAATCAAAAGGGACAGGATTTATTACAAACTTTGGTGATGGTAACCCGGGACTTTATTCAGGCCTTTACGGCGCGAAAGCGTCAGGAAAATCTGTTGGATTTTGCTGATTTAGAGGTTTTGGCGTTAGAAATTTTAGCCCAAGAAGATAGTCGAACCCTGATTGCCAGCCAATTTTCAGAAATTTTAATTGACGAATATCAAGATATTAACCAGCTCCAAGAAAGACTGTTACAATCGCTATCAAATGGCCATAATCTTTACATGGTCGGAGATGTCAAGCAAAGTATTTATGGTTTTCGTCAGGCTGATCCACAACTTTTTAGTGCCAAATACCATGATTTTGAATTATCTGATAGCGATGAACGGATTGAATTGGCTGATAATTTCCGTTCTCAACAAAATGTGACTGAGGTGACAAACTTAATTTTTACACAGTTGATGGACCAAAATTTAGGAGATATTGCCTATCAAGATGCTGCTCGTTTAGTACCTCAAGCCGATTACCCCAGCACTGTGTCACCAATTTTTGAACTAGATATTATTCAAAAACGGACTGGCGCCAAAACCATTGATGAAGAGCAGGCTGAAGATTTAGGAGATTGGCAAAAGCGACAGGGGCAATATGCTCATTTGATTCAAAAAATTATTGATCTACAACAAAGTGGCCAAGTATATGATCCGAGTTTACCCGATGGTGGGGGAATGCGCCCCGTCCGTTACAGCGATATTGCGATTTTAACCCGTTCCAAAGGGGGTTATGTTGATTTAGTCCGTATGTTTCATGAAGCCGGTTTACCAGTGCAAGCCGAGGGAGTTGGCGACTACTTTCAAACGATGGAAGTTTACATTATGTTAGACACCTTACGGGTGATTGATAATCCGCACCAAGATATTCCTCTTGTAGCGATGTTGCGATCACCAATGTTTGGTTTGGATGAAAATGATTTAGCGACAATTCGATTGCAAGACCGTGAACATGATTTTTGGACGGCTTTTCAAGCAGCAGCCAGCCAAAATGCAGATTGGGCTAAGATTTTAATGCAAATTCAGCGTTGGCAAGGACTAGCTCGTCAAAATGATTTGGTTAACTTGTTACTGGCCATTTATGAAGATACTGGCTGGTTGGATTATATGGCCGGGATGGCCGGTGGCGCCCAACGACAGGCTAATTTACATGCCCTTTACCAGTACGCTGCTCAATATCAGGAAAATCAACATGCTGGCTTATTCCGTTTTGTTCGCTACATTGAAGAATTACAAAAAAATGGGGGACAATTGGGCGAGGTAGCGCAAGAATCTGAAGAAGAAGCCGTTCAATTGATGACGATTCATGCTTCCAAGGGATTAGAATTTCCGATTGTTTTCTTACCAGAGTTAGAAAAAGATTTTAATACTAAAGATTTAAGTGGTGGCTTATTAATTCAAAAATCGACTGGAATTGGCTTAGATTATTTGCAACCCCAGGCCCAAGTAGTGATGCCAACTTTGCAAAAGCTTTGGGTTAAAGAAGCTTTAAAAAAACAAAGTTGGTCGGAAGAAATGCGCCTTTTTTATGTTGCTTTAACCCGAGCTAAGCAGCAGTTATATCTATTGGCGACGGTTGAGGTGAATGAAGAGGGAATGAGTCAGCGCGTGCAAGGATTATGGCAGGTTGCTCGGACTAGTCGAACACCATTTTTACCGGAAAGCTTGCGTTTGCGGGCCAGCAGTTATTTTGATTGGTTAAATATTACTTTAGCTCGGACTGATAATTCCGTTTTACTTGATTGGCTGGGAGAGGTTGATGTCGTCGGTAATTTAGGCCCACAAACTCCTAAAAGTACGCAGGTACAGGTTACTTTAATACCCGAAAATCAAATTAAAGCACCGCAACAAACGAGAAACGATTCCACTGAAGTGACTAATGATCGTAATAATCAATATGATGTTGCTGATTTTCAAGCTGCTCAAGCGCTAATTAACTATCATTATCCCAATCAACTGGCGACTCAGACGCCGGCTTATCAATCTGTTTCGGAAATTAAGCGACTCTTTGAAGATCCAGATCAGATGAATATGGTTAGTTTAGATTTGGATGAAAATGGTAAGCTCAGTGACCGTAAGGTCTTGTTGAATCAAGAATTAGCACGACCAAACTTTATGACCAATGGGAGTCAGCGACCGTCTAGTAGTGCGGTTGGAACAGCAACCCACCTGTTACTCCAACTTTTAAACTTTCAACATCTCTATACTGAAACCGAATTGGTACAGTTGCGTGATGAGTTGGTAGCCCAAGGCCGATTGCTAGCGCAGGTGGCTGATTTAATTAATCTAAATGATATTTTGGATTTTCTAAATTCATCCTTGGGACAAGATATTGCCCATCATCAAGATACTTTACGACGGGAGGCCACTTTTGCCATGATTATGCCTGCCAATCAAATTTACCAAGACTTAGCCGACAGTAGTTCGGTACTAATTCACGGAATTATTGATGGGTATTTTCTGGATGAAAGTCAAAAAACAATTACTTTATTTGACTACAAGACTGACTATGTTCGGCATGGTAGTCATCAAAAAGAAGATCTAGCCAAACTCAAAAATCGCTACCGTGGGCAATTAAGTTTGTATCGTCAGGCGCTGGCACAAGAATATCCAGCCTATCGAATCGGGGCTACTTGGCTGGTGGCTTTGAGTATCGGTGAAAGTTTGGAAATGGATTAGGGGGCAAGGATGGCTGATTTTAAAAAGGCACCGGTGACGGTGATTATTGCTGTTATGACGATCTTGGTTTTTTTAGTTGAAATATTGTTAAGTCATGGACAGCCTGATAATGTTTTCTTTTTAGTTAAATTTGGTGCTAAATACGGACCTTACATTACCCAAGAGCATCAGTATTGGCGGTTATTGACTCCACTTTTGATTCATCTTTCTTGGTCCCATTTAATTTTAAATATATTGACCCTCTGGTTTTTGGGTCTGATGATTGAACCCCTGTTTGGTTCAATCCGCTTTCTATTAATTTACCTAATTGGTGGTTTGGGTGGTAACTTGCTGTCTTACTGGTTGGCCCCCCAAGCAATTAGTGCTGGTGCTTCATCGGCAATTTTTGGTCTTTTAGGAGCTTTGTTAATTTACATCGGCTATCAAGGTCGTCATAATTCAGCCTTAAAGACCCAAAGACAAACATTTTTAGTTTTTGTAGTGTTAAACTTGGTCGGTGATTTATTTACCCCATCAATTGATTTTTGGGGACATTTGGGTGGCTTAGTAAGCGGAATGATTTTAGCAATAGTGATGTTTTACCAGCGACGGATACAATAAGGTGAGTGGAGAAAAAATGTGCAAAATTTTTATGATGTATTAAAATATCTGAAGCGTTTTGGCGTTTATATTCATGTTGGTAAACGTTTGTGGGACATTGAAATGGCGGCTTTAGAAGTTGATAACCTCTATAAATCAGGGGTTTTACCTGAAAAAGAATATGCCCAGATGAAGTTAGTACTAGCACGAGAACATCATTTAGAAGAACGGCGAAATAATGATTGAGCAAGGCTAACTTGATTTATTGAAAACGTTTGCACAAAGGGACTGTTTTTTGCTAGAATAGGCTTGTAAAATTTTTTAGGAGGAATTGTGTCAGGACATCACATAACTGGCACGGCAGAACTATGGCTAAAGATAAATTAATTGGTGTTGACTTAGGTGGAACGACCATTAAATTTGCGATTTTGACTGATCAGGGTGAAGTTCAACAAAAGTGGTCAATTCAGACCAACGTTTTGGATGGTGGTAAGTACATTGTGCCCGATATTATTGAGTCAATTAACCATCATTTGGATATTTACCAACTTGATCGCGAACGCGTCATTGGGATTGGCTTGGGAACTCCGGGAACGGTTAATATCGCTGAAGGAACAGTTAAGGGTGCTTATAACTTGAACTGGGCGACTGAGCAACCTGTTAAAGAAGCAATTGAAGCTGGGACCGGTTTTTCTCTAAAAATCGATAACGATGCCAACGTAGCCGCCTTAGGTGAAGCCTGGAAGGGTGCTGGAAACAATGATGATGATGTTTCCTTTATTACCTTAGGAACTGGTGTTGGTGGTGGGTTAGTGGCCAACGGTCAGTTAATCCACGGTGCTGGTGGTGCTGGTGGAGAAGTTGGGCACATTATTGTTGAGCCAAATGGTTACCTATGTACCTGTGGCAACCGGGGATGCTTGGAGCAATATGCTTCGGCAACTGGAGTGGTTCACCTGGCCCAAGATTTTGCTGAACAATATGTGGGACAATCTCGTTTAAAGCAAATGATTGATAATGGTGATGAGGTTACTTCTAAGATTATCTTTGATTTAGCTAAAGATGGTGATTTCTTAGCTAACGAAACAGTTAACAAGGTAGCTTACTACCTAGGTTATGCTAGTGCCATGATTGCTAACACTTTGAACCCATCTGCCATTGTTATTGGTGGTGGGGTAGCCGCTGCTGGTGAATTCCTGCGGGAGCGTGTTGAAAAGGATTGGAAGCCTTTTGCCTTTCCAACTGTTCGGACTTCAACCCGGATTAAGTTGGCTGAGTTGGGTAATGATGCCGGTGTTATTGGAGCCGCATCGCTGGCTCGTTAATTTATAACTATTAAGTTTAAAGCAGCCCTAACTATCTGGGTTGCTTTTTTATTGGCATCAAAACAGATAAGAAATTCTTGTGGTAAAATTAGAATATGTGTATTTTTGAGATGATTTTCCTGGAGGTGATTACGTGGAATGGGAAAGTTTCTTACTCCCTTACACCCAAACTGTATCGGAGTTAAAAGTTAAGTTACGTTATCTACGGGATCAATATCTAGCAGCTGGAAAAGATTCCCCGATTGAGTTTGTAACGGGTCGAGTGAAAACTCAGGCTTCAATCGAAGAAAAAATTGTTCGTCGTCACTTAGATGAGAGCCGGTTAGCATTAGACTTGCAAGATATTGCTGGTTTAAGGATTATGACTAAGTATATTGAAGATATTTACACGGTTGTCGAGTTATTACGTAGCCGAACTGATTTTCAAATTTTAGAAGAACGTGATTATGTGATGAACGCTAAGCCTTCGGGTTACCGATCATATCATATTGTGATTGAATATCCGGTTCAGCTGTATTCTGGAGAAAAAAAGGTCTTAGCGGAAATTCAAGTGCGAACGATGGCCATGAACTTTTGGGCTACAATCGAACATGATTTACGCTATAAGCATGGACAATTGAGTCCTGATATGGCTGAAAAATTAACCCAAATATCGGATAATACTTTTACATTAGAACAGGAATTATCAGATATTCGAAGTACTGGTCATTAGACCGGAAATCGGTTGAAATAAATGAAGATTGCGATTTATCATAATGATTTGGCAAAGTCACAGGCGATTGTCAGCCATCTTAAGCAGGCAATTGTCGAACGGGGGTTGATTTTAGATGATCAAAATCCCGATGTGGTTATCTCAGTTGGTGGGGATGGGACCTTATTAGGCGCCTTTCACCGCTACATTGATTTACCACAAGAGGTGCGCTTTGTTGGTTTACATACCGGTCATTTGGGATTTTATACGGATTGGCTGGGCAGTGAAGTACCTGAATTAGTCGACAGCCTAGTCCACGATAGTGGTCAAAAGGTTGCTTATCCAATTTTACAAATGCAGACTCAACATCAAGATGGGTCCATTAAAACCTATTTGGCGCTTAACGAAGCTACGGTTAAGCAACCGGTAGGAACATTGGTGGCAGATATTTGTTTAGGATCTGAGACCTTCGAACTATTTCGAGGCGATGGAGTGGCTGTTTCAACTCCAACCGGATCAACGGCTTATAATAAGGCTAATGGCGGTGCGGTTTTACATCCTGATTTGGCGGCTATCCAAATGTCTGAAATTGCCTCAATCAATAATCGGGTCTTTCGAACGTTGGGATCGCCCTTGATTGTGCCACGGGGGCAAACTATTCAGGTGAAGCCCCGTTCGGATCGTTTTTTAATTACTTGTGACCAACTCGAAATTGTCGCTAAAAATGTAGTTTCCGTTGAATTTCGAGTGGCCGATAAGCAGGTATATTTTGCCAGCTATCGTCACTTGGATTTTTGGAAACGAGTGCAAAATGCCTTTATTCGAGGCAACTAGATTAGTGATAATGCTACATATTAGCAGGAAAGCAAATTATGGAATTTACTTGGACCTATCAAGGTGATGAGCAACGCAAAGTGCGGACTTTCCTACAAGGACATGGTGTTTCTCATAGAATGTTTAGTCAGATGAAACATAATGGGGGTGCTATTTTAGTAAATGGTCAGCCGGTGTATACTGCTGACTATATTAATAATGGCGACCAAGTTACGATTGTGATGCCAATTGAAGAAAGTAACGACTTAGTGGTGCCGGACTTTCATCCCCTTGATATTATTTTTGAAAATGAGCATTGGCTCGTTGTTGATAAACCTTATGGGGTAACGACTGTACCGGGACATGCAGACCGGTTACATACCTTAGTTAATCAGGTTAAAGGTCATCTAATTGATGAAAAAGCTGAAGATTTGGTACCCCATGTGGTAACCAGACTTGATCGTGATACTTCGGGTCTAGTGTTACTGGCTAAACATCGCTTTGCCCATGCTGTTTTAGACCAGCAGTTGCAAGATCATTCGGTTGAAAAGTTCTACATTGCCTATGTACAAGGAATTTTACCGAAAAATCACGGCCTGATTGATGAGCCAATTGGTCGGATGGACGGTGATTTTATTAAGCGCATCGTGCGCGAAGACGGGAAAGCCTCAAAAACTGAATACTGGGTTGAGCGACGTTATCAAGATGACCCCAATCATCCTATGACGCGTATTAAAGTACAACTACATACGGGCCGAACCCATCAAATCCGGGTTCATTTTGCTCACTTGGGTTATCCTTTAGTCGGGGATGATTTGTATGGTGGGCCTCTGTGGTTTGGTCTTAAGCGCCAGGCCCTGCACGCCTACCAAATGAAGTTTTATGATCCTTTCATTGAGGAAAATCGTCAGCTATCAACTGATTTGCCAGCTGATCTATTAGCTTTAAAAAATCTTTAATTGCCAATATTTTTGGAGGAAAATTATCATGGAAATCGATAATGAACAACAATTAGACGAAACAGTCCATTCGCTGTCAGACTTGTTGGAATCTGGTCAAGATGAAGAATTCATCAATGCCTTTGATAACTTACATGACTTTGAAATGGGAAAAGTGTATGCTGCTTTACCAGCCCAAGTTCGTGAAGTGGCTTGGCGGACCATGGACGATGAAACCCTAGCTAGCATCTTTGATAATTTAGAAATTGAAGATAGCGATGTTGTCGATTTGTTGGCGGAGTTACCACCTAAAAAAGGTGCTGACATTTTGGAACGGATGTATGCTGATAATGAGGCCGACCTATTACAAGCGATGCCTGCTCGAATGGTGGCGACTTATCTCCAGCTGTTACCAGCTGAAGATGCCCAAGAAATGCGCAAGTTAATTAAATATGATGATCAAACCGCTGGGGCCTTGATGGCGACCGAATATTTAGCTGTTCAAAAGGGGATGCGGGTTGCTGAAGTCTTAGAAAAAGTCAAAGAACAGGCCTCTGAAGCTGAATCAATCATCTACATCTATGTAATTGATGCCGAGCAACGTTTAATTGGGGTGGCTTCATTGCGAGATTTGTTAACTCATCCAGATGAAATGTTGATTGATGAAATTACCAACACCCGAGTTGTCTCAGTTGGCGCCGAAGATCCTCAGGGGGATGTTGCTCAGGTAGTGGCTGATTATAACTTCTTCTCCATTCCTGTTATTGATAAGGGGCAACACTTACTAGGAATTATCACGGTCGATGATATTGTCGACGTAATTGATGAAGAAGCAGTAGGGGAGTATTCAGGATTAGCTGCCGTTGATGTTAGTCAAACTGATGATACGCCTTGGCATTCAGCCATTAAACGAATTCCATGGTTATTGGTCTTGTTGGTCCTTGCCCTAACCACAACGGCCTTGGTTTGCAGTTTTGAAGGCAGTATTCGTCAAGCGCCAGTCTTAGCGGTATTTATCACCTTAATCACAGGAACAGCCGGAAATGCTGGTACTCAGAGTTTGGCCCTGTCAATTCGACGGTTATCGGTTGGCAATGATAAAAGTGTTGCTAAAAATTTCTTGAGTGAATTGTTATCAGCGGCTATTTTAGCCTTAGCAGCCGGAATTACCATTGGTTTAGTGGTCTTGTTCTGGCGTCAAAATAATGACTTGGCCACAGCCATTGGTTTGTCCATGTCAGCTGCAATCTTTTTGGCCAGCCTCTTGAGTGCTATTATTCCAGTTATTATTGATAAGCTTGGCTATGATCCAGCCGTAGCTAATGGTCCTTTTATTACTACGTTATGTGATTTAACTTCGGTCGGAGTATACTTTATTATTGCCCAGCAATTTTTAACTTACTTTGTCGGTTCGTAAACTAGTTAAATATGCCATAATCATAGTCGTTCATGCCAGCTGCGCCGTTCAGTAAATTATTTTTATATATCATATAGGAAAGTTTACGGAGGTGAGTTAAGCAAATGATTGAAGGACAAGTATCTTTTACTAAATTATTATGCCAATTAATGGTTTGTGGGGTTCATTTTGATTTGCAGCGGGTATTATTTAACGCTAATCAATCAAGTTCATCCTCATAAAAATAAATTAAAGAGGGAAGTATGAAGAAAATAATTTTAGGTATCGTAGCCGTAGTGGTGGTTGCAATTGGTGGTGCTACTGGTTATACCTATATGCAAAGCAGTAGTAATCATGCTAGTCAAACCAAGACTAAAAGCAGTTCGAGCGCTAAAAGCAGCAGTCAGTCTAGTTCAACTTCTAGTAGTTCTGCTACCCAAAGTAGTCATCAAATGAGTAGTTCGACTAGCATGCCAGCCAGCAGCCAAAGTCAAGCTGACACAGCTGTTAATCCACAAACTGGTGCTGATTATGATCCTAATAAAACTTTAAATGGGACTGAAGTAACCACCACGATGATTCAAAGTGCTCAGCAACAACTTATTCAAGCCGGTTTGCCAGCTGATCAGTGGGCACCAAGTGATATCAAGAAAATTATTACTAATTCTTCGCAAGAAGGTGTGTCAATTGTCGACTATGCCCGCGCGAATTTTCATGCCTAATCTAGGAATATATAGTTAAAAAATCGATAAGAGTCCGATTCTTATCGATTTTTTTATCATGATTAAAAGGGTGAATTTGTTAAGATATGATAAAATAAATATGTATGTCATTGTGGGCTCATTAAATAGAAAGTACCGGTTTTAAGTTTTTATGACAAAAAGTGATCAAGATATTATGGTCCAGGCCGAGGCCATTACCAAAAATTTTCAACTTTATGCTAATCAAACTGAAAAATTAAAATCAACTTTTTTAGGTAACCAGTCAGAAACAAATTTCTGGGCCTTACGTGGTTTGAGTTTTGAAGTAAAGCGGGGTGAAGTAATTGGCATTGTTGGGACCAATGGTTCTGGGAAGTCAACTTTACTTAATATTTTAAGTGGTGTTATCCCACAAACCTCTGGAAAGTTAAAGTTAAACGGGTCCATTGGGGTTGTAGCGATTAATGAGGGCTTGAATTGGGAATTAACTGGACGTGAAAATATCCGTATTAAACAGTTAATGATGGGTAAAAGTAATAAAGAAATTACTGCGGTTATGCCGTCTATTATTGACTTTGCTGAATTAGGTGAGTTTATTGATCAACCCGTTAAGGATTATTCCAATGGGATGCGAGCTAAATTAGGCTTTTCAATTGTTACCCATAATAATCCTGATATTTTGATTATTGATGAAGCCCTTTCGGTTGGGGATAGTAATTTTTCTAAGAAAGCCTTGGGTAAAATTCGGGAGTTTATTGCCGAAAATAAAACTATTTTCTTTGTTTCCCATGATTTAGACCAGGTGCGTGAATTCACGACTAAGGTGATGTGGGTTCAATATGGCGAAATGCGTGCTTTTGGGCCAACTCAGGCTGTGGCTGATGAATATCAGAAGTTTACGCAAGATTTAGATAAATTGGATGAAGCCAACCGAGATAAATATGTTGAAAAACAAAAACAAGGACAACAAATTTTTACCTTGGAGCAGTTACAAGATCGCTTGGTTCAGCAGGGTAAAAATTTTGACCAAGCTCGGAATTTAACAGCAATTCGGAGTTTTGAAGGCTTTAGTGCCATATCTTTGTACAGTACCTTAATTATTATTTTTGGTTTGATGGCGATTGTGATCTATTTCTATCTAACAAAGGGGCAACAACCATGATTACGATTGTAAAGTCAATTGGGCAACTGATTATAGAACAAATTACTCACTTAGGAATGGCGATTCGTTTGGCTATTTATGATACGCGGGCTAACAATGCGCATAAGTATCTGGGTAATTTGTGGGAAATCTTAGATCCTTTGTTTCAGGTGTTAACCTATGCTGTTATCTTTGGTGGTGGATTCCGAGCGGCTGCTCCAGTGGAAAACATTCCATATTTTGTTTGGATGTCGGTTGGATTTTCAGCTTGGTACCTAGTCAACCAAGGTTTCAGTGATACGATTCGTTCGATTCAAACCCAAATATTTATGGTTCGTAACGTTCGTTTTCCGGTCTCGATTTTACCGACGATTCGGGTTTTACAGGTGTTCCCAGCGGTTCTATCAATTACAGTTGTAGCAGCTATTAGTATGATTTTGAAAAATCAATTTCATCCATCACTCTACTGGCTACAAATCTTTTACTACTTGCCAGCAGCCTTAGTTATGCTTTTTTTCTTAGGAATCTTCAGTGCAACCATTAATATTTTGATTCCTGACTATGATTTGGCGATTCGTCAGGTTTTGCGTTTACTATTTTTTGTGTCTGGAATTTTATTTCAGCCAGAAAAGGGTAATGTATTTAATACCTTTATTTTCTATATATCACGAATTAATCCATTTTATTATATTGTTAATGGCTGGCGGGAAACTTTCTTAGTTAACAGTTGGTTTTGGGATTCACCGTTACAGATGGCTATGTTCTGGCTAGAAATCGCCTTATTTGCCGTCATTGGGACCCATTTATATCTGAAATTTAAAGATCAATTAATTGATTACATCTAAACTTTAGGAGAAAAATTATGTCAAAAACGGTTAGTGCAGCCATTGTGACTTATAACCGATTAGAATTGTTGAAAGAATCTTTGGCGGCCGTCTTAGCTCAAAGTGATTACCTTAGCCATGTGATTGTTGTCAACAATAAATCTACCGATGGGACGGCTGAGTACTTAGACCAACTTGATGATCCTCGTTTGGTAATTTATAACTCGCCGGATAATTTAGGTGGAGCTGGCGGTTTTAATCAAGCTGTTAAATTATTTGCTAATGAGTTAGATGATGACTTCATCTGGTTGATGGATGACGATACCGTTGTTGAACCAGATGCCCTAAAGTATTTAGTTGAATTTATGGAAGAGCATCCCCAGACTAGTTTTGTTAATTCTCAAGTTCGTTGGGGAGCTCTGGATGGTAATCCATCATGGATGAACGTTACGGCTCCGCGTGGCTTTACCTGGGCCTTGAATTTGGATCGTGAAAATCCTGGCGTTGAAGTAGTCAATGCGACCTTTGTTTCGGTTATGTTTTCTAGGCAAATGGTGGGGATGGTTGGTCTTCCTCAAAAAGAATACTTCATTTGGGGAGATGACATGGAATACACCAACCGTTTAGCCGATGTTTATCGGGGATACACGGTTATCAATTCCATTGCTGTCCATAAATCTAAAGAGAACACTTTACCTGGTGATATCATTCGTGAACGCGATGCCAGCCGACTTTGGCGTTACCGCTACGAGTATCGTAATCGAGTTTTAACTGCCCGTCGCATTTCTAAAAAAGATATGTTTAGAACATTTTTTGGCATTTATTGTCATGACCTTCTACGGGTTATGCTAAAGCGTCAGGTTGCTTTCCGATTCCGTAAAATCGGGATGGTTTCGTGGGGTGGTATTCGCGGACTCTTCTTTAATCCTGAGATTGAATATGCAGCTGATTTGCAGCGTACTAAGCCACGTTCAATTAATAAATTAATGAAGAACCTGATTAAAGAGCGTAAAGCTGCCAATATTAAGGATAATCTTCTCTTAGATGATGAAATTAACCTAATCGAGAAAGGCTAGATAGACTGATCATAACGGTCTAAATTTTGAAGGTGGTTAACAGTGACAAAAAAAATATTATACGCTGTTCCCAAACGAGCCCTTGATATTCTTGTTTCATTAACGGCCTTGATTGTGCTGTCACCAATTTTCCTAGTAGTTGCTTTAAGAATTAAGTTTGATAAAACAACGAGTCGAATCATTTATCAACAAGAGCGGATTGGCCGTTTCGGTCGACCATTTAAAATCTATAAGTTTCAAACCATGGTAGATAATGCTGAGCGTATTTTGAAAAGTAACCCAACTCTTTATCAAAAATTTGTGGATAATGGCTATAAATTACCAACCAAAGAAGATCCTCGTATCACTAGCTATGGTAAGTTTTTACGGCGTACCTCTTTGGACGAACTTCCTCAGTTTATGAATGTTTTACGGGGAGAAATGAGTATTATTGGGCCACGACCAATTGTGCGTGATGAGTTAAAAGAATATGGTAGTCAGGTTGATACCTTCTTATCAGTTAAACCAGGTGTTTTTGGCCTCTGGCAGGCTAAAGGGCGTAGTAATATACATTATCCGCAGCGCGCAGCCATTGAGCTTGAGTATGTACAACATGCCAGTTTGGGTTTTGATTTTTATGTTTTGTTTAAGAATGTGATTATGGTTTTTAAACAAGATGGAGCATTCTAATGACTAAAATAAAAATTTATGTTGCCAGCCATAAAGAATACGCTATGCCCCAAGATTCACTCTATCAACCAATTTTTGTCGGGAGTAGTCTGAAAAATGGAGTTCCGGCCGGTTATCAGCCTGACAATACTGGTGATAATATTTCCAACAAAAACCCAAACTACAACGAGTTAACCGCTCTGTACTGGATTTGGAAAAATGATCAAAATTCCAGGGTGATTGGTTTAGACCATTATCGGCGTTATCTGGGTGCTAAAGCTGGCCATCAGTTAGCGGATCGCTTGACGACAGAACAGATTGACAACTTGCTGAATCAAGCTGATATCATCTTGCCCAAGGCGCGCAACTACTACATTGAAAATCAAGAGGATCATTATCTTCATGCCCATGCCCATCAACCTTATGAGATAATGAAGACGGTCTTGGCCAAACAATTTCCAAAATATTGTCCGGCATTTCAAGCGCTAGAAAAATCAACTTCAGCCCATCTTTTTAATATGTTTATCATGCCACGGGCTTATTTTGACGAGTACGCTACCTTTGTGTTTGCGGTCTTGGCCGAAGTTGAGCAGCAGGTGGATATTGAACAGTTAGAAGGGCAAGAAAAACGGGTATTTGGTTTTCTTAGCGAATTATTGATGGATACCTGGGTTAATACCAAGGGCTTGAAAGTGGTTGAATGTCCAGTCATTAATCTAGAAAAAACGAATTGGTTGGATAAAGGGTATCAGTTTTTAAAGCGTAAATTTTTACCTAATACAAAGAAGAAGGTACATTTTTAAAATGACAAATCAATTTAACACAAAAAATTACGACTATTTGGTAGTGGGGGCGGGGCCTTTTGGCATGACTTTTGCCTATGAAGCAGCTAAGCGAGGTAAGCGTTCGCTAGTGATTGAAAAGCGTGCATTTATTGGTGGAAATACGCACACTCATACTGAAGAGGGGATTACGATTCACGATTTTGGTGCTCACATTTTTCATACTGACAACAAAGAGGTTTGGGATTATGTTCGTCAATTTGCTGAATTTAATGGCTTCCAAAATCAGGTAATTGCTAATTATAAGGGTGATTTGTATAACTTGCCCTTTAACATGAATACTTTCTACCAAATGTGGGGAACCAAGACGCCGGATGAAGCCAAGGCTAAGATTGAAGAGCAAAAGGCAGCCGCTTTGAGTGAACTCGGTGATCGTCAGCCTCGTAACTTGGAAGAGCAAGCTATTTCATTGATTGGGACTGACATTTACCAAAAGTTGATTAAAGGCTACACTGAAAAGCAGTGGGGTCGTAAGGCGACAGAATTGCCAGCCTTTATTATCAAGCGCTTACCAGTTCGTTTTATTTACGACAACAACTACTTTAATCACCGTTATCAAGGAATTCCAGTTGGTGGTTATACGCAAATCTTTGAAAAGATGATTGAGCGTTCAAACGGTCTGATTGATGTCATGACTGATACTGATTTCTTTGAACATCGTGAAGTTTTGATGGATGAATTCCCTCGTATTTTGTATACCGGTATGATTGATCAATTCTTTGACTATAAATTTGGTGAATTGGAATATCGTTCTTTGCGCTTTGAAAGCGAGACAAAGAATAGTGATAACTACCAAGGGAATGCTGTTATTAACTATACTGATGCCCAGACTCCTTATACACGTGTGATGGAGTGGCGTCATTTTGATGGTTTGGCTGATGAAGGTAAAACCATCATCACTAAAGAATATCCACAAGATTGGGATCGTAGCAAGGAAGCTTATTATCCTGTTAATAACGAGCGAAATACTGAGATTTATAAACAGTATGCCAAGGAAGCTCGCCAAAACCATCCTGAGGTTATCTTTGGTGGCCGTTTAGGGAAGTACCGTTACTTTGATATGGATCAGGTGTTTAACGACGCCTTTAACACTGTCCGGGACGAATTTAAGGTCGATGACCAGTTTAACTTCGCCCATGATACGGTGGATTAAAAAAGCCCGTTAGGGCGTACATAATGTTTATAGGGGATGGAAAGATATATGGATACTCAAACACAAGAAATGAGCATTTTATCTCTTGTTGTACCAGTGCACAATGAAGAAGATACAATCAACATTTTTTATCAAGAGCTTCAAAAAATTTCTCCACAATTACCAGCTACAATTCATTATCATTTTATAGATGATGGATCAACGGATAATACTCTAGCAATTTTACGTAAATTAGCAGCTAAGGATGCCAACGTTCATTACATTAGTTTTTCCAGAAATTTTGGTAAAGAAGCGGGCCTTTACGCTGGTTTGAAACAAGCTGATGGTGATTTTGTGGCGGTAATGGATGTGGATTTACAAGATCCACCAGAGTTACTACCAGAAATGTTAGCTGGTGTTCAAAATGGCGACTATGATGCGGTTGGTACCCGCCGTTCAAATCGTGATGGGGAATCGAAGATACGTTCTTGGTTCTCAGAGCAGTTTTATAAGTGGATGAATAAAATTAGCCAAACTCACTTGGTTGATGGAGCTCGAGACTATCGGGTAATGACTCGTCAAATGGTGGATGCTATTTTAGCTTTGCCTGAAAATCAACGTTTTTCAAAGGGAATTTTTACTTGGGTAGGATTCCGAACGAAGTATATTCCTTTTGAAAACCGTGAACGGGTAGCCGGTAACACGTCTTGGTCATTCTGGTCATTAACTAAGTATGCTATTGAAGGAATTGTCTCCTTTTCAACCGTGCCCCTGACAGTGGTAACGGTACTAGGATTTTTGTCCTTTATCGTTTCAATTATTAGCGCAATTTTTATTGTAATACGAGCATTAATCAGTAATACTAGTGTTGCTGGGTGGCCCTCAATGGTAACTATCATTCTGTTTATTGGCGGGATTCAACTTTTGAGTTTGGGAGTAATCGGGCGATATATTGCGGCAATTTTCTTAGAAACAAAAAAACGACCAATTTATATTAGCCGTGAGGAAAAATAAACAAACTTGAGTTGACTTGCTTGACCGTTTTGAAACTTTTTAGTACAAGTTTAAGGAATTTGAGAAATGATATTGAAAAAAACTCAAAATAGCTTTTTATTGTTGTCTGCTTTTTCATTATTTGTATTATTAATGGTAGCTAGTTTCTTGTATCCAGAAAATAATGGTACTAGGTTAACTGCTCCTTTTTTTTCTAGATTTTTTAGAGTGGGGGCCACTTTAACTGTAATTTTAGGATTGTTATCGTTTAAACAATTAACGGATAGAACTAAAAAAATACTATTTTATATATTATTATTGCTGTTAATTGGTGGACAATTATGTTTTATTTTAGCCTTCCAAAGGCCGCTACATACTGATACAGCCTATGTGATAACAATGTCCGAGCGACTGGCTAACGGGAACTTTGATTGGTTTCATTATTTTACGATATATCCTAATAACGTTAATATAACTATATTTTGGGCATTCATTTTCAAAATATTAAATTTTGTTGGTTTATCTAATCATGAAATAGTTTATCCATGGTTGCAGTTGATTATCCTCGACTTTAGTTTAATTTTTTTTGCTAATGCAACAAATAAGTTAAAAGCTGGATTGGGAAAGTATGTAGTTACTTTATCATTTGCCTATGCACCATTGGTTATGTACGTTATTTTTCCATATAATGATATTTTTGCGGTATCGTTACTAATTATCGGTATTTCGTGTTTTATACTGGCAAACTTAACGTCTAATTTCATGCAACAGATTATTTACTATATTGTTACTTTTGGGAGCCTTTCGCTAGGTGTTGCTATCCGACAAAATCTAGTAATAATTCTAATTGCGTTAGTTTTAACTATTAGTTTGTCTAAAAGATATTTACCACTACAAAAACTAATATTAATTGTCAGTCTGATTGCTACTTGCGCCGTGTTCATTTTAGGTTTTCGAATAGCTGCTTCTCATAGTGATTTTCATCCGAATGTGAATCAAGAGACTCCAACAATGCGTTATGTTAATATGTCCTGGAATCCTGGTACATCGGGTGAAATTGATGTTAATGATGCGTGGCATTGGAGTGAACTTCCCAAGGCGGAAAGAAGTAAGGCACTTAGTCATGAATTGAAGCATCGACTGAAAGAGTTGGGGCCGATAGGAATCGTCAAACATATGGTTAAAAAAATAGCGTATATGTTCTCGATTGGTTTACCATATCAAGATATGGAAGATGTCCAGTTTACTTCCATAGTTAAAATGCCACAATGGAAAGTTAAAAAGTTTTATGCTGTATTAACTAACCTATTCCAACCGTTGTATATAGTGATGCTATTATTCAGCTGTTATACAGTTTTTAACAATTTTAAAAATAATAAACATGGATTGTATAGTGATGTAGTATTCTTTGCAGCCGTATCTGTGCTGGGGACAGTTATGTTTCATGCTCTTTTGTGGGAAGTGCGTGATAGGTATGCGTTGCCTATATTCCCATTTGTAATTTTATTATCAGCAATGGGCATTGCTAGTTTGAAAAAAGATGGCCTGGCAATACCAAACTTTATATCAAAAATAACGTTACTTCATACTGCTAGTGCTTTGGCTGTGGTACTAATAGTTATAAATGGTGTCAGTCAGTTTAACCAATTTTCTAAAAGTGTACGTCAAGATGGGTTAGTTTATTCGTCTGGATTTTTGCCTTATGCTGAACCAACAGAAAAAAGGCAATTAATTGAACCTAATCAGCAATATCAAACGGATTCATTTGTATTAAGTGATAAGGTTAATTCGGTCTTCTTTGGACAAATTGCTACTAAGGAAATGACTGACTTAGTATTTACACTGGTTAACAGTAAAACTGGTGTACAAACTATCTTGCCAGTTAAGAATGGTGGAGTAGATTTACCTCAAGCCATTCCAAGCGGGAAATATTACGTCAATCTGATAACTGGCAATTCACCAGTTGAATCAACATTTTTACTCGAGCAATCTGGTATTAGTAGTTTACAAGGACCACAAGTTCTTAAAGATGGTAGAAGAATACCAGGTATGAGATTAATATTTGATCTCAAAAATAGTTTGCGAGTTAGTATCATACCCATGAAACTGTACATATTACTTCATGTGGTAGTTCTGTTGATAATACTATTTTTATGGCATCGTTTATATGTAATATATCAGATAAAAAATAATTAGAATACTTAGTAGAAAACTACTTAAATAGTAGAGGAGTATAAATGATAAAGAAAAAAATGGTTTATTATTATTTATTGAATTTTATTTTTATATTGTCATTGGCTTTTTTATCAACTTTTATAGTTTTTAAAGGGCATTTTTATAATCTATCAACTGATGGTTTATATCATCTTAGTCGATTTGAAAATATTTATCAGGCATTAAAATTTAGAGAATTACCTTCATTGTTTAATTTTTCCTATGTATCTGTTAATAGTTTTGCTGGTGTGGCCATTAATGGAATGTATCCATGGTTGACCGGAATTTTATTTATAATCCCCAGATTTATCTTTAATAATCCATTAATGGCATTTGCTGGAGGATTTTTCCTGCTTAATATAATTACTATAATCAATAGTAATTTTTTGATGTCAGAAATTACTTCTAATCGTTTCTTAATATATACGGGGACAATAATTTATCAATTTAATAATTTTCATTTTATTGATTTATATTCTAGAACTGCTATTGGAGAAGCACTCGGATATGCTTTTTTCCCACTTGTTGTTTTGGGTCTACTACAAATACATAAGAATAAAAAAATGGGTATTTGGACTTTAGGAATAGGCATGGGACTTTTGGCTAATAGCCATATTCTATCGCTTGTTTTTGCAACAATCTTTGTTATTATTTTTGAAATAATTAAAGTAATAACAAGGAAATTTAATTTTAAAATACTCCTTCAATTATTGTATGCTGCAATTATTTCTTTTCTTGTTGGATTCTACTCCCTATACAATATTATAAGTATCTTTATTAATGCAAAATTAATAGGGCCTGGCAGAGGGATAGCTGGAATGATTCCAAGTGCAGCATTTCAGGCCCTCCTTGATAATAGCATGGCAGAACATGATGCATGGACAATAGGACTACCATCATTCATATTATTGATAACTCTGACAATATTGTATTTTTTTGAGGGGAATTTAAAGTGGGCTGGTTGGATTGTTGCTAGTGATGTTATCTTACTATTAATGATGGATTGGCTACCTTGGCAAATACTGGTAAGTACTTTTATTAGTAATTTCCAATTTTTAAGTAGATTTACAATTTTTATTGTTCTATTTTTAGCTATTGGATTTATTTCATATTGTGCTCATAATAAAGGGAAATTAAGAATCAGTAATTTACTTATTTTAAATTGTTTAATTATTTCTTTTTCCGTTGCTGGTATTTATCAATTTCACAAGAGTTATTTGGGAGAACAGACATATCATCATGCTTTAACATCCACTAATTATTATCAACTAATGGGAAAGATTCCCACTTTTGCTGATTATCTTCCCATTAATAAAGTAGATAATAAACCAGCAATTAATTCAGAAATTAAATTTAAACGTGCATCTGTGACTAGTAAAGATATCAATTCAATAAGTTTTAAAGTTAATTCTCTTGATGATGAGACTGTTGTGTTACCTGCTGTAATGTATGATAACTATAAATATAAAGTGACAGTTGATGGAAATATAGTAACAAATTTATCTAATAATCTTTTAAAAGTAGATTTGAGTAGAGGGCATCATATAGTGAAATTGGAATCTGAAAGTTCAAGAAATTATGTACCATTTGCTATTAGTATTACATCTATGTTGTTTGTATGTTTGAAGATTATTTTACTCACTAAAGATAAATCTGTTTAGAATATTAATAAATTAATTGAATTATCATAAATAGGATTTGAACAAATATGTCTAAGAAATTTAATTCTTCTTTTTTAAAAATTTTTTTATGGATTTTACTTTTATCATTATGTTATACACTAATCACTGTATCGCTTAATTATGTTCAGGGCGGAGCTTCGGATAGAATATTTCACTTAATGCGATTAGTTGAAAACTACACTAATTTAAGGCAACATAGTTTAACTTATATTATGACGACAACATTTGGCGCGGCTGGACAGGGGATTAATTTTTTCTATCCGACTGGTAGTTTGTGGCCATTTTTAGTGTCAATGTTGCTCATAAAAAATCCTATTCATGCTCTATTTTGGGGAACGTTTTTACGTACAGTAATTGGTTTTGCTGCCAGTATTATGGCAATGAAATTGTTAAAATATAGCGATAAAATCTCGTTCCTTTTTGCTGTTTCATATATTTTTTCTACCTATTTGCTTTACAATGCTATTCCTAGATTTGATCTTGGAGAAGCAATGGCTGTTTTATTCCTGCCACTTGTTTTTGCTAGTTTCTATATAGTGTTAAATTCGAAGAGGAACACGCCTTTTGCTTGGTTAGTATTATCCGTGTCTTTGACTCTAGTAACGTATTCTCATCTTCTGACTACTGTTTTGACAGTTTGTATTTTGTTTTTCTTAATGATTGTTTATTTCATAAAAAATTATGGTTTTAATAATTTAAAAAATATTTTCTGTCAATTATTACTAGCTGGAATTACTTATATATTAATGACATTAGGATTTTGGGTACCACTAGTGGACCAATTGATTGGTACACATATAATGCACCCTGAATTACCTTATGGGTTTGGATTACCAAGTATTATCGACCCTTCCTTTGATGAAATTATTAAAGTATCGCTAAGTAATCATATACAAAATAATGGCGTTACCGTGGGTGTATTGGTATTAACAGGAATTGTTATTTTAGGGATTAACTTTAATAAGTTACAGCCTAAAAACAAGTGGATGTACATGTTGGGACTGCTTTTTTTAATATTATCCACGGATATTATGCCATGGGCTATGTTGGCTAAAACACCGTTATCGGTTATACAAATGCCTAGCCGTTTTATTCCATTTGCTAATTTATTTTTAATTTACGTCATTGTTTCAGAACAAGGAAGATTTTTAAAAGTATATCTGGGGAATAAAAAGAAAGTGACATACCTAATTTTCTTGCTGATGCCAATTTTATTGGCAATGGGATCATGTGTGATTTATTTTCAGCAGCAACATGCAGTACCGATGGCATCCAAGGGAAAAAGTGTTGCCTATAGCTGGGCGAAACGAGTAGATTCACAAGCAAATTGGTTTGGTATGTCGGGTAGTATTTATGATGATTATCTGCCAACTGCTACTACAACGGTTAAAAGGCATGTTAATCAGGGGGATATTTTAATTGACCAGCAAGTTATAAGTGGAAAAGATACAGTTAGACAGCCGATACCTAATGGGATGGTTTATCAGGTTAAAAGTTTGGAACAAAAAACAGGGAAATTAACCTTGCCATTTTGGACATATAATAAAGGCCATTATGTAATTTCAATAAATAATGGCGGAGAACAGCATATATTGAACTCAAAAACGAATGTGGCTTCTACAATGACTACATTGCAAAAGGGAAATAATACTGTTCGTATTCAATTTAAAAGCCCTGTAATTTATAAAATTGCCAAACTGATTAGCTTTATTTCAGTATTAGTAGGGTTGTTCCTGTTAGTATGGTACCAATTGTTTAGAAAAAATCATTCAATTAAAATTAAACATTAATATTTACAATCTGGAGCATGTTATGGAATCTAAGGTTAGTGCAGTAATTGTCACTTATAATCGTTTGTCCTTGTTAAAAGAAGTAATTAATAGTCTGCAAAATCAACAAACTTCATTAAGTCACATCATTGTGGTGGATAATGCTAGTAAGCAGGACACGCAGGATTATCTGGAATCACTAGGAAATCAAATTGATTATCTACGTCTTCCTGAAAATATTGGTGGGGCTGGTGGCTTTAATCGAGGTGTACGTCATTTTATGGAGCATACTGACGATGATTATGTCTGGCTCATGGACGATGACACAGTACCTTATCCCGACACTTTAACAGCTTTGTTAAATTTTGCCCAGCAACAACAAAACTTTGGTTTTTTGGCCAGTGATGTACGTTGGACTGATGGACATCGTGCCAAGATGAATCGTCCAGCACCGATGAATCGCCTACAAGTCATTCCAGAAAATCAGGTAGAGCCAGTACAACTTCAGAATGCTACTTTCGTGTCTTTACTGTTAAAACGCTCAGTAGTTAAACAAATTGGCTTGCCTATCACTGAATTTTTCATCTGGGGTGATGACATTGAATATACGGAAAGGGCAGGACGAATAGCGCCAGGATATTTTGTACCTAGTGCAAAGGTGGTTCATAAAATGACTACTAATGTTGGTAGTAGTATTTTAAATGATGTGCCAGCACGGATACCACGCTACTTTTATTCTTACCGTAATAAGATGTACTATGCCAATCGACGAGATGTTTATCGTAAAAATCGGGCTCGGGCGAGAATGTTGTACGAATATTTGCAATTATACTTTTCAAGAGTTCCTCAGCGTAAAGAACGTTTAGCAGTTTTTAAAAGCGGTATCAAGGCTGGTCAGTCATTTAATCCGGTGGTAGAGTATGCTAATGATTTAGAAGATAAATAATTTTTATTAAATTTTAATTTTGATACGATAGCATAATAACAAATACATCTTAGATTTTGGAGTTCACATGATTGATAAAGTAAAGGATCTGTTCCAAAAATACCGAGAAGCCATCTTCTATCTCTTTTTCGGCGGAGCCACTACCGTTGTTAGTATTGTTACTTATACAATTTTTTCAGCAATATTTCACTGGGAAGTTACTGTTTCTTATGTACTTTCTTGGTTCTTATCTGTACTTTTTGCCTATGTTACTAATCGGATTTGGGTCTTTCATTCTCAAATTAAAGATTGGCAGGGGGTTATCCAAGAAATTTGGCAATTTTATCTTGCCCGGATTGTCACTGGAATTTTAGGTTGGTTAATTTTAATGTTTGGTGTGCATTTGTTACATCAGAATGATCTTATTTGGAATGGTATTCAAAACATCTTTGTAATCGTTTCTAACTATGCCTTAAGTAAGATTTATATATTCAAAGACAAATAAAAAACCTGGTAATCATTGATTACCAGGTTTTTTAAATCTTACTTAACGTACTTTGACAAACGTGACTTTTGACGAGAAGCCTTGTTCTTCTTGATCAAGCCCTTTGAGTAGGCGTGGTCAATAGCCGCAGAAGCTTCGCGGTAAAGCTTTTCTAAATCACCTTCGCCAGCAGTAGCGGCCTTTTCCAAACGCTTGATAGTCGTCCGGTAAGCACTACGTAGTGGCTCATTACGATCGTGTTGCTTTTGGTTTAAGCGCACACGTTGAATTGAAGATTCAATAATAGGCATATGTCTTTCTCCTTAAATTTGATACGAGGTTTTGAGTTAATCCACTGATTAACGACGCAAACCTAGGCGTTGGATCAACTCACGGTAACGTTGAATATCGTTGTTGCGTAGGTAACGTAGTAAGTTACGACGGCGACCGATCTTCTTCATCAAACCACGTTGTGAGTGGAAATCATGCTTGTGAGCTGCCATGTGTCCGTTTAATTCGTTGATGTCAGCAGTTAAAACTGCAACTTGAACTTCAACTGAACCTGTATCGCCTTCTTGACGGGCATATTCCTTAATGATTTCGTTCTTACGTTCTTGTGTAAGGGCCATAATCATATCCACCTTTCTAATTTGTCTCCGCTAGCTGAGTGAAACGACGGTGAGACGCTAAGCTAAGGTAACGGACGGTTGTGTTATCACAACGCTCTCAATTATACCGACTTTTCCTTAAAAAGCAAATTAGGGCAAAACTAATCTATGTTAAAATAGATAGGTATAACAATAACTAGAAAGGATAGTAGTTCGGCTTGTTTTAAAGCAAGTTCAAATGAAAGTGGTAAATATGGCGGAAACAATTTCCAGAGACGATGTTGCCCACGTTGCCAGCTTGGCAAAGTTGGCTTTTGATGAGGCTAAATTAGACCAGTTCACTGATCAATTAACTGATATTTTAACCCTTTTTGAAACCCTATCAGAAGTCGACACGAGTGCCGTTGAGCCAACTTATTCGGTTACACCAAATGTGAATCATTTGCGTGAAGATGTCGCCGATAATTGGCATCAAAAACAAGAACTATTGGCGAATTCACCTGAAGAAGCAGCGGACCTAATTAAGGTTCCAGCCATCATTAAGGGGGAAGATGATTAATGACATTTAATTACTTTGATCATGATTTGAGTGATTTACATCAAAAGCTCCTTAATCATGAACTAACAGCCCAAGAATTAACACAGGCAACGCTTGATAACATCGCAGCTAGTGATGGTGACGTTCAGGCCTTTCTAGGTACTAATGGACCTGAAGCCTTGCAACAAGCTCAGGAATTGGATGAAAAGGGTGACTTTTCTAATCCATTGGCTGGTATTCCCATGGGACTAAAAGATAACTTATCAACTAAGGGTCTAGAAACAAGTGGTGCTTCTAAGATTTTGGCTGGCTTTAAACCGGTCTATGACGCCACAGTAGTCCAAAAGTTGCAAGCAGCTGGTGCCATTTCTGTTGGAAAGCTCAACATGGATGAATTTGCCATGGGTGGGTCTACTGAAAATTCAGCTTACCAAAAAACAACTAACGCTTGGGATCACACCAAGGTTCCGGGTGGTTCTTCTGGTGGATCAGCAACTGCAGTCGCTGCTGGACAAATTCCTTACGCCCTTGGTTCAGATACCGGTGGATCAATTCGTCAGCCAGCCGCTTTTAATGGTATCGTTGGGTTTAAGCCAACCTATGGTCGAGTGTCCCGTTTTGGTTTGTTTGCGATGGCTTCATCGTTAGATCAAATTGGACCGCTAACTCGGACGGTCAAGGATAATGCCTTGGTTTTAAATGCCATTGCTGGTTTTGATAAGATGGATTCAACTTCAGTTGAATCCGAAGTACCTGATTTCACGGCTCGATTGGGCCAAGGAATCAAGGGGATGCGGATTGCTGTTCCCAAGGAATACTTTGAAGAAGGAATTGATCCTAAGGTAGCTCAACAAGTTAAGAGTGCCATTGAGCAACTCCGTGAGCTGGGCGCAACAGTTGATGAAGTTTCTTTGCCTCATACTCGTTACGGGGTAGCGGCTTATTACATTATCATGTCTTCTGAAGCTTCTTCAAATTTGCAGCGCTATGACGGTATCCGATATGGTTTCCGATCCCCCGATGCTAAGAGTCTGGAAGATGTTTACGTTAAAACTCGTTCGGAAGGCTTTGGTGATGAAGTTAAGCGCCGAATTATGCTAGGAACTTTCTCATTATCAGCCGGTGCTTATGACGCCTTCTTTAAAAAGGCAGCGCAAGTTCGGACTTTGATTGTTGAAGACTTTAACAAGGTCTTTAATGATTATGATTTGATTGTTGGCCCAACCGCCCCAACAACAGCCTATGGCTTAGGCGAAGAAATCAATGATCCTAAGGCCATGTATTTGGCTGATGCCTTGACTATCCCAGTTAACCTAGCTGGTTTGCCTGGCTTGTCAATTAATGCTGGTTTTGTAGATGGATTGCCCGTTGGCTTGCAATTAATTGGTAAGCCATTTGATGAAGCTACAATCTATCAAGCTGCCCAGGCCTTTGAAGATGCAACCCGTTGGTTTGAAAAGCGACCTGCTGTCGCAGAAAAGTACTGAGGAGGAAAAAATGGCAAACGGAAATTTTGAAACAACGATTGGACTTGAAGTTCACGTTGAAATGCAAACCAATTCCAAACTATTATCACCCTCACCGGTACACTACGGGGATTCACCCAATGCTAACACCAATGTAATTGACTGGGCCTATCCAGGGGTTTTGCCAGTTGCTAACAAGGGTGCTTTGGAATACGGAATGCGCGTAGCTCTGGCCTTGAATGCGAAGATTTCACCGTTTATTCGCTGGGATCGTAAGAACTATTTCTATCCTGATAATCCTAAGTCTTATCAGACTACTCAGTCACAAACACCATTGGGAACTAACGGTTATTTAGATGTTAAGCTAGAAAATGGTGAAACTAAGCGCGTGCGGATTCACGAATTGCACGTCGAAGAAGATGCTGGTAAAAATACCCATGGGAACGATGGAAATTCTTATGTCGATTTGAACCGTCAGGGAACGCCTTTGGTGGAAATTGTTTCTGAACCAGATTTGCACTCACCAGATGAAGCTTATGCTTATTTGGAACAGTTGCGTCAAGTTATCTTGTTTACTGGCGTTTCAGAAGCCAAGATGCAAGAAGGACAGATGCGAGCTGATGTTAACATTTCAATTCGTCCATACGGGGCCAAGGAATATGGTACTCGAGTTGAAATGAAAAACGTCAACTCCTTTAACTACGTGCGTAATGCTTTGATTTATGAAGAAAAGCGTCAAGCTGCTGCTTTGCGTGCTGGTGAAAAGTTAGTTCAGGAAACCCGTCGTTACGATGAACCGACTAAGTCAACCATTTCGATGCGAGTAAAGGAAGTTGCCGATGATTATCGTTACTTCCCTGAACCTGATTTGTCGCCCATTGAAATTAGCCAGGATTGGATTGATGAAGTGGCCGCTAATTTGCCTAAGTCAGCGGCGCAACGGCGTCAGTACTATGTTGATGATTTGGAGATTGAGCCTTATGATGCCGAAGTTTTGACGCAAACTTTGGCCATGGCTGATTTTTATGACCAAACTGTTCAAGCAGGCGCAGATCCTAAGCGAGCTGCTAACTACCTGATTGGGGATGTGAATGCTTATTTGAATAAGACCCAGCTGGAATTACAAGAAACTAAGCTAACGCCAGCTAACTTGGCTGGTATGGTTAAGTTGATTGAAGATGGTACGATTTCAACTAAGCAAGCCAAGAAGGTCTTTGAGGCGATTATGGATGGGGAAGAACCCGAAGCCTTTGCCAAGAAGAATGGTTTGGTGCAAATCAGTGATACAGCGATCTTGTTACCATGGGTAACCGAGGTCTTGGACGCTAATCCGCAGTCAATCGAAGACTTCAAGGGTGGTAAAGATCGTGCCGTTGGTTTCTTGATTGGGCAATTAATGAAGAAATCTAAGGGTCAAGCTAATCCAGGTGTCTTGAATCAACTTTTGATGCAAGAATTAAAGCAACGTTAATTTTATTTAAGTGAACCGTGCTGGTTCACGTACATATTAGTAAGAATGAAAGAAAGGTCCAGCCAAGAGCTGCGATGGCAAGGTAAAGATGAAAAGAGCTCGAATTATTTATAATCCAACCTCTGGTCGTGAAGTAATTAAACGCGAGATGCTCGATATTTTAGCGGTCTATGAAAAGGCTGGCTATGAAACCTCTGCTTTTGCTACTACACCAGATCCGCTCAGTGCCGCTAAAGAGGCGGAACGAGCCGCTAAGGATGGATTCGATTTAATCGTGGCTGCTGGTGGCGATGGAACCATTAACGAAGTGGTCAACGGTGTGGCTCCTTTACGGAAGCGCCCGATGATTGCCATTATTCCAGCTGGGACGACCAATGATTATGCCCGGGCGTTAAAAATTCCCCGAGACGAGCCCTTGGAAGCTGCTAAGGTTATTTTTAAAAATGAAAATATAAAAATGGACATTGGCAAGGTGAACAATCTAAATGGAAGCAAGTATTTTATGAATATTGCGGCTTTAGGGACGATTAGCGAGGTAACTTATGCTGTCCCTTCAATTATGAAGTCTCTGTATGGTTACTTAGCTTACCTAATTAAGGGAACCGAGTTGATTGCCCGAGTTAAAAATGTCAACGCCCACGTTAGTTATGATGGCGGTGAATATTCGGGTAGTATTTCAATGATTTTCCTAGCTTTGACTAATTCAGTCGGTGGTTTTGAGTCAATTGTGCCTGATGCTAAGCTTGATGATGGTAAATTTACCTTGTTGATTGTGAAAACGGCCAATATTTTCCAAATTATGGAGTTAGTGGCGCAAACGCTCAATGGTGGGCGCCACATTGATAATGAGAATTTAATTTATAAAAAGACGAATAAAGTTGAAATTACACCGCTAAGTGATGAACAGTTAAAAGTTAACTTGGATGGTGAATACGGTGGTGATGCGCCGATGAGTTTTAAAAATTTGAGACAGCATATTCGTTTTGTAGCGAATCGTTCGGCAATGTCTGTCCGTGCTATCGAGGAAAACGCCAAGCAGCAATTTGTCGAAGAAGTTGAAAAATTAGAAGCACAAGAACAAAAAGAAAATTAGGAAAATAATGGCAAAAAAAAATCGTTTGATTCAGTTAAAAGCGCCAGTACAAAAAAATGATGAGATAGAAGCCCAGGTCGTTGACTTGAGTTATCAGGGGATGGGAGTGGTCAAAGTCGATCATTTCCCAATTTTTGTGTTAGATGCCTTGCCTGATGAGTTAGTTAAAATTCAGATTACTAAGGTCTTAAAGAACTATGCTTTTGGTCGCGTTTTGCAACGTTTACAGGATTCTCCTCAGCGAGTTGAGCTAACTGATCAGGTAGCCTTGAGCTCTGGAATTGCACCCTTAGCGAATTTGGCCTATCCAGCTCAATTAGATTTTAAAACGCGGCAAGTAGAGGAGGTTTTTAAAAAGCAACATTTATCCGTCACCGTGGCCCCAACGATTGGGATGGAAGACCCTACCCATTACCGCAATAAAGCCCAGGTGCCGGTGCAGATGATTAATGGTCAATTGAGTACCGGTTTTTATCGGCGGGGGTCCCATCGTTTAATTCCAACGGATAGCTTTTATATTCAAGATGCTCACGTTGATCAGGCAGTTCGAGTGACCCGTGATATTTTGCGTTCCCTGGGCATTAGTGCCTATGATGAACAAAGTAAAAAGGGTGTTGTTCGTCATATTATGGCTCGCTGGGGTTACCATTCCCATCAATTGATGGTTGTAGTAGTTACTAGAACCGCCAAGTTACCTCAAGCTGATCAACTAGTCGAAGAATTACAGACCCAATTACCACAGTTAACCAGTGTCATTCAAAATATTAATGGGGCACCAACCAACGTCATTATGGGGGCTAAAAACCATGTTTTGTGGGGTAAGCCAGCCATTGAAGATGAACTTTTGGGTAAGCGCTATGTAATCGGTCCGAATTCCTTTTATCAAGTCAATCCGCAAACGACGGCCACAGTTTATCAATTAGCCGTTCAGGCGGCCCAGTTAAAGCCCAGTGATACTGTTATTGATGCCTACTGTGGGATTGGGACAATTGCCTTAACGGTTGCCGATCAGGTCAAGCAGGTTTACGGCGTTGAAGTCGTGCCTGAAGCAATTAAAGATGCCCAATATAATGCCCAGTTAAATCATGTGCAAAATGTTGATTTTGTGACAGCTGATGCGCCCGAGCAGATGTTTACCTGGTCGCAAGCTGGTTTGCAACCGGATGTGATTTTTGTTGACCCACCACGTAAGGGGTTGACGCCGGAATTGATTGATGCTTCGGTCAGTATGCAACCGAAAAAAATTGTTTATGTGAGCTGTAATCCAGCTACTTTGGCCCGGGATGCAGCCCAGTTAGCTAAACAAGGTTATCAAATTGTAAATCCAGTCCAGCCGGTTGATCAATTCCCCCAGACCTTACATGTTGAATGCGTGGTTACTTTTGTAAAATCCTAATAGATAAGAGAGGATTGTTATGCCAAAGAACGCTGATACACCAATGATGGAACAATACCATCGAATAAAAAAACAGTACCCCGATGCCTTTGTTTTCTATCGGCTTGGGGACTTTTTTGAGTTGTTTGAAGATGATGCTATTTTAGGTGCTAAGTTACTGGAATTAACCCTAACTTCCCGTAATAAAAACTCTAAAAATCCAGTTCCAATGGCTGGTATCCCTCATCATGCGGCTCAAAATTATATTGACATTTTAGTTGACCAAGGCTACAAGGTCGCCATTGTTGAACAAATGGAAGATCCAGCGGCCGCTAAGGGAATGGTTAAACGAGATGTCGTTCAATTAGTCACGCCGGGAACCAAATTAAATGGCCAAGGCCAAGACGGTAAGGAAAATAATTATCTGGCAGCGTTGTATCCCAATTCAACTGGTTTTTCTTTAAGCTATCTTGATTTATCAACTGGGGAACTGAAAGTTACCAGTATGACTCATTTGGCGGATGCTTTGGATGAATTAAGCTCGATTGAAGCTAAGGAGGTTGTTCTTTTACGTAATGATGAGCAAACCACACAATTACGCTTAGCTGACCAATTGGGTCAGCGGGGAATGGTGGTTTCGCATGAAGAATTAGGCGAAGCCAGTGCAACCATTAGCTATCTAATTAATTCCTTGGATTCCAGTGAGCAACGCTTAGTGACGACTTTGTTACTCCAGTACCTGTTTGAAACACAACGACGAAATTTAGAGCATATTGTGCCTGCGCAAGCTTATGAACGCTTGGCTTATTTACGGTTTAATCAAGCGACCCGCTTGAATTTAGATTTAGTTGAAAATGCTCGGACCAAGAAAAAAACTGGTTCTTTATTAGGTTTAATTGACCAAAGTAAAACGGCGATGGGCGGCCGATTACTCAAGCAGTGGCTCTTACGCCCCTTGCGAACTGTGGATAAGATTAACGAACGCTTGGATTTGTTAACTGCTTTTACCGAAGAATTTTTTGTACGGGGTACCATTCAAGACCAGTTGAAGTCGGTTTATGACTTAGAACGTTTGGCCGCTCGAGCGGCCATGGGCAGTATGAATGCCCGTGAATTAGTCCAGTTAAAACGCTCTTTACGGTCAATCCCAGCGATGAAGACTGCCTTGGAAAGTGCGGATAGTCCACTGCTAAAGAAGGCTGGTATTAGCCTGGATGGTTTAGTTGATTTAGCAGATTTAATTGAGGCAGCGATTGTTGACGATCCACCAATTAGTGTGCGGGAAGGGGATTTGATTAAGGATGGCTATGAACCAGCCATCGATCAGTACCGTTCGGTCCTTAAGGATAATCAGGACTGGGTGGCTAGTTTTGAAAAAAGTGAGCGACAGGCCACGGGTATTTCTTCGTTAAAAGTCGGCTACAATAAAAATTTTGGCTATTTCTTGGAAGTAACCAAGGCTAATATTTCTAAACTAGCACCGGATCGCTATGAACGTCGGCAGACTTTAACGAATGCCGAGCGCTTTGTGACTCCTGAATTAAAAGAGCATGAAAGCCTGATTGTCGAAGCCCAGGCCAAACGAACTGAACGGGAATACCAAGTCTTTACTGCGGTTCGAGACCAAGTTAAGGCCGAAATTAAACGGCTCCAACAGCTGGCCCGGCAGGTGGCGCGTTTAGATGTCTTAGCCGCTCTGGCTGATGTGGCTGAACAGCGAAATTATGTCCGGCCGAAATTTTATCAAAACCATGCCCAAATTAATATTTGCCAGGGCCGTCATCCAGTAATTGAAGCTCTTTTGGGACCGGGCGAATTTGTGGCTAATGATGTGATTTTTGATGAGAAAACTAACATTCAATTAATTACTGGACCCAACATGGCTGGTAAATCAACCTATATGCGGGAATTGGCGCTGATTGTGGTCATGGCTCAAATTGGTAGTTTTGTCCCGGCTGATCAAGCCCAATTGCCTATTTTTGACCAGATTTTCACTCGAATCGGGGCTAATGATGATTTGGTCAACGGCCAGTCAACTTTCATGGTGGAAATGGCTGAAGCTAATTTAGCTTTGCAAGAAGCCAGTGCCCATTCGTTAATTTTGTTTGATGAGTTGGGTCGTGGTACGGCAACCTATGACGGGATGGCCTTAGCTCAGGCAATTATCGAATATTTAGATCAACATATTCATGCCAAAACCCTATTTTCAACGCATTATCATGAATTAACAGTCTTAGCTGACCGTTATGCTGATATTGAAAATGTTCATGTGGGTGCTGAAGTTGATGATCAAGGTAAACTACATTTTTTACATCAAGTTCAAAAAGGACCGGCCGACCGTTCATATGGAATCCATGTGGCGGCCCTAGCTGGTTTACCACAGCCACTGATTCAAAATGCGACAACTATTTTAAAGGATTTAGAGTCGGGTGGCAGTCAAACTGTGCCAGTTTCTAAACCAGTTATGCCAACTGCTAATCACCTTGCTGAAGAAATTCCGCTCTTTAACATTCAAGAAGAGCCAGACGCCAGTCAGCAAGTCTTAAAGCAACTCGATGAATTGAAAATTAACGAATTAACACCTTTAGAAGCACTCAATACTTTAAATCAGCTGCAGAAAATGAGGTTAGAAAATGGCTAAAATTCATGAGTTATCCAATTTACTTGCCAACCAAATTGCGGCGGGAGAAGTAATTGAACGGCCAGCCAGTGTGGTGAAAGAGCTGGTCGAAAATGCCATTGATGCCAAAGCTACCCAAATTCATGTTTTAGTAGAAGATGGTGGTAAAAAATTAATTCGAGTAGTTGACAATGGGCAGGGAATTGAGCAAGAAGATATTCCGTTAGCTTTTGTGCGGCATGCTACTAGTAAAATTTCCAATCGGCATGACTTGTTTCAAATTTTATCTTTGGGATTTCGGGGTGAGGCTTTGCCGTCAATTGCTGCCGTAGCCGATGTCACCTTAGCTTCCCGGTCTCAGGATGAAGAACAGGGCTTAACCTACCAGGTTAAAGGGGGCGAAGTGATTGGTAGTCAGTCTGCTAATGGTCGATTAGGGACCTCAGTTTCGGTACGGGATTTGTTTTATAACACGCCGGCTCGTTTAAAATACCTCAAAAGCAAGAGTACCGAACTGGCTAAGATTGTCGAAAATATTAACCATTTAGCCCTCGCCTATCCGAAAATCGCCTTTCATCTAGCTCATAATGGCCAGGTACTTTTCCAATCGGCCGGAAAAGGTAATTTGCAGCAGGTGATTGCCAATATCTACGGTCGTGATGTTGCGCAAAAAATGCGTTCAATTAGCGGGAAAAGTGAGCATTTTAAAATTGATGGGTGGGTTTCTCGACCTGATTTAACTCGTAGTTCCCGTGATTATCTCACGGTTTTGGTGAATCACCGTTTTGTTAAAAATTTTTCAATTACCAATGCTGTCGTGCAGGGCTATGGCTCCAAGCTAATGGTCGGCCGTTTTCCAGTTGGTGTGATTAATGTTGAATTAGATCCGCTTTTGGTTGATGTTAATGTACATCCGCAAAAATCTGAAATTCGCTTGGCCGAAGAGGGAGAATTGACGCAGCTAGTGGTTCAAGCAGTCCGAGATACTTTGGGAGAGGAAAATTTAATCCCAGATGCCTTTGAAAATTTGTATGGGCCTAAGGATTCACAACCTCGTCCAACTGTTAGTAAGCCTTTATCCCCAGTTGTTCAACCAGTAGTGACTACTGAAATCAAGCCACAAATGGCTATAGAGAATGCGGCTATTTTGATTGAACACGCTAGTCAGTTAGCTCAACCAGCCGTTCAGGTCTTTACGAAAAAATATCAAGAAGAAGATTGGAAGCCAATTTTTGATGAGAATCCAGAACCAACTACTCACCAATTAGCCCAAGAACCTAAAGTTTATCAGAGTGGTAGTCCTGCTAATGAACAGTTGGATTTGGATTTTAATACCAGCAAGGAAACGGGTTTTCCAGTCTTGGATTATATCGGTCAAATGCACGGTACTTTCTTATTTGCACAATCGGTTCAGGGCCTGTATTTAATTGACCAACATGCGGCCCAAGAACGGGTTAATTATGAGCATTTCCGTCAGGTAATTGGGCAGGTTAGTCGTGACCAACAACAGCTATTGACCCCATTGGTTTTGCATTATTCAACGGCAGATGTTTTAAAAATTATGGATCATCAGCAGCAACTTCAAGAAGTGGGGTTGCAGTTAGAAAGTTTTGGACCAACTAGCTTGATTTTACGTGAGCATCCAACTTGGTTTATCAAAGGCCAAGAAGAAGCAACTGTCCGGGAAATGATTGATTGGATTTTACGGGAAGGTAGTTTGACGGTGGCTCAATTTCGTGAAAAAGCAGCCATCATGATGAGTTGTAAGCGGGCTATAAAGGCGAATATGGCCTTAAATGATGCTCAGGCCCGGCAACTCTTAGTTCATTTAGCTCAGTGTGAAAATCCCTATAACTGTCCGCATGGTCGGCCAGTTTTGATTTCTTTTAGCCTTGGTGACATGGAAAAGATGTTTAAACGGATTCAAGATGCCCATCAAGCTTGGCAAACTTATGACACCCATCCCTTCTAATTAATTGAAAGGTAAATAATGAATAATAATGATATTGTAATTCGCTTGCGTTATGCACTTAATTTAAGTAGTACCGATTTGCGTCATATTTTTAGTTTAGGGAATCTGGAAATTTCGGGGGCTACTTTAGATAAAATAATGACTAAACAGGACGCTGAAGCGTCCTTTGATCAACACCTGACAACCCATGATTTAGAAGCCTTTTTAAATGGTTTAGTGGTCTATAAACGTGGTATTAAAAAGAATGCTCGGGGACAGGAAGTTAAACCTAGTTTTGATATTACTGAACCGGCGATGATTAATAACGTGGCCATCAAAAAGATTAAAATCGCTTTGCACTATACTAGTGAAGATTTACAAGAATTAATGGAACTAGCTGGCGATCAAATTTCAAAGGGTGAATTAAGTGCGGTCTTGCGACGGCCTGATCATCGTAACTATCGACCAGCCGGTGATCGCTATCTGCGTAAAATTTTAAAGGGGATGGCCCTTAAATATCGGTCAAGTTGATTTTAGCTGTTAAAAATTTTTGATTTGGTACTATAGAGGTAATGAGATATTCAACAGGAGTTGAAAGCGATGTACTTAGGAAAAATGGAAATTTTAGAAAATGAACCTCTTGCACCATATGCTTATACCCAAGCTGGTGGCCCAGCGGATTTTTTAGCTCAGCCAGAGACGATTGAAGAACTACGCAGTCTTTTAAATTGGGCACAGGAGCGAGAATTACCAATTTTTGCCTTTGGTCGTCTTTCAAATATTGTTGTACGTAATGGCGGTCTTAAAGGTTTAGTAATTTTATTGTCGAATTTAAAGACCATTGAGCAAATTGATGCAAACACCATTCGCGCTCAAGCTGGTTGCGACTTAATTTGGGCCGCTAATCAAGCCTTAGCATGGCGCTTAAGTGGCTTGGAATGGGGCGCTGGAATTCCCGGTAGTGTTGGTGGAGCAGTCTTTATGAATGCTGGTGCTTACGGCGGACAGGCCGACATGGTGGTGCAGCAAGTAACCGCCTTAATGCCCGATGGGCAGTTAGTGACCTTTACCAAAGACCAATTAGCTTTTGGTTACCGTCAATCGGTGTTCCAAGCTAATGGGGGCGTGATTGTTAGCGCTGATTTTGCCCTTAAACCAGCCGATCCAGCTTTAATTCTGGCTCAAATGGATGAAAATAATTATCGAAGAGCTAGTAAACAACCCCTTAGTTACCCATCAAATGGGTCAGTCTTTAAGCGACCGGTCGGTCATTTTGCCGGCAAGTTAATTATGGATGCCGGTTTGCAGGGGAGTCGACGGGGTGGCGTAGAAGTTTCTAAAAAACATGCGGGCTTTATGGTCAACGTCGACCGGGGCAATGGAAATGATTATGAAGACTTAATTCATTATGTTCAAGCAACCATTAAAGACCAAGATGGATTAGACTTGGAAACTGAAGTCCGTATTATGGGAGAACGTTAAACTATGGGAATTATTGAACTGATCATTGTATTAGTGATTGGCGTTACTGTTTCAAATATTATCTCGCACTTCATTCCCTTCATACCAATTAGTCTATTTCAAATTTCAATTGGGTTAGCCTTAGCTTTGGTAGCGGGAGTTGATATTAAAGTTGATAGTCATTGGTTTATGCTGCTTTTTGTCGCGCCCTTGCTATTTAACGATGCTTGGCGTTTTCCAAAAAGAGAACTTTGGGAGCTCCGGGGACCGATTTTAGGAAATGCCATTTTACTGGTGTTGATTACTACGCTGGTCGGTGGTTTTTTAATACATATTGTGGTACCTCAGTTACCAATTTCAGTCGCTTTGGCCTTGGCTGCGGTGATTTCTCCGACTGATCCAGTGGCTGTCCAAGCAATTGCTAAACGAGTAAAATTACCCGAAAACGTCATGCACGTGGTTACTGGGGAGAGTTTAGTTAATGATGCCACTGGCTTGGTTAGTTTTAATACGGCGGTTAAGGCGACAGTAGTTGGTAGTTTTATGATTGGGGAGGCTTTGATTAACTTTGCCTGGATGACAATTGCCGGTGTCATCGTTGGCGGTTTGCTTGGAGCCCTAATTGTGTGGGTTCGTGATTCGATTGCCCGTTTTGGCCTAAATGATATTGTGTTTTACACTGTGATTACCTTGTTAATTCCCTTTATTGTATATTGGGATGCCGAAGTGCCGGTGCATTCATCGGGCTTGATTGCCGTGGTGACTGCTGGAATTGTGGCTAAGTTGCTTAATGATCGCCATCAAGGGCTCCAATCTCCGGAAGCTTCAATTATGTCGGTTCATATTTGGGAAGTATGGGTCTACTTACTAAATGGTCTGATCTTTGTCTTATTGGGGATCATTCTGCCGTCTGCTACCCATAATATTTTTGAAAGTAACCAAATTCATAACTTTACGGCGATTTATTATGGTTTTATGGTGTGGTTGATTATCTTTAGTCTTCGTTCCCTATGGGCCTATGGTATTCAATGGGGACATTATTGGCGCCATCATAAGGGAGTTCCTTCGTTTCGTACTGCGATTATTTCCGGTTTAACCGGGGTTCGTGGGGCGGTTACCATGGCGGCGGTCCTAACGATTCCAACTATGACTGCCAGCGGCCAGGTTTTTCCAGGCCGAGATTTGGTGATTTTCTTAGCAGCGATGGTGGTTATTTTAAGTTTGTTAGTGGCTTCGATTATGTTGCCAATTGTGACGAAGCAAAAAACTCGACATGATTTCACTCAGCCGGAAATGGACGTAGAAATTGATGGCGACGATGATCCAACGGATAAGAAGACTAAACAGTTAGATGAAGTTCAGGCTCGAATTTGGATTGTACGGATTGGCATTCAACAGCTACGTGATTCACAAAATGATGAAAATCGGCGGATTATCTTTGAACTAGTTACCCGACGCCAAAAAACGATTCGCCAATTACGTCAAGAAATTGGTGATGATTCCAACCAGTATGATTTAATTTCTGAACAGGAACAAGAATTACTAGATAGTGCTGTTCAAGCTGAACGAGATGCCTTACAACAGCTATTAGTTACTGAAAAAATTTCACCAATGACCTATTCAATTCAAGCCCGTCATTTGGATCAAGTAGCTGATAGTTTGGAAAGTCACCATCGTTACCGTGCCCAGCGCGGTTTGAAGCCACTGCTACATAAAGCACGCGTAGCTATTCATATTTGGTTGTCAGGCCAATCAAGTGATAAAGTTAGAGAAGAAAGTGATTTAGTAGTTCGGGAAATGTCCAAGGCTGCTATAAAATGTTTATCTGATTTAGCTAGTGAACAAGTGGGAGATACGGTTAGTCAGCGAATTTACCGTCAGTCAGCTTATAATTTGATTGTTGTTTATCGTTATCAAATTGAGCAGGCTAAACACAGTGATTCGATTTCCCAACGTGACCTCGACGATCGTTGGCGTTTGGAATTGGAGTTGAAGGCTTTAAATGCTGAACGTGATATGACTCAGCAGTTGTACGAACAGGGACGGATTAACCGACAAACCAGTATTAACTTACGCCAATTCATTAACTATGCAGAAACAAAGGCCTTGGTGGGTCGCAATGAGGAGTAGAAGATGGATTTTTTGTCATATGTAACTGGTAATAATCTAGTTCATTTGCTAGATATTCTTATCATTTGGTTTTTACTTTACAAGGTGATTACCTTTGTTGAAGGAACGCGAGCCCTGCAAATTTTGTTAGGAATCGGAGCCATCATTTTAATCAAGGTCATGAGCTGGTATACCGGTTTAACCACGGTTTCTTGGTTGATGGATCAATTAATTACTTGGGCGCCAATTGCGCTTGTAGTTATTTTCCAGCAAGAAATTCGACGGGGACTGGAAAGTTTAGGACGGCGGATGACCGTTCGGCGACGGCATTTAGATAATGCGCAGGCTCATGAGTTAATTCAATCTTTGGATATGGCCTTGCAATATATGTCTAAACGGCGCATTGGGGCGTTAATAACCATTAATCGCAAGGAAAGTTTAGAAGAATATATTAAAACTGGGATTGCTTTAGATGCTGATGTCAGTGGACAATTACTGGTTAATATTTTTATTCCCAATACACCATTACATGATGGTGCCGTGATTATTAATAATGGCCGAATTGCGGTTGCCGCAGCATATTTACCGCTATCAGAGAGTAGTCGTATTCCAAAGGAACTGGGAACCCGTCACCGGGCTGCGGTAGGGATTTCTGAAGCCACGGATGCCTTGACAATTGTGGTTTCTGAAGAGACTGGTGAAATTACCATTACACAAAATGGCGAGATGTTACGTAATATGAATTCAGAGACTTATACGAACTTCTTTGAAAAGCAGTTTATTAGAGTGGAGGCAACGGTTAAACAACCTTGGTATCGTAAATTTATGGGGAGGTTTGGTCAATGAATAAATGGACGAATTCAAAGATTTTAAACCTGATTTTCTCGTTGTTGCTAGCAATTTTGCTCTCTGCATATGTATTGAGTACCCAATCGGCTAGTCGCAATGGTAACAATGAATTTACTTCAATTTTGCCTGAGAAAAAAATAAACCTAACAGTTCCGCTTAATCTGCAATATAATAATGACGAATACGTTGTGGTGGGCGCACCGACTTCGGTAAGTTTGGCGGTGCATGGACCAGCGGCTTTAGTGACTACGACGCAAAGTCATAATGATATTCAGGCCGTTGCTGATTTGCGCGATTTGGGTGTGGGACAGCACACAGTGAAATTGGCCGTTAAGGGCGTTAATTCGGCGTTAACCTCAACAGTTAGCCCGCAGACGGTTAATGTTACGATCGCTAAGAAAACCTTAGAGAAATGTAAAATAAAGATAAACTATGACGAGAGTAAGCTAGCCCAGGGATATTCAGTTGTTAATAGTGTTATTAATCCTAAAACGGTTACTGTATCGGGTCCAAAATCAAACGTGGATGCCGTTGACCATGTTACGGCTGAGGTTGAATTAGCCAAAGATACTAAGGCTAATGTTAACCAAACCGTAAAATTAGTCGCCTATGATCGTAATGGCACGCCGGTAGAAGTCCAATTAAGTAATCGAACGGCTGAAATTAATTTAACGGTGAATAATAGTGATGCTAGCAAGAAGGTTGATTTGGTGGCTGATCCTAGCGATGGAGATGCTAATAACTTCAATATTACTTTAGGCGCAAAGACGGTCACAATTTTCGGAGCAAGTGATGCCTTGTCTAATATTGATCAGATTAAGGTGCCGGTGGATTTAAGCCAGATTACTGAAAAAACAATCTTACATGTCGATTTACCCAAGCAACAAGGGATTAATCGTTATAGTGAATCAACAGTTGAGGTGACAGTTACACCTAAATAAGGAGAACTGGTAATTTTAAATTTGCCAGTTGGGAGTAGAAATTTCATGACAGATTTTAAGTTAAAGTATTTTGGTACGGACGGTGTCCGTGGCATTGCTAATCAGACTTTAAGCCCTGAATTAGCCTTTCGGCTGGGTCGTACGGGTGGAACAGTTTTAACTCGTCACAACGATGACGCAACTAAAAAGCCGGTCGTGATTGTTGGTCGCGACACTCGAATTTCGGGCGAAATGTTGGAAGAATCCATTATTTCTGGTTTACTATCCGTCGGCGTGGATGTTTTACGATTAGGTGTTATTACGACGCCCGCCGTAGCTTACTTGGTTGAAAGTCTGCAGGCTGATGCTGGGATTCAAATTACCGCTTCCCATAACCCAGCTCGTGATAATGGCATTAAGTTCTTTGGTAACGATGGTTTTAAGTTATCCGATGAGTTAGAATATGAAATCGAAAAGTTGCTAGATGCCAGCCAAGATCAGTTGCCTCGGCCAACGGCTACTGGTTTGGGAGTAGTGAATAATTATCCTGAAGGGGCTCAGAAGTATTTAGCCTTTTTGCAAAAGACCATCCCTACCAATTTAAGTGGTTTACATGTAGCTTTGGATGGTGCCAACGGCGCAACAAGTTTCTTGATTCCGCGGTTGTGTGCTGATTTGGATCTTGATTTTAATACGATGGGGACCAAACCGGACGGTTTAAACATCAATGATCAGGTGGGATCTACCCATCCGCAAGCACTGGCTCAAATGGTCACTGAAGGTGACTATGATGCTGGTTTAGCCTTTGATGGTGATGGTGATCGTTTGATTGCCGTTGATGAGACTGGTCAGATTGTTGATGGCGATAAAATTATGTTTATCACTGCTAAGTTTTTGAATGAACAGGGTTTGCTAAAGCATAGTACGGTTGTTTCGACTGTGATGAGTAACATTGGTTTTTATAAGGCCTTAGCTCAAAATGGTATTGAAAGCGTACAAACTGCGGTTGGTGATCGTTACGTTATGGAAGAAATGATTGCAGATGATTACAATCTAGGTGGGGAACAATCTGGACACATTATTTTTAGAGATTGGGCCAAGACTGGGGACGGACTCTTGACGGCCTTACAGCTGCTGTTTGTGATGAAGGAAAGCGGTAAAAAGTTGTCTGAATTGGCAGCTGAAGTGACCCTTTATCCGCAAAAATTGGTTAACGTTCCGGTTGAAAACAAGGCCGAAATGTTAGAAAATCCAGCTATTCAGGCTGAGATTAAGGCTGTGGAAGAAACTATGGCTGGGGACGGCCGAGTTTTGGTTCGTCCTTCGGGAACGGAATCATTACTGCGAGTAATGGCTGAAGCACCAACGGTTGAATTAGTTGACCGCTATGTAGAAGATATTGTCAAGGTTGTGGAAGAGCAAGCCCAGCCAAAAAAGGACTGATAAGAATCAGTCCTTTTTTATAATGATCAAGCTACTTTTAATATTTGGTATAATGGTTGTAAATCAGTTTTGAAAGGAATTTAACGTGTCACAGGCTAGTTTCAAAGAATTTTTGTGGAAGAACTATCAGATTGCTTTTAAGAATCAAGAATTATTGCAAGAGGCTCTTACCCAGCGGAATTATCTTAATGAACATCCGCAAGAGCGTGGTCGTGATTACCAACGCTTGGAGTTTTTGGGGGATGCGGTGATGCAAGAGGCCGTGACTGAATACTTATTTAAGCGTTATCCTAATTGGCATGAAGGTCAGCTGACTGAAATGCGAATCACAATGGTTCAAACGCGCTCTTTTGCTCATTTTGCCCGTTTGATTCATCTTGATGAGGGAATTCGTTTGGGTAAAGGCGAAGAGATGAATGGTGCTCGTAATCGTGACAGCCTCTTAGAGGATGTTTGGGAGGCCTTTATCGGAGCCTTGTATTTGGATCAAGGTAGTCAAGTGTTACGTCAATTATTAGAAAAGACTTTATTTGCTGCAATTGATGATAACTTCTTTGATCAATTTATTGATTTTAAAAGTCGTTTACAGGAACGGTTACAAGTTAAAGGCGCTGTCGCAATTGAATATGTAACCCTTAAGGAAGAATTACTACCGGATCACATTCAACGTTTTGAAGTCAGTGTTTCCGTGGATGGTCAGGAGTTAGCCCAAGGAAGTGGTCGATCAATTAAAGACGCTGAAAAAGCGGCTGCCCGTTTGGCCCTTCAGGAATTGGATAATAAGAAGTAGTCTATGAAGTTAAAAACGCTAGAAATTAGTGGATTTAAATCTTTTGCCGATAAAACTGTGATTGATTTTATGCCGGGAATGACTGGTATTGTTGGACCCAATGGATCTGGTAAGTCCAATATCATTGAAGCTATTCGCTGGGTCATGGGTGAACAAAGTGCTAAAGACCTGCGTGGTAATAAAATGAGTGACGTCATTTTTGCGGGAACTAAAAAACGCCGGGCCCTAAATCGTGCTGAAGTGGCGATTACGTTTGATAATAGTGATCACTACGTTAAGTCCGATTACACTGAAATTCGGATCACCCGTCGCCTATATCGTACAGGGGAAAGTGTTTACCAGCTCAATGGGAGTGACTGCCGCCTGCGTGATATTCATGAATTATTTATGGATACTGGTTTAGGTCGGGAAGGCTTTTCAATCATTTCCCAAGGGCGGGTTGAAAGTATTTTTAATGCTAAGCCAGAAGATCGTCGCGGTATTATTGAAGAAGTGGCCGGGGTTTATAAATATAAACAAAATAAACATAAAGCTCAGCAAGATTTAGCCCAAACCCAACTGAATTTAGACCGACTCTACGATATTATTACTGAGGTACAAAATCAGTTGGAACCGTTGGAAAAACAAGCCACGGTTGCCCACCAGTATTTAAAGCAGCGCGAACAGTATGAAAAATTAGATCAGCAGCGATTGTGCCTAGAATTAAAGCAGGTTAATGATCAATTACAACAACGACAAGTGGCTTTAAGCGAGCAAAATCAAGACCTAGACAAGGATAAAGGGCAGTTAGCCAATCGTCAATCTGAGTTGGAACATAGCCGGCAGGAGCAATTAAACTTACAGCAAGAGCGAGATAATCTCCAAACTAAACTGGTGGCTGGTACGCAAGGTAAAGAGCGATTAATTGCTAGTCAGCAGTTAGCTGAACAGAAGTTAGGCAGCTTGGAGCGAGAAAATCAACAATTAACCAGCCAAGCTCAGCAACTTAGCCAAACGCTTCAAAGTAAGCAAACTGATTTAAATGCTTTACAGCAACAAATGTCAGTTTGGCAAGATCAAAAAGCGAACCTCAGTGCTAAAATTGCTGAAATTGATCAAACTTATGGTGCTAATCGTCTTAAAGATTTAGAAATTCAGCTTGAAAATCATCGTCGTACTTATATTCAAACCCTACAAAATGTAGCTAATTTACATAATAATTATAACTACCAGGTTAAAAATCAAACCCAACTAGCCCATCAAATTAGCCAGCAAAGTAAAGATATTAAAGTTGCCAAAGATCAGTTAGCCCAGGCTCAAGCGGTACTGGCACAATATCAAGCTGATCATCCTAGTCAGACAGAACAGCCTCGGAAAAATTGGGATGAAAAAATTCAGCAATTAACCCAAACTTTACAAGACCTGCAAAACAAATATCAAACCCTAACTGATCAATGGCGGTTGGCTCAGCGTCAATTAGAAACTAAGCAAAGTCGTTATGAAGCGATGAAAGCCTTGGATGATTATGCTGGCTTTTATCAAGGGGTTCGCAACCTAATGAACCCTAATGTTCGGCAACAATTTATCGGAATTAAGGGTGCTGTGGCCGAATTAATGACAGTTCCTAGCCGCTATACCTTAGCGGTTGAGACTGTCTTAGGCGGGGCTTTACAGCAGATTGTGGTCGATTCAACGGGAACAGCCAAGGAAATTGTTCGCTATTTAACCCAAAAACGATTGGGACGGGTTACAATTTTACCTTTGGATACTATTCGTAGTCGTCAAATTCGTGATTTACAAGCAGTTAGTCAGCTCGATGGTTTTGTGGGTTTGGCTGCCGATTTGGTGACTATGCCCAGTGGGATGGACAATATTAAATCATCCTTGCTAGGGACGACAGTAGTAGCTGAAAATCTGGATGCAGCAACTAAGATTGCGCAAAAGGGACAGCATCGATTTCGGGTTGTTTCCCTGGATGGGCAGCTAGTCAATGCTGGTGGTTCTATTACTGGAGGAGCGAATCAACGCCAAGGGCATACGCTCTTAAGCCGGCAGGCTCAACTCCAGGAATTAACTCAATCTTTAGAAAATGAGCAGGATAAATTTGAGCAATTAACTGCTCAACGAGATGCTTGTCAGCAAGCCGGCATTCAGGCCCAACAGACCTTAGCCGACGCTAAACAAGCACAACAAGAGCAGGAAAATCAGGTCAATCAGACTGATTATGAGCTAAGCCGTAAGGAAGACGCCTGCCAACAACATCAGCGACTGGTGCATGGGCTGGAACAAGAACTAGCTGATTTAAAAGAGCAACAAAATCAGTTAACAGAGCAAATTCAAGTCAGTCAAACTGATTGGCAGAGTGCTCAGACTCAGCAAACTAATCAGGAAGTAGCCACTGAAAAGCTTAATCAACAGTTAGCCCAACTAAATCAAGATTTAGAGGGGGTTAATCAACAACGTAATCAGTATCAAAATGAATTGGTAGCTGTTCAAACGCGCTTAGAAAGTGCTCAAAACGACAGTCAGCGTTTACAGGTTGAACTAAGTCAGATTCAGGAAAGTCAAACGGTGTTACAACAACGCCAGGCGCAACTTAAAACGGATGTTGATCACAGTCAAAATGCACTTCAAGTTGAAGCTGAGTTAGCAGCGATTCAAAAAGAACTCGAACAGGTTCAAGCAGCAATTCAAATTAAACAACAAGCTTGGGCGCAACTTTTAAAGCAGATTAAGCATTTAGAGGAACAATTAAGACAGCAACAAGACCAACTCAATCAAAAGATGAGTCAAGTTAGTCAAATGGATCTAGCCTTAAAACAAACGCAACGATATCGCGAAGGTTTAGCTAGTGATTTACTTAGCCAATATGGTATTCAAGCTAGCCAAGATTTAACTGTCTATCAAACAAATCAATCGTTGGGACAACTCAAGGATCAGTTACATGGGTTAAAAAGTGCCTTAAATCAATTAGGATCAGTCAACATTGGTGCAATTGACGAATATCAAAGCATCCAAGAACGATATGATTTTTTGACCCAGCAACGTGATGATTTACAAAGTGCCCAGGCAACCTTAAAAGCGACAATTAGTGAGATGGATCATGAGGTTGAAAGCCGCTTTAAAGCAACCTTTGAAACGGTTGCTGAGCATTTTGAAGTGGTCTTTAAACAAATTTTTGGCGGGGGGCAAGCCAAAATTAGCTTAACGGATCCAAAGGAATTGTTGACAACTGGGATTGATATTACTGCCCAGCCACCAGGGAAAAAATTTCAGCATATGAGTTTACTTTCCGGTGGCGAAAAAGCCCTCACAGCAATTTCTTTACTGTTTGCCATTTTACAAGTTCGACCGGTTCCTTTTGTGGTACTGGATGAAGCTGAGGCGGCTTTAGATGAAGCCAACGTCGATCGGTTTGCCCATTATTTAAAGAATTTTGGTGGGAGGACCCAGTTTATAACGATTACCCACCGAAAGGGAACCATGGCTAATGCCAATATCTTGTATGGTGTGACCATGCAAGAAGCAGGCGTTTCTAAAATGGTAGCCGTTGATTTAGACCAGATTCACCAATAAAATAAGTCTAGGAGAGGTTAATTTATGGGACTATTTGATATTTTCCGTAAGAAGAAAAAAATTGAAAATGAGCAAGAACGGTCACAAACAATCAGTACAAGTAGTTCGGAGTCAGTTGCCCCTACAAGTGCGAGTCAGTCAACTTCAACTACTGAGCCAGCCTCTCAGAGTAAGTTACAACGCCCATTAAGTGAAAAAGTTGAGTTGGTTACTGATAGCGAGGCAGCCATCTGGCAGGAGGCGTTGGATAATCAGACGCCTGCCAGCCAACCTAGTTCGGTTACGCCAATTGTGACTGAACGCCCAATGGCTAATGAGGAGAGTCAAAGTGCTCAAGCGCAGCCTTTCGCAAGTGAACATTCAGCTGTTGACCGGGCTAGTCAGTCTGAATCTCAGTCAACGCAAGCTTATAGCCAGTCTGAATCTAGTTCAGTCTTAGCTCACAGTCAGTCGGAATTGGAATCGAAGGTAGCAGTTGAGGATGGTAGGCAATCTGAATCTCGGTTAATCGCAGAGCAAAGTCAGTCAGAATCTAGTTCGACTGAGGCAATGAGTCAGGCTAACTCAGAGTTAGTAGAAGAAGATGCTGATCAAGTCGTTTACGACCGTGGTCTGAAGAAGAGTCGATCTGGCTTTGCTGACCGATTTAATCGCTTTTTATCTAATTTTCGTTCAGTAGATGAAAATTTCTTTGAAGATTTAGAAGAAACTTTAATCGGCGCTGATGTTGGTTTTGATTTGGCCTTGCGGATTAGTGATGAATTGCGGGAAGAAGTTAAGCTCCAAAACGCTAAGCGTAAGGAAGATGTTCAGGCGGTTATCATTCAAAAGATGGTCGATCTATATGAAGCTGATGGTTTGAATGAGGATAGCCAGATGCACTTTGCCCCTGCGGGTGAGCCAACTGTGATTTTGATGGTTGGAGTCAACGGTGTTGGAAAAACGACAACGATTGGTAAAATGGCCGACCGTTTTCGTCAAGAAGGGCGCTCGGTCTTACTAGCTGCTGCGGATACTTTCCGTGCTGGTGCTACCAAGCAGCTGCAGGAATGGGGTCAGCGTAGTCAAGTTCCGGTTATAGCCGGCAAAGAAAAAGCTGATCCGGCTTCGGTTGTTTATGAGGCGCTTCAACGCGCCAAAAATGAAAATTATGATATATTAATGGTTGATACGGCGGGTCGTTTGCAAAACAATGTTAATTTGATGCAAGAATTAGCAAAGATGAAGCGAATTATTCAACGTGAATTGCCAGCAGCTCCGCAAGAAGTTTTGCTAGTCCTAGATGCTACGACTGGACAAAACGCCTTACAGCAGGCGAAGTTGTTCAAAGATTCTTCCGATGTAACGGGTATTGTCTTAACCAAGGTTGATGGTACAGCTAAGGGTGGAATTGTTTTTGCCATTCGGAGTCAGATGCATTTGCCAGTTAAGTGGATTGGCTTTGGTGAAAAAGCCAGTGATTTGCGGGTCTTTAACTCAGAGGAATTTATTTATGGTCTGTTCAAAGATCTGATAACGGAGTAATGATGGATTTAGCCAAAAAGACGAAAGTCAATGCGCTCTTTGATTGTTATGGAGCCTTGCTGACAACCAAGCAGGCGGAGTACCTCCGAGATTATTTTGAAGGTGATTATTCGATTATTGAAATTGCCAAGGCTGAAAACGTTAGTCGTCAGGCAATTTCTGATAATTTAAAACGAACAGTGGAGCAGTTGGAACATTACGAACAGGCCTTACACCTGTATTGTGATTTCCAATCCCGGCAGGGACTAGAAGCTGATTTAGCGGAGTATGTGCAGCAACACTATCAACAGGATCGGCAGTTAACGCTTTTAGTAGAACGCTTACGTAATCAAGAAATTAATTAGAAAGGAAATAATTGGTTAGTCCAATTATAAACAGTTTATGGCTTTTGAAAATTTAACTGAACGCCTTTCCAAGGCAATGAAAAATTTGACCGGTCGTGGTCGGATTAACGATGAAGATCTTCAGGCGACCATGCGTGAAATCCGATTGGCCCTGTTGGAAGCCGATGTTAACTATACGACCGTTAAAAAATTTGTTAACAACGTGCGCCAAAAGGCTAAAGGAGCTGACATCATGTCCGGCTTAAACGCCGCTCAGCAAATTGTTAAGATTGTTAATGATGAATTAACAGCAACAATGGGCGAAGAGGCTGTGCCACTTAACAAATCTGATAAAATTCCAACTGTTATCATGATGGCTGGATTACAAGGAGCCGGTAAAACGACTACGGTTGCTAAACTAGCTTATAAATTAAAGCGGGAAGATCATGCTCGTCCTTTGCTAATTGCTGCCGATGTTTACCGGCCAGCGGCCATTGATCAGTTAGAGATTTTAGGCCGTGATTTGGAAATCCCAGTTTTTTCGATGGGAACAGATGTTGATCCGCGTGAAATCGTTAAAGCTGGTTTAGCTAAAGCAGCCCAAGATAAAAACGACTACGTCTTCATCGATACGGCCGGACGTTTGCAAATTGATCAAACCCTGATGCAAGAATTAAAGGATATTGAGGTCATTGCAAATCCAGATGAAATCTTGCTGACGGTTGATGCCATGACTGGTCAAAATGCCACTGAAACTGCTCAAGGTTTTGCGGATGCCTTGGATATTACCGGAGTAGTTTTGACCAAGCTCGACGGGGATACCCGTGGTGGAGCTGCCCTATCAATTCGAGATGTGACTGGTAAGCCGATTAAGTTTGTCGGTCAGGGTGAAAAGCCAACTGACTTAGATGTCTTTTATCCAGACCGAATGGCTTCTCGAATTTTGGGGATGGGTGACATCTTAACCCTGATTGAAAAAACACAACGCGAAGTTGATGAAAAGGAACAAGCTGCTCAACTAGAAAAGATGCGGCAAAATACCTTTGACTTCAATGATTTTGTGGCTCAGTTACAACAGGTTCAAAACATGGGACCGATGGAAGATTTGTTAAAAATGATTCCAGGAATGGCTAATAATCCCGCCTTGGCCAATCTAAACTTGGATGAAAAGCAGTTTAAGCATTTAGAAGCTATTGTCCAATCAATGACTCCTGCTGAACGTGAAGATCCAGAATTGATTAATCCTTCCCGCCGGCGACGTTTAGCTGCTGGAGCAGGGCGGCCGATTGTCGAAGTCAACCGAATGATTAAGCAATTTGATCAGATGCGTAAGATGATGAACCAGGCTACCAACGGTAATTTTGGTGGTTTGGAGAAAATGATGGGCGGCACTGGCATGGATATGGGGGCCATGATGGGTGGCGGCATGCCAAGTGGTAACTTTGGACAAAAAGTTCAAGGTTTTGCTATGAAACAAGCAGCCCGTCGAATGAAAAAGTTGAAGAAAAAGCGTGGTAAGCGTTAATTCATATTAGCTGGTTATTGGATCGATAATAATGGTGGATATAAATGGCAATAAAATTAATTGCAACTGATTTAGATGCAACTTTTTTACATGATGATAAGCATTTTGATGAAGCACTCTTTACCCAAGTTTTAAAAACATTAAAAGAGCAGGGCATTCAGTTCGTGATTGCAACGGGAAATCATCCCGACAAAGTCGCGCGTTACTTTAAAAATTTTCTAGGGCAGTACCAATTAATTGCCAATAATGGCGCTCAGATTATCGTGGATGGACATTTAGAGGCAGTAGCCGCAATCCCTCCTCAGGTATTTGCACCACTTAGCCAACTGGCACATACTTATCGGCATGATATTCGAATGGGGATGGTTTTCACTGGGCAAAGTGAATCCTACATGCTAACCGATCAGACTCAAATTGGTGATAGTTTAACTACCGCCCGAGGCTATTTTCAAAATTTAAAAGTAATTGATGATGTGGCTGAAATTAAGCAACCTATTGCTAAAATAACGATTGAAATTCCAGTTAAAGAGCATGTTTTCATGGCTGATGTCCGACATTTATTAGGTAATCAAGTCCACGTAACCACGTCAGGTTATGGCTCAGTTGATATTGTTAACAGTCAAGTTAATAAGGGAGCTGCCTTGACAAAATTAGCTGAAATTTGGAAAATTAATCCGCAAGACATGATGGCCTTTGGTGATGGTTTAAATGATGCTGAGATGTTAAATTATGTTGGTCAGCCAATTGCCATGCCTAATAGTGATTCTTTACTATTAGAAAGGGGTTACCCGCAAGCTTTGGTTGATAATAATCATGACGGTGTCTTAAAAACAATTGTGGCTCAATTGTCTGAATCTAATTGAAAAGAGTAAATTAATGAAAAAGTTTATGAGCAAATGGTTACGCTGGGTAATTGCTCTGCTTTTACTAGTCGTGGCCTTGGTTTGCGCTGGTATTTGGATTGAACATCAGCCAGCCATGAGTCCAGTCAAGCAATTTTCCAAACAATTGACAACGACTGGTGATAATAATTCCCTTAATAAAAGTCAGCGCGATAAAATTGCTCAAGCAGTTATGAAAGATGATCAAAAGGGTGCTAATTTAAATAAGCAGGGCTTTGTAGCCATGCCCAATTTAAGCATCCTGATGCCAGTTTATGATAATGCTTATAGTTTGGCGGCCCTTGATTTAGGTGCTAACACGGCTAATAAAGGGACACCTGTGCCAACCATGGGGGAGGGAAATTATACCTTGGCGGCCCATAATTGGGATAATGGATATACTGGTTTTTCAGCCATGCAACAGCATATTAATCAAGACGCGCCCTATCTAGTAGATGGTAAAATGGGTGGTAGCGATTGGTTAAATGGCAAACAGATTTATCTCGCCAATGCCAAGGGAATTTATACTTATACGGTTAAAAATCAAACCACAGTTGACCAAAATGATGTTTCAGTTTTGGATGTCGATGCTCGCTTGAATAATAAGGCTAAGTTGACAATTATCACCTGCCTCTTTCCAAATACCGATTATCGAATTATTACTAATGCCGAATATACTGACTTTGATAGCTGGCAATCAGCCCCAAGTAAGTTAGTGAGTCAATTTGATACCAGTAAGCATAAGACAAATATTACTCCCTAAGTAAATGGCAACGAAGGTTGCCTTTTTCTATTACATAATCTAAGTGATGAGGTTAAAAAATGTATGAATATCTCCAGGGCCTAATTAGTATGGTCCGGCCGAGTCATATTGTTCTTGAAAGCAAAGATGGCATCGGTTATTATCTCTTTGTCGGCAATCCCTATCATTTTGAAGAGGGGCAGCAAAGTCGTGTTTATGTCCAACAAATTGTTCGTGAGAATGAAATTAGTCTGTATGGCTTTAGTCAAGAGAGTGAAAAGATTTTGTTCAATAAACTCTTGGGTGTCTCAGGTATCGGTCCTAAAAGTGCTTTGGCCATTATTGCCGGTGGGGCGGTAACTGGTCTAGCCAGTGCCGTCGCCCAGGATAATGTCGATTATTTGGTGCAGTTTCCCGGAATCGGTAAAAAAACTGCGCAACAAATTATTTTAGATTTGAAGGGTAAATTGGACGACTTAATTGCTGAAAATCAAACCTTAGATGTTCAACCAGCTGGCCGACTAGCTGCAACTGGGGCTTTGGAAGATGCCCTAGAAGCTTTACTAACTTTGGGCTATAGTAGTCGAGATATTAGTCGTATTAAAAGGCAGTTATTAGCAGCAAATTTAACCAGTACGCAAGATTATATTGCTTTGGCGTTAAAATTATTAGTAAAGTCTTAAGCAACAAATTGCATAATGTCAAAAAAGGAGGAATACATGGTGATTATTACAGCAGGGATGATTGGGGTTGGGAAAACAACATTAACGGGTTTGATTGCTGACCATCTAGGCAGTCAGGCATTCTACGAACCGGTAGGGGACAATCCAGTTTTGCCACTTTATTATTCTGATCCTAAGCAGTACGGCTTTTTACTCCAAATCTTCTTTTTGAATCGACGTTTTGATATGATTAAAAAAGCCTTAGTTAATGATAATAATGTTTTGGATCGTTCAATCTATGAGGATGAACTTTTTACCGAAGAAAACCATAAGGACGGTAATATTACCGACATGGAAATGGCCGTTTATCATGATCTGATGGGGCACATGATGGATGAATTAAAGCAGTTACCAAAAAAAGCTCCTGATTTACTGGTATATGCGCAGACCGATTTTGAAACCATTTTGTACCGAATCAAGAAGCGTGGTCGGGATTATGAGCAATTTGATAATAATGAAGCCTTAAAGGATTACTACTTTAAGATGTGGCAGGCTTATCAACAATGGTTTGAAGACTACGATGTTTCACCTAAAATTAAAGTTGATTTGCAAAAATACGATTTAGAAAAAGCTGAAAATCAAAAGATTATTTTGAATCAAATTGATGCTGCTTTGGCCAAGCGCTAACAAAAAAGAATTCCTACTTAGTAGGAATTCTTTTTTAGTTATTTTTTTCTAGTAGGGTTTTAATTTCTTGCAAAACTTCCAATTGTGGATCTGGTTGCGTTTTTTTAGGTTCAGGCTTAACCAAAAAACGACTGATGAATTTAACTAAGATAAAGACCACTAGGGCGGTAATCAAAAAATTAATTAAATCATTTAAAAATTCACCATAGGTGAAGACTAAATTTTTATTAACTACTAGCTTGAGATTACTTAAACTCGATGATTTGCCAGTGAACAGACCAATTAGAGGATTAATTAAATTACTGGTGATTGATTTTACCAACCCAGTAAAGGCGCCACCAATAATGACACCGATAGCTAAATCAATAATATTGCCCCGATTAATAAAGGCTTTAAATTCTGTTAGAAAATTACGCATGGTTACTTCCTTCCTTAATGACTGGATACTTATTTATTTTTTAATTGATTAATTACTTGGCTTGTTGGTGTGACATACATGGTTTGCTGCCCTTCAAAAATCACATAACCAGGTTTAGCGCCGTTAGGTTTTCGTAATTTACCAGCTGGCAAATAGTCGACCGCCACATTGGCTGAGTCGCGGGCCTTACTATAGTAGGCTGCTAGTTCGGCAGCTTCCTGTAAAGTTTGTTCACTGGGATCATTGCTATGAATAATAACGTGTGAACCGGGGATATTTTGAACGTGGAGCCAAATATAAGAACGATTGGCTTTTTTTAAGGATAAACGTTCATTTTGTAAATTGTTTTTACCCACTTCAATTAAAGTACCATCACTGGCAGTAAATTGATCGGGTTGTGAAACTTTAGGCTTTTGTTTGTTCTTCCCTTTAGTTCGCAGATAGCCACCATGAATGAGTTCGAGCTTGATATCGGCGACATCTTTAGGAGAGGCAACTGCTAGTTGAGCCGTAATTTGGTCAAAATAATCCACCTCAGCTTGAGTTAAGATAATTTGCTGGTCAACAAAATCCTTAGCCGTCCGTAGTTTACGATACTTACGGAAATATTTTTCAGCGTTTTTTAAACCATCTAGCCGTGGGTCAAGAGGAATCGTTAACAAGGTATTATTATCGTAATAATTTTCAATTTGAACCGATTGCATTCCTTTTTGGACTAGATGGGGATAGGTAATTAATAAATCGCCCATAACTTTGTATTGGTCAGCATTTTGACTATCTAATAGGGTTTGGTTGAGTTTTTTTAGCTTATTATGATTTTTTTTCAGCTCATTTTTTACCAAACGTACCAAGGAGCCGGCTTGTTGGTTAACTCGTTCCCGTTCAGCCTTGCCTAAATAGTAAGCATCTAAAAGTTCTCCTAGAGAATCAAATGTCTGACGATCAGTGAGGGGGCTGGGCCAATCAAAGGGCGCAAAGTTTAATTCACCATCAGGGGCTCGAAGTAAAGTGGGCCGTAAATCATCAAATTGGGCTAGCCAATTTTGAGCACCAGCCAGTGCATCATCAGCAGTTTGAATGGCTAAGGTTAAGGAGTCAGCTGACTGTCGACTGACGCCTTCATAGGTGGACATGATGATTTTAGGCCATTGGCTTGGTTCTTGGTCTAAAATCATCGGTGCTAACTGAGCAAAGTCCTGTTCAAAGGGATTAATTTTATTTTGAGCAGGTGGGAATTGGTAAGTGGCTCCTGGAAAAAGGGATCGAACCCGATTTTGATCAACCGGCACATGCTTAATTAATTCTAAAATTCGTTGGTCTTTTTGACGAATCAAAAACAAATTGGAGTGCCGCCCCATCATTTCTAAGGTTAGAGACAGGGTTTGGCGGTCGCCCAATTCATCAAAAGTTTGAACTAATAAATTCACGATTCGATCATTATTAATCTGTTCAATTCCAGTTAACCGCGCACCTTCGAGATTGCGTCGTAAAAACATTGCAAAGGCTGGCGCAGTTTGAGGATTTTCGTAAGGAATTTTGGTGATTTGCATCCGAGCAAAGGCTGGATGGGCACTAAGTAAAAGAGGGTAATTCTTTCCATTCTGCCGAATGACTAAAATAATTTCGTTGGGATAGGGTTGGTGAACCTTAGTAATCCGTCCTCCAACTAAAGTAGGTTGAAGTTCATGCACGAGGGCATGGGTAAAGAGACCATCAAGGGGCATAGGCATTCCTTTCTAGATATTACAATCGCTATTAATTATATACTAAAGCCCGTAAGGGAAGTATTTTCTTATTAAAAAAACGATGCCTAGGCACCGTTAATCAATTCATTATTTAGAAGTTTGGAAAAGCTGATTTTTCATCATCTTTTCGGGATCAGAATCATATTGATAAATCGTAACCTGACCATCATTGGTATCAACTCGAACTAGGGTAGTTGAACTATCAATCCGCCAAATATAAAGAGTGGCGTTTTCATTACCTTGCTGTTGTAGATACTTTTGTGGTTGGGCTTGTAAATCTTGAACCGATAACTCACCAAAGTATTTGGCATTATCGTTTAATTGTTGTTTTTCATCTTTGTTGGCTAAGCTGGAGCGCGCAGCATTGTTAGCAGTAATGGTTGCTTTTTGATGGCGGAAAGTATTAAAGGCAAACACACTGGCAACAATCAAGCCAATTAAAACGAGTAGCATCCAAAACCAAGGCTTTTGAAAGAAATGTTCATTGGGGATGCCGCTATTCTTGGATTTTTTTTGACCCATGCGTGATAAACTCCTTTTCTTACAACAAAAAACCCACCTTAAACAGTGGGGATTTGTCATGAATTACTTATTTTCAGTAACTTGCTTACCGTTGTATGCACCTGATGGTGAGACACGGTGAGAAACGCGGTATTCACCAGTTGCTTGGTCCAAAACGATGTTTGGAACGTTCAAACCGATGTGTCCACGACGGTTACGCTTATGTGACTTAGAATTTTTGTTTGATGGGGTAGCCATGAAGGCACCTCCTTTCGCTTCAGATTATCAACTTTTTTAGTTTACAAAAAAAGGCCGTCACTGTCAACCAAAGAAAATAAAGCAAACCGCATTTTTCAGAATTAATCAAGTGATTAACCAGCTTAATTTGATAAAATATGATTTATTGAGAATTAGAACGACGGAGGAATATATGTTATTAACTGTCCAAAATTTATCGGTCAACAATATTTTAAGTAATATTAATTTGACTGTTGATCAAAATGAGACGGTCACAATTTTTGGACCATCTGGGAGTGGGAAAAGTACTCTCCTTAAAGCCCTAGCTCGTTTAGAAAATCATGTTAGTGGTGAAATCAATTTACTAGACAAACCAGCCACCAGCTACCCCATTGGTCGTTATCGGCAGTTGGTCTCTTATGCTGTCCAAAGTGCCAATTTATTTGGTCAAACCGTGCGAGATAATTTAGATTTACCTTTTAATGTTCGGCAAAAGTCCATTGATGAGGACTTACAAAAGACGATGCTAGCAGCGGTTGATTTAGATTTAACTTTTTTAGATAAGCAAGTTGCTGATTTGTCGGGTGGACAACGTCAGCGAGTAGCGGTTTTACGTAATTTGATTTTTCCGCCCAAGATCCTCTTGTTAGACGAAATTACCACCGGTTTAGATGCAACAACTAAACAAGTTGTTTGGCATTTTATTAATGAAGAACAAAGCAAACATCATTTTGCAATTTTAAGTGTGACGCATGACCAACAAGAAATTCAAAATGCTAAAAAAACTTTGCAGGTGATTGGAGGGAATTTAGATGATTAATAAGACTGTTGAAATTTCCAATCTTTCATTGGGACTAGCTTTTGTGATGGTGGTGATTTCCTTAGTAATCTCTTACCAGCAAAAATTAGGACTAGAAAAAGAAACTTTAATTAGCGTCGCTCGAGCCATTGTGCAATTAATCGTGGTAGGGTATCTACTGCGTTTTGTTTTTCATGTGAATAATCTGGTTTTGACGATTACCATGATGGCTTTTATTTTATTTAATGCTTCATATAATGGTGAAAAAAGAGCTCGGGGAATTTCACATTCTCTTCGAATTTCTTTTATTGCCTTGTTACTTGGTGGTGGCACGACCATGTTATTGCTAGTGTTGACAGGAGCAATTAAACCGGTTCCTTGGCAACTAGTACCGGTTACAGGAATGGTGATGAATAACGCTATGATTGCTGTTGGTTTGGTTTACCGTAGTTTGGGACAAATGTATACCGATCAAAAAAATCAGGTTTTTGAACGCTTGGCCTTAGGAGCTAACCCTAAAGAAGCTAGTGGGGACATCATCAAACAGGCCATTAAATTTGGGATGCAACCAACCATTGACTCCATTAAAACCCTTGGCCTAGTTTCCCTACCAGGGATGATGTCGGGATTAATTATGGCTGGGGTTGAACCTGTTCTGGCCATTAAATACCAAATCATGGTGACCTTTATGATTTTGTCTTCCACGGCTCTGTCTAGTGTGTATGCCAGTTATGCAGCTTACAAACGTTTCTTTGATGAAAATTGGGTGTTACAGTTGCCTAAGGATAAATAGATGTTAAAATTAGGAATGAATGCTTGTCAGTAGCAAGCTAATTAGATTGAGAGAGTGCTGTATGGGTCATAACGTTAAAAATATTGTCATTATCCACTTAGTTGTTTTCCTATTTATGTTATTTGTTTTCTTTACACCGACTCATTTTACATTTCTAATTTGGAATGTCTTTTTGGCCCTCTTGCCACTTGATTTTGCTCTAATAACAGCTCATTCAAAACCGATTTTTAGTATTCCAACGGGAATTTTATGGCTACTGTTTTTCCCTAATACCATGTACATGATTACGGACTTTATCCATTTGCAATACATTAGTACCGCCATTGATGTGCGTTATCAGTACTTTAATTATTCGGTACTAGCAGCTGGAATTTTTATTGGGGTAACTTTGGGAGTTTTGAGTCTAGAGGTTATTATTCGGCGGTTCTTTGATCCCAACAAAGACTTTTTGAAGTTATTATTTATGATGGCCTTTTCGCTAATATCGGCTTTAGGTATTTATTTAGGACGGTTTCTACGACTCAACTCCTGGGATGTCTTTACTAGGGCTGATTTTGTTTGGCAAAGCGTACAGAATTCATTGGGCTCACATATGCTGACCTTTGTGGTTTTGTTTGCCGGAGTACAACTTGCTCTGTTAATTGTCTATCATTATGGCGGACAACTCCTGACAAACTTAACGCTTGACAAGTTAGACTGATTTGTAGTACTATTAAACCCGTTGAACAAGTAGAAGCACCCGCTTCTCGCCAAGTGATAAGTACGTTGCTTGGCAGATACAAGTTATACCGAAAGGTATGCCAATGTGGAGTGGGTGGAACATTAGTTTCATCTACTTTTTCTTTGTTCACAAAAATTATTTTGGAGGTATCTGGCTATAGCACGTCAACCAAGACAAGTTGATTTAGTCAACGACAACATTCGGGCACCCCGTGTTTTACTCATCAATGATGGTAAGCAAGAGGAAATGTCCACTCGCGATGCTCAAAAGATTGCTGACGACCAAGGGCAAGATTTGGTTTTGGTTCAGGCTAATGGTAATCCACCAGTTGCTAAGATTATGGACTGGGGTAAGGCCAAGTTTGAGTCGCAAAAGCGACAAAAAGAACAACGTAAGAACCAAAAGATTGTTCAAGTCAAAGAAGTCCGTATGTCACCCGTAATTGATTCTGGTGATTTTGAGACACGTAAAAAAGCAGCAATTAAGTTCCTTGAAAAGGGGAATAAAGTTAAGCTTAATTTGCGTTTTCGTGGTCGGATGATTACCCACCAAGATATTGGACGGGAAGTTCTTGAACGAATGGCCGAAGAATTAGACGACATTGCCAAGGTTGAGCAACGTGCCAAGATGGATGGTCGCCAAATGTTTTTGGTTTTGGCCCCTCGGAAGGCTAAGTGATACTAGTAACTAATTTGAGCACTGCTCGAGCTAGCACAAAACGATAGGAGATTGGTCCACATGCCAAAGATGAAGACACACCGCGCTTCTGCAAAGCGCTTTAAGAAGACTGCTAATGGTGGATTTAAGTCCGCTTCAGCCTACACATCTCACCGTTTCCATGGTAAGACAAAGAAGCAACGTCGCCAATTGCGTGGTACGCGGATGATGAATAAGACAACCGTAAAGACTTACGCTAAGTTGTTGAGTACACTCTAATTTTAGGGTTAATCGAATTTAAAATTTCTAGGAGGAATACCCATGCGAGTTAAGGGTGGTACAGTTTCACGCGCACGTCGTAAAAAGTTTATTAAGTTGGCCAAGGGTTACCGTGGACAACGTCGCATCAACTATAAGGTTGCTAAGCAACAGGTATATAAGTCATACCTATACGCTTACCGCGATCGTAAGAACCGCAAGCGTAACTTCCGTAAGTTATGGATTGCTCGTATCAACGCAGCCGCTCGGATGAACGGTTTGTCATACTCAAAGTTGATGCATGGTTTGACTCTTGCTGGTGTTGAATTAAACCGTAAGATGTTGGCCGATTTAGCAGTTTCTGATTTCGAAACTTTTGGTAAGATTGCTGATCAAGCTAAGGCTGCACTTGCTAAGGATCAAGTTTTGGTTCAAGAGCGCACTGCTGCTACAACAGAAACAACTGTTAAGGTTGAGCGTTAATTTTACTTAGTCCCCATTCGGGGGCTTTTTTTGTGTCCAAAGGTTGTATACCTGCCAACAACTACCGAAATATGATAGAATAGTATCAATTGTAATTCGAGACAAGATTTAAGGGCCAGTTAGCGTACTTGACGAAGCCCATCCAAGTCAAATTATTAATATTAAATTTCAGTATATAAAGGATGGATTATGACCAATTTAAGTATTATTCCCTTCGGGGGAGTGCGGGAAAACGGTAAGAACATGTATGCAGTTACTGTACATGATAAGATTTTTATTTTAGATGCCGGATTAAAGTATCCGGAAAGTGAACAATTAGGAATTGATGTCGTTATTCCTGATTTTGAGTATTTATTAAATCACCAAGATCAAATTGCGGGAATCTTTTTGAGTCACGGGCATGCCGATGCCATTGGTGCTTTACCATATTTCTTGCAGCAGGTTAGTGTACCAATTTTTGGTTCAGAAATGACCATGGCTTTGGCTAAGTTAGCTATTCAAGAGACCCAGGAATTAGTTGATTACGACGATTACCACATCGTTAATGCCAAAACTGAAATCGACTTTAACGATGTTAAGGTTTCTTTCTTTAACACGACGCATTCAATTCCTGAATCAATGGGGATTGTCTTGGAAACTGAGTATGGTCAGGTTGTCTATACCGGTGACTTTAAGTTTGACCAAACTGCTGAACCAGCCTATCAAACTGACTATCGTCGTCTAGTCGAAATTGGTTCTAAGCCTGTTTTGGCTCTGTTAGGTGATGCTGCTGGTACTGAAGATAGTGGGCCTACTGCTAGTGAACGTGAAATTCATCAATACGTGCACGATACCTTTGTGGAAAACAAGGGCAAGCGGATTATCGTCGCAGCTGTAGCTTCTAATATTCAACGGATTCAGCAGGTAATTGATGCTACAGCGGCCACTAAGCGCCGTTTAATTCTATCTGGCAATGATATTGAAAGCATTGTTAAAACGGCCTTGGAATTGGGTAAGTTACATTTGCCCATTCCTCAAAATCAACTTTTTACTAATATTAAAAATATGAGTAAGGTACCGGCTGAACAGACCGTTATTTTGGAAACTGGCCGGATGGGCGAACCAATTAAGCATCTTAATCGAATGGCTAGTGGGGAAGACCGTCATATTAACATTGGCGATGGTGATTTTGTTTTCATTACAACGACCCCGGCTTTTGCCATGGAATCCTACGTTGCTCATACGCGTAATATGTTGTTCCAACGGGGAGCTGATGTTAAATTAATTAGCTCGGATTTGCGTTCGAGTGGACATGCCTCCTACGATGATTTGCAGTTAATGTTGAATTTCATTCGTCCACAGTATTTCATTCCAGTTCAAGGTGAATACCGGGTGATGGTAACTGCACAACAAGCAGCTGAAGGGGTTAAGATTCAGACTGATCATATTTTAATGGCTCAAAAGGGTGATCAGTATCAATGGGATAATGGTCAATTTGTACTAGAAGGTTCCTTTACTGTTGGCGATACTATGATTGACGGTTCTGGTGTTAGCGATATTGGTAATTTGGTTTTGCGAGATCGGCGCATCCTGTCAGAAGATGGTGTTTTTGTTTCAGTTGTCACTATTGACCGAAAAAAGCGTAAGGTTGTTTCTAAGCCTAAATTAACTTCACGAGGTTTTGTCTTTGTTAAGGCTAATCGCGATCTGATGAAGGAAGCTTCTAACATTACCGTGGAGCGAATTGAGGATTATTTGGCTAATGTCAAGGATTTTGACTGGAACGAATTAAAGGGAAGTGTACGGGAAGGATTATCACGTTACCTTTTCAATGAAACTCGTCGTCGCCCAATGATTATGCCAGTGGTAATGGAAGTTAACCAGAACCGCCGACCTAAGCATAAGGCTAATACTAATAATAAAAAGAACGCTCATTCCAACAAGAAGAATAATAATCCTAAAAAAGTAGCTCTTAAAAAGGATCACCAAGAAAATAAAGAAACTGCTCCACAGTAATTATTAAGGAGATAGTGTGACAGAAAACTTACCTGATCAGCTTAAATCGCTCTGGGATCAAGGACTAGCAGCTAATCGTCAGGAAGATTGGTCTAAAGCAGCTTTGATTTGGTCTGAATTGTACGAAAGTTTAAATACTTTTGAAGTTAACTATCGTTTAGTCATGGCGCTCTTCATGAATGAACAGTATCGGCTAGCTTTTGATATCGCTACTGAATATTTAGATGACTATCTAACTGATAGTGATTTACAAAAATTATTCATCAGTTTGGCAGTGAAAAATCAAGAGTTTGTCTATGCCCAGCAACTAGCCTTGTTAGTTACTGATGAAAATCAGCGGCAGAAGCTAGTAAGTGATATTCGACTAGCCGAAGATGAAGCGCAACAAACAATGGGTACAACTTTTCAAACAGTAGCGCGGCATTTTTATCATCTCAGTGACTATGATTTGATTAGTCAAGAACAACGGTACCAAGAGGCTTACCAATTACCGGTCAAGTTATTCCAAGCTGGTGCCCGTTACTTACTCTTGGATCCTTTTTGTTCACCAGTCATGCGTGCGAGCCTCTTGGTCGATTTAAAAAAATTAGGGTTTGAAGAAACAGTTAGCTACTATTGGATTGATGATGAAAAGTATGAAATTGATCTAGGTCAAGTGGATTTACCGTTGGATAGTCAACCCTATCAAGCAGTTAAGGCTGAACTGCATGACCAAATGGCCAATCAAGATCCGATTGCCTTTCAGACGTTATTAGAACAAGTTCGATTAGAAGTTTCGATGCTGTTTCCAAAAATAACAGGAAGCATCACTGATTCAAAGGCTTGGGCTCAAGCTGACATTCAGCGTTATCAACAGCTGCAAAGTAGATTAGAATCCGCTTCTCAAGCACAAATTCATCAAAAAGTTAATCAATTATTAGATCAGCTTTCCTCTTAATCAATTGTGGAGAATATATTTATTTACAATTGAAGGGGAACTTAGTATAATAAAGCTCGGCTCAGATGCCATAAAAACGTAAAGATAGCTTGTGTTTAAGCAGCTTGCGTTGTAAAATATAGTTATACGATTTTTTCAGTTTACTGAAAAAATAAAAATTGGAGGAAACTAAATTGGCTAAGGAAACTTACGTTCGTAACAAGCCCCACGTTAACATTGGTACTATTGGACACGTCGATCACGGAAAGACTACTTTGACTGCCGCTATCTCAAAGGTATTGGCTGAAAAAGACGGTGGTGTTGCCACTGACTTCGCCGAAATCGATAACGCTCCTGAAGAAAAGGAACGTGGAATCACTATCAACACTTCTCACATCGAGTATGAGACTGAAAAGCGTCATTACGCCCACATCGATGCCCCTGGTCACGCGGATTACGTTAAAAACATGATCACTGGTGCCGCTCAAATGGACGGTGCTATCCTTGTTGTTGCCGCAACTGATGGTCCTATGCCACAGACTCGTGAGCACATCTTGTTGGCTCGCCAGGTTGGTGTTGAACACTTGGTAGTCTTCTTGAACAAGACTGATCTTGTTGACGATGAAGAATTGGTTGACTTGGTTGAAATGGAAGTTCGTGAATTGTTGTCTGAATATGATTTCCCAGGCGATGATATCCCTGTTATTAAGGGTTCAGCTTTGAAGGCTCTTGAAGGTGATCCAGAGCAAGAAAAGGTTATCATGGAATTGATGGATGCTGTCGATGAATACATCCCAACTCCAGCCCGTGAAGATGACAAGCCATTCTTGATGCCTGTCGAAGATGTCTTCACTATTACTGGTCGTGGTACTGTTGCATCTGGTCGTGTTGACCGTGGTGTTTTGACTACTGGTACTGAAGTTGAAATCGTTGGTTTGAAGCCTGAAGTTACAAAGACTACTGTTACTGGAATCGAAATGTTCCGTAAGACTTTGGAAGAGGCTCAAGCTGGTGATAACATCGGTGCTTTGCTTCGTGGTGTTGATCGTAATGAAGTTGAGCGTGGTCAAGTTTTGGCTGCTCCTGGCTCAATTAAGACTCACAAGAAGTTCAAGGCCGAAGTTTATGTTTTGACTAAGGAAGAAGGTGGACGTCATACTCCATTCTTCACTAACTACCGTCCACAGTTCTACTTCCACACAACTGATGTTACTGGTGTTGTGGAATTGCCTGAAGGCGTAGAAATGGTTATGCCTGGTGACCAAGTGACTTTCGATGTTGAATTGATTGCACCTGTTGCCATTGAAAAGGGATTGAAGTTTACTGTTCGTGAAGGTGGCCACACTGTTGGTGCCGGAACTGTTACTGAAATCGAAGGTTAATATCCTTTAAAAAAGCATTCTGCTGGAATGCTTTTTTCTTTGTGTGAAAATAAAACAAAAAGCGGCCAAACGGTCGCTTTTTTCAGTAGAGTTATTTAGATTTTTTATTGCCCAAAGCAGCATCCCGGGTGGATTTTGTATCCGCTGGGGCTTGATCTGGTAATTGAATTAAATCATCAATTGGGCTACTCATTCGTTCTTCACGGTTTACAATTTTGGCCATGTCAAATCTCCTTTATTATTGATATTAATTATATCATGGTAGTTTAAATCAACTTAAATTCGCTCAATCAAAAAAGTGGTGATACCGTTGGTTTGGTAACGGGCTTGTTGATAATCTTCAACAAAAAGGCTATCTATAAACGCCTCCCAGTCGTTAGGAATGGTATTGAATTTAGCTAATAGGAGTCCTTGATGTTTTAGCAAGTTTAAAGCTCTTTGAATGCCATGAAGATAATTAAGTTCGAGCTGATCATGATTATCGGCATCACTGGAGTAATCAAAGATAGCTAAACTAGCTCGTTGTTTTTTAAAATGTTCGGAAGTCTGAATTTGATTAGCAAATGAGTTGTTGTAAACAATAACCCGTTCATTAAGTCCAGTTAGTAGTAGGGAAGCTGCGGTGTCATTGGCAGCTTGCTGGGATTGATGATAACTAAAGACAATTCCCTCTGAACCGACCCGACTAGCCAGAAAGCGGGTGTTATTGCCATTGCCGGTCGTAGCATCGATGACTAAATCACCGACTTGAACTTGATCTTCAATCATTTGATGACAAAAAGTATTGCTATTTAAAATCATGATTTCCTCTTTATTTTAGCTAGTATTCCTTCTTAGATTATATCGGATTTAAGGCGCTTTATGTTATAATAGGGGCACATTTCAACACTAGTAGCTTAGCAATGGTCAACAGCAAATAGGCGGCGATGAAAGCCTATCAAGTCGCTTGGTGAACTCGGTTGAATGCCATTATTGGTGAACCTAAGGCAGTAGCTAATGACGTTTCCACCGCGTTAAGGTGATTAAGACGTAGTAATGTACGTAAACATAGGTGGTACCGCGATTCATTCGCCCTGTGATAGACCCAGTGGGTTTATCACAGGTTTTTTATTAAAGGTACAATTATAAGGAGGATGGCAGAGAATGGATTTTAATCATCAGCAAATTGAAAAAAAATGGCAGGAATATTGGGATCAGCATAAAACTTTTCAAGCACAAGACAAGTCTGATAAGCCTAAGTATTATGCCCTAGATATGTTCCCTTATCCTTCTGGTCAGGGGCTTCACGTTGGGCATCCGGAAGGTTATACTGCAACTGATATTGTTAGCCGTTATAAGCGGGCTCAAGGATTTAATGTTTTGCATCCAATGGGTTGGGATGCCTTTGGTTTACCAGCCGAACAGTACGCGATTAAAACTGGTAACAATCCGGCCACCTTCACTAATGAAAATATTCAGGTTTTTAAAAAACAAATTAAATCGTTAGGCTTTTCTTACGATTGGTCACGTGAAATTAATACAACCGATTCCAATTACTATAAGTGGACCCAATGGATCTTTGAAAAGCTCTATGAAAAAGGCTTAGCTTATGAAGATGAAATCATGGTTAATTGGGCACCAGATTTTCCTGGTGGAGGAATCGTAGTTGCCAATGAAGAAGTAATTGATGGTAAGACTGAGCGTGGTGGTTATCCAGTTTACCGCGTGCCAATGCGGCAATGGGTATTAAAAATCACGGCTTATGCTGACCGCTTGTTGGATGATTTGGATGACTTGGATTGGCCTGATGCTATTAAAGAACAGCAACGGAACTGGATTGGCCGTTCGATTGGGGCTGCAGTGGTATTTGATGTGCAAGATCATGCCAATCAAACTGTAGAAGTTTTCTCAACTCGTCCGGATACCTTATTCGGAGCATCTTACTTAGTTTTGGCACCAGAGCACGAATTGGTTGACCACATTGTAACCGCTGATCAAAAGGCGGTCGTAGAAGCTTATCGAGAAAAGATTGCGGCTAAGTCCGATCTAGAACGGACTGATTTAAATAAGGAAAAGTCAGGGGCCTTTACTGGTGCTTATGCAATTAATCCCGTTAATGGAGATAAGTTACCAATTTGGATTGCTGATTATGTTTTGGCTTCTTACGGAACAGGAGCAGTTATGGGTGTTCCCGCTCATGATCAGCGTGATTGGGATTTTGCTACGAAGTTTGACTTACCAATTGTTCCTGTGATTGAAGGGGGCGATGTGACTCAGGAGGCCTATACGGGGGATGGCCTTCACATTAATTCTGATTTCTTGAATGGTCAAGAAAAGCAAGCTGCTATTGATACCATTATTGATTGGTTAACGGAGCACAAGGCCGGTACCAAGCGTGTTAATTACCGTTTGCGAGACTGGATTTTCTCCCGCCAACGTTATTGGGGTGAGCCAATTCCAGTTATTCATTGGGAAGATGGTACGCAGTCTTTGGTACCAGAAGACGAATTACCACTACGTTTGCCAGAAATGAAACAAGAGCAAATGAAGCCATCTGGTACTGGAGAATCTCCTTTGGCTAATGCGACCGATTGGTTAAATGTTACTCGGGCTGATGGTGTAAAGGGCCGTCGCGAAACCAACACTATGCCACAGTGGGCTGGATCATCATGGTATTACTTGCGCTATATTGATCCTAAGAACCGTCAAATGTTAGCTGACCCAGAGAAGCTGGCCTACTGGAGCAATATCGATTTGTATGTTGGTGGGGCTGAGCATGCTGTTTTGCACCTACTATATGCTCGTTTTTGGAATAAGTTCTTGTACGATTTGGGTGTTGTACCAGATAAGGAACCTTTCCATAAGTTAGTTAACCAAGGCATGATTTTGGGTGAAAACCATGAAAAGATGTCTAAATCGAAGGGGAATGTAGTGAACCCCGATGAAATCGTGGCCGAATATGGTGCCGATACATTGCGCATTTATGAAATGTTCATGGGACCTTTGACCCAAAGTAAGCCTTGGTCTGATGAAGGCGTGACTGGTTCTCGTCGCTGGTTAGATCGTGTATGGCGTTTGTTAATTGATGACGAGGGTCGGGTACGTGATCACGTAACGACTTATAACGATGGTAAGTTGGATAAAATCTACAACATGACTGTTAAGAAGGTCACAGAGGATTTGGAAAACTTGCGTTTCAACACGGCTATTTCCCAGTTAATGGTCTTTATTAACGAAGCATATAAGGTTGATGGTTTACCAATTCAGTACATGAACGGTTTTGTTCAAATGTTGGCCCCATTTGCGCCCCATTTGGCCGAAGAACTTTGGCAACGCTTGGGCCATGAAAATCAGTCAATTTCATATGTTGATTGGCCACAATACAATCCAGAAGCCTTGGTGGATGATACGATTGAAATTATTTTCCAAGTTAACGGAAAGGTTCGTGGTAAGGCAAGCATGGATCGTAATGCTGACCGTGATGCCATGATTGCTGCTGCTCAAGCCGATGATAATGTTCAAAACTTTATCGCTGGTAAAGAAATGGTTAAGGTTATTGCCGTTCCAGGTCGTTTTGTTAATATGGTTGTTAAGTAAAAATTTTTTAACCCGTAATTTTACGGGGTACATATCATAAAGGAAGAGTGGCATGACCCGCAAGGATTCATCAGAAAAAAAATTCAATCGCCGTCCTTGGAAGAAAGGTGTTAATGTCAATGGCCGAGTACTGACTGAGACAGAATTACTGTCTCAACTCGATTCCGATTTGTTTGAAATTGGCAAAAAATATGTTCAACCAACTAATGAAGAACAAGAAACAGGTCAACATACAACCGATATGAAATATAAAAATATTTTTAAGAAAGTTCATCGCCGTAAGAAAAAACAAAAGGCAGTCAAAATTAGCGACCATCATTTGTTGGAAACAGCGATTCAGTCCAAGGGTAGTACTGCTAGCGACGACCAAGAGTTAAAGCAAGCACAAACTGATAACCAGATTTTGGTAAAGGGCTCGATTTGGTTATCAGTTGGGAATATTATTTCCCGTCTCTTAGGTGCCGCCTTTATATTGCCCTGGTTAGCTATGTTGGGAGTAAATGCTAATCGTTCCAATGCCTTATTCTCACAAGGATATACCATTTATGGCATTTTATTAGCAATTGCAACCTTTGGTTTTCCATCAGCGATTTCTAAGGTTTTAGCTCAGTTGATGGCTAAAAAAGATTGGATTGAAACTCGGCGTTTAACCCGACAATCTTTGTGGGTCGGTGTTATTTTAGGCCTGGTCTTTGGCCTATTGCTTTATGTGGGCGCGCCCTTTTTATCCAATGGCAATCCTAATGTTATTCCAGTTTTACATTCACTGGCACCAGCGGTCTTAATTTTTCCTTTAATGTCGATGATGCGTGGCGTCTTTCAAGGGCATCAGTTGATGCACATTTCAGCAATCTCTGACATTGTGGAACAAATCGCTCGCATTGTGTATTTGTTAGTGATGACTATTGTGGTTTTGAATTTGGATCCTAATAATTGGGTTGGTGCTGTTGTTCAAGCTACTTTTGCTGCCTTTATTGGTGCCCTCTTTAGCATGGTCGTGCTCTTGTGGGGCTGGATTAAATATCGCGCAACTATTATGCCTCCCGCTCCGAAAAGTAAGGGAAGTGAAAATAGGATTTTATCAATGGTCGGCCATATTTTAAAAGAATCATGGCCCTTTGTTGTAATCGGTTCGGCAACGAATTTGTTCTTGTTTGTTGATCAGTATACCTTCTTTAACATTATGAAGACCTTTTTTGATTACTCAAGTGATCAATTACAAATTGATTTTGCCCTGTTTAGTGCCAATCCTAATAAGTTGATTATGATTGTCATTTCCTTTGCTATTAGTATTGCCACTACTGCCTTGCCACTCTTGTCTGGTAGTAAGGAGGGGCAAGAGCCTGGTGTGATTCAACGTCAATTGGATCAGGTATTACGTTTATCAACCTTGGTCCTATTGCCAAGTGCTTTGGGGATGTTTGCCGTGGCTAATCCTTTGTATAAGCTTTTTTATACAATTGATGAAACTAGCCAGGCCGGTATCTATCTCCTACAATTTTCAACCATTATGACGATTGTCTTTAGTTTCTTTATGCTGTTGTCATTAGTTTTGCAGGCCTTATCCGACACTAAAATTGTCATGTATGCCTTTGGACTTGGTTTAGTGGTTAAAATTGTCCTACAATTGCCTTTGGTATATGCTTTCCAAGGGTTGGGGGCTTTGTTAGCCAGCACCATCGGTATGGGAATTTCGGTGGCCTGGATGTTAATTTATCTCCAAAAAAAATATCAAGTTGGTTTAACCAGTATTAGTGAGGATTTGGGTCGCAGTTTTTGGTCTTCAGTTGTTATGGCGGTGGTTGCTTACTTATCGATTTGGATAATGCAAACCTACATTTTTGTAGTCGATACTAAGTTACATGTTGCTCTTGAAACCGGCGTGGGTGTCCTTGTTGGGGCAGTGATATTAATTCTCTTGTATGCCCATTATGGTTTGGCTGATAATCTCTTGGGTTCGCGTTTTGCGAAATTTATTCCGATCAAAAAAGCAAAAACTAAAATTAAAGATTGATTATGATACGATAGACTCAGTAGTTTATCTAGAAATTTATAAGGGTAGGTTCGGGCAATTGGTGGATCTAATTAAAACGAGTTGGCGTAAAGTTGCGCTGACAATTTTCTTTTTTGTGATAAGTGTTATTTTGCAAGTTATGGGATTGAACTACTTCTTAATTCCAAATGATATTTTCTCAGTTGGAATTAACGGGGTTTCCCAGCTGATGTCTATTTTTGCCCGTACTTTCTTTCACTTACACATTGATACGGGTTTGTTCTTGTTACTATTTAACATTCCGATTGGTGTTATTGGTTGGAAGTTAATTGGTGGCAAGTTTACTATTTTAAGTTTCCTCAATTCAGTGGCAGTATCATTAGCCATGATTTTTGTACCAGCCCATCCTTTTACCACTCAGCCACTATTAGCTTCGTTATTTGGGGGCTTGCTGGTTGGAGCTTCAGTAGGGGTGGCTCTGCGTTATGGATTTTCCACCGGTGGTTTGGATATTATTGCCATGGTCATTCAAAAGCGAACTGGTAAATCAATTGGAGTCTTCATGAATGCGGTTAACTTTGTAATCGTCTTGATTGCTGGTTCTTTCATTGGTTGGCAAAATGCTTTATACACTTTAATTGGCATTTATGCCACTGGACGAGTGGTAGATACCATGTATACTGGTTATCAAAAGCTAACCGCCTTAATCGTGACCAGTAAGGGAAGTGAGGTGGTGGACGTCTTACATCGTGACCTAATCCGTGGCATTACCATCTTGCCTTCTCAAGGGGCTTACACTAAACGAGATTCGACCACTTTAATGATGGTTTTATCACGATATGAGCTGTTTGAAATGCAAGAGGCGGTCCGCCAAGTTGATCCAAAGGCTTTCATTACCTTCTTAAGTACGGTTAACGTGGCTGGAGAGTTCTTAGATGCTGATCGCCAGTTGCAAATGCGTAAATCATTGTCGCCTAAACCGACGACAATTGATGCTCAGTTGCAAGCCGAAAAGAGTTTAGAAGAGCAATTGCAGCAGTTGGAAAATGAACGAATCGAAAAAGGAGAAAAATAATGCCAGTTGTACAAGTTGAATTATTAGAAGGTCGTAGTAAAGAACAATTAGCCAAGATGGTAGAGGATGTCACGGCGGCAATTGTTAAAAATACCGGTGCCCAGCGTGAGGCAGTTCACATCATTCTACGGGAAATGCCCAAGGATCACTATGCGGTTGGTGGTGTCCTAGCCAGCGACCGTTAATTTTAAAAATCAAGTTGCAGTAATTGAGTTTGTTTAATCGATTACTGCAACTTGATTTTTTTAATAAAAGTCGGTAAAGTGTTACCAATAACTTAATTATTATTTGCAGATATATCGCTGGAAAATGGCCAGCAGTCTCTACCACGCACCAAAAGCCGTGACTATCCGTAAATGCTGTAAATCGTTTTTTTGGTGAAAGCATTTGTCGGATCTGTGTTCCTACGAGTGCTTTTTTTGTTTGATAGCGTCTGCCGGTAGTTACTAAGATAGTCCATCAGAAGAGGAGAATTTATGGCAACGTTTCGCATCAAAAATAAGTTTATTCCAATGGGTTTGACCTTTGAGGATATGGCGATTGTGCCCCAGTCAAGCGGGTCAATTGATCCCCAAACAGTTGATATTACAACTAGTTTGACGCCAACCTTGAAATTAAACATTCCACTTTTATCAGCAGCTATGGACACTGTTACTGAAGCTCCCTTTGCCCAGGCTTTGGCGCAATTTGGTGGTTTGGGTGTAATTCATAAAAATATGACCATTGATCAACAAGCTGACCAAATCCGTCAGGTGAAACAAGCTAGTTTTGATGCCAATACCTATCCTCAAGCAGCTGTTGATGCGCAAGGACATTTACTAGTCGCTGGAGCAGTCGGCGTAACGAACGACACAGTTAAACGGGTGGCAGCCATGGCTGAAGCTGGTGCTGATGCTATTGTTTTAGATTCTGCGCATGGACACTCAGAAGGGGTATTACGGAAAGTTCAAGAAGTGCGTCAAGCCTTTCCGGAGTTAAATATTATTGCCGGTAACATTGCTACTCAAGCCGGTGCAGCTGCTTTGTATGACGCGGGAGCTGATGTAGTCAAGGTCGGTATTGGACCAGGTTCAATCTGTACAACGCGAATTGTAGCCGGGATTGGTGTGCCACAATTATCAGCCATTCGTGATGCTGCTAAAGAAGCTAAAAAGCGTGGTAAGGTAATTATTGCTGATGGTGGTGCTAAGACTGCTGACGACGTTATGAAGGCAATGGCAATGGGTGGCAATGCGGTTATGTTGGGCTCAATGTTTTCTGGTACAGCGGAAACACCTGGCGAAGTCTTTACTGATGGTGATCAGCAATATAAGTTCTATCGTGGGATGGGCTCCATTGCAGCCATGGAAAATGGTTCCAAGGATCGTTACTTCCAAGGTGAAGTTAATGAGGCCAAAAAGATGGTACCTGAAGGCATTGAGGCCCGCGTGAATTACAAGGGTACGTTGGCTGAAATTTTAACGCCAATTGTTGACCACGTTCGTCAAAGTATGGCGGCAATGGGCACTCAGAACTTAGCCGAAGTTCGCCAAGATAATGATATTAAGCGAACAACCATAGAACATGACTACCAGGCTAGTCTGTAAATCCTAGATTTTTAGTTAAAACGAAACAATCACATTAATTAGGAGAAAATATGACACAGGAAAATCAGCCAGGATTGGGCTATGACGAAGTCCTTTTGGTACCAGCCGCTTCCAACGTTTTGCCCCATACGGTTTCATTGGCTACTAAACTAAATCAATTTGGATTAAAAACACCTTTGATGGCAAATGGGCAAGCTGATGGCGCTAATGATTACGTATTGCCAATGGCTTTGGCCGGTGGTTTGAGTGTAATTACCGCTACCGATGATGTTAGCCAGCAGGTGAAAGCCATTGAGACAGTTAAGGAATACGTTGTTGCTACTGACCAAGCGGCTGAGGCCTTGGTCGGTGATGATGGTAAATTACAAGTAGCGGCTGAGTTATGGTTGGCCAGTGATGCTAGTCAAAGGTTACAAGCGTTAGTTGCTGCTGGGGTAGATGCTGTAGTTTTGTATCTAAATCAAACCCTAACGACTGAAATGTTGACTGAAATAAAGTCCCTACATGCGCAAGCGCCAGAGGTTTTGTGGCTGGTAGGCGTCATTGAAGATCCTAAAGCGGCCCGTCAGTTATATGAAGCCGGCATGGACGGCGTGATTGCCGGTCGTTCGGTTGATTCTCAGTTGCCTAACAACAGTCATTATCCTTTCTTAACCGTTACAATGGGCATTGCTGAGGTAGCTGCTGATTTGGATAAGGCTGTGGTAGCCGGTAGTGGCGTGCATTACTCCGGTGATGTTGTTAAGGCCTTAGCTGGTGGTGCTGATGCCGTTTTGATTACTGACTACTTGGCGGGCGATGAAGCACCAGCCGATGCTATCTTCCAAATTGATGGTGGTTTGCGGGCCGGCATGGGATATACTGGTTCCAAGGATGTACCCGCCTTAAAGCAGGCGGCTCAGTTTGTTCAAATCACTGATAATGGTTTGCGTGAATCCCATCCTCACGATGTTGAAATCACCAAGCAAGCCCCTAACTATTTAAAAGAAGAAAGTGAGTAAACATGGTTCAAGACACACTTGATAAGGTTTTAGTACTTGACTATGGTAGTCAATATAACCAGTTAATTACCCGCCGAATTCGTGAAATGGGTGTTTTTTCTGAATTAAAGTCCAGTAAAATGACTTTGGATGAAGTTAAGGCCTACCAACCTAAGGCCATTATTTTATCGGGGGGACCTAAGTCAGTTTATGACGAAGATGCCTTCACCATTGATCCTGAAATTTTTAAGTTAGGCATTCCGGTTTTGGGTGTCTGCTATGGGATGCAGTTAATGGCTCAAGATTTAGGTGGAAAAGTTGAAGCGAATCCCGGTAACGGTGAATTTGGCCAGACTGAAATCACTTTGAGTGACGATAGTAGTGCTTTGTTTGCTGATACGCCTAAACAACAGATTATTTTGATGAGTCATTCTGATAATGTGACCCAGTTACCCGATAATTTTGTCGTGGCTGCTGGTTCACAAAAGACACCAATTGCCGCCATTGCTAACGATGCTGACCGTTTGTATGGGGTTCAGTTCCACTCCGAAACCACTTTGTCTGAATACGGTAAGCAAATTTTAAAGAATTTTGTGATTAATATTGCCGGGGCTCAGGCTAACTGGACCATGGATGGCTTTATTGATGAACAAATTGCTAACATTCGTGCTCAAGTCGGTGATCGCAAGGTCTTATTGGGCTTGTCTGGTGGGGTTGATTCTTCCGTGGTCGGTGTTTTGTTGCATCGCGCCATTGGCGATCAGTTGACTTCAATTTTTGTTGATCATGGTTTGCTCCGTAAAAATGAAGCCCAACAAGTCATGGAAATGTTGGGCGGTAAGTTTGGCCTAAATATCATCAAGGTTGATGCGCAGGATCGTTTCCTTGGCAAGTTAGCTGGGGTGACGGATCCAGAGCAAAAACGTAAGATTATTGGTAATGAATTTATCCAAGTCTTCAACGATGAAGCGACGAAGCTTAACGGGATTGATTTCTTAGCACAAGGAACGCTGTATACTGATGTCATTGAGTCAGGAACTGATACGGCTCAAACGATTAAGTCCCATCATAATGTGGGTGGTTTGCCAGAAGACATGCAGTTCCAATTGATTGAACCGTTGAACACGCTCTTCAAAGATGAAGTACGTGAACTCGGTGAAAAATTAGGGATGCCACATGAAATGGTTTGGCGTCAGCCTTTCCCAGGTCCTGGTTTGGGTATCCGAATCATGGGTGATATTACCGAAGATAAGCTCAAGATTGTTCGTGATTCCGATTGGATTTTGCGAGACGAAATCGCTAAAGCTGGTTTGGAAGGGGATGTCTGGCAGTACTTCACTATCCTAACTAATGTGCGTTCGGTGGGTGTCATGGGTGATTACCGGACCTATGATCACACGGTTGCCATTCGGGCGATTACGTCAGTTGATGGTATGACAGCTGACTTTGCTCGGTTGCCGTGGGAACTCTTGCAAAAGATTTCCTCTCGAATTGTCAATGAAGTTGACCATGTTAACCGTATTGTCTATGACATCACGGCTAAGCCACCAGCAACAGTTGAGTGGGAGTAATTTATTAAATAAAAAAGCATGTCAGAAATTATCTGGCATGCTTTTTATATTTGCTGGCGATTGAAGAAACCACCGTGGACACTGGCTGTATCGGAAACTGTAATGAAAACCTCGGGATCGGCCGCTAATACTTTACGGACAAAGCGGGGATAGTCCTGAGTATCTACGACAATCATCAAAAGTTCTTGTTCAGAATTCTGAAAGCCACCACGAGAGGGGATGACGGTTAGACCATAAGATAGATCATGACCTAGGGCATCTTTTAACTCAGTAGTACTGACATTGCTACTAATGAAGAGGGTCTTTTTACGGTTAAAACCACTTTCAATGTAATTCATAATTAAGCTAGTAATCACAATCGAAAAAACAGCGTAGACAAAGGCTTCAAGGCCAGCGGTGAAAATATTACCAAAAGACACGCAAATATCGATAATCAGTAAGCCGACCGGGGCTTTTAAATTGAAGTATTTTTTAAAAATTAATGGGGGAACGGTAGTACCACCACTGGAAGCGTCAATGTTATAAAGCAAGGCGACCCCAGCAGCAAAAATGGCACTGCCAACAATGACCGCAAATAAAGTGTCGTTAACAACCTTTGTTTGGGGAATAATGGCCAGCATAACTGGCAACATGAAACTCCCAAAGAGAATTCGCATAACCGTTTCTCGCGCTAGAAAAATAGCTGCCAAGATTAACATAATGATGTTAACCCCTAAAGTTGTTAGAAACAGTGGCCAGCCAAAGAGTTCCTGAGCTAAGATAGCTAGTCCAGTCGCCCCTCCAGCTGCAATATTGTGGGGCGAAAAGAAGAAATTGATGCTCATTGCAATTAAAAATAAGGCGCCGAGAAAAACAAGGTAATGAGATAGTGTCTTATTTAAAGATTTAATGGTCGTCCTCCAGTGAAAATTTTTAGCGTTTACTACGTATTAATAACATAATACCAATTTTAAGGGGCTATCGTAGTGAATCTTTGTCAGTGCTCGTTAAACATCTACATGTACTTAATTTGAAAATTCCTCTATAATAAAAAATGCTTGATTTTTTAGTGAAAAGAGAAAGAGATGAATCAATGAAAAATAAATGGATCTTCATTATTAGCATTATCTTCTTTGGAACGATTATGCGATCAACCTTCACGACCTTGCCGGTCGTGGCTAATGATATTGCTAATAGCCTACATATTCCACTTGATCAGTTGGGTCTTTTGACTTCGATTCCCTTGGTAGCCTTTGCCTTGGTATCACCCTTTGTTAGTAAAATTACTGATAAATTTTCAATTGAAAAAACCTTGGCCTTTGCTTTAGTGGCGGTTTTGCTAGGTTCTTTTGTGCGGATTTTCAATGCCCCCTCATTAATGTTAGGGACAGCCCTAATTGGGGTGGGAATTGCCTTTATTAACGTCCTCTTGCCCGCAGCAATTTTTGAATATGCTCCCGATAAAATTGGTCCTTACACGGGAATTTACAGTACCCTATTAATGATTATGACTTCGGCTTTCCAAATTATAGCTGTCCCTGTGGCCAATAAGGTTAATTGGCAAGGTTTGGTGTTACTTGTAACCGTTGTGGTTTTGCTGTCCCTAGTTACTTGGTTGTTAAATATTAAAATTAATGTCACCGTTGCGCCTAGTCAACCACAAGCACATGAGCATAAGCCAGTAACGATTAATCCTTGGACTAATAAATATGCTTGGATGCTCTTGATTATTGCCGGTCTCCAATCTGCCATTTTCTACTCCTTAATTGCCTGGATGAGTGTGATTGCTCAACGCACAGGCGTATCTGGATCTCAATCCGGTCTGTTGGTTGGTTTATTGTCAATGGTTGGGATTCCCTTTGGTATGATTATTCCAAACTTTATTTCAAATTCTTCCTTTAAAACTCGCCGAAATGCCATGATTTTTGCCTGCGTTTTGTGGATTCTTGGTTTGGCTATGATGAATAATCACCATATTTCTTTTGTTTTATGGTTAGTCATTAGTAGTGTTTTAGGTGCTGTAGGTTCGATTATGTTTATTTATGTAATCACTTCTTATGCTACTCGGACAAAAAATCCTCAGGAAAGTGCTGCTTTGTCGGGGATGGCTCAATCTGGTGGTTACTTAATAGCTTGCTTGATACCTTGGTTATACGGATTAATATTTGGTATGACGCAAAATTGGTATGCACAAAATATTATTTTTATTTTGATGTTGGTAGTCATGATTGTCTTAATTTATTTCTTTGAACGGGAAAAGACAATTTTTGATTAAGATAAAAATAAGGACTCGCTAAATGGCGGGTCCTTTTTGATTGATTATATGTTCTTCAAAAAACTTTTTTGAGTTTTAACAAATTTAAAACCAAGTGCTTGATAAAATTGGTGGGCACTGGTGCGCTCGCTACCGGAGTTAAGACGAATTGCGGTTACACCATGGGCTTGTCCTTCCTTAATGATACGGTTGATTAAAGCAGTCCCAATTCCTTGTCCTTGACGATTTTGCTTTACCGCTAGCCCCAGAATGTTAAATTTTAGTTCAGTATATAAAGTCGCATAGTATTCAGCATGGATATATCCTAATAATTGTTGCGTTTGGGGATCAATTGCCACCAAGATTAAGTGATGTCTGGCATCTTCTAATAGTTCAGCTAAGCGATTGTGGCTTTTATCTAAAGGGTAGTCATAGCCGAGTTGTTGACTATTTAATTGCCAAAGGTCTCGACTGTCTTGTTGTTCAGCTGGCCTAATGAGAAATGTCGTCATAATAGTCCTCGTTTTTTAATTTTATTATAGTTTATTTTTTATTAAATCAGTTTTCCTTATGCGTACATTGTTGTAATAGCTCATTTTTGCTACTATTACAGTAGTTCATAAATTTGAAGTAGAGAAATGGGAATAGTATGACTGAAAAACTAACTAAACAAACTTTGGTCGTTACTGCCGCAACAACAGCAGCAGTGACTTTGGGGATTAATACCGCTCAAGCTGATGATATTACCACCAGTAATCAAGGTGATTTAGATCGAGCAGCCCAAGCAACAGATAATAGCGCCACTACCGCAGCTAATGTGCAAACTGCTCAAAATGATAAACAAGCGGCTGAGCAAGAGGTTCAAAATGCTCAGCAGGCAGCTGATTTAGCTAAGGCAGCGGTTACTGATCAGACTAAACAAGTTCAGTTAGCTCAAAATAATCAAAAGCAAGCCCAAGCTGATTTGAAAACAGCGACAGCTAATACGCAGACTGCAACTGAAAATAAAGATAAAAATCAACAAGCTGTAACAAAAGCTCAAGCTGATACTAATCAGGCTCAAAAGGATGTCCAAGTTGCTCAAGGAGCAGTACAACAGGCTCAAAATCAACATGATGAGCAACAAAAACAAGTTGATAAAATCCAAGCTGATTTAGACTTCGCAAAAGCAGCTAGCAATAAGGCCCAAACAGTATTAGACCAAGGTCAAGCCACCTTGAATACTACTAAAAAAGATTTAGCTGATAAGCAGACCAGTCTAACTGCTAAAGAATCTCAATTAAAGGTAGCCCAAGCTGGGCAAGGGGAACAGGCGGATTCTCAAGACCATCAAGCTGCTTTAGCTAATCAACAAAAAGCGCAAGTAGCAGTTGATCAGGCGCAAGCTAAAGTTGATGCAGCTCAAAAACAAGTCGATAGTTTAAATCAGCAAACAAGTTATGCTATTACTTTACCAGCTGGCACTAAAGCTACCGATATGATTAATTGGTCAGACGGTCAATGGACTCAATGGGCACAACAAATTAAAGCAGCTGGGTATGTTCACGATACCGCCGCTCAGGCGCAAAATATTGATTTGAACAACCTAACGACGGAGCAAAATCAAGCCCTCCAAAACTACTATGGCGATTTACTAAATCAGCTACTCAAGCAAGCTGGTCAACAACCAATTGCGGTTAATGCTGCCGGCATGTTAGCTGGTGTCAAGCAGGTTGCAGATGGCTATTCCAATGATAATTGGGATATCTGGAGTCATGCGGATCATAACAAAAAAGTCTTGCAGCAGGCTTATACTGATAACCATCTAAATTCGATGTCGGAGAACTGGGGTTCATCCTTTGATCAAGGAAACAAGGCCGGTTTTGATGGGCACACTACCTTAGATGCCGCCCAGGAACAAATTTATAATACTGTTTTGGCTATGATCAACAACGATAGTGATAGTCGTTGGGATCATGCTAAAAACTTCTTAATGGTTTATGGGCAAGATGTCCATGGTAAGTCTGCTAAAGCGTATTCGGCGGTTGCTTTTGATAAAATGGGCGCTTCTCATTACTTTAGTGGCTTAGTGGCTGATACTAATTCAGCCTTTAATGCCGCTGGAGCAACTGTGCCAATCGGTACAACTAAGCCATCACAGACCTTAATTGATGCTCAGACCATTTTGGATAATGCTAAAAAAGACTTGGCCAATCGCCAAGCAGCTCTTCAGACTGCTCAAGACCAAGTAGCCAAGGTGGGTAGCCAGGGTAAGGAAGACATCAAGACGCTACAAGCTGAAATCACTCAGCTAAACGATGCGATTGCTCATGGGCAAAAGCAAGTTCAAGAGTTGGAAACGAATTTACCAAAATTAGTTGAACAAGCTAAAAATGCCAAAGGAATTCAAGCCACTGCGCAACAGAACTTAGTCACTGCAAAGCAAGCTGTTTCAGATGGACAAGCCAATTTGGTTAAGCAAATCACGGTTTTGAATGCAGCTCAAAAGTATGCTAACGAATTAGCCAATAACTTGAAGCAGGCCCAAGATAAATTAGCTAAGGATAAAAATGCGCCGGCTGATCAGCAAACAGCAGCCAAAAAGGTTGCTGAAACTACTCAAGCCTTGGCTGATGCTCAAACTTTGTTAAAGCAATTGGAAGCAAAAAGCCAAGCTGCTCAACAAGAAGTTAATCAAGCGCAAGGGAAGTATCAAGCCGCTGCCAGTCGTTATCATGATGTAGTAATGGCTTATCAGTATGAGCAACAAAAAGCTCAAAAGCTTGCTAACCAAGCTCAGGATGAGATAATACCGACAGCTAATGTTGCAACTGATAAGCAAACTGCCAATAATAATGGCGGTTCGACAGTTGCCTTTAATTCAACTGGAGCGCCGGTTAAAACAGCTGTTAGTAACAGTACGGTAACTGCTAATTTGGCTAAATTACCACAAACTGCTAGTCAAACTCGTAGTAATAGTCAGGCATTAGCCTTGGTTGGCCTGTCAGTAATGGTAGCCAGTTCAGCGTTCTTTGGTTATAAAAAGTACAAAGATTAATTAAGTTATTAATAACAGAAAAGCACTAGATCAATTGAGTCTAATGCTTTTTTAGTGGAAAAAAACTATCTTAACATGTACAATTTGGACATAAAGAAATCCACTATGTTAAAAGACACTCAAATTAATTATTCTTCTGGGAAAATAATGATTGCTTAATTTCATTAGTGATTTTTGGGGGATAAGGTAAGAAAGCGTTAGTTCTTGATGTTATTGTCAGCTTTTGCAGTTTTCTTACAGTAAGAAATAGTCAGTTTGCGAATGATTTCAACTCAGGCTATTTATTATATGAATATTGAGGCAACGAGGAGTATATGACAGTTAACTATATTGATATTGATGATCATAATGTCGTTGTCCTTTCAGATCAAGTGACTAGCGCCTACAACGACACCGCTGAATATAGCACCGTTGATCGAATTGCTGCCTTGGAAAAGCGGGGCTTTGTCTTCGTGAAGGATGAATATCCAAAAGAACCCATTGTTGGGGCTGATAAACTAACATTTGTTGTTGAATTTAAACATGGAACCAGGACGGTAACACAACAAACTCCTGGGACGCCGGGACGGCCAGTTGATCCGAGTAATCCTAATGGGCCTAAATATCCGCAGGGTACGGATATTCATAGCTTAGTTAAACAGGTTCATCGGGTAATCAATTATATTTATGATGATGGTCGGATTGTTGCACCGACTGTTGATCAAAGTGTTGAATATAGTCGGAAGGGAACTTTTGATTTGGTTGACATTGACAAGGCGGTTGATTACACGCCTTGGATGACTAATAAGGCTATTTTTGAGGCAGTTACTTCACCGGTTATTAATGGCTATGTTGCTGATAAAAATAACATTCCATCAGAAACGACTACTGCGCTAACGGGTGATACGCATATTACGGTTGTGTATCATATTGATCAAAATAGTCAGTCAACCTCAACATCTGAATCGATGAGCAGCTCAATCTCATCTTCTATCTCTGCTGCTGAGTCGGCAACAAGTACATCGACTTCGACTTTAGAATCTGAGTCAGCAAGTGATTCTACGTCGACCTCCACTTCAAAATCCACGTCGACTTCTGCATTTGATTCTGAATCAACAAGTATTTCAACTTTCGAGAGCATGTCGTCATCGGCCTCAGCCTCAGAGTCGAAATCGGAAAGCGATTCGACTTCAATATCTGATTCTGCTAGTGCATTGACCTCGAAGTCTAAAGCACAGTCAGATCGTGCTTCTCAATCAGAATTTCAGTCAAGCAGTGAGTCTACGTCCACGACTAAATCGGATTCTAGGAGTGCTTTAATAACTGAATCTACCTTAACTTCGACTTCTGAATCAGCTAGACCAGATTCAAAATCGGCAACTCAATTTACAGGTGACACACACAATGGCGCTACTTCGGATTCCACTAGCGATGCCCAATTAGTTCTTAGTTCTACGTCTAATCGGACTGGAATGCCAATGAGTAGGGCTGTTACTGAATCAAACTATAATTCGAGTTCATTATTTAGCAGTAACGTCGGTTCTAAGCAAGCAGGCACTGTGCCAGCCACTGCTACGCGAGCTAGTCGACATGCTGTGAAAAATACAAGTATAGTAGGGGCTTTATCCCTTATGGCGGCTTCAGTATTTGGTATTAGTTTTGGTCGTAATCGTAAGCATTAATGTTAAAAAACACTAGATTATTTCTAGTTTTTTTTAATAGAAAATTTCAGCAATCCGCAGTCAAATCAGCTACAATGTAGGCGACTACCTAATGATTAAAAAGTGGAGTGAAGAATGGTAAAGAAAATTATTTTAGATATGGATCCTGGTGTAGATGATGCAGCCGCTTTGGCGGTTGCCGTCAATAATCCAGCTTTGGATGTTCCCTTAATTACCACCGTAGCCGGTAATGTTAGTGTTGATAAGACGACCAATAATGCTTTGAAATTATTAGAATTTTTTAACAAAGATATTCCCGTTGCTGCTGGTGCTAAAGGACCTTTGAAACGAGATTTTAAGGATGCCTCCTATATTCATGGGGAATCAGGGATGCCTGGCTATGATTTTCCTCAGCCTAGCCGTCAAGCATTAGAGGTTGACGCCGTAACCGCGATTCATAATGAATTGCAGGCTCAAGCCGAACCAATTACCCTGATTGCTACTGGTGCTTACACCAATATTGCCCGTTTGATTCAGCAGTATCCCGAAGATTTAAAAAATATTAAAGAGTTAATCTTGATGGGTGGATCGCTTAGCGGAGGAAATGTTAGTTCGGTGGCTGAATTTAATGTTTTCACTGATCCTGATGCAGCTCAAATTGTATTTAAAAGTGGCTTGCCCATCGTGATGATTGGCTTAGATGTTACCTTGAAGGCCCTAATTACACCAGAAACAACCAATGCCTTGCAAAAGTTGGGCGAGGCGGGAAAGATGTTGTATGGCATGATTACTGCTTATGGGGATGTCCATGTGGGTGGTAAACCAATGCATGATGTTAATACGATTTTATATGCGTTAGCACCGGACAAAATTAAAACCCATGCCCAGGCAATTGAGGTGGCGGTCGATGGTCCGGCGGTTGGTGCGACAGTTTCGGATTTCCAACATCGCTGGCATCCAGCCGATTTTTACAATGCCCAAGTTGGTTATGATATTGATGCTACTGAGTTTAATCAATGGTTTCTGGAGCAAGTAGCTTTGATGGGATAAAAAGACAGCAAGATTTGCTGTCCTTTTATTTGGCGTAATTTTTGTAACCGAAGTATTAATATGTGGTTTACAATAAAAGTATATATTAAATTACAAGGAAAAAGTTGTGGCGTTTCAATTTCAAAAATTAGTAGCTAAATACCATAAAAACGGCTTTGAAATTTCCAAATCAGACATACACTTACAATTAGTTAGGGGATGCCGAAGCATTTATTTTACATTTTCTAGTAGTAATTTCTTCCGGGAATTATCCGGTATTTGCTAAGGAGTTACTACTTAAAATGCCTATTGGTCATCCTTATGGGGCGACGGGTGGAATACCAGTTGCCCGATGAATAAATCGTTTAAATCAAATGCATCGTCCCGCCTTAGAAATTGTCAGCATGTGGGTTGCTGCTGGGTTGGGAATTAGTTTCCTAATCGCTAACCGCGCTTGGTCGGCCAAGCTATAATTTTGCTATCAAACCCACTTAAATCAGGCCTGCAAGGAATCATTGCTAACTTTTTTGTAAAAAATTGGCTAAGATAGGAGCATATCAAGGAGGAAAAGCGATGCGGTTTGGTGATCGATTGAAAATAACTAGAACAAACAAGGGATTAACCCAAGATGAAGTGGCCCAGTACTTCCATGTGTCCCGGCAGACAATTTCAAGTTGGGAGAATGAAAAAAACTATCCAGATGTGGCTAGTCTGGTTCAGCTTAGTGATTATTATCAGATTTCTTTGGATACGCTACTAAAGGAAGATACTGGGATGCGGGAAGCCCTACAGCGCAAAGAAGTGGTTAAGAATCTAAAACCAATTCGCCGTTCCCTGTTGGGGATGGATTTCATTATATTAATTTGGTTGATATTTTCCATGATAAATGGTTCCAGACCATCCTCGATCGCTGGGTTCTTTATGTGGCCGATGTTTATTTTGTTATTGCTTGCCTTAAACCAACTAAATAAATTTGATGAAAGTTACCACTTAGGTCTCAAATGGCGCTGGCAGGAGTATACTAGCGGTCAACATGGTTTAAAGTATGCCTTAATTGTCCCTATTATTTTCATTGTAGGCGGACTATTGATAATTATTTATTGGCATAATTCATCAATAAGAATGGGCGCTGGTTTTGGTATGATTAGTGGGGCGTTGATATTGGCCGGTATCTTGTATTTTAAAAATCCTAAACAATAAATTGTTTTTAAAGGAGAATTCACATGGATAACACTGAAAATTTTGACCAACAAATGTTAGCCTGTTTAGAAAAGGTCATTGATCCCGAATTACAGTGTGACATTGTGAATTTAGGTTTAATATACGGCTTGGACTTCAATAAAGGAACTGTTACTGTTCAGATGACTTTGACAACAATGGGGTGTCCAATCATGGGAGAGTTAGAGCATATGGTGAAAAATAGCTTGCGAGAACTTCCCAATGTGACAGAAGTGATGGTGGACTTTGTCTGGGAACCGGCATGGAGTATCGATCGGATGAGCCGATACGCTAAAATGGCTTTAGGTCTTCATTAAATTTGTTAAAACGGTTAAACTCATGGATTTAACCGTTTTTTAATTGAAAATTCATTAACCTACTTTGCCAATTAAGGGTTCAATTTAAAAATTATGGTAGAATACTAGTAATCACATTTTGAGTACAAAATTTGGAGTATGAATGATTAACTATCCGAAGGGAACTCATCGGCAGGAAAAGGTTAGTAATGCGCTTACCCGTAGTCAAAAAACGCAACGCGTTTCGCTTTATAGTCGGCGGGGAATGGGGCTTGAAGATGAGATTAACCAAGCTAATGACTACTATCTAGAGAATCATTTGGCCGTTATTCACAAAAAGCCTACCCCGGTGACGATTGTTGGGGTAGACTATCCCATGCGTGCTGCTGCTAAAATAACTGAAGCCTACTTCCAAAAACCGTCCACAACAGATTATAATGGTGTCTATCAAGGCCGTTATATTGATTTTGATGCCAAAGAGACCAGTAATAAAACCTCATTTCCACTTAAAAATCTGCACGAACATCAGATTCGCCATTTAGCAAATGTTCTATCGCAAGGCGGAATTGGTTTTATCATTATTAAGTTTACCAAGTTCAATGAAAGCTACATTTATCCGGCTAGCCGGTTGATTGCCCAATGGCAGGATAGATCACAGGCACGCTCGATTACCTATGCGGCAATCGTTGAACATAGCTATCAAATACCTACTAGTTTGAATCCCAGTCTTGATTATTTACAGGCCTTGGATTCAATGTTGTCAGATTTGACCTAGTTACTAGGAGTTTTTTTTATGTCAAAGGATAATCAAGCTCAACCATCAACCCCTGAAGCTAGTTCTCAGTCCGAAAGTTCAGCCTCGCAGAAGCGAACTAAACCCAGAGGACCGGTGATGCGGTTTTTCCGATGGTTAGGACTAATCATGTTGGCCTTAGTCTTATGTGCCACTGCTTTGTTTAGTTACTATCTTATTACTGCACCTAAGATTACAGAATCGAGTTTGTCAGCTGAAAATGCGACCCGTATTTATGACAAAGACGACAATATCGTTTGGTCAACTGCCACTAAAAACCGTGAATATGCCAGTCAGGATGATATCCCTGATGGTCTTAAACAAGCAATTGTTTCGATTGAAGATCGTCGTTTTTATAAGCATCATGGTGTTGATCCAATTCGTGTTGGTGGTGCCTTGGCTAGTAATTTGGCCGGCTCTTCGTTAGGAATGCAGGGTGGTTCTACTTTGACCCAACAACTTGTTAAGTTGTCAGTTTTTAGTACTTCCAGTGCAGACCAGACACTTAAGCGTAAGACCCAAGAGATTTATTTGGCCACTCAGGTTGAAAAAAATTACACGAAGGATCAAATTTTAGATTTCTATATTAATAAGGTCTACATGGGCCATGGAATTTACGGGATGAAGACTGCCGCTGATTATTACTACGGTAAGTCACTCAAAGAGCTGTCAACGGCCCAATTGGCACTTTTGGCTGGTATTCCACAATCACCTACTAACTACGATCCATATGCTAGTGATACGGATATCACTACAAAACGTCGGAATTTGGTACTGCAGGCAATGGTTAAGTACGGAGCCCTTAGTCAAGATGATGCTAATCAGGCCATGAATGTCTCAGTTAATGATGGTTTGCAAGATATCAGCCAAAAAGCTCAAGATACCGATGATAAGCGTAAGTTGGTTGATGGCTATGTCAGCTCAACCATTTCAGAAGCCAAAGAAATGGGCTATGATACCACTCAGGGTGGTCTAAAGATCCATACCGACATGGATTATAAGTTGCAAAAAAAGCTTTATGAACAAGCTAACGATTCTTCTGCGATTGATTATGGTAGTAAGGATTTGCAACTGGGTGCAACCATGACTAATCCGGATAACGGCCGCGTAATTGCCCAGATTGGTGGTCGTAACCTTAAGACCACCTTTGGTATTAATCGTGCTACCCAAACGATGCGTTCGGGTGGATCATCGGTTAAGCCTTTGGTTGATTATGGTCCAGCGATTGAGTATTTAAACTGGCCAACTTATCGGACGGTTGAAGATAAGAAGTATAAGTATCCTGGTACTGATATTTCAGTAAATGACTGGGATAATAACTTCATGGGTAACATGACGATGCGTTCGGCCCTAGCCTTGTCTCGTAATATTCCGGCCATCAAAACGCTGGATAATGTGGGGGCTAAGCGCTCATCTAAGTTCTTAACTGGCTTAGGCATCACCACAGCTAATTTGCCAGAGGGTTCGGCTGCCTTGGGTATTCCGATTTCTTCCGAACAGGAGGCTGGCGCCTTTGGCGCCATTGCCAATGGTGGAACCTACTACAAGCCTAGTTACATTAAAGATGTTATTACTAGCGACGGTACTACCCATAAAAATAAAGTCAACGGAAAGCAAGCAATGAAGGAAAGTACGGCCTTTATGCTAACTGACATGATGAAGGGTGTTATTAGTTATGTTGGAACTGCTTCAGAAGCTATGATTCCTGGTCTTCATCAGGCTGGTAAATCTGGTTTGGTTGCCTATGATGAACGGGCTGGAATGCCTGATCAAGCGATTTCAGATGCTTGGTTTACTGGTTATACCCGTTCGTATGTTTTGTCAGTTTGGATGGGTTATGATCAACCTAACCAGACTGGTCATTACATTCCTTGGGATAAGCAGGACCTACCATCAAAGTACTACAAGGAAGTTATGTCTTATGCCATGCGTTATCGTAATAATACGGATTGGCATGCCCCAAGTACGGTGACTAAGACGGTACGTAACAATATCGCGGAGTATGAAGTGAAAGGCGCTAACTGGAGTAATGGTGGTTTGCCAAGTGTGGCTTCCATGAATGGAACCGGCGACTTTGATAGTGATGATAGTTCAGATAGTTCATCATATAGTACTGGTTCAAGCTATAGCACTTCTAGTTACAGTACTAGTAGCTATGCTTCTTCGCAGTATCAACGGCGGGAAGCTGAAGAGGAGCAACCGGCAACGACTAACAATGGGGGCGATGTGGCTAGTTCTTCTTCATCGGCTAGTTCTACCCCTGCATCATCAAGTAGTAGCAGTCAGGCATCATCATCTTCAGGTGAATCTAAAAAAACTTAAAGTAAAAGCCCTGTCTTGAACGGGGCTTTTACTGTAGAGTAGTCAGGAGATGAAACTGATGAGAATGTGGGTCAGTGGCTACCGTAGCTATGAATTAGGTGTCTTTAAAGATAATGATCCTAAAATCCAAGTAATCCATTATGCTTTGCGGACCTTTTTCATTGAACAAATTGATTTAGGACTGGAGTGGGTTATTACCGGCGGACAGTTGGGTATTGAACAGTGGGCAATTCAAGTGGTTCAAGAATTAAAAGCAGACTATCCGGGCCTGAAAATTGCCATGATTTTACCCTTTGCGGATTTTGGGGGTAATTGGCAGCCGGCTAAACAAGCAACACTAGCTCAATTAAAAAGCCAAGTCGATTTTTTTGGTACGGTTTCAAATCAAAAATATCAAAATCCGAGTCAACTGCAGCAATATCAAGATTTTTTGCTAGGTCATACCGATCAAGCGGCTTTAGTATACGATGCAGAATTTGAAGGTAAAACCCAGTACGATTATCAAAAAATTTTGGCCTACCAAGCTAAACATCCGTATCCATTACAATTACTTGACATGGATAATTTGCAGGCGGCAGCTTTAGATTTACAAGAACAACGAGAAAATAATCTGGATTAATTGCGATTCGATTGGCTTCCTGTTAAGATGGTAGTAGTGAACTATAAGGAGTAATATCTGTGGCTCAAGTTAAATATACCCAAAAAGATATTTATGAACGTGTCTTTAAGCAACGACGGATGGGGGTTGGTTACGATCCTCAAGATGTTGATGACTTCTTGGATGGCGTTATTAGTGATTATGGTGTTTTTAATGACCAAATCGAACAACTTCAAGGTGAAGTCACTAAGTTGCAAGATGCCTTACGGGCTGCTCAAAAGCAACTAGTGACTTACCAGAATTCTGGTCATATTTCGGCCGTAACTGCACCGCAGGAATCTGAAGTAGAGCGTCCTCGTAGCGTAGTTGCTGAAGAAAGTACGATCCAAGCTCAGCCAGAAGCTGCGGTGGTTAATTCGGTTGATACTGAATTGTTAAAGCGTGTGGCTAACTTGGAGTTAGCGGTCTTTGGTCGGGAACGCTCCGATAAGAATCAGAGCGGTACTAATCGTAACCGTTAATACTCAACAATTGCAGGTGCTGAGTAATTGCGCATAATATTTCTTATGTGAGGAAGGTCCATGCTCGCACATTCTGAGATGGATGTAGTGTTTGTGCTGGGATAAAAAATAAACCCAGGGGTGGTGTTCACACCATTACGGCAACTGAAAGTGCTAAGGCGTTTACGCTATGTATGAATAGGTTTGAAAGTGCTATAGAAACGAATATGCTAATGAAAGTTAGTATTTGAGACGAGGTAAACCCCACAAGCGGGCAACCCAAACTTTGGTAGGGGCGGCTGACCTAGTGAAATGAAACGATGGTCGGTATGGTTCTGTGTGAACTTAGATAGATGATTACTGAAGGTATAAGCTCCTGACTTATACTGGAACAAAACATGGCCTATAGGCATCTGCAACAGGAATCCGCGTAAGCGGATTTTTTTATTTTAAAGACGTTGATATTCTTTACTGACATAGTTTGATATTCTGGCTATAATGATGAGGTACGTATTTAATAGAGCTTTGCAGGAGTGAATATGAAAAGAATATTTAAAGGATTGACTTGGTCTCTTTTGGGATTGTTAATCATACCATTTTTTTTTAGCGCTGGAGCTTCGGTTGCGGCCGATGAAACTGATTCAACTTTAGCTAGAATTCAAAAAAAGGGTAAGTTAACGGTTGGATTGTCAGCTGATTATGCTCCTTACGAATTTCATACTAAGATTAATGGTAAAGATGAAATTGTTGGTTTTGACGTTTCTTTGGCTCAGGCCATTGCCGATAAACTGGGTGTTAAATTAGAAGTTGAAGATATGGGCTTTGATGCGCTCTTAGGTGCCTTAAAAACCGGTAAGATTGACATGATTGCTTCAGGAATGTCGGCTACACCAGAACGTGAAGAACAGGTTGATTTTTCTGATGTTTACCTACGTTCGCCACAGGCAATGTTGATTTTGAAAAAAAATCAGCATAAATACACTACTGACTTATCAACTTTTGCGGGTACCAAGGTTGGTGCTCAGACGCAAACGACCCAAGAAGAGATTGCCAAGAGCATTAATGGCGCTAGCGTGGTTAGCTTGCAAAAGTATCCTAACTTGATTTCCCAATTAAGTCAGGGTGTTATCAGTGGAATTGTTGCTGAAAAAACGATTGCTCAAGCTTATGAGCAACAAAATAAGAACTTTAAGGTGATTTATCCAACTTATTCCGCGGATGGTAGTACCCAAAGTGCTGTAGCCTTATCCAAGGATTCTCCGGTCTTTAAAGCCAAGGTAAACGAAGTGATTCATAAGGTGACAACCGATGGTCAGTTTACTAAGTGGCAAAAGAAAGCCAATCAGCAAATGTTTGCTAATCAAAATGACAGCTATTGGCAAAAGTACGGTCATTATTTTGTGACTGGAACCGGCATTACCCTTGCTTTAGCAGTTGTGGGCGTGTTTTTGGGCGTAACTCTGGGTATTTTCTTTGCCTTGATGAAGTTGTCTTCAGTATTTGTCTTTAAAGCAATTGGTAATATCTATGTTGAGTATGTCCGGGGGACACCATTACTAGTGCAGGCCTTTATGGTTTTCTTCGGTTCTCAAGCCCTTGGCTTGAATTTATCAGCCTTTGCGGCCGGCGCCCTGTCCATGGGCTTGAATTCGGCTGCCTATGTCGCTGAAATTATTCGTTCGGGAATTACTTCGGTCGATGGGGGTCAAATGGAGGCGGCTCGTTCGCTTGGTTTGACGCATTCTAAGGCCATGCGCTTGGTAATTTTGCCACAGGCTGTCCGTAACATCCTACCGGCCTTAGGTAACGAATTCGTTTCGGTTATTAAGGAAGGTTCTGTTGTTTCGGTTATTGGTGTTGGTGAATTGATGTATGAAACTGGTGTGGTTCAAGGCGCTTCGTTTGAGCCCTTTATCCCGCTCGTAATTGCCTCATTGATTTACTTCACTTTGACCTTTACAATTAGTCGTTGCTTAGGATTTATAGAAAGTCGAATACACCGTTAAAAAAAGAGCCCTGCTAATCAGCAGGGCTCTTTTTAGGTACCATTAATTTTCAAAAGTTACTCGGACACCTTCGGGTAGGACAAAGTCTTTTTGCAAGAGACTTAGTTCACCAGTTTGTTCATCACGAGCATATAGGGAAAGGTTGTCTGTTTCTTGATTAGCAATCACTAGGTAGTTTTCACTAGGGTCAAGAGCCATATCCCGAGGGAAGCTTCCTTCAGTGCTGATTAATTGGATTAGTTCGATTTCAGCACCTAGATTAGTACATTCAAAGACACTAACTGAATCATGGCCGCGATTAGATGTGTAAATAAAACGACCATCGGCTGAGACTCGAATCGCAGCGGCCCCGTTATGTTCACTCCAATCATCTGGAATTGTAGAAGTGGTCATGAGATGTTCAAAAGAACTATCTTCTTGATTGTACTTTAATACACTGAGTAGACTAGAAAGCTCACCTAGTAGGTAGGCATACTGGCCATCAGGAGAAAAACGAATATGGCGAGGACCAAAGCCAGCATCAGCCTGATAACGGTTAAGTTCAGTTAACTGGCCATCATCACTAACGTCAAAAGTAATAACTTGATCAGCACCTAAATCCACCGCGACTAAGCGATTGTCTGGTGTTAAATTACAAAAGTGAATGTGTGCTGCACTTTGCTCTGGACGTGGGCCGGAACCTTTGTTTTCAAAGCTATCGGCCAGTTGCAAACCACCATTGGCCTGAATTTTATAGACTTCAACTAGGCCACGGTGGTAATAACCGGCAAAGACTAACTGACGAGCTTCATCCACACCGATATAAGCTGGGGCTGATCCGTCACTTAACTGGGCATCTAATTCAACCATGGGCCGTGGTGTGTTGTCTAAAGTTACGACACCACCTTGACCATCACGATTTTCAACAGCATAGACCTTATTAGCCTTAGAAAGAGCTAGATAGGTTGGATTAGTTAGTTCAAATACCAAAGTGGCATTTTGTAGTTGCTGGCTTTGAGTATCTAATTCAACCTCATAAACACCCTTTGAAGCGCGCTTAGTGTAGGTTCCAAGTAACAATTTATGAATCGACATAATTAAATAATGACTCCTTTTAATAGTTATCAAATACACTAACATTATAACATAGCCTTTTTGCCCGCACTTAGGTGGCAATGTGGTAGAATACGTTTGTTATTTCCCTAAAAGCTGAATAGCTTTTAAGTTAGAAAAAATATTAAAATCCTATCAAAGGATTATACGGAGTAGTAAATGACTAATCACATTGTTTTATTTGAACCCTTGATGCCGGCTAACACTGGTAATATTGCCCGCACAACCGCAGGAACTGATGCTGTTTTGCATTTAATTGAACCACTTGGTTTTGAATTGGATGATAAGCACGTTAAACGGGCTGGCTTAGACTATTGGGAGCATGTTCAACTAGTTCGCCATGCTAATTTACCAGAATTTTTGGCAACTTTAAAAGCAGACGATCAATTATTTTTAGTATCCAAATTTGCTAACCGTGATTATAGTCAGGCTGATTATCAACAGGGAGGAGATTGCTACTTCCTATTTGGTAAAGAAACCACTGGTCTGCCAGAAGTCTTTATGCGCCAAAATCCTGACAAGGCAATTCGAATTCCACAAGATGATCAACATGTTCGTTCGTTGAATTTGTCTAATACCGTAGCGATTGTACTTTATGAAGCTTTGCGGCAGCAAGGCTTTCCGGGATTGGAAAGTAGTCATCATTACGAACAAGATAAATTAAAATAATGGGTTGACGGCTGGCTGACTATTTGATAATATTATCTATGTTGTTTCGGACAAGAAATAACAACTGACCATGGCTCGTTGGTCAAGTGGCTAAGACGCTGCCCTTTCACGGCGGAATCGAGAGTTCGATTCTCTCACGAGCTATAAAAAAGTTGCAACGTTATGTTGCAACTTTTTTATTTTCTCAATTTAATAGCCTATAATACAAATGATTTGGCAAGCTTGAAGAGGGGAGGCTTATTGTGCCCAGTAAAAAAAGAAGTTCACGCCCTAAAAAAGGGGTGAGTAAAAAGGCTGTAAAAAAAGATCAATCAACTAATATTACCTTATTAGTTTTTATTATCATTAGCATTTTTGCTATTTTTAAAATTGGTTTGTTTGGCATCTATGCGGCCAACTGTTTACGATTCTTTGTCGGTGATCTATACCAGGTAGTCCTCGGCTTAGCCGTTATGCAGGCCCTTTATTATTTGATTATGCAAAAGCTTTACTGTCCTAGTGGGCGAATTTGGCTAGGTGGTGGTCTGCTCACCTTTTCAGCCTTTTTAGGCTCTTCAATGCTTTTTTTTAGTCAGGGAAGCTTTCCAGAACCTGGCTATACTAATCAGGTGTTACGAATTATTGGGCAAGATTTTACCAACCAAGCTGCTGGAACGCCGGTGGGGGCCGGCTTAATCGGAGCTTGGTTGTACCAATTAACTTTCCAACTGCTATCAAACATTGGTGTTATTATTTTAATTGTTTTAAGTTTGCTGGCCGGAACGGTAATTTTATTTAAAATTCCAGCCCGAGACATCGCCCAAAAAGGGATGGTACAGGCTCAGACTCAGGTTCAAGAGTTACAAAAAAAACGTGGTCAACGGCGGGACCGTACGCCTTTATTAGCCAAAAAAGAGGGGCATGACATTGTTGATTATGGTGATGATCCCTTGGGCTTACATAAGAGCCAGCCGACAGTGGCACCGCAGTCAGAGTCAGTAACTGACCAATTGCCAGTTATGCCAGCTTCAGAACCAGTTGAGCCAGAAATTAAGTGGAATCAACCAACCAGTGATACGATTGGAACTGAAGCAGACGTTAGTACCAGTCAAACGAGTAGCGCGGTACCTGATTTCACCAAAAATACCATCGATGAAAATTATCAATTGCCTTCAACCGATTTGTTAACTAAGACTAAACCGACTGATCAAACCAAGGAATACCAGACCTTAACCGAAAAGTCACGTTTAGTGCATGATACTTTGCAAAGTTTTGGGGTTGAAGCCGAGGTGACTAGTGTTGCCCTCGGGCCTAGTGTTACTCAGTATGAATTAAAGCCTGGTCAAGGAGTTAAGGTAAACCGAATTGCTAATCTGGCTGATGACTTGGCCTTAGCCTTGGCGGCTAAATCAATTCGAATTGAAGCGCCTATTCCAGGTAAACCCTTTGTAGGAATTGAAGTCCCCAATGCGACTCAGTCAGTAGTTGGTTTTCGCGATATGATGGAACAAGTTCCTAATGACCATGAACATCTTTTGACCGTACCACTGGGACGGGATGTAACCGGAAACATTGTTTTCGCTGATTTAGCCAGCATGCCCCACCTGCTAATTGCTGGATCAACTGGATCAGGAAAATCGGTTGGGCTAAATGGAATTATTGTTTCTTTGCTATTAAAGGCCAAACCTAGTGAAGTAAAATTGATGATGGTTGATCCCAAAGTGGTCGAATTATCAATTTATAATGGGATTCCTCATTTGCTAACGTCCGTGGTTTCTGATCCACGAAAGGCGGCCAAGTCCTTACAAAAGTTAGTAGATGAAATGGAAAATCGTTATCAGCTATTGGCGGAATTTGGCAAACGAAATGTCAATGAGTATAATGCTGCCGTTGACGCTCATAATCTGGCAGCTAAGGATAATGGACAAGCAGTCATGCATCGCTTGCCATACATTGTGGCGATTGTGGATGAGTTTGCCGATTTGATGAGTACAGTGGGGAGTGAAATTGAAGTTTCCATTGCTCGATTAGGGGCTAAAGCTCGTGCAGCCGGAATTCATATGATTTTGGCTACTCAGCGGCCCGATGTTAAAGTGATTAATGGTACGATTAAGAGTAATATTCCTGGACGGATAGCCTTTAGAACTGCCTCTGGAATTGATTCTCGAACTATTTTAGATAGTAATGGAGCTGAGAAATTACTGGGCCGAGGAGATATGATTTTTGCTCCTCCTGGCAAACCCATGCAGCGAGTTCAGGGAGCCTTTATCAGTAATCAAGATGTAACTAATGTGGTTGAATTTGTAAAAAGTCAACAAGATGCAGAATACTCTGATAGTATGACAGTTACCGATGAAGAAATTGCCCAAGATGCTACGGGAACCAATCAAGGTCAGAGTGAAGATGAACTCTTCCAAGAAGCACTTGAGTTTGTCATTGGGGAGCAAAAAGCCTCGACTTCGCTCTTACAACGACGGTTCCGAATTGGTTATAACCGTGCTGCTCGCTTAATTGATGATTTAGAAGCTGCTGGTTATATCGGCCCAGCTGATGGTGCTCGTCCTCGTCAAGTTAATATTAGTCGCAGTAATAATGCAGAATAAAAAAAGAAGCCAGAATCCTATTAGGATTGACTTCTGATCAAGAGCTCTGTCTTAAATAGAGCTGGAAGGGATAACTTTAAATGGTTATCCTTTTTTATTTGGTAAAAATAGGTTTAATTTGAGCGGCAAATTGACCATCTGAATCATTAACAAAAGGGATATAGTCTTGCCAGTATTGATCAGATAAGAGCACTGGCCGGGCAATTTCGTCTGGAATATATTGGCGAGGAACTCCCTGTTGATCATCACGGGGACCGTCATAGTTTTTTAGAAAATCCTGTAATTTTTTTTCAATTACCAAGGCTTGTGGGCCAAACCAGTTATAGGGTTCTCGATGAATCTGGGCATCATCAACGTTGAAAATACCCGCTTGATCATTGACGGCAAAGGGGTGGACCAGACTAACTAAAGTCACTTGACTGGCAGTTATGGCTACGATGGCACCGGCCATTTCGGATGGCAGTTGCGGACTGTCATTTTTCTGGGCAGCTAGCAGATATAAACCATCGGCTAGTTGATTGAGCTGGACCTCTTTTCCTAGAAAAATAGTCAGGAGTTGCGTGGGACTAACGGTAATCGCTTGCATATTTAAACCTCTTGAATTTTAATAAATTTGAACTGTTCAAAATCAAAGAGTCCTTGATCGGTAATTTTTAGACTTGGAATAACCGGCAAAGCCATAAAGGAGAGGGTTAAGAATGGGTCAAAGTCCAGGTCGCTCAAGGCTGCAAAAGCAGTTAATAGTTCTTGGTGCTTTTTAATGACAGTTTCAAATGGTTGATCAGACATTAAGCCACCAATAGTCAGTGGTAGTGTCGTGATTTGTCCTTGGTGAACGACAACTTGGCCACCACCGATTTCTTTTAAGGTTTGAATGGCTATGAAAATGTCGGCATCGTTATCACCGGCAGCGATTACATTATGCGAATCATGGGCAATACTAGAGGCAATCGCTCCTTGCTGAATTTTTAAGCCTTGAATAATTCCCAGGCCGTAGCCTAAATTATGATAGCGTTCAACCACGACAATCTTAGCAAAATCTTGATTTGGTACAAAATAGCCATCCTCAACTGGTACCGGCACGCGTAAATGCTTGGTGGTGATGTGATGAGGCATAATTTTGATTATGTTGGCTGGCTTTTGTGCTTGTAAGGGCAAGGCTAAATCAGATAAGGCCAAAGTAAAGTCAAACCGGCGATCGATTAAACTCAAAATTGGTTGGGCTTGATTTTCGAACCACTGACCAGCGACCATGACATCTTTGATTTGAACCTCATCTCCAGGTTGAATGATTAATAAATCCGCCACATAGCCGGGTGCCAAGGCTCCAACCTGGTCAATATGTTGGGCCTGAGCGGCATTATAAGAAGCCATTTTATAAACTAGGGCTGGATTTAAACCAGCCTGAAGAGCTAATTTAACATTATAGTTAATTGAACCCTCGTTTTGAATATCGCCAGCTGTTTTATCATCAGTAGCAAAGGAAAACCGGCTTTCATTTTTTTCGTTAATAGCTGGGAGTAAGGCTAGCTCATCTCGTTCGACGGTACCTTCGCGGACAAAGACGTTAAAACCAGCACGGACTCTATCTAGCGCCTCTTGGGCAGTACTAGCCTCATGGTCGGTATCAATCCCGTGTTTACGGTAGACAGCCAGTTGAGCAGGAGTTAGACCAGCGCCATGACCATCGGCATGTTTACCAGCTCTCTGGGCATCCTTAATCTTGGCTAACATATCGTCATCTTGGTGAGCAACAGCTGGATAATCCATTACCTCAGCTAGACCATTTACCTGTGGGTTGTCATAAAAAGGCTTTAAATCAGCGGCCCTTAATGTTGCTCCGGCATGTTCAAAGGGGGCTGCTGGCACACTGGAAGGTAGCATATAGTGAATATGTAGCGGCGTATTTTGGCTGGTTGATAGCATGTAATCAATACCTTTTGTGCCGGCTACACTAGCAATTTCGTGAGGATCGGCAAAAATACGAGTGACGCCATTTTGTAAACTCAGCCGCCCAAATTCACTTGGCGTTAACAAGGAACTTTCAATGTGAACGTGTCCGTCGATAAAACCCGGTACAACATAGGCTCCTTGGGCATCATAGGTTTGTTGAGCTTGCCAATCATCTCGTTTACCACAATAAACGATTGTTTCTCCGTCAATCCAAAGATCGGTTTTGATAAATTCTTGATTAAAAACATCTAAAATCTGGCCGTTAATAATCTTCCAGCTGATGGTTGTACCCATGACTATCTTCCTCCTTATAATTGGCTTTTAGTTTATCATAGTTTCGGTTTAAAGGTTGACTCGTGTTGTCTATACCAATTATTAAAAACAAGTTGACCAACGTCCTTATATCCTTTAAAATAGGCTCTGTTGAATTTTTAAAAAGTTAAACCAATATGTGTGAAAGTGAGAACGAGTATTATGTGTGGAATTGTTGGTGTTACTGGTGTCGGGAATGCCTTGCCTTATTTGCTAAGGGGACTGGAAAAATTGGAATACCGTGGTTATGACTCCGCTGGGGTATATTTAGCTAATCCTGATGGAACCGACTTTTTAGTTAAAGAAAAGGGTCGCGTTAGTGCTTTAGTCGCTGAGGCACAGGCTCAAGGTGTCTATGGGACGGCTGGTATTGCCCACACGCGTTGGGCTACTCACGGTAACGTATCCGTTGAAAATGCGCACCCTCAAGCTTCTAGTGATCATCGCTTTCATTTGGTGCACAATGGCGTAATTGAAAACTATCAAGAATTACAAGGACAATATTTAGCCGATGTTACTTTTGCTTCACAAACTGATACCGAAATTGCCGTTCAATTAGTGGATAAGTTTGCCAAAGAAGAACAACTTTCCACACGAGATGCCTTTGCTAAGATGATTAGTCTTTTGGATGGTAACTCAGCTTATGGTTTCCTACTGATGGATAGTCAAGAGCCCGATACCTTGTATGTGGCTAAGAAAAAGAGTCCTTTATTAATTGGGGTTTCTGATCACGGCAATGCGGTAACTTCTGATGCAGCGGCTATGTTGGATATGACTGCTGATTTTATTGAATTAATGGATGGTGATATTGCCCTAGTTAAGCCTAATTCAGTTGAAATTTTTGGGGCTGACGGACAGGCTGTTGATCGCAAACCTTTCCACTTGGATATCGACCCAGCTCAAACTGATAAGGGTGCTTATCCTTACTATATGCTGAAAGAAATTGACGAGCAAGCCGTTGTCGCTCGGACTTTAGCCGGTCATTATTTTAATGACGAAGGTGAAATTGTTGGGATTGGTTGTGGTATCGGCGATACCATTAAGCAAGCTGATCGGCTTTACATCATTGCGGCCGGAACCTCTTATCATGCTGGATTGGTGGGAAAGCGTTACTTTGAAAATTGGGCCAATATTCCAACTGAAGTGCATATCGCTTCTGAATTTGCTTATGATCAACCGCTTCTTAGCGAGCATCCCTTCTTTATTTTCTTGAGTCAATCTGGTGAAACCGCTGATTCACGTGAAGTTTTGGATAATATTAAACGCCAAGGTTTCCCAACCTTAACCATCGCCAATGTCATGAACTCAACTCTAACACGTGAAGCAGACTTTGCTTTGCCAGTATTGGCTGGACCAGAAATTGCGGTAGCATCAACTAAGGCGTATACCGCTCAAATTATTGTTCAAGCAATTTTAGCCTACTCATTAGGTGATGTTGAACTGGATTTGAAACAAGAGCTGGCTAAAGTTGCTGTCGAAATTCAGGCCATCACTGATGAAAAAATGACTTTTCAAGCAATTGCTGAAAGTGCTTTGCAGAATCAACATTCTGCCTTTTATATCGGTCGTGGTATGGATGCAGCTGTGGCTTTGGAGGCGGCTTTGAAGTTAAAGGAAATTTCTTATATTCAAACTGAAGGATTTGCTGCTGGTGAATTAAAGCACGGTACTATTTCTTTGATTGAAGAGGGAACTCCTGTTTTTGCCTTGTTAACGCAGGCTAAGACTGCCGGTTTGCTTCGTGGAGAAGTTGCCCAGGTAGCTGCCCGTGGTGCTAATACGATTACGATTTCATCTAAGAGCTTGGCTCGCCCTGACGATGCCTATGTTTTGCCCGAAGTTGATGAACTCTTGATGCCCTTGTTAGCTGTCATTCCAGCGCAATTGATTGCCTATTATGCTACCTTGGCTCGTGGATTAGATGTTGATCGACCACGTAACTTGGCCAAGAGCGTGACCGTTCAATAAACTCTTATATAAACTACAGTTTGGCAGTCGGACAAATTCCGGCTGTTTTTTGTGCCAAATTGTTGCTTCTGGTAGAATGGAAGGGAAAGTATCTTCTTAAAAATAGATAGGAGGAAAGCGTTTTGGCGCTTTTTACTAAAAAGATTGACGATACAGATCAAACACTTGATTTAAAAATTCCGCACCACCTAGCCATCATCATGGATGGCAATGGTCGGTGGGCTAAAAAACGGTTGCTCAATCGGGTTGCTGGCCATAAGGTTGGGGTGGATGCGGTTAAAAAAATCACGATTGCGGCCCAAGCAATGGGGGTAGAGGTTTTAAGTCTTTATGCTTTTTCGACTGAAAATTGGTCCCGTCCACAAGACGAAGTATCTTTCTTAATGAAATTACCAATTTCTTTTTTTGAACGATTTGTACCGGATTTAATTGCCAATAATGTTCGTATGCAGGCGATGGGTGATTTAACTGCCTTGCCAGTGGCTACCCAAAAAGCAGTAGCTGATGCGGTACAAGCTACGCAGAAAAATACTGGGATGATTTTAAATTTTGCGCTTAATTATGGTGGTCAAGCTGATATTATTCAAGCGACTCAAAGCCTAGTCGAACAGGTAAAGACTGGGCAATTAGATGCTAGTCAGATTGATCAAGAACACTTTGAAGCGGCCTTGCAAACTGCTTCCTTAGGGGATTTAGCTAATCCTGATTTAGTTATTCGAACTTCTGGGGAACAACGGTTAAGTAACTTTTTAACCTATCAATCTGCTTATAGTGAACTTTATTTTACTGATACTCTTTGGCCGGATTTTGATCAACAAGATCTCCAAAAAGCCATTGAATCATACACCAAGCGTGATCGGCGTTTTGGTGGTTTAAACGTTAGAAAGTGAGTTATTGCTCTATGAAAACACGAGTTATTACGGCCATTGTGGCCCTTGCCGTTTTTATTCCGATTTTAATTATTGGCCAAATGCCGCTTTTAATTTTGTCACTTGGCTTAGGAATTGTAGCTATGAGTGAAATTTTACGGATGACTCATAGTTATCTGATTTCTTTTGAAGCAATCATCTCTTACGTTGGTGTTATGGCAGTTATTATTCCTAACTATCTATGGCATTCAGCTGATTTACCACTAACCATGTCAGCCCAAACCGTTATGTATACGATTGGTTTTTTGCTTTTAGTTCGGACGGTTTTTAGTCGTAATCATTTCAACTATGATGATGCCGGCGTTTTGTTCCTATCAATGATTTATATTGGGACTGGTTTTCACTACTTCTTCCAAGCCGATAGTAAGAGTTTAGCTACAGTATTGTTTGGTATGTTAATTGTTTGGATTACCGATTCAGGAGCCTACATGGTTGGTCGTCAAATCGGTAAGCACAAATTAGCCCCTCAAATCAGTCCTAATAAAACTTGGGAAGGTTCCATTGGCGGGTCATTGTTAGCAGCAATTATTGTGCCGGCCATTTATGCTTCAATGCATTTAATTAGCTATAACTACATTGAAATTCTTGGTTTAGCGATTGTTTTGTCAATTGGTGGTCAAATTGGAGATTTAATTGAATCGGCTTTGAAGCGTTACTTTAAGGTCAAGGATTCAGGAAATATTTTACCGGGTCATGGCGGTATTTTAGATCGTTTTGATTCGATGTTAGTGGTGATGCCCCTGATGTCAATTTTGGGTATGCTTCGTTAAGATTAGCGTGTAAACGTAATCTGAAAGGGTTATTGCGATGTCATTTACAACCATCATTGCCTTTATTTTTGTTTTTGGAATTTTAGTCACTGTCCATGAGTTTGGCCACTTCATTGTCGCTAAACGGGCCGGTGTTTTGGTCCGTGAATTTGCGATTGGAATGGGTCCTAAATTATTGAGTTGGCAACGAAATGGGACTGCTTATGTGATTCGTTTGTTACCAGTGGGTGGTTACGTTCGAATGGCTGGTACCGATGAAGAGGCAGATTTAGAGCCAGGTCAACAATTACGGTTAACTTTTAATGATCAACAAGAAATTATTAAAATGGATACTCGGGTTGATCAAGAACAGGCGGGGATGGTTTTCCGAGTCGATAACTTTGATTTAACCGATCAATTAACCCTAAGTGGTTACGGCTTAGATTCTGAAGAACTGGTTACCTATACTGTTAACCACGATGCCCATATCATTCAAAAGAATGGCCTATCCTTACAAATTGCGCCTCGGGATACCTGGGTTCAAAGTGCTAAAATTTCCAAACGGTTAGCAATTAATTTTGCTGGTCCTTTAATGAATTTTGTCTTGGCGCTCGTACTATCAATTGTCTACGGATTAATGCAACCGGGAATTAATCTAAACGAACCGATTATTGGCGGTGTAATTAATGGACAACCAGCCCAGCAGGCAGGAATTAAGACTGGGGATCAAGTAGTCAAAATTAACAATATTAAAGTAGAGACGTGGCATGACATAGCCACCCAGATTAGTCAAAGTCAGGAACATTCATTACAGATAACCGTAAAAAGAGATCAAGGTCAAAAAACGATTACGGTTGATCCAGTGGGCACCAAGGATGATTCAACCAAACAAGCTCACATTGGCATTACGCCCAAGGTCTATACGGACTTGTGGTCACGCTTACAATTTGGTATAAGTAATACAGTTAATATAGCAATGCAGGTTTTGAACGCCTTGAAATACATGGTAACTGGTCATTTTAGCTTGAACCAATTAGGCGGACCAGTGATGATGGCTCGTGTCACTTCGCAAGCCAGCCAAGCTGGTATAGTAACGGTGATTGGTTTGATGGCCGCCTTATCTATTAATTTGGGAATCATGAATTTGTTGCCCATTCCACCGTTGGATGGTGGTAAATTATTAATTGACAGTATTGAAGGAGTGTTGGGGCGTCCTTTGCCACCAGTAGTCCAGAATGCAATCGGTCTAACGGGCGCAGGCTTGTTGATGCTCTTAATGATTGCCGTTACAATTAATGATATTTTGCGTTAAAAATGGCGATTGCCATTGTACATAATTAGAATGAAGGGAATTTTATGAAACAATCACTACTATTTATGCCAACTTTGCGGGAAATACCTGCTGATGCCGAGGTGAAGAGTCATCAATTGCTATTAAAGGCTGGTTATATTCGGCCAGTTGCAGCGGGAATGTTTTCTTATTTACCATTAGCCCAACGTGTTTTAAACAAGATTGAAGCCATTATTCGAGAAGAAATGGCAGCAGTTAATGCCAATGAAATGTCAGTACCAGAAGTTTTGCCGGCTGAGCTGTGGGAGCGTTCTGGTCGTTATGCTACTTATGGACCAGATTTGTATAAGTTCCAAAATCGGCAAAACCGTAACTTTATCTTAGGACCTACTCACGAGGAAACTTTTACCGAATTAATGGGTAGTGAAATTAAGTCCTATAAAAAATTGCCACTTTTGGTTTACCAAATTCAAACTAAATTCCGTGATGAAAATCGTCCCCGTTTTGGTCTGTTACGCACTCGTGAGTTCATCATGAAGGATGCTTATTCTTTTAGTGCTGATCAAGAAGGTTTAGATAAAGCCTTTAGAAGTATGGAAGACGCCTACGTGAAGATTTTTGATCGCATTGGCTTAGACTATCGAATCATTGTCGGTGATGCCGGTGCCATGGGTGGTTCGGATTCTAAGGAATTCTCGGCGCCAGCTGCTGCAGGTGAAGACACGATTGTTTATTCGGATGCGACTGATTATGCTGCTAATTTGGAAATGGCTAAAGATTTCTACGAACGCCAACCAGATGATAGTCCTGATCAAGAATTGACTTTAATTGACACCCCAACAGTTAAAACAATTGCAGAGTTGTCCGATTTATTGGACCGTTCGGCTGATCAACTGGTTAAAACCATTATGTTGAAAACCGATGATGATCGGTTAGTTGCGGTGGTAACTACTGGTGACTTTGAAGTTAATGATGTGAAAGTTCAAAACTTCTTAGGAGTTAATGCTGTTGAATTAGCTGATGAAGCCCTAGTCGAAGAAAAAATTGGCGCTGGTTTTGGTTCATTAGGGCCCGTTGATTTACCAGAAGATGTTACCTTATTGGTTGATGAACGTGCCGCTGATTTGGCTAATTTTGCTGCTGGTGCTAATCAAAGTGGTAAGCACTATATCAATGTGAATTGGCAACGCGATGTTGAACTAGCTGACGAAGCGATTAGCGATTTCCGCTTGGTTCGTGAGGGCGATTTGGCCGTTGAGGGTAAGGGTAAGTTACACTTTACTAAGGGAATTGAAATTGCCCATATTTTCAAATTAGGTACTCGTTACTCTGCTAAATTAGGTGCACAAGTTCTTGATCAAAATGGTCGCAATGTCGACATGATTATGGGGTCATACGGCATCGGGGTATCCCGTTTGTTAAGCGCCATTGTTGAACAACGTGGAGATGAAGAGGGCTTGGATTGGCCAGCCAGTGTAGCGCCATTTGATGTTCATATTGTACCGGTTAACCTCAAGGATGAAGACCAGGCTAAGTTGACTGCCACTTTGGAAGAAAATCTAAAGGCTCAGGGACTTGATGTTTTGGTTGATGATCGTAAAGAACGAGCTGGAGTTAAATTTGCGGATGCAGATTTGATTGGTATTCCAGTTCGAATCACTGTTGGTAAAAAGGCAGTTGAAGACATTGTTGAAGTGAGGGTTCGAGCCAGCCATACTAACTTTGAAATGCGGGTTAGCGAAATTGAAGATTCCATCAAAGTTTTGTTAAATGGACAAGAAGATTAAAAATAATCTAAAAAAAGCCGATTTTATCGGCTTTTTTACAATTAGGAGGAACTAGCATGTCCTTAGATCCAAGTCAGCAATTAGTTAAATTGTTAGATCATGTCCAAATAGCAGATGAAATGCGATCAGCTTTTCAAGCCGGTGCTATCCAAGAAGTTTTAGTTAATCCAGCTGAAGGAAGTTGGCACTTTGTTATTACGCTACCACAGGCTTTGCCTTTCGACCTTTATGTTCATTTTCAAAAGAGCTTACAAAAGTCCTTTGCCAATATTGCGCAGGTAACTTTATCAATCAAAGGGGCTACAACAGCTGTTGATGAGCAACTGTTAAATCAATACTGGCCTTTAGTTTTACACCAAACTGAACTCAATCATGCTGCTATTGAACAATTAACCCAGAGTTCATCATTGGCGTTAAGTGAGGCGGGGCCAGTGGTTAACATTAAGACAGCAGCACCAGTTTTGTTTGATCAGTTAAATACTGATATTGTTGCTCAAATTGGGGCTAGCTATCAGGATTTTGGATTTCCACAATTAAGCTTTGAACCGTTGTTAGATCAAGATTTAGCCCAACAAATTCAAGATAACGTAGCTCGTCATCATGAGCAGTTACAAGAAAACCTTCAAAAGGCGATTGTGGCAGCTGAAAGTCAGGTTAGCAGTGCAGGCAGTGGACATGGGCCGCTTCGTTTGGGACGCAAAATTGCTAAAAATGCTGAAATTACTCGTTTAAATACGATTGATAACGAAGAAAATCGGATTGTGATTGAAGGCTATATTTTTGACCAGGAAATTCGTGAGTTGCGTTCAGGACGTAAATTATTAACCTTGAAATTAACTGATTATTCTAGTTCAATTTCAGCTAAAAAGTTCTCCAACACCGAGACTGATGAAGCAGTTTTTGATGAAATTAAGACTGGTATGTGGGTCAAAATGAGCGGGAATGTGCAAGAAGACCAATATGCCCATGAATTGGTGATGAATATCTATGATTTAGAAGTTATTGATCATGAGGATCGTAGTGAACCCTACGAAGGGGACGAAAAGCGGATTGAATTGCAGGCCCACACTAATATGTCGGCGATGGATGCAGTGACTAATTTTGACCAGGTTGGGGCGTTGGCAAAAAAATGGGGGCAAACGGCCCTAGCAGTGGTTGATAACGGTAACGTCCAGGGCTTTCCAGTGGCAATTGCAACTGGAGAAAAATACGGCCTGAAAATCCTTTACGGAATGGAGGCTAATTTGGTCGAAGACGGCCAACCGATTGCCTTTAATTTAGCAGATATTAATTTATTAGATTCAAAGCTAACCTATGTAGCTTTTGACTTGGAAACAACTGGTTTATCAGCGGTTAGTGACCGTATTATCGAATTATCAGCGGTCAAAATGGAATTAGGAAACGTGGTGGATAAGTTTTCAGAATATATTAACCCCGGTTTTCCTCTGTCTGAATTTACAACCAATTTAACCTCAATTACTGATGCTATGGTGGCCAATGCCAAACCAGAAAAAGAAGTAATTGATGCTTTTCGGGAATGGTCAGCCGGTACGGTGATGGTTGGGCACAACGTTACTTTTGATGTTGACTTTTTAAATGCAACTTACGCACGGCATCAAGAAGATTCAATCACTAATCCGGTCATTGATACCTTACCCTTTACCCGTTGGTTATATCCTGACTATAAATCTTATCGACTTGGTACGATTGCCAAACGCTTTAATATTAATTTGGAGCAAGCTCACCGGGCGATTTACGATGCAGAGACGACTGGACATATTGCCTGGCGGTTGATTAAAGAGGCTTATGAAAGGCACCAATTAGATAATCATCAGCAGTTAAATGACCATATGACCGATGAAGCGGCTTGGCGTCATGGACGGCCCAGTCATATGACTCTTTTGGTTAAAAATCAGGTCGGATTAAAAAATCTCTATAAGTTAGTTTCAAGATCTAATATTGATTTTTTTGCCAAGGTACCACGTTTGCCACGTTCGGTTATGGATCACTATCGGGAAGGGCTACTTTTAGGTAGTGGTGATACCAGTGGGGAAGTCATCATTACCTTGATTGAAAAAGGATATGAGGCAGCCCGTAAAAAGGCCCAGTACTACGATTATCTGGAAATTCAACCATTAGAAAATTATGCACCAATGTTAGCCACGCAGTTGATTGAAAGTCAAGATCGACTAAAGCAACTTTTGACGGAAATGGTTAAGATGGGGCAGGAACTAGACAAGTTGGTTGTGGTCACGGGTGATGTGAAATATACCAATCCGGAAGATAAAATTTATCGTGATATTCTAATTGGTTCTCAACCCGGTAATCCATTAAATCGTACGGTTTTGCCAGAAGTTTACTTTAAAACTACGCAAGCTCTCTTGGATGAATTTGCTTTCTTAGGTGAAGAAACGGCCAAGGAAGTGGTTATTACCAACACTCACAAAATTGCGGATTTACTAGAAGATTTAGAACCCCTAAAAAGTGGTTCCTATCCACCTAAAATTCCAGGAGCTGGTGAGGAATTACGTAACAAAACGATTGCAGCCGCTAAAAAGGCGTATGGTTCACCATTGCCAGTTGAAATTCAAGAACGAATTGATAAAGAATTAAAAGCCATTGTGGGGAACGGTTTTGCACCGCACTACATGATTTCACAGAAGTTAGTCGCTAAATCGAACAAAGATGGTTACTTAGTTGGTTCGCGGGGGTCAGTTGGTTCTTCCTTTGTGGCCACCATGTCAGGAATTACCGAGGTTAATCCTTTACCACCGCATTACCGTTCTGCCCATGGGGATTATTTTGAGTTAGTTGATTCTAAAAAATACGGCTCTGGCTATGATTTACCGGATAAAGAAGATCCTAATCACCCGGGAGAGCTTTTAATTGGGGATGGACAAAATATTCCCTTTGAAACATTTATGGGTTATACCGGAAACAAGGTGCCCGATATTGACTTGAATTTCTCGGGAGATTATCAGCCAATCGCCCATAACTATATGAAAGTTATGTTTGGTGAGAATAATGTGTATAAGGCCGGTACAATTGCTACCGTGGCTGAAAAAACGGCCTTTGGTTATGTTAAAGCTTATGAACGTGACCACGATGAACGTTTTCGTGGTGCTGAAGTTGAGCGTTTAGCTCAGGGAGTTACTGGGGTTAAACGAACAACCGGACAACACCCGGGTGGCATTTTGATTGTCCCTCGTGAATACGAAGTTTATGACTTTACTCCGGTTCAATATCCGGCCGATGATCAACATTCCTTGTGGAAAACAACTCACATGGATTATCATTCAATCCACGATAATTTGTTAAAAATGGATATATTAGGTCATGATGATCCGACGATGGTTCGAACCCTGAAAGATTTATCGGGGATTGATCCACAATCAATTCCAGCTAACGATCCGGGGGTTTTGAGCCTCTTTACTTCCACCGATGCTCTTGGGGTAACCCCAGAACAAATTTTCTCTAAAACAGGTACTCTTGGTTTGCCTGAATTTGGTACCAACTTTGTGCGGGGGATGTTAGAAGATACTCAGCCCAAAAATTACTCTGAATTGCTTCAAATTTCAGGGCTATCGCATGGAACTGATGTGTGGTTGGGTAATGCTCATGATCTAGTTGAAGACGGGACGGCCACGATTGGGACCGTGATTGGAACTCGTGACAAGATTATGACTGATTTAATCAATTGGGGATTACCAGCAGCGGATTCCTTTAATATCATGGAAAAGGTTCGTAAGGGCAAGGGTATTACTGATGAATATCAGCAGTTGATGCGCGAACATGATGTGCCAGAATGGTACATTGAATCCTGTTTGAAAATCAAATATATGTTTCCTCGAGCTCACGCTGCGGCCTACGTTTTGATGGCTTTGCGGATTGCCTATTTTAAGGTTTATTTCCCCACGATTTATTACGCTACTTATTTATCAGTGCGTGCTGATAACTTTGATATTGTGGTGATGAGTCGTGGTAAACAAGCTACCAAAGATGCGCTGGCCAAATTACGAGCCTTAGGTAATGATGCCACGGTTGGGGATCGAAATTTACAAACTGTTCTAGAAATGGCCAATGAGGCGTTGGAACGGGGAATTGATTTTAAGATGGTAGATTTGGCTGAGTCCCAGGCGACGGACTGGGTGATCGATGGCAATACGTTGATTCCACCCTTTGTTACAATCCCTGGTTTAGGTGAAAACGTTGCTAAACAAATTGTGGCTGCCCGAGCTGAAAAAGATTTTATCAGTAAGGAAGATTTGAAAAAACGGGGCAAGGTTTCTCAGAGTATTATTGAGTTTATGAGTCAAAATTCAGTCCTTGATGGACTACCGGAGGAAAATCAGTTGAGTCTATTTGAATTCTAATCAAGAAATTGCTTAGCGAGGACGGCTTCTCTGTTATACTAAGAAACATGAAAAAAGGTACAGTAAAAATTTGGCAAAAAGATCGGGGTTATGGTTATATAACGCCTGATGATGGTAGTGCGGACGTTTTTGTCCACTTTAATGGTATTGAAGGGGACGGTTTCCGTGCTTTGACAGTCGGTCAGCATGTTGGCTATGTGTTAGTCGCTGGTTATCAAGACTGGCAGGCTGCCCGAGTACACCCAATCGAAGATTCAGATGGCCAATAAAGAAAAATATTTAAGTGGTCAAGTCGTTTATCAGGGACCAATTTTTGCTGTAGAAAAGCAGCAGGTAAGCCTATCTGATGGAACCCAAGTCCAACGGGATGTTATTCTGCACCAGCCTTCTGTAGCGATTTTGGCTTTCATCGATGATGATCATATTTTAATTGAACGTCAATGGCGGGCTACGATTCAAGACTTCACCTGGGAAATCCCGGCCGGTAAGGTTGATCAACGCGATCAAGATAATTTAAGGCAAGCCGCGATTCGAGAGTTAAATGAAGAGTTACGACTAGAGGCTCAAAAATTGGTGCCAGCTTTAACCTTTTATCAAGCAGTCGGTTTTTCTGATGCCCAGCTGACTTTATTCACAGCAGAGCAGCTCAGTCCAGTGGCTCAAGAGGCGATTTTACCCCGTGATCAGGGTGAAAGTTTAGATATATTGACGATTTCTTTTGATGAGTTGTCACAGTGGTTTGCTCAAGGCAAAATTAACGATCAAAAAACCTTATTAGCCTTTCTTTACTGGGCTAATTTAAGAAAGGGATAGTTTTAAAGCCCGATGTTTGAAAATTTAAAAGAAAAACGTCACCAGCGTCAACGAATCCGTGAACGTGAGCGGGTTGAAAAAGAATATGCAAAAACCCATCCTACCCGTATTGAAGTAGTCCAGCCCGAAACTCGGTCCGAAATGCGGTTAACCCATAAGGGTAAATTTGAGATGGGCTCGGATGGAGAACTGACTACCAAAGGTCGAACTGATCGCTTATCGTATCGTTATAATATGGCAATTTGGGTGTTAGTCTTATTAATTATTGCTGTTTATTTATTTTTCTTTTTTGTCAATTAGATTGAGGAACTTTACATGAAAATTGGGATTATTACCCCTATGCCCGAAGAAAAGGGGAGCTTAGTAGCTGCCCTAGATAATAAGCAAACTGTTTTAATCGTTGATATGGAAATTATTTTAGGTGACTATGGTCATCATCAAGTAATTTTGATGGAATCTGGTATCGGCAAGGTTGCAGCAGCAACGGCGACGACCGTTTTAATTCAGCAGTATCATCCCGATGCTATTATTAATACTGGTTCGGCCGGTGCTTTAGATCCACAATTACAAATCGGCGACACCGTGATTGGCCGTCAATTAGCTTATAGTGATGTTGATGTAACGGTTTTTGGTTATGATTATGGTCAATTACCTGGTCAGCCCACTTATTTTGAAGCAGATCAAATGCTAGTTAAAACTTTTAGCAAATTAACGACCACCGGTTCGGTGGGTTTGATTGTTTCAGGCGATCAGTTTGTACAACAGTCACAAAAAGCCGAGATTAAAAAGCATTTTCCCCAGGCCCTAGTAGCTGAGATGGAAGGAGCTGCCGTGGCCCAAGTGGCCGAACGTTTTAACATTCCTTTTATCATTTTACGGGGGGTATCGGATTTAGCTAACGGCGATTCAGGGATTGATTTTGACGAATATGTCGTTGAAGCTGGCCGTGCTTCGGCGCAACTTTTATTAACATTTTTAGACCAACAAAAATAAAGGAACGAGGATAAACTCGTTCCTTTTTGTACCTTTATCACATGCGTTTTTTATTGTATGATATTAACCAGTGATAGATTTAAAATAAAGGATTAAATAATGATAACAACCTATAACCCCCAAGCAACTGGGGATGTTTTGATGATTACTTTAGGCCCTAGTACCGGCGTTGAACAAGTTAACCAGCAGGGACAGGTGGTGCGGATAACTGATGGTAATACCGGTGCGGTAGTGGCCTTTAACATATTGGATTATGGCCAAGAATTAGGTATTGACGGTCAAAGTGGACAAATTTTTTTAGACCAAAAACAGGTTGATCAGGCAAATAAAATTTTGGATGAGGCCGGGTTTACAACTCAACTGGCCCCTAATCCATCGAAGTTGACGATTGGCTATGTTGAATCCGTTGCGCCCCATCCGGATTCTGATCACTTACAGATTACCCAAACTACTGTCGGTCAAGATCAAAACCTTCAAATTGTTTCCGGTTCACCAAATATGAAGGCCGGTATTAAGGTTGTTGTGGCGCAACCAGGTAGCATGATGCCTTCGGGTAATGTTATTTGGGCCGGTGAATTACGGGGTATCCCTTCTGCTGGAATGATCGTTTCTGGGCGAGAATTACAATTACCGGGGGCTCCCAATCGACCAGGCGCCTTGGTTTTGCCCGATGATTTTGGTGAAGTCGGGGAAGTTTTTAATTTTAACGCTGGTCGTCAGCTTTACCAAGACGGTAAAATTGACACAAATTATTAAACATGAAACTTTCAAAGGGGAAGTTATCACATGAGTAAAAAATACTATTTCATCGGGATTAAGGGAACTGGTATGGGTGCCTTGGCCCAAATCTTACATGATCAAGGACACCAGGTGGTTGGCTCTGATATTGACAGTTTTACCTATACTCAAGCGCCTTTAGAGGCAGCTAATATTCCAATTTTACCCTTTGAAGCTAAAAATGTTGACCAGTACTGCGACTATACTTTTGTGCGGGGAAATGCCTTTGAAGATGATCAGATTGAAGTCGCGCGAGCATTAGAATTAGGCGTAACAATGGTGACTTATCCGGCCTTAGTGGAAGAACAAATTCAAGCCCATACTTCCATTGCGGTTGCCGGCGCTCATGGAAAAACTTCAACCACGGGACTCTTGGCCCATGTACTATCTAGCATGGCTCCTACTTCTTATTTAATTGGGGATGGTAGTGGACATGGGGTGCCAGATTCACGATTCTTTGTCGTTGAAGCTGATGAATATCGGCGTCATTTTGCAGATTATACTCCTGACTATGCGATTTTGACTAATATTGATTTTGATCATCCTGATTATTTCGAAGATATTGACGATGTTACCTCGGCTTTTGCCGACTTTGCCCAACATGTTAAAAAGGCAATTTTTGCCTGGGGGGACGATGTTCATCTTCGGCAATTAACAGCCAGTGCTGAGATTTATTACTATGGTCTCAATGCGGATCGAGATGATTTTGTGGCTCAAGCTATTCGAAAATCAACGGCTGGATCGCATTTTGAAGTGGTCTTCCACGGGCAATCTTTGGGTGAGTTCTCCATTCCACTATATGGCCAACATAATATTTTAAATGCCTTAGCTGTTATTGCCGTGGCTTACACGGAAGGAGTAGATTTAGATTCAGTTCGGCAGCACTTGTTGACCTACCAAGGAGTTAAACGGCGCTTTAGTCAAAAGCAATTAGCCGATATCACCATCATTGATGATTATGCTCACCATCCAACTGAAATTACAGCAACTTTAGATGCTGCTCGGCAAAAATATCCTGACAAGGAAATTGTGGCTATTTTCCAGCCCCATACCTTCTCACGGGTCATTGCCTATAAGGATGACTTCGCTAAAAGCCTATCAGCTGCTGATCAAGTTTATTTAGCTAACATTTTTGGTTCAGCTCGGGAACAAAAAGGGGCCGTTAGTTCCCAAGATTTAGGCGCTGCGATTAATAACTTCCGAGGAATTGTCACCGAGGATGATGTCTCGGCCTTGCTTGCTTACGAAAACGCGGTAATGGTCTTCATGGGCGCTGGGGATATTCAAAAGTATGAATTTGCCTATGAAAAGCTATTAGGACAGGTTCGCCCCGACTTGGTTTAATCTTGGCTTAAGCTAAATTAGCTATAATGATAATTAATTAATAGAGATTTTATATAAATCGGGAGGATTTTCATGAATAATTTTAACAGTAATACCCGTCGCGATGTGACCGGTCGTGATGAGGGGATGCAAGCTTTCTTCCAGAAGATGTATTCTTACATGTCGATTGCCCTTTTGGTTACTGGGGTGACTGGATATATTGTCCAAAGTTTCTTTTTGCAACAGATTGTCCATCTTTTGGCTGGTAGTGTTGTTGGTCTTCTATTCATTCTTGCCTTGGAGTTCATTATCGTCTTTATGATGCGTTCAGCTAGTGTTCAAAATCCAGCTCGGGCTTTTGGTTTGTTGATGGCCTTTTCGGTTATTCAAGGATTGACTTTAGGGCTATTGCTAGCTGTCTATACTACCGCTTCAGTAATTATTGCTTTTGTTTCAACTGCAGCAGTTTTTGCCAGCATGGCGGCTTATGGTTATCTAACTAATCGTTCCCTAAATAGTCTGGGTTCAATTTTGTTTGGGGCTTTGATTGGTTTGATTATCGCTTCATTGGCGAATATTTTCTTTGTTAGCAACACCCTATCATTGATTATTTCAGCTGTTTCAGTAATTGTTTTTGCTATCTATACAGCTTATGACAATAATCGTTTGAAGGACTTGTATGTTCAAATGGCTGGCGAAGGCCAAACCGATATGACTGGTTTAGCAGTTAATGGGGCTTTGATGCTTTACTTAGATTTCATTAACATGTTCTACGCCTTGATTCGTTTGACTGGTGATAGTCGTCAGTAAAATATTTTGATTTTGAAGCTCGCTAAGGCGGGCTTTTTTTATGTTAAACTGAACTTAGTTTTCCAAGATAGGATGGATATATGAGTAAAAAATTATTATTAATTGATGGTAACTCTTTGGCCTTTCGCGCCTTTTATGCCATGTACAATCAATTAGAACGGATGATTACCCATGACGGGTTACATACGAATGCCTTGGTGGCTTTCAACAACTTTTTAGATTGGTTGACCGAAGATTGCCAGCCTGATTTAGCTTTGGTAGCCTGGGATGCCACTTCTGGTAAAGAAACATTTCGTGGTGATTTATACGATCAATACAAAGCCGGTCGACAAAAAACGCCCAGTGAATTTAAGGAACAGTTCCCGTACTTACGTAAGCTAGTGGCTAACCACGGACTTCATAATTATGAGCAAGAGGGACTAGAAGCCGATGACATCATTGGAACCTTATCTAAGCTTGGTCAGGCGGCCGGTTATGAGGTAACAGTGGTAACGGGTGATCAAGATTTAATTCAATTGGCCAATGACCAGGTGACAGTCAAGGTTACTAAAAAGGGTGTCACTGAGATTGATGCCTATACGCCAGCCTTTATTCGTGAAAAATATGATTTAACACCGGACCAAATTATTGATAAAAAAGCCCTCACGGGGGATACTTCCGACAACTATCCGGGAGTTACCAAAGTCGGGGAGAAAACCGCTTTAAAACTGCTCGTCCAGTACCATGATTTAGATAACCTTTATGCCCATGTTGATGAGATGAAGCAATCTAAATTAAAGGAAAATTTGATTAATGATCGGGAGCTGGCTTTTCGAGCCCGGAAACTAGCAACCATTATTACCGATGCTGACTTGTCAATTGATTTATCTGATTTAACTTATACTGGTTTGAATGTACCAAAATTAACTGAATTTTATGAAAAATTAGACTTTAACCAGGCATTGGCAAAATTACACGCCCTACAAGCTTCAGGACAAATTGCGGGGGAAAAACAATCCGCCCCAAAACAAGTAATGGTTCAGGAATTAACGGTTGATAATTTAGATTTATTAGCCAATGTGAAAGATGAAGTTGCCTTTCATTTAGATTTTGCCGGCGAAAATTACCATACGGCTGACAGTGTTGGTTTTGTTATCGGTAATCCAGAAATTGGTTATTTTGGTAGTCGGCAGGTTGAGCTCTTGCAAGAAACAATCTTAAAAGACCTGCTAGAAAATGACCAAATTGACAAAGACCTTTTCCATGTGAAAGCTCAATGGGTCTTGTTAAAGCGGTTAGGGATTGACCTAAAGGGGGTTAAGTTTGACTTTTTGTTAGTTGCTTATCTCTTAGATACGGTTGGTAATGATAATGTTTTGTCAACTTTAGCTCAGCGTTTTCAAATTTATTTGAACGCCGATGAAAATTTTTATGGCAAAGGGACTCATTATCAAATTCCCGCTGATACACAGGCTGTCTTAAATCATATCGGCGCTCAGACGGATGCAATTTGGCACTTAAAGGAACCAACTTTTAAGGAACTCAAGGAACACCAACAAGACCACCTGTACTTTGATATTGAGTTACCATTGGCCTTTGTCTTGGCCCAAATGGAATATCAAGGTTTTAAGGTTAAACCAGAGCGATTAGAGGAAATGGGGGCTGACTTAGATAGGCGGATTAACGAGTTGGTTAGTGAGATTTATCACCTGGCCGGTGAAGAATTCAATCTAAATTCTCCTAAACAACTGGGCGTGCTCCTCTTTGAAAAGATGGGCTTACCGGTGATTAAGAAAACAAAAACCGGTTATTCTACGGCAGTTGATGTTTTAGAACAATTAGCGCCACAAGCACCGATTGTTGATTTTATTTTGCAATATCGTCAGCTAAATAAGATTAAATCAACCTATGTGGATGGACTATTAGCCGTGATTAATCCGGCTGATAGTAAAATTCACACCCGTTTTTTGCAAACCTTAACTCAAACCGGCCGACTGTCATCGGTTGATCCTAATCTACAAAATATTCCAATGCGAACGGAAGAGGGGCGTAAAATTCGGCATGCTTTTGTTCCTAGCCAAAAAGATTGGGTCATTTTTGGTGCCGATTATTCACAAATTGAACTCCGAGTTTTGGCCGATGTGACTGGTGATCAGAACTTACAAAAGGCCTTTGTGGCCGGCGAAGATATTCACGCCGAAACTGCCCGGGCAGTTTATGGTCTAGCTGATGATACACCGGTTGATCCCCTAATGCGTCGCACGGCTAAGGCAGTTAATTTTGGGATTGTTTACGGTATTTCAGACTATGGTTTATCCAACAACTTGGGCATTAGTCGTAACGAGGCGAAAAACTTTATTGATACTTACTTTAAGGAATTCCCGCAGGTGCATGAATGGATGAATCAGATTAAAAAGCAAGCCCATGAGCAGGGATATGTGGAAACAATTGCCCATCGACGGCGCTACCTACCTGATATTCATGCCAAAAATTTCCATTTGCGTAGCTTTGCTGAACGAACAGCTATGAACTCACCTATTCAAGGCTCGGCTGCTGATATTATCAAGGTAGCCATGATTAAGGTTAATCAGATGTTGAAAGAAAAGCATTTACAAAGTCGGATGCTTTTACAGGTGCACGATGAACTTATTTTTGAAGTACCGGCTAATGAATTAGCGCAAATTCAAGAATTGGTGCCTAAGGTCATGGATTCTGCCATTAAATTAAAAATTCCGCTGAAAGTTGATAGCCATTTCGGGTCAACTTGGTACGAAGCTAAGTGAGATGTTAGGTAAACTAACCAACATTAACGAGTTAGTATTTTTTTCATTACAATATTAGATAAGTTTAAAGGGAGGTGGTTTGGATGTCTGGTCGTGAGTTAAGGCGTAATTTGGCCATTTTACCGATTGGAACCGTCCGTGAGTTAACTTTGTTAACTGACCGACAAATTCGATACTATGAGCAGCACGGTTTGATTAGTCCCAAACGCGGAGATGGTGGACAGCGCCGCTTTTCTTTAAATGATGTCGATCAATTATTGAATATCAAAGATCACTTAGATGCCGGTGATTCAACCAAGGACATCAAGGAAATCTTTGAAAAACAGGCACGTAAGGCCCAGCAAAGTAAAAATACTGATCAGGCCTTGCGCCGATCCTTGCAAGATGAGTTTGCTAAGATTGGTCGCTTTGATGTCCGATAATAGGGTGCAATAAAAAGGAGTGGAAAACAATGGTACGAAAGGCTTACAGTAAAGAGGAAATTAAGACAATTGTTGCTCAAGAAAACGTTGAGTTCATTCGGGTAACTTTCACCGATGTCTTGGGAGCAATTAAGAATGTGGAAGTGCCAATTTCCCAGTTGGATAAGGTATTAGATAACAATTTGATGTTTGACGGCTCCTCAATTGAAGGTTTCGTTCGTATCAATGAATCAGATATGTATCTCTATCCTGACCTTTCAACCTTTATGATTTTCCCTTGGGCAACTGATTCACATGGTGGAAAAGTGGCTCGCTTGATTGCTGATGTTTATACGGCTGATCGCGAACCTTTTGCTGGTGATCCCCGCCATGCCTTGCGTTCAGCCTTGGCCAAGGCCAAAGAAGAAGGCTTTACAGCCTTTAATGTTGGAACTGAACCAGAATTCTTCCTCTTCAAATTGGATGAAAATGGCAAACCAACCATGGAATTAAATGATAAGGGTGGTTATTTTGATTTAGCTCCTTTGGACATGGGTGAAAATGTTCGACGGGAAATCGTCTTAACTTTGGAAAAGATGAATTTTGAAGTTGAAGCGGCTCATCACGAAGTTGCTGAAGGACAACATGAAGTTGATTTTAAGTATACGAATGCTTTGGAAGCAGCCGATAAGATTCAGACCTTTAAGTTGGTGGTTAAGACCATTGCTCGTAAAAATGGGTATTATGCAACTTTCATGCCTAAGCCTGTCGCTGGGATTAATGGTTCGGGAATGCATACCAATATGTCACTTTTCACTGAAAAGGGGAATGCTTTTGAGGATAAAAGTGATGAAATGGGTCTATCGCAAACGGCTTATCATTTCCTAGGTGGATTATTAGCTCACGCCACTGCTATTACTGCTTTGGCTAACCCAACCGTTAACTCTTATAAGCGTTTGACACCAGGATTTGAAGCGCCAGTCTATGTCGCTTGGTCGGCTTCTAACCGGTCACCAATGATTCGAATTCCAGCTTCACGTGGTCAATCAACTCGCTTGGAATTGCGTACCGTTGATCCAACCGCTAACCCTTATACTACTTTGGCTGCTATTTTGATGGCCGGTTTGGATGGGGTTGATCGTGAACTTGAACCAACTGCTTCAGTTGATAAGAACATCTACTTGATGGATGAAAATGAACGTAAGCGGGCTGGTATTACCAATCTACCCGATACTTTGTTGGCAGCTGTCTCAGATTTGTCTGAAGATCCAATTGTTATTAATGCCATTGGTAACCACATTGCCGATAAGTTCATTGAAGCTAAAAAGATTGAATATACTTCATACCGTCAATTTGTATCCAAATGGGAAATTGACAACTATCTAGATAATTATTAATTCAATAAAAAAACTAAGCCTTGGTGGCTTAGTTTTTTTATTGAATTTTTAGAAAAAATCCGGTTAAAAAATTTTTTAAGGTTATAATCAGGACAGAAAGAGTTATTGAAGGAGGTTTATGTGCAGTACATTAATTATTTTGGCACTGATGCTTATACCAACATTGCCATGGATACTTGGCTACTAGATAATCTGCATCCCACGGAACCGGTTTTTGCTCTGTGGCAAAATAAGCGGGCGGTGATTGTCGGCCAGTATCAAAATACCTTTGCTGAAGTTAATCAAACCTACATTGACGCCCATGATGTCCAAGTGGTTCGTCGGATGACTGGTGGTGGGGCTGTTTATGATGATTTGGGTAATATTTGTTTTACCTTTTTTGTGCCGGTAAAGACAAGTGCTGAAGTTGATTTTCAAAAATTTGTCCGGCCGATGTATGATGCCTTGCAGTCGATTGGCATTGAAACGGAAATTTCCGGTCGTAATGATTTGACCATTGATGGCAAGAAAATTTCTGGTAATGCCCAACGTTACAGCAAAGGATATTTGTCGCATCACGGGACCTTATTGTGGGATACGGATGTTAACGCCATGGTGCAGGCTTTAAATGTGGCTGATGAAAAGTTTATTTCTAAGGCGGCTAAGTCCGTGCGGGCCCGAGTTGGTAATATTAAAGACTATGCCCCAGCTGATTTAACCAGTGATAATTCATTGAATTACTTCGTTATCACTTGACTGATCAGAGAAAAGATGGTGAGTATCAGCTCAATGATGAGCAAAAAGCGGCCATTATGGCTCTTCGCAATCAAAAATTTGCCACCTGGGATTGGAATTACGGGCACAGTCCTGAGTTTACCTATCACAACCACGCTAAATTTACCGGCGGTAGTATCGATGTCTATCTAAATGTAGAAGCCGGTAAAATTAGTGATATTGAATTTCGGGGTGATTTCTTAGGCGTCCGGGATTGGCGTGAAATTAAGCCCAAATTTATCGGACAGGCCTATCGCCCAGCTGTTGTTAAGCAACTATTGCAAGAACATCATGATGGTCAATACTTTGGTTCAATTAGCGACGGGGAGCTACTGTCCGTTATTTTTAATCAGGCTCAAAATTCAATTGTCAATCACCAACATTCCTAAACTGATGGGGATGTTGTTTTGTTATTTTTTGGACAATCTAGTAAATTTTTTATCTAAAAGATCCATTTGGCGTTATAATTAAGTCAGACATGATAACGCTTACATGCAAAGGAGGATTAGCGTGCAGTACATTAATTATTTTGGAACAGATGCCTATACTAACATTGCTATGGACACCTGGTTATTAGAAAATTTAGATTTATCAGAACCAGTTTTTTCGCTTTGGCGTAATAAACGGGCAGTGATTGTCGGCCGTAACCAAAATACTTTTGCTGAAATTAACCAAAAGTATATTGATGAGCATGATGTTCAGGTTGTCCGCCGTGTTTCCGGTGGTGGTGCCGTCTATCATGATTTGGGTAATATCTGTTTTACCTTCTTTGTACCGGTTAAATCAAGTGCCGAAGTTGACTTTAAGAAGTTTGTGCAACCAATGTGTGATGCGCTTCGGTCGATTGGAATTGAGACGGAAATTTCTGGTCGTAATGATTTGACCATTGATGATAAGAAGGTTTCTGGGAATGCCCAGCGTTATGTTAAGGGATATTTGATGCATCATGGAACCTTACTTTGGGATACGGATGTTGATGCCATGGTTCGGGCACTTAATGTTGCTGATGAAAAATTCATTTCCAAGGCAGCAAAGTCAGTTCGGTCTCGAGTTGGTAATATTCGGAACTATGCCCCAGAAAACATGAGCATCGAGAAGTTTATGGATTTGCTTCGTTATTATTTAACCGATGAAGGAAAAGATGGCGAGTACAAGCTAACCGACGAACAAAAACAATCAATTCTTGATTTGCGTGATCAAAAGTTTGCCACTTGGGATTGGAACTATGGGCACAGTCCTGAATTTACTTACCACAACCACGAGAAATTTAATGGCGGTAGTGTTGATGTCTACATTGATGTTCACCAGGGTAAGATTGATGACATTGAGTTTCGGGGTGATTTCTTAGGTGTGCGGGATTGGCGTGATATTAAAGATTCCTTTATTGGACAGGCTTATACCCCAGCGGCCATGAAGCAAATATTAGCGAAAAATCGAGATGGCCAGTACTTTGGTTCGGTGACCGATGACCAATTGTTGTCAGTGATTTTTGACCACAAAGGAAAAGTGAAAGGATAGGAAAAACGTTATGACAACGACAGAAACAAACAAGAAAATTTTAGATTTTGACTATCAATTACAGCAGCAAGACGAAAGTTTTCCAACCTTGTCTGTTTTAAATAACGAAGGTGAAATTGTTGATGAAGAAGCCTTAAAGCGGGCTAATTTAACTAATGACGACTTGGTAGAAATTATGAAGCGCATGGTTATGAGCCGCCAGTTAGATATTCGTTCGACGAAGTTGGCTAAGCAGGGTCGGTTTGGTTTCTTTGCCCCAACTGCCGGCCAGGAAGCTTCTCAAATGGCTTCATCTTATGCCTTTAACGATGATGATTGGTTGATGCCTGGGTATCGTGATATTCCTGAAATCGTGGTCAAGGGTTGGCCAATTTGGAAAGCAATTCTTTGGTCACGAGGCCATGAATTAGGAAATGTCTTTGAAACCGAAGATGGTAAGCCAGTTAACTCTTGGATGCCCCAAATCATCATTGGCGCTCAGTATGTAGAAGCAGCTGGAATTGCTTTGGGCTTGAAGAAGCGTAAAAAGGATGCCGTTGTCTATGCTTATACTGGTGATGGTGGAACTTCGCAGGGCGATTTTTACGAAGGAATGGATTTTGCTGGTGCTTACCATGCTAATGCAGTCTTCTTCTCACAAAACAATGGCTTTGCCATTTCAACGCCACGTAAGTTACAAACAGCAGCTCCTCACTTAGCTGCTAAGGGTTGGGCAGCTGGTTTGCCAAGCGTAGTGGTCGATGGAAATGATGCCATTGCCGTGTACTTGGCAGCTAAAGAAGCCCGGGCTTGGTCCGTAGCTGGTAATGGTCCAGTCTTCATCGAGACTTTGACTAATCGGTTGGAACCTCACTCAACGGCTGGAGATGATCCTTTGCGTTACCGGACCCAAGCTGATATTGACGAACATTGGAAGTTTGAACCTTTGCTACGGATGCGAGCTTACATGGAAAAGTTGGGTATCTGGAGTGAAGAGATTGAGCAAGCCTATGTTGAACAAGTTAATAAAGAAATTGATGAGAATATCGCCAAGGCTGACAATGTTGAAAAGCAAAAGATTAGTGATTTCTTGAAGCATACTTTGGAAGTACCTAGTTTCGCAATGACGGAGCAGATTAAAAAGTTTGAAGAGGAGGGTAAGTAATTATGGCTGTTAAAAGTTATATTGATGCCATTCGTGAGGGCTTGGATTTAGCTTTGGAAAAAGATCCAGATACCTTAATTTTTGGTGAAGATGTTGGTCAAAACGGTGGTGTTTTCCGTGCTACCGATGGTTTACAGGCTAAATATGGCGAAGATCGAGTTTTCAACACGCCTTTGGCTGAATCTGGCATTGGTGGTTTAGCTATTGGTTTAACTACCCAAAATTACCGGCCCATTATGGAAATTCAGTTCTTTGGTTTTATCTTTGAAGTAATGGATTCAATTGCCGGTCAAATGTCACGTAATCGTTTCCGTTTCAACAATACGCGCCATATGCCAATCGTTGTCCGCTCTCCTTATGGTGGTGGGACTAAGACACCAGAAATGCACGCTGATAACTTGGAAGGAATCGTTGCCCAAGTACCTGGTATTCGCGTAGTGATGCCAGCTAATCCAGCCGATGCCAAGGGATTGTTGCTAAGTTCGATTGAATCTAATGACCCCGTTATCTTCTTGGAAAACTTGCACTTGTATCGTTCTTTAAAGGGTGAAGTGCCAGAAGGTTATTACACGACACCTTTGGATACCGCTGCAGTTGCCCGTGAAGGGAAGGATGTATCAATTATTGCCTATGGTGGTACAGTACCTTTGGCCTTAAAGGCTGCTGATACTTTGGCTGAACAAGGGATTGATGCTGAAGTCTTGGATTTGCGGACTGTTTCACCTTTGGATATTGAAGCCATTGGTAAAACGGTACAAAAGACCGGTCGAGTGGTTGTTGCCCAAGAAGCGCAACGCTTAGCTGGTGTTGGCAGCAAGGTAATGGCAGAAATTTCAGAGCGCTTTATCTTGAGTTTGGCAGCCCCAATTGGTTTTGTTGCCGCACCAGATTCAATTTATCCTTTCCCTCAAGCAGAAGGGGACTGGATGGTCAAGGCTGATGACATCGTGGCTAAGGCTGTGGAGGTAGTGAATTATGACTGAGATTTTTAAAATGCCCGATATCGGTGAAGGTATGGCCGAGGGTGAGATTTCGCATTGGCTCGTAAAAGTTGGTGATACGATTAAGGCTGATGATGAAGTCGCTGAAGTGCAAAATGATAAGATGGTGCAAGATATTTTATCGCCTTATTCTGGTACTATTACTAAGCTTTATGTACCGGATGGTACAACGGTAGCAGTTGGTGATCCTTTGATTGAATTTGATGGCGATGGCTCTGGTAGTGCTGATAGTCAAAGTGTTGCGCCAGTAGCTAGTCCCACTCCGGCTGCCCCTGCTCAACCAGCTCCCACAGCTACGCCAGCAGCACCAGTTGCTACAAGTAACGGTGCCAGTGTCGCCAGCAATGGCAATATTTTAGCTATGCCGATGGTACGTCAGTTTGCTAAGGTAAATAATATTGATTTGACCCAAGTGCCAGCTACCGGTCGCCATGGACACATCACCTTGCAAGATGTACGTAACTTTACGGCTAATGGGTCTGTTGCTCCAGCTACGCCAGCTGTTGAAGCCCTAGCTACTCCAGTCGCACCGGCTGCGCCAAGTGTGCCAGCACCACAAGCAATCGCGCCTACTGAAGGAGATCGGACTGAACCAATGTCTGGTATCCGGAAGGCCATTGCCAAAGCCATGACGAACCAGAACTTGACAATTCCATCAGTTACTAATTTTGATCAAGTGGAAGTTTCTGATTTGGTAGCTCACCGTCAACACTTTAAGGAAGTTGCTAAGAAACAAGATATTCACTTGACTTACTTGGCTTACGCCGTTAAAGCTTTGGCTGCCATGGCTAAGAAATTCCCTGAATTTAATGCTAGCCTAGATATGCAAAAAGAAACGGTAGTTTATCATCAAGCCGTTAACGTCGGTGTAGCTGTCAATGCACCAAGTGGTTTGTTTGTGCCAGTTATTCATGATGCTGATCGTAAGTCAATTTTGACGATTGCTCAAGAAATTGAGGATTTGGCTCAAGCTGTTCGGGAAGGAACAATTAAGCCTAATCAAATGCACGGTGCTACCATTACAATCTCTAACCTTGGTTCTGCTCGTGGTTCTTGGTTTACGCCAATCATTAATGCCAATGAAGTTGCGATTTTGGGATTGGGTACTATCAGTACTGAACCAGTCGTTAACGCAGCTGGTGCCGTGGTAGCCGGACAAAACATGAAGTTGTCTTTGACCTACGATCACCGTTTGATTGACGGTATGTTGGGTCAAGGTGGTATGAATTACCTAAAGCAGCTACTTGGTGATCCTGAATACATGTTGATGGAGGTATAAGATGGTTGTTGGTGCACAAGCAACAGAGGTTGATACAGTTGTGATTGGTTCGGGCCCTGGTGGTTATGTAGCCGCTATTCGTGCTGCTGAATTGGGTCAAAAAGTAACCTTGATTGAACGCGATAAAATCGGCGGTGTTTGCTTAAATATTGGTTGTATTCCCTCTAAAGCCTTGATTAATGTTGGTCATCATGTTCGTGAAAGTCGGGCTAGCAATCCCTTTGGTTTAACCATGGGGGAGAGTACCCTTGACTGGGAAAAGACCCAAGATTGGAAACAAAACGGTGTTGTTAATCATTTGACCGGTGGAGTAGCCAGCCTTTTGAAAAAGCATAAGGTTGATGTCATTGAGGGTGATGCTAGTTTTGTTGATAATGAAACGGTGAATGTTGTCCAAGAAGACGGCCATCAGCTGTTACAGTTTAACAATGTAATTATTGCCACTGGTTCACATCCCTTTGTGATTCCTACCATGCCACTTTCTAAGCGAATCGTTGATTCTACCGGTGCTTTGTCCTTACCCGAGATTCCTAAGAAATTAGTGATTATTGGTGGTGGAGTTATCGGCTTTGAATTGGGTGGTGCCTATGCCAATATGGGTAGTCAAGTGACCGTCATTGAGGGAACTGACCACATTTTAAATGGTTTCGATCAGGAAATGGTTGCACCCGTTTTGGCCGACTTTAAGGCCCACGGTGGTGAGGTTATTACCAATGCCTCCGCTAAACAAGCTAGCCAAACTGATGATGATGTGACCTTGGAATATGAAGTTGATGGTAAGACCCAAACCGTGACGGGGGATTATCTCCTAGTTGCTGTTGGTCGCCGGCCAAATACTGATCAATTAGGCTTGAATAATACTGATATTAAGCTTACTGATCGTGGCTTAATTGAAGTTGATGATCAATTGAAGACCAGTGTAGCCCATGTGTATGCTATTGGGGATATTACGCCTGGTCCACAGTTAGCCCATAAGGCTAGTTTCCAGGCTAAAATTGCGGCTGCCGCAATTGCTGGTCAGTCCGATGCGCATGATTTGCACTATGCTTTGCCAGCTGTTGCCTATACTCAATATGAATTGGCGACTGTTGGTGAAACTCCTGATAGTGTTAAAGCAAATAATCTAGATGTCAACATTGTTAAGTTCCCCTTGGCTGCTAACGGACGGGCTTTATCCATGGACGCGACTACTGGGTTTATCCGCTTGATTCAAGATAAGCAAACTAAGGCTTTGATTGGGGGACAAATTGTTGGAGCCAATGCTTCGGATTTGATTTCAGAATTGTCCTTGGCGATTGAAAACGGCTTAACTACTGAAGATATTGCCTTGACGATTCATCCTCATCCAACTTTGGGTGAAGCGATTATGGATGCTGCTGAATTGGCTGATGGTGTGCCAATTCACGTTTAAGAGGTTGACGTGTCTTACTTTTTAACCAGTGACCAAGTTAAAATTAATTATCAAATTAGTGGTGCCTATGACGGACAGTCCCTAGTTTTTAGCACTGGTTTTGGGGCTAATCAGGCCAATTGGCAATTACAGGTTGATTATTTTACAACCGCTGGGTACCGGGTGATTACCTATGACCATCGTAACCAGGGATTGAGTCAGGTTGCTTTGGAAGATTTAACGATTAAACGGCAAGGCCAGGACTTAAAAGAATTAATTGACTACTGTCATTTAATCAATCCGGTGTTGATTGGTCATTCCCTCGGGGCTAGTACCGTCTGGTCCTATTTATCCCAGTTTGGTCAAGAAAATATAAGTGCCGTGGTGACTGAGGATTTACCACCCAAATGCATACGTTCGTTGGATTGGCCTATTGGTCTCTTTGATGCTAATCAGGAAGATTTGGCTGTTGCGATTGAAAAATTGCGACATCAGTCCTTAACTTATCGGCCGCTACCCCATGAATTGCAGGTTTTTCTGGCCCAAAAGGCCACGCCCTTTAATTGGATGGCTAACGTACCTTTATTATTGGATAGTTTGCCTCAGGATTGGAGGCCAGTTGCTCAACAGGAAGAATTACCGCATTTAGTCGTTACAGGTCAGTATTCGCCCCTCTGGCCAGCTGACCAAGGTCAGTTAACCGTGGCTTTATTGACAAAAGGGGTGTTAGCTATGATTTCAGAGACTGGACATGTACCTCATCTGGAAAATCCAGTTGATTTTAATACTAGTCTAGCTAACTTTTTACAAAAATATTTATAATAGAAACTACCAAGTCATTTGGTAGTTTTTTTATTCCTAAAAGCTTGCAGGGGTAGCTGAAGTTCGGTATAATTTTTGCGAACATTTGTTCTCTTTGGAAAGGATTCTAATGAAATTTATTCATGCCGGGGATGTCCATTTAGGCAATCCCTTTGTTGGTTTAGATAGTAATATGCCGGCTGATTTTCAACAATTAATCCGTTCGGCGACCTTAACTGCCTTTCAAAAACTGATTCAGGTTGCGCTAACTGAACAGGTAGATTTTGTTTTGTTCCCTGGGGATCTTTATCATGGACAACGTAACAGTCCAATCGTTCAAGATCAGTTACGGACGGCTTTTTTGCAATTACAAGCAGCCCAAATTCCAGTTTATTTGAGTTTTGGAAATCATGATTTTCAGGCTGATCAGCAACCACATTTAGCTTGGCCGGATAATGTTCATGTGTTCCCGCAAGCTGTTACTACTTATTCTTTACTAACCAAAGCGGGTCTTAAAATTGGGCTAACTGGTTTTTCCTATCAGGATCAACGCCAAACCACGTCAATTATGGCCGACTTTTCCCTAAAAGATAATAGCTATGACTATCAGATTGGCCTTTATCATGGTAGTTTGGGGAGTGCTGGGAGCAACTATGCGGCTTTTAAATTAAGTGATTTATTAGCTAAAAATTATGACTATTGGGCGTTAGGCCATATTCATGTTCGTCAAGTTCTGCATGAACATCCCTATGTGGCTTATTCCGGTAATCTGCAAGGTTTAAATGCTAAAGAAACTGGCCCGAAAGGCTTTTATCTGGTAGAAACTAAAAATAATCAATTAATTCCCGAGTTTAAAGCAGTTGCCCCGGTTATATGGCAAGAATTAACAGTTGGGCAGTTAACTGAGATTGATGATTTATTGAACCAATTGAACACGCTACAACCAGATCAGCCGACCTTGCTAACAATTCGCCTGCCAGGGCCATTACCAGCGTTATTACAGGAGGCATTTAATTCTGGCCTGCTACTCGATAAAGCTCGTCAAGCAGTCAGCCAAAAGCTTTGGCTGGTTAAAATTATCCTTAATTTACCCAATGTGATGCCGCGGGGGGATGTCAATATTGATGACCGTGTTTGGCAAAAGGCCCTAAACCAAGTCTTACAGCCAGATAACATTAACAGTTTACTTGGGATTGATTTGCCAGTGGCCTTACGGGAATTCTTTTTGAGTCCGGCTGGTCAAGCCACTTTAAAGCAAGCCATGCAGGCCCGATTATTCGAGGAGAATCATCATGAAAATTGAAGCCTTAGCAATTCAAGGTTTTGGAAAATGGTCCCAATTTAGTTTGAATAACCTGAAAAATTGGCAGGTTATTGCTGGCCCAAATGAAGCCGGAAAGTCGACCTTGAACGCCTTTATTTTAGGGGTGTTATTTGGTTTTCCCAGTAAGGCCAAGGGTCGTAATCTTTATGAACCAGTCGATGGTAGCCGTTATGGCGGTAGTTTAACTGTTAGTATTGCTAAGCAACATTATAAAATTACCCGCTTAGATCGAACTAGTTCTCAACTAACCGTGGAAAATTTGGATAATCATAGTCAAATTGAAAATCCAAGTGCTTGGTTAGAAAATCAGCTGGGAAAGATGTCAGTATCAGAGTACCAGGCGATTTATAGTTTTGATTTACTGGCCCTAGAGAAAATTAAAAAATTATCAGCTCAGGATTTAGAACGTCTACTCCTAAATTTAGGCACTGGACAAGGGGAGGGGTGGTTTCAATATGCACAACAATTGGACCGCCAAGCTAATCAAAAATATACTGTCAGCACCACCGGTCGACGCCCTATTAATCGGGCTTTAAATGCTTATCAGCAAGATGAACAAGCCCTCCAAAGTCTGGCTGGGCAGGTGGCTGATTTTGTCAATCAAGAACAACAAATTCAACAAAAAAAAGACCAGTTACAAGCACAAAGATTAGACTTACAAAAGCAAGAAGAAGGGCTTAATCAACTGAGTCAAGCTCAAAAGCAGTATGGCCTTTACCAGGAAGCTCAACAAATTCAACAAAAGCATTTACAAGTCACTGTTAAGCCAATCGACCAGCAGGATTATCAGCAGGCACAAAAATTATCGCTAGAAATTGAAGCCTTGCAGACTAGTATTAATCAGTTAAATCAAGAACAAAGTCAAGCCTCTGCCCCCCCAACCTTAAGTGCAACTGAGGCTCAGCAAGTCTATCAGATGGCAGATACTGTTCAGCGCATTAGCTATTTGAAGCTTAGTTTGTCAGAAACTAAGGCGGAACTCGCTCAAATCCAAGCTAAATTTGAGGGGTGGATTCCAACACCACTGCAAGCCCATGAACGCAGTCTTTTAATTGACTACAATAAAATGCTGGGCATCACCTTGGGACTAAATGGTGCGATAATTCTTGGCCTAATTTTACATTTTCCCATCTGGCTGATGGTTTTGTTAGTAGCGGGTGCTATCTGGCAAGACTATCGTTGTTTTAACCGATACCAGCAACGACAGCAATTATTAGCTCGATACCAACCTTTGCTACCGGCAGCCATTTTGGCTGAGCAAGATCAATTACAAAATGCCCAACGACAACAAGCACAAATATTGACTCAAACCAGCGAGTTAGGCCAATTACAGAACGAGTTAAGGCCAACTATTGAAAGTCTATTAGCTAAAGTAGGTATCATTACTTATCAGGAGGAATTGCCAGTCCTTTATCAAAGGCTAAAAGAGCAAGCTCATTTAACGCAAGACATTCTTCAAGGTCATTTGTCAGATATGGCCAGTCAACAGCTAACCTTGTTAACTAATTACCAAGAACGTTTAGCAGCCTTAAATCAGGAAATAGCGGCTATTTTCAGTCGTTATCAAGTTGCCAATATGGCTAATTTAATGCAGGGGTTGGCTCAGTATCAAAACTACCAGCGCTATCAACAGCGTTATCAAGATATTCAAGGGCAAATTGATCAGGAGCAGCTGCAGGTTATTTTGCATAATATTAAAGATGAAAACAGCTTAAATAACCAGTTGCAAAGGGGGCAAGCCGAGGTTAAAAACCTAACTGCAGCAGTTCAACAGGGACAAAAAGAATTAGCTCAATTAGAGGCAAATTATCAAGCTGGCGTGACTAGTGATCAGTACTTGGCGCTGCAACAAAATTTGGCTAGTCAGCAAAGTGAGTTAACTGAAGGCTTAATCGACTATTTAAGTCAAAAACTAAGTAGTCAGTGGATTGAACAAGTTCTAACTGAAAATTCAGCCCATCGATTTCCGCGGATGCAGGCCATCGCGCAAGAGTATTTTAGTCAAATGACTTTAGATGCCTACCAACAGATTTCTTTTACTAGCGGTGAATTATTGGTGATTAACGCGACTGGTCAGCGTTTACCAATCTATCAACTATCAATGGGAACTAAGGAACAGCTATATTTAGCCTTACGGTTAGCAATGGTTAAAGTTTTGGAGGATGTAGTTGATCTACCAATTTTAATTGATGATGCCTTAGTTAACTTTGACCCACAACGGCGACAACAGATGTTATCATTGTTACAAAAGTTGGCCCAGACGCATCAAATCATTTATTGGACGAGTCAGTCTGATGGAGATGTGCTAAATAGTCTAACTTTAGGTTAAACAGAGGAGTAATATCATGACAAGCTTATTAACTCAGTATCAGGATAATGATGTCGTTGACAATTTTGCCTTAATTACGAGTGCAGAAGTCCGGCTAACTAAAACTGGGAAAAATTATATTAGTTTAACTTTCAGTGATCGATCTGGTGACTTACCAGGAAATTTATGGGATGCGAGCCAGGAACAGATTAATGAATTTATTCAAGGAAAAATTGTCAAACTCCAAGGAGTACGGGGGGCCTTTAAAAGTCAGCCCCAAGTACAAATTACTAGTTTGCGCCTGACTCAGGCGGGGGAACCGAATAATCCAGCTGATTTCATGGCCCATGCTCCAGTGAAGACCGCTGATCTAGATGCCCAGTTAAATGATTATTTACTAATGATTAGTCAACCAACATGGAATCGGCTGGTAAGGCGATTATTTAAGCAATATCATGATCAGTTTTTACAATTTCCAGCGGCTAAAAAAAACCACCATGCTTTTAATGGTGGTTTGGCCTTTCATTCATTATCAATTGCCCAGTTAGCTAAAAGTGTTAGTCAGCAATATCCTCAATTGAATGCGGACCTCTTACTAGCAGGGGCACTCTTACATGATTTGGGGAAAGTTATTGAATTGAGTGGTCCGATTGCCACAGAATACACTTTGGCCGGCGACTTAATCGGCCACATTACTTTAATTGATGAACAAATCGTATTAGCGGCTAATGAATTACACTTTGATTTAAACAGTGAAGAGATGATTTTGCTCCGACATGTTGTCTTAGCTCACCACGGTTTGTTAGAATACGGTTCCCCGGTGCGTCCAATGGTTATGGAAGCTCAGGTGTTGAATCAATTGGATAATTTAGATGCTAGCATGCAGATGATGACTGGGGCCATAGAAAAAACTGCTCCAGGTAGCTTTTCTACTCGAATTTTTGGTTTAGATAATCGACGCTTTTATAAAACCGAATCGGAATCCTAAAAAAACACGTAACTATAATTAGTTACGTGTTTTTTATTGACTTATTTAGAGCTACTTGAGTTAGCAGTTACGCCAGAAGTCATGTAACCACTCAAAGCGTTCTTCAAATCAGTATCCTTAACTGATACGTCATCCTTACGAAGGATTGAACCGATAATCTTTTGGATTTCAGTTTGATTCTTAGAATCGTTGAGGAAGTCAGTAGCAATCTTATCCTTCAACTTCTTTTCAACCTTGCTTTGGGCTGGCTTATCACTAACCTTGTCAATTTTGATGACATGGTAGTTGCCACTAGTACCCTTGACTGGTGAGTCAGAAATAGCTCCAACCCCACTCATGTTAAAGGCTGCTTTACGGATTTCACTATCCACACTAGTGTTAGTGGAATCAAAAGCAGGTAACTGACCAGTGGCGCTAGCATTCTTGTTTTCACTTGAATACTTCTTATATACTGATGCCCAACTATCACCAGCGTTGATATCATCGATAGCTGCCTGAGCATCATCTTGATTCTTAGCAGTAATTAATGAAATCGTAGTTTCTGGTTGGTAGTTACTATAAGCCTCGTCAAGTTGCTTTTGACTAATCTTATAGTTGGCTTTAACGGCATAAGTCATAATCATCTTATTACGGATTGACTCTTTGAATTGTTCTTCGGTCATGTTGTTTTGAGCCAACACTTCCTTAAACTGTGAACCGTATTGCGCTTTTTGGGTATCAAAGGCCTTATCGGAGTCTGACTTGGAAACATCCTTGCCATATTCCTTGTTCAAGACCTTGTTAATCACCATATTTGCAAATTCTTGCTGTCCAGCAGCTGATTTTTTGACATCATCGTAATATTCCTTTTCGGTAATTTTACCGGCGGTTGATGTCATGACTGTCTTGGATGAATTAAAGAATAGGTAAACCAATCCGCCTAAGAAAATGACGATTAGCAAACCCCAAACGATTTTGCGACGCATAATAAATCCCTTCTAATTCGAAATAGATACAGACAACATTCTAGCACATTTAGCGGTTATTCGTGCCATATTTTGCCAGCTCTTGTTCAAGATGCTCGGAGGTGGCTTGGATACGATCTAAATGTGGTTTGTTTTTAAAATTCATTCGTTTGACGCCGTTGTTTAAGTCTCGCAGCTTTTTTTCTTGAATATTTAATTGTGTCTGTAATTTATTGACTTGGTCTGAAAGACGCTGACTTTGTTGCTGGATGGTTTTGACATCCTGCCAAAGGGCTTTCAAGTTATCCAAAAATTTCATTTATACTTCCTTTATATTGGTAGCAATTTGTTGGGCAATCGCCTGATAGCGCTCAGGGGTAAAATCAGCACTGTGATCAATCGCAGGGGCCAGTTGGCTATTAAGATTGTCATCGTCAAATCGAGGAATTAAATGCCAGTGAGAGTGAATTACTGTTTGACCAGCTGATGGGCCGTTGTTAGATTGAATGTTAATGCCCGTAATTTTAGAGTTGCTGGCTTTAATGGCGCGGGCTAACTTCGGTAATTTCAACAAAACTTTTTCAGCAATTTGTTCATCATAGTCAAAAATATCATTCACATGGGCTTTAGGTACCAAAAGGGTATGCCCGGGGGTCACCTGTGAAATATCCAAAAAGGCGAGTACATCATCATCCTCATAAACTTTATAGCACGGAATTTCGCCTTTAATAATTAGATCAAAAATATCATCTGCCATTTTGCATTCTCCTTTGATAAAGTCACTAACATTCATTATAACAAATGCGAAGGCGACTGTTATAATAATAGCCATGGGACTAAAAATTGATAATTTATCCGGCGGCTATGCTGGTAATAACGTGTTAAAAAATGTCACCTTTGAGGTGCCAAACGGTAAAATTGTAGCCTTAATTGGTTTAAACGGTGCTGGAAAATCGACAACGATTAATCATGTCATCGGGCAACGACCTCCTTATGCTGGCTCGATTCTGTTAAATGATATTGATATTAGTCAGGATCCAACGGCTTTTAAACAGCAAATTGCCTATATTCCAGAGCAACCAATTTTATACGATGAGCTAACCTTAGAAGAGCATCTGCACTTCATGTTAGCCAGTCATAATATAGATGATGAGCAGCACTGGCAACGGGTTTTGGTCTTGCTAGCTAAATTTCGTTTGGATAATAAATTACACTGGCTACCGATTCATTTTTCAAAGGGAATGCGACAAAAAGTCATGATTGTAGCGGCCTTTATGTTAAATGCGCCTCTGCTGGTAGTTGATGAGCCTTTTTTGGGTCTTGACACTTTAGCGCAAAAAGATGTGGTCCGATTAATGGAAGAACAAGCTCGTCAGGGTAATGGTGTACTCTTAACGACCCACTTGCTTGGATCGGCAGCTAATTACGTTGATACCTTTGTTGTTCTAAAGGACGGACAGGTTGATTTTATTGGTTCACCTGAGGCACTAGCCCAAAAACATAATCTTAGCTTAGCTAATTTAGATGACTTTTTTGACTTAAGTCAGGAAGGACAAAACAATGGTCCTAACTAAGTTATTTTGGCAACGTTTTGCCACTGCGCAACAGCGAAATATTAAATATCTACGACTTTTATTTAATGAACATTTTGTTTTATTTTTGTTAATTGCCTTTGGCGGGGTGGTGTTAGGTTACCACAGTTTATTAATGGTGCCGGCTAGCAGTGATATCTGGCAAAATCCTTGGTGGAAATTTGCTATCTTAGCCTGGTTAACTATAGGCCTGCAATTAGGACATCTGGTAACCTATTTTCGTCCGGCTGATCGGTTATTTTTGCTAGGGCAGGATCATTTTTTAATGAGTCGCTATTTAAAGCAAGCCCTAGGAGTATCAGCTAGTTTTGCCAGTGTTTGGCAGATAATCTTTTTTGCCAGTGTTTGGCCAATTTTAATCGCTGTTGGTTTCCGCCAAATTTTTAGTTTGCTGCTAGTTTTACTATTTACTGTGATGTATAAGATTTTTTTACTAGTGGTCGAGCGGTACCAGCTTTTGACGACCGCTAAGCCGCTGATTAATGACATCACATTAAAAATCTTGATACCAATTATCATTTTAGCCAGCCTGTTCTGGCTTCCGCTATTTGTTGGTTTAGGGATTATGCTAGTGGCTTTATTCTTAGAATGGATTATTGGTAGAAAGTTAAATGCCCAGGCCAATCAAGTTAGCGCTGCTCTGGCTTGGCCATTAGCGATTCAGCAGGCCCAAACCCACGAGCAAGCAGTTTTACACTTTTATGCTTTATTTGCTGAAGTGCCTCAACAAGCTAAAAGTATTAAACGACGGGCTTACCTTGATCCTTTGATTGCTTGGCTGACACCTAGGCGGGGCGGTATCCAAAGGCTTTATTTAACGCAACTGATTCGTAATAATGAAATTCTACCCTTAATATTACGATTATGGTTAGTGGCAATCATTATTTTAATTAATGTTCACTCGGCACCAACTTGGCTTATTGCTGTGATTGCCGCGATGACGGTCTATTTAGTTAATTTTCAAATTTATCCACTTTTCTTACAAACTCGCCAAGTGTTGTGGACGCAGCTAGTACCGATTACGCTTGCGAATCAAGAAAAAGTTTTTAATCGCTTACTATTTGGCTTTAGCTTAGTTAGTATCGTGATTATTGTAGCGGCCACCGTAACGACTTGGTCAGCTTTGCGGGCTGGTATTACTGGAGCTGGCCTAATGACGATTTTTTGTTACTATTTTTATATACCACGGCTCTTGAAGAAAGGGCAATAACTGGAGGAAATCATGCATTTACGTTCAAAACCTTGGGCCGCTCCTTGGCTGGCTGAGCATACTGATTTAGTCATTCCCCAAGATCAAGCAACGCAATTACGGGGACACTGGTCTCAACAATTTGATCAAGATCAACCAATTCATGTCGAGATTGGCTCGGGAAAAGGGCAGTTCATTATGGCAATGGCCTTATCTCATCCAGACATTAATTATATCGGAATGGAGATTCAAGAAACTGCGGTAGCGATTGCGGCGCGTAAAAGCTTTGATCGTCTTGGTAAATTACCTAACTTGCGGTATTTGTTCGGGAACGGCAATGGAGTCGAAACCTATTTTGAACCGGGAGAAATTCAAAAGATTTATTTGAACTTTTCTGATCCCTGGCCCAAGACGCGTCATGAATCACGTCGATTAACTTATAAAAGTTTCTTAAAATCCTACGAAGCGGTGTTACCAAGTGGTGGAGAAGTTGAATTTAAAACGGATAATCGCCATCTTTTTGAATATTCGATTGTAAGTTTTATGGACTATGGCATGCGTTGGCAGCCAGAGGATTTTACTTTGGATTTACATGCTGATGAAGACAAGGTGGCCGGTAATATTCAAACTGAATATGAAGAAAAATTCCTAGCTTTAGGACAACCGATTTATAAAATTAAAGCTCATTTTTAAAGTAAAAAGCTTACGACTTAGTCGTAAGCTTTTTTTATTATTCTTGTGCACTACCAATTTGATAGAGAACCTGGTCTAAATTCAGATCTTTAATTAACTGATTGCTGATAGTTTCACGTTGGATTGAATTTTTATTAATACTACTGATGCTTTTAACAATCAATGTTTCAAAGTTACCACGTAAACTAGAGGCAACACTGACATCAATTTGATAATTTCGGGCTTTAGCATTTTCAGCCGAGGTAACAATCCCGTAAGGACCATAAAGAGCTTCCTTGAGCTTATCATAATCATGAGGGCCAAGGTCCGGCTGATTGCTCTTTAATAAGGTGTCAGCGTCTTTTTTTAGTTCAGCTAAGCTTTTATCTTGGTGGGTATTAAAAAGCTTTAAATCGGATAATATGGCCTTTACTTGTTTTTTACTGCTTTGAACGTGCTGGTAGTCCTTTTGTGAAAGAGAAACGCCAGCATATTTAGGTTCTTGGTTAAAGAGAAATAAAGCAACCAGTAAACCAGCAATAACAACTGCAAGGGCGATGAAGGCTTTGCGCATAAAATAATCTCCCGTAGTTTGTAGATATGGAATTACTGAATGAAATTGCGATTATTGCGAAAACCATCAATGGCTAGTTTTGCTGATAATTGATTGGCAAAGCGCTGCACATGGACATTGACGATATCGCTGTTGGCAAATAACTCAATCCGACAAACTAAGTAGTGAGGTGAGTCGACATCAGAATTCATCGAAATCACATCACCAATTTGAGGGACTTGAGGGAGTTTAACGTCGGTTTCAACCCGAGCACTGGCAAGAATGAAATTGTATTGAGGCATGGAAATCCTTTCTGTTAATTAACACATATCATTCTTATTTTACCATTATTCTATTTTACTCGCCGTTGATTAGGCATAATTGACGATAAAAGGGCATAAAAAAAACACCCGTAGGTGTTTTAAATCTTAGTACCAACCGTATTGTTGACTGTGGCTAGCAGCGTTTTCCCATGAACCGTAACGTGACTGAACATATTGGTCAGCAACGCGTTCTTGGTTTTCGGCTGAATAGTCACCGTTTAAGTAACTTGATGAAAGTTGGTATTTACCAATATAGTTACCGTTACGGGCGTCATATGAGCCACCAGATTCAACACTGGCGATATAGTCCTTAGCAGCAGAGCTTTGACCAGTGTAGCTAACAGTTTGAGTAGCAGCTGGTGTAGTACTTGCTTGAGCAGTTGCTACTGGCTGGTAAATAACTGGCTGGCTTTGTACGGCTGGCGTAGCAGTTTGAACTGGTGCGCTAGCAACCGGTTGGCTAGCAGTTTGAACTTCACCAGTTGGAGTGGTTACGGCTTCAACTCGTTGGTTATCAAAACTAAACTTAATCTTTTCACCAATGAAAATTAAGTCGATGTTCTTGATGCCTGAGTTCTTTGCTAGAAGTACAGCATTAGTATTATGAGCTTGAGCGATTTCGCTCAAAGTGTCACCGGCTTTAACGGTGTAAACGTTGTTATCATTGTCGTTAATATCATCGGCGTTTGCCTGAGTTGATGCACCAACAGTTAGGAGCGCGGCTGCTGCAGTAGTAGCCATAAGAGTGTTCTTAATTGTTTTATTCATCTGAATTTGTACATCTTGCTTATTGGGCTTGATGTCTTTCCTTTCGATATCACTCCCATAAACTAACAAGGTAATATTACGTAGAGATTATGTAATTGTTTCCTAAATATTACGAAGTTTTCAAAGCTCATTTTTGAAGACTAAAAAAAGCCTTTTTAAATTTAATTTTTTTGATAAACTAGGAATCATTAATTTCCCAAGTAAAGGCAACTGGAATAGATTTATAAGAAAATTAAACTTTTGACTAATGGGCGATTTGATAATGTAACAATTCGGGTAATTTTTTTATTAAATTTATGGAATTTTGATCTAATTTTCAGTTAAAATAATCGTTTTTGCTTTCTAAAAGTGAACAAAATCTGATTATCTTACTAAATTTTATCGAGTAATTTTTAAAATTAAAATTATTATCCATTACAATATGAAGAAAAATGTTATAAAAATAGTTTGTTTAACTTTTTCTACTATATAAGTATGAAATTTCAGGTGAGTCAGTATGCTATGATAAAGATAGGAGGTAGCGATGGTTGATAGATTATCAAAAATGTCGTTTTCTGTTGAATTGGATGAACATTTGTATCAATTATTGTTAAATAAAGTAAATCAGGAGGGTCGATCAGTGGATGATTACATTAATCAGTTACTGAACAATAATTTGCAGGTCGAACAAAGTTTTGAACAGCGAAATTTAATCGGTCGCCGTCTGTCTTTAAAAGATATTGATCCTAAAAGCGGTTTGGTTCAGTTACTGGGAAATTACTATCGCTATACTCTCAGTGGAGCTGTTAATGTTTTAGCGGAACAAGAATACGTGGTAACACAGGTCGAAGGGAATCTATTGACCATTGCTACCGTAGCAAAATAGGAGAGAATGATTATGATTTTAGGGATTGTTGTGGTTTTGGTGATAATTGTTATCGCTTTAGGAATTAAAATCGTACCGCAAAACCAAGTTGGTTTATTGGAAACGGTTGGAAAATATAGTAGTACCAAACAGTCCGGCTTACATCTTTGTTTGCCTTTTGTTCAACGCATTCGAGTGGTTAGTCTAGCTTTGCAGCCTTTGCGTTTGCAGGGATATTCGGTCATTACCAAGGATAATGCTGATATTAATACAACGGTAACATTGAACTTTCATGTAACCGATGCTGTTAAATATATGTACGAAAACACAGATTCTGTGGAATCTATGCAGCAATTAGTGCGTGGACACTTACGTGATATTATCGGACGGATGGATTTAAACGAGGCGTTGGGATCAACAACCAAGATTAACAAAGAATTGGCAGAAGCCATTGGCGATTTGACCAATACCTACGGCATTAATGTTGATCGAATCAACATTGACGAATTAAAGCCAAGTAGTGCCATTCAAGAGGCCATGGATACCCAACTAAAGGCTGACCGTGAACGAGTAGCGGCAATTTCTAAAGCTGAAGGGGATGCTAAGGCAATCGAATTACGGACTAAGGCCAATAACGATGCTTTGATTGCTACGGCGCAAGCTCAAGCCAGTGCCACTAAGACGCAGGCAGATGCCGAGCGTTACCGGATTGACACGGTGCAAGCTGGCTTGGCCAGTGCTGATGAAAAGTACTTCAATAACCAGTCAATTAACGCCTTTGCTACTTTAGCTCAATCAGATAGTAATTTGGTGGTGGTGAACGGTAAAGAAGTTGACAGCTTAGGACAATCAGTGGTTTTAGGTAAGGCAATTGGTAAAAGTTTAGCTGATGAAAAGAAGTAAAAAGCAAAAGGATTCAACTGTTTTAGCAGCTGAATCCTTTTTTGATTATTTTAAATTCGACGCATGACACAAGTTCCTTCTGGTACAGCAAACTCTTTTTGAATTAAGGTTAGCTGACCGCTATGGGCATCACGTTCGTATAAGGACATATTGTCAGAGTTTTGGTTGGCAACTAACAAGAGGCTTTCGTCGGCGTTAAAGTTGAAATCTCGAGGGAATTCTCCTTCACTAGGAATTAACTGACGCAGAGTCAAGCTACCATCGGCTTGAATTTCAAAAACGGCAATCGAATCGTGACCACGGTTAGTGATGTAGACAAAGCGTTGATCACTAGAAATTTTAATGGCAGCAGCCCCATTGTGTTCAGTCCAGTCTGTTGGAATGGTTGATAAGGTTTCCAGCACTTCTAATTGACCATCGACAGGGTGATAGCGAACAACGGAAACTTGACTAGCCAACTCACCGACTAGATAACCGATATTTTTTTCATTGACAAAGGAAATGTTGCGGGGACCAAAACCTGGTTCGGTTTTTAGTTCGGATACTTGGCTTAATTGACCTTCGGCAGAAATGTCATAAACATGCACCCGATCGGTACCTAAATCACAGACGATTAAACGACCATCGGGGGTTAGATTAGCATAGTGGGGATGAGCACCGTCGGCTTGTTGTGGTCGAGGGCCAACTTCGCCTAAGCTTTGTACCCGATCCTTGAGTAACAGAGTACCATCAGCTTGAATGGCATAAACTGAGATATACCCCATGTGGTAATTGGCTGTGTAAACCAATTGACGGCCTTCGTCAATGGCGACATAGGCATCTGAAGTACCAGTTTCAATTTCTTCTTGTAGTAACACTGCGGGCTCTTGATTAAAATCAAAGCTTGCCACGCCACCCCTTAAATCAGGTTGAGCCATGTTACGGTCAACGGCATAAACTATATGTTTTTTTGATTCGGCCAAATAGGTTGGACTATCGATTTTAGCCACCAGACGGGCATTTTGGAGTACTTTTTTATCGTTGTCTAGTTCAATTTCAAAAATACCCTCACTGTCATTAATAGTGTAGGTACCAATTAAAAACTTTTCAATCATGCGGTAAATCTCCTTTTCTTACTGTATACGCTTACATTATGTGCTCGGCTTCACTTTTTTTCAATAATTATTTCAGAAATTCATCTATAAAAGCCCTTGAAAGTATCCAAGCTTTCAGGGGCTTTTAAATTTTAATGAGTCCGGCCCAAAATTTTAACCTTGCTAAGAAATTTAGTGGGCAAGATAGTTAAAATAAACGTAATAACCGTAACAATCGTGGGCAAGACGCGGACATAGGCATTATCATTAGGAGAATAGAAGTGAAAGATGATTGTCAGAATAAAGATTAACCAGACCAAAATTTCATTTAATCCCGTATCACGATAGCGACGCACATTTAGTGATAAAGAAGGGATGGCAAGGGCAACGAAGACGGCAACGGTTAGAAAAATCCATATCATGGTTAACAAGGATGAATGAGTAAATATTTGCCAAAAAGAGGTGAAGTTAATATTACTGTGAGCTGGGGATGCAATAATAATCATGGTGGTAGCTGGTATCCAAAAAATGAAAAAGATTATCAGGTAGAGCGTCATCCACCAGTATTCAGCCCGCGTGGCTGTACCAGTAAAATTCAGATAATTACGCCAAAAATTTTTGAAAGCCTGAGCCATTGATATCATAAGTTTCTCCTTAAAGAGAACTTCTCTCTATGCTCAGTATAGCAACAGTTATCGTCACTTAGACAATCTATGTCACGCTTGCTGACGTTTATGCCAATAGATAACTCCGGCAATCATGATGACATAAATTATAGAGCATAATAAGGAGCCTTCGATGCCAAAGTCGCCACCGTTCGCCCAGGTATAGTGGGCGGTTCCTTGGGATAGAAGGATATTGGCGGAAGGATAAGTGCCAGATACATGGACGCCTAAAATAGGTCCTTGTACAAAATTCCAAGCACTGTGAAAGGCTCCACAGAGCCATAAATTTTTGGTGAAATCACGGACTAAGGCCATTAATAGACCGAATAAGATTAGATTGAATAAGGCAACCACAGTGACGCCGTTGTTGGCGCCATGAAGGGCAGCAAAGAAGATACTTGAGATAATAATTGCAGTTTTAGGACCAATGGCTTGAGTTAGTTTTCCCTGCAGATAACCTCGACAAACAATTTCCTCACTCATCCCTTGGAAACCAAAACCGATTAGAAAGGCTAATATCCAAAATCCGTTGGTATTATGCCAAACAGTAGTGATGGTAAAAGCTTGAAAAATTAGGCCAATCAGCCAAATGATGATAATAGCCAAAGCTCCTAGTAGCCAGCTAGATAGATAACGACTTAGTACTTTTTGCCGTGGAAAGGGCAAATAAAGTTGGAATTGAGTCTGGTTACGATTAATGGCATACCAGCCGATAAATATTAAGGGCGTAATAGCTGTTGCCCAGAGCGAAATCGTGTCTTCAGCTGCGGTAGAACTACTGAGAAGATTGGGAATGAGTAATTGAGTGGCAATCCCACTGGTAACATCACCGAGTACAAAAATAAAGAGGGCAATTAAAAATGCACCTATTACAATCATGGTACGGTTGGTAAACAATTTAATCATAAAATTTAATTTTCCTTTAGATGTGATGAATTATGGTTAAAAAGAGCAAAGAGGCGCATATCGCGGTATTGGCCCTGATGATTACGGACTTGTTCTTTAAGAGTTGCTTCTAAGGTAAAGCCGGCTCCTTGAGCAACCTGAATACTTGGATAATTATCCACATCCGCCAGTAGGAGAAGTTTGTGCAAGCCCAATTCTGTTAGGGCGTACTGACTGACCTGTTGTAAAGCCTGCGTCATGATGCCCTGTCCTTGGTATTGAGACCCCAACCAGTAACCAACTTCAGCATTTTGTTGCATCAAATCGATTTTATGAAGGTCAATCATGCCAGCTGGTTGATCATTGACTAAGATAGTTAAGACAATGGCGGTAGTTTTGGCAAATTGCAGGCGGCTTTGCTGAATAAAGACGACCTCTTGATCAATCGACTGCATATCAGCGACCCAAGGTAGCCAAGGAATTAGTCGGTTGGCATCTTGTTTTAAGATGTTGAAAAGGGCGGGGGCATATTTTTCATCGGTTAGGGCTAATTTAACTTTTAATTGACCAGTAGTGAAAGTTGATAGTGTAAACATAATGATGGCTCCTCTTAAAATTAGATTTATCTAATATAGTACTATAGTCGCCACTTAAATGTTTATTTGTGACCTTTAGCGCCCCACTTCGTATCAATAAAGTAGAAGAGATAGCCAAAGATTAAAAAGAAGATGGTTAAGGCCAAGACAATTAATAATACGGGCCCCCAGCCCAGGAGATTAGAATCAATAAAGAAGTAAGGATAATGTTTACTGTTAGCAAAAGTAATATTACATGAGGCAGCAATGACTGCAAAAACATAATAAACCAAGGGAATTGCTAGCCATGACAGTGGGGCCCACTTTGAAAAATGTCCTTTTTTATCAAATAAAATCCAATCAAAAATGGCCATTAGGGGTACGAAGAGATGGACACAGAGGGTTCCAAGTAATTGGCTAAAATTGTGGACGTCAAAATTATATGGAGCTAGAATGCACCAATAAATAAGCATGGTGACTGTAATTGCCAAAGTAATGGCTCCTTTAAAATTATGATTAATGGGTTTATTTTGTAAAGTTCTTACTATATTATAGGCAAAATACAGCATGCACAAAAGATTGCTCAATGTCGTGTAATACAGAAAAGCCCGCGGGTCTAGTCCGGTATTAATGAAGACCCCGTAGATGGCAATTAAAATTAAGATTGCTTCATATGAAAGGGCTATTCTTTTATTCTTGATAATCGGCATTAAATGTCTCCTTAGTTTATGTTTAGAATACGATACGACATAATAAGATGATGATACCATTCTGAACTGGCTGATACTGTCAACTTGCCAATCCTTTAATGGATTTTAAATAGTTAGTTCAGCTAACCCGAAGAAATAATTATAAATAAACTAACGGTGTTATAATTCAGGTGAAGAGTTATAGATTTGGGAGGTGTTATCTTATGGTGAGTGAGTTTAAAACTAGTCAGGCCGAGGGTTTTATTCCGGATTTCGTGAATACGTATGATTTGGAAGGACGGGCTCAAAAAGTTATTCCAGCTGATGCCTTTGGTTATATTTCCAGTGGAGCGGGGGATGAATTTACCCTAACAGAAAATGATCGAGCTTTTAATCATAAATTGATTATTCCACAGGTACTTGCTGATGTGGAAAATCCGGATACCGCCACGACGGTCGATGGACATACAATTACTGCGCCTATTATTTTGGCACCGGTTGCAGCTCATAAATTAGCCAATGATGCTGGAGAAATCGCCAGTGCTCAGGGAGTGCATAACTTTAATACTGTTTATACTACTAGTTCTTACTCTTCGGTTGATTTGCCCGATATTACGGAAGCTTTAGCAGGATCGCCGGAATGGTTCCAGTTTTATTTCAGTAAAGATAACGAAATTAATAAACATATTATTGACCGAGTAAAGGCCTTAGGTGTTAAAAAGATTGTTTTAACAGCCGATGCTACGGTTGGTGGTAATCGAGAAGTTGATGTTCGCAATCATTTCGTTTTTCCTGTGAATATGCCAATCGTGCAGGAATATTTACCAGAAGGTGTCGGTAGGTCAATGAACTATGTTTACGGTTCGGCCAAACAAAAGCTTTCCGCTACGGATGTTGAATTTATTGCTGCTTATTCTGGTTTGCCAGTTTATGTGAAGGGTGTCCAAAGTGCTAAAGACGTTGAGCGTTCTTTGGATGCTGGTGCATCGGGTATTTGGGTTAGTAATCATGGCGGTCGCCAGTTAGACGGGGGACCGGCCGCCTTTGATTCTCTGCAATATGTGGCTAAGGCAGTCAATCATCGCGTACCAATTGTTTATGATTCTGGTATTCGTCGTGGACAGCATATCTTTAAAGCTTTAGCTAGTGGTGCGGATTTGGTGGCTATCGGTCGGCCTGCTATATATGGCTTGGCTTTAGGCGGTAGCCGTGGTGTGGAACAAGTCTTTGATAAATTAACGGAAGAATTGAAGATGGTCATGCAATTAGCCGGGACACAGACGATTGAAGATGTTAAACACTATCAGTTGAGAGACAACGATTTCGTGTAACAAATAAGAGCCATTCAAGTTAGCTTGGATGGCTTTTTGTGTTTTTTGATTAAGTTGTTAATAGCACAATGTTAATCCAGCAATAACCATCAAAGGCTTAAAGTAATTGTTTTATGAGGCTTTTTACGTGAAATTATATTTATTTTATGTAAAAAATAAGTTTGGAATTGTACAAGGTAGTATAAATTGGTTTACCTTACTTTTTAACAATAAGTTTCATTTGGTATACATATAAACCTATTATTTTTACTGGAAAACTTGATTTTGTAAGGATAGTTTTGCTTGAGTAGGTACTAATTTACCAGTAAGAAATTCTACATAATGAGATTGTTAATAGGTAAACTTTAAAATTCAAATTGGTCAGGTTATTTAACTTCTTTGATTTGTCAAAATAAGTTTTTATAATAAGAAATATTAGAATAATATTAGCGGATATTTTGGTTTAATTTTTGTGTAAGTATTATATAATAAAAAATGTAGTGAGTGTATGTCGTACTAATTAGGAGATATTATATGAAATCGAACAACATATTTGATAGTAATTTGATTAAAACGCATTTTAAAATGTATAAATCTGGAAAGATTTGGTTTGTTTCTGGGATTAGTTTATTCACACTTGGTCTAGGTGGATCAACAACGGTTGCTGCGGACAACACAGCTAAGACGGATACAACTGATGGCCAAAATTTAACTGCTGTTCAGGACCATCCAACTCTGCCACAGCAAAGACAGGTTGTACTTTCATCAGAAAATTCCACCACCAATCAGACTGATTCAACATCTGAACAAGTGGTTGTTTCAGGTAGCAATTATTTGAGTCAAAGTGCTAGTCAGGCTGAAATCAAACTAGAAAATGAGACATCTTTGCAGGATTTATTGAAGCAAAGTACTAGCTTTACTGCTTCACAGTCGCAACAGCCTAGAGACGATACATCTCTCCAACAAAGTGATAGCCAGGTCAAGCCTCAGAGTTCAACTACTCCGATTTCACAAGCAATAACCTCAGAGAGTGAGACTTCAACGACTGCTGCCGGTTCTTTATTTAGTCAGACTGTTCACGCAACTACTAGTGGCGCGGTTAACAGCCAAGGGGTATTTACGCAGGATTTAAGTCTGGCTACTTCGCAGGCGAACAGTACGTCACTTAGTCAAGCTAATAGTCAGGTTGAAATTCAATCAGCCAACGTTCAAGATAGCCGGGATTTGAGTCAGGCTGTTTCGGAGGCCAATAGTACCTCAATTAGTCAAGATGGTAGCCAGGCCAGCTCACAGTCTGAAAGTAATATGTTGGCCAATGATTTAAGTCAAGCAAGTTCTTTGGCTAATAGCGTGGCAACTAGTCAAGTAAACTCGAAATCTGTTGCAGATGCTGTATTATTCTCGAACTTACTGCGTTCCGATAATAATAGTGCTGCGAGTTATGCTGGCCAAAATCTATTAGTAGATCGTTTGGCAACAGAGGACTCAACTAAAAGTATTACGGTTTCACCTGATTCAGATACAGGACGAGCACAGTTAAACAGCCAAACTATTTACAATGATGATCCGAATCATCAGACGACACCAACGTCTGTTAAAGTGGCTGTAGCTGATCAGGTTGCTAATAAAGCGACTTATAAAGCAACTGCACAACAAAACAACACTTATGCCGCTGTTAATGATTGGGCAGGTCTTCAATCGGCCTATAATGATAACAACATTACTTACATTGATGTTCAGCAAGATGTCTCAAATCCAAATCAAGACAATAGTGGTAGCCAAGCCCTGAATTGGCGTGCTAATGGCATTATCATCGACGGTAATGGTCATACACTTAACTTAGGTAAAGCTGCTTTCCGGACGGGTACCAGTGCTACCACTGTGGGCACAACTTTCACCATTACTAATGCTAATTTATTGCAAGCAACTTCAGGAACTAACTGGTCAGGTGAGGGTATGAGTACCACTGACTATGAAGGGGTAATCACAACTCGGGCTCAATCTGGAGGTATGGGTAGTTGGATTTATAATATTGATAACGTTTCACTAAGTGGCACTAAGGGTATTTCAGGGGATGCCACTACACAGCCTCGACGTTTGCTCTGGGCCGAAGGAAGCGCAGTTAATCTATCCGGAAATATTACTGCCAATATTAAAGAAGAGCTGGTTGTAATTAGCAATGTTAATATTGCCAACGGCTCTCAGGTAGTTATGAATCGTACTTCTGGAACGATTGGTGATTCTATGTTCTACTTTTCAGCAGAACGGCAACAGTATTCTAATAGAATGACCAATTCTACCGGGTATGCTCACCAATTTACTGTTGGTGATGGAGCTTGGATCACTGGTAATGAGTTGTTGGGGTATACGAGTAATCGAAATCCACTGGTTTATGCACGCTATGATGGCATAACTGTTGGTGATAATGTTCATTGGGAGCAGCATCGTTTTCAAAATTTTATTACCGATGCTAACTATAATGGAGATGGTAGTGGTAATGGACGTAAGTTAGTTTTTGGACAAAATTTGACGGTTATTGCTCCTGATAATACTGGGTCTAATTCGTTCTATTTAAATGGACAGACGAAAGCAATCTTTAATGCAGGAACAACCCTTGATTTAGGTCAGACTAATAATACGTCAGTTGTTTTTGTCGGTTGGTATTCACAAGTAACCTTTATTTCACCTAAAAGTTTACGAATTGCACGTTTAACAACTTCTGGACAGCCGGCTGCAGGATCAGTATTTACCATTTATACTAATTCCACTGTTCCCTATGGCTTCGTCTTAAATAATTCTGATGTTCGGGTATGGAATAATGGCACCGATAGTAGTGCTACTACTCCAACTGGAAATGCTGAATATGCAGTTACTAGTATGAAAGTAAATGGGAATAATGTCGTTTACACATCTCAAGATAATCAGCAAGTAACAACCTCTAATGGCAGTATTCGAGAATTTCAAACTCAATCCTTAGATAATGGCACTATCAAAGTTAATTATGTTGATTTTACCGGTAAGACTATAAGTTCAATGAACATCGATGTTTCAGATAGAAATAAGTATTTTATTGGAAAAACACTTAATTTACAGACATCTGAGTTTGCTAAGGTAAATATGCCTAGTGGCTATATGTGGGCAATTGGCAATCAAGTAGCACCAAGCGCTAAAGCCAAAGCTCAAGACGGTGGAGATCCGACAAACGATAGTGATAATGGGGATACTTTTGGACAAGCAAACTATGCTATTGTTCCAATGGCAGGAACTAATTATGTCTATAATATTTACGTTTATGGTGTTCCTGAAGATGTTACTTATCAGTATGTGGATAAGAATACCGGTAACGTACTTACGTCAGTACTATCAGGTCAAAATGGTACCGAATCAATTGCCAATAATATTGTGACAGCGAACTTTGGTAACACAATTGATTGGCGCGATTCATACTATACGAAGAGTAATGTACCAGCTGGCTATCATTTTGATGCTAATATTGATGGTCAGGCAACCACTTCGACAGTTTCGACAACTAATCCTTTGATTACTATTTATGTTGTCGGTGATACACAAGCTATCAAGCCGACTTATCAAGATACAAATGGTCGGAGCTTGACGCCAAATGAAGGCATAACTATTACGGGTATCACGGGAGGTCAAGCTAGCGTTGCAGAGGCCCCTTTAGTTAAGGATTACGGCTTTGACCACGTAGTTTTGAATGGTAAAACAGTGCCAGTTGGTACCACTTTTACCATGACAAACGGTGCTGACAGGGTCACCTATGTCTATTACTCGATTGCGGAATCTCAGTCAACTTCTGCCTCGCTTTCAACATCTACATCAATTCCTGCGTCAAAATCAGCAAGTGAGTCAACTTCGACATCACTTATAAATTCAAGTTCTACGGCCGCAAGTAATTCGATTTCAACTTCTATTTCCGCTGATACTTCGAAGTCAGCAAGTACTTCAACATCAATTTTTGGCTCTGAATCAAAGGTATCTAGTGAATCAGTCTCGACGTCACTTTCGAATTCGGCTTCAACGAGTACTTCGATTTCTGATTCGAACTCTGACTCGACCGCCAAGAGTGAATCAGTTTCAACCTTGATTTCTAACTCGGCTTCAACGGCTTCGATGAGTACTTCAATTTTGAACAGCTCATCCAAGTCAACTTCGATTTCAGACTCTGCTAGTCAATCGGCTTCGACGAGTGTTTCGGTTTCTGATTCAACTTCTGACTCAACGTCAGCGTCCAAGTCGACGAGTACGTCAATTTCTGATTCGGACTCCGACTCAATAGCTAAGAGTGAATCAGTTTCAACCTCAACATCAGTTTCAGATGCTGATTCAAAGGCGGCGAGTGAATCAGTTTCAACCTCAACGTCAGTTTCAGATGCTGATTCAAGGGCAGGGAGTGAATCCGTTTCGACGTCAATTTCTAACTCGGATTCAACGGCTTCGATGAGTACTTCACTTTCAAACAGTTCATCAAAGTCAACTTCGATTTCAGACTCTGCTAGTCAATCGGCTTCGACGAGTGTTTCGGTTTCTGATTTAACTTCTGGCTCAACGTCAGCGTCCAAGTCGGTAAGTACGTCAATTTCTGATTCGGATTCCAACTCAATAGCTAAGAGTGAATCAGTTTCAACCTCAACGTCAGTTTCAGATGCTGATTCAAGGGCAGGGAGTGAATCCGTTTCGACGTCAATTTCTAACTCGGATTCAACGGCTTCGATGAGTACTTCACTTTCAAACAGTTCATCAAAGTCAACTTCGGCTTCGGAATCAGCGAGTCAATCAGCCTCAACGAGTGTTTCGGTTTCTGATTCAGTTTCTGGCTCAACGTCAGCTTCCAAGTCGGTAAGTACGTCAATTTCTGATTCGAACTCTGACTCAACCGCCAAGAGTGAATCAGCTTCAACCTCAACATCAGTTTCAGATGCTGATTCAAAGGCAGCGAGTGAATCAGTTTCGACATCAATTTCTAACTCAGCTTCAACGGCTTCGATGAGTACTTCAATTTCGAACAGCTCATCCAAGTCAACTTCGATTTCAGACTCTGCTAGTCAATCAGCTTCAACGAGTGTATCGGTTTCTGATTCAACTTCTGGTTCAACATCAGCTTCCAAGTCGGCAAGTACATCGACTTCTGATTCGAACTCTGACTCAACCGCCAAGAGTGAATCAGTTTCGACGTCAATTTCTAACTCAGCTTCAACGGCTTCGATGAGTACTTCAATTTCGAACAGCTCATCCAAGTCAACTTCGATTTCAGACTCTGCTAGTCAATCGGCTTCAACGAGTGTTTCGGTTTCTGATTCAACTTCTGGCTCAAAGTCAGCGTCCAAGTCGGCAAGTACGTCAATTTCTGATTCGAACTCTGACTCAACCGCCAAGAGTGAA
>NZ_CAKOET010000002.1 GCF_933208495.1 Convivina praedatoris
TTCGACTTCGGAATCAGCGAGTCAGTCGGCTTCAACGAGTGCCTCGATTTCTGATTCAACTTCTGGATCAAAGTCCGCTTCCAAGTCGGCAAGTACGTCAACTTCTGATTCAAACTCTGACTCAAAGGCAGCTAGTGAATCCGTTTCGACTTCGATTTCTAACTCCGCTTCAACGGCTTCAACGAGCACTTCACTTTCAAATAGCTCATCTAAGGCAATTTCGACTTCGGAATCAGCGAGTCAATCAGCTTCAACGAGTGTCTCAATTTCTGATTCAACTTCTGAATCAAAGTCCGCTTCCAAGTCGGCAAGTACGTCAACTTCTGATTCAAACTCTGATGCCAAGTCAACGAGTGATTCGACTTCAACATCTGCAAGTATTTCTGATTCGACCTCGGCGTCAAGTTCAAAGTCGACATCTAGGTCGGCAAGTACGTCGATTTCTGATTCAAACTCTGACTCAAAGGCAGCTAGTGAATCCGTTTCGACTTCGATTTCTAACTCCGCTTCAACGGCTTCAGCTAGTGCTTCGACTTCGACCAGCATGTCAATTTTTGATTCTGCTTCTAGTTCAAAGTCAACTTCTAAATCGGCAAGTACTTCGATTTCTGAGTCAAACTCCGATTCAAAGTCAACGAGTGATTCAGCATCAATTAGTACTTCGATTTCAACGAGTGATTCGAAGGTAGCTTCGACATCTGAATCAGGTAGTCAGTCAGCTTCAACGTCAACTTCGATTTTTGATTCTGCTTCTAGTTCAAAGTCAACTTCTAAGTCAGTAAGTACTTCAATTTCAAACTCTGATTCCGATTCAAAGTCAATTAGTGACTCAAAGTCCACATCAATTTCTGGTTCTGAGTCAGCTGCTTCGGCAAGCGCTTCAACTTCGACGAGTGTTTCCAATTCTGATTCAAAGTCGGCAAGTACTTCAACTTCAATTAGTCAGTCAATTTCAAGCTCAACTTCAGCTTCTGATTCAACGTCTAATTCAAAGTCAACTTCTAAGTCAGTAAGTACTTCAATTTCAGAATCTAACTCAGATTCAAAGTCAATCAGTGCTTCAACTTCAACATCAGTTTCTGGTTCGCTTTCAACTGATTCAATGAGTACTTCAATTTCAAAGAGTGATTCGAAGGCAACTTCAACTTCTGAATCAGCGAGTGCCTCGACTTCGACCAGTGCTTCAATTTCTGATTCGATGTCTGGATCAAAGTCGGCTTCAAAGTCCGCCAGTGCATCTACTTCCGAATCTGGATCAGATTCAAAGTCAACGAGTGATTCCGCTTCGACTAGTACTTCAATTTCAAAGAGTGATTCGATGTCAACGTTAACTTCGGAATCTGCTAGTCAATCCGCTTCAACGAGTGCTTCAATTTCTGATTCAACGTCTGGATCAAAGTCGGCTTCAAAGTCCGCAAGCACGTCAACTTCGGAATCTGGTTCAGATTCTCAGTCGATTAGTGATTCAATCTCACAATCAATTTCAACTTCGGCATCAACTTCAGTATTGAAGTCCACTTCAACATCTAAGTCGATAAGTACTTCAACGTCTGGTTCTGAATCTGATTCGAAGTCAACTAGTGACTCGACTTCAATTAGTCAGTCAATCTCTAGTGCCGCTTCGGTTTCTGACTCAGTTTCTGGTTCAATATCAGCTTCAAGGTCCGCAAGTACGTCGACATCAAGCTCAAATTCTGATTCAAAGTCAAACAGTGATTCGACCTCTGTTTCAGTTAGCCAATCTGTTTCAGCAGCTTCAATGAGTACGTCAACTTCAACTAGTACGTCGATTTTTGACTCAGTTTCTGGCTCGAAATCTGCTTCCAAGTTGGCAAGTACATCGACTTCGAACTCAAATTCTGACTCAAAGTCAATGAGTGATTCAACTTCTGTTTCAGTTAGTGAATCTGCCTCAGCAGCTTCAATGAGTACGTCAACTTCAACTAGTACGTCAATTTCTGATTCAGTTTCTGGTTCGAAATCAGCTTCCAAGTCGGCAAGTACATCGACTTCGAACTCAAATTCTGACTCAAAGTCAATGAGTGATTCAACTTCAATTAGTCAATCAATTTCTAGTTCGACTTCAGTTTCTGATTCGAAGTCAGCTTCAAAGTCGAGTTCAAAGTCAGTAAGCACGTCAACTTCCGAATCTGAATCTGATTCAAAGTCCGACTCAAAGTCGGCTTCGATGTCAGCCAGTATGTCAACTTCCGAATCTAATTCGAATTCAAAGTCTGACAGTACTTCAGCTTCAACTAGTCAATCAGCTTCAATCTCAAGTTCAAAGGCCGCTCATGATCCAGCATCAATGTCTGATTCTGAATCAATGAGTCAGTCAGCCTCTGTTTCTGGTTCAACTTCGACATCAACTAGTGCAAGCCAATCAGCTTCAATCTCAAGCTCTAAGGCCGCTCATGATCCAGCATCAATGTCTGATTCTGAATCAATGAGTCAGTCAGCCTCCGCTGCTGATTCAACTTCGACATCAACGAGCGTGAGTCAATCAGCTTCAATCTCAAGTTCAAAGGCCGCTCACGATCCAGCCTCAATGTCTGATTCTGAATCAATGAGTCAGTCAGTCTCCGCTGCTGGCTCAATGTCAACAAGTTCAGCCCACGGTAAGGTAGTACCAAACTCAACTTCAACAAGCTTGAGCCCTGCTCTTTCAACATTCGTTTCGAATGCGAAGGCGCAAGGACACAGTGCTTTGCCAAATACTGGTAAAGATAGTGATAATCAATCAGCCGCTGGTCTAATCGGCTTAGCAGCTGCAACCTTGTCACTAGGTGTACTTGGTTCAAAGCGTAAGAAAGAGGAAGAAAAGTAAATCAATAACCATTACTTTCTAACTCTAAGTACGGCAAAAACCCCTGGATTTTAAATCCAGGGGCTTTTTGCATTCGGGTTATTCAAAATAAAAATTAATGCGATATAACACGTAAAAATAGATAATTAGTAAGACTCAGTCGTGCTAATTTTATGGTTCGACAACGTAACCCAAAATAGAAACCTCATGCTGATAATTGATAGGTAAATCTGCATAACTCGGATTCAAAGAAACTAGTCGTTGACCATGATTGTCAGCAATATATTGTTTGACATAAGCTTGCTGGTCATAATTAGCAATCACAATCTGACCGGAATGGACATCTTTAGTGCTTTTAACTAAAATAATTTGCTGATCTACAAAATGTGGAGCCATTGAATCGCCACTAACGCGAACAGCGTAATCGTGCGGTAAAATCGTTCCCTTTAAATTTTCCCATTCAGGTTCCGAGTCTAAGAAATATTGTCCAGTTCCAGCTGAAACCGTGCCGAGAACTTGAACCTGTCGTTCACGTGACTGCCTTAATGAAATTATTTTATTCTCATTTTTAAGTAATTGAGTAGCGAAAAGTCGAAGATTTGTGCGATTGGTTGAATTCAGCTTCTGATCTATTTCGACCAAATCATCTGATAGCGATGCATCAACATCAATTCCAAAAACTTCACTGGGGGATATGTGAAAATATTCAGCTAAAACCCTCACGTAAGACATCTGAATATCAGTGCCATGTTCCCAGCGGGAAATCATACTTTTACTAATTGAAGTGTGAAACTTATTGTTTACATCTTCTGCTAACTGACCTTGAGATAAATCAGAATTCAAGCGCGCTTTTCTAATTATATTACTAAATGTCATTTACATTCCTCCTGCGTGAATGATTATAACACAACTATTCCCTATGAGGAACAATAGCATTGACATGATTTAGATAGGTATGTAAAATAAAATTGTTCCTTAAAAGGAACTAAAAGAAAGGGCGGGGACTATATCATGACTAAGCGGTTAAGAGAACCCTATTATGCATTAAAAAAGTGGGTGCGCCGTAACCACCTATCACAGTTAGAATTGGCGGAAACGTTAAAAACGAGCAGCAATTATATTAATAAGAAAATAAATGGTACCGGTTCTGATTTTCGCTTGTCAGAGGTACGGTTGCTAGTTTCTAAATATAGTATTCCAGTAGATCTATTTTTCGTACTTGGTCTGCCGGAATCAGATAAAAAATAAAACCGTTTTTTGCTCAATTCATTGCAAAAACAAGACAACAATTGTTTTTTGCTTTATAATGGTGCTGTCAAATTAAATAAATTTTGGAGGCATTTATGGCAAAGTTAGCAGTTACTGACTTGGAACTTGCAGGTAAGAAAGTTTTGATGCGAGTTGACTTCAACGTACCTATTAAGGGTGGGGTGATTGGTAATGATAATCGAATCGTTGCTGCTCTACCAACTATTAAGTATGTTTTGGAGCACAATGGTCGCGCTATCTTATTCTCACATTTGGGACGAATTAAGACTGAAGATGATAAGAAAGAATTGTCCTTGGCTCCCGTTGCTAAGCACTTGGGTGAGTTGCTAGGTAAGAATGTTACCTTTATTCCTGAAACTCGTGGCGCAGAATTAGAAGCTGCCGTTAACGCTTTGGAAGACGGCCAGATTTTAATGGTTGAAAACACTCGTTTTGAAGACGTTAAGGATGGCGAGTATGTAAAGCTAGAATCTGGTAATAATCCTGAATTAGGTAAGTACTGGGCTTCATTGGGTGATGGTATCTTTATCAATGATGCCTTTGGAACAGCTCATCGCGCCCACGCATCTAACGTAGGGATTGCTAGTAACGTTATCCAAGCTGCTGCTGGTTTCTTAATGGAAAAGGAAATCAAGTATCTTGGGGAAACGGTTGCAAATCCTAAGCGTCCTTTCGTTGCCATTATTGGTGGTGCCAAGGTTTCGGATAAGATTGAAGTGATTAAGGCTTTGTTGAACAAGGCTGATAAGGTTATTGTTGGTGGTGGTATGTCCTACACCTTCGATGCTGCCAAGGGAAACAAGATTGGTAATTCTCTATTTGAAGCTGATAAGGTTGAATTAGCTAAGCAATTAATGGCAGAAGCTGGTGACAAGCTGGTCCTACCAGTTGATGCTGTTGCTGCTGATGCCTTCAACAATGATGCTAAGACGGTCATTGTTGATAGTGCAGCTGGTATTCCTGATGGTTATATGGGATTGGATATCGGGCCAAAGTCAATCGCTTTATTCCAAGAAGTGTTGTCTGATGCTAAGACAGTCGTTTGGAATGGACCAATGGGTGTCTTTGAGATGTCTAACTTCGCTAAGGGAACTTTGGCTATCGGTAACGAATTAGTTAAAGTTACTGAAAATGGTGGGGCCACTATCGTTGGAGGTGGTGATTCAACTGCTGCTGTTCAAGCTTTGGGTGTGGCTGATAAGCTTTCCCACATTTCTACTGGAGGTGGTGCTTCACTTGAATATCTTGAAGGCAAGCCTCTACCTGGAATCGAATCTCTTACCAATAAGTAATTTTAATTTTTAAAACGCCTAAAGTGGGCGTTTTTTTATGCTCAAATCATGGTGCTTTATCTTTACGAATGGTAAGCGTATAATTGTGAGAACATATTTTAAGGGTAGAGGTGATTATTGTGGATCAGTCAATTCGAGTGATAGAAGAGAATTATTTAAAGAAAACTCTTAAAACAATAAAAACAGCCATCGCGCATACTAAAGCAGCGATTAAACAATCAAATAAGAATATTAATGATGCCGCCAAAGGGTGGGATGATGTTCGTATCAAAACCGATACTTATTCGGGAATAATTGAAACGGCTATGTCAGTTCGGCAGCAGCAACAGCTTTTAGCCGAGCGTGAAAATTCTAAATCGCGTTCGCAACAACGTTATGAAACATTAGTGAAACAAGTTAAAAAGCCTTATTTTGCTCGGATTGATTTTAAAGAGAAAAATGGGGAAAATATGCCGAGCGAAACGATTTATATTGGTTTGGCTTCATTTAGTGACGATGATAATAACTTTTTAGTTTATGATTGGCGGACGCCGGTAGCTTCTATTTATTACGATGGTGGTATTGGTGATGTTGATTATTTGACACCGGCTGGTCCGCAAGAAGCGGAAGTAACTTTGAAACGTCAATTCGAAATCGAAGATGGTGTAATTGTAACACTCTTTGATACGGAAGAAGCCATTGGAGATGCCATGCTGGTTAATGCCTTAGCTGGCGAATCTTCAACAAAGATGAAGTCAATTGTTACAACCATTCAAAAAGAACAGAATAAAATTATTCGTGATACTGAAGCAGACTTGCTCTTTGTCCAAGGTGCAGCCGGTTCTGGTAAAACGGCTGCCATCATGCAACGAGTGGCTTATTTGCTTTATCGTTACCGTGGAAAGTTGACCAGTGGACAGGTTGTCTTGTTTAGTCCAAACCAGTTATTTAATGATTACGTGGATCAGGTCTTGCCGGAATTAGGGGAGCAAAATTTGGTTCAAATGACCTTCTATCAGTATGCTTCCCGTCGATTACCACGTTTTCAAGTGGAAAATTTAAACCAACGTTTTGAAGATCAAGGTAAAAATCCTAAGATTGACCAATTAATGGGCAGTTTGGCGATGTATCAAGCGATTAATAACTATGCTAATAGCCTTAATCAAGAGGGTATTCGTTTACGTAATTTAATGTTCCATGGGGAGCCTTTGATTCATAAAGAAAAAATTGCTGCAATTTACTACCATTACAATCAAAATTACCGCTTGTCCCAACGTTTAGAAGCTACTCAGGAAAGTTTGATGCGATCTTTACGAAGCCAAGTTGGGGTGCAAATTCGTCAGGATTGGGTTGAAGAGGTAATTGAAAATCTATCTAAGCAAGAATATGACGATTTAGTTGGCGCCGGTCGTAGTCGTCTTGGTGATGATCAAGAAGGTGACGCGGCGGCTAAAACGCGGATTAATCAGTTGGGACAGGGTCCTCAGGAACGTGAATTTAGTAGTGATAAGGCCGAACGCCATTTCTTAGGCAAACAAATCGTGACTCGAGAATTAAGGCCTTTGGCCCGTAAGATTCGGAGAGCAGCTTTTTTGAATATTAATGCCCAATTTGTTGACTTTTTAAATCAAGTACCTGACTATTTGGATTTGACGCAGTTTAATCTTAGTGTAGCTGAATGGCACGAATACGTTCAAAAGGTGATTGCTAGTCTAAAAAACGGCGATATTTCATTAGCTAGTGCTACGGTTTATCTCTATCTCTATGATTTAGTAACTGGTAAACACGGACAGCGGGATATTCGTTTTCTATTCATCGATGAAATTCAAGATTATACGCCTTTACAACTGGCCTTCTTGAAGTTTTCTTTCCCCTTGGCTAAGTTTACAGTTTTGGGTGACTTGAATCAGGCTATCTTTACGCATGAAAATGCCCAAGACCTACAAGATGATTTTTCTCAACTATTTGATGGAGATAAGGTACATCGAGTTGAACTTAATCAGACTTATCGTTCGACGCAGCAAATTACGGACTTTACTAAGGCCATCTTGAAAGATGGGCAACGGATTGAGGCTTTTGATCGTAAGGGTGAAAAACCAGTAATTAAATTATATGCCGATAACCAAGATGCCACGGGGGCATTACGTCACCAGTTGAATCAAAACCAGGTCGACCGGGAATCCACTGCTGTTATAACTGAATCCTTAGCGGATGCTCGTCAATTAGCTGAACAACTCCAAGATACCAACATTACCTTAATCCACTCTGAAAACCAACGTTTGGTCACTGGTGCTATTATTTTACCGTCTTATTTAGCCAAGGGATTGGAATTCGATGCCGTTATTATTTGGCAAGCCGATGCCAAACATTACCACAGTGAAAGTCAGCGCCAATTGTTATATACGGTTGCATCGCGGGCGATGCATCGCTTAACCTTAATTGGAATAGAGGTGATGTCACCCCTATTGGCTGACTTGCCGCAGGACTTATACCAAGAGGGCTAATCATGGATGAGTTAGTTAACCAGATTTTGACTAAATATCAGCAACGCTTTTTTGTGGTGGCGATTAGTGGTTCAGTTGCCGTTGGGAAAAGTAGTTTTGCAGAACAGCTGGCCAAAAAATTGAATGATACGGGTCTGAATTGTCAGGTAGTTAGCAGCGATCATTTTCTATATACCAACCAGGAATTAACAACTGCAGGCATTTTTGAACAAAAAGGTTTTCCGGTTAGTTATCATTTAGATCATTTGGTAGCTATGTTAGAGGCCTTTGAATCCGGTAAGGATCGGGTTGAAATTCCACTTTACCAACAAGATTTTGGGGATATTGTGCCTGATAAACAGCAGATAATTATTCGTCCAGATATCTTGATTGTGGAAGGGGTAGTGGCCTTACAGTTGCCAAGTAACCAACGCAATTTTAGTATCTATTTAGATGCTGATTTACACCATATTAAGGAGTGGTATCTTAGTCGCAACATCATGGCCACGCTGAGAGCTACTGATAATCCTAAGAGTTGGCGGTATCAATATCGTAATATGCCTTTAGAACAGTTTAAAAACTTGGCCTTAGCGGTTTGGGAAAAGACAAACCAAAGGAACTTGGATAATTATATTGAGCCTAGTCGTCAGCAAGCTGATGTTTTTGTTCATTTGGATCGATGGCATCAACCGGACCGATTGATTAGTCAATAAGATTTTCAATACGTTGACATAATTACACGTTGGTGTACAATTACCCATTGTGTAATTTTTTAATTTTTAGGAGGAATCAACATGTCCAGTGAACTAAAAGACATGAATGGAAAACCAATTAATAAAATTGCCATGATGGCCCTTTTGTTAATCGGTTCTTTCGTTATTATTTTGATGCAGACCTCATTAGGGACTGCTTTACCTAGTTTGATGACGGCGTTTAACGTTGATTCAGCGGGTGTCCAGTGGCTAACTACTATCTTTTTAATGGTTAATGGAATTATGGTGCCGGTTTCGGCCTTTCTTAATACCCGTGTTCCCACGAAGTACTTGTATTTATCAGCGTTACTAATTTATATTATTGGCACGGTGATTGCGGTAGTGACTCCAACTAATGCCTTTTGGTTGTTGATGGTTGCTCGAGCCTTACAGGCAGTTGCAGCTGGTATCGTAATGCCGTTGATGCAGGTTGTCGCTTTGGCTCTTTTTGGTGAAGAATCACGTGGGAAGGCCTTGGGGATGGTTGGTCTAGTTATTGGGATGGCCCCAGCCTTGGGGCCGACCCTATCAGGATGGATTCTTGACCAAGACCACACATTTTTAGGCTTAACGATTGCCGGTAATTGGCGTTCAATCTTTATGTTGGTTTTACCAATTGCGATTGTTGTTTTGTTAATTTCATTTATCTACTTTAAAAATATTTTACCTACGCGCGATGTGAAGTTAAACGTGAGATCCCTAATTGAATCTACCTTTGGATTTGGATTGATTTTGTTTGGATCAGCTATGGTTTCTGATCATGGTTGGATGAGCTTCACTTGGGTGATTTTACCAATGCTTTTGGGCTTGCTAGTCATTGCAGAATTTGCTTGGCATCAGTCACGTATGAAAGTGCCTTTCTTAGATCTTTCAGTCTTTAAAAATCGTCAATTCACTATTACGACTATCTTAGTTTCTTTGACTTTCATTGCCATGATTGGTGTGGAAATGGTTTTGCCAATTTATATGCAACGTGTACGTGGTTTAAGCCCATTAAATTCAGGTTTGACGCTCTTACCTGGGGCCTTAATGATGGGAGCTCTTTCGCCGCTAGCTGGTTACCTATACGATAAACACGGGGCCCGTCGTTTGGTTATCTTTGGATTTAGTTTGGTCTTCATTGGGACCGTACCTTTTTACAAATTAACTGAAACGACTCCTACCATTTTCATTACTACTTTGTATATGTTACGCATGGCCGGAATTGCCTTGACTATGATGCCGCTAACGTCATCAGCCATGGGGGTTCTGCGACAAAATCAAGTTGCCCAGGGAACGGCCGTCAACAACACGATTCGTCAGGTAGCTGCTTCCTTAGGGACAGCGGTACTATCTTCTATTATGCAATCGGTGATTAATGACCATACCCCTACCAGTAGCTTGAAAATTAAGGATCCGTTGGAATATGCTCAGCAAATGCTAAATGCTGGTTTGTCTGGTTTCCATGCTTCATTCTTGTGTGCGGCTGGTTTTGTCCTAGTGGCGTTCATCTTGGCCTTTTTCTTGCACAAGGGTAAGGTAACTGCTGCTGAACCTGAGGAGGAAAAAGCATGATTTTATTGATTTTATTTCTCTTTGTGGCACTAGCCTTTATTTCTTTGATGTTTTTAGACAAACAGACCTATGTTATTGGCGGTGTAATCGGCTTTATTGGCATCATTTTGTCAGTGGGCCTGATTACGGCTAATATGGCCAACCACTTTGGTATGGAAACAAAAGTTACAACGCATAAAAGTATGATGTACTCAGCCACTAATTCCAAAGGTTATGGTGTGCTGTTGTATCAGCCCGTTGGTACTTCTGGAAAAGAGAATGTTTACATTTATCGTAAGCATGAACAAGACCAAAAGCCAACCATTGTTAAACCTGATTTAACGATGACTACTAATCGTCAAGAAATTGCTGGTAATCAAGCTTATCGGGTTATAAAAGATACTCGCTATGTATATAAAAATGACTTCTGGAAGTTGATGTTTAGCATTGCTGGTAATGATGGTGAGTTAAAGAAGCGTCAGGTTACTTACCAGTTGCCACAGAACTGGATTGCTCTGACAACTCAGCAAGCTAAAAATTTACAGGCTAAAATGACGCCTAAAACTGATGAAGAAAAGGCAGCTGTAGCTCAACAGCAAGAAGCCTTAGCTGAACTGGCACAAAATGATCCCGATCAAGCAGGCATCAAACAGGTACAGCAAATAAAAGCAACGTTGAATATTTAATCTTTGTTCAAGGTAGCACTTGTGCTCTCTTTGGAAGCATGCTATACTATCGTTAGTAATTTAAGTTTTTGATTTTGATTTGTTTTTTTCGGAAGGCGTCATACCAATTATTTTTAATTACAACTACATTATTTTGGTGATACACCTAAAGGAGAACAATCATGGAAAAAGGAACAGTAAAGTGGTTTAACGGAGAAAAGGGTTACGGCTTCATCACTCGTGAAAACGGTGAAGATGTTTTCGCTCACTTCTCAGCAATCCAAGGTGACGGTTTCAAGACTTTGGAAGACGGTCAGTCAGTAACTTTCGAAGTTGAAAACTCAGACCGTGGCTTGCAAGCTACTAACATCGTTAAAGATTAATATTTAAAGTCTAGGAAGATTCCTAGGCTTTTTGTTTTGCTGAAATTTTGTTTATTTTGCAGTATAATTAACAAGTAAACAAAGACTAAGGAGTTTTAAAAACATGGCTAAGTTAGTATTAATTCGGCATGGTCAAAGTGAATGGAATGCTTTGAACTTGTTCAATGGTTGGGTGGATACCAAGTTGTCTGACAAGGGTATTCAACAAGCTAAGGATGCTGGTGAATTGTTGGCACAAGAAGGAATTGAGTTTGACCAAGCTTATACTTCAGTGTTGACTCGTGCAATCACAACCCTTCATTTGGCCCTCGAAGAAGCTGGTCAGCTTTATGTTCCTGAAGCTAAGTCATGGCGTTTGAATGAGCGTCATTACGGTGCATTGCAAGGACAAAACAAGGCTGAAGCTGCTGAAAAGTGGGGAGATGACCAAGTTCATATCTGGCGTCGTTCATACGATGTTTTGCCACCAATGTTGGATAGCTATGATCCTGAAGTAACTGTTCAAGGCAAGACTTACCCTGCTTTTGACCGCCGTTATGCTGATGTACCTTATGGGGACCTACCTTTGGGTGAAAATCTTAAGATTACCTTGGAACGCGTTTTGCCTTTCTGGTATTCAAACATTGCTAAGGACTTAAAGGCTGGTAAGAACGTGGTTATTGGTGCCCATGGTAACTCTCTACGTGCCCTTGTTAAGCATTTGGAACAAATTTCAGATGATGAAATCTTGGGTGTTGAGATTGCTAACGGTCAACCAATTGTTTACGATTTGGATGATGATTTGTCAATCGTATCAAAGAAAGTTTTGACCAAGTAACATTGACTTAACCTGCCTGTCGTTGGCAGGTTTTTTACTGCACTCTTGTTAAAATCGAGGAAAATTATGTCAGAAGAAAGCAATAAGCCGGTTTATGATCTCTATGAACGTCCACCTTTTCTTACTTGGTTTGGGCTATCCTTACAGCACCTTTTTTCCATGTTTGGTGCAACGGTCTTAGTTCCCTTACTAGTTGGATTGAACCCGGGTGTGGCCCTCTTTTCATCCGGAATTGGTACTTTAATCCACATCCTAATCACTCGTGGACGGATTCCAGCCTATATGGGTTCTAGTTTTGCCTTTATTATTCCGATGACTTCACTTTTAAAAACGGTGGGTTATCCAGCCGTGGCCCAAGGAGTCATTTCAGTTGGGATAGTTTATTTAGTTGTTGCTTTGGTCGTGACCTTTACCGGTACGGCTTGGATTAATGCTATTTTTCCACCTGCAGTAGTAGGTCCGGTTATTATGGTAATTGGTTTGAGCTTGGCTGGGGCTGCTGCCACTTCAGCCACTCAATTGAACGGACACTATGATTTAAAGGTTTTTGCGGTGGCCTTAGTTACACTGTTGGCCACGATTGCTTTTAATATGTTCTTGCGTGGATTTTTGGGACTACTACCGGTTTTGCTAGGTATTATTTTTGGGTACTTAATGGCTTTGGCTGTTGGGTTAGTTGACTTATCAGTTGTTAACCAAGCCCAATGGTTCCAAATGCCTAAATTTGAATCTTTCTTAGATGAACGCGGTTTTGTTTTCTATCCGGCTGCTGTGCTTAGTATGGCACCTTTGGCGTTAGTTACTTTATCGGAACACTTGGGTCACTTGATGGTTTTGTCCAAGATTACTGGCCATGATTTTTTTGAAAATCCAGGCTTGAAGCGGACCTTGACGGGTGATGGAGCGGCTTCTATCGCTGCTGGTTTGGTTGGTGGACCAGCCGTAACTTCTTATGGTGAAAATATTGGTGTCATGCAATTGAGCCGGGTTTATTCAGTATGGGTAATTGGTGGAGCAGCTTTCTTAGCGGTTATTTTTAGTTTTGTTGGTAAATTATCTGCTTTAATTAGTACTATTCCTGGTGCTGTAACCGGTGGGGTTGGCTTCATGTTGTATGGTGTCATTGCCGCTGCTGGTTTACAAGTTATTGTGGACAATAAAATTGACTACAGTAAAAAGCGGAATTTAATGATTGCTGCCCCGATATTAGTAATTGGGATCGGTAACTTTCATTTACAATTGAGCAATCAGGTTGATTTTTCCGGGGTTGCTTTAGCAACTGTCCTTGGAATTATTTTGAATTTAGTGTTGCCCAAAGTGGCAGCCAGCGAGATAGAATAGTTATGTGAAGCTTGATTTATCAAGCTTTTTTATATGCTTTTTAAATATTTGTTAAAGATTTACCAATGCCTTTCTAACAGCCGTTACACCGATATTTGTTCCTGATATTTTTTCTTGTGAAATTATCTTTTTGCTGTTGAATTTAAAAAAATCAAGGCGTATCATTGGAATATATTCTGACGGATTGCTGGTCAAAGGTGTTCGCCAAATATTAAATTAAGAAAGGAGCGAACGCATGGATGAACCAACGGCAACATTTCGATTCTTGGGTTTGACTTTTGACTGGTCGATCGTCATTTCAACCTTAGTTTCGATGGCGATTGTGGTTGCGATTGCGGTTTTTCTAAGCCGCCGACCAAGTGTCAGGCCAAATAAGCGGCAAAATGCTATGGAGTGGATGTTAGATTTCTCCAACAGTATTATCGGTGGGCAACTCCCCAAAGACTTAGCTCGTAAGTTTGGTTTGTATGCTTTCACTTTATTTTTCTTTGTTATAGTTTCAAACGAAATTGGGTTGCTATTACAGATTAAAATGGGTGATGGCGTAACTTACATGAAGTCTCCAACTGCTGATCCAATTGTGACAATGACCTTGTCTATTATGACATTAGCCATTGCCCATGGTATTGGTGTAAAGGAACTCGGTTTGGGTGGCTACCTTAAGAATATGCTGTTAACGCCATATTCTTGGATGTTACCCCTCAATATTATTGAGCAGTTGGCCAACTTCTTGACGCTATCGTTGCGTCTATTTGGTAATATTTTTGCCGGTGAGATGCTCTTGAACTTGATTGCCAGCAGTATGGCTTGGCCCGGGCACTTCAACGGATTTTTGACTATCTTAGCCTTACCGTTAGAAATGATTTGGCAAGGATTCTCACTCTTTATCGGTGCCATCCAAGCCTATGTCTTTGTCATCTTGACGGGTGTCTTCATTGCCCAATTGTCGGGAAATGAATAGTGGTCATTAGGACTGCTTATGAGACTATTACAGTCACGCGGGAGCGTTATCATCCACACTACAGTAACTTATGGTAGGAGCCATATTTATATCTAAAGGAGAAGTCTAATGGATTTGCATAATCTAGGTGTTATTGCCGCCGGCCTTGCCGCAGCAGGAGCTGCCATCGGTGGTGGTGTTGGTAACGGTGTTTTAATTTCACAATTTTTAGCTGGTATGAGCCGTCAACCAGAACTTGAAGGACGTCTTTTGTCTCGTATGTTCTTAGGGGTTGCTTTGGTCGAAGTTATGCCAATTTTGTCAATTGTCTTTGCCTTCATTTTGATGGGTAAGTAAGCCAAAGTATTACGGAGGAAAATCATGTTGGGAACAACGTTATTAGCAGCTAAAGAAATGCCATTGGGTGATATGCTGTTTATCATTGTTGCCTTCCTTGTCTTGATGGTTATCCTTAAAAAAGTGGCTTTTGGGCCACTAACTAAGGTTTTGGATCAACGAGCCGACAAAATTTCTTCTGACCTAGATGGGGCAGAGGAATCGCGTCAACAGGCCGAGCAATTGGTTGAGCAACGGCAAAACGAACTTGACCAAACTCGGCAGCAGGCTAGCGAAGTTGTGGCCAGCGCTAAGGCCAGTGCCCAAAAGCAGGGCGAAGACGCTTTAGCGAAGGCTAATGAACGTGCTGATAGTATTCATCAGCAAGCTCAAGCTGACGCAACTAAAATGAAAGCTGACGCTATTGCCGGTGCTAAAAGTGAAGTGGCCAACCTTTCGGTGGCAATTGCTTCAAAGTTGATGCAAAAGGAGCTATCTGTTGATGATCAGCGGGCTTTAATTGACGCCTATATCGCAGATTTAGACCATAAGTAAGGAGTATTGGTATGGCAAAAAAGACACGTCAAATTGTTAACCAGTACGCCCAGGCAATTTTAGAATTAGCAGCTGAGCAGCATAATAGTGATGAGGTTGTGGCTGATCTAACAGCCCTTAAACAGGTGATTGCAGAGCAACCAATGCTTTTAGTAACCCTGGCCTCACGCGAACTTGATGCTAAAAATCAAGATCAGCTAGTTAATACCTTGACCAAAACAGCAGTTCCAAGTGTTCAAAATCTATTAAAGGTTTTAATTGCTAATGGACGTTTAATGCTGTTAGACCAAATTATTGATGATTTCTTAGATTTGTATAAGCAAAGTCAGGGCATTGTTGATGTTGATATCATCACGGCCTTAGAAGTAGAGCAGGATCAAAAAGTTAAGTTGGAGACGGCCTTTATCCGTCATAGCGGTGCTAAGCAGCTCAATCCTACCTATCGAGTTGATCCCGCCATTATTGGTGGTGTGATTATGCAATCTAAGTCATTATTAGTTGATGGTAGTTTACGCACTAAAATTACTCAAATGAAGGCACAGTTATTAGGTTAGTGAGGAAAGAGAATGGCTATTCAAGCTGAAGAAATTTCTGCTTTAATTAAGCAACAGCTCGAAAAGTTTGACACAAAGCTAACTGTTGAAGAGGTTGGAACCGTTACTTATATTGGTGATGGTGTTGCCCGAGCTACTGGTTTGGCCAATGCTATTTCTGGTGAGTTGGTGCAGTTTGCCAATGGCGAATACGGAATGGTTCAAAACCTAGAAACGAGTGAAGTTGGTATTACTGTTTTAGGTAATTCAGCTGGTATTCGTGAAGGTGATACAGTTAAGCGGACTGGACACGTTATGGAAGTGCCCGTCGGTGAAGAACTTATTGGGCGGGTTGTCAATGCAATTGGACAGCCCATTGATGGATTAGGTGAGTTAAAGACAACTAAGACTCGTCCAGTCGAAGTTAAGGCACCCGGCGTTATGGAACGTCAATCGGTGTCAGAACCTCTTCAAACTGGAATTAAGGCGATTGATGCTTTGGTTCCAATTGGACGAGGACAGCGTGAGTTAATTATTGGTGATCGTAAGACCGGTAAAACTTCACTAGCTGTGGATACAATTTTGAATCAAAAAGGCCAAGACATGATCGTCATTTATGTGGCAATCGGTCAAAAGGATTCAACTGTTCGTGAACAAGTTGAAACTTTGCGTCAAATGGGTGCCATGGATTACACCATTGTGGTTAATGCTGGCCCTTCTGAATCAGCTTCACTACTGTACTTGGCACCTTATACTGGGGCGGCCATGGGTGAAGAGTTCATGTACAATGGCAAGCATGTTTTGATTGTCTTTGATGATTTGAGTAAGCAAGCTACGGCCTATCGTGAGATATCCTTGATTTTGCGTCGTCCGCCTGGACGTGAAGCTTATCCGGGAGATGTTTTCTACCTACACTCACGTTTGCTAGAGCGAGCAGCCAAGTTAAGCGATGAATTGGGCGGTGGTTCAATGACGGCTTTGCCAATTATTGAGACCCAAGCTGGGGATGTTTCAGCCTATATTCCAACCAACGTTATTTCCATTACTGATGGGCAGATTTTCTTGGATGCTGATCAGTTCTATGCTGGTGTTCGTCCAGCTATTGATGCTGGAACATCTGTTTCGCGTGTTGGTGGAGATGCTCAGATTAAAGCAATGAAGAAGGTTTCTGGAACTTTGCGGTTGGACCTAGCTTCATATCGTGAATTAGAAAGCTTTGCGCAATTTGGATCTGATTTGGATTCAGCTACCCAGGCTAAATTGGCTCGTGGACGTCGTACGGTTGAAGTTCTTAAGCAGCCTTTGCATCAACCTATGTCAGTTGAACATCAAGTCTTTGTACTTTATGCTTTGACGCATGGTTATTTGGATGATGTTGCAGTTGAGGATATTCAACGTTTCCAAGATGAATTAATTGTCTACGTGGATGCAAATGCCAGCGATTTGTTGGAAGAGATTGTAACTACTAAGCAGTTGCCTGAAGATGCTGGTATGCAAAAGGCGATTGAAGGCTTTAAAGCCGGCTTTGCTGCATCATCAGCTCAACAATAAAAGGAGGCGTTGTTGATGGCTTCTTTGCAAGATATTCAGCGTCGAATTTCATCGACTAAAAAAACGCGTCAGATTACGTCAGCTATGCAAATGGTTTCAACAGCTAAGTTGAGTCAAATTCAACGTAGTGGTAGTGGTTATCATGCCTACGCATCACGCTTAGAAGTGGTGGTTGAGCACTTAGTTGCGGCTCACCTATTGGATAACGTTGATGCTAAACATATTCCCTTGATTGGACAACGGGATATTAAAAAAACCGGTATTTTGGTGATAACTTCTGATCGTGGTTTGGTGGGCTCTTATAACGCCAATGTCATCAAACAAACCAATGATTTGATGAAAAAGCTATCACTTGATACTACCAACACCGTCATCTTAGCGGTTGGTGGTAATGGGGCCGATTTCTATAAAAAGCGAGGCTTTAACGTAGCTGTTGAGCACCGAGGCGTTTCTGATGTACCAAGTTTTAATGAAATTCGTTCTGTTTTAAAGACCGTGATTGACTTGTATGATGCCGAAGTTTTTGATGCTTTGCACGTGGTTTATAACCACTTTGTTAATCGTTTGACGAGTGAGTATCGTGATGTGCAGTTGTTACCGTTAACTGCTGATACATTGGCTCGTATGGGTGGTAATGAAGCACAAAAGTCAGAGTACGAGGTTCATAGTGTCTACGAAATTGAGCCTGATACGAATGCCGTTTTGAATGTAGTTTTGCCTCAATTTGCGCAAAGCTTAGTGTATGAAGCGGTTTTGGATGCTAAAACAGCTGAGCACGCTGCTTCTTCAACCGCTATGAAATCAGCCACTGATAGTGCTGATGATTTGATTAGTCGTTTAGGTTTGCAGTATAACCGTGCTCGTCAAGCTCAAATCACTACTGAAATTACTGAAATTACTGGCGGTATGGTTGCTCTAGAATAAGCAACTAGCTGATTTGGTAAGATTAAGGGCTGTTGGACAGCCACAAAATGAGAGGAAATAACCATGACTACTGGAAAAGTCGTACAAGTGATTGGTCCAGTTGTTGATGTTGCCTTTGATGAGGGCGGTCTTGTACCGGAAATTAACAACGCGTTGTTGATTCATACCGGCGAAGATAAGACATTGACTGTGGAAGTATCCTTGGCATTGGGCGACGGTGTCGTTCGAACGATTGCCATGGATTCAACTGACGGACTACAACGTGGAATGTCGGTTACTGACACTGGAAAACCAATCGAAGTGCCTGTAGGTGAAGCAACCCTAGGACGGGTCTTTAACGTTTTGGGCCAGCCAGTTGATAATGCTGGTGCTATTCCCGATTCAGTTCCGCGGCATTCTATTCATCGTGATGCCCCGGCCTATGATGAATTAACTACTTCAACTGAAATTCTAGAAACTGGAATTAAAGTTATTGATTTGTTAGCACCTTATGTTCGAGGTGGAAAAATTGGATTGTTCGGTGGTGCCGGTGTTGGTAAAACCGTTTTGATTCAAGAATTAATTCACAACATTGCTCAAGGACACAATGGTATTTCAGTCTTTACTGGTGTTGGTGAACGTACCCGTGAGGGTAACGATATGTATCACGAAATGGATGAATCAGGAGTTTTGAAGCAAACCGCCATGGTTTACGGACAAATGAATGAGCCTCCTGGAGCTCGTATGCGTGTGGCTCTAACGGGTCTAACTATGGCTGAAAGTTTCCGTGATAACGAAGGTAAGGACGTCTTACTCTTTATCGATAATATTTTCCGTTTCACCCAAGCTGGTTCTGAAGTTTCAGCCTTGCTAGGACGTATTCCATCAGCCGTTGGTTATCAGCCAACTTTGGCCTCTGAAATGGGACGTTTACAAGAGCGAATTACTTCTACTAAAAAGGGTGCGATTACTTCAATCCAAGCGGTTTACGTGCCAGCCGATGATTATACTGATCCGGCTCCGGCAACCACTTTTGCTCATTTGGATGCTACGACTAACTTGGAACGTGCCTTAACACAACAAGGTATTTACCCAGCCGTGGATCCATTGGCCTCAACTTCTTCAGCCTTAACCCCTGATATTGTCGGTCAAGAGCACTATGAAGTCGCCACGGAAGTCCAGCGGACTTTGCAACGGTACCGCGAGTTGCAAGATATTATCTCAATTTTGGGAATGGATGAATTGTCGGATGACGAAAAGATTACGGTTAATCGTGCTCGTCGTATTCAGTTCTTCCTTTCACAGCCTTTCTCAGTTGCTGAAACCTTTACGGGTGTTAAGGGTGAGTATGTACCAGTTGCTGAAACAGTACGTTCCTTTAAGGCTATTTTGGATGGTAAGTATGATGATTTGCCTGAAGATGCCTTCCGTAACGTTGGTGCTATTGAACAAGTAGTTGACAAAGCTAAGTCAATGGCCCAATAAGGGGGTACTGATTAATGGCAGATGAAAAGAATACAGCGTCAAAGGGGATTACGGTTAAAATTGTAACGCCCGAAGGAGATATGTATAGCCAAGACGGTGTGGAACTAGCTATTCTAAATACCCAGGGTGGTCAAGTTGGTGTGATGAACAATCACGTTCCGATTTTGGCGGCACTGTCAATTAGTGAGTTAGTGATTAAAAAAGATGGACGTAATTTACCACTAGCTGTTAATGGTGGGATTGCCGAGTTTTCTAACGGTGTTCTAACTGTGATTGCCGATAGTGCTGAAACATCCGATAAAATTGATGTTTCTCGTGCTAAAAGTGCCAAAGAACGTGCGGAAGCCCGTTTGGCTCATGCCCAAGAGGTTAAAAATCAACATGAAATCGTACTTGCTCGTGTAGCGTTAATGCGAGCTGTAAATCGAATTCAGGTGGCTTCTGTTAATTCAGGACGTTAATTTTAAGGACTGCTTAGCAGTCTTTTTTATTTACTTTCAATTTTTGAAAAATTTTCTAATAAATATTGGAAAGTTACTTGACCAACTATTTGATCCTTGGTATGATGTAATAGTTGTTTAAGACAACACTGACCATGGCTCGTTGGTCAAGTGGCTAAGACGCTGCCCTTTCACGGCGGAATCGAGAGTTCGATTCTCTCACGAGCTACTAAAAAAGTCGCAATCTAATGATTGCGACTTTTTTGTTTAGATTTATTGAGCGTTACGATATTCGGGAGCTAATTTATTAACTGGTGGATTGTATTGTCGCATTTCTTCAGCTAAATGAACTAGATTAGTAACAAAACGTTGATTAGGTGCTTGAATACCATTTTTTTCGGCTAAATCAGCAATCCAGCCGTTAATATAATCTACTTCGGTGGGACGCCCCTTCACAAAGTCTTGATACATCGATGGAAAATGCAGTGGATTAGCAACACGGGAAACATAATCAACTTGTGCCACCATGTCATCTCGGCTCTCTAACAGGGTAATGCCAGCTGCTTCAGCGGCATCGTAAGCCTCATTGATTAAAGGACGGGCAATTCCTTCCAAGAAGTTGTCATAGGCCATTAACTGTCCCATTCGCGATTGGAACATAGTAGCGATTGAATTTTCAACAGCATTAAAGAATACTTTGGTTAATAAGGTACCCATGAAATTATCACTATAGGATGGATTTAAATTAGCCGCTTGGAAATCTTCTTGGAGTTGGTCCATTACGGCCGAGCGTTGTTCAGTTAGATTGGCATAGACTGACGATCCGGCACCTTCTTTGCCCATAAAATCAACATCGCCGTAATCATTTAAAATTGTTGCAATCATGGCGGTTCCACCAATGATATGTTCGTCATCGAAGTATTTTTGTAACTTTTCAATGTGCCCCATACCATTCATAGCCCCTAGAGCTGTTTGATGTTTTTTGAACTTGGGCGCCAAACGTTTTAAGGTATCAGCCAGTTGCATTTGCTTCATAAAGAAGATCCAGACATCTGGATTACCTTCGTATTCCTCCGGAGAAAAGATTTTAACTGGTACTTGGTGACGGTCCTTTTGATCGCGGGATTGCCAGACTTGATTGTCTTGTGCATGAATTTTTTCTAAGCTAGCGGCGGTAGGTTCAACAAATTCAACATCTAAACCGGCTTTTTCTTGTAATAAAAGTCCATAGCGCAAGCCCATCGCTCCAGCACCTACAACGGTATACTTCATAATTAAGCCTCCTATAGTAGTTACATTAAAAATAAATAATATTTTCTTAATAATTCTAACAATTATAAATGCCAACTGCAAGTGAGGTAGCTTTTGGGTATAATGAAACAGTGAAAACACTCAAGTAAGGAATTGTACAAATGACGAAAGAAATTTATTTAACTGGTGATCGGCCTACTGGTAAGTTGCACATTGGACACTATATTGGCTCTCTGAAAAATCGGGTAGCCATGCAAAATAGTGGCCAATATCACCCTTTTATTATGATTGCTGACACTCAGGCTTTTACGGATAATGCTCGTAATCCTGAAAAAATTAAGCAGTCTCTAACTGAAGTCGCTTTAGATTATTTAGCGGTCGGCTTGAATCCGAATAAGAGTACTATTTTTGTTCAATCGCAAATTCATGGTTTACCAGAATTGACCGAATACTTTATGAATTTGGTGAGTGTGGCCCGGTTACAGCGTAATCCAACCGTTAAGTCTGAAATTCAGCAAAAGGCTTTTGGTGAAAGTATTCCAGCTGGATTTTTAACTTATCCAGTCTCACAAGCAGCTGATATTACTATTTTTAAGGCGACTAAGGTACCGGTTGGGGATGATCAAGAGCCAATGATTGAACAAACTCGGGAATTGGTGCGCTCTTTTAACAATGCTTATCCAGGGGATGTACTGGTTGAACCAACGGGGGTTTTCCCACCTAAAGGACAGGGACGTTTACCGGGTATTGATGGTAATGCAAAAATGTCTAAGTCCCTGAACAATGGTATTTATCTGAGTGATGATGCTGATACCTTAGCTAAAAAAGTTAAATCAATGTACACTGATCCCTTGCATATTAATATTGATGATCCAGGGCATGTGGAAGGAAACGTGGTCTTTACCTATTTAGATATTTTTGATTCAGATAAAGTACGCGTACAAAGATTAAAGGATCATTATCAAGCTGGTGGTTTGGGTGATATGAAGTTAAAGAAACATCTTATCGATGTTATGGAAGCAGAATTAGCCCCTATTCGTCAGCGTCGAGCTGAATATGCCCAAGACTTACCAGCGGTATTAAAAATGTTACAAGATGGTTCGCAACGGGCCAATCAAGTTGCTGAAACAACGATGCAAGAAGTCCGGGCAGCTATTGGTGTTAATTATTTTGGATAAATTTTATTATATAGAGGAGTAAGATTCCTTGATTTTTTTCTTTTCTTTTAATGTAAACGCTTTCATTTCATGATAAAAATAGATATAATACTTTCTGGAAACAAATTAAATGTGAAGAATGAGCGGAAAGGATTGAATTATGTCTTCTTTACTTGTATTAGCAATTGGAATTGCTTTACTACTGGTTTTAATTATTAAGTTTCACATGAATACTTTTATTGCTTTGATTGTCACGGCTGTGGTGGTCGGATTTGGACTTTGTCTTCCTGGATTTGGCACAATGACATTGGCTAAGATTCCAGTTTCAATTGAGAAGGGGATTGGGTCGTCGTTAGGAGAATTAGCAATTGTCTTTGGTTTTGGTGCTATATTAGGACGCTTAGTAGCTGATGCTGGAGGCACCTATCGGATTGCTCACACGCTAATTGCGAAATTTGGATCTAAGCATATTCAAATTGCTATCATGTTAGCTTCATTCATCATTGGTATTGCATTATTCTTTGAAGTCGGCTTAGTACTTTTGATTCCTATTGTTTTTGCGGTGGCTTTAGAGGCTGGACTGCCTTTGTTATACTTGGGAATTCCTATGGCAGCGGCTTTGTCAGTGACTCATGGATTTTTACCACCCCATCCAGCCCCAACGGCAATTGCTGGTGTATTGGGTGCTAATCCAGGGACGGTACTGTTATATGGTATTATTATTGCAATTCCCTGTGCAATTGTTGCCGGACCAATGTTCACAAAGCTAGCACAAAGATTTGCACCCGACGCTTTTGTAGTTAAAAAGCATTTAGAGGCCTTTGGTGAAGACCAACATCAATTTAAATTAGAGGATACTCCTAGTTTTGGCCTTTCAGTTTTAACGTCACTTTTTCCAGTGTTGTTGATGGGTATCACAACTATCTATGACATTGTTTTTAATGACGGTAAGCCCTTTAAAAACCCTCAAGGATTTGATGGCTTTGTAACTATGCTTGGTAATCCAGTGTTTGCTATGATTGCCTCTTTAGTTTTTGCTCTGTGGGCTATGGGCTGGCATCAAGGTTTGCATAATAAGCAGTTGATGGCGACGGCTGAAACAGCGATTAAGTCAATTGCCATGTTGCTACTTATTATTGGTGCAGGAGCAGCGTTTAAACAAATTTTAATTGACGGTGGTATTGCTGCTCAGATTTCACATATTTTCCAAAATTCTTCAGTTTCACCTTTGATTTTGGCATGGTTAATTACGGTTTTACTACGAGTAGCATTGGGCTCATCAACAGTGGCAGCTCTTACGGCGGCTGGTTTGGTTCAACCCCTTATTGCAGCAGGGGGTGTTAATCCAGCTTTGATGGTGTTGGTAATCGGTGCTGGATCATTGGCAGCTTCCCATGTCAATGACGCTGGTTTCTGGATGTTTAAAGAGTACTTTGACTTAAACGTTAAGCAAACTCTACAGATTTGGACCGTTTTAGAAACTATCATTGCCATTACTGGTTTGGTTGTTATCTTAATTTTGAATCTGTTTATTTAATTCAAGTAAAAAGAAATCCTGTTTTAATCAGGATTTCTTTTTACTTGTTACCATTGTTTTGGGTTGTTGACTGGGTAGCTGCCCACCGTAAGTGGTCCCGGTTTCGGCAGGACTGAGATTCAATTGTTTGCGAATCACGTTAGTAATCCGTTCTTTTTCGCTTTCAGGGACTTTTTCATAATTAACCATGGTGTCGCCACTTTGAAAAGCATCAGTTTTTCCTTGCATGTGTTCGGTTTGAATATTATTTTTAGTCGTACCATAGCCTTGGAGCAGGTATAGGAGCTGATTAAAGGTAATATCAGTGCGGATGCTTTGGCTGAGGCTATCCATCATTTTTTGGTTAAAGACAACATTAGGACGCGTTGCTTGTTTTAATAAAGCCTCTAGAACAATACGCTGGCGTTGCTGGCGACCATAATCACCATTAGGATCATCATAGCGCATACGAGAAAAGGCAAGGGCGGCGTCACCTGTTAAACTAGTCCGAGTAGCTGACCATGTCTTGCCATCGTCATCAGAGTGTTCATAGTTACTACTATCTTTGTGAAAGCGATATAAGTTAGGTCCGTGATCGTGAGCGGTTTCTTGGCTGTATCGAAAACTCAACGGGGATTTAATTTTAATGCCACCAACATTGTTGACCATTTTTTCTAAACCGCCCATATTAACCAAAGCGTAACCATCGATAGGTACATTTAGATAGGCTTCCATTGTTTTGATTGTAGCGCCAGTTGAACCAAAGGCATAGGCCGCATTTAATTTCTGTGGGAAATATTTTTCATAGCCTACAATGGAAATCATGATATCACGTGGAATGGAAATTAAAGTGACTTGTTCCTTTTGGGGATTCAGGGTCAGAAGCATAATTGAATCGGTCCGGCCACGATCAGTGCGGCCTAGTTCTCCTGTATCAGTTCCCATAAGCAAAATGTTAACGGGTTGTTTCTTTTTGAGAAGAGTTGATAACGAACGCTGATGCTTAATATTCGAGGATTCATAAGTTTTAGCAACGATCCCATGGAGTTGATGAATTGTAGAGTGGAAAAAAAACACAAATAGTAGTAGAAAAATTAGTAAAATTATTTTAAACCAAGGCCAATGTTTGGGCAGAGATTTATTAATGGCTTGCTTTTTAACCCGAGACATTGGTTGTTGTTCTCCCATGGTACTTTTCCTGTAACTTTCATTATATTTAAGTTCCATTATGACATAAATTCGTTTGAAAGTAGCTTTTAAAAGTTACTAAGTTCCATCTCTAAAACGCTTTTGACCTCCGTGGGTTTCATGCTAGAATAATCTAAATAAAAACCTTTGAGGGGTAGGCAATGAAAATGTTGTTTTCAACAAAAGATGGCTATGGACTGAGATGTTTAATGGCGGGGATTGTCTTTGTGATTTTATCAGTGGCAGTCCGCTTTCAGGTTTTAGATGTGCGTGCTTTTGACAGTGTTACGTCTTTCGTTGTACAGGTTAGTTTACAGCGAAAATTGACTCTACTATTCCATTTTGGGACCTTTTTAAACCATTGGTGGGTAATAGCTTTAGCTATAGTAATTTTATTTATTTTATTGAGATATCAACGCTACCATTTAGCTGCTAACTTTTGGATCATTAGCTTACTGTTTTTAGTAGTGATTAATCTATTTTGGTTTTTATTGGTTGATTTGAGTTGGAATCGTGGCTTCGAAATTGAAGGTAATTTTCCAGACTTACTTTTAACACTGTGGTTGTATTATTGGTTATCCATTTACCATTTATTTATTCGACCGCTTTGTCACCGACCAATTACCTATCATCTTTTCCACGCTATGTTGATATTATTTTTTGTATTCCAACTTTTGTCACAAATTAATCAAGGGCAAGCTCAGTTATCAGGTGCCTTGGCTGCTGTATTACTGGCTTATACTTGGTGGCAAATAATGAGTTGGTTATATGGCCATTTTGCTAAGCACTGGCAACGGGTATTACAAATTGACGGTGGCTTGTAGGATGTGGTAGTATAAAACCGATATACAGAGAGGTTGCGACCAACATTAGTAATTAAGCAGAGCCAACCACGGCTTAGAAGCTTAATGAAAGGGGCGGTTGCCGAAGGTAGCTCACTTGGTAGGTAGTTACTTGGGCTGATGATTAAGAGTCATCAGACTGTCGTGATTTGCGATGCGCTTTGACACTTTTGGCGAATATACCGCCAAGGCTCTCTTTCATTATGGAAAGGGAGCTTTTTTATTGGAGAGGATAAAATGGCAGACGAAAATAATGGTATTAAACGTAATTTAAAAACCCGTCATGTATCAATGATTGCCTTGGGTGGTTCGATTGGAACTGGATTATTTGTCGCTTCTGGTGCCAGTATTGCCCAAGCTGGACCAATGGGCGCGATTGTCGCCTACATTGCGATTGGTATTATGGTTTACTTTTTGATGACTAGTTTAGGTGAGATGGCTACTTATTCACCAACGTCTGGTTCTTTTGCTGATTATGCCAGTAAGTATGTCGATCCAGCTTTAGGTTTTGCCCTAGGGTGGAATTACTGGTTTAATTGGGCCATTACTCTAGCGGTTGATATTGTGGCTGTTGGTTTGGTTTCACAGTTCTGGTTCCCGAATGTGCCATCTTGGATTTTTTCAGCCGTAGCGCTTCTGTTGGTTTTTTTGATTAATCTATTTTCAGTGGGTGTTTTTGGTGAGGCTGAGTATTGGTTGTCCATGGTTAAAGTCGTGACGATTGTAGCCTTCTTGATTGTCGGGGTTATGACCATTTTTGGAATTATTCACTCCGACGTTAACGTAATCAAAAACCTTTCGGCGGGGAATCATGGATTCGTTGGTGGCTGGCAATCGGTTCTTTCTGTCTTTGTCGTAGCTGGGTTTTCTTTTCAAGGGACAGAATTGATTGGTATTACGGCTGGAGAGGCTAAAGATCCAAGTAAAGCTGTTCCTAAGGCCATTCATCAAGTATTCTGGCGAATTCTACTGTTTTATATCTGCTCAATTTTTGTGATTAGTGCCTTAGTGTATTATAAAAATCCAGATTTGCTGAGTGCTTCAGCTCAGAATATCTCAGTTTCACCCTTTACGATTGTCTTTGAAAATGCTGGGATTGCTTTTGCAGCCAGTTTGATGAATGCGGTTATTCTAACTTCTATTATTTCAGCGGCTAACTCCGGTTCTTATGCCTCAACTCGGATGCTGTATTCTCTAGCCCATAAAGGGGAGGCACCTAAAATTTTTGCTAAGCTTTCTACACGAGGCGTACCAGTTGCGGCTTTGGTACTAACTTCAATGGTTGGGTTGTTCGCGTTCTTGTCTAATTTAAAAGGGGGGTCAGTCGCCTATACTTGGTTGGTTAATGCTTCTGGTTTGACTGGCTTTATTGCCTGGGTTGGGATTGCTGTCTCTCATTTTCGTTTCCGCCGCGCTTATGTTGCGCAAGGTCGTAATTTAAACAAGTTAAAGTATCGTGCTAAGTGGTTCCCGTTTGGGCCAATTTTTGCCTTTGTTGTTTCAATTGGGGTTATCATTGGTCAAGATCCTCAAAGTTTTACTAGCTTTGATTTTGAAAAAATCGCCATAACCTATTTGTCAGTACCACTCTTTATTATTCCTTACGTTGGTTATAAGCTGATTAAGCATTCCAAAGTAATTAAGTTAAAAGATGTGGACTTGGATTAATGTAGTATAATTTAAGAATGGTTCTAACCATTCTTTTTTATATAAATTTAAAATAAAACAGATAGTAAGGGGGTATCAATATGACGGTTTTACACGAGGAGACCCGCGATCGAATTTTAGGGGCAGCAACTGATCTTTTTCTGAGTAACGGTTATGATCAGACTTCAACTCGTCAAATTGCTAAAATTTTAGATATCAGTCAGCCAGCTCTTTATCATTATTTTGGTGACAAGGAGACGCTGTTTGTAGAAGTAATTCGTGCCGTTGGTAGTCAAATTGGCCGTGAAATGTGGGCAGTTTTAGATCAAACTTATTCCGATCCGGTTGATCAACTCGTTGATATGACTCATGCTATTTTAACCCGCCACCCACGTGATGTTTTCACACTTATTCATGGAAGCTTTCCTTCTTTGTCGGCTGATAATCAGCGTGTTTTGGGGATGACCTTTGGACGGAACTACGTGGCACCGATTGAGGCTTTCTTTGCCAGCGGGGCGGTGAAATTACATGAAAATGTCGATGCCCATACTGCTAGTTCGTTTTACATTACGAGTTTGGCACCACTGTTTTCGACCTTTCATTCTTTAAAACCTCAGCAGAGTCGTAAAGAACAAATTCAGCAATTACTTAATTTAATATTATATGGGGTAGCTCGCTAAAAGGCTTGTATTTGTAAGAGTTTTCGAGTATGATTACAGAAGTAACACCGTGAATAAATACGGGTTTTACGATCTATTGTCCGTAATCCCATTATATTGAAGGCAAACGTGAGCTTCGGAAAGAGCGACGATTGCTTTTTTTGTGTCTTTGAGCCTTTTAAAATAGGCGAAAAAGTTATTTTGTAATCAAAATGTAATATTACAACACGGCAAAAAATAAATGAGGTGACAAGTGTGGCAGGACATTTAGTAAAGTATGGTAAAAATCGTACCCGTCGGTCGTATGCTAGCATTAAAGAAGTGCTGGATATACCTAACTTGATTGAGGTGCAATTAGCTTCTTACCAGTGGTTCCTAGATGAAGGAATCAAGGAAATGTTTAACGACATTATGCCTATTGATGATTTCCAAGGAAATCTTTCATTAGAGTACGTTGATTATAAGTTAATGGAGCCGAAGTACAACATTGATGAAGCACGTGAACACGATGCCAATTATTCAGCCCCATTGCACGTAACTTTGCGTTTAACTAACCATGAAACTGGTGAAATTAAGTCTCAAGATGTTTTCTTTGGCGATTTTCCATTGATGACTGAACAGGGAACTTTCATTATTAACGGAGCAGAGCGAGTAATCGTTTCTCAGTTAGTGCGTTCACCAGGAATTTATTATAATCAAGAAACTGATAAAAATGGTCGTCCACACTATGGTACTACTGTAATTCCAAATCGTGGTGCTTGGTTGGAATACGAAACTGATGCGAAGGGAATCGCTAATGTTCGTATTGACCGAACTCGTAAGCTTTTGATGACTGAATTGGTACGGGCCCTAGGTTTTGGTTCTGATTCAGATATCGTTGACATCTTCTCTGACCATTATGACGCTTTGAACATGACTTTGGAAAAAGACGTACACAAAAACATGTCTGATTCCCGTGTTGAAGAGGCCTTGAAGGATATTTATGAGCGACTACGTCCCGGTGAACCTAAAACAGCTGATTCATCGCGTGCTTTGTTAGTTGCTCGCTTCTTTGATCCTAAGCGTTATGATTTGGCACCAGTTGGTCGTTATAAGATTAACAAGAAGTTATCATTGAAGACTCGCCTATTAAACGAAACTTTGGCCGAAACTTTGGCTGATCCTGATTCGGGGGAAATCATTGCCGAAAAGGGTACTCTAGTTGATAAGACGCTGATGTCGAAGTTAGCTCCTTATTTGGATCGTGAAGACTTTAAAACAGTCACTTATACACCAAGCGGGGATGCTGTCTTGCAGGACCCAGTTGTTTTGCAAAAGATTAAAATTGAATCTCCTGAAAACCCAGAAAAGACTTTGCTTTTGATTGGGAATGGTCATATTCCAGAAGATGATCACACTGTTCGTCCAGCTGATATTTTGGCTGGTATTAACTACTTCTTGAACCTACAAGAGGGTGTTGGACAAGTCGATGATATTGATCATTTGGGTAACCGTCGAATTCGTTCAGTTGGTGAATTGCTACAAAATCAATTCCGTATTGGTTTGACTCGTATGGAGCGTGTTGTTCGCGAACGTATGTCAATTCAAGATGCCAGCACGGTAACACCACAACAATTAATTAATATTCGTCCGGTTGTGGCTGCCGTTAAGGAATTCTTTGGTTCTTCACAGCTGTCACAGTTTATGGATCAGACGAATCCATTGGGTGAAATGAACCACAAACGCCGTTTGTCAGCCTTAGGACCTGGTGGTTTGACTCGTGACCGAGCTGGAGTTGAAGTTCGAGATGTTCACTATACGCACTATGGCCGAATTGACCCGATTGAAACGCCTGAAGGTCCTAACATTGGACTAATCAACTCTTTGGCAACTTACGGTCGCATTAATAAGTATGGTTTCATTGAGACACCATACCGTCGTGTTGATTGGGGTACTCATAAGGTTACTGACCGAATTGACTACCTAACTGCTGATGAAGAAGATAACTACATCGTGGCCCAAGCTAATACAGAATTGGAAGACGATGGTAGTTTCGTGCATTCAACTGCCATGGCTCGTTTTGGTGAAGAAAACATCGAAACGCCAGTTGAAAAGATCGATTATGTCGATGTTTCGCCTAAGCAGGTTGTTTCGGTTGGTACCGCTGTTATTCCTTTCTTGGAAAACGATGATTCTAACCGGGCCTTGATGGGTGCCAACATGCAGCGTCAGGCCGTTCCTTTGCTTGATCCACATGCTCCAATCGTGGGAACTGGTGTTGAATATAAGGCAGCTCACGATTCTGGTGCTGCTTTGATTGCTAAAGCGGATGGTGAAGTTGAGTACGTCGATGCCCGTCAAATTCGTGTTCGTCGTGAAGATGGTCAACTAGATACTTATGAATTAATGAAATTCCGCCGCTCCAATGGTGGTAAGAACTATAACCAAAAACCAATTGTTAAAGCCGGCGAACAAATTGAAGCTGATCAAGTATTGGCTGATGGACCTTCTATGGAATTAGGTGAATTAGCCTTAGGTCAAAACCCATTAATCGCCTTTATGACTTGGCAAGGATATAACTTCGAAGATGCCATCATCTTGAATGAACGCCTAGTTCGTGAAGATGTTTATACGTCAATTCACATCGAAGAATATGATTCAGAGGCGCGTGATACCAAATTAGGACCGGAAGAAATTACTCGTGAAATTCCTAATACTGGTGAAGAACAGCTTAAAGACTTGGATGAAAATGGTATTATCCGCGTCGGAGCTGAAGTACACGATGGTGACATTTTGGTGGGTAAGGTAACGCCAAAGGGTGTCACTGATTTATCTGCTGAAGAACGATTGTTGCACGCAATCTTCGGTGAAAAGGCTCGTGAAGTTCGTGATACTTCCCTTCATGTACCGCATGGCGGTGGTGGTGTTGTTCAAAGCGTTCGGATTTATACTCCTGAAAATGGAGATGAATTGGCACCAGGTGTCAACATGATGGTTCGAGTTTACATTGCCCAAAAGCGTAAGATTCAAGTTGGTGATAAGATGGCCGGCCGTCACGGAAACAAGGGAACTGTTTCTGTGGTTGTGCCAGAAGAAGATATGCCATACATGCCTGATGGAACACCAATTGACATTCTATTGTCACCGATGGGTGTGCCTTCTCGTATGAATATTGGGCAAGTTTTGGAACTTCACTTAGGATTTGCTGCTAAGAAGTTAGGCATCCACGTTGCTTCACCAGTCTTTGATGGTGCCAGCGATGATGAAATCGAAGAAGCTTTGCAAGAAGCTGGTTTGCCAGCTGATGGAAAGTCAGTTGTTTATGACGGCCGGACTGGAGAAGCCTTTGATAAGCGTGTTGCCGTGGGAGTTATGCACTATATGAAGTTGGCCCACATGGTTGACGATAAGATTCACGCTCGTTCAATTGGACCTTACTCACTTGTTACGCAACAGCCTTTGGGTGGTAAAGCTCAGTTTGGTGGACAGCGTTTCGGTGAGATGGAAGTTTGGGCTTTGGAAGCCTACGGTGCCGCCTACACATTGCAAGAAATTTTGACTTACAAGTCAGATGATGTTGCTGGTCGTGTTAAGGTTTATGAATCAATTATTAAGGGTGAGCCAATTCCACGCCCAGGTGTACCAGAGTCATTCCGAGTGTTAGTCAAGGAATTGCAAGCTCTTGGTTTGGATATGCGTGTGCTTGATCAAGAAGGATCAGCAGTTGAATTAAAGCAAATGGATGAAGATGATTCTGTTTTGCCAGTTGATGCGTTAGAAAAGTTGGCTCGGAGTAATCCAGAGCTATTAAACAAGGAAGATGAAGAGGTTCAGGCAGCCTTTACAAAAGTTGCTAGTGACCAACCCGCTCCTTTAACTGATGATGATCAACAATAATTAAAGAAAGGTACCCAATAGATGGCAATCGATGTAAATAAGTTCGAAAGTATGCAAATCGGTTTGGCTTCACCGGATCAGATTCATGATTGGTCCCATGGTGAGGTTAAAAAGCCTGAAACCATTAACTATCGAACACTTAAGCCTGAAAAAGATGGGCTCTTTGATGAGCGAATCTTTGGCCCAACCAAGGATTATGAGTGTGCCTGTGGTAAGTACAAGCGGATCCGTTATAAGGGGATTGTTTGTGATCGCTGTGGTGTTGAAGTTACTTCTTCTAAAGTTCGTCGTGAACGCATGGGACACATTGAACTAGCAGCGCCAGTTACGCATATTTGGTACTTCAAGGGTATTCCTTCTCGAATGGGACTTGTTTTGGACATGAGTCCGCGTTCTTTGGAAGAAATTATCTACTTTGCCTCATACGTAGTCGTTGATCCTGGGGATGCTCCCGTAGAAAAGAAGCGTCTTCTAACTGAACGTGAATACCGTGATCTTAAAAAAGAATACGGTGCTAAGTTCAAAGCTGGTATGGGAGCCGAAGCAATTAAAGAGCTTTTGGCCGATGTTGATTTGGCTGGTGAAGCCGATGCCTTGAAAAAGGAATTACAAGAAGCCACTGGTCAAAAGCGTGTGCGTGCGGTTCGCCGTCTGGACATTATTGAGGCCTTCTTGCACTCTGATAATAAGCCGGAGTGGATGGTCATGGAAGTTATTCCAGTTATTCCACCTGACTTACGGCCAATGGTTCAACTGGAGGGTGGCCGTTTTGCCACTTCTGATTTGAATGACTTGTACCGTCGAGTAATTAACCGAAATAACCGTTTGAAGCGTTTGTTTGATTTGAATGCTCCTGGTATCATCGTTCAAAACGAAAAGCGAATGTTGCAAGAAGCCGTTGATGCCTTGATGGATAATGGTCGTCGTGGCCGTCCAGTTGCTGGACCTGGAAACCGTCCATTGAAGTCCCTTTCACATATGTTAAAGGGAAAGCAAGGACGTTTCCGTCAAAACTTGCTAGGTAAGCGTGTTGATTATTCTGGTCGTTCAGTTATTGATGTAGGACCATTCTTGAAGATGAACCAAATGGGACTTCCTCGACCAATGGCGATTGAATTGTTCCGTCCTTTCATCATGAAGGAACTGACGAAGCGGAAGCTCGCTGGCAATGTGAAGTCGGCTAAGCGTAAAATTGATCGCGCTGATGAAGATGTGATGGATGTCTTAGAAGATGTTATCAAGGAACATCCAGTTTTGCTAAACCGAGCACCTACTCTTCACCGTTTGGGAATTCAGGCCTTCGAACCAGTCTTGGTTTCTGGTAAGGCAATGCGCTTACACCCATTGGTTACCGAGGCCTATAACGCCGATTTCGATGGTGATCAGATGGCTATTCACGTGCCTTTGTCTGATGAAGCCCAAGCGGAAGCCCGTTTGCTCATGTTGGCGGCCGGACACATTTTGGCTCCTAAGGATGGGAAGCCAATCGTGGCCCCATCACAGGATATGGTTATTGGAAACTACTACCTAACGACTGAAGAAGCTGGTCGTGAAGGTGAGGGAATGATCTTTAGCTCGGTGGACGAAGCTCGCCTTGCCTATGAAAATAAGATTGTTCATTACCATACTCGTGTAGGAATTCAAACGTCATCATTCCCAGCTGACAAGCCATTTACTGAAGAACAACGTGGTAAGGTGATGGTAACTGCAGTTGGTAAGTTACTCTTTAACGAAATTTTGCCAAGTGATTTTCCATATATTAACGAACCTTCAGATGATAACTTTAAGGGTATCTCTAATGACTTCTTCATGGAGCCAGGGGAAGATATTCATGAATATCTCAAGGATCGTGAAATTGTAGCACCATTTAGGAAAGGCTTCTTGTCTGATATTATCGCTGAGGTATATAAGCGTTATAAGGTGACTGAAACCTCACTATTGTTGGACCGGATGAAGGACTTGGGCTATGATATTTCAACTAAGTCTGGTTTGACTGTGGCTATGACGGATGTTACCGAACTAGCCGATAAGCCACAGATTTTAGAGGATGCCCATAACCAAGTTGCGACAGTAACTAAGCAGTTCCGTCGTGGTTTGATTACCGATGCTGAGCGTTACCAGCGTGTCATTGATATTTGGAGTAAGGCTAAGGACATCATTCAAGACGAATTGATTGCTAGTTTTGATCCAACTAATCCAATCTTTATGATGCAGGATTCTGGTGCTCGTGGTAACATTTCTAACTTCGTTCAGTTAGCTGGAATGCGTGGTTTGATGGCTGGACCTGGTGGTAAAATTATTGAATTGCCAGTTACATCTAACTTCCGTGATGGTTTGACTGTTATGGAAATGTTTATCTCAACTCACGGTGCTCGTAAGGGAATGTCTGATACAGCCTTAAAGACAGCTAACTCAGGCTACCTGACTCGTCGCTTGGTTGATGTGGCTCAAGATGTTATTGTGCGTGAGTTTGATAACGAATCTGATCGTGGGGTTGCTGTACGCGCTATCATGGATGGTAATTCAGTTGTTGAGCCTTTGTATGATCGAATTGTTGGTCGTTATGCCATGAAGTCTGTTTTTGATCCAGAAACTGGTGAAAAAATTGTTGCTCGTAACGAGATGATTCATGAAGATGCAGCGCGTCATATTGTGAATGCCGGTATCGAAGAAGTAACAATTCGTTCTGTCTTTACTTCAACGACTGAACACGGTGTTTCAGTTCTTGATTATGGCCGTAACTTGGCTACTGGTGAAGAGGTTGAAGTTGGAGAGGCAGTTGGAACAGTTGCTGCTCAGTCAATCGGAGAACCTGGTACTCAGCTAACTATGCGTAACTTCCACACGGGTGGTGTTGCCGGTGGAAATGATATCACGCAAGGTTTGCCTCGTGTGCAAGAAATTGTTGAAGCACGAATTCCTAAGGGACGTGCTGAAATTTCAGAAGTTACCGGACAAATTACCACAATTGAAGAAAATCCTGCTGAACGTACTAAGGCAGTCACAATCGAAGGGGAAACGGATACTCGTACCTATACTTTGCCATTGACTGCTCGGATGCGCTTTGGTGAAGGTGACCAAATCAAGCGTGGTGAAGCAATCAACGAAGGACCAATTGATCCTAAGGAATTGCTTGCTGTAACTGATACTTTGACAACTGAGTCCTATATGTTGTCAGAAATTCAAAAAGTTTACCGTTTGCAGGGAATTGAAGTTTCTGATAAGCATATCGAAGTTATGATTCGACAAATGTTGCGTAAGATTCGCATCATGGATCCTGGTCAAACTGATTTGCTTCCAGGTACTTTGATGGATATTGCTGACTTTAAGCGGGCCAACGAACCAGCTTTATTTGCTGGTAAAGTACCTGCTACAGCTCGTCCAGTCTTGTTGGGAATCACTAAGGCTGCCTTGGAAACTAATTCATTCTTGTCTGCGGCTTCCTTCCAGGAAACTACTCGTGTCTTGACGGATGCAGCTATCCGTGGAAAGAACGATCCGTTAGTTGGACTTAAGGAAAACGTTATTATTGGAAAGATTATTCCAGCCGGAACTGGTATGTCTGAGTACCGTCGTATCAAGCCAAAGGTGATTGGCGAAGTTGTTGCCAACCCGGAGGAAGAAGGTTTTGAGGCTATTCCTAGTTTGGATGATGTTGCGCAATCAATGGATTCTAATCAATAAATTCGAAAATACCAGCGAAAGCTGGTATTTTTTTATTGCTCTTCTTTTTAGGGGAGAGTAGACTTAAGAAAAAGAGGTGGAGAAGATGGATGAGATAGTAACCATTCATTGGATTGGATGGATTAAAAAATTAAAACGGCGGCAGGCTTTAGCACTTTCAGTTGCTTTTCTAGTGTTTGTATTATTGATAATGTTTCAAGGTAATAGTGGTAATTATCAACAATTTGATTGGAAACAGATTGTACTGGTTATTTATTTTTTCTGGAGTTTTTCACCAGCGGGGGAACAACTAGCCCATCGTGCTTTTCCGTATAATAAACCTCGATTTCAATATCAGGTGACGACATGGTATCAGTGGGGTCAGGCTTTGCTCTTTAGCGGTGCATTTTTTGTTGTTTCACTGTTTATATGGCGCCCACAGTATTTGGCTGATATATCATCTAAGATAGTTATTGCAACCATCATTGGCTTTGTTGCCATGTGGTTACACCGGTGGTTATTAGCCCGAGTGATTAATAAAAAATACAAATAACACTGTCTTTGGATAATTTGGAGGAACTGGTTATGAGAGAAGTAGCCAAAATAAATTGGATAGCTTGGATCAAGGGCCTAAAACCATGGCAGGCTTGGTTGATATCGTTATTTCCATTAATTACGGTACTTTTAATAGAAACCTATTTCTACCTGAAACCGTTGAGCTACTGGAACCAAAATCGCTTAGATGGCCGTCAAATCACAATGGCGCTATACATTATTTGGCTATTTACACCAATTGAAACGCAGTTACGTTACCGGCGATTTCCCAGTCAAATGCCTGATTACCAATATCAAGTGGCGACTTGGTTCAAGTGGTTTCAAGAATTAATTTGTGCCGGTATATTATTTATAATTTTTCGATTGTATTGGTCAGATGTTCGTTTAATGAGTGTGTCCTTTCAAATGGTACTTGCTATTTACTTAGGCTATTGTTTTGTACCATTTTATTATTGGTTCAAAGCTAAAATTTTAATAAATAAAGGTTAACTATGCTCAAAAGTGGTTGTCCATGCCAAAACCATTATCAATCTTGTGAAAATAATTTAAAGTGATACTTGTTCATTTAAGGAAACTAATAACTTGTTACGCAATTAATTGAAGAATGCGTATAATTAAAGACATGCAAAATTTAGATTACGAACAAATGAACGGGTTGTCATTGGCTTATATTGGCGATGCAATCTATGAACTAGCAGTACGAAAACATCTTTTGGGACTAGGCCTGACTAAGGTTAACGACTTACAACGCCATAGTCGTCATTATGTTTCTGCCAAGGCTCATGCTGCCTTATACCAATTAATGGACCAACAACAGATTCTTCAAGATCAAGAGTTACTATATTTTAAGCGCGGTCGTAACGCGAAATCACATACCAAGGCTAAAAACACTGATGTGGTTTCCTATCGGATTTCAACTGGAATTGAAGCCATGTTTGGTTACTTATATTTATCTAACCAGTCAGACCGTTTGCAAGAGTTGATGGAATGGATTTATATTCAGGTTGAAACTGGGGAGGCTAGCTATGAGTAAAGTAACGTCAATTGATTTTATCTTTGGACATCATGCCAGTATTGCCGCATTACAGGGTGATCAGGCCATTAACAAGGTCTGGCTGCAAACAGGATTAAATCCAGCTTTGGCTCAACAAGTTCGCAAATTAGCTAAGAAACGGCAATTAATCGTACAACAGGTGCCCAAAAGTAAGTTAGATGAACTATCTGATGGTGGCAACCATCAAGGAGTTTTACTGAGCCTAGCAGCTTTTGAGTATGCGCAACTTGATGATTTGTTTGCCAAAGCAGCCCAACGTCATGAAGATCCTTTTTTCTTAATTTTAGATGAAATTGAAGATCCTCATAATTTGGGATCAATTTTAAGAACAGCAGATGCGGCCGGTGTCCATGGTGTCATTATTCCTAAACGGCGGGCCGTCCAACTTACAGCAACCGTGGCTAAAACTTCCACGGGAGCTATTGAACATGTACCAGTCGTTCGGGTTGGTAATTTAGTTAATCTGGTTGATGACCTTAAGAAACGTGGTTTATGGATTTTTGGAACTGACATGGCTGGCCAAGATTACCGTCAGTGGGATGCTACTGGTGCAGTAGCATTAGTGATTGGTAATGAAGGAAAAGGTATTTCTCCCCTTCTCAAGAAGAAAATGGACGGTATGTTAACGATTCCGATGGTTGGACATGTGCAGAGTTTAAATGCCAGTGTGGCTACTAGTTTATTAGTGTATCAAGGATATAATTCACGACACCCACTATAAACACCGAATGGTGCCTGTTGGGGAAAGTGATGAAAGATGAATTACGAGCGGTTGTGTATGCTGCTAAAAAAGGACATGATTGTGCTTATCCGGTATTGATTAGTCGTTTGAAAGGATTAATTTACCAAGTGCATCACCAGAAAATTAGTGCCCGGGTTAGTCCGGATGACTGGTATTCAGATGCGTTAGAGGTCTTATTACGTTGTATTAAGCGTTATAACTTGGAACGCAATCGAGCTAAATTTTCAACATATTATGCCTCTGCTTTACAAAATCGAGCAACCGATTTAATTCGTAGCCACTATACGGCTAAAAATCAATTCGAACGGGCCTTGTATAGCCAGGATCAAGCCGAATTAGAAGGTTTAGAAAAAGGGACTGATACCCATAATCCCGAACAGATTTCCCTGTTGAAGGAAGCTCTTTCAAACGTTAGTTTTGCCCAGACTGAGGATTTTTGTAAAGTTGTTCGTCAGCTAGTTGGGGCTCAATCTTATCAGGAAACTGAGGTTAACAGACGTAGTTTTGACCAAATGCAGTATCGTTTTAAACGAGCAATTCAAGCTATGATTTGAACTGCAAGGCTGCAGGTGTTAGAATTGAGGGCAAAGTGGAGGGCGTTAGTATGCCAAGTTCAAAGGGCTCTTTAGCCTGCACAGTTTGCGGTTCGCGTAATTATACAGTGGTTTTGTCCAAAGATCGTACTGAAAGACTGACTGTCAAAAAGTTTTGTCCCCATTGTGGAAAGCACACGATTCATCAGCAAACAAAGTAAAGGTAAAAAATCTTATGATTACATATTTTAAAAATGTTGCCGCTGAAATGCACAAAGTGACCTGGTTAACTGGCGAACAAACTAGTAAAGAAACGATTGCTGTTTTAGCTGTGTCTGCTTTCTTTGCAATTGTGGTCGGTAGTTCAGATTGGATTTTACAGCAGTTGGTTAACTTGTTGCTAGCACACTAAAAGTATCTGTAGTATACTACTAGTAGCGCAAAGAGCTCTTGGAGCTCTTTTTTATTTTACATTTAGGAGGTTATGGTGCCTGGAGCATCTTAATAATATGGCAGAAGAAATGGAAAAAGCATGGTTTGTTGTTCATACTTATTCGGGTTATGAGCATAAAGTTAAGGCCAATTTAGAGTCACGAACACAGACAATGGGTATGACGGAACAAATTTTCCGTATTTTAGTACCAGAGCAAGAAGTTTCAACTGTACAGGATGGTGAAGTTAAAACCACTGTTGAAAATGATTTTCCTGGATATGTTTTAGTTGAAATGGCTACTCCTCAAGATGGTAATATGACGGATGAAGCTTGGTATGTTGTTCGAAACACGCCAGGTGTAACTGGTTTCTTGGGATCGCATGGAGCTGGTTCAAAGCCTAACTCTTTATTGCCTGAAGAAGTCGATTTATTAATGCGTCGAATGGGGATGGTTACCAAAGAAGTTGTTGACCTAGACGCTGAGGTTGGTCAAACGGTTAAAATCATCACAGGTCCATTTAATGGAATGGAAGGGGTTGTTACAGCAATTGACCCTGAAAAACAAACTCTTGAAGCTACAGTTGAAGTCTTTGGTCGTGAAACACCAACCGAATTAACTTTTAATGATGTTGATACCACTCTAAATTAAAAAATAAAAAGGATAATTACTTGGTAATTATCCTTTTTATTTGGTATACTAAATAGGCATGTCAAAGACATGTGTGGAAGCAGCACTGAAGCTGCGCTTTACCACAACACGAGGAGGAAATAATCGTGGCTAAAAAAGTCGTAAATGTAGTTAAGCTACAAATTGCCGCTGCCAAAGCAACACCAGCTCCACCAGTTGGTCCAGCTCTTGGACAGGCCGGTATTAACATCGCGCAATTCACAAAGGAATTTAACGCGCGTACAGCTGATCAAGCGGGCTCAATGATTCCGGTTGAAATTTCTGTCTTTGATGACCGTTCATTTGAATTCGTTACTAAGACTCCACCAGCAGCTGACCAGTTGCGTAAGATTGTTGGTAAGGGTTCTGGTGAGCCTAACACCAAGAAGGCTGGTAACGTTACTCTTGACCAAATCCGTGCCATTGCTGAAAACAAGATGGATGATTTGAACGCCAATGATATCACTGCTGCAATGCGGATGATTGAAGGAACAGCACGCTCAATGGGTGTTACTGTTGATGGTGTTGACTTGACTGTTGATGGTACAGCAATCAAGGAGGACGCAGAATAATGACACAAAAACATGGTAAGAAGTATTTAGAAGCTGCTGCCAAGGTTGATGCCGAAAAGACATACAGCCTTGACGATGCGATTGCTTTGATGAAGGATGTTAGCTATGCTAAGTTCGATGGTTCCGTTGAATTAGTTTTCAACTTGAACGTTGATACTCGTCAAGCTGACCAACAGTTGCGTGGTGCCGTGGTGCTTCCTAATGGAAGTGGTAAGGACAAGACTGTTGTTGTGTTTGCTCAAGGTGATAAGGCGAAGGAAGCCGAAGCTGCCGGCGCTGACGTTGTTGGTGCTGCTGATTTGGTTCAACGTATCCAAGACGGTTGGTTGGACTTTGATGTTGCCGTTGCTACACCAGACATGATGGCTCAGGTTGGTCGTGTTGGTCGTGCTTTGGGGCCTAAAGGTTTGATGCCTAACCCTAAGACTGGTACAGTAACGATGGACGTTACTAAGGCCGTGTCTGATGCCAAGGGCGGTCAAGTAACATACCGTACTGATCGTGATGGAAACGTTTCTGTTACTGTTGGTCGTGTATCTTTTGATGACCAAAAGTTAGCTGAAAACATTAAGACTATTGCTAACACTGTTTTGAAGTCTCGTCCTGCTGCTGTTAAGGGAACATATGTCCAAAACGTAGCACTTTCATCAACTATGAGTCCTGCTGTGACAGTTGATGTTGCTAGTCTCTAATTGACAGATTAATTATTAATTGTTAGAATTTAAAAAGTAATAGAACCTATTTTGCCTAAGACTCAGGTGGTGCTTGCACCTTAATCTCCTGCCGAGGAAGTTGATTTTTAACTTTACCCGCATGTCTTCTTGGCGTGCGGGATTTCTTTTGCAAAAAATTCAAAGGAAGGAGAATTAATCACAATGAGTGAACAAACGATTGCACTTAAGGCCAAGAAGGTTGAAGAAGTAGTTGAGCAGTTTAACGTCGCTACTTCAGCTGTGGTTGTTGATGCACGTGGTTTGACTGTGGCTGAATCAACTGATTTGCGTCACCAACTACGTCAAGAAGGTGTTACCTTAGAGGTTATCAAGAACAAAATTTTGGTTCGTGCCGCTGAAAAAGCTGGTTACCCTGAACTAAATGATTTGTTTGCTGGCCCATCTGCTGTTGCTTTTTCAAACGATGATGCTGTGGCACCTGCCCGTATCTTGAAGAAGTTTGCTGATGAAAACGCCAGCCTTGAAATCAAGGGTGGTGTTGTTGATGGTAACATTGCCAATTTGGAAGACATCAACAAATATGCTTCATTGCCATCTCACGATGGTTTGCTGGGGCAGTTGATGGCCGAGTTCCAGTATCCAATCCGTACCTTTGCTTATGCTGTTAAGGCATTGCAAGAAAAGAAGGAAGCTGAGTCCGAAGGAACAGCAGCTGAACAATAACAAACTAGTAAAAAGAATAATATTTGGAGGAATTTAATCATGGCTTTTGATAAAGACGCGATTATCGCATCATTGAAGGATGCAACCATCTTGGATTTGGCTGATTTGGTATCAGCCATCGAAGAAGAATTTGACGTTTCTGCTGCAGCTCCAGTTGCAGCTGCAGGTGCTGCTGATGGCGGTGCTGCTGCTAAGAGCTCATTTGATGTTGAATTGACTTCAGCAGGTACTGCTAAGGTTAAGGTCATCAAGGCTGTTCGTGAAGCAACTGGATTGGGCTTGAAGGAAGCTAAGGACCTTGTTGATGGTGCACCATCAGTTATTAAGGAAGGTCTTTCAGAAGACGAAGCTAACGAATTGAAGGAAGCTTTGGAAGCAACTGGTGCTTCAGTTACTTTGAAGTAATTCTTCTAAAGAAAGAGTGCTACGGTGCTCTTTTTTTGTACATAGGAAAGAAGGTATCTCCATGACACAGGTAACGGGTGGGGAACAATATTTTACAGCACAGCCAACAGCGCAACATGAAATGCACGAGTTTGATTTTCAGCTTTTGGGACAGGAATTACACTTTGTTACCGATGCGGGTGTTTTTTCTAAAAGAACGATTGACTTTGGTAGTCGCACCATGTTAGAAGCAGTCGATTCCCAGCAATTGCCAATAGGAAAAATTTTAGATTTGGGCACCGGTTATGGACCCGTGGGTATTGCAATGGCTAAGGCCTGGCAACGCGAAGTGGATTTAGTTGATATCAATCAACGGGCGTTATCTTTAGCAGAACAGAATGCTCAGCGAAATGGGGTGTCTGAGTTAGTTCATATTTTCCAATCGGATATTTATCAGCAAATTGACCAAAAATATGCAGCAATTTTAGTTAACCCACCAATTCGGGCTGGTAAAACGGTTGTGACGTCCATGTTAACAGAGGCTAAAAGTCATTTGATTAAGCACGGCAAGTTAATTGCTGTATTGCAAAAAAAGCAGGGAGCTCCTTCAGCTCAGAAAAATATGGCTGCGGCTTTTGGCAATGTTAAGGTAATTGGTAAAAGTAAGGGTTACTACGTTTTGGAGAGTATTAATGCGGATTGATCCGGTTTTAACGACTGAAGAAATCAATTATTTTATGAAAGAGGCTTTGGCTGAAGCTCGAAAAGCTGAGTCGATTGGTGAAGTACCAATTGGTGCCGTAATCGTTCAGAATGGTCAAATTATAGCCCGTGGGTATAATCATCGAGAAATTGATCAAAAAGCAACTGCCCATGCTGAGTTATTAGCTATTGAAGCAGCAAATGAAACTTTGGACTCTTTTCGGTTAGAAAATACTACCTTATTTGTAACTCTAGAGCCTTGTGTCATGTGTGCGGGAGCCATTGTTAATGCCCGAATACCCCAGGTGTATTATGGTGCTGATGATCCTAAGGGTGGCGCCGTACGTTCTTTACATCACCTATTGGAGGATTCACGTTTAAACCATCGTGTTGATGTGCACACCGAGGTTATGGCCCAAGAAAGCGGGCAGTTATTACAGCAATTTTTCCAAGCCATTCGTCTTAGGCAGAAGACTCGTAAAGTAGCTCAGCGTGAAAAATAACTAATCCTTAATAACTCTGGTTGCCATCACTTTTAAAATTCGATATAATTATTGTGCGAGCAAGCGTTGGCTTCCGAACCGAGTCAGGACAGGAATGTAGCAGCTCTAAGGATGATTAGCGTTGTGCTTGTGTACATATGCAAAAGCTGCCAATTGGCAGCTTTTTTTGTAAGGGGGAGTACTGTGACTTATCAAGCACTTTATCGTGTTTATCGACCACGAACATTTCAAGATATGGTTGGGCAAGATGTCATTACCCAGACCCTGCAAAATGCCATTGAAGCCAATCAAACTGGACATGCTTATTTATTTAGCGGGCCTCGTGGAACTGGTAAAACGTCAGCAGCAAAAATATTTGCTCGCGAGATTAATGGTATTGAGGCCAACGTTGATGATAGTCAAATCCCTGATATTGTTGAAATCGATGCGGCTTCTAATAACGGTGTGGATGAAATCCGAAATATTCGCGATAGCGCTAACTATGCACCAATCAAAGCGCCCTATAAGGTTTACATTATTGATGAAGCGCATATGTTATCAACGGGTGCTTTCAATGCTTTATTGAAAACTTTAGAAGAGCCACCGGCTAACGTTAAATTTATATTAGCAACGACTGAGCCACAAAAAATGCCAGCGACCATTTTATCGCGAACTCAGCGTTTTGAATTTAAGCGGATTAGTGATCAAACGATTCAAAACCAGTTGGCTAAAATTTTAGACCAACAAAAAGTTGCCTATGATCTTGAGGGACTTAGATTAATTGCTACTGCTGCTGAGGGTGGTATGCGAGATGCTTTGTCAATTTTGGATCAAGTTATTGCTTATCAGCCGCAACGAGTGACTGTAGAAACGGCTCGAACAGTAACTGGTACCGTTGCGGTTAATCAATTAATCGATTATTTACAAGCAATTGGTCATCGAGAAACGCCAATTGCTTTAGAATTGCTAAGCGCAATTATCGCCGATGGTAAAGATGCCTATCGATTTTTAGCTGATTTGATGGGATTGTTGCGGGACATTATGCTGAGTAATGTTGTCCCAGACTTAGTTCGTAGCACGACTTCAATTCAACAGTTACAAGAATTAGCCCAATTGTTTAGTTTAAATAAGTTACAAACTATGATGCTAGCAATTGATGATATGCAAAAACAAATTGCTCAGTCCCTCCAGACTGATGTATATCTGGAGATGCTGACCGTTAAATTAGTTTTGTTGCAAAATAAAAATCAGGATAATCGTCAAGAACTTAGGAAATCGGTTGCACCATCCAAGGCTCGTGAAAATGGCTCAGTTGCCACAAATGATAATGATATAGTGGTAAAAAAGTCTGAATCAATTATTGAGTCACAGACTACTCCAGTTGATTCACCTATTTCAGAGCCCAGTCAGGCAACCAGTATTTCGGCAATGGTAACTTCGGAAGCAACGTCATCAGTTTCAACACCAGTGACACCAAGCAGTCAATCAGTGACTTATACCGGCCAATCAGCTGTTTTTGCGGTGCTGGCGCGAGCCCAACGTAAAATGTTAACAACGATTCAGCAGGCTTGGTCACAGCTGAAAGATACTTTACCAGTCCAAATACAAGCTTTGTTACAGACGGCTAATCCGGTAGCGGCCAGTAGTGAAGGGGTTGTGCTGGCCTTTGAGTACCCGGCCTTGTTGGAACAGGCTTTACACGATGGTAATTTTCAAAGTGAGGTTCAAGCAATCTTCCAACAAAATAACTTTCCGATTAAGTTAGTGTTAATTAGTCAAGATCAGTGGACTAGGGATCGTGGTGATTATGTGGCTAAATTAAAGCTAGGTCAAGAACCACACGAGCATTTTGATCAGTTAGAGCCACTCCAAATCAATACTGATGAGCACGAAAATGCTACGGAAGTCATTAAAAATGATAAGCAAACTCCTGACATTGTTGAGGCAGCGCAACATCTTTTTGGTGAAAATTTAGTTAAAGTGGTTAGCCACCCCAGGAAAGGATCGTCTTAATGCAGTATCCAGAACCGATTGCTAGATTAATAGATAGCTATACTAAACTACCTGGCATTGGCCCCAAAACAGCTACTCGGTTAGCTTTTTACACGCTAGGTATGGAAGAAGATGATGTAATGGCCTTTGCGAAATCCCTCCAAGCAGTTAAAGCTGATGTTGCTTTTTGCGAAATTTGTGGCAATATCACCAGTAAGGATATGAATCCATGTGTGGTTTGTCAGGATAAGAGTCGTGACCAGTCAACTGTCTTAGTGGTTCAAAATTCACGAGATGTGATGGCGATGGAAAATACTCGAGAATATCATGGTCTCTATCATGTGTTAAATGGCGTCATTTCCCCCAGTGCGGGGACGGGACCAGAAGATATCAACTTGCCAAGTCTAATTCGTCGTTTATCCAGTAATAATCAAATTCAAGAAGTGATTGTGGGGACTAATGCTAATGCTGATGGCGAGGCAACGGCCATGTATATAGCGCGTTTACTGAAGCCGGCAAATATTAAAGTTACGCGATTAGCACATGGTCTGGCAGTCGGATCTGATATCGACTATGCGGATCAGCTAACTCTAATTAAGGCTGTGGAGGGGCGTAACGAACTATAATGTTTAAGAAAAATAAAAAAATTGACATTAAAAATGAGTACGACCAAATTTTACTTTATCAGGTTCGCTATTTAAAACGATCCTTGTTATTAGCCCAAGAATCGGAAACTGCGCTGGTAGATAGTCGCGTTAATGGCCATCTAATTGAGGCACAAACGGCTTTAAAACGAGCTAAATTTAATTATGTTTATCGCGAAGCTCGCCACCGTCAAACGGTTGAAGATATGCAAAATATGTGGTTCCAAGGAGAGTAATGTGACACATCAATCAGTGTTTATTTCAATTGAAGGACCCGAAGGGGCTGGAAAAACGAGTTTGATTAATGCCCTAGCACCTGAATTAAGACAAAATCTAAAACGATCAGTACTGACTACTAGAGAACCAGGTGGCAATCCAATTGCTGAAGGAATTCGCAATATGCTAGCAGCCGACACGTCCGTTAATATGGATGCTCGTACCGAAGCTTTGCTATTTGCAGCAGCTCGTCGACAACATCTAGTGGAAACGATTTTGCCAGCCTTGGCTAGAAATGAAATTGTCCTGTCTGATCGTTATATAGATAGTTCTTTAGCTTATCAAGGTGGGGGGCGTCAGCTGGGCGTTGACGATGTTTTAGTTCTTAATGAATTTGCCATTAATCATGTTTTACCTGATTTAACTCTGTATTTAGATTTACCCGTCGAAATTGGCTTAGAACGAATTAATCAACAGCGGCAAAATAAAATTGATCGTTTAGATCGTGAAAAATTAGATTTTCATCAGCGAGTTCGGAAAACCTATCTAAACTTGTTAGAGCGTTTTCCAGACCGAATCGTTAAAATAGATGCTAATCAGCCACTGGACCATGTTATCCAAGCGGCTCAAGTTGAACTCAACAAAATTTTGGAGGTCAAATCATGAAATTGGTAACAGCAATTATTCAAGATAAGGATGCAACTAAATTAAGCAATGCCTTTGTCAAAGCTAATATTCGGGCGACACGTTTATCCACAACTGGTGGCTTTCTGCGTTCGGGAAATACTACCTATATGATGGCAATTGAGGATGAACGGGTGACTGAAGTCTTGGAAATTATCAAGACTGTTTCACAGAAGCGTAAGCAGTTTATGGTGCCACCATTAGGTATGGATGCTGACCATACCGGTTCTTATCCAGTTGAGGTTGAAGTCGGTGGTGCCACGGTCTTTACGCAGCCTATTGATGATTTTTATCGTTTCTAATGGCAGCAAATTTTATTCAATTAACGCAAAAAACTTATCCAGAACAGCTAGCTCATTTTGAACAGATAATTGCTGATGATCATTTGAGTCATCTATACTTATTGGCTGGTAACAAGCACCATACTAAATTAGCTTTTGCTCGCTCATTGGCATGGCTGGTTGCTGGGCCAACAGAAAGAAACGCCCATAGAATTGAACAAAATGATCACCCCGATATTTTTACTGTGACACCTGAGACCGGGAGTGATGTCCTGAAGGTGGGACAAATTAGGGCCTTGATGCCAGAATTTATGACCACTGGTTTGGAAAGTTCACGTAAAATTTTTATTATTGATCAAGTCCAGACCATGACCATCAGTGCAGCTAATTCACTTTTGAAATTTATTGAGGAACCGGCAGGGCCGCAGTTGATTTTGTTATTAACTGATAGTGTTGCGGAGGCTTTACCAACGATTCGTTCTCGGGCTCAAGTGGTGCACTTAACTACCTTCGATGGAGGAGAGTTTGGTAATCAAACTACTGGATTAGATGATGGATGGGTTGGTGAGGCTCAACCGATTTTATTTAAATGGTTTGAAAAAGCGATGCAACGTGATTTGTCGGCTTTTAGTCTAGTACAAACGCAACTGGTACCGCTAGCTGCTGACAAACAACAACAAAATTTATTGTTAGAATGGTTACATCAGTTAACACGCGATATGATTGTTTTTAATCAGGTCGATGATCAACGTTTATTTTTCCCACAGTTACGAGGATTTTATACTAGTTTGCATCGTCAATATACCTTGGAGCAACTCATGGCTGCTGGGGATGGTGTGTTGGCGGATGATGATTTACGTAAAATCAATTTATCTTGGCAAAGTCGTTTGGAAAAAATAACGTTAGACCTATCTTTAGAATTAGGAGTAAATGATGCAAGTACAAAAAAGTTTTGAACAACATCAAACTGGCACTTTGTATCTCATTCCAACCCCAATTGGGAATTTGCAAGATATTAGTCAACGGGCTTTATCTGCCTTAGCTGAGGTCGATTTAATCGCAGCTGAGGATACTCGTCATACGCAGCAACTGTTGAACCATTTTGAAATTACTACTAAACAAACTAGTTTCCACGAACATAATTGGCAACATAAAATTCCAGAACTGATTTGTATTTTGCAAGATGGACAATCAATTGGTCAGGTTAGCGATGCGGGGATGCCTTCAATTTCTGATCCTGGAAAGGAATTAGTTGCGGCTGCGATTGAGGCCGATATTCCGGTGGTTCCTCTTCCGGGTCCTAGTGCGGGCATTGTTGCTTTAATTGCCAGTGGTTTAGTACCACAGCCGTTTTACTTTCATGGTTTTTTATCTCGTAAAAAAAATGAACAGATGGCTGAATTAGCTGAATTAAAAGAACGACGGGAAACGGTTATTTTATATGAAGCTCCCCACCGTTTAATTTTTACTTTATCCAATCTTGTTAAAGTCATAGGGCCAGACCGATCCCTAGTGGTAGCACGGGAACTAACCAAGCGCTACGAGGAATTTTTACGGGGAGCGGCTGGTGAAATTTTGGACTGGGTGCAAAACCATTCAGTTCGGGGTGAATTTGTGATTATGATTGCGGGTAATTCAGCTCCTGATGTAACTGAATCAGAAGAAGCGGTGCCCGTGGTTGAGGCAGTAGGAAAATTAGTTGCTCAGGGATTAAAGCCCAATGCAGCTATTAAACAAATTGCTCGAGAACGCCAATTAGAACGTCAAAGTGTTTATCGTGCTTATCATCAATTAGAGGAGGAATCGTAATGGTTGATGAGAGTGTCTTTGAAATTGAACGCTGTGTTGAGTATTACGAGGCGGACCGGCACGGTCGTTTGTCGCTACCAATGATTGTTAATTTAGCAGTCCTAGCTTCTAAAAAACAAGGCGATATACTAAGTATTGGACAGGCAACTACGCAAGCGCGTGGCTTGGGCTGGGTAATATTACAGTATGATTTACATGTTCATCGTCGGCCACAAGTTAATGAATTAATCCGATTGCAAACAACTGTTGGTCATTTCAATCCATTTTTTGCCCAACGTTCCTTTAAAATTTTAGATGAACAGGGGGAGGAGTTAGTAAACATTAATTCCCTTTGGGCGCTGATTGATATTGAAAAGCGCCATATGGTTCGTTTACCTCTTGATTTAGTTGAACCTTACGGGGCTTTACCAGCTAAGCGACTAAATCGAATTCCCAATCCAAGCAAAATTAAATCTGATGAAGCAGCGCAAGAGCAAATGTATCGAGTACGTTATTTAGATATTGATGCCAATCAGCATGTTAATAATTCTAAATATTTCGAGTGGATGGAAGATGTGATGGGCGCAGAATTTCTGGAAACCCATGAAGTTACACGGATTAATTTAAAGTTTGAAAATGAAGTTCATTTGAATCAAACAGTGGTATCTCAAGTCGTTAAGGGCGATAATTACTCTAGGCATCGTATTCAAACGGATAATATCGTCAGTGCTGAAGCCGAATTTGAATGGCGATCCATTGATCAATAAAATTAAAAAGAAGGTACTAAAATGGCAGTTCTAGTTTTAGGTGGAGCCGGTTACATTGGTTCTCATATGGTTAAGCGTTTAGTTGAAAAAAACGCTGAAGTAGTCGTAGTTGATTCCTTGGTTACCGGCCATCGGGATGCTGTTGATCCTAAGGCTAAGTTTTATGAAGTTGATATTCGTGATAAAGCCGCATTGGGTGAAGTATTTAATCAAGAAAATATCAGTCAAGTGGTGCATTTTGCAGCCTTTTCGATTGTGCCTGAGTCAGTAGCACAACCACTAAAATATTTTGATAACAATACTGGTGGCATGATTACCTTGTTGGAAGTTATGAAGGAACATGATGTCAAGCAAATTGTCTTTTCTTCTACCGCGGCCACTTATGGTAATCCGGTTCAAATTCCCATTAAGGAAACTGATCCTCAACGACCAATTAATCCCTACGGGGAGTCCAAGTTAATGATGGAAAAAATCATGGATTGGTCCGATCAGGCTGATGGTATTAAATGGGTCGCCTTGCGTTATTTTAACGTAGCTGGGGCAGCTGAGGATGGTACCATTGGTGAAGACCATCATCCAGAAACCCATTTAGTACCAATTATCCTACAGGCTGCTGCCGGACAGCGACCATATATTGAGATGTTTGGTAATGACTATCAAACGCCAGATGGCTTTAATGTTCGTGATTATGTCCATGTTTTGGATCTAGTTGATGCCCATATTTTAGCTTTAAAGTATTTGGCTGATGGACAGCCATCTAATCAGTTTAATCTGGGTTCAGCTACTGGCTTTTCTGTCAAGGAAATGGTTGAAGCTGCTCGCCAAGCAACTGGGGTTGATATTGAAGCTAAAGTGGGACCTCGCCGACCGGGGGATCCAGATATTTTAATTGCTGATTCTAGTAAGGCTCGTGATATTTTACATTGGGAGCCTAAGTACGATAATGTTCAAGATATAATTAAGACTGCTTGGCATTGGACTCAAAGTCATCCAAATGGTTATAATAATCGATGATAAAAACAGCGCCCAAACGGGTGCTGTTTTTGATTGAATAAGATAGGGCCTTATTGTGTCTTCTTGGCTTCCTATGTTAATCTAAACAAATGATGAAGAAATTAAATGATCTACATATACCCAGTTTAATAGTGTTGATTTTTATTGCTTTTCAAATTGGCTATATTAACTTGTTACCACTCTTATTCAGAGGCTTTTTCCCCGGATCAATGGCCATTGGTTCGGCGATTGTCATGCTAATAATTGCAGGAACAGCTTATTTTTTACAAGCAACTAATGGTAGTGTCTGGGAGCGTCCAGAAGGATATAAATTGTTCTTTACGCTAATGGTTTTTGTCTTGATGTATTTGTCCATTATTGTGATTAGCCAGCTTTATCCAAGCCCTGTTAGTGATAATCAAGCCGAAATTAATTATATTAATACACATGTTGGCCCCATTAACCAACTATTTTTTAAATTTACGCTAATCTTTTTGGCACCTTTATTTGAAGAATTACTCTTTCGAGGTTGGCTGGTATGGGGGCTGGCCGGTTGGGGTAAAATAATTCAGTTTATTCTGCCGACCCTACTCTTTACCTTAGTTCATGGACCGAGTCGCCTAGCTGATTGGTTGACCTACGGTACCTTAGCCGCCCTATTAATGCTAATTCGTTTTTATACTAAAAAGGTTCAATATCCAATGTTTGCTCATATTATCTGGAACGCCTTCTCCTCTTTTTAGGAGTAAGGCGTTTTTATTTAGTTCCTTTAAAACACGAAACCCCGATTACCTAGCGTGGTAATCGGGGAAATAATTTGAGAATATTTGGGAGAGGGAAAAGAATATGAATGTCATCGTTGGGAGAAACGATAATTTTTTAGTCCCTGGGCTTGGGGTTTCGTGGTCCTAGTGGGAAGCACTAGTTATTCCGCTTATATGGGGAACCTCCGTTTAATCAAAGGATAATTTCAACTTGGCTTGTTGCTTGAGACTAACTCGCGTTGTTGATGATTCTTATAATAAGGGGTTTAAGTTAAATATTCATAAAGTCAAAATAAAGTGAAAATTAAATTTTTGTGTAACCGCTTTGCATTATTTTTTGGGAGCGGTTACAATGAGCATATAAGAGGGCTAACGCCGTATAGTACCTAATTTGTGTTATAGTTAGTCTGTATAAAAATTCAAAGGAGACAGTTGATGGGACTACTAGGAGCAATTGAAGCAGGTGGAACTAAATTTGTCGTTGCAGTTTCTGATCATGATTTTAATATTATTAAGCGGGAAGCTTTTCCTACTTTAGACGGTGAGAAGACTTTAGATCAAGTAATTGCCTTTTTTGATCAATATGACAGTATTGATGCCATTGGGATTGCTGCCTTTGGTCCCATTGACATTGTTGAAGGATCAAAAACCTACGGTCGTGTATTAGATACACCAAAGCGGGGCTGGTCGGGCTATGATTTCTTGGGTCGGATGAAAGCTTGGCGTGATATCCCATACTTTTGGACGACTGACGTTAACGGTGCCGGCTGGGCTGAATTTAAGACCGGGGCTGCCCGTGATGTCCAAAATATGGTTTATCTAACTGTTGGAACTGGAATTGGTGCTGGAATCGTGACTAATGGGCATTTGCTCAGTGGCCTTGGGCACCCAGAGGCTGGACATATTTTCCTACAAAAACATCCGCAAGATTCCTACCAAGGACATTGTCCTTTCCACGGTGCTAACTGTTTGGAAGGTTTGGCTGCCGGTCCAGCAATTGAAGAACGTTGGAACAAAAGTGCTAAAGATATTACTGATGGCGATTTGGCTTGGGAAATCGAAGCCTTTTATCTAGCACAAGCAGCTTTGGATTACACCATGATTTTGCGACCAGAAAAAATTATTTTTGGTGGGGGGGTCCCTCATCGAGAAAGTTTGTTCCCATTGATTCGTCAAAGTTTTGCCGATCAAATGAGTGATTACTTGGCTGTGCCACCGTTGGACGAATATATTGTTCCAGTTGAAAACGGTGATAATGCTGGCATTTTAGGTTGTTTCTATCTATGTAAAGAATTGCTAGAGACTGCCTAAGCTAGTGGCAATTGTCAAAAATTTAGATAGGTTTTGAGTTAATTATAGTGACGGGTTATAATTATCGTTTAACTTTGATTTTACCCGTTATTTCGTTAATAGCGCCTTGTAACTTTAGGGTTATAGGGTGTTTTTTACGTTAAAATGTTATTAGGAGATTTAGATGGATAAACCAATTATTGGTATTTCTGGTTCAGTAATTATTGACCACGATAAGGCTTTTTACGGGTCAAATCGTAGTTATGTAAATGAAAATTATGTTGGGGCTGTCATTAAAAATGGTGGCGTACCCTTCATCATTCCGGTTAGTGACAATGATGATGTGATTGAAGCCCAATTAGCTCATGTTCAGGGGTTGATCTTATCTGGTGGCCATGACGTTGATCCAACATTATATAATGAAAAACCGAAACCAGCTTTGGGAGATATTTGGCCTAAACGAGATCATTTTGATGGACTATTGTTAAAATTAGCTGAAAAACGTGGTATTCCTGTACTGGGCATTTGTCGCGGGGCCCAGTTAATTAACGTAGTTCATGGTGGAAGTTGTTTTCAAGATCAATCTTATCGTGAACAGGAAACCCAAGAACACGTGCAAGATATTGTTGCTAGTCAGCCGACCCATGGGATGCGTGTGGATAAAGATAGTAAGCTGGCCGCAATTCTGGGGAAAACTACTTTTGATGTCAATACTTTCCACCATCAAATTCTTAAAGAAATTGGTACCGGATTAAAATCGTGCGCATATGCCACTGATGGTATTTGTGAAGGGTTTGAAAATGCGTCAGGCACTGTGATTGGCGTTCAGTGGCATCCGGAGATGATGCATAGTAACCCAGATACGGCCTTTATGAATAACCTTTTCCGGTATGTGATTGAAAAGGCTAAAAAGGAGTAGATATGAAGCAGAAAATAAGTGTACAGGATAAATTGGGCTTTTGGTCTGTCGTTTTTCTAGCGATTAATTCAATTATTGGTTCTGGTATTTTTCTGACACCGGGTAGCGTAGTACGCCAAGTCGGTAGTCGGGCCTTGATTGTTTATTTGTTGGCCGCGCTTGTGGCTTCCATTATAGCGATTTCATTTGCTTCAGCCGCTAAATATGTAACGCAATCCGGCGCAGCCTATGCCTATGCCAAAGCTGCTTTTGGTGATAGGGTCGGTTTTTATATTGGTATTTTACGATATTTTTCGGCCACAACAGCCTGGGGTGTAATGGCTGTTGGGGTGATTAAATCAACTTTAGCCATCTTTGGGATGAATCCAAATGAGAATACCCAGGTTATCGTCGGTACCTTAATTTTAATGGGTATTATTAGTTTGATTAATGGTTTGGGACAAAGGGTTGTTAAATATGTCATGAATTTGTCGACCATAGTTAAGGTGGCCGTACTGATTTTAATTATTGTAGCTGGCCTTCTCTTACTGTTGACAACTGGAATAACTGGTAATTTATCCCAGGTTAATCATGTTACACAAAATGGTAAAGTGATTGTGCCAACACTAACAACAGCTACTTTTACCATGGCAGTTGTGTCAGCATTTTATGCGTTTACTGGTTTCGAAGCAGTAGCTTCAGGTTCAGAAGATATGCAAAATCCAGCTAAAAATCTTCCACGAGCGATTCCATTAGCCATTTTAATTATTGCAGTTATTTATATTGGCGTTGTAGCAGTGACTTTGCTAGTTAATCCCAAAGTAATTATGACGACGAACCAAGTGGTCGCAGTTACGGCCATTTTTAATAATGTTATTTTACGGGACGTGATTTTGGTCGGTGCTTTGGTTTCTATGTTTGGCATCAATGTTGCTTCTAGTTTTCATGCTCCGAGAATTTTAGAAGCGATGGCTAAACAAGGTCAGGTTTCTAGTAAATTAACTCGTCGAACTAAAAATAATTTTCCGTTGCGTTCTTTTGCGACTTCAATTTTATTGGCTGTACTTATCCCACTAGCCTTTAATTACAATATGACTAATTTGATAACCCTAAGTGCACTAGTTCGGTTTTTGGGATTTATTATGGTACCTCTGGCTGTTATTTTCTTTTATTATAATAAAAGCCGGTTGGCAGTTTTACCGGCTCCTAAAAACTTTGTGACTGATGTATGTGCACCAATTTTATCAACCCTACTGGTAGTCTTTTTATTAATTAACTATAACTGGAAATTACAATTTGGAATTGTAGAAAATGGTCAAGTCATTGGTGTGAACTGGTATGCGATTGGGATGGTGGTCTTTGGCTTTGTCATCTTGCCGTTGGTGATTACCCTAATTTCGAAGTTGGAAAATCGTTCGCTAACTAAATAAAAGAAAAATAGATATTTTGGTGTTAAATTCTTGAAGCTAGCTGATTGCTATGGTAGAATATATTCTGTTGTGAAATAGCACAGCGGTCAGCTAGCTCAGTTGGTAGAGCAACGGACTCTTAATCCGTGGGTCCAGGGTTCGAGCCCCTGGCTGACCATAATGAAAGTGGACTTTGGTCCGCTTTTTTTATTTCCAAGGAGAGTGGTAATTCATGCTTAAAAAACCTAAAAATAATTTAAGATGGCTATGGATTAGTTTAGGCTGTGTATTAGTTCTGTTGGCGGCTAGCAGTTATTGGTTGTCTAGCCAGTCTCGTTTGACCAAGGGAAAAGCGACTGAGTCTCAGACAACTGTAACTACTGGCTTACCTAAAAATACTAGAGTTAGTGATTGGCAGTTAGTTTTAGTCAATAAGCAACATCCTCAAAACCAAGAACTAAACTTTACCAAGACTACCGTTGATGATAAGCAGGTCGATACGCGTATTGTTAAACCTTTGGCAGATTTTCGAAAAGCGGCTTTAGCTGCGGGATATCCAACTACCTTGGTATCTGGGTATCGTTCGATTGCCGATCAGCGTAATGTTTTTGCGAACGTAACCGCTCAAAACGAGCGTAATGGTCTTACTCCTCAGGAGACGAAAGCGGCGACTGAAGCAGTCGTGCAAACTCCAGGTTCATCAGAACACCAAACCGGATTGGCAGTTGATTTAGCTGGAAATGATGCCTTAGCAAAGTATCCCAATTTAGAGGCTAATATGGATCAATTTGCTTCACAGCAGTGGCTGATTAAGCATGCCCCTAACTATGGCTTTGTTTTACGATTTTTACCCGATAAAAAATCCCAATCACAGACCGGTATTGACTATGAATCTTGGCATTTTCGCTATGTTGGGTATGCCAATGCGCAGTATATGACTAAACATCATTTAACTTTGGAACAATATCTAACTGATTTAAAAGGCGCCGGTCAAGCATAAAAATATTAGCTATGTTTGTTATACTAAAATGAAATGATACAGGGGGTAGCTAAATGATTGTTTTATCAGGAACAATTGGTGCTGGGAAAACTAGTTTAACTGAATTGTTAGCGCAACGCTTGGGTAGCCAAGCCTTTTATGAAAGTGTGGATGATAATCCAATCTTACCGTTGTTTTATCAGGAACCACAAAAATATGGCTTTCTACTACAAATCTATTTTTTAAATACGAGATTAGCTCAGATTGTTAAAGCTCAAACAGGCCGATTAAACGTTTCGGATCGCTCTATCTTTGAGGATGCGCTGTTATTCCAATTAAATGCCGACTTAGGACGTGCTACTCAAACTGAAGTGGATATTTATCAAGATTTGGTTGATAACATGTTAGATGAATCGAATAGTGATAATTTAGTTCAGCAACCCGATTTATTGGTACATGTTCGCGTAAGTTTGGATACCATGTTAGCTCGTATTAAAAAACGCGGACGACCTTTTGAACAGGTTCAGCAAGATCCTGACCTTTATCAGTATTATCAAGATCTTAATCAAAGATATGATCAGTGGTTTGCTAATTATAACCGTTCGCCTAAAATTCAAATTGATGGAGATCGTTATAATTTTGTGGAAAATGAAGCTGATCGGCAAGTTGTCTTACAAATGATTGAGGATAAGTTAGCTGATGTTGGTGCTTTATCTACTAAGTAATTAAAAATTATGCATAAAAAAACCTCTGCCACATGTATGCAGAGGTTTTAATTTACTTTAAGACAGCTAGCATTTGCTCTTGGAAATCGGGTACGAAGCGCTTTTGGTCAACCAAGACAGCTGCTTGGGCAGTTGTTGAATCTAGCAAACGTTCAGTATCACCAATGGTGCGGCCGTAATCACCAGTTTGGTTGTCGTAAGTAACTTTCATGTTCAACGGTAGGGCCGTGATGTAAGAAGGGTCAATGCTGACGGCCACGGCTAGTGGATCATGCAAGGCTGCACCGTTTTCATTGATACCAAGATCATGGTAAGCATCAATGTAGTAATCAACGATATCAGCATATTTTTGTCCTGCTACTGTACCTAATTCACGCCATTCAGCTGTGTGAGCTTTGGTAAGTAGTGTCCGTAAGGTAACATCTAAGCCAACCATTGTTAGGTTTTCTTGATGACGGAAAACGACATCGGCTGCTTCAGGGTCTTGATGAATATTAGCTTCTGAAAATGGGGTTACATTACCAGGGACACTTAAAGCACCACCCATTAAGGTTGTTTGGCCAATTAATTGACCAACTGCTGGATCAATTTCGAGCGCTTTGGCTAGGTTAGTGAGGGGGCCGGTTGGTAGCATGATTAGTTTGTCTTGATACTGATGGGCAGCTTCTATTAAGAAGTCAACACCACTTTGATTGCTAACTTGATTTTTAGCAGTGGTTAATTCGACATCTCCGATACCATTTTTCCCGTGAATTTGTTGTGAAATGGGCATGACATCAAAATGGTCTGTCGTACTTGAATGTCCTTCACCGATGAAAACCGGTACATCATCAGCACCTAATAGGTGTAACAAATTTAAAGTGTTTTGAGCAGCTATTTGGTTAGTGGTATTACCATAACTGGCAATCACACCAATTAAATCAACATCAGGATTGCCGATTGCATAGGCTAAAGCCAAAGCATCATCAACACCAGTGTCCAAATCAAGAATCATTTTTTTCTCTGCCATTGCTATTTCTCCATTTTTTCGTTACTTTCATTATAACAAGTGCATTGCTAAAAAAATAACATGAGTTCATTTAATTTTAGGAAGAAGGATATTATGACTGAAGTCTATGATATTGTCATTATTGGTGGCGGCCCGGTGGGAATGTTTGCTGCTTTTTATGCTAGTTTACGAGATGCAAAAGTTGCCTTAATTGAGGCCTTGCCTGAGTTGGGTGGGCAGCCGTTAGCTTTGTATCCTGATAAAAAAATCTACGATGTACCAGGGTTGTTAGGGGTTACGGGTCGTGATTTGGTTACCAATTTAAAAGAACAAATGGGTCTGTTTAAAGTTGATATTCTTACTGATACGACTATCATTAATGCTAGTCGGGCTAATGATTTGTTTACATTAACTACTGATAAAGCGACTATCTTACTAGCTAAAACAGTTATAATGGCGACCGGTAAAGGTTCATTTGAACCACGACGGCTTCAAATTGAAGAAGCATCCAAGTTTGAAGGGGTTGGTTTATCCTATTTTTTGTCCCAACCGGAGGTATTAGCGCACAAAATTGTTGCCATTGTCGGTGGTGGTGATTCAGCAGTTGAACTTGCTTTAGCGGTTGAGCCTTATGCTAAAAAAACATATTTAATCCATCGTCGCGAAAGATTTCGGGCTTTGGAACAAAGTGTTAAACAATTAGAAAATAGCCAAGTTGAAGTTTTAACGCCTAAAAAAGTAACCGGTATTGAGCGCCGTGCTAATGGACAATTACAAGTGAATTTGAGCCATATTAAAGAGGCTAACGTCACCGAGAACTTACTAGCGGATCAATTAATCGTACAATACGGTTTTATTTCACAAGATCAAGTGATACGGGAGTGGGATGTAGCCCCAGAACGTGATCTTTATGGGGTGCTGGTGCGAGAAAATTTTGTCACTTCTCAACCAGGATTATTTGCCATTGGGGATGTTAATTCCTATCCAGGGCAGGCAGATTTGATTGCCATCGGTTTTGGCCAGGCACCTGAAGCCGTTAATGCTGCGATTCGCTGTTTTGATCCAGACCGAGGTGGTCCGGGCCATTCTAGTAGTTTAATTATTGAATAAAAAACAGCATTCCAAAGGATGCTGTTTTTTTTAAGATTGGAGTTGAACTTCCCCCGTTTGATAATTAATCGTAACGCCGGGTTGAACGTTGAATATCCAGTAATTAAGATTGAGACTTTGGCCGTTATCTTCGACTGATTTAGCCATATAATGAACACCTCGAGCGAGCCGATCGGTTCCCTGATAGAGGGGAGTAACTTGACCACGGATAGAAATATTCGGATGTTGTTTCAGCGCATTGCGGATATCATCTTCCGGTACTAATTGACCGGGGTAGGCATTTTCAACTCGTGTGCCAGTGGTCATATTTTCAGTAACCATGGTGGGCATGCCAAAGAATTGGTATCCGACGATATGTGATTTGTTCCAAAGGGCCTGTTTACTGCCACCTAATTCGACTTGTGGATTAACATGGGTACCTCCAACCCATTTTTGCCCATTATAATGATCATTAATATACCAACCAGAAGGTCGAACATCGCTGGGAATCCGTGCTGGCCGTTTAGTAACTTTTTGAAGGGTGGCTTTGTTAACGACAAAGTTAGCCTGTTGTGACCGTCCCAAACTATCTAGAGGGGATAGGGCAAGGCCATCAGTTGGTCGTAGACGACTATTTTCACTAGGAAATTGTTCGGCCAATTCGCTCTGTGAAAAAGCGGCTTGATTATCATTGATGTGGACTACATCACCATCTAGGGTGCCATCCCATTTTAAGGCTAATAAATCTTGGTTGGAACGGATTTGAGCGCTATTGAAATTACCAGTGGGTGCCTTATGAGAATTAGGCTGCTTCCAGAAAAAAGCTAGTGCTAATAAAGCTAATAGCAGGCCTAGGGCCACCCAGCGACGATGGTTTGATTTAATATTTTTTTTACGAGCCATTAGAAAGTCATCGCCCCTAAGAATTGTTGAATCCGTGGGTTGTCAGAAGTAAAGAAGTTTTCTGTGTCACCTTGATAGCCTAAATTACCATGATCGATAAATAAAATGCGGTCGGCAACCTGACGAGCAAAGGCCATATTATGAGTCACAATGACCATGGAAGTATTTTGCTCAGCCAAACTCCGTAGAATTCGCAGTACTTGTGCTTCTAATTCAGGATCAAGGGCGCTGGTTGGTTCGTCTAAGAGTAAATATTTAGGTTGCATGGCTAAGGCACGAATAATTGCGATTCGCTGTTGTTGTCCACCAGAGAGTTGATAAGGAAAGCGATTGGCTAATTCGGTCATCTCAAATTGTTCTAAGAGCTTTAAGGCTTGCTGATTAGCCACGGCCTTGGTTAATTTTTTAACGTGAATTAGTCCTTCAGTTAAATTATGCAACACATCTAGGTGAGTAAACAGTGCTTTTTCTTGAAAAACCATGCCAAACTGCTGGCGCACTTTTAAAATTGTTTGGTTACTGATGACTTGGTTAAAAGCTAGTTGTAAATCATCTAAAATCATTTCGCCACTAGTTGGTAGTTCCAATAAATTCAGTGACCTCAGGAGCGTAGATTTTCCGGAACCAGAGGGTCCTAAGATAGCGGTAGTCTGATGGGCTGGAAAGGTTGTTGTAATATCGTTTAGCGCAACTTGATTCGGATATTTTTTTGTTAAATTATTGACTGTAATCATTGAGCAAACCTCGATGTATAAGCTTCTAAATAGTGCTGTCCGATTGATAGTATAGAAGTTAAAAAGGCATAAACTATAGCGACTAGAATATACATAGATAAAATACGATAATTTTGGGCCGCAATTTGCTGACTGAGATAAAACATTTCCACGATGGTAATGACGCTGGCTAAGGAAGTGTCTTTTAGTAAAGAAATTAAGGAATTACTTAGTGGTGGGATTGAAATCCGAGCTGCTTGTGGCAAAACGACATAAAGATAAACTTCCCAGTTAGACATGCCTAACGAAAGACCGGCTTCTTTTTGAACGTACGGCACTGATAAAATTGCTGCTCGAATGGTTTCAGAAGCATAGGCACCGGTATTGAGCGAGAAAACAGTAATTGCCGATATCCAAGCATTGGCAAAAAAACTAATATGAGCATTGGGTAGCCCGTAAAATACAATGAATAATTGCACAATGAGGGGCGTGGAACGAAAGGTCCAGACATAGAAGGCTGCAACCCCCTTTAATATTTTTAAAAAGGCTGCTGCCCATTCATTCTTGGGTGGTTGGCTGAGACGAATTAAAGCTGTCACTAAGGCAAATACTAGTCCTAGGCTAAAAGACATTATTGTCAAGGGAATCGTATATTGTAGCGCTGCTTGGAATAGGCTGGGTAGATATTTGACTGCTAATTCAAAAAATTCCGACATAGTAGGCGTTATTCCTTTGCTATTTATTCATGGGATAAGTCAGTACCAAAATATTTTTTTGATAATTTAGTTAAGGTACCATCTTTTTCCAACTCTTCAATTGCCTTGCTAATATCTTTTTCTAGTTTGACGTTTTCTTTTTTAAGAAGTGGACCGGATGGCTGCGACTTAACTTCACTAGAAATATCAACCGTTGTTAAATTAGCGTTAGGATTTTGCTTTTGCCAAGCAGCAAAGGCACCTAAGTCGTTTAGCGAACCTTCAGCCCGGTTAGTAGTAATTAAATTCATGGCTTCAACAATACCTGGAACAGCCACAATCTCGGCGCCATGATCGCGGGCAATTTGTCCATAATTAGAAGTCGTTGATTGGGCCATCTTTTTACCTTTGATGCTTTCTAGATTAGTTAGGCTCTGGTCATCACTACGCTTGATTAATACTGTTTTGGGATAAATATAAGGTGTTGCTAAGCGATAGGTCTTCTTACGTTCAGGGGTAATACCAACGTTGTTCATGACAACATCGTAACGATTACTTCCTAAACCAGCAATTAAGGAATCCCATTTAGTTTGGACAAATTTTGTTTTTAGATGTAGTTTATCGCCGACAGCTTGGGCAACATCGACTTCATAACCAGTTAATTTGCCACCTTCACGATAGGAAAATGGGGCATAGGTTCCCTCTAGGCCTACAGTTAAAGTTCCTTTGGTGATTGTCTCAGATTGACTACTTTGGCCGTAATAGCGTGTGATGCCAATGATACCGCCGACCACGACCAGTATACCAACTAACAGAATAACAACTTTTTTCATATCTGAATCTCCCTGTATATAAAAAACCGCCCTAGATAAAAGCTAGGGCGGTTTGCTAGTTACGATGATTTTGAAGTGTAGAAAATATACGTCAAAATACCGGTGCTAACAAGCGCCCGGCGTTAAACAAACTAATTTAGTAGGGTTAAACAATGACATAATATCCTCCAACATATTCATCAGTTTAGCGGTCTTATCATACTTTGTCAACTATAATGATGGTTATAATTGTAATTGGTTTAATTTTGTTTTTCTCTTATATTGATTATTTTAAAGGACTTTATCTGTTTGTTTTATATTATTTATCAGATTGGCCTAGTTATTGATTTACTTTGCAATTACAATCTTTAAAGCGGTTTATCAGCCTTCCTGGTCTATTAAAATTTGATATAATAAAGCTAATTGGTCCGCCATTAGGGCTAGAAAGAGAGACTCATATGTCAGCGAAAAATACTTTTTATATTACTACTCCAATTTACTATCCATCCGGTAAGTTACAATTGGGTAATACTTACACGACAGTGTTGGCCGATGCAGCTGCCCGTTACCATCGTTTGTTGGGGGATGATGTTTTTTTCCTCACCGGAACTGACGAACACGGTTTGAAAATTCAACAAAAAGCAGAGGCTGCCGGTACAACCGAGATGGCCTATTTGGACGGGATGGCGAAGCAAATTAAAGATTTGTGGCAATTGATGGATATTTCTTATGATCGTTTTATCCGAACAACCGAAGCAGATCATGAAAAAGCAGTTCAAAAAATCTTTGAGACCTTGTTAGAGAAGGGTGATATTTACAAGGGTAAATATGAAGGCTGGTACTCAGTTTCTGATGAAGAATACTTTACTGAGTCACAGTTAGCCGAAGTATTCCGTAATGACGAAGGGCAGGTAACTGGTGGCATTGCCCCTTCAGGCCATGAAGTGGAACGAGTTCAAGAAGAAACTTACTTCTTTAAAATGAGTAAATATGCTGACTGGTTAGTTGATTATTATCATAGTCATCCAGACTTTATTCAACCAGAATCACGGATGAATGAAATGATTCACAATTTCATCGAACCTGGTTTAGAGGACTTGGCAGTTACGCGGACTTCCTTTAACTGGGGCGTGCCTGTTCCGGGTGACGAAAAGCATGTTATTTATGTTTGGATTGATGCTTTGGCTAACTATATTACAGCTTTGGGATATGGTAGTGATCGAGATGAACTTTTCCAAAAGTTCTGGCCAGCTAATGTTCAATTGGTTGGAAAAGAAATTGTCCGTTTCCACACGATTTATTGGCCAATTATGCTTCATGCTTTAGGTTTGGAACTTCCTAAAGAGATTATAGGTCATGGTTGGTTAGTAATGAAAGACGGTAAGATGTCTAAGTCTAAGGGAAATGTTATTTACCCAGAAGTCTTAGAAGAACGTTACGGTTTGGATGCTGTTCGTTACTATTTACTCCGATCGATGCCATTTGGTAATGACGGAGTCTTTACACCGGAAGACTTTGTTTCAAGAATTAACTATGATTTAGCCAATGATTTGGGTAATTTGTTAAACCGAACGGTGGCGATGATTAACAAGTATGTTGACGGCGTTGTGCCAGCCTTAGATATTGGTAAGACACCTTTTGATCAAGAACTAGTTAATACTATTGGCCAAAGTATTGCTGATTACCAAAAGCATTTTAAAGACATTCGGACCGCCGATGCCATTGAGGATGTTTGGGCGATTGTTCGTCGGGCGAACAAGTATATTGATGAAACGCAACCATGGGTTTTGGCCAAGGAAGCTCAGCATGATAACGCTAATACTAAGATTACTGAGTTAACCGATGTCATGGCGCATTTAGCGGGTGCTCTGCGGGTAATTGCCGTATTAATTCAACCAGTTATGACCCAAGCGCCTAAACAGATTTTTGCTCAATTAGGCTTGGACTATCCTGAAGAAGGTATTAAATTGGAAGGTTTGGCCTTTGACCAACTTCCTGCTGGCGGTAAAGTTGTCGCTAAGGGTGAGCCAATTTTCCCTCGTTTGGATATGGAGGCCGAAGTTAAGTTTATTTCGGGCTTGGTTTCTAAGGATACTAAGGGGAAAGGACGGGCTGTCAAAGAAGCAGCCAAGAAGCAAGAAACTCAAGAATTAGCAGCCGATACAAAGGCGCCAATCGAATATGGTGATTTTGATAAAATTCAATTAGTTGCTGCTAAAATCACAGCGGCTGAATTGCTGCCTAAGTCTAAGAAGCTAATTAAATTTACTTTGGATGATGGTTCCGGTAATAATCGTCAAATTCTTTCTGGTATTCGTCAATGGTATCCAGAACCAGAAGTTTTGCTAGGTAAAATGGTGGTGATTGTGGCCAACATGAAACCACGAAAAATGGCTGGTGAGTTAAGTCAGGGGATGATTCTATCTGCTGAAAAGAATGATATTGTCACGGTTACTATTTTGCCAGATTCGATTGAACCGGGTTCGGGAATTGAATAACTAATAAAAAAACCATTTTGCATTAGCAAAGTGGTTTTTTTAATTTTATTAAGACTAATAATTAATCCAACTCACCGAAGGCAGAATAACCAATGGTGGGGAAAATGGTAACCAAACGGGCTAGTTGTTCCGGAGTGTAGCCAAATTCAATTGCTGGAAGCAAACTGTTAATAATATCTTCAGCGCGTTCAGAAATTTCAGTGGCGCCCACTAAGCGATGCTCTTGATCATAGACCAAGGCAATTTCGCCGGCCTTTTCATAATCAACTTGGCGATACCAATCACCCATTACATCTTTTTCGACGATTGTGTATTTATCTGGTTCTGCTTGCGCTTTTTCCACACTAATACCAGCTTGAGCAATTCGTGGACTGGTAAAGAGGTTTGTTGCAATAGCTGGGTAATCAATTGGTTCTTGGGTTTTACCAATGAATAGTTGACTTAGATACTGTGATTCAAAGGTAGCTGTTGGCGTTAACTTTGGTACGGCTTTATCCACAACATCTCCAGCAGCATAAATATTATCAACTGATGTTTGGAGATGATCGTTTACAATAATTCCGTGCTTACTGTAGGCCACTCCAATCTCATCTAGGCCGATATTTTGTGTATTGGGTACTCGACCAGTAGCATCCAAAACCCATTCAGTCTTTAATTCACCGATATCGGTTTTGACTAACAAACCACTTGCAGTTTCTTGAACGGACTGAGTATTGGCATTAATGATAAAGTTAACGCCTTGAGCCTCCAAGTCGGCCATTAATTTTTTAACAAATTTTTCGTAAAAGGCGTTCAGTGGCCGATCGCTATGCAAAATAACGGTAACTTTAGCACCAGCGGCTACGGCCATACTAGCACTTTCCATGGCGATGTAACCACCACCAATAATGACCATTTCTTCGGGCATCTGGGCCATGGCCAAAAAGTCCTTGGAATCATGTAGTAGTTCGTGGCCTTCAATATCCAAGCGGTGTGAATGCTCACCAGTAGCAATAACAATTTTATCAGCCGTTACTTGCTGGTCATTAATTTGAATCGTATGGGCATCGACAAACTTACCCTGTCCAAATAGGTAGGTTACACCTAATCCCTCAAAAATATTTTGTAAAATATCAGGCAAATCGTCTAATACCTGACGTTTATGAGCCTGATTTTTGACCCAATCGATTTTACCGTTTCCATTTAGAATGCCGTTGGAATCTTTAATTTGGCGTGCCAAGGCCACTGCATATTCTAGCAGGATTTTAGCATTACATCCCCAGTTGGGGCAGGTTCCACCAATTTTATCCTCTTCAACAAAGGCTACTCTTTTACCGGCTGCAGTTAAAATTCCTGCTCCATCAAAGGCTGCGTGACCACTTCCGAGATAAAGCACATCATAATCATATTTTTTAGTCATTTTCAATCCTCCTTACAAGTATACCATTTACTATTATACTCCCTTAGCGGTTAAACTAGATTAAATGAAAATATAAGCTATACCAAATGAAAATATTTACAATAAAAAAGGCAGAGCTTTCTCTGCCTTTTGCTATAGGTAAGAAGTGATTGATGGAACGCGCTTTAAGGCGGGCATCAGAACTAGGGCGACAATTAAGCCCATAATATTTTGGGCAATATTACCAGGAATAGAAGCCCAACCAGCGGGCCAATTAACTAACAAAGCACCGGCCATAACATAACCAATCAGCATAACCAAGGCTCCAATGATTATAGCTAACGCTTGCTGGGGCCATTTTTTATTGTGGCCAAGATAGCCGACTAGCCAGCCTTCTAAGCCATGAATGATCAACGAGAAGAACATCCATTGCGGATAACCCGCTAAAATATCTATTAAAAAGCCGCTTATGCCACCAACAATTAAGCCACTGCGGGCACCACCTAGAAGTGCCACTAGAAAAATGCCAGCTTCTACTAAGTTTACAAAACCAGAGGTAGCTGGGATTGGGATTTTAACAATATAAGATAGGGCAACATTAGCGGCGATGATGACACTTAAAACAGCAATTCTGCGAGTATGGTTACTGGACATAATTGATTGAACCTCACTTTTTTCCACAATTATCTAAAATATTTGTCTCTATTCTAACATTAAGTTATTCTAAATCTAAAATTAAAATTCACCTAAATATTTCTTATTTTTTACTATAGTATACGTTGATTACTTTTGAAACAATTTCACTAACCAGGCTTAGCACTTCGCCCAAAAGAGTGCTTTGTGTTATAATAAACACGTTGACAAAAGTCAAAAAATGAATTGGAGGTCTCTACACACATGACTGTAAAGATTGGTATTAACGGATTCGGTCGTATTGGTCGTTTGGCATTCCGTCGTATTTTGGAGTTGGGTGCTTCAGCCGCTGATGTTGAAGTTGCAGCAATCAATGACTTGACTAGCCCATCAATGTTGGCATACTTACTAAAGTATGATTCAACTCACGGTACTTTGGATGCTGAAGTTTCAGCTGACGAAACTGGTATCATCGTTGATGGTAAGCATTACACTGTTTACGCTGAACGTGATGCTCGTAATATTCCATGGGTTAAGAACGATGGTGTTGAATACGTATTGGAAGCTACTGGTTTCTACACTTCAGCCGAAAAGTCACAGGCTCACTTGGATGCCGGTGCTAAGAAGGTTTTGATTTCTGCCCCAGCTGGTGATGTACCAACTGTTGTTTATGGTGTAAACCAAGACATCTTGAAGGCTGACGACAAGATTGTTTCTGCTGGTTCATGTACTACACAGTCATTGGCACCAATGGCACGTGTATTGCAAGACCAATTTGGTGTTGAAGTTGCTACGATGACTACCATCCACGCCTTCACTTCAACTCAAATGATTTTGGATGGACCTAAGGGTAAGAAGTTCCGTTCAAACCGTACTGCTTCAGTAAACACTATCCCTCATTCAACTGGTGCGGCTAAGGCTATTGGTCTTGTTGTTCCTGATTTGAAGGGTAAGGTTGATGGACATGCACAACGTGTTGCCGTTATCGATGGTTCTGTTACTGAATTGACTTCAGTGTTGAACAAGAAGGTAACTGCTGATGAAGTTAACGCTGCTATGAAGGCTGCTGCTTCTGATTCATTTGGTTACAATGAAGATGAAATCGTTTCATCAGACATCATTGGTGACACTCACGGTGCTACGTTTGATGCTACGCAAACTCAAATCGTTGAAGCAGGCGACAAGCAATTGGTTAAGACTGTTTCATGGTATGACAACGAATATGGTTTCACTTCAAACATGATTCGTACTTTGTTGCACTTTGCTCACATTGGTGACAAGTAATATATATTTTAAGGGGAACGTTTCGGCGTTCCTTTTTTATGTCCAAAGTGGCACAACAAAAGCCCTGCATTTGCAGGGCTTTTGTTTAGTAAAACCAAGTGTCATAAATGGTAATAGGTGCGTGGCGCTTTTGTTGCGTGGCTAAATACATTTCTTCAAGATGAATAGCATCTGCGTCGGGAATTTTCTTGCCTTCGAGATAGTCGTCAATCTTGTCATATGTGACACCAAGAGCGACTTCGTCCGGTAACTGAGGGCGGTCGTCTTCTAAATCAGCAGTCGGGATTTTTTCGTAAAGATGCTTGGGTGCTTTGAGTTCGGCAAGTAACTGACGAACTTGACGCTTATTTAAACGCCAAAGAGGATTAATATCGGTTCCACCATCACCATACTTGGTGAAGAAACCAGCTATGGCTTCGGCGGCATGATCAGTTCCTATGACAATCCCATTGTGTTCTCGAGCTATAGCATACTGGGCAATCATGCGCATCTTAGGTTTGATGGAACCACGGCTGAGATCGTCGACCTTTAATCCCCCAGAACGTAAAGAAGTAACCATGGCATCAGTGGCGTCTTTAATATTGGTCGTTACTATTTCATCGGGCTCAATAAAATCAAGGGCAGTCTGAGCATCATCTTCATCCTTTTGTTCGCCATAAGGTTGACGAATAGCGATGAATTGATAGCCTTCCTTAGTCTCGTTACGCAGTTCAGAGATGGCAATTTGACCAATTTTACCAGCTAAAGTTGAATCTTGACCACCGCTGACAGCTAGGACAAGGCTAGTGTAGATACTGTGCGTCAGGTATTGCTTTAAAGAATCCACTGATCGACGAATTTCTTTTTTTGGATCAATTAGAGGTTGAACCTTAAGTTCGGCAATTATTTTGGATTGTAAAGGTCTCATCTATCCATCTCCATAATGTCTTTTCGAATTTTGTGAATCAGGTTAATTTTAGCATCGTAAAGATCCTGGGCAAGGTCCACTGGATAAGTTTGTGGATTCAAAATACGCTTGTATTCGTCCCAGAGGCTTCCTAATGACCGTTTGGAAAATTCTTTGATGGCAAAAACATCTGGTAAATCATAAACTAGCTGACCATTGACAAAAATGTCGTGGAGGATTGGCTTAGCAACAAAGTCTCGAACGGTCTTTGAAATAACTGGATGGTTCGGGTCAAACATGTCGAGTGAGTCCGAGTTATTTGGGTCCTCGCCATAGAAGGTCAGATAGTCACCTTCGGATTTACCGTCTTTTCGGTCTGTGATTCGCCAAATCTGTTTTTTACCAGGCGTTGAAATTTTACCGACGTTGTTTGATAGTTTGATGGTATTATTGCCGTTGATGCTGACCATTTTGTAGACCGCACCAAGAGCAGGTTGATCATAGGCAGTAATTAGTTTGGTACCAATACCCCAGACGTCAATTTTGGCACCCTGAATTTTTAGGTTGAGGATGGTATTTTCATCTAAGTCGTTAGAGGCATAAATTTTAGCATGTGGGAAACCGGCTTTATCGAGACTCTTCCGGATTTCTTTTGATAGGTAGGCCATGTCTCCAGAGTCGATACGGACACCTTGAAAATTAATTTTATCACCGAATTCTTTAGCTACCTTGATTGCGTTGGGAACACCAGATTTCAAGGTATCAAAAGTGTCAACGAGGAAGACAACGTTTTTGTGGGTGGTAGCGTAAGCGTGAAAAGCGTCGTAGTCGTTGCCATAAGCTTGAACTAAAGCATGGGCATGTGTTCCAGCAATAGGAATATTGAAGAGCTTTCCCGCTCGAACATTAGATGTTGCATCGAAACCTGCAATAAAGGCAGCCCGAGTTCCCCAAAGGGCGGCATCTAATTCTTGTGCCCGGCGTGTTCCGAATTCCAATAGTGGCTGACCGGCAGTGACACTGGCAATTCTAGCAGCCTTGGTAGCAATTAAGGTTTGGAAATTAATGACGTTTAACAATAAGGTCTCAAGTAGTTGTGCATCAATCAAAGGACCGTCGACTTGTAAAAGTGGCTCGTTGTTAAACATAACTTCGCCTTCACGGGCTGCCCGAATTGTTGACTGAAGACGCCAATTTTTAAGGTAGGTTAAGAACTCATTGTCATAGAGTTTCAGAGAGTTTAGGTAGACAATATCATCATTACTAAAGTGAAGCTTTTGTAGTGTTTTTATAATTCGTTCTAGGCCACCAAAGATGGCATATCCGCTGTGAAACGGCATTTTTCGGAAGTAGGCCTCAAAGACCACAGGAGTTTGATCAATCCCCTGCTTCCAGTACGTGTAAATCATATTAATTTGATAGGCATCCGTGTGGAGTGCTAGGGAATCATCTGTTAACAAAATAAAATCCTCCGTAACCATTATAACAATAAATTAGATGCAAAGATTGATAGCCTATACTAACTTTTTAAGTGTACGAGGGTGCTGTACTAGACCAAATATCAAAGGGGAACTGGCCATGAAAGTCGCGTTTTCATCAGATAATCATTTTGACTTGAACAAAGTAGATTTAATCAATGTTTTACCTCGTCAGGCAGCCTATTTGGCTGGGCTTGGTCTCGATGCCTATATCATCAATGGAGATCTTTTCAACGACTTTAATCGTTCTTTGGAATATGTCCGACAACTACAAGAAGCGGTTGGGGGTTCATTAACTGTGCGTTTTCTTGCTGGTAATCATGACATGGGTTTTGGTGTTACCTATGAGGAGCTGGAAAGCAGTATTGACCCTCTTTACTTCCACAATAAATTTTTAGATTTCGGTGATTACCGAATCATTGGTAACAATGGCTGGTATGATTATTCTTTTGACGAGGATCGGCATTCTATGTCCGAAATTGAGCACTTCAAACACGCATTTTGGTACGATCGGCGAATTGAACAGCCTATGTCTGATCCCGAGCGAATGGGGATTGTTGCTGAGCAGGTCAATAACCAAATTAAGATTGCAGGGAACCGTAAATTAATTTTGGTTAATCATTTCGTTCCCAAAATTGATTTTATCCGTGAGATTCCAAATTGCAACACACGTTTTGAAATTCTCAATGCTTTTCTTGGTAGTTCCCAATTTAGTGACATAGCGCAAGCCAACCAGTTGCAGGCTGTTGTTTTTGGACATTTGCACCGCCATCCAAACCCGCTTACAGTTGGGAAAACTACATACTATAGTGCTGCCGTTGGTTACAATACTCACCGCGTCCATGAGTGGTCTGGGACGGACATTTTTACTGAATGGGTTCAGCGATTAGTTGTTTTGGATGACAATCGTTTGGCACAAAATGGTTCTCTTTGATATTGGAAATGTTATTTACTTTATTAACTTTTAGTTCGAGTTTGGCTGTAATGTTATGCTCGACATATCCGTTATGGAAGACTGGATTTGTCTGCGAGGGGGCCAAATGTTTTAATACTGTCACTGTTCTAATCTTTTAGGATTGTTTAGCCTTGGAGGGGATTAGTTTGTTTTATTACTGTTTGGTGAATAGTTTGACAATCGAAATATAGCATGTTAGCCTAAATACATTAAAAGGTTATTTCGATAATCGAAGTATTTATATAAATTGTTATTTAGAGAGGACTACTATGCCAGTTTTGACTACTACGGAAATTATGGAATTGATTCCAAATCGCTACCCAATTCTTTATATGGATTATGTTGAGGAAATGGTGCCAGATGAGTCAATCATGGCTGTTAAAAACGTTACAATCAATGAACAATATTTCCAAGGACATTTTCCTGGGAACCCTGTTATGCCAGGGGTTTTAATTATTGAGTCTTTGGCTCAAGCCGCTTCGATTTTAATTTTGTCTTCACCGCAGTTTAAGGGGAAGACGGCTTACATGACGGGTATTAACGATGCTAAATTTAAAAAAATGGTTGTACCTGGAGACGTTTTAAAGCTACATGTAACCTTTGGTAAGGTAAGAGAAAATATGGGAAGTGTATTGGTGACAGCCAAGGTTGATGGGAAGGTAGCCACTTCAGCGGAACTGATGTTTGTGGTTGCACCAGATGAAAAAGAGAATGAATGAACCAGCTACAACATTTAACTTTGAAGAAACTAACCGTGAATTAGTTGAAGTTTTTACCAACGTGATGTGGGTAGAAGAAAGAGCTCTAAATAAAGGACCGTTTTCTGATTTATCAGTTAAAGAAGTTCATACAATTGATGCAATCTCAATGTATGAGCAAAAAAGTGCTTCAGAAGTGGCTAAGCTTATTCACCTTACACCAAGTGCTATGACAACGGCCATTGATCGGTTAGTTGAAAAGGGCTATGTCGAACGTTGTCGTTCCAAGCGAGATCGTCGCGTGGTTGAATTAGTATTGACACATGCTGGTCGTGTCGTTTATCGTGCCCATCAAGAATTTCATCGAGGATTAACACATAGCCTCTTCGAAGATATGTCAGCAAATCAAATCAATACCCTTCAACGAGCTATTCATAGTTTGAAGATATACTTGGTTTCGTTGATTTAAAAATAGTGATTGTTAAGGACCGGATAGAAATTTTGGAAAACTTGAAAATTGCAGCTACTGCCCGCTATATTCCTGAACGAGTGGTCTCCAATAATGAACTCAGTACTATTATGGATACTAGTGACGAGTGGATTTATCCTCGGACTGGTATTCATAATCGCCATGTAGTCACTGATGAAAATACTTCTGATTTAGCTACCCATGTGGCACAACAGCTATTGGAGAAATCAGGCTGGTCAGCTGATGAGTTAGATTTTATTATCATTTCCACCATGTCGCCTGATTCCTTATCCCCTCATACTGCAGCGATTGTTCAAGGAAATATTAAGGCTAGTAAGGCCTTTGCTTTTGACCTTAATGCGGCCTGTTCAGGATTTGTTTACGGTCTATCAGCCGCTTCAGCCCTGCTATCTTCTGGACGTTATCGCAAGGGAATGTTTATTGGAGCTGAGGTGCTTTCTAAGTTGGTAGATTGGAAAGATCGAACGGTTTCAGTTTTGTTTGGTGATGGTGCTGGTGGTGTATTGTTAGAGCAAACTGATGAATCTGTTGGTTTAATTGCTGAAGAACTACAGTCTTATGGTGAAATGGGAAATGCTATTTTAACAGGACGTTTTGCCAATCGAAATGCCTTTTCAGGTGAAATTTTACCGTTAGATCCTTATTTTCATCAGGATGGCCGTAGTGTGTATGGTTTTGCTACTCGTGAAGTACCTAAGATTATGAATAAGGCTCTTGATAAGGCTGGTTTAGCTGCTGATGATGTTGACTTGTATTTAGCCCATCAAGCAAATGAACGAATTATCCGTTCAATGGCTAAGAACTTTGGTCAAGATTTGGCTAAGTTTCCAACTAACATGGCCGAGTATGGCAATACATCAGCTGGATCAACCGCCATTTTATTGGATGAATTGGTTGAATCAGGCCAGGTTCATCCCGGTATGAAAATCGCCTTTGTCGGCTTTGGTGGTGGTTTAGCTATCGGCGTACAAATCTGGCAATTATAAAATTTTAGTAACACGGTGTAGTAGGCTGCACCGTAAAAATCAAACGTATTTTTCGGTTTATATATAGGAGAAAGAAACATGACTAACGAAGAGATTTTTAACAAGGTAGACGAGATTTTGGTTGACCAATTTGACTTGGAAGAAGGCGAAGTTAAGTTGGAAACTAACTTGACTGATGATATCGATGCCGATTCATTGGACTTGTTTGAAGTTTTGAACCGTGTGGAAGATGACTTTGACATCAAGTTGGAAGTTGCTGAAGACATTAAGACTGTTCAAGACTTGGTTAACAAAATTAAGGAACAAACTGACAAGAAGTAATATCACAAGCGGTACGTTATACCGCGTACATAGGATTGATAATAAGAGGATAAACAGATGACTGTAGAAATTAATAACCCAATCTTTGAAAAATTAGGAATGAAATATCCGATTGTTGAGGGTGGTATGACTTGGGCCGGAACTGGGGCCTTAGCTGCTGCCGTTTCAGAAGCTGGTGGACTAGGCTTTATTGGGACTGGTTATTGGCACGGGGATGATGTTCGCCGTGAAATTAAGCGCGCTAAAGCATTAACTGATAAGCCATTTGGTGTAAATGTCATGCTTATGAGTCGTCATATCCGCGAAGTGTTTGACGTTATTTTAGAAGAGGGCGTCAAGGTTGTTGCCACTGGTGCAGGTGATCCTTCACCATTCTTAGATGAGTTACATGCTGCTGGAATTATTGTTATGCCAGTTGTTCCTTCGGTTTCTTTAGCAAAGATGATGGAGCGTAAAGGTGTGGATGCGGTCATTGCTGAAGGTATGGAATCTGGTGGTCATATTGGCCAAATGACAACTATGACTTTGATTCCACAAGTAGTGGATGCCGTTTCCATTCCAGTTATTGCTGCTGGTGGTATTGGCGATGGTCGCGGAGTTGCTGCTGCTTTCATGTTAGGCGCTTCTGGGGTTCAAATGGGGACTCGTTTCCTAACTGCAACTGAGTCTGAAATTCATGAGAATTTTAAGAAAAAGATTTTGAAGGCTCGTGATATTGATACGATTATCACTGGTAATTTACTTGGTAGTCGTGCTCGAGTTTTGAAAAATAAGATGGCTAAAGAATTTGTTAAAAATGAAGTCAATGAACTACAAAAACCCAAGCCGGATTATGAAACTATTGAAAAATTAGAGTCTGGTACCTTAAGGGCGGCTGTACAAGATGGTGATAAGGACCACGGAGCTTTCATGGCCGGTCAAATATCTGGTTTGATTAATGATGAAAAACCAGTAGCTGATATCTTAGCTGATATTTGGGCGCAAGCGACAGAATTAATGGGAATTCCAGATACAACCAAGTAAGGGAGTAGGATACAACCATGAAAATCGGATTAATGTTTTCAGGGCAGGGAGCTCAGCAAGTTGATATGGGGATGGATTTCTACCAATCACTGCCAGCCTACCGCAATCTAATTGATCAAGCCTCTCAGCAACTTGGCTATGATTTAACTGAAGTAGCACAAGATGAAAGTAAAATTAAGCAAACTGAGTTCGCACAACCTGCGATCGTGGCCATGAGTTTAGCTATTGTGCAGGCTTTGGGGGCTGATTTACCAAAGCCTGCAGCTAGTGTTGGCCTTAGTCTAGGAGAATACTCTGCATTAGCTGCGGCTGGAGCGATGAGTTTTGATCAAGTATTGGCTATTATCAAAGACCGCGGTCGCTATATGCAAGAAGTTGGGGACCAAAATCCAGGTAAAATGGTTGCGGTAATGGGTGATGATCAAGATTTGATTGTGACTACTTTAAAAAAGCTGCAAGAGCGTGGTCTGCAAGTTTATCCTGCTAATTTTAATACTTTTGCACAACTAGTAATTGGTGGTGTGGCCGCTGATGTTGATCAAGCAGTGGACGAGTTAACCGCTGCTGGCATCAAACGTATGGTTGAATTACCAGTTGTAGGTGCCTTCCACACACCACTTTTAAATGAGGCTGCTCTTCGTTTGCAGAATCGTTTAGCTGATGAGACATTCCAACCGTTGCTTTATCCAGTTTATTCTAATACTACGAAACAACCTTTTATTATTGATCAATTAAAAGACACGTTGAGGAAACAAATTGTTTCACCAACATATTTTGCGCAAGACTTACAGGCTATGTTGGACCAAGGTGTGGATACTCTGATTGAGATCGGCCCTGCCGCAACTTTGGTTAAATTTGCTAAAAAGATTGCACCCAAGGAAGTGGCGCGTCATTCAATCACCGACCTAGATAGTTTCCGAGAAGTACAGCAAATGTTAAGTGCTGGAAAGGAATAAAAATGAATTTTACCGATAAAACTGTATTAGTGACCGGATCCTCGCGAGGCATTGGCCTAGCAATTGCACATGCTTTTGATAAGCTGGGTGCTCGGTTAATCTTACACGCACGTTCAGCCATTAAACCAGAAGTAATTGCCAGTTTTCATCAGGAACCATTGACTTTACAATTTGATATTGCTGATGCTAAAGCTGCTGAAGAAGCATTGAAGGCTTTGTACAAGCAAGATGACTTTGAAGGTATTGACATTTTAGTTAATAATGCCGGTATCACTAAAGATCAAATCACTATTGGTATGTTACCTGCTGATTTTGCCCAAGTGGTTAACGTAAATTTGAATGGGACGTTTAACGTAACGCAGCCTATTTTTAAGAAAATGATTCGCCAAAAGCACGGTTCAATTATTAATATTAGTTCCGTTGTTGGGCAAATGGGTAATGTTGGGCAGGTTAATTATTCAGCTGCTAAGGCGGGATTAATTGGTATGACTAAGACTTTGGCCAAAGAAGGTGCTCGACGTCAAATTCAAGTTAATGCAATCGCACCAGGGATGATTGTTTCTGATATGACTGATCAATTATCAGATAAGGCGCGTAAATCACTTTTGGAAAGTATCCCTTTGAGCCGATTTGGTTCAGCAGAAGATGTTGCTGATGTTGCTGTTTTTCTAGCGGGTAATAACTATATTACTGGGCAAACAATTACAGTTGATGGTGGTTTACATATTTAAATCGTTGGATAGAGAGGATAGAATATGACACGAGTAGTAATTACCGGAATTGGGGCAGTTACCCCCCTTGGAAATGATACCGAGACCTTTTTGGATGGTATTTTTAATGAAAAGATAGGTATCAAGCCAATTACTAAGTTTGATGCGAGTGAGACTGGTATTACCGTTGCTGGGCAGGTTGATGGCTTTGATCCTGCTCAACGAGTTGGAAAACGTGATGCCCGTAAGTTGGATTTGTTTTCACAGTATGCTATCGATGCTGCTGATCAAGCAATGGAACAAGCTGGTTTAAAGGCTCCTGAAGGATCTGAAGTGCCAACTACTGTGGCTGATTCAACTCGGTTTGGTGTTATTTTAGGAAACGGGATTGGTGGTTTGACGACCATCCAAGAACAAGTAATTAAGATGCATGATAAAGGTCCTCAACGAGTAAGTCCTTTGTTTGTGCCTGAATCCATTCCTAATATGGTATCAGGGAATGTATCTCTTCGTTTTGGCGCTAAGGGTGTTAACTTTACAGTTGTAACGGCCTGTGCCTCAGCTACGAACGCTGTTGGGGAAGCTTTTTGGCGGATTCAATCTGGTAAGGAAGATGTGATGTTAACTGGTGGTGCTGAAGCTACGGTTAACGAGATTGGAATTGCCGGTTTCGCTGCTTTGACTGCTCTTTCTAAGGAAACTAATCCAGCCAAGGCTTCTAAGCCATTTGATAAAAATCGTCATGGGTTCGTCTTAGGTGAGGGATCAGGTGTTATGGTCCTTGAGAGCTTAGAACATGCCCAAGCACGTGGTGCTAATATTTTGGCTGAAGTAGTTGGTTACGGTGTTTCATCCGATGCTTATCATATGACCAGTCCCGCTCCTGATGGGGAAGGTGCTGCTCGGGCTATGAAAGCTGCTTTGGCTGATGCGCAAATTACACCCGAACAAGTAACTTATATTAATGCTCACGGAACTGCTACGGGTGCCAATGATTCAGCTGAATCAGAAGCCATTGCTTCAATCTTTGGCCCTAACTCAGTCTTAGTGTCATCTACTAAGGGAATGACTGGTCACTTACTTGGTGCGGCAGGAGCCATTGAAGCGGTTGCTTCAATCGGTAGTTTGCTACGTGGTCAAGTACCAGTAAACGTTGGTTTTGACGAACCAGATGAACATACTAAGTTGGTTAACTTGGTTGATAAGAGTAGCAAAAATACTGCTCCTGAATATGTTATGAGTGCTAACTATGGCTTTGGTGGACATAATGCCGCTGTAGTCTTTAAAAAATGGGCGGGAGATAATAAGTAATGGACCTGAATATTAAAGAAATCCGAGAATTGATGGCGGATCTTGAGAAGGGTTCACTACGAGAAGTAAACATCCAAGAGGGTGACTTTGCTTTGCATCTTTCTAAAAATGAAAATATTACGAGCCCAGTAATTGCTCCGGTTGCTGCAACATCAGCGACTCCAGTGGCTACTACGCCTGTACCAACTACAGAAACAGTATCGGATGCTAGCCAATCAGCATCAGTTTCAGGTGAAGAAATTAAGGCACCAATGGTGGGAACAGTTTACTTGAAGCCTAAACCAGATATGCCTGACTTTAAACAGGTTGGGGATCATGTTGAAGCTGGTGAAACCGTTGCAATTATTGAAGCAATGAAGCTAATGACGGACATTAAAAGTGACGTTACTGGTACCATTGCGCAAGTGTTAGTTAAAAATGAAGAAGTGGTTGATTATGATAAGCCACTTTATCTAATAACAGTTGATTAATTAGCATGTTTGGTTTCGGCCAAACGTACATAAGTCAAAACAAAAGGAGAGAGTGTAAATGACTATTTTAAATACCCAGGAAATTCAAGAAATTTTGCCACACCGTTATCCTATGTTGATGTTGGATACGGTTGAAGAATTAGAGCCTGGTAAGCGAGCTGTAGCTTTGAAAAATATCAGTATCAACGAAGAAATTTTTCAAGGACATTTTCCTGGTAATCCGACCTTTCCAGGGGCATTAACAGTTGAAGCGCTTGCTCAAACTGGTGCTGTAGCCTTGTTGTCTATGCCAGAATTCAAAGGTAAGACTGCTTATTTCGGTGGCATCAAAAAGGCTCGTTATCGTAAGATGGTTCGTCCTGGGGATCAAGTTCGCCTAGAAGTGACATTGGATCGTTTGCGAGGTCCTATCGGCACAGGCAAGGGAATTGCTTGGGTTAACGGCAAGAAAGCCACAACCGCTGAACTAACCTTTATCATTGGAGAATAGAATGTTTAAAAAAGTATTGGTAGCCAATCGGGGAGAGGTGGCAGTACGTATTATCCGCACCCTTCAGGAAATGGGAATCACTGCAGTAGCAATTTATTCTACGGTAGATCGGGATAGTTTACACGTGCAGATAGCTGATGAGGCCATTTGTGTTGGTGGCCCTAAACCTACTGACTCCTACTTAAACATGAAAAACGTGATAAGTGCCGCTGTGTTAACTGGCTCTGAAGCAATTCATCCCGGTTACGGTTTCTTATCGGAGAATAGTTTATTTGCTGAAATGGTCGGTGAAGTTGGCATTAAGTGGATTGGTCCTCGACCAGAAACTATTGATTTAATGGGAAACAAAGCTAATGCGCGTGAAGAGATGCGTAAGGCTAAGGTGCCTGTGATTCCAGGATCAGAAGGCTTTATCCACAATGTCGACGAAGCTAAAGTCGTTGCTCAAGAAATTGGCTATCCTCTACTATTGAAAGCTGCTGCTGGTGGTGGTGGTAAGGGAATGCGTTTTGTTTATCATGAAGAGGAACTAGCTGAAAAGTTTGACAGTGCTCAAAGTGAAGCGCAAGTTTCTTATGGTGACGAACACATGTACATTGAAAAAGTGATGACCCATGTTCGTCACATCGAGATGCAAGTGGTTCGTGATCAGAATGGTCATGTTTTATGTTTGCCGGAACGAAACTGTTCCCTACAACGTCGTAATCAAAAGGTCATGGAAGAATCACCAGCTGCTTCAGTTACGCCAACTATGCGAGCTGAATTAGCTGATATTGTGACCAAGGCGGTTAATGCCATTGACTATGAAAATACCGGAACGATTGAATTTTTGCAGGATCATGATGGTAAGTTCTATTTCATGGAAATGAACACTCGAATTCAAGTTGAGCATCCCGTGACTGAGATGGTCACTGGCTTGGACCTGGTTCGTTTACAGGTCCAAGTGGCTGCGGGTATGGATTTACCTCTTCAACAAGAAGATATTCAAATTAAGGGCCATGCGGTTGAAATGCGATTAACAGCTGAAAAACCAGAACAAGATTTTGCGCCAAGTGCTGGAAAGATTGAATTTGTATTCTTACCAACTGGTGGACCGGGTGTTCGAATTGATTCAGCTCTTTATACCGGAGACACTATTCAACCCTTCTATGATTCGATGATTGCCAAGTTAATTGCTCATGATAATACACGAGCAGAAGCATTAACAAAATTGGAACGTATTGTTGACGAGACTGTTGTGGTAGGAGTGTCTACTAGTCGAAAGTTCCAAAAGGCACTTTTGTTAGATGAAAATGTTCAAAATGATCGTTTTGATACCAAGTATTTGGAAGATGGTTTCCTACCAAATTGGGAGAAACATAAAGCTGAATTAGTAGCTCAAGATGATTAATTTGTCTGTTTGATTCTTGGCCGGAGAATTAGAGGAGAAGGCGTCAAAGACTATGGATTTATTTAATTCACATAAAAATGATATTGCTAATATTGTTGTTGATGAAGCGGCCAAAAATCGAATTCCCGATGGCCTCTTTTTGGCCTGCCCGTACTGTGGTAGTCAAATGTACAATAAGCAATTGGGCAAATACCGAGTGTGTGCCAATTGTGGTTACGGTTTCCGTTTGCAAGCCCGTGAACGGGTTGCTTTGCTAGCCGATGAATTTGAAGAATTCGATGAAGATGTATCAATGCATAATCCGGATTTTCCAGGGTATGCTGATAAATTAGCACGAGCAAAGAAACAAACTGATATGGGTGAGTCAGTTTTAACTGGGCGGGCATTAATTAAGGGCCAAGCGGTTGCTTTGGGAATCATGGATTCATACTTTATGATGGGTTCTTTAGGCTCAAAAACGGGTGAAAAAATCACACGACTGTTTGAGTATGCCACTGCTAATCGATTGCCACTAGTGATGTTTACTGCTTCCGGTGGTGCTCGAATGCAAGAAGGAATCAATTCCTTAATGCAAATGGCTAAGATTTCAGGTGCCGTAGCTGCTCATCAAGAAGCTGGGTTGTTATATCTAGTTGTCTTAACTGATCCAACTACTGGTGGCGTAACTGCCAGTTTTGCTATGCAAGGTGATATTACTTTAGCTGAGCCTCACGCTTTAGTTGGTTTTGCCGGTGCTCGTGTCATTGAATCAACCATCCATGAAAAACTACCGAAAGATTTTCAACGAGCAGAAACCTTATTAGCCAACGGTTTTGTTGATAAAATTGTTCCTCGCCCTGATTTAGCTAGTGTAATTGCTAAGATTGTTCAAATGCATTCAGGGGAGGTGTAAAATGGCTGATTTGTTAGGATTTTTATTTAAACATGATGTAGCTCCAGCGGAAGTTGTGAAACGTTCTCGTGAAGATCGATTTTTGGCTCGGGAATTAATTGATGGCCTATTTACTGATTTTATTGAACTTCACGGAGACCGCCTTGGTAATGATGATGAATCTATCATTGGTGGTGTTGCTATGCTAGGTAACCGTCCGGTGACGGTCATTGCCATTGATAAGGGAATTGATATCAATGATAAGTTATCCAAGCGGAATGGGTCACCACAACCTTGGGGTTATCGTAAGGCGCAACGATTGATGAAACAAGCTGAAAAATTTCATCGTCCCATTATTACCTTTATCAATACACCTGGTGCTTTCCCTGGTAAAGAGGCAGAAGCTCAAGGGCAAGGAGATGCCATTGCTCAATCAATTTTAGAATCAATGAAATTGACCGTACCAATGATTGCAATTATCTATGGTGAGGGGGGATCTGGTGGAGCCTTAGCCTTGGCTACTGCTGATCAAGTATGGATGTTTGAAAATGCAACCTATTCAATTCTTTCACCAGAAGGATTTGCATCTATTTTGTGGAAGGATAGTAAGCGGAGTGATGAAGCAGCCGGTATCATGGGGCTTACACCAAAAGATTTGTTGGAAAAACATATTATTGAGTATGTTATTCCAGAAAATCGACACCATGCTAAAGTGTTTAGTGCTTTATCAGCTAAGCTAACGACTGAAATTAACCAATTAGAACAAGTTGGTGGACAAGAATTAGTTAAAATGCGTCGTGCCCGTTTTCGTGCCTTTTAGCCTTAGCTAATCTTTGTTATAATGAAAGCTACTAGGATATCCTAGTAGCTTTTATTTTGGGTCTGTTTATGGAATTCGACAGGCTGTTTAGAGCATTGGCTGCATTCCGCCGTCCGGGCGTAAAACGGGCAGACATTTAACTGCAAAAAACAATAATTCTTACGCAATCGCTGCCTAAAAACCAGTGATCCGTAGCCTGAATTTGAAGGCTAGCATTTGAATTTGGGTTTAATAAATGGCTAGACCGCCAATTCTTACCCACCTGATAAGAATTGGTTAAATTAATCAGGTTAGTGGTGCTGATGGGCCTTGAGCTATGGCGGACAGCATCATGAAATTAAATGATAGTCCTAAGAATGTAGACGCTGATGTATCGGGCGGTTTGGACAGGGGTTCGACTCCCCTCAGATCCACTAAGGTAAACTAAGAGGGACTAAGAAGCACTACAAGGTGCATTCTTAAGCCTTTTTTATTTTTTACGACACTAAGAGAAACTAAGAAAAACTAGGGGAAACTTCCCACAAAATAAATAGTCCTATCAGCAATGTAACGGCGTTTAAGCCGTTTTTTATTTGTCCTAATGCCCCACAAACTTCCCGTAAATAGTAAAATACTTTGTTAGTATATTGTTGATGTGAATAGAACAACCGCGGATGTGTTCACGCTTGCAAACGGGTGTATCTTAAAGTACGCCTGTTCTATTTGGCTGTGTGGTTACATCCACGTAGCAAGTAGTCAGAGCTACGCTTGTTACAAGGGTGCATACAAGCACGGTTGTGAGAGCACCGTAGTTACAACTACACAGGTTAAACAGTACATAGCTAAGGGGGATGAATGGCAGACTAAAAAGACAAGATACCAAAGCATACTTTACGGGTAAAATGGCCTTAGCCATTAAACAACGTGAGCTAGAAATACGTTCCGGGCACAACAATGCTGACGACGTAAACCGCAACATTAAAGCTAAGAACAAACAGAGCCATAGTACTGAGACTACCTTAGCAGTCTTAGAGCAAGACCCATACATAAACGCCACTAAAGAGACCATGGAGTATATTAGCGAGTGGCTGAATGTCTTTGATGAGTTAGATCAACAGATTTTTAAACTAAGATACACGGGGCATAGCTGGGTAAACATTGAGCAACGGCTACTCATTAGCAAGAGTGCAGGTCAGAGGCGACTCAATGAGGCTAAGACATGGCTAGTACTGGATGATAGCTGTATATTGAATAGATAAATTAATCATTACAGTTATTGGATATGTGCTTGTAAGTTTTCGATAATTTTGAAAGGAAATTTTATATGTGGAATTATTTGAAAGATAATGTTGTGACAGCCATAATTTCGTCAGTGATTTCATCGTTCGTTGGCCTTCTTTTTACCAAACATAGTAAGGCAGTAGATAAGAAAATAGGAGATCAAAATCGATTGTTGCAAATATGCTCGGAATATATATCTCAGGATATAAATTTACATCAAGATATTGTTTTGGGGATATATAATTTTAGACCTAGAGGAGTATTTGATGTTAATAGCTTAAAGCAGCAGAATCGAGTAAAAGTTAAAACGTATCTTCAGGCTATTAAGGATAATTTTGAGATGAATCGGCTATTATCTAATTTAAATATTGATAACAACCTTATAAGTACTGTGGAGAAATGTCTTGATATGGATGATGTTTATGAACAATTAGATACTGTAAAAGCAACATTGGAAGATATACAGCATAAAATATAAAAATGATTGCTTTGGGCTATAAATAGTACGGCATTGTGTAACAAAATAAATTTAACGGATACTATAGCAAGTAATCTAAGCGTTTTTATTTTTCAGTGGTGTATTTGTACAATCAAAGACATAAAAAGCTAGATAACCCCCGCCCTATTCGTCTAAACGAGAGAGCGCTCACATATCGTCGTCTTATAAAAAAGTTCAATTTTTAAAAATTTTAGGTAGGGGGGTACCCCTGACAAAGCCCAGTGTTAAGCGGTTTGTGTTTTTGCCACTTTTGGCAGAAAAAGGCGCTAAATAGGGCAATTGGTAGGTGTTTTCTGCCTGTTTAGAACGGCTATAAAGCTAGTGATAGCAATGGACTAACCGTTATCGGACTAAAAGCGTGCGCATTTTAGAATAAGTAGCTATGTACCGAATGCGACTATAAAGTGACGACACTTTAAGCACTGATACATAAGTGTTTGTAGCTGTTTTGGTTGTTATCGTGGGAACTTTATCGGTGTTTTAGGCATCTTAGTCTTCGCATTTGGTACAGATTGACCAAAATTGGTCAAAAAAGAAACAGGGGAGCACTGTGCCCAAAAGTGGGTATGAATATTCTCCACGACTGGGGAAAGCGAGAGACGAAACGTGACGGCCTAGACTAAACCTATACCGACATGAAGTAGGTGCAGGGGAGAGCGAATCACGCCCCCCTAAGTAGAACTTAGACCGATTATGTTAGTGGGTCAACTTGCTTATTATTGGCCTATATAGCTAATATTTTGTGACTTAAAGCTCTTTATATCAGTATTCCTAGTAGTGGACCAAGTTAGTACTTTGTTTTTTGATTTGTAGGCTAAGCATTGCCATATCTGGTAACGACGTGAGTTTTTCGCCAGTAGTGGCGAAGATGTTTAAGGTGGCGCCCTGAAATGAGACCTCATGTAAGGGGGTGTCCATTTTGGACAGTCCTTACATGGTTTTTGGTATTGAATTATAAGTAAGCACGGTCTACTCTGTAGTTGTGCATTGGAGGAGGCGTATTTTATGACTAAGCTTGAAATGGTAAAAGAATATTTTGAATTATCAGATACAGCCACTACAAATTTAGCTGATCGTCAGAAAATAGTGAATTTGTTTGCTGATGATGTTGTTTTAGAGTCAGGTATTGGTGAAAAAGTTAGTGGTATTAAAGCTCTCAAAGAATTTTTTGATGTGTTTTTTAGCCGTAATATCAAATTGAAACATGTTTTTGTAACGGATGAACAAAGTGAACAGTATAAAACCGCTTGGGCTGTGGCTGGTATTAATAAAGATGGCCAACTATTTTCATTAACAGGTTATGATAAATACCATTTCAACCCAGAAGGCAAAATAGATTATATTACAGTACATGTTGAGAGCTGATTGTTAGTTATCTAATTCTATAAAATATTTAGCAGCCGATTATAAGAGGCTGCTTTTTTGTATGCAACGATGTGTAACCTTGTGTGCAAAAAAGGTTACAAGCTTACACACACTATAAACGTTGATATAATAACGATAACAAGCCACACAGTCTTAAAAGGTGTGCAACAAGGTTACAAAATTTTCCTAATGATTTAGACATGAATTGAGGGTTGCAATGCAAAAGGTCACTAGTTATCCAAAACTAAATATCAAAGAGCTAGATTTTAGGAAACATCCCCATGCTAAGCGTGTGAACTGGCAAGGCTACAAGATAACCATAGCGATTACTAGGCCTAACTATGGTGGTGTGCTCTATTGGCTGGTCTGTCCTTACTGTGGCAAAAGAAAAAGCCTACTCTATCACGTAGGGCAGGCAGAACAGTGTCGTGTATGTGCTGGCTTGTATTATCCTGACCAGGACAACAAGGCTAGGCGTGATGGGGTCTATAAGATTATGGGACTGCATGAGAAGCAACTAAGGCTAATCAACAAGTTAGATCCAGCTTTGTATAACAGTTACATGGAGCTGGGTCGTTTAGTTGCCTGTGACTTGGCTTTCAGAATATATAGAACACCCAAACGGCCAAAGGGGATGCACTGGACTACTTACGCTAGGAAGCTGGAGCAGATTGACCGTATAAGCCTACAGTTAGCTAAGTTCTATTAACTATACTAAGAGGCTAGAGAAGCACACGACAAGGCTATTAAGGAGCAATAGGAGCAGGCACAGGAGTATCTGCATGGACATAGTTAAACATACAAAAATTATGGTGCCGCCAATGATAATAAAAGCAATGGCCATTGTTATGCTTAGTGATAGAGGTGGTAATTTTGTTCGTCCGACCGTGTACCAAAAAGGGATACTACTAATTAACATACTCCAGCCCACAATCGCCGTTTCACTAAAATTAGTTAATAATTGACGAGGCAACAAAGTGTAAGATGCTTGGCTTAAACCAGCTAGCAGGCCCCAAATGATTGCAATTGGAGTAAGTGAAAGCGAGTTGATATTACCACTGGTAACTAGTAAAAAAGTGCCTATCATTGCGACGCCAATTGCCATGAGATTTATCTTGCTTGGTAGGAAATGATTGACTACTGATAAATAAATCGTAATAAAAACTGGTGCTAAAAACTGCAGCACAGTGGCGGTGGCGGCATTACCGTATTGAATCGCCATGAAATAAGAAAGTTGTGATGGGAGCATTCCTAGAAATGAAAAAAACATAAGACGGCTAGCCGCCTTTTTATCCCGCCAGACATTAAATATATTTTGTTTAGTGATAATTGAAAGGAACAATAATAACAGACCGGCCGTTAGCAGTCGTACACCGACTAGCCAAGTGGCGGATATGTTATGAGCGTTGAAGAGGGATTGGGCAACGGTTCCCGAAGCACCCCATAAAATGCTGCCAGTAATGGCGTAGATTAGGCTCGTACGTCTTGAAAGTGTATGCATCATAATATCTCTTCTCATTGGACGACAAAGATTGCCACTGGGAGTTATTAAAAGTGAATATCGATTTTTTGATTTAATTCTTGTGCAATTCGTTCTAAGCGTTTTTTAAAATTGATTTTAGTAAAATTGGTATAAACATAATAAGGTGTGTCCGTAATTGGTTTAGTTAATTCTTTACCTAAACTAGAAATTTTTGATGCGGTACCAATAAATTGAATAGTATTCGGTTCTTCATCGCTGATGAAGGGCATCAATGATGTGATTTTTTCTGAATGAACGAGGTCGGTTATAATTTCAATAAATATTTGACTGGTAAATTTATTGACATAGCGCTTATTATTAAAATCTACAAAGTTTTCATCAGTATCTTCTGAGTCAATGATGTCTGAGATTTCTTCATCAAATAAATTAATATTAGCAATATTTGCTAGGGTATCTTTAACGCGTACTAGAAGTGTTTTGGCGGTTATTTTTCCTAATTTATCAATGTAGCTTGTATTTCCAATGGTATTATTATCTAATTCTAAATCTGCTTTTGAAAATTCTTGGATTAATTCTGCCTCAAGAAAATCTAACTGGGCTTTAGAAAGATGACCATCCTCACGGCCAAAGAAAATTACTTTATGCCACCAATTTTTATGCACACTATGCTGTTGTAGTCGAGTAAAAGTTGCGCCAGATGCTTGCCCAACGTATCGTTTATGTTCACCAATAAGAATATAAATTCCTGGTTTATGAGCTTCTTCCAAAAGATTAATTTTGGTCAGATCGTCTTTTTGAGCACTTACGATAAAAATGGGTTCATTATAGTAAATTGAAATGTGATCATTAGTAGATTCTTGATTTATGAAAATATGACGAGGCATTTTTTAGTTCCTTTTATTAGTATTACAGACTAAATGAATTATATCTTAAAAAGGCTTCCTATATAGAATAGGAAGCCTTTTCCGGTTGAAATAGCTTATTGGACAGTTATCTTGTTTGTATTTCAATACGAATACAAGTGCTAGAAGGTCCTCAGTAGAAAATGATATGGTACCAGGGAATAGGAGTTTCACAAACGAGATAGTAGTGAAATTGGCATCAAGATATAATTGAAATTTTGGACTGATTCTATATCTCTACACAATAGTTGTGTGAGTACTAGTACCGCCAGTATGAGTAGCCATAGTTAGTATAAATCCAATAAAAGCGATATAGAGAATAATACCAATTAAACCAATAATAAACTGAGCTAATCCAGCTCGATTCCATGTTGCTTGAACTGCTCTAAAGGTGTCAATGTCTTTGTAATCACCCTTTTGCCAGGCCCACTCGTTTCCCTTGAAACCACAGACAAACATCCAGATTAAGTTGAAGCCAGGAATTAAGCAAAGTAAAGGTAAATAGGTTTTATTACCGATTCCCCAAAACACATTGTATATAAAGGCTCCCCAGTTCCATCCTTTAATTTCGCTAGGTACGATTTTACCATTTTCATTCATAATAATTTGCTCCTTCAATAATTATTGTTTTTCTTGAATAGCTTCTAGTTTTGATAATATCTCTCGTTGAAGTTTGGCATTTTCCGCTTGCAATTTATTGTTTTCCGCCTGCATTTTTTGGAAGACGAGGGCGTCTTCATGCGCTTGATCAAATCCCCATTGCTCTTCTTTGGTTCTAATTAATGAATTATTAATAAATTGAATTGTATAAAAAACAGTTAGGGCAATAAACAGCATAGTTAGAAAACTATTTAAAAAATCACCAAATGGAGCCATAATCAAATCAAAGTCAAGGGGGTGATTCTTATTCATAGACCATTTAAGGATGAAGTTAACCGTGCCAGAAGCGGTTGAAATTAAATCCTTAATGGCTGACCCAAAGCTATTACCTACTACAACCGAAATTACAAAAGTTAGCAGGTTCGGTGCAAAGATAAACTGCCGAAAGGCGACCCACTTAGCATTGGTACTGTTAATTATTTTGTCAGTTCCTTTAGTAATGTGATCTTTAGCTTTCATAGTAATTACATAACTCCTTAATATTGCTTAGTTCTGATGGCGATTAGTCCACACGAAGGCAACCAATAGAATGACTGTAGCTAAGTTAGCCGTGATAAGTGAAAAATCAGTTGCTTGTAAAATCCAACTTACGAGCGAGACAAACATTAATAATAATGAGATAATTATGGCTATTGTGCTCATTTTATTCATAAAAAACTCCTTAAAATTGATAACCTTGTGAATTTATGATGTTCTTGGACATATCATCCATGGGTCGATAACCTTTGGCTAGTAAGTCTCTTAGGTAAAGCCCATTGTAAATAAAGGCAAAGACAATGCTAAATATACCAACGCCAATTCCAAAACTGGGTACACCTAATATGATTTGAATTACTAATGCAATGAAAAACCATTTCCAATCACCACGAAAAAGAGTTGGAAAAGCATTAAAAAATAAGGTTGTCCATGAAAAACCGATTTTTACACGTTTGGTATGCCTGTTTACAGGGTTAATTAGATTAACATACATTATTTTTCTCCTCAAGGTGGGCATTACGTAAGGTAATAAGACGATTGCCACACTTATTAATGGCTCTAGCTTTATTTTATCATGATTCCAATAACCAATTTCTTTCTAACTATTGTTTTTAAAAATCTTTTATAATTGAGTAGATAAGGGAGTAGCGATGATTAAAAAGAGAAATAAAGGCAGTTTTATTTATGTATCGGTAATACTCATTTTGTTTATTTGTTTCAGTATTGGTATTGCTCAGATTGATCGTACTGATAAATACAAAAGAATGATTGCTAGTGCTAAAGATGTGCCTATGTGGCAGGCTGATACACATGAACTAGTCAGTGAAGCTGAATTTAAACATAATTTTGAGATTGCCAATCACCAGGGAAACAAAGATGCGCGGGTTCCCACAGACAATATCACCTCGATTGTTATGCCAGGCCTGCGGGGGGCATGGTCTGTTGACCATAAAACTAAGCGTGCTAGTTTTGGTAATAACTGGGTGCCTCAGGGTATCACACAAAATAGTAGTTATTTCTTTATTAGTCTCTATGATGGGGATCACAAGCGTAATTCATTAATTATTGTCATTGATAAGCAAAATCGCCAGTATGTTAAAAGTTTAATCTTAGACAGTAAGTCACATGTTGGCGGATTAGCTTATGATGTCGAACATGATCGGCTTTGGTGGTCCAATGATGGTACTCAATTTGCGGGACTTTCTTACGCCTATTTAAGTGATATTAAGCAGTATCAGCCGACTGAGGAGGAGCCGACTTTAAAGAGCCAGCGGATTGCAATCCCTTGGGCAAGTCGTACCTCGGGGATTGCTTACCATAATCATGAGATGTTTATTGTTAAATATGGATTGAATGTCGCTAACCGAACAATTGCGGTGATGGCATTTAATCCAGATACTGGCTTACCATCTGATAATCAGCAGGTACAAGTGGTTTATAAGGGTACTAGCTTACAAGAATATATCGAAACTCTAATCAAAGAAAAGAAAATTAAATCAGTTGCTTCTGGTTTTGATCGAATGCAGGGGTTAGCAATTACTAAGTACAATTTAGCCTTAATTACACAATCAAATGGGGATGATAATTCAGTCTTAATGGTTGTGCAGCCTAATGGGAAGACTGGTTCAAAATTTGATTATACCGATGACGTGGCAGGTGCAAAAAAGATTGTTTTACCGCCTTCAGTGGAACAAGTTAATACTAATAATAACAATAGTATGTCGCTCATTTTTGAAAGTGGGGCTAAAATGTATCGCGAGCAGGGGCAAGTTTCTAAGCGTGCTAAAATCATTGATCGTATTGTGACCATTCCAATAACAGTTAGTCAAGAATAAATACTGATATAAAAAACCTCTTAGTGCACTAAGGGGTTTTATATTGGGTATTTTTAAGATGGTTCAAACCAGGAGACGATAACTACGCCAATGACAATGAGAGCTATGCCAATGATACTCATCCAGCTAACGCTTTCCTTCCAGAAAAGAACCGCGATTAATGTAGTAATGATAATTCCAAGACCAGCCCAAACAGCGTAAGCAATACTTAAATTGACACTTTTTAGTGATAGTGCAAAGAAATAAAAACAGATGCCATAGGTCGTTAAGGCACCAATGGAAGGCCAAAATTGACTAAAGCCGTTGGAAGCTTTAAGTAGATTAGTAGCAATAATTTCACCAATTATAGCTAGAGCTAGAAAGAAATATCCCATATTTTCTCCTGTAATTATAATATCTTTTATTAACCATTGTATTATATGAATCACTAAATAATTGTAAATAAAAACCACTCAAGTAGATAGAGTGGTTAAATGTGAATTACTTAGTTGAGGTGATAAGTTGGAAACGATCTTCATCAGGCATGTAGTCTTTTTGACCAGCTGGCGCTTCAATTGAACCGAATGGCATTTCAGCCCGTAATCGCCAGGTACTTGGAATATTAAACTCATTTTGAACATCCTCATCAATCAATGGATTATAGTGTTGAGTAGAAGCGCCAATACCAGCTTCAGCTAAGGCTACCCAGATGGCGTAGTCGGCAATTCCTAGACCTTGTTCGGACCAATCATAGAAGTTATCAGCATATAATGGGAAATTTTCTTCAAGTCCCTTAACAACCGGTGTGTCGGTGAATAATAGTACGGTTCCAAAACCAGCCTTGAAGGACTGATTAATTTTATCGGTCGTCTTTTCGAAGGATTCGGCACTTTTAGAAACGGCCTTTAATTTAGCCAGAACGATATCCCACAATCTATCATGGGCGGCTCCTGTTAGTACAATTGCTCGAACTGACTGGCTATTAAAAGCAGTTGGTGTTTCACGAACTGCGCCTTTCACAATATTAAAAATCTCTTCAGGTGTCTGTGAAACATTCTTACCCAGACTATAAATTGAACGACGTTGCTTCTGTAGTGTATCAAATGACATGACAATTCTCCTTGTGCTTATATAAAATACACCTAGTATGCTATACTATTTTTAGCAAACGGTCAAGTCAGGGGATAAATAATGAAGTATTCTTTACAGTTTAGTGATGCCTTACATATTTTGGCTTATTTAAAAATTTTTGAAGAAAATGAGGGTATCACTAGTCAACAAATTGCTGAAAGTGTTAATACCAATCCAACTCGGATTAGACGGATAATGGGGAAGTTAAAAAAAGCCGGTTTGATTTGTTCGACCAGTGGGGTGGCCACCCCTTCTCTGGCAAAATCAGTTGATCAAATTACTTTTTTGGCGGTTTATCAAGCGTTAGATGAACAGCAGCGAGTGATTCCTATTGATGAAAATACGAATCTAGAATGTCCAGTTGGTAAAAATATTAAAAAGGCATTAGCCATCGAATATGATCAATTGGATCAAGTAGTTGAACAGCAGCTAGCGAAAATGACTTTGGGTGATTTGGTGGCAAATTTATAAATAATATAAAAAGACGCCTATCGTTAGATAAGCGTCTTTTTATATTATGGAAGTTAGTTATATTTCTTCTTGTTCAATACAACAGCACCGGCCATGGCGGTACCGGCTAAAGCGAAGGCTGTTAAAGCGGCTACATTATTTTCAGCTGTTTTAGCAGTGGCTGGTAGGGCAGCTGCGCTCTTAGCAATTACTTGCTTAGCAGCTGCTTCTTGATTAGCCTTGAAAGAAAGTGCTTGAGCAGCCATTGCGGCTGCTTGTTTGGCAGTAGCCTGTCCGTTGGCTTGTTGCGTAGCACTTTTAGCGGCTTGGACAGCGGCCGCTTGAGCAGCCATAGCAGCTTCTTGGGCGGCTTTAGCAGCATCAATAGCTTGCTGAGCAGCTTCTTGGGCGGCTTTAGCAGCAGCTTGCGCAGCCTTTACAGCATCATCAGTTGATGTGCTATCAATCTTACCACCTTGCTTAGCATCTTCATAGGCTTTTTGGGCAGCATCAGCTGCCTTGTCTAAGTCGGCTGCCTTTAACTTAAGGGTTTGCGCAAGCTTAGCATCCTTAGCAGCAGTGTCATTAGCCGTTTTAGCATTGGCATCAGCCTTCTTAACTATTTCAGCCGCTTGAGAATCTTCCTTTTTGGCTTGATCAAAATTCTTTTGAGCAGACTCTAATGCTTTAGTGGCCTCAAAACGAGCTTTTTCAGCTGTATCTAGGGCCTTTTTGGTACTATCAACTTTGGATTGGTCAGCAGGTAGGGCATCTTTAGCGGCCTTGGCATCCTTTTGAGCTTTTTCATAGGCTGCTTGGGCTGCGTCAGCTGTTTTCTTAGCCGTTTGATAGGCTTGGTACTTTTCTGAAGCAGCCGCAGAAGCTGTATCTGTGACTTTCTTGGCAGCCTCATACTTGGCATCAGCTGCTTTAACGGCTTCAGAATCTTGATTTTTTTGCGCCTCTGCTAATTTCTTGTCAGCTTGATCTTGGGCCCTATTAGCTTCGCTACGAGTTTTCTCAGCTTGATATAGGTTATCTTTAGAGATAACTAGTTCACTTTGAGTGGTTGAAGCGGATTGACTAACACTGTTGAGTTGGTCAACCACAGCCTGATCTTTAGCTAATTGATCTTGGGCCTTGGTATTGGCATCATGAGCTTTTACAGCCTTAGCTGAGGCGTCATCAACCGCTTGTTTAGACTTATCAACTTGTTTACCAGCTTCTTGAACCGCTGTACTGGTTGAAGTGGCAATTTGTTTTGCTTTTGCATCGTTAGCATTAATTTGCTTGGCTGTCTGTGATGACTTGTCAGCCTTTTGTTGTGCAGCATCTGCTTGACTATGAGCCGTGCTAGCAGCTGTTGAAGTTGACTGAGCAGTTTTAGCTAAGTCATCTAAACTAGCAACTGTACTTGTTGGCACAGAGGCTGGGGTAGTGGTGTTAGTTGAATCTGCTTTGGCAGTAGTCGGAACGGTAGTATCTGCACTCGCTGTGTTATTAAGTGCGATGGCACCACCCACCAGAGTAGCTGTAAGCATCATTGAGTAAACCCATTGTTTACCATTTTTGTACATCTTGTAGTGTTCAGTAGTACTTGGCATAAATTAATATCTCCCTTAGCTCCTTAATTTTCGAAACTTTTCACACTTTGATTATAAAGCAAATTTATTCGATTTTAAATAATAAGTATATCTGCGAATACATTTCCTCTCAAATACATTTATTTTGTAGTTCAATTTTTAATTTTGGAATTGGCAACCGTAGGTTGCTAACGCTGCTACTAAAGCGTTACAGCAATTTTACTCTAGTACTTGGCATTTATATTTTGATTGATATGCTGAATATATTATCAAGTAACGGAAGGAATAAATATGAACAATATTTTCAGACAACAGTTGGTCAGTCTAAGACAACGCCAATCTTTATCACAGGCGGCCCTGGCACAAAAATTATTTGTCAGTCGTCAATCGGTTTCTAAATGGGAACTAGGAGAAGCTGAACCAGATATTGATAAATTACTTAAAATTGCGGATGTTTTTTCGGTTGACTTGAATTTTTTATTAGCTGGTTTGTATTCACCAAATCAATCGATTCTACATATTTCTCACTTAGTTAAAAAATTTAATCATCCTCTGTTACAAGATGTTAGTTTTGATATTAGCCATAATGAGCGGGTAGCCCTATTGGGAGATAATGGTGCAGGAAAAACAACTTTAGTTAATTTAATTATGGGGATTATTCAACCTGATCAAGGAGAAATTAAACGATTATTTGATTTACATCACGATTTGGGTGTGATGACTCAGGATAATAATTTATTGGAGTCTCTAACGGTTGGGGAACAAGTTGATTTGATGGCTGCTATCGATGGTGTTAATGATCCTAGTTACACGGCAGGTATGTTACAAAAATTCAAATTAGCTAGTTATCGTCAAAATTTGGTTGGTAAGTTGTCAGGTGGTCAAAAACGACGTCTCTCCTTGTTATTAAGTCTATTGAAAAAAACTAAATTATTAATTCTGGATGAACCAACGGTGGGGATGGATTTAAAATCAATTGATTTTTTCTGGTCCTATCTCGATCACATCAATAGTAGTGTTTTAATGATTACTCACGATTTTAACCAGATTGATAAATTTTTTACTAAAGTTATGTTATTAAAAGATGGTCAGATTATAACGGCGAGTGTTGCTGATGTTCATGCTAATAACCAAACGATTGAACAATGGTATCGTCGCCGTACGGAGGTAACTACGTGATTAAGTATATTGATTTGAAAAACACCTTGCGTAATAAACGCTTTATTTTATTTACCCTCTTAGTTCCCTCTTTTTGGTATGTGTTCATGGTCTTTTCGGCTCATAGTGGAGGCTATTGGAGTCAAAAATATGCCTATATTTGGTATATGGCCTCGGCTTTGATTGGAATTTTAGGTAATTCGATTGTTACTTTTGCCAAAAAAATAAGTGCTAGTAAGCGCTTTTTCCTCCTGCAATTGCACATTAGTGACTACTCATTTGGGCGATGGATCAAGGATCAACTATTTACCCAAATTATCTTAAATACCTTAATTCAATTGGTGATTTTGGTAGTTGGTCTACTCATGGGTGCCATTAAGATCGATCTGGTTGTTATTGTGGGTTTGTTGTTAGTAATCGTGCTGGGAATATATTTTAGTATTATTGGTTTCTTGTTGGGAATTTATGTCGATAGTAAAACTTTGGATACCATTGGTACGCCAATTATGATGGTTTTAGCCATGGTGGTGGTACCTTTTCACACCTTTATGTCTGGTACTTTAGCCGATGTAATTACCTATTTTCAGCAGCTTTTCCCAGGTTACTATGTTTATCAAATTATTTTGAAAATGCTAATACATCAATCGGTAGGAGTAGACTATTTAGGTTTAATTTTGACTTTTGGTATTATTATTTTACCTGTCTTGCTGGTGTCTTGGCGTGGCAAATTGAAAGAGGCTCGATAAATGATTATTAAGGAAATTAGGGCACTTCATGATCAAGTTAAACATGATTATGAAGCTGGCCTTTATCAAAAGCAAACTACTTTCTATGCTAAAAATTATGCTAAAAATACAAGTTCAGACTACCAATTAGGATATGAACAAGCTGTACGAGATAATCATAAGCAACAGCAGAAACATTATCCGCGTCGTCTTATTTTAGGTTTGAATTGGGTATTATTCAATCAGTTACACGAGTTAGTTGATTTTGTGAATGGATATAATGATTTTTATCGCAAACTAGATAAGTAGAAAAGTTTCCAAATTTTTTGGAGGCTTTTTTACGTTGAGATGATAAATATTTAGTCCATATTTTTAGAATAAATATTTAAAAATTTAATTACTTTAACGTATAAAGAAAGCGCTTTCATTTTAATTAATAAAGTTGTAAAATGGAATTGCAATGTCATAAGGGATGAATAACTAGATGAGGAGATGAATAAATTATGACGGAGAAAGTAAAGGGGAGAGGATTACCAGATTTACCTTTGGGTACCATTTGGATGATGAGTTTTGGTTTCCTAGGTGTTCAAATGGCCTTTTCACTGCAAAGTTCTCAGATGGGAAGAATTTTTCAAACTTTGGGTGCTGATCCTACTAAGTTGGGATTTTTCTTTATTTTGCCACCTTTAGCAGGTATGGTTGTTCAGCCATTGGTTGGATATTTTTCGGATCGAACGTGGACTAAACGCTTTGGCCGACGGATGCCGTACTTATTAGTGGGTGCCTTGGTATCAGTGATTGTAATGTTTTTGCTACCTAATTCAGGGAGTTTTGGTTTTTCAACAGTTGCTGGTTTGTGGTTTGGGGCCATCGCCATATTATTTATGGATTTAAGCTCTAACGTTGCGATGCAGCCTTTTAAAATGGTTGTTGGCGATATGGTTAATGAAAAACAAAAGTCGTATGCATATTCGATTCAAAGTTTTCTATCAAATACTGGTTCAGTATTAGCAACGGTTTTTCCTTTCTTGTTGACAGCGATTGGCGTCGCAAATACGGCTCCCAAAGGGCAAGTGCCACCTTCAGTTGTTATTTCTTTTTATGTTGGTGCGGTTGTTTTGGTGGTCTTTTCGTTAATTGCGGTCTTTAATGTGAAGGAATACGACGATGCAACCTATGAGTTGTATCATGGCTATGCTTTAAACATACCTGATGAGGGTGATGGGAATTTTATTACTTTATTAAAAAAAGCACCTAAAACTTTCTGGACTGTGACTGTAACTCAATTTTTCTGCTGGATGGCTTTTCAATATCTTTGGACGTACGGAACTGGTGCGGTAGCTGATAATGTCTTTCATGCTACAGACCCAAGCACGGTAGGTTATCAAAACGGTGGTAATTGGTTTGGTATTTTATCAGCGGTATATGCTGTTGCAGCTGTTTTATGGTCATTAGTTTTATCAAAAATTCCAGCGACAAAGAATAAGAGGGGCTACGCTTTGTCTTTGTTTTTGGGATCGCTCGGATTTATCTCGGTTTTTTATTTCCATTCGCTAGTTTTGTTGACGATTTCGTTTATTTTAATTGGAATTTCATGGGCGGGTATGATGGCCTATCCATTCATCATGGTTACGAATGCTTTGCCTGGTGATCATATGGGAACCTACTTAGGTTTGTTTAATTGTTCCATTTGTTTACCTCAAATTGTAGCGTCAGTAGCTAGTTTTGCCTTGTTCCCACTGTTGGGTTCACATTTTCCTTCTATGATTTTGATATCAGGAATTTTAATGTTGGTTGGCGCTATCAGTGTTCACTTTATTCAAGAGATGATTCAAGGTGGCGGATATAAAGTTGATTAATATCGGCTATTTTGAAATAGAAAGAGAGAGAAATGAAAAGAATTTTTGAAGTTAATCCATGGACTGTCACTTCACATGATTTAAATTCAGACGATAAGCGTTTACAAGAATCTATGACTAGTCTTGGAAATGAATATATGGGTATGCGGGGGATGTTTGAGGAACGGTATTCTGGTGATACTCACCAAGGTATTTACATCGGTGGCGTGTGGTTTCCCGATAAAACTCGTGTTGGTTGGTGGAAAAATGGATATCCATTATATTTTGGTAAAGCAATCAATGCATTAAATTTTGTTAAAGCGGATATTTATGTTGATGGGCAACAAGTTGATTTGGCACAGAACCAGTTTGATGATTTTGAAATTTCGTTGGATATGAAAAAGGGCATACTAGTTCGTCAATTTACTGTTTTTGGAGTTCATTTTCAAATTACCCGGTTAGTATCTGTTGCCACCAAAGAATTAGCTGATATTCATTATGAATTTACCTCAGTGGATGGACAGGCACATCAAATTCACTTTGATGCTAGTGTTGATGCTGATGTTACCAATGAAGATTCAAATTATGACGAAAAATTTTGGCAGGTATTGGGTCAAGGACACGATAATACTGGCTCTTATATAGCTACTCAGACGATTAAAAATCCTTTTGGGGTACCACAATTTACGGTAGTAGCTCATCAGAGTTTTATCGGAGGTGAGTTTGCAAAAAATGAGCAAAGCGATCAAGAGATTACGGATAGCTTTGTAATTAATGTTCCAGAAAAAGGATCTATTACTTTTGAAAAGCGTGTTTTTGTTACGACTTCGCGAGATTATCATTCTCTAGAAGAAATAATTGCGGCTGGCCGTCAATTATCTCAAAAATATCAAGGCCAAGATTATCAAAGTATTTATGATGCACATGTATCTGAATGGTCAAAGCGTTGGGAAAAAGCTGATGTTGAAATAAGAGGTGATGATGCTGCTCAACAAGGCATTCGCTTTAACTTGTTCCAATTATTTTCAACATATTATGGCCAGGATTCACGTTTGAACATTGGGCCAAAGGGCTTTACTGGAGAAAAGTATGGTGGGGCTACTTATTGGGATACAGAAGCATTTGCTATTCCAGTTTACTTAGGGGTTGCAGACCCATCTGTTACCAAAGCACTACTGCAGTACCGATTTGATCAATTAGCAGGTGCCTTTCATAATGCTAAGGAACAGGGACTCAAAGGGGCTTTATATCCAATGGTTACCTTTGATGGGATTGAATCACATAACGAGTGGGAAATAACTTTTGAAGAAATCCACCGTAATTCAACCATTGCTTATGCCATCTACAATTACACCAATATAACAGGAGATCATTCTTGGTTAGATGGAAATGGGGCTCAAGTACTATACAATATCGCTCGTTTCTGGGCTGATCGTGTACATTATTCGGTACGTAAGCAACAGTATATGATTCATGGAGTAACTGGTCCTAATGAGTATGAAAATAATGTTAATAATAATTTTTATACCAATTGGATGGCTAAGTGGGTCTTACAATATGCCATTGATAGCTACTCTGAGATTGATGAGGATCAGAGGGTTAAATTAGCGATTACACCAGCTGAATTAGCTAACTGGCAAGAAATTGCTAATAAAATGTATTTACCTGAAGCAGATGTAGATTTGAACGGTAAGAAGACTCATATTTTTGTACAACACGATACCTTCTTAGATAAAGATCTAACACCAATTGCTGATATGCCCCAAGAAATTCGGCCAATTAATCAGCATTGGTCATGGGACAGAATTTTGCGGTCGCCATACATTAAACAATCAGACACGCTTCATGCCATGTTCTATTTTCCAGATGCATTTACTGAGGATGAAAAGCGTAATAACTTTAATTTCTATGAACCACTAACAGTTCATGAATCGTCATTGTCGCCTTCTGTTCATTCGATTTTGGCTGCTGACTTGAGAATGGAGGATAAGGCGGTTGAAATGTATGAACGTGCAGCACGGCTTGATCTTGATAACTATAATAATGACACCAGTGATGGATTGCATATTACAGCTATGACCGGTTCATGGTTAGCTATTGTTCAAGGATTTTCGGGGATGCGTGTGCGTGATGGAAAATTGTATTTCAAGCCATTCTTACCCCAAAAATGGACAGAGTATTCTTTCCGTTTAGTATTTAGAGGCCGAGTATTAGAAGTGGTTGTTAATACTCAAGGGGCTAAAGTTAAATTAGTATCTGGTGATCCTTTAATCATTAATTTACTTGGGAAAGATATTCATTTAGATAAATAGTATAGTGGGTACAAAAAATAAGCGACTAGTCGCTTATTTTTTGTGAAAACGAGGTTCCTTATGAAAGTAGTAAAAAAAGAATTTGGTAAATTAAACAACGGACAAGTTGTGTGGGCATACACCTTGGAAAATAGAAAAGGAACTAGTCTTACTGCCATATCTTATGGGGCTACTTGGCAATCGTTGATAGTTAATCATTTAGGAAAAGCACAAGAATTATTAGTTAAATTCCATGATATGAAATCATATCTCAATAATCCATTTCATCTAGGCAATACAATTGGTCGTGTTGGTGGACGTTTATCCCGGATAAGCTATGACTTAGGGGGAAATCGGTTTAACTTAACTGCTAATGATCATGGACATGTGTTACATTCTGGGATTAACGGGTTTGATTCAGTAAACTGGTCAGCAGAAATTGCTGACCATGGTGACAGAGCTGAAATTATATTTTCACATACCTTCGAGGATGAGTTTCCGGGTCACTTATTGGCACAGGTTATTTATACTCTAGATGACCAAAATAAGATTCAAATTTCTTTCAGCGGAAGATCTACACTACCAACGTTATTTAATCCAATGACGCATGTGTACTTTAATTTGGCAGGTGGGGGTTTAAATATCAGCCAACATCAACTAAGGATTAACTCTAAAAAACATGTCGAAGTAGATAATGTCAAAATTCCGACGGGAAATTTGCTTCAAAATACTGATACACGATTTGATTTTTCTGATTTTAAAACAATTAGGAATCAGGAATTTGATGATGCGTGGTTATTAGATAATAATCACCAAGGACCACTGGTCAGTTTAAAAAATCCTACAAATGGTATTCAACTTGATATAAATTCTGATCGAAATGGCGTCGTGGTGTTCACAACTGATCCAGCCCAAAATAGTTCTGAAAATACAGCAATCGCGATTGAAATGCAAACCCTACCAGATGCAATTAATCATGAAAATTTTGGCAATATTAATTTACCAGCTAATCAAACACAAACGTATTCGGTGACGTATCAGTTGAAATATAATCAGTAAAGATACTACTTGTCCAATTTTACTGCTGTTCCGTAAGCCGTGATGGACATCATATCTTGTCCAATTGAACCAGAGTCAAAGCGCATCATAATCACAGCATCAGCTCCCATCGTTTGGGCATTGACACACATTCGATCAATAGCTTCCTGCCGAGCTTCTTCTAACATTTTAGTATAGGGTTTGATTTCACCACCCACGATGTTTTTCAAACCAGCGCTCATATTACTGAACATATTGCGGGATTGAACGGTCATGCCAAATACTTCGCCAATGGTTTAAACCACCTGATGGTTGGCAACTGTTTCGCTGGTTGCAACTAACATAAAAAACCTCCTCTATAAACTGTGTGTGACAGTTGTAATATCAATACCATTAAAAAGATAAAAATATACATATGATATGATTTTATCATGAGAAGATGTTATAACTACCATTTTATCGAGACCAGAAATTGAGGGTAATCAATGAGTAAAGTTTTTTTAGTTGAAGATGATCCGACTATTCGTGAAAATATTAGAACTGCCTTAAATAAATGGCAATATGAAGTAATCATTGTCCAAGATTGGAATCAAGTGGTTAGTGAAATTATGGCCGCTCAGGTAGACTTAGTATTGATGGATATCACTTTACCGATATTTGATGGGTTCCACTGGACTGAAGAGCTTCGAAAGCAGTCACAAGTACCGATTATTTTTATTTCTTCGGCCGACATGAACCCCAATGCAGTCCGAGCGATTGCTACTGGAGCCGATGATTATGTCACGAAACCCTTTGTCCTGGATGTTTTGATTTCTAAGGTTCAGGCTATTTTACGGCGAGTTAATCAATATAATCCAACCGATAATTCGGTGTTAGATTTTGATGGTAGCACCTTGAGTACTTTAACTAACGAATTAAACTATGGTGATGCGACGGTCAAGTTGACCCCCACCGAAGGCTATATTTTGCAATTGTTAATTTTAAACCTCAATCAAATTGTTTCCAAAACTAAGATTATGCGGATGCTTTGGCAGGGGGGAGCTTTTATTGATGAGGATGTGCTTAACACAAATATTAGTCGTTTACGATCAAAAATGAAAACAGTCGATTTACCGGATCGAATTATTACAGAACGTGGACAGGGATATCGTTTGGTGGAAAATGATTTGTAAAATAAAATATTTGGCGCAGTTATTGAGTCAACAAATTATTATCTTAATTGTTTACTTGACCATGTTGGTTATTCCAACGATGATTTTAAAGCTCCAGGGGGATAATGTTAATTTAGTCTGGCAGACCTTTCAATTTACCTGGATTCCAGTCTTGTTGGTGATTATTTGTCGTGTATATGGAAGCCATGTGACCATTAAAAAAGTGCAAAAGAGAGTGCCAATTCGCTCTTGGAATCCTGTTTTACAGGTTCAGCAACAGGTTATTTTGGCTGAAAGTCAGCGCTTCAATGATTTAGAAAGTCAAAACTATTTTAAAACCCGTCAATTGATTGATTACTTGATGACTTGGAGTCATGAAATGAAACTGCCAATTGCTGCGTTAAATTTAATGGCTGAACAAGAGTCTACGGTTGATAGTGACCAAGTTGTTAAACAATTGTCTCTGATGAAAAATCAGTTAGAAATGTTACTAAGTTATGAACGTTTAAATGATTTTAATCATGACTTAGACTTTAGCTGGTTAACTATCGCTGATATTATTGATGAAACAATCAAAGAATATTCAACTTTTTTCATTGAAAAACAATTAAAACCAGTCATTCGGGTGTCTCCAACCAGAATTCTTAGTGACCAAAAATGGTTGTTATTTATCGTTAAGCAACTGGTGTATAACGCTATTAAATATAGTAATCCGCAATCAGAAATTGAGCTTAATTGGTCGGACAATCAATTAACTATTAGTAACCATGGTCTGCCGATTGCGGCCAATGATTTACCACGGATTTTTGAACCTGGTTTTACCGGCGATAACGGCCACCAGCAACAATCCGCCACGGGGATGGGATTGTATCTGGTTCAACAAATTTGTCAACAGTTGGATATCACGATTACTATTAGTTCTGACCCCCAAGTTACCAGGGCTGCCCTAACCTTTCCTAAGGCAGCGTTGAAAGTCTAACAAACTGTAAGATTGGTTCTAACAGAAGTCTTTTACAATTGAACTTATTCAAAGTAAAGAGAAGGAATTATCATGACATTGTTAGAACTACAGCATATTCAAAAAAGTTACCAGGAAGGTTTGAAAAGTAAAGTTGCTTTAAAAGATATTTCCTTTGGTATTGAATCTGGCGAATATGTCGCCATTATGGGTGAATCTGGAGCCGGAAAAACGACCCTGTTAAATATTATGGCTACCTTGGATAAGCCAACCAGTGGCAAGATTGAATTAAATGGAACTGATTTGAAGAGCTTATCAGAAAATGAAGCTGCTCATTTCCGTCGTGAAGAATTAGGATTTGTTTTTCAAAATTTTGATTTATTAGATACGTTTAATAACCGCGACAATATATTTTTACCGCTTGTTTTGTCTAAAGTGCCAGAAAAAGAGATGCAAGATCGTCTCACTGGACTAGCGGAACAATTGGAAATTACTGATTTATTGGATCGTTATCCGAGTGAGATTTCTGGGGGTCAAAAACAACGAGTGGCTGCTGCTCGGGCGCTCATTACTCATCCAGAGTTAATTTTGGCTGATGAACCGACTGGTGCCTTGGATTCTCACAGTTCTGCTCAACTTCTGGGATTATTTGATCAAGTTAATCAATTGGGACAAACAATTTTAATGGTTACTCATAGTGCTTTAACAGCCAGTTACTCTAAGCGTACGCTTTTCATTAAAGATGGCATTATTTATCATCAACTTAATCGTGGCGAGTTAACTCAAAAAGAATATCTGGATAAGATCTCAACTAGTTTGAATGCTATCATCAGTGGTGGGAGCGTTAACTAATGGTTGAATTGAAATTAGCATGGCATAGTTTAACTAGGAATTGGCAGCGTTACACCCTATTTGTTTTATCAAGCACCTTGTTAGTTGCTATTAATTATATTTTTGTTAGTATTTTGCAAAATCCAAGCATTAAAGCACCGACCAATAATGGAAAAATGGTGATTTCAGTTGTGGCGATTGGTTTTGTCTTTATTGCTTTGCTATCACTGATTTTCATGTTTTACGCTAACGGATTTTTAACTCGACAGCGCAATCAAGAATTGGGTATTTATAATATTTTAGGAATGACCCATCGTGAGCTGAATGTAATTGTTTTTTTTCAAAACAGTATGATGTATGTGGTAAGTCTAATAACCGGGTTACTGGTTGGTATTTCTTTTCAAGAGTTAGCCTTTTTAGTACTTCGAAATTTACTGGATAATGATCAAATAGTTGGGAATACAGCTTTTTCATCGGTGTTACTCATTGCGACGTTTTTCCTAGTTATCAATTTACTGATTTATCTCCGAGATATTTTCAAAATGCGCCGGTTAAATCCAATCAATTTGTTAAAAGCAGCCCGTCAAGCGCCCAAAGAACCGAAAGCTCGTTGGATTATCGGGGGATTGGGAATAGTCATTTTAGGAACTGGCTATTATCTATCGGTTACCACTAAACCTAGTCTATCAGCGATTATCCTATTTATGATTGCGGTAGTGCTGGTAGTAATTGGTACTTATTTCCTATTTATTGCCGGCAGTATTGTTATTTTGAAGTTGTTACGCCAAAATAAGAAATTCTATTATCAACCGAATCATTTTATTTCAGTTTCGGGGATGCTTTTTCGGATGAAACAAAATGGTGCGGGCTTGGCATCAATTTGTTTGCTATGTACGTCAACTTTAGTAGTGTTGACTGCAGTCATCAGTCTATTTGCTGGTTCTCAAAAAATTATGGAAAATTTCATGCCCTATGACATGTTCATGACCAGTAGCCAGCCACTGAATCAGACACAACAAAAACATATTAAAGAACTAGCCACTGATAATCATTTGAAGATCAGTAATCAACGGCAATTAACAACCTCTTATTCAACGCCAATTAATATTGCGAATGAACATCAGGTTAAACCTGAATTTAAAGATATTAGCCTTAAAAATTTGAATTTAACGGCTACAACTGTTGAACAATATAATCAGTGGCAGGGTAAGCATCTTAGTGTCGCTGACGATGAGCTATTGGTCTATTCACCAAAAGAAAGGTTAAAGACTGACATTTTAACCATCAATGGGATTACTTATCATATCAAGCAAATTAGTGATTTTGATATGCCAGATAGTTATGCGGATTCTGCTCCTAAAATGATGTATTTATTTGCTAACAATAGAGAAACAGTCGAAAAATTGTTAGCTCATGATGAAACGAATGATGCTGTACCAACTGGATTTAATAAAAATATTTTTGTGTTTAATGTGCGGGGGACTCTTAATCAAAAACTAACGTTTACTAAAGAAGTCAAAAAGTATTTATCTAATTTAGAAGGGAATGTTGATTCTAAGTCAGAAATGGCACAGGCTTTTAAAGCTATCTTCGGTGGCTTACTATTTGTCGGAAGTTTAATTGGTATTACGCTAAGCATTATCACTGCACTGATTATTTATTATAAGCAGATTTCTGAAGGATTAGCTGATCGACATAACTTTGAAACGATGCAACGTGTGGGCTTAAGTTATAAGGAAACGCAAAAGGCAATTCATAGTCAAATGTTAATGGTCTTTATGCTACCAATTGCCGGGGCGGTGATTAACTTAGGCTTTGCTTATCCAGCCTTAAGGAGTGTCTTTAAAGGCTTGGGTGTCTGGGATCAGGGCATCTTTGCCAGCGTAGCGTTATCAGTAACGGTCATCTTATTTATCTGTTATATTATTGTTTATCTCTTAACAACTCGAGTTTATCATCGGATTGTTAACGGTTAAAAAGGAAACAAGTTTAACTTGTTTCCTTTTTTACTGATCTTTTTGATAGCTATAATGATGATCCTGATGTAAAACCACATGGGCACTGTGTTCATAGGCCATTTCAACAACTGCTAAAATATGGGGATCCGTTAAACTATAGCGGATCTTTTTACCATCTCGTTGGGTGGTAAGTAATTGGTGCTTTCTTAAAAGTGATAATTGATGGGAAACCATGGATTGTTCTAATTTTAAGGCTGTTACAATTTGACTTACACTCAGCGGTTCTTTTTCTAGGAGCAATAAAATCCGTAGTCGGGTGGGATTGCTCAGTAGTTTAAAAATCAAGCTGGTTTCATGTAATTTTTCAGTATTGATAAGCGGGGCCTTCCCTTAATGAAAGAGTAACTGATAGATGTGAGTTAAAAAACCACTATCAAAGAGGACGTAGAGACCAATCAGGATGTAGCAAATTTTCATTAATTGTTCGCCAAAGCGGTTAATTAAGCTTTGAATCAGGTGATTGCGTTCAATTAATTTTAGCAGAAAAACAATTAGAACGGTTAGGGCACTAGTATAAATCAAGGTTTGTAGGAAGGTTGTTAGGCTTTCGCCCAATAGGACTGGTAGAAAAATGGATAAATTACAACCGGCACAAACTGACAGATAGGTGATTAACACGGCTAGCAGTGGCGACTTTTTTGTGACAGTTTCATTGTCATCATCGTCATCCTTAAAGGCTAAGTAAATTGGAATAATCCCTAGGATACCTAATAACCATTCCGGTAAAAAATTTTCGAGTAATTTTCCGGCCATGAAACTAAGAATCATTAAAATTAGATTCCCAAGCAGGTAACCCAGTAGGACTTGCGATAGGGGATATTTTTTTAATAGGAATAATAGCATGATGAAGAAATCTAAATTGACCGCTACAAAAGTTAAGGTTAAAAGTGTGATATTCATATTGTTATCCTTTCATATGAATATAATATCATATATTAAAAACATAGTTCCGATATTTATTGACAATCCGTCATTATATTGACGTTTTGTCATTTTGATGATAACCTGTCAATACTATTAAGATTGGTGAATATATTGATGCCTAAAGAAACTTTTTTGAATCTAAGCGCAGCTAAGCAGAATCGTATTGAGGCCAGTTTAGCTACTGAATTTTCGGGTTATTGTTTGCTTGATGTCAGCGTAGAGCGGATTGTAAAGGGGGCCAATATCTCCAGAGGCTCCTTTTATACTTACTTTGAGGATGTTGATGATGCTTATTTATGGATATTAAAGCAAATTGTGGCGGATATTCATCAAAATGTGGGACCCGAAGATTCGTTGGAAAATTTATTAAAATTTATCCAAGATGTAGAAAATAATCCAAGTTATAATTTCCTACGGAACTACTATTTGATTAATCGAGCTATTTTAGAATTACATCGATATGAAAAAGAATTTAATGGCACCGGAATTCCATCCTTAGAATTTGAACAATCTTTATTGCCTTGGATGACTAATTTAGCAGGGCATGAATTGATTCGGCAGTACTTTTGGCATCCGGCCGATAAAAATCAGATTATAGAACGAATTCAAGCCATAGAACAATGGCATAAAGGAGCAAATAAATGACATTTTTAGCGATTCGTGAAATGAAAAAAGAAAAATTTCGTTATGGTTTAGTAATCGCTGTTATTACCATGATTAGTTTTTTTGATTTTTATTTTAAGTGCTTTAGCTTTTGGGCTATCCCGTGAAAATACGACTGCAGTAGAAGCATGGCATACTAACTCGGTGGTAATGAGCAAAGATGCTGATGGCAATTTAAGTCAGTCTCTCTTGACTGCCGATGATCTTGCTGATTATGCCGTTAATCAGGACCAAGCTCAAGTTGCTTTAACGCCCGGTATTATGAAGGGGGCTGGTTTACGTGAAGGGGTGATGTTTGTCGGCATCAACGCCGATGATTTGGTCAGCCGGAGTATCACTTTAACGAAAGGGCATCTATCCCAAAATAGTGATGAGTTAGTTGTATCTGATAAATTACGGCAAAAGGGCTTTAAATTAGGCCAAACTGTCGAATTAGGTATTAATAATCAGAATTTTAAAATTGTTGGTTTTGCCAAAGATGCCGAGTATAATATCGCACCTGTCGCCTATGGGGATATTAAAGAATGGAGTAATGTTAAGGGCGTTTCGAATCGTTTTGTCGCTAGTGGGGTAGTTTCTAAGAAAACGCTAGTAGCCAAATCAGACCAAGTTAAAGCCTACAGTAAAGCGCAATTTTTGAATAAAATGCCGGGTTACAGTGCTCAAAATAGTACTTTCTTGTTTATGATTGTGTTCTTAATTGTCATTTCAGTCATTGTGGTTACGATTTTCCTCTATATTTTGACGATTCAAAAAGTTGAAAACTTTGCTGTTTTACGGGCTCAGGGGATTCCGAGTCGCTATTTAGCTCTCAACACGCTCAGTCAAACCGTCATTATTATGGTTTCCGCAGTGGCCTTAAGTGTAATTTTGGCCTTACTGGTTAGCTTGGTGATTCCAACCCAAGTACCAATGTATTTTGATATACCATTAATCTTGCTAACGGGTCTGGGCTTAGTTGTGATGGGCACGTTGGGGTCGTTAATTCCAATGGGGATTATTGCTAGAATCGATCCAGTAACCGTGATTGGGGGATAAAGTTAATGGAAAAATTAGTCTTAAAAAATATAACGAAGCAATTTGGTAGCGATACTAATCTGGTAACTGCCTTAGATGATATTAATTTTACGGCTGAAGATGGCCAGTTAACTTTAATCTTGGGACCTTCTGGCTCTGGAAAAAGTACTTTGCTAACGATTCTTGGTGGGCTCCAGCGCCCCAGTCAGGGACAAGTGGCGATTAACGGTCAAAATATTGATCAACTATCAACTAAGGAGGCTGATCAGTTCCGTTTGGATCATATTGGTTTCGTACTCCAATCCTATAATTTGGTGCCATATTTGAATGTAAAGGACCAATTTACCCTAGTTGATCAAGTCAAACCTAAGGGCAATGTAACGGCCCAAAAATTTGAATCTTATCTAAATACTTTAGGCATTACTAAGCTCATCAATAAATTTCCTACCGAGTTATCGGGTGGACAAACGCAGCGAGTGGCAATCGCTCGAGCCTTATATACTAATCCAGACTTCATCTTGGCCGATGAACCAACGGCAGCCTTAGATAGCAGTCGCGTTGAAGAAGTTGGGCAATTATTTAAAAATATTGCCGTTCAAGAGGACAAAGCGGTTGTCGTGGTAACTCATGATTTGCGTTTGCGAGCCTATGCTGATCGGATTTATCAGTTAGTAGATGGTAAGATTTCTTTAGAAGAAATTTAAATTAGTAATTATTTTGCCAATTGATTGCCCGTTGAATTAGAATTATCAGTTTTTCTTTAACGGCCGACGGCATGGCCTGCCGTTCCAAATCTGAAAAAGTTGTTTTTTCCATGATTATTCCTCTTGATTTTTATACAAGTTACTTTAACCTTAATGTATTCATTAATCTAGTACTAAATAAGGAGAATTGAAACTATGCCATTAATGCGTATTGATGTGATTAAGGGTCATGATGACGAATATTTAAAACACTTGTTAGACATTGCCTATGAGGTTCAGGTGGATGTATTTCAAACTCCAAAAGCTGATCGTTATCAAATTCTAACCCAACATGAACCTTTCGAAATGCAGATTCTAGATACTGGTCTGGGAATTGAACGTAGTCGCGATATTGTCGTTTTTAACTTGGTAACCCGCCCGCGTTCAACTAAGGCTAAACAAGCCTTTTATCAAACCGTGACCGAGCGTTTGCAGCAAGAATTAGGCTTACGAAAAGAAGACATTATGTTTAGCTTAGTGCCCAATAACGACGATGATTGGAGTTTCGGTAATGGGGAGGCTGAGTTTTTAAATGGTAAATTGTGAACAAAAGCTGAGGTGAAAAACCTTGGCTCTTTTTAATTGACAAAGTAATTTATGAGGATTATGGTATGTCGTATTTACCGGTCGTATCGACCGGTAAAACTGTTGGGAGTTTTATATGTATGATTTATTGATTCTAACGCTATTAAGCTCAAGGACAATGTCTGGTTATAAGTTGGCTTTAATCTTGGGATCTTCGGTGATGCCCAGACGGAAAATTTCCAACGGTATTATTTACCCTCTGCTCACAAAATTAGAACAAAAAGGGTATATTGAAAGCCGTTGTGGTGATAGTCGGAATGCTAAAGTTTATGAAATTACTAAGGCGGGGAAGCAATACCTTCAACAGTTGATGCAGGAACCGGTCACTCAAGATGGCAATCGGGATAATATTTACTGCTTTAAATTTCGTTCATTTGGTTATTTAAACAATCAACAAAGGTTAGCAATTTTACAAGAATATCAAGTAGCAATTGAACAAGATTTGGCTGTCTATGATGATATTTTGCCGCATTTTGTTGATTTATCTCAGCGTTTTCCAGAGCAAAGTGAGTATTATCAATGGGTGATTCGGACAGTCAGCCTCCAGCAACAACTTAGCCAAACTAAGTTGACTTGGGTTCAAGATAATTTAAATCAGCTAAGTCAGAAAGAAAAATAATATGCAAAGCAAAAATACGAAAAAATGGTGGGCCTTATTCGCCCTTTCACTGGGTGTATTCATGGGACTGCTTGATATTACAGTAGTTAATGTTGCCCTCCCAACCATGGTGAAGAGTTTTTCAACAACTTTTAATGACCTACAGTGGGTTGTCAATGCCTATACAATTGCCTTTTCGGTGATTTTACTGGTCGTATCCAAGTTGGGGGACATGTACGGTCGTAAAAAAGTTGTCCTAATTAGTATGTTGGTGTTTGTCATTGCTTCAGCCATTAATGGCTTGGCAACAAATTTACTAATCTTAGATATTGGACGAGTTGTGCAAGCCTTTGGTGGCGCGGGATTAATGACCTTATCAATGGCCTTGGTTGCTTCTAATTTTGGTGGGCCCCAACGGGGTACAGCACTGGGGATTTTAGGCTCAGTAATGGGCCTATCAACCGTGTCTGGTCCGCTAATTGGTGGATTATTAGTGGAATCTTTTGGTTGGCCCGCTATTTTTTATGTCAATGTTCCAATTGGTATTATTGCGGCAATTCTAATCTGGTTTACCATTGATGAAACGCCCAGCTATGGTAAAGGTCAAAAGATTGATTGGTTAGGGATGTTTCTATCAACGGCAGCAATTTTCTTTGCGGTCTATGGCTTGGTTGAAAAGGAAAATCATCCCCATCTACCATGGACTGATTTGAGTATTGCGGCTTGGTTAGTAGCCGCAGTGGCGCTCTTATTAATTTTTATTTTAGTAGAAATGCGTTCTAATCATCCAATGATGAATTTGAAATTATTTAAGAATGCTAACTTTGTTGGATCTGTCATTGTGGCCTTTACTCTTGGATCGGCAGTTTATGCCAGCAATATCTATTTGACTTCGCTGATGCAAAATTATATGGGCTACTCGGCTTTTGATACCGGAGTTCGCCAACTAACCATGACTGTTTGGAGTCTGATTTTAGGACCAGTCACTGGCTATCTTGGGGCCAAATATTCGAAGCGTAAAATTATCTCAGCCTCGCTGCTCTTAGCTGGGATGGGCTTTTTGCTTCTAGCCAATGCGATGACCACTAAGTTGACCTATATGCAATTAGTACCAACGTTAATAATGCTGGGAATTACTAATGGCTTGGTGAATCCGATGTTAAATACGGCTGGACTAGAAGGCGCAGCACCCAAAGAAATTGGCATGGTTTCAGGTTTGTTGAACGTGTTCCGTCAGTTGGGTACGTCGTTTGGTATTGTTATTTTAGGATTGGCCCAAACCAGTCACTATGATCAGTATCTAAATGCTCACTTTAGTTTTTCACAGGTACCGCTAGCCATGGCTGAAAGCCTCAAACAGACCTTAATTCAAGCTGGTCCGTTTTCTGGAAACACCATTGCTTATAGCTCTAAGTTGCAAGATTTACCGTTTGTTAAAGAATTACAAGGAGTTGTTTGGAACGCCTATTGTAGTGGGATGCGAGGATTGGCTTATACGGCCATGACCATTGTTTTAATTGGAGCAGTTGGTGCCTTTTGTTTATTAAAGGACAATTCTAAAAGTAAATAGTTTTTGAAAAAGTCTGCGTGCAGGCTTTTTTTGTTAAATGTTTGCTTGACTTGGAGTTCACTCCAAGGTGTAGTCTAACGTTATTCTAACTAAGGGAGAGCAGACCAGTTGAAGAAATGTATTCTTATAAATTAATGCCAATATTATTAATTATAATCAGTACTTTTTTGATAAATAGACAGCACTACGAAATCAGTACAATAACTAAGAAAGAACAGAAAATAAAATCGGAGGATTCAATGAAAAATAAAAAAAATTTAATTGTTTATTATTCTCGTACCGGGAATACTGCAGCAGTAGCTAATATTATTCATCAACAGGTTGGGGGCGATATTGTTCAACTGGAGACTACAGTAGTTCGTCCAAGTGATTATGAAACTGAGGTAGCTCAAAATCAGAGTGAACAAAATCAAGCTATTTTACCAGCGTTAAAAACTAAAATTGATAACTTTTCAACATACGATGTAATGTTTATCGGGACACCAACCTGGAATATGGCTTTACCCCAGGCAGTGGTTACATTTTTAAATGACTACAATCTTTCTGGCAAAACAGTAATTCCTTTTAATACAAATGGAGGATATGGGTCTGGGAACACCTTTACGCAAATTCAATCAAAAGCCAAAGGTGCCAAAGTATTAAAAGGATTTTCTGTTCAAGGTGGAAAAGAAAAAGATGGTGTTCTGTTGAGCATTAAAGATCAGAGAGAAGTAGTGGTCAGTAAGGAGATTGATAATTGGTTAGTCGATATTGGTCAAATTAAAAAGTGATACTTTTTGAAAATTTAATATCGCTAAAGGTTTTAACATCCTAATTAATGAGTTGTTGGCTTTAGTATACCGATAGTATAAAGAAAGCGGGTATGAACATGAAAATTGTTATTTTAGGGGCTGCAGGGCAAATTGCACGCCAATTAACAGAACGTCTATTACATGAAAGTAATGATACCATTACCTTGTTTGCTAGAAATGCTCAAAAACGCCTAAATGAGTATCAAAATAATGGAAGAGTAACAATAGTTGATGGAGATTTTTCCGATGAACCGTTACTCCATCGAATCATACAAGGACAAGATATAGTTTTTGTAGATTCTGATCGCAATATGTCTCCAATCATAGCGGCAATGAAAGCCACTGGAGTTCAAAGACTAATTATTGCGGGGGCACTGGGTATTTATAATGAAGTTAGTGGTGCTTTTGGTGAGTGGAATCGGTCGATGATGGGTCCTGTGCCACTTTGGCGACAAAAAATGATTCATGATGTTGAGAATTACGGATTGGACTATACCTATATGAGAATGACCTGGCTGTATAACGAGAAAGATAATACTAGCTATGCAACAACACAAAAAGGAGAGCCTTTCATTGGAGCTCAGATAACTCGTCAGGCAGTGGTCCAATATATTCTAGATCTACTAGCTAATCCACAGCGTGATTTAAAAGCCAGTGTCGGTATCTATGAACCAGGCAGTGAAAAAATGGCTAAACCTAGTTTTTATTAAAGTGTGAAAGGAAAAAATGGAAAAAAAGAAATTTGGTATTGTGCTACCGATTGTACTATTTACTTACTTTATTATTTTGTTGGATAATTCAATTGTGTTTACTGGGACGGTACAGATTGCTCAAGGATTGAACTTGAGTGTGCGGGAACTATCCTGGGTATCAAACGCCTATGTCCTAACGTTTGGTGGGCTGTTATTAGCCATGGCTCGTGCCGGTGATTTGTTTGTTCGTAAAAAAATATTTATTAGTGGGCTTGTAATTTTCGCCCTCGGCTCTCTAGCAGTTGGAATGGCTAATTCAGCCTTAACCATTATTTTTTCCCGAGCTTTTCAGGGGATTGGGTCAGCCATCTTAGCGCCTTCAACCTTGGCCATTATTATGGATAATTATCAAGGGCAACAGCGAAATCAAGCCATTGCTTATTATGGGGCTACAGCCGGTATTGGTGGTATCGCAGGCTTGATTTTGGGTGGCTGGATTATTCAAACTTTTTCGTGGCGAGTTGGTTTTTTAATTAACGTGCCGATTGCTATAGTAGTTGCTATTATAGCCTTAGCCTTTATTCCCAGGGTTAAAGGTCAAAATGGACAACTAGACTATGCAGGTATGCTCTTGTCTGTATTAGCAATGAGTTCACTGGTGTACGGTATCGTGGGAACGGTATGGCAGCAATGGTTCTTAGGTTTTTCGATTTTAGCGTTCATTGTCCTATACTTTGTTGAAAAGAATAATAAAAATCCCCTAGTACCCTTATCCCTATTTGATGATCGTCAACGGTGGGGAGCTTATCTGGCTCGTTTTATTTTCATGGGGGCGATCTTTTCATATTGGTTCCTAACGCCCCAAGCCATGCAAAATGTTTTGGGATTTACATCGATGATGGCTGGATTGGCTTTTATCCCTATGTCAATTCCACAGTTTATACTCAGTATGCAGGTATCTAAATTAACGCAACGTTATGGGAATACAATGGTTATGATGTGGGGGTTAATTTTTTGTTTGTTAGGCTTATTGGTGCCATCTTTGGTACCATTGTCCTATGGTTATTGGCTAACGATGGCTTTGCCAATGGTTTTACTAGGTATTGGACAAGGATTAGCGCTCAGTCCCTTAACGGTTGCTGGGGTTGCCAATACCAAAGCCTATATTAGTGGGGCAGCCAGCGGAATGGTCAACACGACACATCAAATTGGTTCGTCCGTCGGATTGTCAATTATCATCGCCTTAACGGCTAATATGAAATTACCCGCCATGCAATACCAACATGCATTATGGATCATTAGTATTTTTATGTTGATGGCTATTATAATAGCTTGGTTAGTGATTCGACCGATAGAAAAATAACTTGGAGTATTGATATGAATATTAAAAAAGCAGCTGACTTAACAGATCTATCAGCTGATACTATTCGTTATTATGAACGAGTTGGTATTATTGGGCCTGTCCCACGTTTAGAGAATGGTATTCGAGATTTTGGTGAGCGAAGTATTAATCAATTGAATTTTGCTCGAATTATGCGTAATGCAGGAATGAGCATTGAACTGTTAAAGCAGTATATTGATTTGATTTATGCTGATGACGATCAGACTATTCCAGCACGTAAAGAAATGTTGCAAGAGGCTGCTGATGAGATGGATAGTAAAATTGAGAAATTAACAACTGCACGAGATTATTTGAATCATAAAATTCAGAATTACTATGGGCACATGCGAGATACTGAGCGAAATCTATTTTAGAAGAATTCAAGGAGAATAACGTAATGGAATATAAGACTTTATCCAATCAAGTGAAGATACCAGTATTAGGTTTTGGTGTTTTTCAAATGCAAGAGGCAGGGGAAGCCAAACAGGCTGTGTTTGAGGCGATTAAAGCAGGCTATCGTTTAATTGACACTGCAGCTAGTTATGGTAACGAGCGTGAAGTTGGTCAAGGAATCGCTGCTGCGATTTCAGATGGACTTGTTAAACGAGAAGATTTGTTTGTGACGAGTAAAATGTGGGTGGCCGATGTAGCACCCGATAAAGCTGCAGCGGCAATTGATGCGTCTTTGGCACGCTTACAGTTAGATTATTTAGATTTGTATCTAATCCATCAACCATATAATGATGTATTTAGTGCTTGGCGAGCTATGGAGGAGGCTTATCGTCTTGGTAAGTTACGTTCTATTGGTGTATCGAACTTTGATATTGCCCAGTTAACTAATTTGGCCGAATTTTCAGAAATTAAGCCAATGCTTAATCAGATTGAGGTCAATCCCTTTCAGCAAAATCAAAAAGATGCAGAATATTTTGAACAATATGGTGTGCAAGTTGAAGCATGGGCACCGTTTGCTGAAGGGAAGAATGGATTATTTGAGAATCCTATTTTGCAAAAAATAGCAGAATCGCATCAGAAGTCAATCGCCCAAGTAATACTACGTTGGTTAGTACAAAGAGATATCGTAGTATTAGCTAAATCAAACAAATCCGAACGAATGCAACAGAATTTAGCAGTGCTAGATTTTGACTTAAGTATGGATGAGATGCAAAAAATTCAGCAACTAAATACTGGGAAAAGCATGTTTTTTGATCATGCAGATCCTAAAATGATTCAATGGATGGCAGGTCGTGAAATTCAATATTAAATAATTATTAGTGGCAGTGTATAGTAAGCTTAAAAGGGAACTTTAGTATGAATAAAGAGCGTTTGGCAACTTTTATTGATGCCATGTTAGCGATTATTATGACAATATTGGTGCTAGAGTTGGAGCACCCTAAAACAATTTCTTTGGCTGGCTTTTGGGCCATGCGTGAGCACTATTTCGCTTATACCTTGGCTTTTTTTGGCTGGGTGCAATGTGGGTTAAATTGCATAATAATTGGTATCGCATCCAAAGAATCAACCCTAAGATTATATGGGCTTCCTTATTGATGCTATTTACTTCCTCACTTTTCCCATATGCTACTAGCATCGTTTCTGAAAATTTTGATAATCGCGCTGCTCAAATTTTCTATGGATTAGTAGTATTGTCGATCACGGCTAGTAATCAGTTACAATATTATTTACTACAACGGGCTAATCAGTCACAAGAGAATTCTGTTCGGCATATTGCTGCCCGTCGTGGTTGGGCAAAATATGATGTTGCGCTCAAATTGTCAGGGATGCTTTTGGCAATGACTGTTTATCCACTAGCAATGATTTTTTCAGTGTTGATAACTTTAATGACTTTCGTAATTCCTAATCAATTAAAAATAAAGTGTGTTTAAATATTTTCTGTTTTGCAGAGAAGGATTAATATCAATCTCTGTACATTGTTTAGCTGTTAGATTAATCCCCTGGGGTTAGTCTTTTTTATTTTACTTGACTTAAAGTGAACTTTAAGATTTATCATAATGAATACTATAACTACTTAAGGAGGAGTTTATGAAAATCGTCGTTAAATATACACTATTAGCACTTGTATTTTTATTAATTGGTGTCGCATGTGGTGGATGGGCATTTAACCACGGAGCAACATCAAAAAGGAACCAGTCTAGTCAAGGAGGAGGGACCGTGCAAACGAGATTGCAAATGACCTTTACTAAACCACAAAATGTGAATACTTCCGGTAAGAAAGTGTTCTTAAACGCCAGCCAAAATACTGATGGTAACACAGCTAAAATGGCAAAAGAATTATTTGGTAATGAAAAATATACGCAAATTAATTTGTCAGAGTATAATATTCCTCAAGTTGGTCAAGGAGATGGCGATTATCAAAAAGTATTTGACCAGTTAAAGGGGGCTAAAGTGATTGTGATTGGTACGCCGGTGTACTGGTCAAACATGTCTGGTTACTTAAAAACCTTTATGGATCATATGAACATTAACAGTGAACTCAAAGGTGCCGATTTATACACGATTGTTCAAGGAGCAGATTCGGATCAAAGTGCCGCCATTCAATCAACTTATGGTAGCTTAAACCGAATTGCTCGCCGCTTTGAGTTGAATTTTGTTGGTGTTGGATCCAATAATTCTGATATGAAAGTGTTGCATAATCAATTGGTTGGAGAATAAATTATTTTAAGGATTTTCGATGAAAATTGAAAAAGTTAGTAAAAAATGCGGAGTTCCAGCAGCCACCCTACGCTATTGGGAGTCGATTGGGCTTTTACCACCGATTAGCCGTAATAGCAGTGGTCATCGTGATTATGAACAGCGGGATTTGAATTGGGTATTTTATGTAAAGGCGCTGCGTGGCGCTGGCATGGACATTGACACCTTAAAAAAATTTATTGATTCGTATCGAAATTCAGATTCTATTGCAGAACGAAAACAGATTTTAATTGATCAAAAGGTGGAACTTTTGTCCCAGCTAACAAAACTTCAAAAAACTTTACAGTACTTAGATTTTAAAATTGATAATTTTGATTCACATATGATTGGCTACGAAGAAGAAAAATTAGCTTATCATCAGAGCGAAAAGGGGGAAAATATATGACAACAGCAAAAGTAATCGTAATTACCGGGGCATCATCCGGTATTGGGAAAGCTATTGCCAAAGCGCGCGCAGCTAAAGGAGATAAAATTGTCCTTGGTGCCCGTCGTGAAGACCGTTTACAGCAAATTCAAAAAGCAATTGAACAGGCCAACGGCACTGCTACCTATGCGGTAACTGATGTCACTGAACTTGAGCAGGTTAAAGCTCTAGCCCAGCAAGCGCTAGATAGCTACGGTCGGATTGATGTTTGGATTAACAATGCCGGACTAATGCCACATTCCCTATTGATTGAGGCTAAGGTTGATGACTGGAATCGCATGATTGATGTCAATTTGCGGGGAACCTTGTACGGCATTGCTGCAGCTCAAGGTATTTTTCATGAGCAAAATGAAGGCCACTTTATTAACCTGGGATCAGTTGCTAGTTTGTACTCACATGCTGGTGGAGCAGTTTATTCTGCTACTAAGTGGGCTGTAAAAGCTATTTCGGAAAGTTTACGTGAGGAAGAAGCACAAGCGGGTAAAAATGTGCGTGTTACTACCCTTTATCCAGGTGCCGTAAAATCTGAATTAGTATCACATATGACGGATCCTGCCCGTCGAGAAGCAACCGATAAGTTTTATGACCAGTTTGCCATTCCAGCCGAGCGGATTGCCAAAGTTGTTAGTGATGTATTAGATATGCCGGCTGATGCAACCTTAAACGAAATAGTTATTCGTCCTAGTAAGCAAGTTCAGTAAACTCAGGTAAAAATAAAAACGACCTTATTGGGTCGCTTTTTTATTTTGGTGAATGCTAATAACGTATAGAAATAAACCGGCTAAAAATACAAAAATTAAAATTGCCATGGGGTAAACGGTGATGGCAATGACAAAACCAATCAATTTAATCACTAAATCCAAAGATAGGTTCTTTAGATAAATTTGAAATTCTTTGCCTTGATGTAAAGTGGCATACTGCCAGAGATTACTAAAACTCACCAGGAAGATAATAACCCCATAAAAGCCAGCAGCAAACCGGTTATTAGGCTCTAATGATAAAACTTCTGTTGCCCAAGGAATCAACGAAGCGAAAAATAACATGACCACGGTGGCCCATAAAGTGCTGTCGGTAACGTCCTCTTTGTTTTGAAAGCGGCCATGGCTATTAATCCACATCATGCCTAACCAGAAAAAGGAAATGGCATAGGCAAAGAAGTCAGTTCTAAGCTCAAACAGGGTGGAAAAATCTAAATGCTGAGGTTTCGGGAATTCCAAAACCAGAAAAGTCATAATAATTGGTAGCATTGCGTCTAAAAAAGTGATGACACGATCTTTTTTCATGAATTAATATCTCCTAATCCATTTAATTATATAACCAAGCGCATCATGATTTGAATAACTTTTTTGCTGTTGGTTTGACTTATAGTTAACTCTAAGTTGTATAGTGACTGTAAAGAATTTGGGAGGTTATCAATATGGTAAAACAAACTGCAGGACGTGATAATTTAGGAGATTTTGCTCCTAAATTTGCTGAATTAAACGATGATGTTTTATTTGGTGAAGTTTGGTCACGAGATAAAGAACTTTCTTTACGAGATCGTAGCTTAATTACTATTGCAGCTTTAATTTCAGGTGGTAATTTTGCACAATTGGGTCATCATTTACAGACCGGTAAACAAAACGGGCTTAAACAGTCTGAAGTGGTGGAGGTTATTACTCAGTTAGCTTTTTATGTTGGTTGGCCCAAAGCGTGGTCAGCATTTAATATTGCTAAAGAAATTTATTCAGATAAGGAGCCCAACAATGATTAAAAATGAGTTCATAAAAGCAGATAGCCTGTTTGGCGTGGGGGAAAGTAATGATAATTTTGCTAAATTTTTCACCGGAAAAAGTTATTTAAACATGTTAGTTAATGATCCAGCGGTGGATGTCGGTGTTGGCAATGTGACGTTTGAACCAGGATGCCGGAACAATTGGCATATTCATCGTGATGGGTATCAAATTTTACTAGTAACTGGCGGAGAGGGGTTATATCAGGAAGATGGGCAAACTGCTCGTCATCTTTTTCCTGGGGATGTAGTTGTGACCCATGATGGCGTTAAACATTGGCATGGGGCAACGCCTAATAGTTGGTTTGAACATATTGCGATTACTGCTGGAACACCGGAGTGGTTAGAACCAGTGGCTGATGCAGATTATCAAGTGGCAGCTGAAACGATATCGGAGTAGTAACGCATGGGGACTCGACAATATCATGTTGGAAAATTTGCCAAATTATTGGGAGTGACAACTTATACGGTTCGTTATTATGAGCAGGAAGGGTTGTTGCAATTTAATAAGGTTAACAATCAGCGCATTTATGACGATCAAGATGTTTTGTGGTTCCAATTTTTACAACACTTAAAAGGAGCAGGTTTTAGCTTAGCTGAGATGAAACAATACGTGAAATTGCGGGTTCAGGGAGATTCAACGATTGCCCAACGGGAAACATTATTGCGAGAAAAGCAAGCTGAACTAAAGAAAGAAATTAAGCAAAAACAGACTCATTTAGCGGTTGTGAAAGACAAAATTAATTTTTATCAACTTAAGCAAACCAAGAATTACAACGGAGATTTTGCAACCTTTCGTCAGCATGAAAAAAAATCGGAATAAATTTCCGATTTTTTATTTTTAATCAGCCGCATATTCTAAAATATCACCGGGTTGGCAATTTAATAGTGCACAAATTTTTTCTAAGGTACTAAAGCGAATACCTTTGGCTTTACCTGTTTTTAGGATAGATAGATTTGCGGGTGTGATGCCAATTGCCTGGGCTAAGTCTTTAGAGGATATTTGTCGATCTAATAAAACTTTATCTAAATTTACTTTGATCATGTATAGCTCCCAGTTAGTTAAATCATGCTATCAGAATCTTCTTGTAGAGTTATTCCCTTATTGAAAATCAGATAGATGACGTAGATTGCGACTAAGATTAGTATATTTTTGAAAATTTCGGATAGTGGTAGGTTGAATGTCTGAGTGGCGTTCAGCTCTACTAAGCAGTAATTAATGCTCATCATGGATTGGAAAATGGTCATGCAAAGAACAGCAATCATAACCCTTTTAATTTGTATTAAATTAGCTTGAACAAAATAAGCTCCTTGGCGTAAGTTGTTAACCAAACGCCGAGTTGAATCAATTATAAAATAATATGTTGCCGAAATGAATAGGGCCAAAAAGTAGGTTGAAATTAAAATTACAGGCGACACGTGACTGTTTAATAATGAATGATGACCTAAAGACATCGAATAATTAATCGTAGCCTGGTCGGGATGCAAAGCAACTAGGATACCACCTAAGATTAACAGGCCAATTGCGGCAATAGTGCCAATTTCAACTAAAATGATGAGGATTGATAACAATTTGAAGATGATCATTGATTTATTATTCATAATTTTTCCCTCGCTAAATATGTTTGTATAAATATTTATACACCTTTTATTATTGTTTTACAATAATAAATTATCCTTTAAGTATAATAAAAAGCACTATTCCTAATTTGTGAATAGTACTTTTTGAGGGGAATAATTATAGAAAACTTGCTTTGTGGCGCTTGCTGAAGCTTTCTAAAAAGAAAAGACCTAAGCCGGTCAAGCTAATGACCATTAAAGCGATGGTATTTTGGTTAATAAAATTATTACTGTAGTAGAGTAGTTCGCGGATACCTTCGTACAAGAAACGCATGGGCAACCAAGGTAAAATCCAATTTTGGTAGAAGGTTGGTAACATTTCTGGTGCCATGACTAAGAGGGGCAGGCCAAAGAATAATAGTAATCCAAAGATTGCCACACCGGGAACGCCAAGCCAAGCAATAAAGCCTGAGAATAGCATGATAAAGGCAAAGCTAGCTAAACTTAAGAACAGTGATAAGGTCAATGAATCTGGAAAGTTATAATCCAGAATTTGACTAGCGTAGAAGCGGGTTGAAAAACCAATTAAAATTGAAATGATAGCAATCAAACCAACTGTGATCGTTTTAAATTTGAGAACATCTTGACGATGACGAGGTTGAAAAGCCTTAGAAGCAAAGTACATAAGCATGGTAACAGCTAAGCTGGCAATCCAAATTGGTTGGAAGAAGACTGAACTGGCAGCTTCAAGGTTGGTGGTCTGGTGAGTTTTGGTGACTTCGACTTTAAGTGGATTGGCAATGGTATTCACTTTATTAGCGGGAATAGTAGCATCTCCCAGTTTAGCCAGTGAATTATTCCCAATGCCAGTGCCAATTTTAGTAAACATGCCGGTTAAAATTTGGTTAATCGAAGTGGATAAAGTGTTGTTACGACCTTGGTTAAGCACAATTTTAATTGTAACTGGTTGATTTGTTTGACTAATTTGCATAATATCGGTGGTAAAGTTTTTAGGAATAATAACAGTGGCGTAGTTGCCGTTAAAATCTAAATCTTTCTCCGCAGCGGACTGATTATCATATTGATGCCACTTGAAGATGGGATTATCGGCATGGTCGACTTTGGTTTTGTTATTCATGATTTGTTTGGTGATGTTTTTTCCCAGAGCTCCTTGATCTTCATTAACGATGGCGACCGGAATGTTTTGCATGGTCGATTTGGCAGATGGAATTTGGGCAATCGTCATGATTAGTGTGACTAATAAGGATGCTAAGATAGCAAATCCTAAGAATGTATTTTTAAAAATTGCTTGCATAATTTTCTCCTCCACAACTGCGACACTTAGTTGCTTTTTATCTGTGATTAAGCATATAGTGGGAGTGAAGTAATTGTAAGAATTAAAATGCATAAAAGTGTTGCATTTTGGGGGAGAAATTTGGCTAGTTATTCTAATAAAATTAATGTTACTAATGAGAAGATTGAAAATACTTTGTTGCAGTTACTAGATAAAATGCCATTTAATAAAGTTTCGGTTAATAATATATGTGAATTGGCCGCCATTAATCGTTCTACTTTTTATCGTCATTATGTTGATAAATACCAAGTTTTGGATGATATTGAACAAAAAATCCTCCAGCAACTTCGTGCGATTTCTAGTAGCGAGTTTGAACAAAGTACTAGTGTTAGTGACCTAGCGGTTAATTTGGAAGCGATTATTCAACAAATGTTGGCTGTTGTCGAAGCTAATCAATCCACTTTATTCCTGTTACTAAATCAAAATGGGGATGCTAATTTTCAAAATCAGTTAAAGCAAGTCTTTGTTGAACGAATGCGGGATAGCTGGCAGCGAGTTAATCAGCACTTAAAAGTTGATAACCATGGGATTGATACTGGTTTATCTATCGAATTTATTGTTTCAGCAGATATGACAATTTTAAATTATGCTGTTAATAATCCCCAAATTAGCCATCAACAAATTACAGAAACATTCACTAAACTCTTGATTAAAGGGCCGTTAAATACCCTTTATCAGTCAGTTAGTACAGAAGATTAGACGCAAAAAGGAGCCTGTCGTTGAGGACGAGCTCCTTTTGTACTGTACATAAACAATTAGCCTTGGTCGTTGTGCAAACGTTTATCGGCTGGCTTAGTTTCAGGAATACCACCCATAGCTTCGGGTTCTTCTTGATAGGTAAACTTTTCGCCATCCTTGGCGATTTGACCCTCGAATTGACGAGAACCATCACCATCCGAGAAGTTCATTAGGACGTGGGTAAATTCTTGGTGTTCAATATCTTTCATATCACCCGGTACAATGACACCATACTTTTCTTCTAGTTCTTCTTGGGCCTTCATGAATTGCAACTGATGTTGGGTTTCACGGGCTAACAAGAACTTTAACATGTCGCGAACGCCTTTATCCTCAGTCATGTAGTACAAGCGACTAACTTGCAAACGAGCTTGAGATTCACGGACAACGTTAAAACGCATATCAGCAACTAGGTTACCACTTGAAGTTACGTAACCGGCATTCCAAGCAGCACCGTTAGGATTGTTTAATCCAGCCGTTAAGCCGTGCACTAAGGCATGTTCTGGATCCATGCCGCTCATCAACGCTGCCAAAGAAGGATCTTTCTTTAATTCTTCGGGGGTAGCTTGGAAGGGGGCTCCTTCTAAAAGATAGGCAATCATGGTCGAAATCATTTCTACGTGGCCAATTTCTTCGGTACCAGTGTCTAACAATAAATCCTTATATTTTTCATCACCAGTTGATGACCATCCTTGAGAAAGGTATGACATCATGCCAGTTGTTTCACCCCATTGACCTCCTAAGGCTTCTTGTAAACGACGAGCCATTAGTGGATCTGGACGGTCGGGCTTGGCATTGTACTGCAATTTACGAGTGTGCTTAAACATAAGAACCTACTTTCTTTGCAATGTGAGAACGTATATTGATTTAAAATAATACCAATTTTAATATTATTTTAAGTATCTGGCGATATACGTCCGGTGTTTTAATATTTAATGTTGAATTTCTGAATTATTTAACTTCTCATCAACATTGGTTAATAATATATCACAACTATACCAATTAATACAATAAAATATTTATTTTATTTTTTGTCATATATAATTGACTTTTAAGTTGCAGTTAATTAAGATGAGGGCGAAAGGTGTACGGAAGCATTATGATCAATCGAATTCAAGAATACCGAAAACAACAAGGGTTGACTCAGGCTGATTTAGCTCAGCAGGTTGGGATTGCTCGCCAGACGGTCAATTTAATTGAAAATGGCAAGTATAATCCCAGTTTGGATTTATGTATTCGGATTTGTCAGTGCTTGGATACCGATTTGAACACCTTATTTTGGGAGGTAGAGAGATGAAGCGCTTTACATCGATATTCCTAGGCTTGTTTTATTGTTTTTGGGAACCGATTGATCAAAAGACTGAGCAGGCAATGGCCAAGTTCGGTAGTGTTGTCTTTCCGATGTTTTCAATTTATACCTTGATTTCTAGTTTTGCGGTGGCTTGCTTAGTGGGGCAGGATGCGCAACGCCTTATCTATGGGATTTTATTCAGTAATTTTATAGTGTTTTTTATTCTACTGATGTCTTTTGGTTACTATATCCGTAAACACAAGTTGATCCAGGGAGAGGACTTTTGGATGCAAGCTCCTTCAAAAAGAGTAGCGCTTAGTCGTGCCATTAGTTCAGGACTATTCTTTGGCCTTGCGTATGTTATATTTGATGGTTTTATGAATGTTTTTTTGAATGAAGGTTCCTTTGTCGGTGCTTTTGGTGTCCGTTCGTTGCTTGGAGATTTTGTTGCTGGTTTTGTTTGGGGTGGGCTTATTTTATTGATTAGCTATCCCTATCGTAGTGGTAATAAAAAGTAGTTTAGGTGAAGAATTTATAAAATATTGACTAATGTTTTTTATAAATTGGAGGGTAGAGAGATGAAGTTATATAACCGTCTATATATAGGCTTATTGCGCTGGTTTTATGGTATTGATGGTGTGATAGATGAGTATAAGGAGCAAAAGCTTAATAAGTTTGGCAATATTGCTTTTATTTTGTTGATGATATATTTGATATTATCGACTTTTGTGACACTGCTCTTCTGGGCAAAATATGGTGATGGTGTACTTATTAATTTAGTTTTGCTTAATATGGCTGTTTTCTTTGTTTCTGCTTTGATAGAAGGCTTTTATGTTTTTAAAAATAAGCTGGATAAAACGTATTCAAAATCACCTGATAATCAAAAGAAAAAGTATCAACGAAAAGCAATACGAGTAGGTGTATTTTTTGGATTTTGGATGTATTTGTCAACTGGAATCCTGGATTATATAATCGATAAAACGTCACTCGTTAATTTATTATCTATACAATCCATTGGTAGAGGAATTATTCAAGGTGTGTTTTTTGGAGCGTTCATGTATTTGATGTTTAAGCACCGAATTGATAAATAAATTAAAAAAGGCTCCCTGTCAGGGGCCTTTTTAATCGCTATTCTTGTGTTATATTGACAGTAAATAAATTATTTGAGGTAAAATAATGAACTTTGAAACGAAGTTAATTCATGGTGGAATCAGTGAAGATGCTACTACTGGGGCAATGTCAGTGCCGATATACATGGCATCAACTTTCCGTCAAAAAAAGATTGGCACCAACAAATACGAATATTCGCGTTCTGGCAATCCAACACGTGAGGCGGTTGAAGACTTGATTGCTGATTTAGAAAATGGCACAGCTGGATTTGCATTTGCTTCGGGTTCTGCTGCGATTCATACTGTCTTTTCCATGTTTTCAGCTGGTGATCATATCATCGTGGGCAATGATGTTTATGGTGGTACTTTTCGTTTAATTGATAATGTCTTGAAGCGTTTTGATATGACGTTTACGACAGTCGATACGCGTGATTTAGCAGCTGTTGAGGCGGCTATTCAGCCAACAACTAAAGCAATATATTTGGAAACACCAACTAATCCACTTTTACGTGTGACTGATATTGCTGCTGTGGCACAGTTAGCACAGTCTCATCAGTTGATTAGTATCATTGACAATACCTTTGCTTCTCCTTATATTCAACGTCCTCTAGATGACGGTGTTGATATTGTTTTACATAGTGCTTCTAAATATTTGGGCGGACACAGTGACTTGATTGGTGGCTTAGTAGTTACTAAAGATAAACATTTAGGGGAGCAGATTGGTTACTTACAAAACGCAATTGGCAGCATTTTAGCGCCACAAGAGAGTTGGTTGTTGCAACGCGGAATGAAAACGCTAGCTTTGAGGATGCAAGCTCACCTAAAGAATATCGAAGTTGTCTTTGAGTATTTAAAGCAGCATCCGATGGTGGCTAAAGTTTATTATCCAGGGGATCCAGAAAATCAAGACTATGAGGTTGCTAAAAAGCAGATGCGAGGTTTTGGTGCCATGCTATCCTTTGAATTACGGCCAGGATTAGACCCTGAACGATTTGTGGAGAATCTGCAAATTATCACTTTGGCTGAGAGCTTAGGGGCTTTGGAAAGTTTGATTGAAATTCCTGCTAAAATGACCCATGGTGCGATTCCGCGTGATGTTCGCTTGCAAAACGGTATTAAAGATGAATTAATTCGTTTATCAGTTGGGGTTGAAGATAGTGATGATTTGTTGGCTGATTTACAACAAGGATTTGACAGTTTAAACTGATGACTAAAAAAGAAAAAGAACAACTACCTTTAGGTAGTTGTTCTTTTTCTTTTTATAGTTAATCTAATTCACCATCAGCAATCTTTGCTAATGTATCACGTGAAGGGATGAAGAAAAGTTGACCAGATAGGATGGTTGAAAAGGTAAGCAAAAAGTCGTTTTGCTTAATCATATTCAGTAACATATCCTCAGTAACTTTCCAATGACGAGCATAACCCATAAAGTAAGTGCCGGTATTGCCAGTAGCGGAATCTGAGTAGGGAACATTCATTCGGATGATTTTTTGTTCTTCACCTTCAGGTGAAGTTGATTTAGAAGCAACGTTGTGGGCGTTTTTGTACTTATCTTCATCCTCTAATTCTAAATCAGAAAACTTTTCACGACCAACTGCTTTTTCTTGATTTTCAGTCTTCATATGGTTCCAAAAATCCATATCATGGCGCCACTTTTGAGCAAAGGCGTAAGAACCATTGATGTAATCGGGGTCTTCATCACCAATAAGGGCGTAATCAGCAGCATCCTCAATGGCTGGCGCTTCGGTACCATCAATAAAGCCAATAATTGCCCGGCCTTCAAAGTACCGGAAGCCCTTGGTAGAACCAACTACTTCAGTATATTCCCGTAAGAATTTCATGAACTGAGTTTGAACTTCATAAACTTGAGCCTCACCACTATCACGGATATGGAAGAAGAGGTCACCTTCAGTACTAGGCATACTATATTTAGCATCTATCTCGGGTTCGTTAAGGCTAGGGCCATCGATCCCGGTGAAGGTTTCTAATTCTTTGGGCTTAGGCGTATCAGGGAACAGAATATCCCAAGCATTGCTGCTAAAGCCGAAAGCGACTTTAATGCCAGAATTTGCCGACAAACCGGCCTCTCTAATCCGCATGGAACGGATAATAGCTTGCGACCGATCTGCAAATTCTTCCATAGCTTCTCGGAGAGTTTGAGGGTTTATATCCTTAAACTTCAAAACTGTAAATTGGACGTGTTCGCCGATATCTTTCCATACATCTTGTGCTCTACTTGGATTAATGGACATTGTTAATTCTCCTCAAAATTATTTGTTTATCTATCTATAAAATTACAACAAACGCAACTAAAATTCTACCCTAAATTAGAATTAATCTAAATTATTGTTAGTAGGGTACCTCATATTTTTAACAGATTAATAATTGCTTTGAACACTATGGTTGTCATTTTGTAAGCGCTTTGCTAAACTAAAAATTAAGGACGAAAATTTTTTTCAACACAAAAATTTACGATGCTTTTGAAAATATCTCATTATGAGTTGTAAACATCATTGAAGCATGCCTTGAAAAAAATGGTTGGACTAAAAAATAAAGGAAAATGGTTGGAAAAATGACAAAGAGTTTTCAAGGGATTGCAGCTAGTAATGGGATTGCGATTGCCAAGGCATATTTGCTGGTAGCACCAGATTTGAGTTTTGATGTGCACAGTATTACGGATGTGGAGGCTGAACAGGCTCGTTTTGATGCCGCTTTGGCTGCGTCAACGACAGATTTGGAACATATCAAGGCCAAGGCTAGTAAAAATTTGGGCGAATCTGAAGCCCAGGTCTTTGAAGCTCATTTGATGGTTGTGGCTGATCCAGAAATGTCAGCGGCCGTTAAAAAGCGAATTGTCGACGAATCAGTTAATGCCGAGCAAGCCCTAACAGAAGTGACGGATGCTTATACTAGCATGTTTGAGGCGATGGCGGGTACCAACGATTATATGAAGGAACGTGCAGCTGATATTCGTGATGTTACGCAACGAATTTTGTCTCATTTGCTGGGCGTGAACATTCCTAACCCAGCTTTGATTGATGAAGATGTGGTTTTGGTAACCCAGGATTTGACTCCTTCAGATACTGCTCAGTTGGATCGTCAGTTTGTTAAGGGAATTCTTTCTGATTTGGGTGGTCGAACAGCCCATGCTTCTATTATGGCGCGAACTTTGGAAATTCCTGCTGTGGTTGGGACCGACGTGGCTACTAGCCAAGTTAAAGATGGCGATTTAGTCGTTTTGGATGGTTTTACTGGACATGTTGTGGTTAATCCAGATGAGCAAACTTTGGCTACCTATAAAGAAAAAGCCGAGGTCTTTGCTGCTCAAAAGGTTGAATGGGCTAAGCTAAAGACAGAACATTCGGTTTCAGCTGACGGTAAAAACTTTGTGGTTGGTGCTAACATTGGTGCTCCTAAGGATATGGAAGCTGTTTTGGATAATGGTGCTGAAGGAGTTGGTTTGTACCGAACTGAATTCTTGTATATGGAATCAGACCATATGCCAACCGAAGATGAACAGTTTGAAGCTTATAAGGCTGTTTTGGAAAAGATGGTTGGTAAGCCTGTTACCGTTCGTACCATGGATATTGGTGGGGATAAACACCTAAGTTACTGGAAACTCCCTGAAGAAGAAAACCCATTCTTGGGTTACCGTGCCATCCGAATTTCTTTGGATCAAGATGAAATTTTCCGGACGCAATTGCGCGCCTTGATTCGCGCCTCAGCTTTTGGAAACTTGTGGATTATGTTTCCAATGGTGGCCACCCTCACTGAATTCCAACAAGCTAAGGCCATTTATGAAGAAGAGCGTGCTAAGTTGGCTGATCAAGGTGTCCCAATGGGGAACATCAAGTTGGGGATCATGATTGAAATTCCAGCGGCTGCTGTTATGGCTGATCAGTTTGCTAAAGAAGTGGATTTTTTCTCGATTGGAACTAACGATTTAATTGGTTATACCATGGCTGCTGATCGTGGTAATGACCGTGTTTCATATCTTTACCAACCTTATAACCCAGCAATCTTACGTTTGATTAATACGGTTATCCAAGCTGCCCATGTTGAAGGTAAGTTCGTGGCTATGTGTGGAGAAATGGCCGGTGATAGCATTGCGATTCCTTTATTAGTTGGTATGGGCTTGGATGAGTTCTCAATGAGTGCCCCATCAATTTTGCAGACTCGTTCTTTGATTAAGAAGTTGGAGACGGAATCCTTGAAGCATTTGGTTCAAAAAGCTTTGGCTTTGCAAACTAATGACCAAGTTAAGGAATTAGTGGAAGCAGAGTTGGGTGACAAAATCAATATGTAATTTTTTTCACAGAAAAGAAAAATTGAAATACAAACAATGAAAACGTTTTCAATTAGATGGATATGTGCTATCATGTTAGTTGTAAATATGAGTGTAGCTAACAAGGAGGAACCATATGTTTGGGTTTGGGAAATCAAAAGAGCTTGATAAGAAGCTCTACGCACCAGTTTCAGGTGAAGTAATTGAACTATCATCAGTTAGTGATCCAGTTTTTTCACAGAAGATGATGGGGGATGGCTTTGCGGTCAATCCTGATGCCCAAGAAGGTATCTACGCCCCGGTATCTGGTGAAGTAGTAATGGTTCAGGGGCACGCCTTTGGTTTTAAGACCGGTGATGGCGCAGAGATTTTGTTGCATGTCGGCATTGATACGGTCAACTTGGAAGGAAAACCTTTCACTAGTGGTGTTAAAGCTGGGGATACGGTTACAGCCGGAGATAAGATTGGGACAGTTGACTGGGCTCAGGTTGAAGCGGCTGGATTAGAGAAGACTACTATGGTAGTGGTAACTAGTGGTGGTCAGGACAGTCCCTTAGCAATTGATTTGGGTCAAAAAGCGGCTGGCGAAGCAGTCGCAACACTTTAATACTGGAGTAGGAAAGTTATGGCAAAGCAAAATTATGATGCGTTAGCTAGCAAGATTATTGAACTTGGTGGTGGCCCCGAAAATATTGAAAAAGTGATTCATTGTATTACTCGATTGCGTTTTTACCTACACGACGAGAAGAAGGCTAATACTGAGGCAATTCAGGCTTTGGATGGTGTGGCCGGGGCCGTGTATAACAGCGGTTTAGGCCAGTATCAGGTTGTTATTGGACCAGCGGTTGCTGATGTTTATGATTGTGTGATTAAGCAATTGGGTACTGACGCAGCTGGTGATGATGCTCAAGAGGCGGCTACCAGTGCCGCCCCTAAGTCAGAAGGACCAACTAGTTTCCTCGACCTTATTAAAAAAGGATTCCAAACTCTGATTGGTACTATTACCGGTTCAATGATTCCAGTTATTGGATTATTGGCTGCTGGTGGTATGTTGAATGGTTTCTTGGCCATTTTGTCTGAACCAAGTTTGCTTGGTTGGATTTCAGCAAAGTCAGATACCTATGTCATTATTCAGTCAATGGCCATGGCACCGTTTTATTTCCTACCAATCTTAGTTGGGTTTACGGCCGCTAAACAGCTCCGTTCTGATCCATTGGTCGTTGCGGCCATTGGAGCCTTCTTGGTAAAACCGGAAATGGCTGCCTTTGTTAATGTGAAACATGTTGAACATTTTATGGGAATTAGTTTAAACGCCAACTTCTTTGGCCTACCAATTTCAATCCCATCATATGCTTATTCAATTTTCCCAGTTATCTTTGCGGCCTGGTTAGCTCGTCCGGTTGGTAACTGGTTGAAGGATCACTTGCCAGCTTCAATTCGGTCAATTTTCCAACCATTGTTTACCATTTTCATTGTTGGTTCAGTGGTCTTAGTTGTAATGGGACCAGCGATTATCGCTATTTCAGCGGCAATATCATTCTTGATTAACCAGTTGTTACAGTTTAACTACGCTATTTCAGGTTTGTTGATTGGTGGCCTTTATCAGGTGTTGGTTATCTTTGGTTTGCACTGGATGGTTGTGCCATTGGTTGCCCAAGAGATTGCCCAACATGGTCAATCTAACTTGAACGCCTTGATTAACTTCACTATGATTGCTCAAGGTGCAGGTGCTTTGGCAGTGGCCTTTAAGACTAAGGTTGCCAGTTTAAAGGGATTGGCTGGAAGTTCAGCTTTGTCAGCCTTTGCTGGAATTACTGAACCTGCGGTTTATGGAATTAACTTGAAGTACGGTCGTGTATTTTGGATGTCCAACGTCGGTGGGGCTGTTGGTGGCTTAATTGCTGGTATGCTTAACTTGCATATGTATGGCTTCACTGGTTCCCTAATTGGGTTCCCATCCTTTGCTTCGGCTAAGGATAACCCTAACAACCTATGGATTTTCTGCTTAGCTGCAGTAGCTACGATTATTGTGTCATTTGCTATGGTTTATTTCTTCGGATTTAAGGATAGCGATACTCAAAGCGTTAAGGCCCCTGTTGCAAAGAAAAATGTCTTCAAGGAAGCGGTAGCAGAAGAAAAGTAGTTTAGTACTGACAAGCACGCGGGAGACTGCGTGCTTGTTATACGTTAATCAGCGGATATTTTGATGATGATTAGCAGAGGAAGGATATCGAACATGAATTCGAAAAATTGGCAACTACGTTATGATGACTTGCAAACAGGGAAAAAGTCATATGGACAGGAATCATTGCTGTCTTTGGGAAATGGTTTTTTAGGATGGCGTGGAGCGCCAATCTGGTCGACTTATTCGGATAATCATTATCCAGGGCTGTATGCCGCCGGAATTTTTAATCAAACCTCTACTCCAGTAGCAGGGCGTGATGTTATTAATGAGGATATGGTTAATTTACCTAATCCTCAATTATTAGAAGTAACAGTCAATGGCACAGCTTTGGCTAACTTGGACCTCGTTAAGCGTTCAAGTAAATTGAATTTTAAGAGTGGTATTTTAGAAGAAATCTTTGTTTTCCAACATGATCAAGGTTTGGTTACTTTAACCTCTGCTAAATTTATCGACCCAATTAACTGGCATATGCTGGCCATTAATGCCAGTGTAACAGCTGATTTTGATGCTGAAATTCAACTAAGTAGCATTGTTGATACAACAGTTGAGACCCAAAACGTTGAGCGCTACCGTGCTTTTGAATCACATCAATTTGATGTCCAAGAGGTTAATCCAAGTACTAAGACGGTTTTGGTGGAAACCAAGCAATCCGGTATTCAAATTGGCTTGGCAGTAGATACCCAAGTGGAATATGCCGGTGTTAGTTTACCAGTTATAGCCAAGGTCGTTGATCAAAAATTTGTGGAAGAAGTTCTTGTAAAAACTCTTGCTAATACGCCGGTGCAATTGGCCAAGCGCGTTGCCATAGCAACTTCTCGTGAAACTTTTGCTGATTTAGTACCATTTTTGCAAAATGAAATTACTCAGCATAGTTTGGTAAGTATTCAAAATAATATGGCTGACTATTGGGCTGAAATTTGGGCAGATAAAGATATTATTGTTGATACCGAAAGTCAAGGAGTCAAGGACTTTATCACTAAACAGTGGAATCAACTCTGGGATAATGATGATGTGACTATCGCTTCAGACGGTGACATCTTGCAATTAATGATTCGGATGAATGTTTTCCATCTTAATCAAGCAGCCCAATGGCGTGCCAATGAGCATTTGGACGCTTCTGTTGGCTCACGCGGCTTGACTGGTGAGGGTTACCGTGGCCATATTTTCTGGGATGAACTCTTTGTCCTTCCTTATTACGCTGCTAATGAGCCACGAACGGCTCGGGCAATTTTGCAATATCGTATTAAGCGTCTTTCGGCAGCCCAAGCCAATGCTAGCCATGAAGGTGAAGCTGGGGCAATGTATCCTTGGCAAGCTGGGTTATATGGAGATGAACAGTCACAAGTTATTCATTTAAATACGGTTAATAACGAATGGGAACCTGATAATTCCCGCCTTCAACGCCATGTGTCTTTGGCCATTGTTTATGATTTGTGGATTTATACGCAATTTACTGGTGATACCAGCTTATTAGACGAAGGTGGCTTAAATGTCTTACTGGAAACTAGTAAGTTCTGGTTGAATAAGGTCCAAAAAGCTGATGACGGTCGCTTTGATCTATCCGGTGTAATGGGACCAGATGAGTACCACGAAGCCTATCCAGAGGCCAAAGAGGGTGGTGTTAAAAACAATGCCTATACCAACGTTATGTTGTCTTGGTCATTAGGGTGGTTGTTAGATCTCCAGAAAACTTTGCCTAGTTTTGCAGCAATTGCGGCCGCTGATAATTTTGATGCCGATTTGTTGCAAAAGGCAGCCGCTGTGGCTGCTAACTTACGCTTAGAACAGCGCTCGGATGGTGTTTTTGCACAATACCAAGATTACTTTAACCTTTCTGAAATTGATTTTGATGCCTATGCTAAAAAGTATGGTGATATCCACCGGATTGATCGTTTGCTTAAGGCTGAGGGTAAGTCACCCGATGATTATCAGGTCGCTAAACAGGCTGATTTCTTGATGTTGATGTACAATCTGGGTAACCAGCGTGTTGCTCATTTGCTAGAACAAATGGGTTACCAGTTACCAGCCGATTGGCTTGTCAAAAATACGGATTATTATCAAGCGCGGACAGTCCACGGATCAACGACGTCACGACCAGTCTTTGCCGGTATTGATGTTCATTTGAATCGTATGGATGAAGCTGAAGAATTCTTGCAACAGGCTATTCGCTCTGATTACGATGATATCCAAGGTGGTACCACAGCTGAAGGTGTTCATGCCGGGGTAATGGGTGAGACCTTAGCTGTGATTCAAAATGAATTTGGTGGCGTTGATCTACGTGATGGGCAGTTCAGTATTAATCCTCACTTACCAGAAAATTGGTCACACTTGGCCTTTACTCAGGTGTTCCAAGGCGTTAAGGTTGCCATTGTTGAAACACCAACAGTCGTTCAGCTAACGGCTAATGCTGATTTGGATGTTGAAGTAATGGGGCAACCTGCGCATCTAGTTGCGAATCAGTCAATGACTTTTAAAATGGAGAAATAACATGGTCAAGTTTTCAGAAATTAAAGGTTTTACGTTTGATATGGATGGTGTCTTAGCTGATACAGCTAAGTTCCACACGGTGGCTTGGCGTCAGTTAGCCGAAAAGCTAGGTGTTACCTGGAATGATGATTTACAAGAACGCTTAAAGGGCATCGACCGGATGGGTTCTTTGAATATGATTTTAGCTGAGGATAACTTAGAGAATCAGTACAGCCAAGAGCAAAAAGAAACTTTGGCAGCGGAAAAGAATGATAACTACCGTCAGTTAATTTCAACTTTAACCCCTGGTGATGTTTTGCCTGGTATGCAAGCATTCTTGGATAGTCTAAAAGCAAATGGTTACCTAATGAGTGTGGCTTCAGCTTCTAAAAATGCTCCCTTCATTCTTGAAAAGTTAGGTTTAGCTGATTACTTTGTTGGTGTAGTTGATCCTGCTAGCTTACATGCCGGTAAGCCTGATCCTGAAATCTTTGTTCGGGCCGGTGAATTGTTAAAGTTGGCTCCTGAACAATTAATTGGTTTGGAAGATTCAGCTGCTGGCATTCAATCAATTAATGGTGCTGGTCAAACTTCGCTAGGAATTGGTAATTCTCAAGTTTTGAGTGAGGCTGATTTGAACTTTGAAAATACTGCCGAGGTTACCTTAGCAGCCATTCAAGCTAAATTAGGTTAAATCTAGAACATTAAAAAGACGCTCGATCATATGATCTGAGCGCCTTTTTAATGCTGTTTATAAAATTTCCGATACAAGATAATGGCCACCATTAAAATAAAAATAGCGACACACAGTGAGATGGTCTTAGCTGCATTGTCATGATAAACCAAAATCGAACGAATCATGGCTGTCACGGCAACGTATAAGTAATTTTCAAAATTAATTGCTGCTTTATTTTCAAAATACTCTTTGATAATAACGGCAAACTCGAAGCATAGGAAGGCTGATAAGACGGTTTTAGTGATGTCAGTGATTTCTATATCACCCTTGAATTCAAATAAAGCCATGCCTAAGTCATAAATACTTAGACCCAAATAACCTAAAATAATTAGTCCAAAAACCATCATGAAGGCCATGATGGTATATTCATAGAACTTCGCAAAAATAGTATAAATTCTTTCTTTCATCATGCTGATCCTTTAGTTGAAGAACTAGTAGCTTGCTTTTGGGCTTGGAGTTCGGATAAAATTTGCTTTTGTAGCGCTAAATTTTCAGCCTGCAGAGTGTTATTTTTACGCTGTAAAGCTTGAATATGTAAGGCATCTTCATGGGACTCATCATAACCCCATTTAGCTTCCTTACTTTTAATCAAGGAATTGTTGATAAAACGAATGGTATAAAAAACAATGGCCGCAATAAATATGAGGGTAATAAAACTATTAAAAAATGACGCCAGTGGGTTTAAAATCAAATTAAATTGTAAAGGATGGTTCTCACCCCAAATCCATTCAAATAAAAAGTTTACTAGACCTGATAAGGTGGCGATTAAATCTTTAATGGCTGATCCAAAACTATTACCAACGACAACTGAAATAACAAAGGTTAGGAGGTTGGGAGCGAAAAGAAACTGTTTAAAAGCATTTAAAGTTGAATTAGTGCTGCTGATTAGATGATCGGCCTGCTGTGAAATAATTTTTTTTGGACGTAACATGAAAACCTCGTAGGGAATTTTATTATTGTTTTTTATCTTGATTGTGCAGCAGGGCTTTAATTTCGGCTAAATCGTTTTCAATGATTTTTAAACGTTGGTCAATTTTATCGTTTTCACGATCATATTGTTCATCCAAAAAGTAAGAAGTAATGACACTGGTGATACTACCAATCAAGCCGATACCGACAATCATTAAGAGCACGGCCACCATTTTACCTGTATAGGTGTGCGGAGAAATGTCGCCATAACCGACGGTAGTAGTGGTAGCAATCGCCCACCAGAGAGAGCTAGCATAGCTAGTGTTTTCAGCCAGTGCGTAAACACCAGCACCTAGGAGAATGAATACTACGGCCGTAAGGAACAAGTAGATAAAACCATTGGTATTGATGAATTTTTTAGTTTTAGTACGTAATTTTCCGGTAAATCCAATAATACGAATAATTCGGAAAAGCTTCATTAGTCGGACTGTTCGGGCAATTCGGAACATAGCAAAAAGGCTGTCAAAAGGAATAATCGCCAATAAGTCAAAAATGTTATTTTTGAAAAATAACCATTTATTTTTAGCTCGGCTCAATCGAATCAGATAGTCTAACCAGAAAAATAGTAAAATACTATTATCAATGAAAGCTAGTGGTTCTTTTTGGATAGTAATAATGTTAGTTAAATCCAATAGGGCGAAACCAATCGAAATGATTGATAGGGTTAAGACAATGGTATAGTAAAGCCGTTTCATTTATTATTTACCGTTTGAATCCTTTTATTCTCCCAGTAGTGGTGACTACTTTTAATCGCATCGCAATGTCAAACCATTTCAATATTATCATAAATAAAGGATAGAATTATGTTAGTTGAAATTATTATTGTTATTTTAGTTTTGGGGTATTTCATTAAAGACCAATTTGAATTTGCCCAGGTGACCCGTTTACGATATTTGTTCTTACCAATTGGTGGGTTAGTGGTCTTTTTAACGACCATCAATCATCTTAAAGACTTACCCTTAGCGATTATTCTGGGGCTAATAGCCATCGCTATTGGCAAATTTCAGACTTCTTCTTTTGAAGTTCGCTATAAATATTTACATACTAATTTGGTTTATCAAGCGGATGGCGTCGACTATCCGATTACTAAAAAGGAATTATTTTCTAAAGGGGGCGTCAATTATTTGTATGGTTGGCTTGTTATTGCTTTTTTTCAAATTAGTATCTCCATGATTAAACATGGTCTGAATATGAGTGATCTACCAAGTGAACTGTTAGCTGAAATTTTTAAAGATTTATTCGTGATTTTTCGAATTACCGATAGTGAAAGTGGTTGGTGGGTTTGGGAGCTTTATTCTCTCAGTAGTATTTCTTATTTGGTTTGTCTAATTAAATCCTCACCCCTCTTGGCCCAACATATTTTGAAAAAAGATCCACTAAATTAAAAACACCCTGACTTAGTCGGGATGTTTTTAATTTAGTGCTAAAAATTGAATAAGGGCTAGGGAAGCAATACCCACAATTACAATGATGACTAGGCTTTTGGTTAAAATGGCACTAATTACGGTGGGGAGGGAGGCTAATAAATTAGGGTAATCAAGACTGGGTAAATGGCCAATGTTTTGGTGAAATAGACTTTCAAACCATAAGGCGGACATGATAACAATCGGTACAAAGCTTAATAAATCAACTACTTTAGCTGGTAGCTGGAACCTTTTTAAAAGGACAAACGGTGCCACGCGGGAGATGAAGGTTACCAAACCACACATGATAATGGTCGTTAGAATAAAATTAAAAGAAGGCATTTTTAATCACCACCCCTAAAATACAGCTTAGAATCGTAACCAAAAGGATTAACAATTGACTGGGAATGAAAATTAATCCCACAAAAACTAGACCAAAGACTAGTAAGACTACAATTGCCTGTAAAAGCAGGGGTAGAGCCCGGTCATTGATAATTTGCAGATAAAGTAATCCGATAAACATGGCAATTAAGGCAAAACTTAGACCATATTTTTCAGGATCTTGGATATAGCTGCCAACTAGTGCGCCAATCAGTGATGAGCAAACCCAGGTGGCATAAGAAATTAAATTAACCGTATTAAACCAGCTGAAGTTTAACTGGCGGTTGGTGAGATTACTTTTGTTCATGGCTAAGGCAAAACTTTCATCGGTTAAGAGGGTACCTAAAATCACATTTTTTATAAGCGATTCATGCTTAACCAACGGCGCAACGGTCATACTCATTAAAATCATCCGGGCATTTACTAAAAAAACAGACAAGGTGATGGCTAAGATGCTGTTACCAGTGGCAAACATGCCCACCATGATGAATTGAGCTGAGCCCGCGTAAGTGATTAGGGAAGTTAAGGTTACTAAAAGAGAGTTAATACCTGCAGCACGAGCGACGATACCAAAGGCAAGGCCGATGCCAAGGTAGCCAAAGACGGTTGGAAGGGTTTCACGAACAGCTACGGTTGCTTTTAACTCGTTATTCATTGGGTCTTTCCTCCTGACTTTGAGCCAATTGAGCCGGCCAATTAATTTGTAAAATCTCTCCCTGTTGATCTAAGGGGACGATTTCACTGAGTTTATGTGATTTAAGCGAATTTTTAAGCGCATTTTCCGCATCTTTAAAAATATTACCGGTAATTTGGACATAGTGTTCGGTTAATGCTGGTGAAATAAACATATTACGGATACCGGTTAAATCATAGCCACTAGCGAAAGCTTCGGGGCTTTCGACGGCTTGAAATAAATCGTAAAAGGTTATTTCATCAATAGCGTGATTTAATGCATAACCACCGTTTTTAGAAGCTTCGGCCTTGATTAGACCAGCATCCTTAAGCTTTTTGGCTGTTTTTTGTAGATAAGTGTGTGAAACACCCATGGCATGGCTGAGTTCGCCTGATTTTAAATATGTATGTTCTGGTAATTCAGCTAACATCACCATTAGTGCCGCAGTTTGTAAAAATCCCTTGCTAAATTTCAAAACGCTCCCCCAACTATTGACTTATTATATCTGTGGATATAATATATCTATGGATAACAAAAAGTATCAAATATTATTATCAAAAGTATAGATTAAGTAATCCAAATGCACAAGGAGTGTGACAATGATACAGGGGCGTAAGTTAAAGTTATTGATTGTATTGTTTTTTATGTCTTTAATACCAGTGGTTTATTCCAGCCTATTTTTAGGGGCTTTAATGGATCCTTACGGGAAGGTTAGCGAATTACCAGTAGCTGTGGTGACTAGGCAGGCTAATCCGGTGCTAACAGCAATGAACGAGCATCATCTTTTTAAATTGGAAAATGAAAATATTAATCAGGCTAATGCAGATTTGAGGCAAGGCAAAGTCTATGCCATTGTGCAATTTGATGATAATTTTAATGATCAATTAAATCAATTTGTTAAAAATCAGCAGTCACCTACAATTAATTTGATTACTTCCGAAGGATTAAGTTATACCACTAGTAAATTACTAAAAAATACTATGCTTCAATTTACTACTGAATACAATAATCAGCTTGGCCAAAAAATACTTACGACCATGCAAGGGGAAAATATTCCGACTGGAGTGGGCCAGATTATTAAATTACAAAATGAAGAACGCCATCCAGTTAAAAATAATGGAACGGCAATGGCACCTTATATTTTCTCGTTAACACTTTTTGTCGGTGGTATTTTTATTAATCAATTTGTGATGCGAACCTTGAGTCGGAAGCACCTGGATTTTGGACGCTATTGGATTACTGAGTTCCTAGTTCCTTTTATTATTGCTAGCTTACAGGTCTTCATCTTGTTGCTAGTTAATCAACTATTCATTAAGATTCAGATTGATCAAATGACCCTACTGGTACCATTTGCCTTATTAGTAGCGGCGACCTTTAGTAGCATCATTGTGGCCTTAAACAAATTAATTCCAGGCATCGGTAGTCTCATGGTGTTGCTTTTGACCATGTTACAAACTTCTTCTTCAGGTGGTACTTACGCAATTGAATTGTCGGGTTCATTTTTTAAAATAGTCAATGCTTTTTTGCCAATGACTTATAGTATCGATGGTTTTAAAAAATTAATTAGTTTGAATAATATCGATATTTGGCCAGAAGTCTTTATTTTATTAGCTTTCTTCACCCTGGGCCAGTTGATTTTAGTCCGAGCCTATCGTAAACATGAGTTACCACTACTTTAGGCTTCCAATTTGAACCTAAAGCTGTAAGATAAAGAAAAAGCATGAATTAGAGGGTAACAAAATGAGTGGGTTACAACAAAATATCGTAATTGTTCTAGGCTTTTTGTTTTCTTTTCCTCTCTTACAAGGTAGCTTAGAATTATCCGAACAAACTGACGTGATTGGCCACTATAAAGAATCAGCCGGTCAATATCCGAAAGTTTCCCCATGGTACTGGTTATTACCACCATTGAAGGTATATCTAGAGCGTGAACGGGTCAAAAAAATGTTGAAAAGTGGTAGTTTTTCCGGTGTTGATAAACGACAGTTACGCATTTTCTCGATGCGTGCAACTGCCTGGTTCTACGTGGCCATGGCGTGGGCTTTCAATGGGATTGGGAAAACTAAAGAAGTCTTAGAGCATTTTCACTGGTCTGAGTCAGCTTGGGTCTTTTGGTCAATTAATGGATTGATGCTTATGTTAGGTGTTGCCAATGTAATTATCCGGCTTCGAATCTCTAAACAAAAATTAGCTAAATCAAAAAGCGAGTCGTTGTTATAACGGCTCGCTTTTTATTATTGGATGTTGAAATTGTAATTACGAATTGAAAAGGCTACTACAATTAATTCAACGGCTGTAAAGGTAATGCTGATTGGTGGCCAGAAATAGACAGCGACAAAAATTAGAATGTTAATCAAGCCAAAGATCGGACTTTTAAGTAAACCATAAATGAACATTGACTGGATATAATGTTCACGTCCTGTCTGCTCTTGAATAATTTCGGCTAGCAATGCTTGACTAATGCCATAATAGGCCACTGTCCAAGCTAGAAAAATAATTAAATAGAAATAAGCAGGGGCAACCTGAGTGGGGAAACGGCCCAACCAAGCCGCCGAAACTGGAATCAAGGACATGGTAAAGAGCCATACATTATTTAACCAGTAGATTTTTAGATTAAGATGTTTAACTAGTTCAAACATGTAGTGATGATTAAACCAGGCCACGCCAATAAACAAGAAACCCACCATATAAGAAATCAGGTAAGGACCTTCGTGTAGCAAAGCCGTAATGTCAGCGGACTCGGGGACTTTAAATTCCAAGACCATAATAGTCACAATAATTGGCACCATAGCATCGGTGAAGGCTTCAATGCGCCCTTTGTTCATAATAAATTCTCCCTAAATTAGTATTTAAAACAATAATCTTAATTTTACACTAATTAAAATATATACACACGGTGATTTAACTGTTAAATTTTGTGGTGATTTGTGAGGTATTTATTAAAGAATTATCAACACAGACTTAAAAATGATGATAAGATAACTGAGATTAAGTCATTTTAAAAGTCAGATAACACGGAGGAACAACGATTGAAAATTGCGATTTTAGGACATGGAACGGTCGGACAAGGTGTTAGTGAAATTATCAATGACGCCCCTGTTAGTAAAAGTACTGCTCAAATTGACATTGCCTATGTCTGGGTACGTCCGGAAAAAGAAAATGACCAACCACACTACACCGCTGACTATCAAAAAATTTTAGATGATCCGACGGTAGATGTTGTGGTGGAAGTATTGGGGGGCATTGAACCAGCGCGCACCATGATTCTTGCTGCATTAGAACATGGGAAACATGTGGTAACGGCCAATAAAGCTGTTGTCGCTCGCTATTTGGTTTTGTTTAATCAAATGGCTGAGAAACATCAGGTTAAATTCTACTTTGAATCCAGTGTCGGTGGTGGAATTCCGTGGATTATTAATTTAGAACGGGCTTTGCGCATTGATGAAGTTGATTCTATTCACGGGATTTTCAACGGTACCAGTAACTTTATCTTAGATCAGATGACTAAAACCGGAGCTTCCTTTGAGGATATCTTAAAAGAAGCCCAAGATTTGGGCTATGCTGAAGCGGATCCAAGTGCTGATATTGATGGTTTTGACATTGAAAATAAATTATGTATTAGTGCTGGTATTGCCTATAACACTGTGATTGAACCTGGTGATCAGCTCTTGAAGTTTGGTATTCGTAATATTACGGCTGCTGACATTGCTTTTTTTAAGAAACACAACTGGGTGGTGAAATTACTAGGGCGTAGTCTTCGTAAGGAAGATACTTATAGTTTTATTATTGAACCGACCCTTTATCTGCCTGGTGAAATTGAAGCTGGTGTTCATGATAACTATAACTATGTTGGTCTGCGGGGCACTACCATTGGAAAACTAAGTTTTAACGGACAAGGGGCTGGTAAGTTGCCGACAGCACACGCCTTAATGCAAGATATTTTAGATTTGCAACAGGGTGCCAATCATTTGTACCAAAATTTTGATCAAAAATTAGTTTTGGATAATCGTCGTAGTATTCGGAACTATGTGATTCGAACGGAGTTGGATTTGCGCCAATCCTTCGCCGATTATGATTTACAACAAAACGGACATTACTGGTTAGTAGCTGACATTAATGCTGAAGACTTACATCGAAAAATAGCGGATTTGATTCAGCAAGATGAACATATTTTCTTTGCCTGCTTAAACCGTCGTGCGCAAGCAATCTTATAAAGTAAAAGGTATCTAGTTTAATTGACTAGATACCTTTTATTTTAGATAGAGTCCATAGAGCTGCTGGCTTAATAAATCACCATGCTGATTACGGGCGATATTGGGTAGTTCGCCCCACAAAGTAAAGTTATGCTTTAGCAGGAGATGATTGCTGGCAGCGTTGACGGAAAAGGTTGTGGCTACTAAGTTATCAAAGGCTTGATCCTGGGCAATTGCCAATAACTTTCTTAGTATTTTAGTTCCTAATCCCTGACCACGATAGGCCATATCCAAATAGTAGGAGACTTCGGCAGTCTGTTGATAACCAGGACGAATATTATAAGTTGATAGATAACCATAGCCGATTACCTCATGATCATCAACTAGAACTAGGAGGGGATAGTGGTCATTATCTACGTGACTTCCAAGGACCGAAATGCGCTGTTGCGGTGTTTTTGGTACTAAGTCTGCTGTGATGTTACCGTGCTGAATGGCTTGGTTATAAATAGTAGTAATCCGTTGAAAATCAGTCATTAGGGCTGGACGAAAGCTAAGCATAGGTGCCTCCAAAATAAAGTTAGACGTATCTTAGCATAAGTTGGTTAGAATTTAAAATTGTATTTTTTTGATAATAGTGTTATTTTTAGTTTGATAACGGTGTTACCAAACGGGAAAATCAATGGGGGAGAAAATGCAAGATACTCGCACAAAAATTATTAACAACGCTTTAAATTGGTTGTCTGACCACAATTATCAAGATTTTTCTTTACGGCAAATCATGCAAACTGCAGGACTGACCACTGGGGCTTTTTATCGTAATTTTCGTGATAAAGAAGAGCTTTTTCACGAAATAACCTTAATTTTATCGCAGAAAATGAACCAGGAGTTATTAGAACATTCTGAATCGAGTGGGGATGCCTTTGATCAACTATTAACTTTGGCCCAAAGATTACATCAAAAATTTGAGCAAGAACCACAAGTGATGAATTTTTTGTTCTTTAATGATAGTTTGCTAGGGATTTATCAACAAAAAGAAGCTAACTTTGCCTTTTTAAGTGAAATTATGCAATTAGTTCATCAGGTTAATCAAAAAAATATTCCAGATCAGCAATTATTTGTCCAAATCTGGTCCTTTATTCAGGGGTATTCTTTGCTCATTCATCATGGAATAGTGCAATATGATTCCAGCTTAGTTAGGATGACCCTATTGGAATTTGCTGGGAGGAATCTTAAATGAGTTATTTAATCGTCTATTGCCACCCTTATCCAAATAGCTTTAATCACGCTATCTTAAGGTCAGTGTGCAATAATTTGCGCAATAAAGGTGCTGACCTAAAGGTAATTGACCTCTATCGTGATCAATTTAATCCCATTTATTCGGTTGAAGAGTTACGTCTATTTTCCAGTGGGGAGACTGTTGATCCTTTAATCCAAGAGTATTGGAACTTGCTAACCAAGGCCAAAACAATTATATTTATCACACCTGTATGGTGGAATGATATTCCTGGGATGTTAAAGGGGTTTATTGACAAAGTTATGAAGCAAAACAAAGCTTATACTGTGGGTAAGTTAGGTCTTAAAGGCAATTTATCCAACATCAAACATTGTTATTTGCTAACGACGTCAACTTCACCAACTTTTTATTTGAGATTTCTGATGGGCAATGCCGTCCAGGGTGTTTTCCTGAATAAAACCCTTAAACAACTAGGTTTTCAACATCGTCGCTGGCAAAACTTTGGGATGATTTCAACCGCCAAGAAGCAGCGTTTGACACAGTATTTACATCAATTAAGCTGTCAATCATTCAAATAATTCCAAGAAAGAAGAAGTTCTATGAAAAAAATTGCATTGATTATCGGATCAAACCGCTCGCAAAGAGTATCTTTATCAATTGGGAAGTGGGCGCTAAAGCAGTTGAAATCAAAGGCCTTTACAGTTGATATAATTGATTTGGCGGATATTAACCTGCCCTGGTTAGATGAACCTGAAATCCCAGCCAAAGGTAATTATCGATTAGAAAGTACTCAACAATGGGCAAAGTTAGTCGCAAGCTATGATGGTTTTATTATGCTCTATCCTCAATACAATTGGGGGTATCCAGCCGTTTTAAAGAATGCTCTAGATAGCCTATATGCTGAATGGCATAATAAGCCAGTTAGTTTAATTTCTTATGGATCCCATGGGGGTTTTCAGGGGATGCAAGCTATGCGTTGGGTTTTGGCCGGTTTGAAGATGAAACCGCTAGCGACTCAAGTGGGCCTGATTATGACTGATGATATGGTCAATGAGGCCGGCCAATTTATTGATATTGATGCTGCTTTAGCCAATCAATCTTTTAATCTTGATTTATTACGACAAAATTTTGAACAGGAACTAGCAAAAAAATGATTTTTCCGAGTCGCTTTTTTGTGTGAATAAAGGTACAATGTAATTTTGATAGGTCTGACGGAACCGGTACCGCATAGGCGCCGCTATCAATTTAAAAGGGAGATTATTAATTACATGTCGGAAGAGAAGCAAGCAGCGAATCAATTACCAATTCGTTCGGTTAAATATTTAACTTTTCTGAGTTTTGGTATCTTTGGAACGCAGATGGCCTTTGGATTGGAAAGTTCACAACTGGGACGTCTATTTCAAACAATTGGCGCCAAACCTGAATTATTAGGAATTATTTTTATTATTCCATCGTTGACCGGACTAATTGCTCAGCCTTTGATTGGGAAGTATTCTGATCGGACTTGGCTACCAAGCTTGGGTGGCCGTCGGATGCCGTATTTAATTATCGGTAGTATATTAACGGTTTTAAGCTTAATCATATTGCCAAATTCAGGATCATTTGGCTGGCCTGCGGCGATGGCCGTGAGTGTGGCAGCTGCCATTGTTGGAATTTTTATGGTAGCATCTAATGTCTGCGTTCAACCCTATAAAATGTTAGTCGGTGATATGGTCCACAGCCGACAAAAGGGACAAGCCTACGCTATTCAGAGTTTACTGTTAAATGCTGGTATCTTGATTGCTGCCGTAGCGCCTTTTATTATGACTAGCATGGGGATATCTAACACGGCCAAGCCAGGCGTAGTACCTGATACGGTCGCTTATGCTTTTTACTTGGCGGCCATTGCGATTAGCTTGTGCAGTTTGGTCACAATTAAAAATGTGAAAGAATACTCACCTGAAGAATTTAACCAGTATCATGGAAACGGGGAACAACAGGCTGCACCTAAGAACATGAAAAAATTGCTTACCGAGGCACCTCGCATTTTTTGGATTATGGCGTTGGTTCAATTCTTTGCCTACTTTGCTTTTAGTTACTTGTGGGTCTACGGAGCCGGGGTAATGGCTGATAATATTTATGGGACAACCAATCCGAATAGTGTTGGTTATCAACAGGGTGGCAATTTGTTTGGCTTAATGTCAGCTCTGTATGCCTTAATTACTGTGTTAATTACAATCTTTTTGTCGCGATTGGCCAAAAAATATTATGTAAAAACGTTAGCAATCACGTTGATGATTGGTGGCTTTGGCTTTATATCCATCTTTCTAGCCCATACTTTATTTACGATGACCTTGTCCTTTATTTTGGTAGGAATTGGTTGGTCAGCTCTGACGGTTTATCCATTGACCTTCGTGACTGATGCTATTCCAAATCGCTATATGGGCACTTATTTGGGTCTTTTCAATGCTCAATTATGTATTCCACAAATTGCTGGTTCCTTGCTTAGTGTGGTTTTGTTACCACTCTTGCATGGCTCTATGCCACGGATGATTTTTTTATCAGGTATTTTGCTGATTTTAGCAGCCTTTTCAACGTTAATTATTAAAAAAGAAGATATTCAATAAAAGGACGTGCAATTAGCACGTCCTTTTTACTTTCGATTTAAACTATTAACAAAGTTGAGATAAGCTTTTTCTTCGGTTGTTGATGTAATACTTAGCTGATCTGGTTGTAACTGACTAGAATGAAGTAGGGCCTCATCAAGGGTTATTTTAGCCGTAAAAGTAGCGTTACCAATTAGTTCAATCCACTGTTGTGCGCCATTAGGATGGACAATCGTTTTGACCATTCCGCCAGGGTTAAAGACTTCGATTGGTTGTCGAACATCGACCAAGTCAGGATAGTTTTGCGCAAAAGCTAACGATGTCGCTGACATCCCAGTTCCACAGGCATTAGTAAAGCCCACTCCGCGTTCATATGTTCGTACAAAAAGACGATTAGGACCGAGAATTTTAGCGAAATTAACATTGACACCATCCGGGAAATATGGATTGGTTTGATTTAATTTTTGACCTAAATCACCTAGAGTTTGGCTGAGATCTTCTTCATCCTTTACAAAGCTGATCAGATGTGGATTAGGTACGGCCAGTCCTGTAAAAAGAAGTCGGTCACTAAGTTCAGGTAAATATTCATTAATAATTTCATCCTTGCCTAACTTGTCAAATGGCAGGGCAGTTCGTTCATAGCTAACCGGTGAAATTTCAACTGAAAAAGCTTTGACTTCAGGGGCTAAATCTTTTTTATGGCTAACTCGTAAATCAGCTGCTGAGGTCTCAACTGTGAATTCAGTTTGATTATATTTTTCAGCCAGGTAACGCCCAACACAGCGTAAGCCGTTACCACACATGGAAGCTCGGCTACCATCAGCGTTGACGACTATCATTCGCCCGATAGGACCAGGATGGGTAGCTGCTTCAATAACTAAAACACCATCTGCACCGGCCCAGTTAGCGTCTTTTTGACAGTAATTTAAGGCTAATTGTGTGAGTTCTTCTTCGGACAAAGCTTGGTCTAAACTAGTTTGATCTAGGATGAAAAATTGATTTTCAGAACCGTGAACACGGGTTAATTCTGCCATTATTAGGCCTCTTTTCTGTTTTTAAAAAAGTGATGATAAATATCGATGACGGCTTGATTAGCATCAGCTCGGCTGGTACCAATCATGGTTGAAATTTGGGAAGCGCCTTGATTAATCATATTGACAGGAATCCCTTTTTGGGCCAAAACATTGATTGCCTCGCTAGTAGCTTTGCTTTGACGAAGCATCCCTTCGCCGACCACCATAATAATGGAATAATCGTCAATCCACTTCAAAGTATCCGGGTGTAAGACGTCTTGCACTTCCTGACATAATTGCTGAATAGTAGTTTGATTGAATTGTCGGTTATCAAAAATAATGGTTAAATCATCAATTCCAGATGGCATGTGTTCATATGAAATGCCGTATTTATAAAAGATTTGCAACAACTTCAAAGTCAGACCAACTTCTTGGTTTAAGAGATACCGGTGCAAATACAAAGCGGAAAAATGATTGGAACTAGTGACCCCAGTAATCGGATACTGGGGCTGGAAGCCGTCTTCGGGGACAATCATGGTACCGGGTGCCTGGGGATCATTGGTGTTTTTGACGTTAATTGTGACCTCACCCTCAATGGCTGGGATAATCGCTTCATCGTTGAAAACGGAAAAACCAGCATATGATAATTCCCGCATTTCTCGATAGGTCATCTCAGCGATGGGAGCTGGCTTGTCAATAATCTTAGGGTTAGCCACGTAAATTGAAGAGACATCGGTAAAATTTTCATAAAGAGAGATGCCCAGACCGCGCGCAACAATGGATCCGGTGATGTCCGAACCGCCACGGGCAAAAGTTGCAATTTGCTCATTTTTGGTAATACCGAAGAAGCCTGGGAAAACTAAAATATCCTGCTCTTCATACTTCAGTTGTGCTAAATTGGTATAGGTTTCAGGTAGAACCGTTGCACTATTGGCATCATCACTGACAATTAACCCAGCTTGAGCCGGATCAATGAAGCGAGCGGGAAGCCCTAATTTTTGCAGAACCATGGCCATTAGCATGGCGTTTAATTTTTCACCATGTGCCTTAAAATAGGCTAGGCGGTAATCTGAGTCAATGAATTTTTGGTCAGGTAGGGCTAGGATGGTATCTAGAATGGGGACAAAGGTTGCCGCATCAAGTTGGAAATAATCACTAATAGCTTGATAGCGGGCAATAATTTCTGTTTGAGCTGTCTGAGGGCCGGCTTGCTGACTTTCTTGGGCGTATTGGATTAGTAAATCAGTAACCTTGATATCATCGTCAAAACGCTTTCCTGGAGCGGAAACTACCACCACTTTGCGTTGAGAATCGCTCTTAATAATATCAACGACTTTTTGATATTGACGGCCGTCAGCTAGTGAACTTCCGCCAAATTTGACAACTTTTTTCATGCCCAATACCTTCCAATTATTTGCTTACAGATTGATTAATTTGAATTTTAACAGTATTTTACATAGATGCAACAAGGATTTTCTAATAAACGGGTATTATTTAAGGCGACTATATGAATAAAAATTAAAAAAGTAGTATTTTGATTTAGGACTTGACGAATCAATTAAAATATTCTAAGATTTTAATGATCGAAGAGGTTGCAACTAAGACTACTAGGTTAACTAAGTCCCTGTGAGGGCGGTGACGTTAACCGAACAGCAAGGTTGCCGAAGTTTATCAACTATCACAGTAGTCGGTAGGCTGGGGCGTAGCTTAAGAGGCTGCGAACTGTCACAAGTAAATTCTTGTGGGGCGCTTTCGACAATGGAAACCGATAATAACTAGACGTCATGATTGGATTCTTTTGTATGAGGGTGTGCCCTTTGTGCGAAGGAATCCTTTTTTATTTGAAAAATTAAAGTTAGGTTGGATAAATAATGAATGAACATATTAGCCCATCCCAAATTAACGCAGCTGGTCATTTGACGATTGGTGGCTGTGATGCCGTTGATTTAGCCCATGAGTATGGTACTCCCTTGGTGGTATATGATGTTAGCCAAATTAAGAGTCAGATTCAGCATTTTCAGGAAGTTTTTAAAAATAATGATGTTGACTATGCTGTTTGCTATGCTAGCAAGGCCTTTGCGAACACGGCCATGTACCAATTAGTTCATGAGATGGACTGCCATGTCGATGTTGTGTCAGCTGGTGAAATCAGCATGGCTCTGCATGCTGGTTTTCCAGCCAGTAAAATGACCTTTCATGGTAACAACAAGTCCCGAGAGGAATTGCAATTGGCCGTTGACCAGGGATTAGGCGTGATTGCCTTAGATAATTTCCATGAGATTGATTTACTAAGTGATATTCTGGAAAAGTCACAGGCTGAAATCAATGTTTTGCTCCGAGTCACCCCCGGGATTTCAGCGCATACCCACGAATATATTCAGACTGGACAAATTGATAGTAAATTTGGTTTTGATTTAGGTACGGGTCAAGCTGACCAGGCCTTGCAACGCGTTTTGCAAGAACCACGAATGCATATGCTAGGGGTTCATGCTCATATCGGTTCTCAAATTTTCGAACTAGCTGGTTTTGAAGGAGCTGGTAAGAAATTAGTTGACTTAGCAGCCGATTGGAAAAAGCGCTTTGACTATGAGGCCGAAGTGATCAACGTGGGTGGTGGCTTTGGTATTCGTTACACCCAGGCTGATCGACCACTAAAACCTGAGCAGTTCGTTGATATTATCATCAAGACTATCAAGCAAGAAAGTCAACAGGCTGGCTTGAAAACGCCAGCTGTCTGGATTGAACCGGGTCGTTCGATTGCCGGACCAGCGGGATACAGCCTATATACGATTGGTTCTCGTAAAGATGTCGAAGGAATTCGTTCTTATCTAGCCGTCGATGGTGGTATGGGTGATAACATCCGGCCCGCTCTTTATGACGCTCAATATGAAGCCGCTGTTGCTAACCGTCCAGCTGCACCAGCAGTTGAAACGGTACACATTGCCGGTAAATATTGTGAATCGGGTGATATCTTGATTCAAGAACAAGCCTTACCTGAAACCCAGCCCGGTGACATTTTAGTCATGTTTGATACAGGTGCTTATGGTTACTCGATGGCTTCTAATTACAATTTGAATCCTAAACCAGCCATCGTTTTCGTTGAAAATGGCCAAGCAACTTTGGTCACGCGGCGGGAAACCCCGGCCGATTTGGAACGATTAGATTTTGGCTTGAATGGTCAGCAATTATCTTAATGAGTGTGAATGAAAGAATAGAGGAGCTTATCCATGGTTGAATTGAACGCACAAGAAATTATTAATTACATCGGTTCGGCAAAGAAAAAGACCCCAGTTAAGGTGTATCTTAAAGGAGACTTGAAACAAGTTGATTTCCCTAAAAATGTCAAGGTGTTCGGTGGAAACGACTTTGCGACCGTCTTTGGTGATTGGGCTGACGTGGCGCCATTGTTAGAAAATAAGGACATCGCTGATTATCAAATCGAAAACGATGCCCGTAATTCAGCCGTGCCTTTGCTAGACCTAAAAGGTATTAATGCTCGAATTGAACCCGGAGCAGTCATTCGTGATCAAGTCGTGATTGGTGATAACGCTGTGATTATGATGGGGGCGACTATTAACATTGGTTGTGAAATTGGCGCCAACTCAATGATTGACATGGGTGTGGTCATGGGTGGCCGTGCCATTGTGGGCCAACATGCCCATATTGGCGCTGGTGCAGTTTTGGCGGGGGTAATTGAACCAGCTTCAGCCGAACCAGTTCGCATTGATGATGACGTCTTGGTTGGTGCCAATGCGGTAGTAATTGAAGGAGTACATGTCGGTAAGGGTGCCGTTGTCGCTGCCGGTGCCATCGTTACCGAAGATGTGGCGCCTTATACCGTGGTAGCTGGAAGTCCAGCCCGCAAGGTGAAGGATGTCGATGGTAAGACACAGTCCAAGACCGGTCTTGAGGATGATTTAAGAAAGTTGTGATAATTGCATGCTAAAAACTGCTGATTTAATTCAAATCCGGCGCCACTTGCACCAAATTCCTGAACTAGCTTTAAATGAGTTTCAAACTCATACCTATATAAAGGAAGTTATTCAAGGGTTTGACCAAGAACATTTAACGATTCGTGAAGTTGAAGAACTACCGACGGCTCTTTTAGTTCATATTGATGGAGTTAATCCTAAGCGGACGATTGGCTATCGAACTGATATTGACGCTCTTCCAGTTCAAGAAGAAACTGGATTACCTTTTGAGTCAAAGCACCCAGGGGTGATGCATGCCTGTGGTCACGATATTCATATGACGGTGGCTTTGGCGGTTTTGAGTTATTTTGCCCAAAATCAACCGCAGGATAATATGGTCTTTTTCTTCCAACCGGCTGAAGAAAGTGAAAATGGTGGTTTGTTAGCATACGAAGATGGCGTTTTTGAAGGTCAATGGCGGCCTGATGAATTTTATGGCTTGCATGATACACCGGACTTGCCGGCTGGACAGATTGGTTGTCGTTTAGGAACTTTATTTGCTGGGACAACTGAAATTGATGTTGATTTTGTGGGGAAGGGTGGTCATGCTGCCTTTCCACAAAATGCCAATGATATGATTGTAGCTGCTTCTCAATTTATTAATCAGATTCAAACCATCATTTCTCGTAGTTTAGATCCGATTCATAGTGGTGTAGTGACTTTTGGGATGTTTGAAGCCGGTACCATTCGTAATGTCATTGCTGGACGGGCCCATCTTGAAGGAACCATTCGAGGCTTAAAGCAAACAACCATCGAACAAATTGATGAGCGAATTCGAGATGTTGCGGCCGGAATCGCCCGTAGTTACAATTGTGAGGTCAACTTGAACTTCATTCAGGGTGGTTATTTACCAGTTGAAAATGATCCGAAACTCACTGAAAACTTCATCGACTATATGGAAAAGCAGCATGCCAGTCAATTTACCATTACTGAACCAGCGATGACCGGTGAAGATTTTGGTTACTTACTTTCTAAAATTCCAGGAACGATGTTCTGGCTTGGGGTTGGGGATGAACACCCCCTTCATTCGGCTAAGTTAAACCCAAACGAGGATGCCATTGAACCTGGTGTTAAAGCAATTGTTGATTTCTTAGAATATCGGATGCAAGAGAAATAAGAGGAGACCTGCCATGTTTGAAGAAGCTGATTTAATGACCGCGATTATCACGCCGTTTGACCAAAATGATCAAATTGACTACGATACTTTGGCACAATTGACGGAACGATACTTACAAGAAGGGCACCGTGGTTTTATTATTGGCGGTACCACTGGTGAAACACCAACTTTATCTCACGATGAAAAGTTGGCATTATATAGTCGTTTTGCTAAGATTGTGGCTGGAAGGGTGCCAATTGTGGCTGGAACTGGCAGTAATAATACTGCTGAAACGATTAGTTTGACTCAGGAAGTTAGTGAAATTGAGGGGATTAACGCAGCGCTGGTTGTCGTACCTTACTACAATAAGCCCGATCAGCGGCGGATGATCGCTCATTTTTCGACAGTGGCTGATCAGGGTGACATGCCGGTGATTATGTATAATATTCCCGGTCGGACTGGGGTTACAATGGCTAATGAGACTATTTTAACCTTAGCCCAAAATCCAAATATCGTCGGTGTAAAACAATGTACCAATATGCCAGATTTAGAATACTTAGTGCAAAATGCACCAGCTGACTTTTTGATCTATAGTGGAGAAGATGAGCAAGCCTTGTTTGCCAAAATTATTGGGGCTAAGGGGATTATCTCGGTGGCTTCTCATGTCTATGGTCCTAAAATGCGGCAGATGTATGATGTCTTGTATCAAGGTGATTACCAACAAGCCGGTCGCTTACAAAGTGAGTTAACCCCCAAGATGGCAGCTTTGTTTATGTACTCTTCACCAGCCCCAGTTAAGGCGATTTTGACTGCCCAAGGGTACCAAGTTGGTGCGCCGCGGTTACCAATTTTACCTTTGGATGATGAAGAAAAGGCGATTTTGGCTACCAAGTTAGGCTTGGCACCGGATGCCTTGCAACACACCCTAAAGGAGTTAAATTAATGGCAAAAATAATTTTAGCTGGATTTAAAGGTTCCATGGGGCAAAAAGCACTCAAGATGATTGCTGATACGCCGGAATTTGATTTAGTTGGCGTTTATTCTCCCAGTGCTGACCAAGGTGCTGCTAGTTATGGTTTAGCTGAGGATGTCGCCGTCTTTAATCAACTAGATCAAATTAAGCTGGATGCTGATATTTGGTTAGATTTTACGACCCCCAGTGCGGTTTATCAAAATACTCGCTTTGCCATTGAACATGGTTTGCATCCGGTAGTGGGGACGACTGGTTTATCTGATGGGCAAGAACAGGAATTGATTGAGATGAGCCAAAAACAAGGTTTGGGTGGTCTAATTGCCCCTAATTTTGGCCTTTCAGCCGTGTTATTGATGCAATTTGCGCAAAAAGCGGCCCAGTATTTTCCTGATGTTGAAATTATTGAAATGCACCATGAGGATAAAAAGGATGCCCCTTCGGGAACAGCCTTAATGACGGCTAAGATGATTGATGAAGTACGCCCAGAACATGAACAGGGTCACTCAAAAGAAACCTTAGCAGGCGTTCGGGGTGGCGATTATCATGGGATTCGTGTGCACGCAGTTCGTTTGCCCGGCTATATTGCCCATGAAGAGGTTCTCTTTGGTGGACCTGGTGAAGGACTGACTATTCGTCAAGACAGTTTTGATCGGGCTTCCTTTATGCAAGGGGTAAAACTTGCCATTAATAAAGTTGATCAATTAGATCAATTAACCATCGGCTTAGAAAAAATTTTGTAGAAGGAGTATCAGATGCCAGGCTTATCAGATAAATTAAAACAAACCTATAATCAGCGCCTCGATTTGGTTCAACCTTCCAGTATTCGTAGTTTTGACCAAAAAGTATCTAGTATTGAAGGTTTAATCAAGTTAACATTGGGCGAACCTGATTTGGATACGCCTGAGCACATTAAAGTTGCGGCCGTTAAGGCGATTGAGACTAACCAGTCTCACTACACGGCGCAACCGGGAACCTTGGCCTTGCGTCAGGCGATTCAATCTTATTTAAAAGAGTTTCATCAGCTAAATTATGATGCTCAGGGCGAGATTATTGCCACGGTTGGTGCTACCGAGGCTATTTATGCCATTTTTGAGACCCTTATTAATCCCGGTGATAAGATTATTATTCCTACACCGGTCTTTGGGTTATACGAGCCGATTGTGACGATGTTGGGCGGACAAGTTGTTGAAATTGATACTTCTTTAACTGGCTTTAAGCTAACTGCTGAAGCTCTAGAAGCAGCTCTAGTAGAGCATGGTGACGCCGTTAAGGCGGTGCTACTTTGCTATCCTAACAATCCGACTGGGGTTGCCTTAACTGACCAAGAAGTACAAGCGTTAGCTGCTGTCATTAAGAATCATGCTATCTTTGTCCTTTCTGATGAAATTTATAGCGATTTAGTATATCAAGCGGAGCATCATTCCATTGCTCAACTACTACCTGAGCAAACAATTTATATCTCGGGCGTATCCAAATCCTATGCCATGACTGGCTGGCGAATTGGTTTTGTGGCTGGTCCTCGGGAATTTATTACCCAATTAACCAAGGTCCATGCTTTTATGGTTACTTGTCCATCCAGCATTGACCAAGCCGCGGCCACTGAGGCTTTTGCCCATGGAAGCTGTGATTTCTTGGCTATGCGTGAAATTTATCGGGAACGGCGAGATTATTTAGCGCAGGCCTTGACTGACTTAGGTTTTGCAGTTGTTTTACCAGAAGGGGCCTTTTACCTCTTTGTCAAAATTCCAGCCATCTTTAATCAAGATGATACTGATTTTGCCCTTCAATTGGCTTATCAGGCTAAAGTTGGGGTGATTCCGGGATCGGCCTTTGGTAAAGGTGGTCAAGGATATGTACGTTTGTCCTACGCTTCATCTTTGGATGCATTACATAAAGCCGTTGAACAGATTAAACAAGCACAGGCACAAGGTAAGCTAGTGCCGGGAAAGGAATGAAATCATGAAATCATATAATGTGGCTATTTTAGGGGCAACAGGAGCTGTGGGAACCCGTTTAATTGATCAATTAGCCCATTCCACGGTGCCAGTAAAATCACTAAAGTTGTTAGCATCTAGCCGTTCAGCTGGTAAAACAGTCGACTTTAAAGGACAGCCGATCACGATTGAAGAAGCGACTCCAGAAGCTTTTGACGGGGTTGATTTAGTATTGGCTTCTGCCGGGGGTGGGGTTTCTAAGCGTTTGTTACCAGAAGCCGTGAAGCGAGGTGCTGTCTGTGTTGATAACACCAGCGCCTTTCGCATGGACCCAACCGTTCCCTTGGTCGTACCAGAAGTTAACGCTGATCAGTTGAAAAATCATCATGGAATCATTGCCAATCCTAACTGTTCGACAATTCAGATGGTCGTAGCATTAAAGCCTGTTTTGGATAAGTTTGGTTTGAAGCAAATCGTGGTGTCAACTTATCAAGCTGCTTCTGGTGCTGGACAATCGGCTTTGAATGAATTCTTCCAGCAGGCGCAAGATTATTTGAACGGGAAAGAAATGCAGTCAACTATCCTACCAACTGGTAGTGATAAAGAGCATTATCCTTTGGCCTTTAATTTGCTCCCCCAGATTGATGTTTTTGAAGATGATGGTTATACCCACGAAGAGTGGAAAATGATTCATGAAACTAAAAAAATCATGCTAAATGACATGGATGCCGAAGACTTGAAGGTTACGGCTACCTGTGTTCGAGTACCAGTCCCAATTTCCCACGGTGAGTCGGTTTACTTTGAAGTCGCTGATGATAAGGCGACTACAGATGACATTAAGGCAGCGATTGCAGCCGGCGAAGGAGTTGTTTTGCAAGATGATCCGGACCACCAAGTCTATCCTCAGCCTTTGACAGCCGAAGGAAAACGCGAAACCTTTGTGGGCCGGATTCGTCCTGACCGCGAAAATCCAGGGGCTTTCCACTTGTGGGTTGTTTCGGATAACTTGCTCAAGGGGGCGGCTTGGAATACTGTGGAAATCGCTGAGCGCTTAGTCGCCGATGACCTAGTGCGGGTACCTGAATAACAGTTATAATGTTATCTAATCTAACATTTTTATTATTGCATGTTAAGAAACCTACCATAAAATTAAGCAGACCATTTCACTATTGGTATGCTTTTTTTATTAAATAAATGAGGTGGGATAACATGGATAGTGGTAGCATAACTTGGGTCTTGATTTCGGCTTTGCTAGTCTGGATAATGTCGCCGGGATTGGCGCTGTTTTATGCCGGTTTAGGTGGTCCTAAGAATCGCTTACATACAATTGGTACATCCTTAATTTTGATGGGAGTTGCTTCAATTATCTGGTTTTTACTGGGTTACACCCTAGCCTTTGGTGGCGGTAATGACTGGCTTGGCAATTTGAAATTCTGGGGTTTAAATCAAATTTCCTTTAGTCATTCGACGCGGGGCTTGACCATTCCAGACGGTTTGTTTGCTATCTTTCAGGGAATGTTTCCCATCATCACGGTTATCATTATTATTGGTTCGGTGATTGGTCGGGTGCGCTTGCGTGCTTTGATTGTTTTTATCAGCCTCTGGCTTTTGGTGGTGTATTCACCGTTAGCCCACATGGTTTGGGATAATGGTTTTCTGGCTAAGTTAGGAGCAATCGACTTTGCTGGCGGAACGGTTGTTCATATTTCCAGTGGGGTGACTGGATTGGTGTTAGCTTACTTGGTTGGTCCACGTCGGGATCAAAGTTATGAAAAAATCTATTCGCCCTATATTTTTGTTGGTGGTTTTCTGTTGTGGTTTGGCTGGTTTGGCTTTAATGCTGGTTCAGCCTTAGCTGCCAATGATCAGGCAATTCTAGCCCTAATGAACACTTGGCTGGCTTCCGCGGCTGCCTTGTTACCCGGAGCTTGGATGTCTTATCGATTGCGTGGACATCTGTTGCTAGCTGACCTAGTAACGGCTGGTCTGTCGGGATTGGTGGTTATCACCCCTGCAGCTGGTTTTGTTCATCCTTGGGCAGCGATTGTGATGGGCGCCATCGCTGGTGTGGTTGGTATCTATAGCATTACCTTAATTAAGCGTCATTTTGGCTATGACGATACCTTAGATGCTTTTGGCATCCATGGTATTGGCGGGACCTTGGGGGCTATTTTAACCGGTGTATTTGCTGATAGAAGTTTGGGCAATGCGGGTGGCCTAGTGAATGGTCACTGGGAGCTTCTGGGGCAACAGTTGATTGCCATTGTTATTACTCTTTTGTTAGTTGTAGTGGGAACAGTATTGCTAGCTGGGATTACACGTTTCTTAGTGGGACCTTTACGGGTTAGTGAAGATGACGAAGCCATTGGTTTGGATCTGCGTTTACATCTATAAAAATCATGAATTGGCAAAGTTAACCAGTTATCAGGCATAGATAACCGGTTAGCTTTTTTTGCTGGCATGAAAAAGGGAAAGTCGGTATAAATAGATAAACGGAAAGGAGTAGTGAGATGGAGGTACATTTAGAAATTGACGCTGGGCAGAAGCCGATGATTATCTATCGGGCCAGCGAGGATGGTCAAGCAACCCAGGAGCTGTTTGAGGATTTAAAAGACTTGGTCGATCGTCAAAAAATACGGATTGAACAGGATGGCTCTTATCATTATTTACCTGTTCAAAAAATTAAACGAATTTACACTGAAAATAAGTTGGTCTACTGCGAAACTGCAACTGAGCGTTATCGTTTAAAGGAACGTTTATACCAATTGCGCGCAATTTTACCAGAACATCGCTTTTTACAGATTTCCAATAGTGAAATTATTAATCGCTTTTATTTAAAGCAATTTGATTTGTCAAAAACTGGGATGTATCAGGTTATTTTTACGGATGGGCAGGTAACTTATGCCTCGCGGCGTTATATGCAAGCCATTAAAAGGAGTTTTAAATTATGAAGTATGTACGAATAATTCGCTTTGGCATTATTACCGGAACCTTTATCGGCTTTATGTCTGCTTTGTTTTTTTCTTGGTTATATGGAGCCAACAATTTGTATCCATCTAGTCCACAATTTGTGGAGCAATTCTCCAACAATTTAATTGCGATAACTGTATCAGCGGTCATTTGGGCCTTGATGGGGGTAGTATTTAGCACTGCGCAAATGATTTTCGAAGTAGAAAGTTGGAGTATTACCAAACAAACAGTTTGGCACTTTATAACAACCTATACTGGTTACACTATCTTGGCTATTCTAGCTGGTTGGTTCCCATTGAATTTTTGGTATTTACTGCAATATACATTGATTTTTGTGGTGGTTTATATCATTATTTGGTTGATTTCAATGTATGTGGCTCGGCGAAATGTGGCGAAGTTGAATCAGGAATTGTTAAAGTAGACAGTGACAGCGAGAAATCGCTGTTTTTTGTTTAAGGAGGGATATTTGTTACAATGTAGGAAACTATTCTGATAAAACACTTTCTGGGGAGAAAATACTTTTAGAAGTAGGTCAGATTAATAAGGACAGGTTCCTTATTGTATGAATAGAAAAATAAAGGAGATAACGCCTATGGATTTTATATTGGGAGGGCTTGCTATACTACTATTTTTCTTTGGTATTGCGTTTTGTTATAGTGCCTTTTATTTTATGGTATATGTGGTGTGGTGGTTTATGATGCTACCATTTAAGTTGATGATAGGTATTTTTAATTTCTTTATTGGTCGGTGGTTCTGGTAAGCGAAATTATGATAGATAGAAAACGATTAGATTTCACGTTGAAATCTAATCGTTTTTATTATGTGATATTTTGTTAATGATAGAGTTGGTTAGTAGAACGATTACAGTTAAAGCTATCATGTTTACAATTATGGCCGTTAAGTTATCTAGTTTTTGTAATACAAAAATAGATAGCAAGAACTCTGAAATACCAGCCACTGCCCCAAGAATTAGTGAGTACTTTAATTTATTTGACATAATTTTCTCTTTTCGAAGTGGAAGTGATGATGGCACTAATCAAGTGCTGTGTTTATGTTTACTTATATCTTCCTTTCTCTAATTATATACCTAGATAATGTATTATCTTAATTTTTCATTAGCATTTTCTAACACTTCCGCCACTCTAAAAGTTTTAAAATAAAGACGATATAAACATCCAGTAAAAGGCACATTGGTCAGGAATCCAATCAGAAAGTGGTCCGTATTTCATGTCGGTTAAAATAATTATTTTTGGTGTTCGAGACAGTGAAATTGAGCTTTTTCAGCAACTAAAACCTAAAAATTTCAAATTAAAATTAATCTCTGACAATTTAACCCATGAAAATATCGTTTTGACGGCTGGTTATGATGGCGTGTTATTACGGGCCAATAATTTAGCCGATGCTCACAACTTAAATCAGATGAAAGCCTACGGTATCCGTTATATCTTCACGCGGACGGTTGGCTATAATCACATTGATTTAAACCAGGCGCAACAGAATGGACAGATTGTGGCCTATGTACCATCTTATTCGCCCTATGCAGTGGCTGACTTGGCTTTTAGTTTAGGTATCATGCAATCACGCTTGCTTCCGTATACTATTCGTAATACTTCTCAAGGCGATTTTCGTATTAATGGAAACTATTTGACGATTGAATTTCAAAATATGACAGTTGGCATTATCGGTACTGGTAAAATTGGTCGGGCTGAGGCTCGTCTCTGGCAGGGCGTTGGTGCACAGGTATTTGCATATGACCGTCATCCTAAACAAGAATTAGCAAATGTGGTTTCATACGTAACGCAAAAAGAGTTGCTAAAGAGTTCAGATATTGTTTCTTTGCATATACCCTATATCAAGGGAGGAAATGAAAATTTTTTTGGAAAAGGACAGCTCATCCAAATGAAAGCTAGTGCGGTTTTGGTTAATACGTCTCGAGCTGAAATTACGGATGAAGAGGCAATTTTAGATGCTGTTGAAGATCATCAAATTAAAGCCTTTGCCACTGATGTGATTAAAAACGAAGCAGCTTATTTTGGTAAGAAAATCGGTCTGGCTGACGGAACAGTGGGGCGGATGCAATCATTATATCCACGGGTCATCGTTACCCCTCATTTGGGTTCGTTTACCAATGAGGCACTTAATGACATGATTACCACCTCATTTTTGAATTTTGAACATGCCTTAGCGGGTGACTTTGATGATAATTTTTTAGTGAAACCAATCACCATCGATGAATAACAAGAATAAAAGCGTTCCTAATATTAAACTAGGGACGCTTTTTATTATGCATAATTTCTAATAATAGCAATTAGTAAATTAGCTAAAGGAGCTTTGGTACGACTATCATAGTAGGCTTGAAAGCTCTCATCAGCTTCGTACAAATCGGCCATAGCTAAATGATACTGACTGGAGTAGTTCGGATTCATCATTTTTAACCACTGTTGATGAGCTTGAAAGATATCTTGAGCGAGGGGATGAGTTAGTGCTAGATCTTTTTCGTTCATCAAATCGAGATTTTGGATAATACTAGTTTCTAATTTTTGTAAGGACTGGTAGTCAGTCTGAGTGAGTGATGCCATTTTCGTTTGAACTGCCTCGTATTCTTGATTACCGTATAACGCTCGTGCCTGTGTCCCATAGTGTTCGTCATTTTGTAGCATTAGACTGTTTTTTAAAGTTTCAAATTGTTCCTGGTCGGTCATCGTTATTTCTCCTTTATAGTATTTAAGTGATTGGTCAATGCTGTGCAGTAAATGTTGTTTTTCTTCAATAACTTGATTTAAAAGCCTGCGTTGAATTTCTAGGGCTCGTACCACGTTATAAGTCGGATCTTGTAAGATACTTTTAATTTTTTGAAGATTAAAATCTAAGCTTTTAAAGTATAAAATTTGTTGGAGAGTGTTAAGTTGGGGCTTGGCATAGCGTCGATACCCATTTTGATCAATTTTCTCTGGCTTTAACAAATTGATTTTGTCGTAGTATCGTAGTGTTCGAGTAGTAACACCAGTCAATTGAGCCAATTGAGAAATTGAATAATTATTATTTTGATTCATAACACGCCTCCAACATGCTTTAATATAGAGTATGACCTAAGGTCAATGTCAAACTTTTAAATTTGTGGAAAAGTAGCTAAAATAATGAACTTACCATCTAATAACGTAAAAATTTATCTAGGAAAATCAGCTGATGGGCAGCCAGTTAGCGCGTCTTACGCCGATTTACTGGCACAACATCTGTTAGTCGTTGGCCAAACCGGTAGTGGAAAATCAACCTCTTTAAAGCAAATTATTAGTCAATTACAGGAGCATGATTTAACCAATATTATTTTTGATCCAACTGGTGAGTATAGTCAGGATTTACCAAATTGCATAACCTATACCATCGGGCAAGATGCCTTTGTGGATTTGGCCAATCAGGACGCTAGACGATTATTAGCGCTGTGGGATTTAGACTGGCCGGATTTTTTGGTTGAAAAATTACAATCAGCCATTGTGTCATTACGCATTCAAAATATGAATTATCCTAATCAAGCTAAAACTCTGACTAAACTTAATCTTAAAATCAGTCAATATCAGACTTGGCAAAGAAAATTAGCTCTATTTGGCCATGATTATCCCTTACACTTACTAGCGGAACAATTAATTCAAGAATTTGTGGTGCCGCTCGCTAATGAACAAGCCGATTATAGTTATCTGGGGCAAGAACTTGACCATCGAGCTATTCGGCACTACTGGCCCCAGATTTTGGCTTTACAGGAGTTGTTAGGGAATCCTCTGTGTAGCCGTATTTTTCATTTACGGCAACCGAATGGTCAGATAATTCAGTATGATTTATCTTTCATTTTGAGCAAATTTGAAAATACTCTCAATCAAAAACGTTCCCTGGTGCTTAACTTGTCAAATTTACAAAGTTATCCTCATATTCAGCAAAACGTTATTTCCTTATTGATGGATCAAATTTTATATCAGCGAATTAACAGTAGCTGCCGACGTCCGGTGGCGATTGTGATTGATGAGGCCCACCGTTATTTGCCCGTTAATCAACCTTTGGCACAGAGTGGTATTTTCGACCTTCTACGAGAAGGTCGAAAATTCGGTCTGAGTTTATTAATGAGCACCCAATCGAGTTTGGATATACCAGCCCAGTTGCGCGGTGAATTTCATACCTGGCTGGTTCATAATTTGCAGACTAAAGAGGAAGTCGAACATTTACCAAGTTCAACTAATTTGGGTCAATTAAAGGTTGGCCAGGCGGTTTTATTCCGACAAAATAAGCAATCTCAGATCATTAACATTCAGCAATTCAATCGGTAAGGGTGAAAGGTGGATATTTAATTATAAATGACAAATGTAAAAGACCTCCGTTACCGAAAAAATCACGAACTAATTAAAGCCAGTTTTATTGAGCTGCTTAAAGTTAAAGGCTATGCCAAAACCACTGTCAGCCAAATTATTGCCACTGCCCATATTAATCGTTCAACTTTCTACGTCCATTTTCTAGATAAAGAGGATTTGATGGCTGAAATTCAGACTGAACTGCTAGATGATATTTTAGTTTCCTTACCGGCTTTAAATTTAGATAATCTGATGAGCAATCAAAGAGTGGAAGAACGAATTGGCCAGATGAGTCAAAATGTCTACAATAATCGGACCATGTTGCACTTATTGATGAGTAGTAAGGGAGATCCGACCTTTAATCAACGTTTAATTCAACGGGCACAAACCGAGCTGTTTACTAGTGATATTGTGACTGATATTGACATTCCACAGCCTTATTTGGCTGCTAGTATGGCCAGCTTGGTAGTTAATTTAATGCTGACTTGGGTACAACGTGACTTTCAAGAAAGCCCAGCTGAATTTTCTGAAATTGTTAAAAAAGTCGGGCCAAACTTCATTAAATCTATTATTAATAGGGTATAGGTGGATTTATCCAACATCTGTAGGTGATTGGTGGTTGTACCGTTTTGAGGAATTATTAGAATTAATTCTAGTAATAAAGAAAACGGAGAACAAAGATGAAATCAAGTTGGAAATTCATTTTAGGTTTAACAATTGCTTTGACCGCTGTGTTGAGCATTATGATGACGGCCTTTTCGGTGCCAGCTGTTAATTCTGGTGTTCATCAGGTACCCATTGGTTTAATTACCCCTGATGACCCCACCTATCAAAAAGTATCGGAACCGTTAAAAGCTAAGGGCTTTAAAGTTGAACAATATAAAAGCGAAAATACAGTAAAAAAGCAAGTTGATGAGCGTAAAATTTACGGGGCCATTGCCCTTTCAGATACCGGTGATGTAACAGTATATCAAGCAACGGCGGCTTCAAGTGCTGTGGCTCAGGCTTTGAATCAAATTGGTACTGGTATTGTTGAACAACAAAAGGTAGTAGGAACCAAGCAATTGGCAGCGACAGCTCAGCAAGCAACTGATCCAGTTATGCTAAAAACCATTAATGCCCGTATGACTGCGCTACAGGCTAAGCAAGTGAAAATTGTAGAACTAAAATCATTCCCAAAGGCAGACCCTAAGGGAACTGGTTTAGCTGCAGGAGCCCTGCCAATTGCCTTGGGCGGTTGGATCGGTTCAGTTGCCATTGTTAAGGCTGTTAAAGGAAAGTGGCAGAAATTTGCGGCCATTCTATGTTTTGCCATGATTGGTGGCCTTGGCTTGATAGCAGTTATTCAATTTGGGATTGGTACCTTTGATGGAAATTATTGGCTAACATCATTGGGCGCCATGTTGGGTATTGCAGCAACCGGTTTCTTTGTTCTAGGTTTACTAGAAGTGATAGGGAATTGGGGGCTAGCCATTGCGGCCATTACGCTAATCTTGCTAGGTAATCCACTGTCTGGTTTGACTTCGGCACCAGAAATGTTGCCAAGTGGTTGGGGTGCCTTTGGCCAGCTTTTGCCACCCGGAGCCACTGGAACTTTGCTTCGCAACCTCGCTTTATTTGATGGTCATGCGGCTCTCATGCCCATAGCAGTGTTAAGCAGTTATGTTCTGGTTGGTATGTTGCTCTTCAAATTGGGGAATAAATCAGAAATTTAAAGCATTATTTTCATAAAAAGAGAGTGTTTCCTTTTCATAGGAGCACTCTTTTTGTTATGATTAATCTCGGTAAAAGCTTACATTAAAATTGTATGAGATATTAATGAGGAAAAGAGGGCGGTTGTTATCTGTATTAAAGGATTTATCTATGGGGTGTTAAGTGCCACGCTATTTGGTGTGAGCGGTGTCTTAGCCAGTTTTTTATTTCAATCAACGACCATTAATCCGGAGTGGTTAGTCGGTACGCGAATGTTTTGGTCAGGCTTCATTTTACTCATAATTTTATTTATGAAAAATGGTTGGCAGATTTTTGAAATGTTTACCAATATTCGCGCCGTCGTTTCGGCTCTTCTATTTGGTATTTTGGGCGTTTTACTGGCCCAATCAAGTTTTTTCTTGTCGGTTTATTATGGGGATGCTGCTACGGCCACTGTTTTACAGTCATTAGGGCCGACTATTATTATCATTATTTTGAGCGTGATTAGTCGGACTCTGCCCTCACGAATTGATGTGATTGTGCTTATCCTTGCCCTGTTAGGCGTTGTTTTGCTGGCAACGAATGGACAATTTTCGACCCTAGCGATTGGCAACCAGGCTCTCTTTTGGGGGATTTTGTCGGCTTTTGGTTTAGCAGGCTATACACTTTTACCACGGCCTTTATTAAAAAATTACTCCCCCCTTTTAGTTGCCGCTTGGGGCCTATTTATTGGTGGTGTGGTTGTTAACTTTTTTCAGCCAATTTGGCATAGTCCCCAGCAGTTAGTACAACTAGACTGGATTTTTATTTTAATCATCATTATTGGTGGTACGTTACTTCCTTATGCCTTTTATGTAATGAGTTTATGTCATTTAAAGGCTAATTATGCCAGTTTGTTAGGAACGATTGAGCCCTTGGTAGCGACTGTTTTGTCAGTTATCTTCTTAAATACTAAGTTAGCCTTGGTTCAAGTGATCGGTATCATTTTAATTCTGTCCACTATTGTTTTGATGAGTATTCCTCGTCGTTATTTGGGTAAAAAAGAGTAATGAATAAAAAGCTGCCTCGTTTATGCGGGGCAGCTTTATTGATTGAGTAGTGTTTTTAAATCTAACGGTTCGTTAATTAACCAGCTTTTACCTTGATAGTTTAATTTTAGTTGGTCAGGGGTTTGCGCTTTAGTTTTGAAACCTAAGGTTAGTGCTTGAATATAAGTTGATACTAGATTTTCATTCACCGACTTGAACTGATTTAAGGATATTTGATGCTGGCTACGCCAGTTTTGTCCTTCTTCTAGGGCGAAGGTTGATAGAGAATTATCCTCAATATAGTTAACCAGTTGTCCAGCAACAGTCTTTGTAGGTGTTGCAAGAGCTGATTTTGCATACGTAATGGCTTGTTCAAACTCCTTTTGTAATGAAGCCGGTGCCTGTTGCACAATAGCTTGTAGACGGATTAATAAAGCGCTAGCCTGCTGTTGAAGTTCATTATTCAATGTTTGGTTGGGATGGGCTAGCGCTACCTCATTGTTGGACTCATCAGCAGCTATTAACTCGCTAGCTGTCCATGTTTGATCTTGGTTTAGTGCGTCAATAATCAAGAGATGAAGTAAGCTAAGCGCTTCTTGCGAAATACCGTCAAGACTAAAAGGATCAATATCAAACATCCGAAATTCAAGATAATCGGGACCGCTTTGCTTTAAATCAGCGATAGTACCAGCGTTTTTAAAACGGACTGGACCATAAAATTCACTGCGATCATAAAGTAAATTAGTGTTTAAAGCATGCGCTAATTGTTGTAAGTGTTCTGCCAAGCTAGCATAGCCAATTTGGATATTAGGTTGATTCTTAAAACCATACTGACTAGCCCGCCAAGAGCGAACGGGTTGTAAAGACTGTTTTTGAGATGGAATTGTATCATCAGGATTTTCACTGACTGGGCTGGCACCAAATAAATAGGTTAAAAACCAACGGTAAGCCACAATATGTTGAGCAATTTTAAAATATAATTGATTTTTCGCCTGTCCTGAATCAGCAATCTGGTTGGTCGCTTGATATTGATTAACTAAATCATCACTAATTGAAAAATTGATATGCACCCCAGTCATGATATGTTGGTAATAACCGTAACGCTTAATTAAAAAATCTCGATAGGCTTGATACCAAGTTCGCTCGAAGTGGTTTGCTAAAAAATTAAGATCATCGGATGCCAAATGCGGTGGCATTGACAGGGGCCAAATAATTTCATCATCGGAAAGGTGACTGGTTAAAATCGTTTGTAATTCATGCAACTGTTGCAATGCCGCTTGACTGGTTTTATGTGGCGCCGTTACTAATTCTTCTTGGCTTTCGGAAAAATCAGTTTGAAAGTAGGGGTGAAAGGAGCGATCACCAAAGGCAGTTGGGTGAGCTAGCTGAGAAAGGCTGCTTCGACTAATCTGTACCCGATGTTCTTCAATTTCCAATCCAAAGAGACCCTGGAAAAGTGGGTTGATAGCACCTGTTTTATGTAGTAGTGACTGAACCATAGATTATCCTCCCGCAGTAAATCTGATTATTTTTAAGGTGTTCATTATAAAAGTTTAAACCTATGTTCGCACTTCTTTTAAAAATTATGATAATAATAGGTTAAATTATTAGTAAAGTCAAAGATTTGGATTAAAAAGATAAAGGGCTTTTATAATGGCAAATACCGGTTAAAAACAGCGTTATTATGGTACAATGTTAGTGTTTTAGCGAATATTATCGGAAAAGAAGGGCGGAATGTTATGTATCTCATCATTAACATCGTGGGGTTAATCATCTTTTTGGCAATTGCAGTACTTTTTTCAAAAGATCGTCGCAATATTAAATGGAAATCAGTGATTATTATGTCGCTGTTTAATCTAGTTTTGGCTTGGTTCTTGACTAGCTTTCCAATTGGTCGTGCTATGGTTGAAGCTGCAGCCAATGGCTTTACTGAGTTAGTTGCTGTGGCCTATAAGGGAATCGGATTTGCGGTAGCTGACTGGGTGAGCGTTAAGCAGATGAACTTTTTCACCAGTGCTTTGTTACCAATCTTGTTGATTGTGCCATTGTTTGATATTTTGACTTACTTCGGTATCTTGCCTTTCATCATCAAGTGGATTGGTGTAGTTTTGGCTAAGTTAAGTGGTCAGCCTAAGTTTGAGTCTTTTTTCTCTGTTGAAATGATGTTTCTTGGTAACACTGAAGCTTTGGCGGTTTCTTCATTACAGTTGAAGCGTATGAAGGCTGAGCGTAACTTAACCTTAGCAATGATGTCGATGAGCTGTGTGACTGCTTCATTGATTGGTGTTTATACAAGTATGATGCCCGGACAATTTATTTTGACAGCGGTGCCAATCAACGTCATTAACGCTTTGATTATTACTAACATCTTAAATCCTGTTGAAGTTACACCAGAAGAAGATGTGATTGCTACTATTGGTGGGGAAGCTTTGCCAGTTGAGGGTCAGGATGTTGCTTCTGGATCAGAGGCCTTGGCTCAAGAAGTTGCTGAAAATGATAAGGCACAAGATGTTGAACAACAAACTAAGCGGGAACCTTTCTTCTCCTTCTTAGGTGATTCAATTTTGAATGCAGGTAAGTTGATTTTGATTATTGCAGCTAACGTTATTGCCTTTGTGGCCTTGGCTGCTTTAGTTGATAAGATTTTGATGATGTTTAATCCATGGTTAACTTTGGAACACATTTTGGGAATCATCCTTTATCCATTTGCTTGGTTGATGGGGGTTGAGCCTAAGGATGTCTTCCCGTTAGCTCAGTACATGGGTACTAAGTTGGTAACTAATGAATTTGTGGTAATGGGAGAAGTTACCACTAAGATTTCTTCATTTGCCCCTCACTATCGTGCTGTTTTGACCGTCTTCTTGACTTCCTTTGCCAATCTTTCTACTATTGGCATGATTATCGGTTGTTTCAAGGGTTTGGTCGACCGTGAAAAGAATGATTTAATTGCTAAAAACGTGCCTTACTTGTTGCTGTCTGGTGTACTAGTTTCACTAGTATCAGCAGCAACTGTTGGACTCTTTGTTTGGTAAGATAACTTAAAAAAGGCTATCCATTCGATTGGATAGCCTTTTTATTTATGATTTATACTGGATAGCTAGCATGGTTAGATGATTCTTGCTAAAATAATGGACAGAGTTCCTTAAAAGCGAATGGTTTTGATGGGGAAGGAGATTATATGTCTAATAATGAAAATGAATCACTTGAAAGCCACAGCCAAGTTGTCTCTGATTCACAATCTTTTCAAAGTTCGGCTAACAATGCAACTGAATCAACTGGGGAGCAGGTTGGGTCTAGAGTGCAGCGTAATTACGGTAGCAGTGGTTCTTCCACCAGCCAAACCATCCAATCTGCTTGGGAGCAGGCTAAGGCTGAGGCCCAGCATTGGACCAAAGTGGGTCAGGAAAAATTGAACTTGGCCTCGCTACAAGCTAAAAATAATGCTCAGCGGGTTTATCAAGAAACAAAAGTACCCAATTTTCAGTGGACAAAGTGGTTGATATTGCCAATTACTATTTTGGGATTAATATTATTACAAATTTTTTTTGGTAAGTGGATTGCAGCTTTTTTTGCCTACTTCGGAGAACTACTACTAGTAATTGTTCAATATAGTCCTTGGCCAGTAGTTGTCTTGATTTTTGGATTTTATTTTCGAGACGAAATTCGAGCCATGATTAATCGTATTAATCATTAAATTAAAGTAATCATAATGAAGGAGTTTAATTGAATGCTTTCAAGAAGTAAGCGTCGAAAAATTATGGAGGAACAACTGCCTAAAAAGCATTTTTATCAGCGGGCCTGGTTTTGGATTGCTTTTGTTGTTTTATTCATTATTTTAGGATTTTATATGATTGGTCAAAGCTCCGGAACTTCTAATAAAAGTGACAGTAGTGACTCATCTAGTAAGTCATCCAAGTCTTCTCATAAAAGTAGTAAGTCCTCTTCTAGTAGTAGTAGCTTGGCAAGTGAAAAAGCTGCTGAAGCCAGTGAAAATTATTCGGTTGTTCATGATCGGGATACTGGTTCATCCAATAATTCCTCCAACGGGCAGACGGGTAGCAATGGTAGAGCTACTAATAATACGCCAGCTACTAATAACAATTATGGTTCTAGCAGTCAGGGGTCAAAGACTGAACCAGCTAGTCAACCAAGTACACCATCAGCTAGCCAAAGTGCTAGTGCAGCTAGCAGTGAATCGACTACTACACCGCAAGCTTCCTCAAGTTCCGAAAGCAGCACCAAAGCTGCTGATTAAAATAAAAAAGCAAGCCAACGCTTGCTTTTTTATTTTAATTTATTGAGCTAGCTCAATCATGACGTCGCGTTGATCATCACTGACATTACCAGCAAAATTAGGAGATGCTAGATGAGTAGCACCAGTGCCATCTTTTACCATGTAAAAAGTAGCGTGTGCCATATCAGGACCAGCGGTTGGACCAGCAATTTGTTTTACAACGCTAATTTGCTGAATGGCCTGGACGGTTTGAACTGAATTATCAGTGGCACTAAAGACTCGAACTGTTTTACCGCTGATGCTGCTGACTTGAGCACTAAAGGACATGGGATTAGTATTTTGACTAGCGTAGTTTGAACCATCAAAGCTGATACTTGGATTTGCACCATTTATATCGGTTAAAGTAACTGACTTGGGTAGGTTAAAACCATTGTAGTAATAAGTCATTTGACTGGCTTGGCCGGTAGATGATGTTGCTTTTGTATTATCTTTGGACTGGCTGGCCATACTACTACTTGAGCTGGCCTTACTTTTAGCAGTACTAGTACTATCAGCTTGGCTGGTTGTTGTTTGGCTATCACTATTTTTAGTATCATCCTTACTACTAGAACTTACTTTGCTAGTAGTGCCGTGATGAAAGACACCAGTTTGGGCGCTAACACCATAAGTTACACCACCGGATAAAACGGCTGCTAGCGCAACCACCATTATTTTCTTGTTCATGTCTATCTCCCTATTTGATTTGGTTCATATTTATCATCTTTATCTTATCACAGCTTTACCGATATGAATCGCTTTGGTTTTTAATAAAGGACCCTTGATTTGTAGGTTGCATTCCCAGTACTAAAAACTTAAAATAATCAATGTTAGGGCGTTTGTGCCTTTTTCACGTTAGCGAATAAAATAGGGTGATTTTTAAATTGGTTTAGTTTGAAAAATATTTAAGTAAATATCTTGAACTGGGGGAATTATGAGGTTAAATAAATTGTGGGGGGTTGGACTCCTTGCACTTTTCAGTAGTGTGTTTTGCTTGTTGTTTTCTAATTCTGCAGCAGCTGATGGAGAAGATTTTAGTGTTTCTTATCGGGTGCTCAAAAATGGTAGTACTGGCACTTCAATGGCGGATCAATACTTTGTAAAGCCTGGTCGTGCTACTTTGGTGGGTGATCACTATGAAGTGACCTTGGTTGTTAAAACTGAACATAGTTTGGGGCTATTTCCTGTTACGGTAACCGAGTTTAATGGGCAAACACCATCGGTTTCAAAGAGTACCCAAGACAACACGGATTTATATCAATTCACATTTACGGCGACATCTTTGAGCCAACGTTTAACTGGACATATGTCAGTTAATATCCCGGCCATCCGTTACGATCATGTATATGCCTTTGATATTGAATTTAATAGTAATGGTATTCCTGTCCCTGGTGGTGATCAAAAAGATAATAAGTCTGCTACGAGTCAAAACGACGCCAATAATTCAAATGCCAGTGCCAATGACAACAAGGGTGATAACAGTAATAGTAGTAATAATAGTGGTGTAATGACTGGTGAGCAAGCTAGTGTTGAAAGTAGTCAAGAATCTATGTCAATCCAAGAGAGTCGCTCTTCGGTTGTTTCTGAGGTAAATAAGCCTCAAGTAACGCCGAAGGCAGCTATTAAAAAAGATAAGAAGGATAAAGCTGCTAATAAACCCTTACCTTGGTGGCCCTTTGCTTTAATCGTCGGGGTAGCGGTGATAATTGGAATTATATCTGAATTCCGTTTCCGTTTTGGTAAAGGTCGGTCGGACGAATAAATTTAATGCTTGACGCAGTTTAGTTATTTGTATAAGATTGAAAGCATCTTAGAGGAATAGGCAAACGTCGCTATTATAGAGAGCTGGTGGTTGGTGTAAACCAGTTAGGACACTGCTGAAGGTTGCTAAGGGTTTTTATTAATTAAAAATATATTTAAGTGGTCATCTAGACGATGGCAATTTAGGTGGTACCACGTGTAAGCGTCCTAATCTTAGCTGATTAGGGCGCTTTTATTAGGAGGAGAATTTATATGCGTGAAGTTAATATGTCAACCAAATATGATCCCAATACAGTTGAAAATGGGCGCTACCAGCATTGGCTTAGTAAAAAACTGTTTGCTCCAGAAGCTAACCAGGCGATTCGGGGTAATGAACCTGAGCCTTATTCTGTGGTAATTCCACCACCTAATGTAACTGGAAAGTTACACCTAGGTCATGCTTGGGATACTACTTTACAAGATATGATTATTCGCCAAAAGCGAATGCAGGGTTTTGATACCTTGTGGCTACCCGGAATGGATCATGCCGGTATTGCTACGCAAGCTAAAGTGGAGCAACGTTTGCGGGGTGAAGGTATTAGCCGCTATGACTTAGGCCGCGAAAAATTCGTTGAACAGGTTTGGTCATGGAAAAATGAATATGCTAGCACCATTAAAAAACAATGGGGTAAGCTGGGCCTATCCTTAGATTATGACCGTGAGCGCTTTACCTTAGATGAAGGTTTGAATAAGGCTGTTAATAAGGTTTTCATTGATCTCTATAATAAGGGTTTGATTTATCGTGGTGAATATATCATTAACTGGGATCCACAAGCTCGGACGGCTCTATCGGATATTGAGGTTATTTATCAAGATGATCAGGGAGCTTTCTATCATGTTAAGTACCCCTTTATTGATGGTACGACTTTTGATGGAAAAGATTATATTGAAATTGCTACGACTCGTCCAGAAACCATGTTCGGAGATGTGGCGATTGCTGTTAATCCAACTGATGATCGTTACAAGGACTTGATTGGTAAGCAAGTTAAGGTTCCTTTGGTTGATCGCGTTGTGCCAATCATTGCTGACGAATATGTTGAAAAAGACTTTGGAACAGGGATGGTTAAAATTACACCAGCCCATGATCCAAATGACTTTCAGGTGGGAAATCGTCATAATTTGGAACGCATTAACACGATGACTGAAGATGCGCATTTAAATGAAAATGCCGGTAAATATGTTGGTATGGAGCGTTTTGAAGCTCGTAAAGCGATTGTCAAGGATTTAGAAGATGACGGCTACATGTTAAAGGTTGATCCTTTGACTCATTCGGTCGGTCATTCAGAGCGAACTGGGGTTCCAATTGAATCGCGCTTGTCAACGCAATGGTTTGTTAAAATGGAACCTTTGGCTAAACAGATTTTGGCTATGCAGCAAAATCCTGATGAAAAGGTTAACTTTGTGCCAGGTCGTTTTGAAGATACGTTTACGCGCTGGATGGAAAATATCCGTGATTGGGTTATTTCTCGTCAACTATGGTGGGGACATCAGATTCCAGCATGGTATAAAAATAAAGGAACTGCTCAAGAAGAGCTTTATGTCGGAGAAGAAGCTCCTGGAGCTGATTGGGAACGCGATCCTGATGTCCTAGATACTTGGTTCTCTTCTGCGCTTTGGCCATTTTCAACTATGGGTTGGCCTAATGATTTGGAGGGGGACTTCAAGAAGTATTATCCAACTAATACTTTAGTAACTGGTTATGATATTATCTTCTTCTGGGTTGCTCGGATGATGTTCCAAGGAAAAGAGTTTACCGGAGAACGGCCATTTAAAAATGTTTTGATTCATGGTTTGATTCGAGATGGTGAAGGCCGTAAGATGTCCAAGTCCCTTGGTAACGGGGTTGATCCAATGGACGTTATTGAAAAGTATGGGGCTGATGCTTTGCGCTGGTTCCTAGCTACTGGTTCTACTCCAGGACAAGATGTTCGGTTTACTTATAAAAAGATGGACGCGGCTTGGAACTTTATCAATAAAATTTGGAATGCTGCCCGATATGTCATTATGAATTTGGATGATGATACTGAGGCAAAGATGCCAGTTGCTGATCAACAAAGCCTAGCTGATAAATGGATTTTGTCTCGTTTGAATAGTGTAGTGATTAAGGTAACCGGTAATTTTGAAAAGTTTGAATTCGGTGAGGCTGGTCGAGAACTGTATAATTTCATCTGGTCTGATTTTGCGGATTGGTACATTGAAATGACTAAGGAAACTTTGAATGGTGAAGGTGATAAGACTGCCGTTCAACAAACTTTAGCCTATGTTTTGGACCAAACACTACGCTTGTTACAGCCAATTATGCCCTTTATGGCTGAAGCAATTTGGCAAGAAATGCCACAACAAGCTGGTCAGGACGCCGATTTGGCTATCGCGGCTTATCCAACCGCTCAGGCGCAGTTAGCTAATTCAGACGCTGAAGAAGCTTTCAAGTCTCTCCAGGATTTGATTGTTGCGGTTCGTAACATTCGTGCCGAAGCCAACGCACCAATGTCTAAGAAAATCGACGTCTTAATCAAAATTAATGATGTAAAATTGAAAGAAATTTTCAATGAAAATGCTGATTATATTAATCGTTTTGTTCATCCACAGTTATTAGTTATTGATGAAAATGTTGAAGTGCCGCACTTGGCTATGTCACAAGTTATCACTGGTGCTGAAGTATATGTGCCGCTTGCTGGCTTGATTGATATTAATGCTGAAATTGACCGCTTGGAAGGTGAAATTAATCGCTTTACTAAGGAAGTACAACGTGCTCAAGGTAAGTTAAGTAACGACAAATTTGTTAACTCTGCCCCCGCTAAGGTTGTAGATGGTGAACGTGAAAAATTGGCTGATTGGCAAAGTAAATTGGCTGCCACTCAACAGCGAGTAGCTACTTTGAAAGCCAACTAAATAAAAAGAAAGCCCGCAGGGGCTTTTTATGTTAGATTAATATTAGTTTTTATAATTGATGGATAAATTATAAATGTAAGGGAAGAACATGCCAGGAACTAGGATAATAGCCAGTGGACATTATGTCCCTGAAGATATAGTGACCAATCATGATTTGGCGCAATTAATTGATACTACTGATGAATGGATTCAAAGCCACACTGGTATTAAGGAGCGCCGTGTCTCCTTACAAGGTGAAAATACCAGTGATTTAGCGACCAAAGCAGCTCAAATTGCTTTGCAGCGTGCTAATCTTAGTCCGGAAAAACTTGCTTTTATTATCGTGACAACATTTACACCAGATGGTTTGGCTCCGTCAACGGCGGCCTTAGTTCAACGTAATTTGGGTGCCACTAATGCTTGGGGTTATGATTTATCAACGGCCTGTGCAGGCTTTGTATTTGGCTTAAGTACCGCCGATAAGTTTTTACAATCTGGTAGTGGTGAATATGGATTAGTAATTGCAGCTGAAGTAAATTCTAAGATGATGGATTTTAAAGATCGAGCTAGTACTGTTTTCTTCGGGGATGGTGCTGGTGCTGTAGTTTTGCAAGCTGATTCCAATGGCCAACAGGTGGTAAGGGAAGAATTACATACTGTTGGAAATGATCATGTAGTGCATTCTGGTAGGGTTATGCCACTCCAAAGTCTCTCGGCAGATAATTATCCTAAGATTGATGCCTTTGCCCAAGAAGGTCGATTGGTTTATCAAGAAGTTACCGGATTAATTCCGGAGCACATTAAGGCCTTTTTACAAAAAGATTATCTGCAACCAGACGATATTGATTACTACATTGTTCATCAGGCCAATTTACGTATTATTGAAAAAATTGCTGAAAATTTACAGCAACCAATTGAAAAATTTATTTGCAATGTGCAGCAGTATGGTAATAGTTCTTCAGCGGGAATTGCCATGGCCTTTGATCAGCTCAATCAACGGGAAAATCTCTCAGGTAAAAAAGTACTGCTAACTGGATTTGGTGCAGGCTTCACCTACGGCAGTCTTTTATTAAACTTATAACCCAATTTATTGTAATATTTAAGAAATGTTTGAAATATTATAGAAATATATTAGAAAAATATTTGTTATATATTACCGGTAGAATGTGAAATGTCCAGAGGTTAAGACTTTAACTTGTGGTACAAGATAATAAGTAGAAAACAAACAAAACGGAGTATATTATTCTCATGAAGAAACATATCAAGAATACAATTTTGGCTACCGCTGCCGGTGCCGCTACCTTTACTGCAGCTGGTGTTTCAGCATCAGCTGATGACGTTACTATTAAAGCTGGTGATACTTTGTCACAGTTAGCTGTGGACAACAACACTACTGCCGATGCTCTTGCTGACTTGAATGGTATTGCTAACAAGGATTTGATTTTTGCTGGTGATACTTTGAAGGTTGATGGTTCAGCTGCTAAGAAGTCAGCAACGCCAGCCGTTGCTGCTCCTGCAGCCTCAACTGCTCAAGCTGCAACTAGCCAAGCTGTAGAAGCTCAAAGTGCTACTACTACTTCTGAATCAACTGCCCCAGCTGCAGCACAGCAACCTGCTAGTGATGCAACTTCTGCAAATCAACAAACTGCTGCTGCAACACCAAGTACTGCTAGCGCTGATACTAGCTACTCAGCTGGTGCTGATGGTTCAATCCAAGCTATGGTTGATTCTATGAATGCTAAGCGTGCTGCTCTTGGTTTGGCTCCAGTTCGTTATGATGCTAGCTTGGCTGCAACTGCTCAAGCTCGTGCACAAGAAGCTGCTGCTAATAACGGCTTGCCAAGTGGACACTTCCAACAAGTTGCCGGACCTGAAGTTGTTGCTATCGGCTTCGACCCATCATCAGTTGTTGATGCATGGTACAACGAAACAAACATGATTACTAATGGTACTCCTAGCCACCGTTTGTGGGTGACTAATGCATCATTTAGCCGTGTTGGTTTTGCTGTAGTTGGTTCAACTATCGTTGGAATCGCTGGTTAATTATTAAAAAACTTTATTTAAAGCTACTGTTTATGCAGTAGCTTTTTTGTGATTTTAAAAACTTTCCTAAAAAGCATTCCTAATGTTGACAGGTTTCCTTAGTAGTTTATAATGGGTTGGTATGTAAAGAGGGCTTATTTTCATCACAATTTAGCCGATTTAATATGATAAAGCAGCTGTTGAAAGTGAGATTGTGACGGGCTAATGGCATTTTTAGAACTACATAAAATTACCAAATCCTATTACTTAGGAAAACAAGAATTTCCCGTTTTAAAGGGAATTGATTTATCTTTTGAAAAAGGTGAATTTGTTTCAATTTTAGGGGAATCTGGTGGCGGGAAATCCACATTAATGAATATAATTGGTGGTTTAGATCGCAATTTTCAGGGCGAAGTGGTGGTTGATGGGCATATTTTAGACCATCATCAAGCGGGGCAACTGGATAATTATCGGCGTCAAACAATTGGTTATATTTTTCAAAGCTTCAATTTAATTAACTATCAGACTAATTTGCAAAATGTCGAAACTTCTTTGAACATGACCACCTTGAGTGCTACGGAACGCCATGAACGAGCAGAGTTACTTCTTCGAAAAGTTGGTTTAGGAGAACATGTTTATAAGTATCCTTCTCAACTTTCGGGAGGTCAAAAGCAACGTGTCGCTATCGCTCGTGCCTTAGCAGGTGACCCAGATGTTATCATTGCTGATGAGCCGACCGGTGCTTTAGACTCTGTTAACACTGGTGAGGTGTTGGTCTTACTACGCCAAATTGCCGAAGAAGGTAAGTTGGTTATAATGGTGACCCATTCGAAGGAGGTTGCTGATCATAGTAGCCGAATCCTATATATGGAAAATGGTCATATTGCCCGTGATCGGAGCTTAAATGAGCATCATCGGATTCAAAATTCAATGTACCATTTAACATCCCGACCATTATCACCAACAACGATTTGGTCAATGGCCTATGAACATTTACGTTATAACTGGCTTCAAAGTTTGTTAATCATTTTGGGATCAGCGATTGGTGTTTTCTCGGTAATCTTATTTTTAGGATTAGGAAATGGGGTTCAAGGGTATATTAATCAACAGGTTGGTCAGTTAGCTAATCCTGATTATCCAACTGTTTACCGTAATTTATCCAAGGATAGTAAACTGAACGCGGTTGAACAAATTGACAATACGCAAAAAGTGATGGCGACTAATTATGCTAGCACTACCATCAGTTCTGATTACTTAGACAAATTAAGTAAGTCGCAACATGTGGAAAAGATTTATCCGGCCTATATGTTAGCTGCAGCTAATTTTAGCTATGGAGATGTGAAAGTAGGATTGAATTTCCGTTCTTGGGCACCAAACTTATCGACTGAATTGCTAAAAAAAGGTCGGGAACCACTGCATCGTGGCGAGATAGTTGTGTCTAAAAATTTTGCAAACAAGATTGGTTCCAATTGGACTAAGGCTATTGATAAAGAAATTCAAGTTGAATATGCGGCTGTTGATGCTGATAACAATCCAGTACCAGTCACGGCTAAATTAAAGGTGGTTGGTATTACTGATGGTAATCAAGCGGCTGAAGTTTTTGCCGTTTCCCATGATGAAATGAAAGCTGAATTGGCAGCAGCCGGGGCACTGACCGATCCAAACTTTGTGGCGGTTAAAATAGATAAAACTACCAACGTTAAAGCAGCTGTTCGAAAAATTAATTCAATCAAAATTAATGGTATGCAAGCTTTCGTTGCTGCTTCCATGGATGATGTCCTAGAAACGATTTACCGTATTACTAATCTAGCAACTTATGTTTTGGCTGCCATCTCTGGCATTTCACTATTGGTTTCGGCCATTATGATTATTGTGACCACTTATATGTCAGTTGCCGAACGAACGAAGGAAATTGGCGTTTTACGGGCTTTAGGTGCTCGTCAAGGTGACATTAAATATCTTTTTACTAATGAAGCCTTATTGATGGCGATTGTGGCCGCGATTATTGGCATTATTTTGGCCTTTATCGGTCAAGCAGTCATGAATAAACTTCTATATTCACTGATTACTTATAATATTGTTCATATTTCAGCTATTAATGTTTTAGAAGCAGTAGTAATTAGTATCATCATTACCTTAGCGGCAAGTTTTGTACCGTCGCGTAAAGCAGCTCGTTTAAATACAATCGAAGCGCTCGCAAATGATTAAGACTAAAAGATCTCTTTAGAGGTCTTTTTTGTTGTTAATTGAGCTGTTCGCAACGTGATAATCTTTAAGGTATAATATTTGTATCTAAATATTGGAGTAGACAGACCATGGACGAAAATAACTACAGCCGCTCTTCGCGCCGTAAAGAAGAGGAGGCTAATTTTGACGAGAAAGGGCCTCGTCGGCCACGCCGTCGGCGCCGAACACGCTGGCTTGGCTGGATTTTATTAATCCTGCTAGTGGCAGCGATTGGCGTAAGTGCCGTTTTCTTTGCTGAATTTAAAAGTTCAGTTGAAAGCATGCAGCATTCGGCTAAAATCACTAAAGCCCGGGATGTCAACCAATTGGTCAAAGAGGGTAAGCCATTTTCAGTTTTGGTCTTGGGAACCGATGTAGGCGAGTTAAACAGAGATCGAGATGGATTGACGGATTCAATGATGGTTTTGACTGTAAATCCAACCAAACAAGAAATAACTATGACTTCGATTCCACGTGATATTATGGTATCAATTGTCGGTGCTGAAGAAACTTTCCCACAAAAAATGAATGCTGCCTATCCGATTGAAGGGGTTGGTGCAACCATGCAGACTGTACAAAACTATTTAAATGTGCCAATTGATTTTTATGTTTTGGTCAATATGAAGGGCTTAGAAAGTTTAGTCGACCAAGTTGGTGGGGTTTCAGTGGATTCACCGCTTAATTTCCAATATAGTCAAGAGACTGCCCATGCCGAAGGGCCGAATTTGTATCGTTTCCATAAGGGGAGTACCCGTTATGAGCATTCTGATGATAATGGTAAGACTTGGTCTAGGAGTAAAACTGTCATGGATGGCGATGCTGCCTTAGCTTTTTCACGGATGCGTTATGATGACCCTGATGGCGATTATGGTCGTCAATTGCGACAACGTTTGGTCTTAAAGGCTCTTATGAAACAGGCAGTTAATCTTAAGAGTTTGACTAATCCTAAGTTCATTAAGACCGTTTCTAAAAATGCCCAAACTGATATTTCTTTTGATAATGTCCTGAAATTAATTACCTCATATCGAGTTGCTGCGAAAAATCAGGTTTCTGATAACCTTCAAGGTCAGTTGGATATGTATGGCGGTATTTCTTATCAAATGGTACCTAAAACTGAAAAACAACGGGTAACTGATAAAATTCGTAACCAATTAGGATTGGATCCTAAGGATACCGGTACCCAATTTGGTGGACAGGTACCAGCCAATGGGGCTCGAATTGCTAGTGATAATTTAGCGCTGATTGGGGAACAATACTTGGCGAATGAATAGAATAAGCAAGCGCTTCGGCGCTTTTTTTGATTCGTAAAATTCGTGTTATACTGGAAAAAAAGCTAAGGATAAGGCATAGAAATGGCATATTTGGGTATTATTGATTTAGGGAGCAATTCCGCTCGAATGGTTATTGAAGATTTGCATCCAGATGGTAGTTATACTGAAATTCTGCGGGAAAAGACTGACACTCGGATTGCTCAAAACATGGGTTCATCATTGGTGTTACAACCGGAGCCGATGCGTCGAACCATTGCCGTACTGAAGGAATTTAAGGCGCGCTTGGATCAGTATGGACCGTTAGCCACCAAAGCAATTACTACGGCGGCGGTTCGCACTGCTAAAAACCAAACTGAATTCCTAGATTTAGTACGGCAAGAAGTTGATATTGAATTTGAAGTTTTAACTGGTACCCAGGAAGCCCATTATGATTATTTGGGTGTTATGGCAACCTTAAGTGATATTCAAAACGGGGTAATTTTAGATACGGGTGGTGCATCAGTTGAACTAATTGGTTTTAAAAATCGACAAGAACAACATGAAATTAGCTTACCTTTTGGGGCAGTGAATCTATCTGAAAAATATCAATTAGCTGATGATGTTAAACAAGTTAACGTTGAAGCAGCTTGTGCTTCGATTAATCAGCAATATCAAGAGCTAAAATGGTTGGATAATTTTAAAAATGATTCGGTTATTTTGCTTGGTGGTGCTAATCGATCGCTAGCTCGTGTAGCTCGTGCTTTTAATGGGGAACGTCAAATTAATAATATCCACGGCTTTACGATGTCACGAGCCTTGGTGGAACAGTTATTTGACCAAATTCGGCAAACGAATCGAGTTGGCCGTGAAAAAATAGCTGGATTAGAAAAATCACGAGCTGATATTATTATTAGTGGATTACTTCCCCTCCTTAACTTAATGAAAGCGATTGATGCCCCACAGGTTATTTTCTCTGAAAGTGGTGTTAGAGAAGGTATTATTGCCGAAAGAGTATGTAAACTCGATGACTAAGAAGTTTTATGAAAAAACACCAACAGAACGACTAAATGAATTATCCCTGACAGCAAAGCTGCGTCAGGATTTTACTGTTGATCAAAATTTAGTGAATGCAGCGATAGTGGAAAATTATATTAGTGATTTTCGTGAACCCGAAGGGGTTTTGCGACGTTTACAGCTTGATGGTCATTTTTATACGGTGCCCATGGCTATTGAAGAACCTAGTGTAATTGCAGCAGCTAATAATGGGGCTCGAATGCTTAATTTTAATGGTGGTATTTTTACCGAAAAAATACAGCCAGCAGCACTGACGCTTGGACAGCTATTATTTGAGGATGTGAATGTTGCTGCTTTACATAAATTTATTGATCAATTTGCAGCTGAAATTCAACGAGTAGCTGATCTAGCCAAACCATCAATTGTAAAACGCGGTGGGGGCTTAGTGAAAGTTCAACTACGTGAGTTAAGTTTAAAACAAGTAAGTGTTGATTTTTTAATTGATACCAAAGAGGCAATGGGGGCCAACATTGTTAATACAATTTTAGCGGCTGAAAAAGAATTTTTTCAGCCCTTTATCCAGCATTGCTTAGGCGCAATTTTGAGTAATGATGGACGCAATAATTTAACAAAAGTATTTGGTAGGGTGCCCTTTGCCGTTCTCGGTGGGGAAGCAGTAGCAAATAAAATAGTCGCGCTTAGTCGTTTTTCTAAAGTGGATTCTTACCGCGCGGTTACAGAAAATAAGGGAATCTTTAATGGTGTTGGCGCTGTGGTATTAGCAACTGGAAATGACTGGCGTGCCGTGGAAGCTGCCGGACATGCCTATGCTAGTCAACAAGGGACATACCAGAGCCTTAGTCACTGGTCAATTGATGCTAATCAACAGCAGTTGGTGGGTGAATTAGTCCTACCTTTGCCAATTGGTAGCATTGGTGGTGCTATCACGGCCTTACCCCAGGCACAACGAAATTTAGCCCTATTAGAAAAGCCATCCGTTCAAACCTTACGTGAAATTATTGCTGGCGTTGGTTTAGCGCAGAATCTAGCAGCCCTTAAAGCAATTGCTGGTGAGGGTATTCAAACTGGGCATATGCGGATGCAATACCGGGCCTTAGCACTTCAAGTCGGTGCTCAGCCACATGAAGTGCTGCCTTTAGCACGGCGTTTAAGTACACAAAAAACAGTGGATACCCAGCTAGCTAGTCAAATATTAAAGGAGATACGTCGCCATGAATCCTAAAATCCAGACCCTTTTAGACCAGGTTAATCAAGTTTATCCAGGTCAAGTTATAACCCGAGTTGGCCAGGAACATGATGGTCGATTACATTTAGACCGAGTAAGTCAGTCTACTTTGGCTGGTCGAATTTTAATTGAATTAGCTGATAGTACAGCAGCTGACTTTCTTTTGGGCAATGAACTCCTAAAAATGCTATTAACCTTAAACGGCATCATTCCACAGATTTTTTTTGCCATTACTTTTGATAGCGAACAACTTGATAACCAGTTAATTCAAATTGCTACGCGGATGCATCGTGTGGTGGTGCATGCCATTACTTATCCAGAATTAAATCAGCATGGCATTATCAGCGTGGAAACGGTTTCGGAGTACTTAGTTGGTGTGCATGAAGAGTTAAGTCTAGAGACTGAGGAACAAGATTCAGAAACTTTGTGGCGCCTATTAGTGCTCATGGATGCTTTAGTGTTTGGTCACACGTTAAATGATAATCAATCTTTTTTCAACGACTTAAAGACTAATTATCCACGAGCATTTGCAGCTGCTCAAGAAATCGTTAGTCCCTTTTGGTCAGTTGACTTTAAGAAGCCACGACAGACTAGAAAGCAAATGGTAAGAGTATTTGATGCTCTGGATAAAACTTTGTATAACTGGCAGTTACCAACGGTTAATGCTCGTGAGTATGTGACGCTAACCAGTGTTCTATCTAAAAGACAGTTGAGTTTACCAGTTAGTCAAGTATTTGATATCTTTCACACGGAAATGCTTGATTTTCAAACCAAAGAAACTGCTTATGTGGGCCTTAACAAGGGTGATCGGCAAAATAGTTTTGTTATTACACCACCACAAAATGAAGCTGATCGACCTGCATTTTTCCAACAACTATATGCCTTGCCGGTTCAAGATTTATTTAAACAATTAGCTTTGCCATACATAGAAAGGGGGTGAATTTATGTTAGTAACACCAGTTATTCAGACTAAATTTGATCAAGCTCAAAACATTCTTTTTATGACAGGCGCCGGTATTTCAACTTTATCGGGTATTCCCGATTATCGTTCTAAAAATGGGATTTATGATGGGGTAAAACTCCAACCAGAGTACCTTTTAAGTGCAACCGCTTTTGAGCGTGAACCTGAAAAGCAGTATCAATTTATGATTGATAATATGTACTTTCCAGATGCTAAACCCAATATTATCCATGATAAAATGGCGGCGCTCACGCAAGCTAAACGTGCTCGGATTATTACACAAAATGTTGATGATTTACATGTTAAGGCTAATAGTGATGCCGAACGGTTAATTCGTTTTCATGGCAGTCTCTATGAAGTTTATGCGCCCATCGATAATCAACCGGTACCATTTCAGCAGTATTTAAGATCAATGTGTCGGTCTAGTGATGGGGCTAAATTACGACCACGAATTACCTTTTATGAGGAAATGCCTTTTGGGGTTAATGAATCAGCCCAATGGGTTGCAGCGGCTGATTTAATCGTGGTTGTTGGAACCAGTTTTAAGGTCTATCCGTTTGCCGGTCTATTACAATATGCTAATCCACAAGCAACCTTGATGTCGGTTAATTTGGAATTGATTAATGCGCCATTGCGGGTTGAACAGGTTGTCGGGAATGCTGGCGAGTTTTTCCAAGAATTACAGATTTAAAAAGGGATGTAGGAGGATCTTATGAGTGACACACATGATAATGAGGTGAAACAAAAGCCATATATTATCGGCATTGTAATTAATTTAGTGTTTGTTTTAGCAGAAATAGTTTTTGCTCAAATTGCACATTCAACAGCGTTATTTGCGGATGCTTTTCATAATTTGAGTGACGTATTGGCTTTGGTAATTGCCTGGTTAGCTGTGGTCGTTTTTGGTTTACGAGCGACCAAGCAACATACTTATGGCTGGCATAACGTTTCGATTTTAGCCAGTATTTTTAATGCCCTATTACTGTTAGGGGCTGTGGCAATAATTTTTTATGAAGGTATTCGAGACCTCTTTTTTGTTACGCCAGAACATACAGCTGGTTGGATTGTTACCGTTGTGGCTGCTATTGGAATTGTGGTTAACTTTTCAACAGCGATGCTCTTTAAAATTTCTGGGGGGCCTGACGAGCATGGTCATCACCATGGACAAGATTTAAATGCTAAAACAGCATATTTACATTTACTAGCTGATGCTGGTGTTTCTGTTGGGGTTATATTGGCCGGATGGCTAATTCAAATGACCGGTTGGCAAATTATTGATCCAATCGTGTCATTAATCATTGGTGTGATTATTTTGGTAACAGCCTGGCCGGTGATGAAGTCCACTTTTAATTTAGCCATTAATGGTGTGCCGGATAATGTTGACGAAGAAGAGATTTATCAATATTTGAATCAACACGCGGGAATTCAAGAACTACATGATTTGCATATTTGGCCATTATCGACAACTGAATCAGCTTTGACAGTTCATTTGGCGGTGGAGAATCCAGCTGATGCTCAAAATATTTTAGAGGACGTAACTGACCAGTTACGGAGTCACTATCATATTTCACATGTCACGATTCAAATTGAGGGGCCTTGGCATGAAACAAATTGTAATTCGATTTAGGTTGGTAAAAATTATTTTATTTTAATAAATTTCGTTTCCTGGCTTAATTCTATTAAAAATGTAATATTGTAATTTATTGTTAGATAAATGTTGTACCTTTCTTTACTTGACGCGAGCGTAAACTTGTGTATGATTATAGATGTACTTAGGCACTGATGGATGGGTTAGGTAGCTTTCATAAGCTTTCAACAGCCAAGTTGAATGAAATTCTTTATGAAAATTATTTAGCACCGGAATTGTATCTTCTTGTCGCGGTTTTTTTGTTATAAAAAAGTTTGTGATGATTAGTGCAACGCCGCGTGTTTTTCTGTTTGTCTTTGTCCTGAGGAGAATTCCAAAGGAGAAGAATATGGATAATTCTACACAGGGAAGTCCCCGCAAGAAACATAGCCTGATTGAGCACACAGGTGAAAAAAGTTTGGAAGAGGTTAACGGAACCATTGAGATTCCTAAAAATGGTTCCTTTTGGCGTCGTTTACTAGCTTTTTCAGGTCCAGGGGCCTTAGTTGCCGTTGGTTATATGGATCCCGGTAACTGGGTTACATCTGTAGCTGGTGGTGCTGGTTACCGTTACTTGCTTTTGTCAATTGTTTTAATTTCATCTTTAATTGCCATGTTATTGCAGTATATGGCTGGAAAGCTTGGAATTGTTAAACAAGAAGATTTAGCGCAAGCAACAGGTAGTCGTACTAATCGGTTCGGCCGGTATACACTTTGGGTTTTTACTGAATTAGCCTTGATGGCCACTGATATTGCCGAGGTTATTGGTGGGGCCATCGCCTTACACCTACTGTTTGGTTGGCCAATGATTGTGACTGTTTTGCTGACTGCTTTTGATGTTGTGTTGCTATTGCTTCTGATGAAGTTTGGCTTCCGTAAGATTGAAGCAATTGTGGCCACTTTGATTTTGACTATTCTAGTCGTTTATGTATACCTAGTGGCTTTGTCACATCCTGATTGGCTGGGGGTATTAGCTGGTTATGTACCACAACCCCATGTCCTTTCGACCCATGAGGTGTCCGGTCTTGATTCTCCACTGACTTTGACTGCTGGTATCATCGGAGCCACAGTTATGCCTCATAACCTTTATTTGCATTCATCTATTTCACAAACACGTAAGGTCAATCATGAAGATCACGAAGAAGTTCGTGATGCGGTACGCTTGATGACTTGGGATTCTAATATCCAGTTGACTTTGGCCTTTGTAATTAATTCATTGCTTTTGATTTTGGGTGCTGCTTTGTTCTATGGACACGGTGCTGATTTGGGATCTTTCGGTGCTATGTATCGTGCTTTGCAAGATAATAGTATTGCTGGGGCAATTGCTTCACCAGTCCTTTCAACTTTGTTTGCGGTTGCTTTGTTGGCTTCTGGTCAAAACTCAACTATTACTGGTACTTTGACTGGTGAAATCGTCATGGAAGGATTCTTACATCTTCGGATTCCAATGTGGCTCCGGCGTGTGGTAACGCGTGGGTTGGCCTTGTTGCCAGTTGTTGCAGCTACAATTTATTATGGTGGAAATGAAGCGGAATTGGACAAATTGTTGACCAATTCGCAGGTTTTCCTTTCAATCGTATTGCCATTTTCAATGGCACCATTGATTTACTTTACATCTTCAAAAAAGATTATGGGTGAATTTGCTAATCCTAAGTGGGTTACTTGGTTAGGTTGGATTTGTTTTACTGTTTTGACCATTATAAATATTTGGATTGTTTATAATTCAGTTACCGATATTTTTGGTTTGAAATAAGGAGGGGATATGGATACATTAAATATGGATATCGAGCCAAAGCGCTTTCAGCGTATTTTGGTAGGTGTTGATGAATCCGAACAAGGTTATTTTGCCTTGACGAATGCTATTCACCAAGCGCGAGAAGATGATTCTCACTTAATTATTGCTACTATTTTAGAAATGGGTGACCTATCAACGATTGATGCCATGCATTTGGATGCAATTAAGGCTAAGCGGGAACAATTAGAAAGCAACTTAGAAAAGTATCGTAAGTATGCTGAAGAGCGTGGGGTTACTAATGTTGAGGTAGTTTTTGATGACGGTGCAAAAGCTGGAGAAACTCTAGTTGAAGAAATTGCACCTGAAGTTAAAGCTGACCTAATCGTCGTTGGGGCTCACTCTCATCGTGGATTCTGGCGGTCAATCGGTTCACAAGCCGCTTACATTGCTCGCAATGCGTCTATTTCAACTTTAATCGTCCGTCAATAATTGTTTATTATAAAAAACATCCCGCCAATCGTAACCGGCGGGATGTTTTTTGCAATTTAAATAAATGGTATAAAAAGAGAATTTTTTCCAAAAATAGATTGACCTAAACTGGAATATTTAGTAAACTAATGTAGTTGTGATTTGTTGCCGCTGTGGCGGAATTGGCAGACGCGCTGGACTCAAAATCCAGTGGTGGTAACACCGTGTGGGTTCGACTCCCACCGGCGGCATATCCGAAGGCACTCAGTTAATTTATATTAGCTGGGTGCCTTTTTCTATCCTCTGTTACTAATGAATAAAAAACAAGTGCTGATCTGGGCGATTGGCATTCTATTAGCACTTATGATGCTAGTTATCAGTCGATACTTAAGCTTCTAGCTAGTCATAATTCCACTGAATATTAAAAGATGTCCAGCTAATTTGATAGTGATAAAAAGCTTACTTAAAAATGCTTTTGCTGTGTTTCTTTTTCCCAAGATGGAAGTAACTGTTGCTTTTCCTCCGTTATGTGATTAAATTAGAACCAGTTAATTTCCGAGTGACGATCAATCCAATCTAAAAGTAGCGGTTAATGGTCGGACAGTGAAAATTAGTGTTAATAATTATTTTTGGGGGACATAACATGGAAATTGTTGATTTAGACATTGAAATGTTAAACTTTACAATTCAAAGTAACCTAAATGATGCCCAAGTTTGCGTCAACACTATGCATTAATTGCCAATTTGGCTTATGATTCAGGTTCCAAGAAATGGTTAGTTGAGGAGTAGTGATTCTAATCAAAAGAAGTTGTCTGAATCAGATGATATTTGTTAAGTTGTCTTTATAATGTCAAATGAATTTATTTTAGAATTTAAGGCATAGATGTATGACTAATATAAAAATAGTAATAAGATTAAAGAAATCAAGAACTTAGTTACGAACTAAAATTTTTAATGTAAAACAATCATCGACTGTCTAAATTAAATGAGCCTCTTGCAATAATTCTTCCAACCAAGTACCTTTGATTTTTTGCATGCCTACTTTTTGAACTAATTTTGGAATAGGGAGATCAATCTCTGACAGTTCTTTCTTATCGTTCATATAGTAGAGAGCCTTTAACAGTTCACGAATGTCATAGGTTGAATTAAAGACCTCTGGGACCGCGCGCTCAAGCTCAAGGAGAGAATAAACGGCCTCCATGGCAGTCCGTACTGAATATTCAGTGGTAAAGACCGTGTCGCGAGATGGAGATTCTGCAAAATTACCAATAAAGGCTAAGTTTATTGAGCCATTTGGAACCACTGCAGGTCGATCACCAGCGATGCGGGGCATAAAGTAGCTGGTGATGAACGGCATATAGACGGGCACAGTGTTGATTGAGTTTTGTTGTGCTAGACGATTAATTTCGCTCTCTGGTACACCAAGATGATATAGGAGCTCTTGGGTAATTTCTTCACCAGAACAATCGGTAATTTTTTTATTGATAAAGTTACCACGAGTGTCGGAGTAAAGGCCATAAATCCAAACCGTTGTCTCATTTGGCTTTTGTTCTTTGAAATGGGGCTGACGATGAACGGCAAAGCTCATCATCCAATTGGAATCAGTGATAGTGATGATGCCACCGGTGTTAACTTTATGATCATGCAAGGAACGCTTAGTTAGGCGTTCAATGTAGGGGTCAACTTCTGGATTTTTAATGGTAGCCGTTGCTGAAACGAACCAGCTTTTTTCGGGTAGATTTTTGTAAAAAACGGTTGGGTGGCCAAACTCATCAGATTGAGCAGCCATGTTTTCCCATAGTTGCCAAGAACCGCCGGCCTTGTCAGTTTTAGGCGCTGCGTGTTGATGGTCACCATAGGTAGTACTTTCAGTGATTGAACCATTTGTAATGAAAACTAAGTCATCAGGTGTTAAAGCAATAGTTTTAGGTTGACCACTAACTACTAATTGAAGTTCTTTGGCTTGCTTTTGATGTCCCTTTTGTTCAACCAGTACGTTTTTAACCTGAGTATCATATTGGATATTAACATGGTGGTCTTCAAGGTAGGATAACAAGGGTTTCACCATTGAATCGTACTGATTGTATTTATTAAATTTTAGGGCAGTGAAATCTGGCAAACCATCAATATGATGAATAAATCGCATCGCATAGCGGCGCATTTCAATGACTGAGTGCCACTTTTCAAAGGCAAACATCGTTGCCCAATAAGTCCAGAAGTTACTTTCAAAGAACTCATCAGAGAAATAATCCCCGATGGTTTGCTTACCTAGTGATTCTTCAGTGGCCATGATTAATTTGGTTAATTCTTGTGAATGCTTTCCAAGTGTATACTGACCATCATCAGGAACTTGATTACCACGATTATAAATTAAGCGGCAGTTGGAAGAGTTAGAATCGTCTTTATCCAGCCAATAAAATTCATCCAAATAAGAGGCGTTGGGTATTTCTAGAGAGGGAATGGAACGATATAAATCCCATAGGCACTCAAAATGATTTTCCATTTCACGACCGCCACGGGTTACAAAACCAACACCAGGGCGCTCAGTTCCGTCTAAGGAACCACCAGCTAAGGGAAGTTCTTCTAAAATATGGATGGATGATCCATCCATATGACCATCGCGGATTAAAAAGACGGCCGCTGCTAAACCGGCAATGCCGGATCCAACAATATAGGCTGATTTTTGCTCAATATTTTCAGGTTTTCTGGGAGTTGCAAAAGCTTCAAAATTACCGCTACCGTAGTGCATGTTTTTCTCCTTATTTTTTAAAAACTACTAAGTATTGGACTATATAAACACTGTTCGTTTTTAAAACACTGTTTATATACCAGTACAGTGTACTACTTTTTGATAAAAATTTAAATATTCACAAAAAAAGTTCCCTGGGCATCTTCTGCTACAGAGAACTTTTAAAAATTATTTACTAAAATCAACCACTGGATTACTTTGGGCGGCTGCATCGGCTTCAAAATACTTTAACTTTTGATGATTGGTCATTCCAGCTACTACTGAACTGGGGAAAGATACGACTTTGTCGTTGTAAGCACGAACAGCCTTATTGTACTTAAGGCGTTGATAGGTTACTCGGTTATCGGCACCCTCAATTTGAGACATTAGCGTGCTAACTTGATCACCGGACTTTAGGTTGGGGTAGTTTTCATTGATGGCTGATACCATTACGTTTAACGCCCGCTCTTGACCTTCCATAGCGGTGGTCTTTTGGTCCTGACTGTTAGCGTTTTGGTAGTTGCTTTTTGCCTGGTTGTACTGGGTACGAGCTTCAGCAATTTTGCCATAGACGGCACTTTCCTGAGCTTGACTTCCCTTAATGGCATTTACTAAATTAGGAATCAAATCGGCTCGATTTTGGAGGGCCGTTTGCACAGAACCGGTGGCTTCATCAACGTCTTGCTGAGAACGATTCAGCCCGTTGGAAGAACCAATAAATGATGCTAGTAAAATGATCAAAACTAGGCCAATAATGGCACTGATAATCACCGACTTCTTTTTGTAAAAGGGTTGAGAGTTGTTAATTACGTTCATAAAATTCACCTTTCAAAATGAGTATTAAATTTAAAAATCAGAACCACCGCCGCCAAAGTCGCCACCGCCACCGGAATCGGTGAAATTATCACTACCACCAAAGTCACTGGAGTTGCTGTCTGACCAAGAATCGTGTCGATTACCACTACCAGAATTTAGTAGGGAACCTAACAGCAGCCACTGCCACCATGATGACTGGCCATCAACGGAAGCATAGCTATTATGAGCGTAATTTTTGTTACGCCGCATTAGCTTGCTAATGAAAAAAATAGATAGGAGGGGGAAAAGTACTACAAAGAGCAGCACCCACCCAAGGCCTAGTCCTTTAGCAGGACTATTTTTTGCCTTAATTTGACCATCGGTGGGAATATTTTGGCAAACTTCATCAAATAATTTTATCAAACCCTGGTTAATCTGAGTATTATCACTGGATTTAAGCTGGCTACGATTTTCATTTAACAATTGATTTATTTTACCATCTGGTAAATTCGATTCAATTCCTGTACCAGTAGCCACCCGTACATTGTTTTGACCATTATTTTTAGCAAAAACGATTAAAACACCATTATCTTGACCCTTTTTACCAGCCTGCCAAACCTGGCGTAAGGTTAGTTCATTGGTGAAACTTTTCATATCCATACCATCAGTATTATTTACTGTGATGACTACCACTTGTGGTTGTGACTTGGTGGCCTGAAAACGCTTGGCTTGGTCAATGATATGTTCCTTACTACTAGTAGTTAAGATATTGGCGTAATCGTTGACTACGTAGGATTGTTCTGGCTTTAAGGTATCTGGGTTTTCTGCTCGGGCGATGGGATTGGCTATGTAGGCAACCAATCCAAGTAACGCACTTAGGCTGATGATTAGTATCAGCCGGATGCTACTATTATTAATTTTAATAGATGACATTTGACCTCCTATTCTGCCGATGCTTGCCTATTACTTATCGGCGCGCCGTGAACGGTTGTCATTACTTTTATTATTTAAAATATACTCCTGAATTAATTGTACAACTTCAGGATTTTCAGGGAGATTGGAATGTTCGGCATTATCACCGGAAACGGTAATTTGAGTATACTTTTTAACTTGTTTTTGGAAAATGTATTTTCCAGAAAGGACGCTTTGAACTGGCACAATCCCATCGTCGCTATAGTCTTCACTACCGGCAACCGAGTAAACGGTTAAGTCAGTTGGTAAATTATCACTATTATCCATCAAATCCGTCAGCATGGCAGTTTGTTTGGTGGTAGAAGATTCAGAGAAATTATAGGGTGTACCCAAAGTCATCAAAGTTTTAATGTGGAAATCGTTAATATTGTAATAATTTTCCAAGTATTCAGTCCAATCGAGACCGCCGTTAGAATGACCAATCGCTGAGAAATCACGGAAATGATAGGTTTGTTGCAAAGCATTCATCGCTGAAGAAAGCCATTTAGCTTGACGTTTGATATTGTCATAACTATCGGAGTTATCTTCAAAGCCAATTACAATAAAAGGCTGCCGATTATTGGTTGCTAATTTACCACTATATGTATAGGAACCATCTTTATTCACTTGGAGTTTTAAAACTGGTGTTGCTGGGGTACCTTTACTTTGTTTATTGATCGAAGTAAACATGTCGTCAAATCGATTAATGGTCGCACTTGAACCAGGAATGAAGATGACCGGTGAAATTCTGGCCGTTTGGATAGCGTGGTCGTTGTGGTGTTGTTTGGTCATCCAAATTGAACTAAAAATACCAATCACAATTAATAATATAGTACTGAGGCCTAGAATGATTTTACTGGTCCGCACGGTCAGTCAACCTCCTTAGTCACGTATTTTAGAAATGGTCGATATATAGATAAGTTAATCGCAAAGACTAGCAAGACTGCTAGTAAACTAGGCCAATGATTTTGGCTGGCTAAGAAGCCTAATAAAAGTCGTGGTGAATTTATTGGTACGTTAAAAATTGAAGGTTTTAGGATGTTTAATTTAATGGCAGTAAAACCAATCAGGCTTCCTATTGTTGAAGATAAAATCATCGGTACTAGCATGATCGGCCGCAAAATTATTGGTAAGCCAAATAATAGGAGCTGATTATTGTTAAATATACTTGGAATAATTGAAAACCAGCCTAATTTTTGGTACTTTTTTCGCTGATTAAATAGCAGCCAAATACTGATAACTAAGGTACTACCGGCACCACCCAAGTATGAGAAAGTTCCAAAAACACTGTATAGATTTTCTGGGTAGGGGATTGTCGCATTGACTGATTGATAGATGGCATTTAAATTTGTTGAAACTGGAGTTAAATCCGTCATATTGTTATAAATTTCAGTCGGAATACTAATTCCCAGCCAGGGCAAAATAGGTAATAAGAGTGCAACTAACATAATGCCAAAGAAGTGTACGAAGAAGCTAGATGAGAAAAAATCCAGATAGGAACCTTGTAAAGCCTGCAATGGCAAGGCCATGTTAATACCTATTGTCAATAAAATAATTAAAGCTGCCCAAACTAAGTGAATGTAGCCATAGGGAGCTATTTTTTTATGGAATAAATGATCTAACCAATAGTAACTTTCACTGATTAAAATAATAGTAATAAAAAAGATAATGAAATGAATAGTCGGGCGTGACTGCCACTGGAAATTTAAGATAATGAGCAAAAAGGAGATGCTGAAGTTAATAATCAGAGGGAAAGTCGGATCGGTGACGCCTTTGATAGTTAAGTAATTTTTAGTAATTGCAATTGTTAAAATTAAAATGACACAGTAGTCCAAACTATTGGAAATGGCCGTAATAATTTGCGGATCCACTAAATGAGAGGGCTTATAATTAAAAATTGTGGGGAATAGGCTACCAGGATTTAAAAATAAACGATCGAATAGCCGAAAATAAACAGCTAAGGATATAACCGGTAGGCTTTCTCGAAAACTTTGATATAAGCTTTGGATAATTTTGGTATGTATTAAACGTCGATCGAAGTTTAAAAAGACGGAAGTAATTTTATTCAGTATTTTGATTTTGGTTCACCTCAAAGTCTCAGTTACTGTCGTTAACATGTTTCAAAGCATATGATACAATATGTTGAATAATCTAATTCAGATATTATTAAGCACGTTGGTGATTATACACTATCTATACTGCGTGCGGGGAGATTACCTCATGTTCAAACATTTTTTGCAGCGACCCGTTACAATTTTTGTACTGCGCACGATTTTTTATTTTTTCATTATTTTGGCCTTAATTTATCTTTATAGTTATTCCGGTGTAACCGGCGGTCACTTTATTTATAACGAATTTTAATGGGGAGCTTCATTCATGATTGAAAACATCATTAACCAAATCGATAATTTCGCCCAGGAAGCGGGATCAACCATTGCTTATGATGAAATGGGTATCCAGCATACTTATGCTGATTTAAAAGCTACCTCAGATAGTTTAGCAGCCTTTTTGGACCAACAAAATCTGCCAGAAAAAGCACCAATTATGGTGTATGGTGGGCAACAATTTGAAATGATAGCGGCCTTCCTAGCAGCAGTTAAGAGTGGACATGCCTATATTCCAGTTGATGTAAATTCGGCTGATGAGCGCTTACTTGATATTGTTGAAATTGGCGAGCCGGCCGCCGTCATTGCCATTGATGAATTGCCCATTAGTTTAACAGGATTGCCAGTCTATGGTGTTGCTCAATTACAAACGGTTTTTGAGCAAAAACAAGCATATGAACTTACTCATCCAGTAAGTGGGGATGATAATTACTATATTATCTTTACTTCTGGTACGACTGGAAAACCTAAGGGTGTTCAAATATCGCATAGCAACTTACTAAGCTTTGTAAACTGGATGTTGAGTGATGACTTTAATTTGCAGTCCGCGCAAAACTTTTTGTCTCAACCGCCTTATTCGTTTGATTTATCTGTGATGGATTGGGCACCGGCTCTAGCTTCTGGTGGTACTTTGAAAGCCTTGCCTAAGCAGTTGGCGGATAATTTTAAAGAGCTTTTTGCAGCCTTACCAAAGCTGAACTTGGATGTATGGGTTTCGACACCATCGTTTGCTGATGTTGCCTTGTTGGATCCTGAATTTAAGGGTGACAATCATCCAAATTTGAAAACTTTCCTGTTTTGTGGAGAAGTATTAACTAGTACCACTGCAAAGAAATTACTCGAGCGTTTTCCACAAGCGGCAATTTATAACACCTATGGGCCAACCGAAGCAACTGTGGCGGTATCTGGTATTAAAATTACATCCGAAACAATTACTGAATTTGATAAGATGCCAATTGGCCGGGTAAAGGATGACACAACCGTAGTTATCCAAGATGAAGATGGTCAGGTGCTTGGGCATGATCAAGCTGGTGAAATCATCATTGCTGGTCCGTCTGTTTCCAAGGGTTACTTAAATAACCCAGTTAAGACCGAGGCTGCCTTTAGTCAGTATAACGGTCTGCAAGCCTATCACACTGGGGATTTAGCAACGATGGATACCCAGGGTATTCTGCACTATAAGGGTCGGACGGATTTTCAAATTAAGTTACATGGTTTCCGAATTGAACTAGAGGAAGTTGCTCAGCAACTACAACAAAGTCAATGGGTTGAACAGGCTGTGGCGGTACCTCGTTATGATGCAGATGGTAAAGTTAAACAACTTTTGGCCGTCGTGGTCGCTAAGCCTAATGACTTTGCTAAACCAATCGAATTAACCAACGCTATTAGGGATGACTTAGCCAACATCATGATGCCATATATGATGCCAGGACGCTTTATGTATCGTGAGGCAATGCCATTGACTCCTAACGGTAAGATTGATCTTAAGGGTCTAATTGCTGAGGTGAATGGCAATGCTTAATTTACAGCCTTATGCGGATCCTACCTATTTCATTTACCTGTTACTGGCCTTAGTTCCACTAGCAATTGGTTTGTACTACGGGAAACGTTTTGTCTGGTATGAAGTAATTGTTTCCTTGTTATTTATCTTCTTGATTTTTGATTCAGGTCGCTACATCCAGCAAGGTATTGCCCTAATTATCTACATGCTTTGGGAAACGGCGCTGGTTGCTTGGTATACCAGTTATCGTAAACGGGCTAATAATAGTTGGGTCTTTTATATCACGACATTCTTATCTATCCTACCGATTCTAGCAGTTCGAATTGGTGATACGGGTTTGTTTAAAACCCAACTAACTTTGTTAGGTTTTCTGGGAATTTCCTATTTAACCTTTCGAACTGTTGGGACTATTATTGAAACGCGCGATGGTTCAATCAAAGAATTTAGCTTACCTTTGTTTTTGCGTTTTGTGCTTTTTATGCCGACCTTATCTTCTGGTCCCATTGATCGTTACCGTCACTTTAATCAAGACGCTACGGTTGCTCCAAGTCGAGATAAATATATTGAATTTCTAGGGAAAGCCGTTTGGTACTTCTTTTTAGGTTTCTTGTACAAGTTTATTTTAGCCTATGGCTTTGAACACTTGTATAGTTACACTCAAAATATGGCCATGGCTGATGCTAGTCAGGGGTGGTCTTGGTGGCTAATTGGTGTCGGTTATTCTTATGGTTTCTATTTGTTCTTTGACTTTGCTGGTTACTCACTCTTTGCCGTAGCAACGGGTTATGTGATGGGCTTTGATGTACCAATGAACTTCAAACAGCCTTTTCGTTCTAAGAACTTGAAGGATTTCTGGAATCGTTGGCATATTACTTTATCATTTTGGTTCCGTGACTTCGTATTTATGCGTTTAGTCTTTACCATGATGAAAAATAAGGTCTTTAAAAGCCGGATTACCACTTCTAATGTAGCCTATATCGTCAACATGTTGATTATGGGGTTCTGGCACGGTTTGACTTGGTACTATATTGTGTATGGCCTTTTCCACGGCGTAGGCCTAGTTGTTAACGATGCCTGGCTGCGTTATAAGAAAAAACACAAAGTACCACATAATAAACTTACCGAGTATTTTGCCATTTTCTTGACCTTAAACGTGGTAATGTTTAGTTTGTTAATATTCTGTGGTTTCCTAGATAAATTCTGGTTCCACCATTAATTAAAGGAGAAATACAATGGACGTACAAGCAGAAGTAATTGAAGTATTGAATGGCATTATTGGTGAAGATATTTCAGATCAAATGGACGACAATTTGTTTGACTCAGGGTTGTTGGACTCAATGGCTACAGTGGAATTGCTATTGGATTTAGAAAATAAATTTAGCATTCAAGCCCCAGTTTCAGAATTTAATCGGGATGAGTGGGATACACCTAATAAAATTATTGCTAAGGTAAAAAGCCTGATCGGATAAAATCATGACGAACAAAAAGAAATTATGGCAGATTTTCGGACCGGTGCTTGCGGCATTTGCCTTAATTGGTTTGTTATTTTTATTGCCGTTTCCATTGAACCATCTCAGTCCACAAGCGATTCGTGAATCTTCTGTTTCCTTTGCAAGTAATATCATTAAGGGAGAAGCTGTCAAGAAGGCTGCTTTCAATAATAAAGAAACGAACTATGTACCATTTTTTGGTTCTAGTGAATTAACTCGTTTTGATTCCATGCATCCATCGGTTTTGGCGGCCAAGTATCATCGCGATTACCAGCCCTTTATGATGGGACAGGCGGGTACCGAATCAATGATTCATTATATGAGCATGCAGGAGATGCGGCCAGCTCTAAATCATAAAAAAGCGGTATTTATTATTTCACCGCAATGGTTTACTAAAAAAGGCGTTAATGTCTTCTTCGCTAATTTTTATTCACCACTACAGCTAGTTGATTGGTTGTTAAATATTCAGAAGATTACACCGACTGATCAGTTTATGGCTAAATCTTTGTTGAATCAATCTGTTGTTAGTCAGAGTAATTTATACGCTGGCTTGGTGACAAAAATTGAAAATGGGCAGGCTCTATCCAGTGCTGATATTAGTCGCTTGCGTTTGGAACACCGAATTTTGTCACGAGAAGATCAACTCTTTTCGAACTATGTTGGTAGTAACAACTGGCAAAATAAGGTTGTGAAAAATATGCAGTCTTTGCCAGCTGACTATAATAGTACTGACTTAGATTCAGTTGTTACTAAACAGGCTGAGAAGGCTTCTAATTCAAACGATTTCTTGATTAAGAATTCTTTTTATAAACAACGAATTGTTCCTCAAGAAAAGCGCCTCAAGGGTTCTCAAGTTAAGTTCAATTATCGAGAATCAATTGAATATAGCTACATGCAGGCTGTCTTAGATCAATTTGCTCAGGAACATACGGATGTACTCTTTGTGATTGCACCGGTTAACCAACGTTGGTCAGATTATACTGGTCTAAGTCGCGAAATGTACTATCAAAGTGTTGATAAAATCAAGTATCAATTGCAATCGCAAGGTTTCAATAACATTGCTGATTTGTCTCATCGTGGTGGTGAGAAATACTTTATGCAAGACACCATTCATATTGGTTGGCGTGGTTGGCTTGAAGCTGATCAGTACATTGATCCGTTTTTGTCAAGTGATTATCAGGATGTTAATTATCAGATTAATGATCGTTTCCTATCAACAGATTGGCAAAAATTTGATTCTTCTAAGCAAAATGTAGAATCTTTTTCATAGTAAAATCAACTAACTCAACACATTAATGTGTTGAGTTAGTTTTTTTTTGATAAAATTAAGCCATGATAGTAGGAATTGGTAATGATTTAGAATCGATTACAAGGGTTGCACAAGTGCTAGAACGTCAGCCCGCTTTTTTGAATATGATTTTAACAAAGGAAGAAGTGCAGGCTGCCCAGCAACGACACGGTAAGCACTATGCTGAATTTATTGCCGGACGTTTTTCAGCTAAAGAGGCTTTTTCCAAAGCTACTGGCTATGGGATTGGCCAAGAAGTTCACTGGCATGATATTGCTATTTTAAATGCTGATAATGGTCGGCCAATTATTACTGTTAAAAATTTTCCTTACACAGTTCGGGTCGCAATTACCCACAGTGACAATTTTGTGAATACGATTGTGGTAATTGAAAAATTATCTTGGTTAGAAAAATTAAAACTCAGTTTAACTGGGGGACGTGGAGTTTTACAATGAGACAAGAGGAACGCTTAAGATTACGACCAACTTGGTTAGAAATTGATTTATCGGCTATTCAGGCTAACGCTCAGGCCATTATGCAGGCCACCAGTGCTAGGCGATTGATTGCTGTCGTCAAAGCTAATGCCTATGGTCATGGGGCTTTGCGTGTTGTCCAATCCTTATATGACATTGGTGTTAAAGACTTTGCCGTAGCAACGGTAGGGGAAGGAATTGAGTTACGCCAGGGCCTAGCAGCAACTGATGTTAAGATTAACTTATTAGGTGTGCAACCAGCCGAGCACGCTGATGTAATGGCTCAATATCATCTACAGCCCGCTGTCGGCGATTTAGAATGGTTAGAGGCTGCTAAATCGCATCTTAACCCTGGACAGGTACTAGGTGTTCAATTGGCCGTTGATACAGGCATGGGACGAATGGGTGCTGGGAGTTTATTAGAATTACAACGGCTATATAGTTACATTGAAGCGGATGCCTCGTTTTATTTAGCTGGTGTTTTTACTCATTTTGCAACGGCTGATGATCTTAATCAGGATTACTATGATAATCAGTATCAAAAGTTCATGAGTTGGGTCCAAGAAGTCGGTATTCCAGAGGAATATTGGCATTTGGCCAATTCTGGATCAACACTTTGGCATGCCCAGCAAATTCCAACCCAGACCATTCGAGTTGGTTCGGTTTTGTATGGTTACAATCCTGGAGCGCCACTGTTAACTAGTCCAATTGAGCTTAAGCCGGCGGCTAGTCTCTATAGTAAAATTGGTGCAGTGCATCAATTACAGGCTGGTCAATCAGTTAGTTATGGTGCAACTTATCAGGCTGAGCATCCACAGTGGGTTGCAACCTTACCGATTGGTTATGCCGATGGCTATAACCGACGCTTAGGGGGCATGAATGTTTTAGTAAATGGTCAAGTTGAACAGGTCATTGGACGGGTGACCATGGATCAAATTATTATTACTTTGCATCAAAAGGAACCGGTTGGGACACCTGTGGTGCTTTTGGGTCAAAGTGGCCAAAAGCAAATTACCATTGAAACCTTAGCAGATTACGCGGAAACGATCCCACACGAACTCTTAACCGAATTTAGTGCCCGAGTTCCACGTTGCTATCCATCATGATGCCTTGTTTTTGGCACGTACATATTAGGTAAAATAATGACAATAGATAATGAAAACATCCGACGTGGTGATATTTTTTACGCGGATTTAAAACAAGGAGTTGGTTCGGAACAATCAGGAATCCGGCCAGTCTTAGTAGTACAAAATGATGTCGGTAATCGTAATTCGCCGACAACGATTGTGGTGGCGATTACCTCCAAAATTAGTAAACCGAAATTACCAACCCATGTCCTTTTACCAGACCATATGGGGGGGATGAAACGCGATTCGATTATTCTCACCGAACAAATTCGAACGATTGACCGGCGACGCTTAAGAGACCGAATTGCCCATTTAGAAGCAGCGTGTGCTGAAATGCAACAGGTTGCTCAAGCATTAAAGATTAGTATTAGTTTGCGTTAGGCCTGTTATTTAATTTACTGTTAATATGGAACTAATATAGTAAGTTAAAACGATACGAGGAGATTGAGATGGTTAAGGCAATTAAAATACTGTTAATTGAAGATGATGTGAATTTATCTGATAACATTGTTGGTTTTTTACAAGATTTTGCTGATGTAACGGCCGTTGCGGACGGTTTAGATGGTGAATTTGAAGCCCAAGAAGCCCCCTATGACCTAATTATTTCAGATTTAATGCTACCTGGTGAAAGTGGGCTGGAGGTGATTAAAAACATTCGAGATAATCACATTGAAACGCCAGTGTTAATTTTAACCGCTAAGACTTCCTTAGATGATAAAATTGAAGGATTTAATGTTGGGGCTGATGATTACCTTACCAAACCCTTTCATCGGGAAGAATTATTGGTCCGAGTTAAGGCGCTCCTACGACGTTCTGGTGTCTACTCGGAAGATAACACCATTGCGGTGGGGGATGTCTTAATTAACTTAGAAAATCGTGGTGTTCAAGTTCATGGTAAACCGGTTAAATTAGTTGGTAAAGAGTTTGATATTTTAACTTACCTCAGTCAAAACAAAAATATTATTGTCACCCGTGATCAAATTTTTGACCGAATTTGGGGAATTGATTCTGATACCACGATTAATGTAGTGAATATCTATTTGAACAATTTGCGTCGAAAATTAGAAGCAGTAGGACAAAGTGGATTAATTAAAACGCTGCGTAATATTGGCTTTATATTAGAGGTACCTGATGCCCAAGATAATCAATCGAAAGAAACAAATTGAAGGTTTCACCTTTTTGGCCCTGAGCTTTATGGCAATTTTTGCTATTTTAGCCGGTGTGATTTTTTGGAATTACTCTAATTCAATTTATTCCAATAGTGATAAAGTTTTAGAGCAGTATGTCAATTATTATCGTCAGACGAATTTATTATCGCAACCGACGCTATCCAATAACAAAAAAAATCAGCACGGCAGTCCGGCAGGCTCTTTTGATGATTTTCGTGGTAAGTTACTTTACTATGATAAAAACAAAAAGCAGATTATTAGTGAAAATGTCGACACACTGGCTCAATCGGCTTCGGCGCCAACCTTTAAGATGAATGTAGCCTTTGATTCATTGGATTTAGACTTACCTCCGCAAACGATTAAAACTAGTAAAGGTTATATTCGTGCTCAGGCCATTAAGTTTAAGGACAACACCTTGATGGTACCTAGCGGCAGTGATAATCAAATGACGTATGCTAAGTATGCATATGTGTTTGTTGATGCGACTGATACTGTTATCAATTTACGTCATTTCCAAGACTTGATTATTTGGTCTTTTGCCTTTGCCTTTGGGTTAGCGGTAATGTTTGCCTTTGTGATTAGTGGGCAAAATATGAAACCAATTTTAAAGGCTTGGCAGCAACAACAAGATTTTGTAAATAATGCAGCTCATGAATTACGGACGCCGATGTCGGTTATTCAGGGTAAGTTAGAAACCATGTTGACTAAGCCGGATTCAACTGTACGTGATCAATCTGAGGCCATTATTTTGTCCTTATCAGAAGTTCGTCGTTTAAATTCGTTAACTAATAATATGCTGACTTTGGCCAAAACTGGGTCAAATATGACTAAGATTGAAAAAGAACCGACTGATGTGGCTTCCTTTTTAAATAAGATTATGACACCTTACCGTGAAATGGGTGGTTTAGAAGATAAGTTGGTTGAATTAGATGTTAATGTTGATCGCTCTGTCGCTCTTGATCGGAAACGAATTCATCAATTACTAGTTCTATTGTTAGATAATGCGTTGAAATATTCTGACACTGGGGCTACTGTAAAAGTATCGGCTGTGATTGAAAAAAAGCGATTAGTATTGACTGTTGCTGATACTGGTCGAGGCATCAGTAATGAGGCTAAAAAACATATATTTGATCGCTTCTATCGCGAAGATAAAACGGGGAATCGCGAAACTGGTGGAACGGGTCTAGGATTGTCGATTGCCGAGTGGATTGTCCAGGCCCATAATGGTCGAATTATTGTTAGTGATAATCAGCCGCAAGGCACTATTTTTAAGGTGAGCCTACCACTTTAATCACTAGGAGATGTTCATGAAAAATAAACAGTTGCTGGGAATAGCTATTTTAGCGGTGGTCATTGGTGCGGGTGTCGTTTATAGTGGTTTACAGCCCAACTCTTGGTATCAAATGAGTTTAAGCCAATCAGCCCATCATGATTCAGCCGGGAAGACTACCGTCGCAAAAACGGCCTACGTAAGTAATGATCCAGCTACGCAGGCCTATGATAAAGTTAAGGCTAGTGTTGTGACGGTTCAAAACCTACAAAAGAAAGCCTCACTTTCACAAGGGGCCGAAGCTTTCTTAAATCAAAATAATTCCCAGAATAACGACAACCTTCAAACGGCTTCGGAAGGTTCTGGGGTTGTTTACAAGATTAGTGATGGCTATGCCTATATTATTACTAATAATCATGTGGTTGATGGCTCAGCCGCTATCCAGCTCATTAATGACGATGGCCAAAAAATTCAGGCTGAAGTGATCGGAACGGATACCGGTAAAGATTTAGCGATTGTAAAAGCTAAGACCGATATTTTAAAAACAGCTGCTACTTTTGGTGCTGTTGATAAGTTAAAAGCGGGACAGTCTGTGTTGGCGATTGGTTCTCCCTTAGGATCGGCCTATGCCTCGACTATGACTAGCGGTATTATTTCTTCACCTAGGCGGGAACTATCCAGTCAGGATACTGGCGGGACTGCATTGACAACTATTCAGACTGATGCAGCTATTAATCCTGGTAACTCTGGGGGAGCATTGGTTAATTTAGATGGTCAAGTAATTGGTATTAACTCGGCTAAGATTTCAGCTTCATCGGATGGGACCAGTGTGGAAGGGATTGGCTTTGCCATTCCAGCTGATATTGTTCAAAATTTTATCAATCAAATTGAAAAATAAAAGGAAACCGTCAGGTAAGTCGGTTTCCTTTTTGATTTTATGATAGAGTAGTTCGGTACCACTCTATGATTTGGTTGGGTGTTAATCTTTCACCGTGCCCAATTTGATTGACTTTTTGACCATCTTCAAAGAGAACAAAGGCAGGAATCCCTCGGAGGCCGTATTTTTTAGCGACTTCAAGATTGTCATCGCGGTCGGCATCAAACCAATTTGCAGTTTGACTTACTTTGTCTTTGATGTCTTGGACAAAGGGCTTAATAATTTTACAATCACCACACCAATCGGCAGATAAGAACATCAGATTACGCCCAGGTTTATCGATATTAGCCTGGACGACACTATCAGAATTACGACTTGGTTCGTACATAGAAGCCTCCTTAATTATTGGTCTGATTATATCACAACTTGAAATTGGTTTAGTTGTCATGTTGAAATGAATGAAAGCAGGTTAGTATGTCCAATCATTTAAGTACCCTTTATCAAGAGCAGCTGATTTTTTCTATGGAAGTTACCATGGCTGATTTGCAACGACAGGATACCGTAAAGAAATTAGATCAACTAACTAATATCCAATATTTTAGTTTGGTTAATCATACAACTAATGATCAAGAATGGCATGAATTACTGACGGCTGGACAAGTTTTACAAATGGAAACCAAGCACCCCCTACTATTACATGTGCCGGCTGGTGCAATTGGCGAATCTCAGATAAAACAAAAATTAATTGAATTACAAGAAAGTCAGTTAGACCATCTCCTAGTCATGCGGGGAGATCGAGTTGCTGCCACCGTTAACTATCAGAGTGCGGTTAGTCTATTAAAAGATATTAGTAAATCGGAATTTGATTTTGATTTGGGGGCAACGATTAACCCTAATAAAATTACCACAATTGGCTTGCCGGCTTTATTGAGTGAAATTGATACTAAGATTGCTGCTGGCGCTGAGTTTTTAATTACTCAAATTTTCTTTGACCTTGGCTTATTCAAGCAGCTGCAACAAGCACTTAAGCAACGTCATCCTAAGGTGCCCTTAATTGCTGGTATTTTCCCAGTTATGACCGTTAAACAAGGACGATGGATTGAGAATAATTTGCGTCAAAAACTACCATTAGCTTTAACTAGTGGCTTAACCCCTTTGCCAGCTGACCTGCAGCTAAAGAAGTATTGGTGTGGTTGGCTAAAAGAGTTGCTACTTAGTGGTCCGGCGGGAATTCATTTTTTTTCAGGAATAGATATTGACTTTGTCAAAGAGTTAATGAATATCATTTATTAAATACGACAGATTAGTCTGGCTTTGATTCTTTTTTTCTAAGTAAAAAAAGCGTAAAATGTGTGGGTATTAGAACAAAGTTATAGGGAGAATTCACATGCTTCGTAATATTAAGCGCCTTTTAATTGGAAAGCCGCTCAAGACCTTGGAAGAAGGCGGTCAGTCGCTGTCTAAATCTAAAGCCTTAGCTCTGCTTTCCTCTGATGCCCTGTCGTCGGTGGCGTATGGAACTGAATCAATCACGGCTGTTCTGTTGTCGGCTGGTGTGGTAGCCTTATGGCTCCAGATTCCAATTGCCTTGATTATCTTGATTCTTTTGGGTGCCATTGTTTTAAGTTATCGACAAATTATTCATGCCTATCCTTCGGGTGGGGGTGCTTACGCGGTTGCCAGTGAAAATTGGGGTTCTAAGGCCGGCCTGGTAGCTGGTGGTTCTCTATTAGTTGATTACATGCTGACGGTTGCTGTTTCAGCTTCGGCGGCTGCCGATGCCATCACCGCGGCTATCCCCCAGTTATTACCATTTTCAGTGGCTCTTTCGATTTTAATTATTTTATTATTAACGGCTATGAACTTACGTGGCTTACGGGAGAGTGCTAATTTCTTAATGATACCGGTCTACTTCTTTATTGTAGTCATTGCTGGTATGGTTGCTTGGGGTGTCTTTCAGGCCTTGACTGGTCAGTTACCTTATCACGCGGCAGCCCGAATTGGTACTGATTTTAGTGGATTGACCATTATTTTCTTTTTGCGAGCTTTCTCTAGTGGTTCTTCCTCATTAACTGGGGTAGAAGCAATTTCTAATGCCGTACCAAATTTCACGGAGCCTAAAGAAAAAAATGCTGCTAGTACCTTGGGTTTGATGGCCATTATTTTGGCAGCTTTCTTTGGCGGGATTACCTTCTTGAGCTATTGGTTTGGCGTGCGGCCGGCTAGTGGATCAACGGTTTTGTCTCAAATTGCTACTATTACCTTTGGTGGGCACAACATTGGATTCTACACGGTGCAATTAGCAACAGCCTTAATTTTAGCCGTTGCTGCTAATACAGGTTTTTCGGCCTTTCCTATGTTGGCTTTGAATTTAGCACGTGATAAGTATTTACCACATTTGTATATGGATCGTGGGGATCGTCTTGGTTATTCTAATGGTATTTTGTCATTGGCTTTTGGGGCAATTGTAGTAACTTTAATTTTCCATGGATCCACTGATGATTTGATTCCACTGTATGCGGTGGGAGTGTTTGTGCCATTTACGTTATCGCAATCTGGTATGATTATTCACTGGATGCGCTTGCGTCCTAAGTTTTGGTTTGGTAAGGCTACAATTAATTTTATCGGAGCCTTTATGTCGGCGGCGCTGGTAATTGTTTTGTTTGTTACTCGAATGAATCATGTTTGGCCTTATTTAATCATCATGCCCCTTATCTTGAGTATGTTCTTAAAGATTCGCAATCATTATGACAGTATTGGTCATCAATTACGGCTACAGTATGTTAATAATACCGATGAATTACGCCATAAATATGATGGTGCAACTGTGATTGTCTTGGTTTCAAATATGACCAGGGTTACTTCTGAAGCGATTGATTATGCGCAATCCATTGGTGATCGGGTGGTCGCTATGCACGTAAGTTTTGATGTTAATCCGGCTAAGGAAGAAAAGACGGCTAAACAGTTTAAGGGTGATTTTCCAGACGTTCGTTACGTTGATGTCCATAGCTCTTACCGGTCGATTATTCGACCAGTCGTGGGTTTTGTTGATAAGGTTTCTAAGCGGGCGAAAACTGTTAATCATTCGGTGACGGTTGTCGTGCCACAATTTGTACCGAAAAAACCTTGGCAAAACATTTTGCATAACCAAAGTTCATTACGTTTGCGCACTGCGCTTTCTGCAATGGATGGCATTTCCATTGCAACTTATTACTATCATTTATCAGAATAAATTTTTAGCAGTAGGAGAGATGAATGGACAAATGGATATTATTTTTCTTATGGGTGATTTTTGCTATGACAGCTTCTACCGTTGGGCTAATACTAATTATGCGTTGGTATTATCGGGAAGTTGATAAAGTTAAAAAAGCGCAAGAATTAAACGATAAAAGCGATAGTCAAGATAAATAGCACAGTAAAAAGCTCGATTGGTTTGATACGAACCAATCGAGCTTTTTATGATCGTTTTTAAAAGCTTTCAGCTGATACATCAGCAAGCTTATTTTGCCAATCAATGTCAGGATATTTACGAGATAGGGCGGTCGCTAAGACCCGCTTGGCTAAGTTACCGTTACGAGTAAAAATGGGTCCGTGGAAGTATGAACCATAAACATTGTGGTAAATAACGCCTTCACTCTGATCCATGCCGTTATTTCCTTGCCCCTTGGTGACTTGGCCTAAAGCCCGCTCACCTTTACCTAAGAAGGTGCGGCCCTGATGATTTTCAAAACCGTGGTAGGTTTCACCGGTTTCATCGTTTTTAATGGTAATGTCACCAGTTAGGCGCTGCCCTTTTAAGGTTTGCACTTCATCAGCCGTCATATTAGTGGTGTAGTGGTCCATAACACCGATACCATCGACTTTGGAACCATCCGCCATTTCCATATAGTGACCTAGCAATTGAAATCCGCCACAAACCGCTAGCAGAGGGCCATTATTTTCAATGTAATCTTTAATTTGACCGGCTTTATTTTTTAAATCATGGGCAACAATTGTTTCCTCGTAATCTTGACCACCACCAAAGAGAACAAAGTCATAGGCGTGGCCGTCAAAATCATCGTTAAGAGAAACTAATTCAACATTAACTTGGACCCCAATTTGCTTAGCGTAATACTTGAGGGCAATGATATTACCGTAGTCGCCATAGGTATTCATTAAATCACCATACAAATGGGCGATGTTAAGGGTATAGTCGGCCATTAGAATTCCTCCTTAATGTATCCTTGTGCTCGTAATTGTTCGCGTAACTGTAACATTGCTGTATAAGTAGCCGCAATGTAGACTTTTTTGGTTGGCATTTTAGTAATGGCTTCGGTAATTTTACTCAAATCAGGATAAGTCCCTTCTATGTTGAAATCAGCCATTTTTAAGCGAACGGTAATGTCCTGATAGCGTTGACCACCAGTTGCTAATGCGGTTAATTTAGCATTATGCAAGTTTTCAAACTCAGCATCCCAAATCCAACTTGTATCAATCCCGTCTGCGTAATTGGCATTCAATAAGGTAATTAGAGAAAATGGTTCGGGGTCGGTCATCATCATATCAATTACCGAATTAGTACCTACTGGATTTTTAATAAGTAGAATGGTGACGTCTTTATCTTTGACCTGAATAGATTCTTGACGGCCAAAAATTTGCGCATTTGATTCAAAAGCAGTCTTGATATCACTAGGTTTAACACCAAATTCTCGACCAACGGCATAGGCTGCTAAGGCATTATAAATGTTGTAAAGCCCGCCAATTTCAATTCGCAGGGGGGTATTGTCAATCGAAAATTCAGAAAATTTAGGATTGAGTTGATCAACACTGGTAACCCGGTAGTCCAACTGAGGGCGGACAAAATTATCGGTGACACTAAAATATTTACCTAGATTTGCATAAGTAATGAAATTATAGTGTAATACCGAGTTATCGGTTGGTGAAAGAATCCCGTCAGTATTGTTGGGCGCCTTAATATCTTGATAATCGACTGGTGCAACATTATCAAAGCCATAGAAAATACGATGATTATTGAAATTACCACGGGCAAAAATTGGCGAATCAGCGTTGGTTAAGACAACGGCATCCGGTGTCTTACGAATTCCGGCAACAATTTTGAGATAGGTTGTGTAAATTTCACCGTATCGATCCAGCTGATCTCTAAAAATATTAGTTAAAACAAACATTTTAGGTGGAATTGCTTGAGCAATTCGTTCCACGTTGGCCTCATCAACTTCTAGTACGGCCACTGGCTTCTTGCCATTGGGTGATGGCTTAATTGGCGTTGTGAGCAAAGTACCTGTGATTCCCTGGATCATGTTGGAACCAGATGGATTTGTAATTACCGAATAACCACCGGCTTCTAGTACTCGGGTAATTAGGGCCGTGGTTAGCGTTTTTCCATTGGTTCCAGTGACAATTACCAAATCAAAATCATTAGACAGTTTATGTAAAATATCGGGATCAATGGCAACGGCTAGCTTACCTGGTAAACTAGTGCCACCACGATGCAAAATGTCACGTAAAAACCAGTGACTGCTTTTGGCGCTGAATTTAGCTAAAGTACTCTTAATGGTCATGATATCCCCACTTTCATGGCTACTATTCTACCACGTTTTGCTAGATTCTACAGGAAGGTAACTGGTGTTTAAGTCGCCATTTAGAAGTCGTATTGTTATAATATGTAAGGATTCTAGGACAAAAGGATGTATTAAATGGCGCAGTTGTATTTTGAATATGGAGCAATGGGCTCTGGTAAATCAATTGAAATTTTAAAAGTAACCCATAATTATGAGTTACAGGGACGGGAAGTGTTATTGATGACACCCTTGGTTGATGATCGCTACGGGGTTGGCAAAGTAACGAGTCGGATTGGCTTATCACGTGCAGCCCAGGTTATTAATCCGAAAGAGGATTTGTTTGCAACAATTTCAGCCAAACAAAATCCTAAATTAGCTGCGGTTTTAATTGATGAAGCCCAATTTTTGACTGCTGCTCAAGTCGATCAGCTAGCTTATGTGGTTGATTGCTTAAAATTACCAGTGATGGCCTTTGGTTTAAAGCAGGATGCCTTTAATCAACTTTTTGAGGGTTCTAAACGTTTACTTGAAGTAGCTGATAAATTAGAAGAAATGAAAACAATTTGTTCTTTTTGTGGTAAAAAAGCAACTACCCAGTTACGAATCGTTAATGGAAAGCCTCAGTATTCTGGCCAGCAAGTCTTTATTGGTGGGGATAGTACTTATATGCCAACCTGTCGTTTCCACTGGTATCATCCAATCATTGAAAAAATTAGGACGGAGGAATAAGTTCGGTTATGGATAATATTTTTGCCCAGTTACAAACAGTAGTTGATCGCTATGATGAGTTAAATCAAATGTTGGCTGATCCCGAAGTCATGAATGATTCTCAAAATTATATGGCTCTTTCTAAAGAGGCAGGTGGTTTGCGGGAAACCGTTGAAAAATTTAAAGAATATGAACGAGTTGTTCAAGAAATTGCCGATGCTCAGGAACTATTAGCTGATGATGAAATGGCTGATTTGGCCAAGGAAGATCTAGCTCAACTACGGCCGAAAAAAGAAACCCTTGAAGAAACTTTGAAGGTGTTGATGCTACCCAAAGACCCTAATGATGATAAAAACATTATTATGGAAATTCGAGGAGCCGCCGGTGGAGATGAATCTTCACTATTTGCTGGAGATTTATTAAACATGTATCGCCGTTATGCTGAAGGTCAAAATTGGTCCGTCGAAATTGTTGATGAAAGTACGACGGAAGTCGGAGGTTATAAAGAAGTTGTCTTGATGATTAGCGGTACGCAGGTTTTTTCTAAGTTAAAATTTGAAAGTGGTGCTCATCGAGTGCAAAGAATTCCAGCAACGGAAACACAGGGACGAGTCCATACTAGTACAGCTACGGTAGGTGTTATGCCTGAATTTGAAGAAGTTGAAATGGATGGTCTGATTGATCCGAAAGATGTTCGTGAAGACGTTTATCGTTCTAGTGGTGCTGGTGGACAGCACGTCAATAAGACCAGTTCAGCGATTCGGTTGACCCACGAACCGACCGGTATTACCGTTGCCATGCAAGATGAACGTTCCCAGCAGCAAAACCGTGCCCGTGCCTGGAAAATTTTAAATGCCCGTGTCTATGATCATTTTGCTCAGCAAAACGAAGCTCAATATGCCGCCCAACGCAAAAACGCAGTTGGTTCGGGTGACCGTTCCGAACGCATACGGACTTATAATTATCCGCAAAATCGAGTGACTGATCATAGAATTGGTTTGACGTTAAATAAATTAGATCGAATCATGAATGGGGAATTAGCTGATATTATTGATGCCTTGGTCTTGGCCGAACAAACAGCTAAATTAGCGGCGCTAAATCAATGAGGATGAATAACAATTTCGGGAACGCTCTGCCAGTTAAAATTTCGATTTTAGAGGCTCGCAAATGGGCTTTATCAGAGTTAACGGCAGCCGGTTTGGATAAAAATGAGTCAGCTGACAATATTGATTTTTTATTAACTGGAGCGCTAAATATAAATTATGGGATGTTGCATGCCAATATAACGCGAATGTTACCTGAAAATATTAGTCAGGTTTGGCCACAATGGATTGCTGGACTGATTAATCGGCGTCCTCCCCAATATTTGCTCGGTTTAGCTCCTTTTTATGGACATGAATTTATGGTTGATGAACGGGTGCTGATTCCGCGTCCTGAAACAGAACAGTTAGTTGAGTGGATTTTAAAAGACTTGAAACCGGGGACAGAGGCACTTAAAGTTCTTGATATTGGTACCGGTAGTGGAGCGATTATTGAAACACTATTGTTGGCTAATTCACGTTTGCAGGGGTTAGCCTTAGATATTTCAGAAGCGGCTTTAAGTGTCGCTGAGCACAATGCTCAACGCTTAAATGTGGCTAATATAAGCTTCATTCAATCTGATGTTTGGCAGAATCTAGATCAACAGACCCAATTTGACATTATCGTGGCTAATCCTCCTTATATTGATATCAGCCAGCAGGATAAAATGGATCAAAGTGTTAAGGATTACGAGCCTGATTTGGCCTTATACGCTGATAATCAGGGATTAGCGATTTATCAAACAATTGCCCAGGATTTAGGACAACATCTAACGACGAATGGTCGGGCTTATTTTGAAATTGGTTATGATCAGGGACCGGCTTTGGTTGAGCTCTTTCAAGCAGCTGTGCCGGATGCCAAAGTTACCTTAAAACAAGATTTTGCCGGTTTAGACCGGATGATTAGAGTAAGACGTCATGGAAACTAAAAAATTTACAACTTCACCATCAGATTTGCAAGCTGCGGCTCAATTAATTCAACAGGGCCAAGTAGTGGCTTTCCCAACTGAAACGGTATATGGATTGGGTGCTAATGCGCTAGATGAAACTGCCGTGCAAAAAGTCTTTACGGCTAAAGGCCGTCCAGCCGATAATCCCTTGATTATTACCGTTGACCAAATTGATCAGGTAGCCGATTTAGCTTTAATTTCACCGACAGCTCGTCAGTTAATGAATCAATTTTGGCCGGGTTCTCTAACTATTATTTTGCCAATTCAAACCGGTAAGGTGTCACCTTTGGTTACAGGTGGATTGGACACGGCGGCTTTCCGTTTACCAGATAATCAAGCGGCTCGGGAGTTAATTCGTTTAGCAGGTACGCCGATTGTAGGGCCCAGTGCTAATACTTCTGGTAAACCTTCACCAACCACTGCGGCTCATGTTTGGCATGATATGGAGGGGAAAATTGCTGGTATTGTAGATGATGGGCCAACGACAGTGGGGGTTGAATCAACGGTGATTGACTTGTCAGTTAGTCAACCCACCATCCTTAGAACCGGTGCAGTCACGCAAGAAGAGTTGAGTCAGGCTTTGAATCAAAGTGTGATTGATGCTACTAGTACAAGAGCATTAGCTGATAATCAGACTCCTAAAGCACCAGGAATGAAATATCGCCATTATGCGCCGGATAAGCCCGTTGTTATGTTTGATCCTTTGGACATTGCTGAGTTAAAGTTGGCCTTAAAGCCAGCTGACGTTGTATTAGCCTTAGAAGATGATTTGAACATTTTAGCTTTGCCTGGTCAGCAGACTTGGTCTTTGGGATTGTCTATGATGAACGCTAGTGAGCAACTATTTGCCGGTTTACGCTATTTTGACGACCGGGCTAACGTTCAAACAATTTATGTGGAACGGATGCCAGAAATTGGTCTCGGTCGAGCATTTAATAATCGCTTATCCAAAGCAGCGGGTAATCAATTGTTTATACCAAAGGAAGGATAGTAAATCTGCAATGAAACAAATTGAATCGGTTGCTGTCTATTGTGGTGCTTCAAATGGTAACAAAATTAGTTACCAAACAGCAACAAAAGAGTTGGCACAATGGTTAGTTCAAAATCATTTGGCCTTGATCTATGGTGGCGGTGGTTTTGGCTTAATGGGGATTTTGGGTAGCACTGTTTTAGCGTTGAGCGGCCAAGTGCATGGCGTAATTCCGCAAGAGTTATATGATCGTGGGGCAGCCCTTCCTCAATTAAAAAATCTAACCGTGGTGGCTGACATGTCAACTCGTAAAAAAACAATGTTGGCTAAAGCAGATGCCTGTATTGCTTTACCCGGTGGGCCAGGTACCTTAGAAGAAATTGCGGAAGCATTTTCCTGGGCCCTTTTGGGGGATAACGCTAATCCTTGTATTTTTTACAATGTGGATGGCTATTTTGACTCATTAGAAAAGTTTTTTGATGAAATGGTTGAAGCTGGTTTTCTTTCTAAAAATAATCGTGCCGCCCTGTTTTTTTCTGATTCTTTAACTGAAATTGGCGATTTTATGAAAGCTTATCAAACCCCAGAAGTTAGGAAATATTAGTTCAATACGATAATTTGCATTTAATTTCACAGATAAATTCCGCTAATCTCAGAAAGAGGTGCTATAATCGGTATTAACATAGTAGTAGCAGGACTTCAAAAGCTTTTCGCTTGAAATTTTGTAAGCGCTTTGCTAAACTGTAGAAGGATAGTTACGACAACTAAAAGGAGATTTTTATCATGGCAGAGACTAAAAGTTTTAATATTATTGCAGAGGCTGGAATTCATGCTCGCCCTGCTACATTGTTGGTTCAAGCAGCTTCGAAGTTTGTTTCTGATGTGACTCTTTCTTATCAAGGTAAGGAAGTCAACTTGAAGTCCATCATGGGCGTGATGTCTTTGGGTGTTGGTCACGGTGCCGACGTAACCATTAAGGCTAATGGTGCTGATGAAAAAGAAGCATTAGAAGTGATTACTAAGGTTATGGTCGATGAGGGCCTTGCTAAGTAAGTCAGCTAAGTGATTACAATAATGATTGTCGCCTTGAGCGGCTTTTTTTGTTATTTTCACTAGGTTGGGCTGTGGTAAAATAAAAATTATGAAGATTTTAGCATTTGATACTAGTAACCAACCTCTGGTCGTGAGCTTAGGACGGGACACAGAGGTTGTACAACAATATGAAACCAATCAACCACGAAGTCATTCGATTCAGCTGTTACCAGCGATTCAACATCTACTACATGAGCAGGGTTGGCAGTTAACTGACCTAGATCGGATTGTTGTAGCTCAAGGGCCTGGATCTTTTACCGGGTTGCGGATTGGCGTTACGGTAGGAAAAGTTTTAGCTGATACTTTGAATATTCCGTTGGTAGGGGTATCTAGTTTGGCGATTTTGGCTACTCAAATACCAGGTAATAGTCTAGTTGTACCAATTTTTGATGCCCGTAACCAGAATGTTTTTGCTGGTGTTTATCAAAACGGCCATAATCTTTTGGCTGATGGCCACTATCCAATTCAAACTGTCTTGAATTTTTTAGGAAAACAGTCAGGTGCAGTAACCTTTTTGGGGGATACTCAAAATTTTGTTGATTTGATTATGAATCGACTCAATGACCAGGTTGTCACAATTCTAGCTCCTGAAGACAGTTTGCCCAATGGTGATGGGATTATTCAATTAGGCTTGAAGCAGACCCCAGTAGAGAATATTGCTGATTTTAACCCTAACTATCTCCGTAAAACGCAGGCCGAATTAAATTGGCTAGCACAACATCCAGGAGAGGATCGACCGGAAGATTATGTTTTTGAAGTCTAATGGTCAGAATAATCATCCGTTAATGCCTTTTCAAGTGTTTGAATCGCAGATGGTGGTTATTAGCGAAACTCGGTTTACTATTCGTTATGCCCAAGCGGCCGATATTGAGCAAATGGTAGCCATTCAAGAGGCCGTCTATGACGGTTATAGTCCTTGGCAAGCGGCTGATTTTTCTTTTGAACTCCGCCACCCGGAAGATCGAATTTATCTAGTTGTTGAGCACGAACACCGTTTGGTAGCCTTTATTGGTTTAGTTCAAAGGGCTTGGTATCATGATTTACATATTACCAATTTAGCGGTCTTACCAATTTGGCAAGGTCATGGAATTGGCTCCTTTTTATTGAAGATGGTTCAAAAATTAGGAGAAGAATTAAATTTACCAGCAACTTCTTTGGAGGTGCGGGCTTCTAATCATATTGCTCGGCGTTTATATGAAAAAATCGGGTATCAAACGATTGCGATAATTAAAGAATATTATCGTGATAATCACGAGGATGCCTTGTCAATGGTGTTAAATATTGATCGTTAAATTAGCGCAAATAAAAGATGCTCAAACAATTTATCAAATTGGGTTAGCTGCATTTGGTATAGAACAATTACCTTTAAGTGTAATTGAACATGAAATAGCTAGCCCAAGAGCTAGCTATTTCATCAGTACCTCAGGTTTTGTTGGATTTACTCATATCTTAGATGAGTTGGAAATCAACTATTTAGCCGTTGATCCCAAACATCAGGGCCAAGGACAGGGAAGGGCTCTATTAGAAGCAGTGTTGGCTTTGAGTGGCGTTCATCGCTTTTTATTGGAGGTTGCCGCTGATAATATAGCGGCCCAAGCTTTATATCAAAAATTGGGTTTTTCAGAATATTATCGACGAAGTGCTTACTATCGAAATGGGGAAGATGCCATCATGATGGAGAAATTTAATGACTAAAATAATTGCATTTGAATCTAGTGCTGATGAGACCAGTGTGGCCATTGTAGAAGATGGCCACAAAGTGTTGAGTAATAGTGTGGCTACTCAGATTAATTCGCATCAACGTTTTGGAGGGATTGTACCTGAGGTTGCTAGCCGGCACCATATTGAATGGATTAGTCGTGTTTTAGATGATGCTTTAGACCAGGCACAGGTAAAACCGGATGAGTTAGATGCTGTCGCCGTTACTTACGGACCAGGCCTAGTGGGCTCACTCTTAGTTGGCTTGATGGGTGCTAAAACTTTTGCTTTAGCCCATGATTTACCAATTATTCCGGTTAACCATTTGGCCGGTCATATTGCAGCCGCTAATTTTAATCAACCAATTCAATACCCAGCATTAGCCTTAATGGTTTCAGGGGGGCATACTGAGTTAGTCTTGATGCCAAAACAAAATCAATTCCAAGTTCTTGGTGAAACTCGTGATGATGCTGCCGGGGAAAGCTTTGACAAAATTGGTCGTTTGTTAGGTCTAGCCTATCCAGCTGGTAAAGAAATTGATGAAATGGCTCATCGTGGTACAGCACAGATGAAATTCCCAACAGCCATGGCCCATGAAGATAATTATGATTTCAGTTTTTCAGGTTTAAAAAGTGCTGTCATTAATTATGTCCATCATGCTCAGCAAAAGAATGAAACAATTGATGTTGATGATTTGGCCTGTGCCTTTCAGAATGCAGTGGTTGATGCCTTAGTTGGTCGTACGCAAAAGGCTTTGGCCCATTATCCGGTTCGCAGCTTTATTTTAGCCGGTGGTGTCGCTGCTAATTCACAATTACGGGAAGCTTTGCAAACAATGTTAGTTGAATTTTCTGAAACAACCTACATTCCAGTGCCTATTCAATACAGCGGTGATAATGCTGCAATGATTGGCGCTGCAGGTTTTTGGAACTATCAAGATCATGTTTTTGCTGGTTTAGACTTGAATACAAACCCTGGATTAGATTTTGAGCTGGGCGAATTTTAAAGACATTGTGAAAGATTAGAGGTGTAATATAGGAAAGGCGCTATTTTGTGGTATACTGAATAAGTGTGTATTTCACAAACTTTATTAAACACAGGAGTTAATCATGCCAGAACAACCGAAAATACCCCGGGCAACCGCTAAGCGCTTGCCAATTTATTATCGATATTTAACTTTTTTAAATGATGCTGGAACTCAGCGGATTTCGTCAGCTGAATTAAGCGATGCTACTAAATTTGATGCGGCTACTATTCGTCGTGATTTTTCTTATTTTGGTGCCTTAGGTAAACGTGGGTACGGGTACGATGTTGAAGCCTTGTTGGAATTTTTTGCCAATGTATTGGATCAAAATAGTTTAATCAATGTCGCTTTAATTGGGGTTGGACATTTGGGACAGGCTCTCTTAAACTTTAATTTTCATCAGTCTTCTAATATGCGGATTGCGGCAGCCTTTGATGTCGATTCAGAACGCATTGGCCATGTTTTTTCAGGTGTACCAATTTATAGCATGGAAGATTTACAAGAACAAATTGCTGTTCAACGTATTAATATTGCAATTTTGACGGTACCACAAGAAGTGGCTCAAGAAATCACCGATCAATTGGTAGCGGCTGGGGTGAAGGGGATTTTGAACTTTACGCCATTACGAGTAACGGTACCAACAGGTGTACGAGTTCAGAACGTTGATTTAACCAACGAATTACAAACATTGGTTTACTTTATTCAAAACTACGGTTCAATTACAACGGGGAATTAAAACGGAATGCCACTTTTAAATTTAGATGATCAAAAAAAGGTAGCCGAGTATCAAAATTTTGTACGAACGGATCCACGTGGGCAGGTTACACAAGATCCCTTGTGGGGTGAACTAAAAGCTAATTGGGGTCATGTTTATGTTTATCATGAAACTAATGGCAAAATCGATGCTGTCATGACGGTCTTAACTGTTGAGGCCGTACCTGGTAAACTCTTAGCCTATAGTGGTCGTGGACCGATTGCCAATCTAGATGATATTGATTTAATTAAGGCATTAATTGAAGAAGCTCTTATAGCCTTACCGGACAATGTATTTCTTTTACGTTTAGATCCCGAAGTGCCCTACTCAGATGAACTGGATGCTCGGTACCGTCGGGCCGGTTTCATTACGCGTAATCGTCAAATTGAACATATGCATGGGAACATTCAACCTCGTAAAAACGTGGTACTATACTATGACGGGCGGGGTGAAGGAGCTCAAAAGATTACCGATGAAGAAAGCTTGATGAAGCATTTTAAACGGGATTACCGTAATCAAATTCGTCGTGCTGCTAAAGATGGTGTGACGGTTACTAGTGGTGACAGCCAAGCCGATGTGGAAGCTTTTTTTGATACCTATGTTTTAATGGCCAAAGCCCAACAAATAACCCATCGACCTCTTAGTTATTTTTTGCGAATGCAGCAGCTTTGGCAGAAAACAGGTTTCTTTAAAGTATTTTTAGCTCACTTTGACAATCAAGTGGTGGCTAGTGGTATTGGTTTTAGTTATGGTGATGAAATTTGGTATATGTATGCCGGTTCAAACCGTCAATATGCTAAACACTACGCTCCCTATGCTGTCCAATGGGAAATGTTAAAGTGGGGTCTAGCTTTAGGCAAGACTGAGTATGATTTTGGTGGAGTTGGTGATTTTGTACCAACCGACGGGCTCTATAAGTTTAAACATGGATTTGCTTACCACGATCCGCACGCCGAGTATATTGGTGAGTTGGATTGGGTAGTTGATGAGCAAGGCTACCAAGAATACTTAAAGCAGTTTCAATAATTAAAAGCGGCGTTGGCCGTCTTTTTCTTTATCAAACCAATCCCACAGCAGCATTAAATGGATTTTAATGTGAGTGGAAGGAGGAACAGATGACAATTAAAATGATTGCCACCGATATGGACGGTACTTTTTTAAAGAGTGATGATAATTATGATATCGACTATTTTGAAAGAGTACTAGCGGCCCTGCAAAAAAAGGATATTCGTTTTGTAGCCGCTTCGGGAAGGCAAATTGCTAATTTGCGAACCTTATTTAAGCCGGTTATTGAACGAGGAGGACAGATTGATTACGTTGCCTCTAACGGATCGATTGTTGCTACGCATGAGCAGGATTTGTATTCTGTATATCTATCAGCAGCTCAAATTCAAAAGGTTATTGACTGGAATGCAGCCAATCCGGATTCGGCTGATAACCTAATTATTTTATCTGGAAATCACGGAACCTATATTTCAAATCATGCCACTGGTCAGGTGAAAAAAATGGTTGAAATGTTTTATCCCAATGTCCATCAGGTTGAAAAATTAATGGAAATCGATGATAAAATCATTGGCGTTACTTTTGTTTGGCCACATGAAGAGGTTCGCGAGCACGTTGAAGCTTTGGAAAAAATATTTGGTGATGAACTACATGCCACTGGCTCTGGTTTTGGCTCAGTTGATATTTTGCCTAAAGGGGTTAACAAAGCGACTGCTTTAGAAGTTTTACAGGATTACTACAATATTTTGGATGATGAAATCATGGTTTTTGGTGACAATACCAACGATTTGGAAATGCTCCAAAAGTATGCGCATCACTATTTGATGCCTAATGCTGATGCCTTTATGAAAGAACAAATTACTCAAGAAGCCACTGCGCCTAATACCGATAATGGTGTCATTAAAACTATTATTAAAGAATTAAATTTGGATATTTAAAAAACAAGCCTATTCTTCGGCTTGTTTTTTTGGTACATGGTAACGATTCACAGCGATTGCAAAAATAACGCCGATAAAGGTATCCGTAATCCGTTGAAAGACATAGTTAGTAGTAGCGTTTAAGGGAATAGTTAATGAAATCATTAATAGGGCGGCTAAACCACCGATAACCCCTTTGTTGTAGTTCATCGCATCTAAAATCATAATCACAATCATAACAAAAATTGGTAAGAGAACCATTGAAACCCAGGGAGCATTGTTAGTAGCCTGACGGGACCAAAAAAATAGCAAGGCAAAAGCACCGCCGACAGTATTGGACATTAGCCGTATTTTAGAAAAATGAATGGTGTTATCCCAAGTTTCTCGTAAAGCAAAAATGCACGACAGGGCCGCAATAAAAGGTGGCCGTTGAAAAAAATGGAAGATAACAATGATGAGCATAACTGAAATACCAGTTTTAAGAGTACGTAATCCTAAGCGAAATTGTCCAAAATGCATTTACTATCTCCTGTAATCTTAATTTATAGGTTATCATATAGTTTATTGTTTTTTTGAAATGAAAGGAATGTTTAACTTATGTTAAGAAATACTATTTTAGATTTAATGAACGACCATCAATCAATTCGAGCCTTTACTGATCAACCGGTATCCCAAGAACAAATTGATACCATTCTAACGGCTGCTTTAGCGGGGCCTAATATTCAAAATTTCCAACCCGTAACTTTTATTGAAATTACTGATCAGGCCTTTAAAGCTGAAATCACACAAGTAGTAGGGATGAAATATATTGAAACTGCTACTCGCTTTTTTGTAGTAGCAGTTGACTATAGTAAGGATTTAATTGGATTGGATGATGATCAACAAGCTTTAGTTATTGAAAAATTAAAGAGTTATCAAATTTTTGAAGGGGGAATTATTAGTGCCTCAATTGCCTTAGGACGAGCTCAAATCGCAGCGGAATCACTTGGTTTGGGTACCGTGACGATGGCTGGTGCAATGGGGGCATATGAATTATATGAAGAACGGTTAAAGTTACCAGCTTATGTCAAGCCAATTATGGGCTTTTCACTTGGATATCCCGACCAAACACCCGGCATTAAACCTAAATTGCCATTGACTGGCAGCCTTATGAAAGATTATTATCGTCCAGAGCAAATGGCACAAGCAGTCAGTGATTATAATAAAACTATGCGACAATACTTTGCTAAACGCGGTATTGATAGTGATTGGACGCAGCATAATATCAAATTATTTGGCCAGTTAAAAATTAATCATGGTTTAAGTGCTTATCCCAAGGCTAAAGGTTTTGATTTAAGTTAAACTAAACTCCCTATTGACATGTAGCAGACTAATGCTATACTTATTGATGTAGGTTAGCACTCACTATACAGGAGTGCTAAAAAGAAATTATTGGAGGTATACCCAATGTTAAAGCCATTAGGTGATCGTGTAATTATTGAAGTAGCTGATGAAGGCGAAAAGACAGTTGGTGGGATTGTGTTAGCTAGCTCAGCTAACGAGAAGCCTGTTACCGGTAAAGTTGTTGCCGTCGGAACAGGTTTGGTTGCTACAGATGGTAGTAAGCATGAATTAACAGTTAAGTCAGGCGATGAAGTGTTGTTTGATAAGTATGCTGGTCAAGAAGTATCTTTTGAAGGTCAAGATTACCTTGTCTTACATGAAAAAGACATTGTTGCTATTATCCAGTAAGTTAATAATATTTAAATTATCAATCCATTGATTTGTTTGGTTATTGGGCACTTTCTTTACGGAAAGTTTTTTAATAAACTCATAAAAATAAGGAGCATATAATGGCAAAGGATATTAAGTTTTCAGAAGACGCTCGGGCAAAGATGAAGGTCGGCGTTGATAAGCTTGCTAATACGGTTAAGACAACAATTGGTCCTAAGGGGCGGAATGTTGTCTTGGAGCAATCATTTGGTTCTCCTACAATCACTAACGATGGTGTAACCATTGCCAAAGCCGTTGAATTAGAAGATCACTTTGAAGACATGGGTGCCAAGCTGGTGGCTGAAGTTGCTTCAAAGACAAATGATATTGCGGGTGACGGTACCACAACCGCAACTGTTCTGGCTCAAGCCATTGTTGGTGAAGGATTAAAGAATGTGACTGCTGGGGCTAACCCAGTAGGTATTCGAGCTGGAATTGAAAAGGCAACTGCCGCCGCCGTTGCTAAATTGCATGAAATGTCACATACAGTTAGCACAAAGGCTGAAATTGCCCAAATCGCTTCTATCTCAGCTGCTAGTGAAGAAGTTGGGGCTTTGATTGCCGAAGCTATGGAAAAGGTTGGCAATGATGGGGTCATCACGATTGAAGAGTCTAAGGGAATTGAAACAACGTTGAACGTTGTGGAAGGAATGCAGTTTGATCGTGGTTACATGTCTCAGTACATGGTAACTGATAACGATAAAATGGAAGCTAACTTGGACAACCCTTATGTTTTAATTACTGACAAAAAGATTGGTAATATTCAAGAAATTTTGCCTGTCTTGCAACAAGTCGTTGAACAAGGTCGTTCAATGTTGATTATTGCTGATGATATTACCGGGGAAGCTTTACCAACCTTGGTTTTGAACAAAATGCGGGGAACCTTTAACGTTGTTGCTGTTAAAGCTCCTGGATTTGGTGATCGTCGTAAGGCGCAACTAGAAGATATTGCAATCTTAACTGGCGGTGCTGTAATTACTGATGATTTGGGCTTGAACCTAAAGGATGTTACCCTTGAGCAATTAGGACAAGCTAACAAGATTAACGTTACCAAGGATAGTACAACTATCGTTGAAGGTGCTGGTAATAAGGCTGATGTAGCTACTCGAGTAGAAACTTTGAAGCAACAAATTGCTGAAACTACTTCAGAATTTGATCGTGAAAAGTTGCAAGAACGTTTGGCTAAGTTAGCTGGTGGTGTAGCTGTGATTAATGTTGGTGCTGCTACTGAAACTGAACTTAAAGAACGTAAGTATCGGATTGAGGATGCTTTGAACGCAACTCGTGCCGCTGTTGAAGAAGGTTTCGTTGCTGGTGGTGGAACAGCTTTGGTCAATGCCATTGACGCCGCTTCAGCTGTGGAAGCCCAAGGGGATGTTTTGACAGGTGTGAAAACAGTTGTTAAGGCCTTGGAAGCCCCAGTCCGTCAGATCGCTGAAAATGCTGGTTTGGAAGGCTCTGTAATTGTTAATAAGTTAAAGGAACAAAAAGAAGGCTTCGGTTATAATGCTGCCACTGATGAGTGGGTAGATATGATTGCAGCCGGAATTGTTGATCCAACCAAGGTTACTCGTTCTGCCTTGCAAAACGCAGCTTCAGTTTCAGCTTTGTTGTTGACAACCGAAGCCGTTGTTGCCGAGCAACCTAAAGAAGATGCATCTGCTGCTATGCCACAGGGTGGAATGCCAGGAATGATGTAATTTTCTTTTAAAAACAGCCTTAGGGCTGTTTTTATTTTGGCAGGGTATTTTATAAAAGCTATGCTAAAATAATCATTATTGGAGGAGTGATTCATGACTTTTTATAGTGCCGATTATTTATCACAACAGGCCAATGTTACCAGTACTTTTGGGATTGTGATGCTGTTGATAACTTTTGTTTTAATGGCAGTTGGTTTAGTGGCAACTATGCGTCATCGTCTTAATACGCGTTATCGTGATTTGACAATTATTGCCTTGTTGAGTTTTTTATTTTTTGCGGGGATTCAATATACAGATTACCAAACGATGGTAACGAAAAATTCCCAACAGTCACAAATGGGAACCTTTGCGACACAGTTTGCGGAAAATCAAAATGTATCGTCTAAAAAGGTATATTTTAATTCGACGACTTTAACGGATGGTATGTTGGTTAAAGAAGGGAATAAATACTACAGCATAACCCTAAGTAAGGACCAGAAATCCTATAGTTTAACCCGAGTATATCTATTTAATGAAAAAGTTGAGGTGGTCCAATGAATATTTATTTACCAATTCTTTATAAATTAGCGATTGGTCTGATTGCCCTAATTATTCAAATTAACATTATGGGGAAGGGTAATTTAGCTCCTTCTAATGCTCTCGATCAGGTTCAAAATTATGTTTTGGGTGGAATTATTGGTGGAACGATTTACTCTGATACGATTACTGTCTTTCAGTTCATGGTTGTATTAATTATGTGGACCTTGTTGGTTATGATTTTAAAATTCCTCAAGGAACATAGTCGGTTGGCTAAAGCAGTGATTGATGGACAGCCGGTTAATGTGATTGAAAACGGCCGGATTGATGCTGGTAAGGTGATTTTGGCCGGTCTATCAGCTAGTGATTTGATGTTTAAGTTACGGGAACAAAATATTTATGATGTTTCCAAAGTTAAACGGGCTGTTCTGGAACAAAATGGTCAACTGACATTGATTGAATATGGGGATCAAAGTCCTAAATATCCAATTATTTATGATGGGCAGGCCAACATGGAAGTGTTGGATGCCATTGATCAAGATGTTGATTGGTTGCTTGTTCAAGTCCAAAAACAAGGCTATACTAATATTCGCAGTATCTTTGTAGGTGAATATATTGAAGGTCAGATTCGGTTAACGCCGTATGATCAAACCGATTTAAACACAAAGATTAGGTTGAAAAAGTAGTACATGCAGAAAGGAATCAATTGTGACCGTTCGACAGTTTTTGGACTTAGTAGAAATTAAGGTAGTGATTCCCAGTTTAGCACCACTTTTGGTGGGATTAGCCTATAGTCAATGGCGTTATCATTTGGTGAACTGGGGGAATACAATTTTATTAATTATTGCCGCAGTTAGTGTTCATTTGGCGGTTAACACTTTTAACCGATATGAAGACCACAAGCGTCAGGTAAGTAGTCAATACTTACGTGAAACGAGTGCCAAGAAAGATTTAACTGATCACTGTGTTTTAATTGTAGCTGTTATTTTAGGTTTACTGGCGGCTTTGGCCGGTATTTTAGTCGCTTGGCGTACTTCCTATGTGACTTGGATTATTGGAATTTTATCGTTTTTAATTGGTTATTTTTATTCGGCTGGACCAAGACCAATTACTAATACCCCTTTGGGTGAATTTGTATCGGGTATAACGATGGGCTATTTCATTTTTGTTGCTCAAGTATATGTCAATACGATGATTGTTCTAAGTCCGATGATTTTATTGCAGTGGTTCTTTGTTTCTTTACCCCTAGTGTTATTAATTGCCAATATTATGTTAGCTAATAATATCGCTGATCATGAAGAGGATGAGGAAAATCAGCGCCACACGATTGTGCATTACTTAGGGTTAGCCAATGCTAAAAAGTTATATTTTTCCTGGGTTATCCTGGCCTATACAGAAATTGTCGTGGTAGTTATTTGTGGTTGGTTACCACTAACTGCTCTGGCAACCTGGGCCTTGACACCTTTAGTTTGGCGTAATACCCAGCGTTTTGTGGATAACCCGATTAAATCTAAAAATTTTGTTTTAGCTATTCAAAATTTGGTTATTTTAATGGTAACCATGGCGATTAGTATTATTATTGGTTTTTGGCTATAAAAAAAACAAGACTTGAGGAGAGCTCATGCTTGTTTTTTTATTTAAATTGGTCTAAATTTTCAATGCTAACGACATGGAAATCTTTTTTTTCTAATTTAGTAATAATTTGTTTTAGTAAATCACTATTACTAGGAATTGTTAGGGTAAACATCACGGTTAACGGGGTGTTTTTTTCTGATTGTAGGGATACTACTGATTCAATATTGGTAAAACGAGTAATAATTTTAGACATTTTACTTAAATCACCACGCTGCAAACGATCTTCAACACCAATCGCCACACCACCACGTTCAACTGACCAACTTTGAGATAAGACATTCATCAGCGCATCGTGGGTAAAAATCCCATAAAAATGGTGGTTTTCATCTAAGACGGCGATGAAAGGGAGGTCTCGAATGGCAAAGAAGACATCATAAAATTTACTATTGGTGTAAATAAACTTAGTTGAATTACGCATGATGGCAGTCGCAGGTAGTGACATATCTTGTTGGTTGGCAATGTGTTCTAAAACGTGTTGTTTATAAACATTACCTCGGAACAGTTGACCAGATTGATCCAGAATTGGAAAAGTCCTAGTATGCGCTTCATTGGGCGTATTAAAAAGATCGTAAACTTCTTGAATCGTTGTATTTTCAGTAATGGTAGTTAATTTTGATTTTGGTATTACTAATGATTTTGGGAACATAGGATCCTCTAATTCTATTTTCATAATAGATATAAGCATACTTATAATAACACATTCATAGTTGAGAGGAGTGGTATAATATCTCACTGATACTAATCAATAGGAAGAGTAAGGATTCAAGGCATGAAATTTATATTTGGACTCGGTAACATCGGTGTTAAATATGAGAATACCCGACATAACATTGGCTTTATGGCCGTAGATCATTACGCTCAACTCCATCAAGCAAGCTTTACGGCTACCAAGTTATTTGCACAGGTCGCTAAGATTACTGTAGATGGGGAAATAGTCTTGTTGGTAAAACCCACCACTTATATGAATGATTCCGGGCAGGCTGTGCGTGCTTTTTTGGATTTTTATGCTGGAGAAATCGAAGATGTCTTAGTACTCGTTGATGATATGGACATGCCTTTTGGTAAGTTACGGTTCCGGGCTAAGGGCTCAGCCGGCGGGCATAATGGGTTGAAAAGTATCATGGCCCATACCAATTCGCAAAGTTTCTTACGGTTAAAATTTGGCTTAGGGCATCCCCAGCATACCCAAGAAGCAGTTATTAAGTATGTATTAGGGAATTTTAAAGCTGAAGATATGACGACGGTTAATGACTTATTAGATCGTAGTAGTCAGGCGATTGATGACTGGATTGCTGGGGCTTCAGTAAGTGATTTAAGTAATCACTATAACGGATAAATATGACACTGACGAATTTTTTAAAAAACAATAGTACCATCCAAACCATTCAAGAGCATCTTAATCCTAAATCTAAGCAGCTCTTGTTGGGAGTTAATGGAACGGCCAAGGCGGCAAGCTTGGCGGCTCTTTATGCTGCTCATCCTCAACAAATGGTGATTGTGACGGATACGCAAGCTCATTTGGATAATTTGTATCAAGATCTTTCACAATTGGTCGAAGAGCAGGTGCTGTATACTTTCCCGGCTGAAGAAAGCCTAGCAACTGATTTGGCGGTTCATTCGGCCGATTTTAATTTACAGCGGGTAGCCGCTTTGACTGCACTTTTGAGTGGTCAACCGTTAATTTTGATCACTAATTTAGCTGGTTTTAGTCGACGATTACCCAATCCCAATCAATTAAAAAAAGCCACCCTAAATTTATCAGTTGGGCAAAGCTATGATTTTAATCAGTTAAAGAATGATTTATTAAAAATGGGCTATCAAGCGACGCAATTGGTGGAACAACCGGGTGAATTTGCACAACGGGGTGCTATTTTTGATATTTATTCGCCTTTTTTGGAGCATCCGATTCGGCTAGATTTTTTTGATAACGAATTAGACCAAATCAAACAATTTGATCCGACTAATCAACAGAGTATGGCCAAGTTAAAACAGGTGGTAATTCAACCGGCCTCAGATTTAGTTATTGATGTTGATCAATATCAAAGTGGTAAAAAGGCCGTTGAAACAGCGTTTAGTGACTATCGAACACAGTTAATTGGTGTGGAAAAAAAGCATGCCACCGATGGTTTTTCAACAACGCAAGTAGCGTTAAATGAACAAAGTCGACAAAGTGTTATTCAGCCTTATTTGTCTTTTTTCTATCCACAAGCAACAACTGTGCTTGATTATTTGGCTGAAGATGCCTTGATAGTCCTAGACGAGTGGACACGTTTAGAGGAATTTGGTCTTAATCAATTACAGCGGGATCAAGAATGGCTGGCTCAACAGGTTAAAAGTTATCAGTTACTACCGAGCGTAACTTTACCGACGCCATTAACTAAAATTTTAGCTGGACAGCACCGGCCAGAACTATACTTAGCTAATTTTCAGCGGGGATTAAATCGGATTCATTTTACTAATATTGCTGAAGTAACGACCCGGCCAGCAACCCAGTATTTTGGTCAGTTACCAGCTTTAAAAAATGATCTGCTCTATGCCCAAGAAAAAGGCTTAACAGTGGTTATGCTCATTAGTAATGCGAGTCGGATTGAACATTTTCAGCAATCATTAGTTGACTTTGAAACGCCAATTCCAGTCAACCGCGAAGTTCAGTCTAATCAAGTCCAAATTATGTTAGGGAGTTTGAGTAATGGTTTTGAGTGGGTACAAGATCATTTGGTTGCTTTAACTGAACGCGAGCTCTTTACCCATGCCCGTCAACCAGTTCGTCGAGTTCAAAAAACAATGGCTAATGCCGAACGTTTAAAGAGCTACAACGAACTGTCTGTCGGCGATTATGTGGTTCATGTGAACCATGGAATTGGCCAATACCATGGATTACAAACCTTAAATGTTGATGGCGGTAAGCAAGATTATTTGGAAATTGCCTATCAAAAGAATGCCAAAATTTTTGTTCCAGTTAATCAATTGAATCTAATTCAAAAATATATTGGGGCTTCCGATGCTGCCAAGGCACCGCGTTTAAATAAATTAGGTGGCAGTGAATGGCATAAGACTAAGCGGCAGGTAGCTGCTAAAATCGAAGATATTGCCGATGATTTACTTGATTTATATGCCAAACGCGAAGCGCAATCCGGCTACGCCTTTCCACCAGATGATGTTGCCCAGCTAAAATTTGATACTAGTTTTGGTTATCCAGAAACACCGGACCAGATTAGTAGTATTGAAGAAATTAAAGTTGATATGCAAAAAATTCAGCCGATGGATCGTTTGCTGGTAGGGGATGTTGGTTTTGGGAAAACTGAAGTAGCTTTGCGAGCTGTTTTTAAAGCTGCCCATGCTGGTAAGCAGGTAGCTTTTTTAGCACCCACTACTATTTTAGTTCAACAGCACTATGAAACTATTTTGGCTCGTTTTGCCGATTTTCCTGAAATTAAAATTGGTACCTTAAGTCGTTTTCAAACCAATGCCCAGAATCGACAAACTATTAAGGAATTGGAAGATCATCAATTAGATGTAGTTGTTGGAACCCATCGTTTGTTAAGCAAAGATGTTACTTTTGTTGATTTAGGTTTGTTAATTATTGATGAGGAACAGCGTTTTGGTGTCAAGCATAAAGAACGCTTAAAGGCGTTAAAAACCAATGTTGATGTTCTAACCTTAACTGCGACTCCCATTCCACGAACTCTAAATATGGCTATGGTGGGTGCACGTGATTTATCGGTGATTGAAACTCCCCCGGCTAATCGTTTTCCCATCCAGACCTATGTCTTAGAATTTGATTGGGCAGTGGTTCGGGCTGCAATTGAAAAAGAGTTAGCCCGTGATGGGCAAGTTTTCTATTTGCATAATCGAGTCAGTGATTTGGATCGGATTGCTGCCCAAATTGAAGAAATGGTACCAGATAGTCGGGTGGCTGTGATTCATGGACAAATGAGTGAAACTCAGTTAGAAGGGGTGTTGTACGACTTTTTGAACCGGCAGTACGATGTTTTGGTTACAACAACCATCATTGAAACTGGAGTGGACATCCCTAATGCGAATACTTTGATTGTCGATAATGCCGATCACATGGGCTTGTCCCAGTTGTACCAGCTACGGGGTCGGGTTGGCCGATCAGCTCGATTAGCTTATGCCTACTTTACCTATCCTTTTTCTAGAACACCAAGCCCGGAAGCCGAAAAGCGTTTAGAGGCGATTCGAGACTTTACTGAGTTGGGTTCTGGTTTCCGAATTGCCATGCGTGATTTGAGTATTCGTGGGGCCGGTGATTTACTGGGAAAGCAACAACATGGTTTTATCGATTCAGTCGGTTACGATATGTATACACAAATGCTCAAAGATACGGTTGCCAAAAAGCAGGGAAAGGTAGTTGATACCCCAGTGGTAAAATCCGATGCCGAGTTAATTTTAGGGGTTTTGGCTTATTTACCCGAAGATTATGTTGCTGATAATGCTCAGAAAATTGACCTATATACGCAAATTCGTTTGGCAGTGACAGATGAAGATTTTGAACAGGTCGAAGAGAATTTAATCGATCGATTTGGTGATTTACCCGATCCAGTGGCACGATTATTATTAGTTGGTCGAATTAAGAGTGCTGCTGATCGAGCCCAAGTTACGCAAATTCGTCGGCAGAAAAAGGAATTATCGGTTCAATTTAATGCGAAAGCTACTAAACAGTTGGCTGGGGTAAAAATTTTTGAAGCTTTAAAAGATGTGCCATTAAAGGCCGTTGTCGGAGCACCCGACCAACAATTAAAAGTGACTCTAACTATTGATGATCGTCAAGAAAGTAGTATCTGGTTAAACATATTGCGTAATTTTTTACTAGTTATTATTGAAATTCAACAGCAGGAAGTGGAGAAATAAATGCGTTTAGATAAATATTTAAAAATTTCCCGTTTGGTAAAGCGACGGACAATTGCTAAAGAAATTGCCGATCAAGGACGAATTGAAATTAATCAAAAAGTTGCTAAGTCTTCCGCTAATGTAGGAACTGGCGATTTAATCACGATTCATTTTGGTAATAAAATTTTAACCGTGAAGGTATTGAAGCTAGCTGAATTAGTGAAAAAAGATGAGGCCAGTGATTTGTATGAAGTGATTAGCGAAAGCTATGAACGTGATTTTAGTCAAGAATAATTTGATAATTATGGTTTAATTTTAATGAAAAACCTTGCAAGGCTAGGGATATTGTGACAGAATAATTCTTAGAAGTGAGGACGCCATGGCCAATTACAGTCGCTTACAACCAAATATTACCCCGTTAAACGCACGGATTGCCTACCAGATTGAAGCAGCAGGAAAGCGCCGTGATGCAGCAGCCCACCATTATCGACAGGTTCATGCACGGCGAATAAAGCGAATCAAATGGATTGGCATAGTGACTATGGCTATATTTTTAATCCAATTATTGATGAGTCAGGTTCGTTTGCATGATGCCAACAAGGGCTTGACAGTTTCTCAACAAAAATTGACGGGTATTCAAAAAAGTAATACTGAACTTAAAAGGGATGCTAAACAGCTAAATGATCCGGCATATTTAGAACAGGTTTTGCGGGAAAAATATGGCTATGCAAAATCCGGTGAGACGATTTATAATCTACCCGAACACAATTATGCTTAGAAAAGGAAAGACGCCCAGTGTTGGGTGTTTTTTTATCATACATGTCAAAAATTATTGAAAGCTTAAAAAAATATCATTGGGATACTCCCGTGATTATCGCCGTTTCCGGAGGACTGGATTCAGTTGTCCTTTTGGATGCCCTTTACCAAAGTCACCCGCAACAGGCAATTGTGATTGCCCATGTTAATTATCATTTGCGGGCTGAAAGTGATCAGGATGCTGCCTTTGTGGCCCAATTAGCAGAAAAATATCACGCTCAGTTAGTTGTTAAAGACTTCCAAAATAACAATCCCAGCGGCATTGAAGGCCGAGCACGTGATTTTCGGTATGAATTTTTTGAAGAATTAGCGCAGCAATATCATAGTCAAACTGTCTTAGTTGCCCATCATGCTGATGATCAAGTCGAAACCATTTTGTTAAATTTAATTCGCGGAGGACAACTAAGTCAATTAACTGGCATGTCTGCAGTACGCGATAAAGTTCTCCGACCTCTTCTCGATTATTATCGTCAGGACTTGTTTGACTATGCGCAACAGCAACAACTAACCTGGCGGGAAGATGAAACTAATTTTGACGCTAGCTATACGGCTCGTAATGCTATTCGTCAAAATATTTTACCGGCTCTATCAGAATTAAATTCAGGAGCGAAACGGCATATTTTGGATTTTGCTGGCCAAATAGCTAATCAAGAGCAATTGATGAACCAACAAATTCAGCTTTTTTTACCACAGTTAGAAGAAGATTGGACTAAGGTGCCTGAGGATTGGTTATATCCTACCTTAAGGTACTGGCTAACAGAAAAGGGTTTTTATCGTTTAAAAAATCAACAGCTGATGGCGATTGGTCGTTTGTTAAAGAATTGGCAAAAACCGAGCGGTTACATTGATTTAGGCGAAGACTGGCAATTCCATAAGACTTACCAAAAAATTTGCTTGAAAAAAAAGGCTAAAAAGTCAAAGAAAGCCCAAGAAAATTTATCAGTTATGTTAAAATTAAATCAATGGAATTTTTTGACTGATAAGCCACTTTGCTGGAGTAACCAGCAACCCAAGGGGTATGAACATATGATTAAACTACCGAGCTTACCAGGTGTTAACCATTTGTTCTTAAGATCGTTTAAAAGTGCTGATCGGTTAGCTATAAAAGGTGGGTCAAAGGCAGTCCGTAGAGTGCTGATTGATGCTAAAATACCTTTAGAAAATCGTCATCATGCCTTAGTTTTAACGGCCAGCGATAATAAAATTCTGGGGGTGCGCTTGCCAAACGGTAAGTGGCAAATGAGTCAAGATTCCTCTGCTCAAGCGAATCAAGATTCGACTTGGCTAGTATGGTGAATTGAGGAAATCTAGGTGAATAACGACATAGAAGAGATATTGTTTGATCAAGCGGCAATTCAAGAGTCTGCACAACGATTAGGTCGGCAGATCACTGAAGACTACGCTGGTCGGCGACCGTTAGTTTTATCAGTTTTAAAGGGTGCCTATCTTTGGACAGCCGATTTGATACGTGAAATTGACCTCTACGTGGACTTGGAATTTATCAAAATTTCGAGCTATCACGGAGGCGTGGCCAGTTCAAATGACATTCAATTGATTACGGATATTCGGCAAGATGTTAGTGGACGCGATGTAATGATCTTAGAAGACATTGTTGATACTGGTCAGTCATTACTGTTTATGGAAGAGCTTTTGGCTAGTCGAGGAGCATCGTCGATTCGAGTAGCAACTTTACTAGATAAGAAAGCCGGCCGTAAAGTTGACATTAAAGCTGACTATGTTGGTTTTGATGTTCGGAATGAGTTTGTGGTTGGTTATGGTCTAGATTACAAGGAACTTTATCGTAATTTACCTTATGTCGGTATTTTAAAGAAAGATATTTATAGTTAAGACAGCGGGTTTTAACTAAAGGAATTGAGGATATCGAATGAAAAATAATAACAGCGGCTTTTTTAGAAGCAGCTTTCTTTACGTGATTATCTTTCTAGCTATTATTGCTGGAATTTATTCCTTTGTCGGTGGCGACAAGGGTGGCACTAAGACAATTAGTTCAAGCCAATTTATTAAGGCCCTAGGCGATAAGGATATTAAGTCCTTTACCGTCCAACCAGGAAGCGATGTTTATACGGTTTCTGGAACTTACCGTGACAGTGATAAGTCATCAAAGGATAGCAACAGTTCTGGTTTGAATTCAATCTTGCAGAGCCAAAGTAAGACAACCAAATTCACCACTAGTGTGCTACCAAACGATGCTTCACTAAAAGATATTAGCCAGCAGGCTAAAGACACTAATACTGATATGACGACTAAACCAGCACCATCATCTGGTTTCTGGTTGAACTTGATTATCTCAATTGTGCCCTTGATTTTGGTCTTTGCCGTCTTTTACATCATGATGAGTCAGTCTTCTGGTAAGGGTGGCCAAGGTGGTATGATGGGTGGCTTTGGTAAGTCTAAGGCTAAGCCATCGGATCCCAAAGACAATAAGATTCGTTTTGACAACGTTGCCGGTGCTGATGAAGAAAAAGAAGAACTGGTTGAAGTTGTTGAGTTCCTAAAGTCACCGAAGAAGTTTGTTAACTTGGGTGCTCGTATTCCAAAGGGTGTTTTACTTGAGGGACCTCCGGGAACTGGTAAAACTTTGTTAGCCAAGGCTGTTGCTGGTGAAGCCAGCGTGCCATTCTTCTCTATGTCTGGTTCAGACTTTGTGGAAATGTTTGTTGGGGTTGGTGCTTCACGTGTTCGTGATTTGTTCGAACAGGCAAAGAAAACCGCTCCGGCCATTATCTTCATTGATGAAATTGATGCGGTTGGTCGCCGTCGTGGTTCTGGTATCGGTGGTGGTAACGATGAACGTGAACAGACTTTGAACCAAATCTTGATTGAAATGGATGGGTTTGAAGGTTCTGAAGGAGTCATTATTTTGGCTTCTACCAACCGTTCTGACGTGTTGGATCCTGCCTTGCTTCGTTCGGGACGATTTGACCGTAAGATTATGGTTGGTGCACCAGATGTGAAAGGTCGTGAAGCTATTCTTCGCGTGCATGCGAAGAATAAACCTTTGGCTAAGAACGTTGATTTGAAAGCTATTGCCCAACAAACTCCTGGTTATGTTGGGGCTGACTTGGAAAACTTATTGAACGAATCAGCTTTGTTAGCAGCTCGTCGCGATAAAAAAGAGATTGATGCTGCTGATATTGATGAAGCTGAAGATCGGATTTTCCAAGGTCCAGCTAAAACTAACCGTTCGATGTCTGAAGTTGAACGCAAGACCACTGCTTATCACGAAGCTGGGCACGCTTTGGTTGGATTGGTTCGTTCAGATGCCTCAGTTGTCCGTAAGGTGACGATTGTGCCGCGTGGCCGCATCGGTGGATATGCCTTGATGACACCAAAGACTGATCGTTATAATGTCCGTTACTCAGAAGCCAAGGAACAGCTAGCTGGTTTAATGGGGGGACGGGCTGCCGAAATTTCAGTCTTTGACGAAGCTAGTTCAGGGGCCGCTAATGATTTCCAGCAGGCAACCGGTTTGGCTCGCCAAATGGTTACGGCCTATGGTATGTCAGACAAATTGGGCATGGTTCAACTTGAAGGAAATGCTAGCGTTGGTTATAGCGAACAGGCTGGTAATCGTAATTATTCCGATGAGACAGCAAACTTAATTGATGAAGAAGTTCGTCGATTAACTCACGAAGCTTTTGAAGATGCTAAGCAAATTATTGCTGATCATCGTGATAAGCTTCAAGCCATCGCAGAAGCTCTGCTTGAAGTTGAAACTTTGGATGAGCAACAAATTAAAGATATTTACAATACTGGTACTTTTACTCCTAAGGGACCAGATGAGAGTAATGATGGAGCTAAGTCCTTTGAACAGACCAAAGCTGAATTAGATGCAAAAGAATCTGAAGCCGAGGAACGAGTGGATAAGGGGGGAGCTAATCCAGAGCAACCATTGGAAACTAATCCAGATGATGCACCGGAAAAGCCTGACGATGCTCCGAATTCGGATAACAAATAATTAGAAAGTTGGCTTAGGCCAACTTTTTATTTTTGACAAAGAAGGAAATTATGAATAATCAGTTAATTAAAGTTATTACTAAAGATGATGCTTTTCGTGCTTTCGCCTTAAATGGAACGAATCTAGTTAGCCAAGCTTGTCAGGCCCATGAAACCAGTCGTATTGCTTCAGTGATTTTAGGGCGAGCTTTGTTGGCCACTGAATTGTTGGCTCAGGCTACTCTAAAAGGGGAAGAACGTTTAAACGCTAAAATTGCTGGTCGTGGACCAATTGGCAACGTTGTAACTGAAGCTGATGCTAAGGGAAGCGTTCGAGGATACGTAACCAACGCTCAATTGGAAGGAACTTTAGATGAGCATCAGCAACTTCAAATTGGGACTGCGGTTGGACACAACGGTTTCTTACAAATTACTAAATTTGCCCCATATTCTGATCCGTATATCGGCCAAAGTCAGCTGGTGAGTGGTGAAATTGGTGATGATTTTACCTATTATCTAGCTCAATCAGAGCAGATTCCATCTGTGATTGGTGTGGGGGTCCACTTAGACAAACAAGGCCTAGTTGATATGGCTAGTGGCTTTTTAATTCAAGCTTTACCCGGCGCCACTGATGACCAGTTAAGCGATTTAGAAGATAAGCTAAAGGCCATGACGCCTTTAAATAAATTGATTTCTCAAGGATCAGAGCCAAAGGCCATTCTTAATAATATTTTTGGTGAAAATAGTTTTACGGAATTAGCCGATTTGAATGTTGGTTTAGCAGCTGAACCGCCTAAAGAAGAATATGCTAAGATGTTGGCAACTTTACCGGCCACGGAAGTTCAAGCAATGATCGATGAGGATGGCGGGGCTGAGATTATCGGTAAGTTCTCTGGTAAGCGGCATTATTTTGAACAAAATGAATTAGAAACAATTTTAGCCGATATCTTAGCTCGTGATCTCGATGAAGATAAAGATTCGTAATTTTAGGCTTTGTCACTAGCCTATGATTTGATAAGATTGAAGTTAGAGATTAATAATGTGTTGTAGGAAGGATTAAACATATGGCTGAAGAAAGAGCCCTAAATGACCAAATGGTTGCTCGTCGTCAAAAGATGAAGGCCTTGGTTGATGATTTAGATTTAGACCCCTTTGGAAAGCGCTTTGACCGCGATTCAATGGCAGGTGACTTACACGCTCAGTACGATCAAAATACCCTTGATGACTTAATGGAAAATCAGCATGAGGTGATTATTGCCGGTCGTATGGTCGCTAAACGTGGTGCCGGTAAGGTTATTTTTGCTGATATCCGTGATGCCTCTGGTAAGATTCAAATTTATGCTCGTCGTGATGATTTAGGTGACAACTATCCAATTATCAAGCGGGCTGATTTAGGTGATTTTTTGGGTATCAAAGGAATCATGATGAAGACTGAAGCCGGTGAATTAACTGTTTTGGTAACTCATTTGACTCATTTGGCAAAAGCCTTGCGACCAATGCCAGATAAATATCACGGAATTTCAGATGTGGAAACCCGTTATCGTAAGCGTTATTTGGACTTGATTGCTAACGAAGATTCATTCCGGAAGTTTCAACAGCGTTCTCACATTATTTCAGCCATTCGTCATTATATGGATGGCCAGCATTTCTTAGAAGTGGAAACTCCAATTTTACAAACCCAGGCGGGTGGAGCTGCTGCGCGTCCCTTTGTGACCCATCACAATGCCTTAAACATTGATATGTATATGCGAATTGCCACTGAGTTATATCTCAAGCGTTTGATTGTTGGTGGTATGGAACGGGTCTATGAAATTGGCCGAATTTTCCGTAATGAAGGTATGGATCCAAAACATAATCCTGAATTTACTTCCTTAGAATCTTATGCTGCTTATTGGGATTTTAACGACGTTATGAATGAAACTGAGGGTATTTTTAAGGCGGCCGCTAAGTCAGTTTCACCGGACTTAAAGATTACCTACCAGGGAACGGCCATTGACTTGAATAAGCCTTTTGCTCGTCAGCATATGGTTGATTTAATCAAGAATCGGACCGGCGTTGACTTCTGGCCGGCTATGACTTTGGAAGAAGCGCAAGCCTTGGCTAAGCAACATCATGTTCAATATGAAACTTATTGGCAAATTGGGCATATCATCAACGCTTTCTTCGAAGAATATGTCGAAGACACATTGACTCAGCCAACATTTGTTTATGGTCACCCAGTGGAAGTGTCACCTTTGGCTAAAAAGAATGCTGATGATCCACGTTTTACAGATCGATTTGAGCTCTTTATTATGGGCAGTGAATATGCCAATGCCTTTACTGAATTAAATGATCCAATCGATCAGCGGGCCCGTTTTGAAACCCAAGCAGCTGAACGAGCTGAGGGTAATGATGAGGCGGAAGGAATTGATGAAGATTTCCTAGAGGCCTTAGAATACGGTATGCCACCTACAGGGGGCTTGGGAATTGGAATCGATCGGTTAATTATGTTGTTAACTGATTCAGTAACGATTCGTGATGTAGTTTTATTCCCAACCATGCGTCCTGAATAAAAATGTTGACAGAAATGTCATATATTAGGTATAATGATTAAGTTGTGTGAGCGACTTAATTCCGACTTAGCTCAGTTGGTAGAGCACCTGACTGTTAATCAGGTTGTCGCCGGTTCGAGCCCGGCAGTCGGAGTAATCAAAACCAGTAAGCTTAAGGTTTACTGGTTTTTTCGTATGATAATATCATGAAAAACGATTGACACTTTTATTTAAGCATGGCATAATATAATAGTTGTTTTAAAGACAATCTTATTCCGACTTAGCTCAGTTGGTAGAGCACCTGACTGTTAATCAGGTTGTCGCCGGTTCGAGCCCGGCAGTCGGAGTATTGCCGACGTAGCTCAGTTGGTAGAGCACGGGTATCGTAAACCTGGGGTCGAAGGTTCGAATCCTTTCGTCGGCATTTACAGTAAAAATTAGGATAATAAAAACGCCTTCATATAGGCGTTTTTTATTTGTTTTATAAGAGTGTTACTTTCATTAATCTCTATAATTTTCGTACATTGTTTGTACGTTAAAATCTTGGTAAATCTAGCAAACTGTTTTGATCACGATACTTGGCATCAGTGGCAATGCTAGTCGCGCTTTCAGCCGTATTTTGGATGACAGGAATCGGTTCACCACTTGCGTTAACATAGGAATAGTGATTGCCCTTTTGGATTTCCATGGCAATCCGCTGGACTGATTTGACGATATTGGTATTTAATCCTAGATAGTGATGCATATTTTGATCAGCTACTTCGGCACCAATTAAAATGGCTTCGTTACCATCTTTAGCTGTCAGTCCTTTTTTGACTCGGACCTTAATAATTTGATAATCACTCATTATCGAACTCCTTTCAAGGTACTTATATTTTATCCTAAAATACTAGTATAAGTGTTCTAAATAAGATTAAAATAAAAATGTTACGAATTTATATTTACAAGGAGTTACTCAGCATGTGTACAATTTACAGCTTCACCGAAAAAGAAATGAGCGGCCAAACAATCGATTTTAATCAGTACCGGGGTAAAGTCCTGTTGATTGTGAATACGGCCAGTAAATGTGGTTTAGCGCCACAATTAGAAGGCCTAGAAGCTTTATATCAGGAATATCAGTCTCAAGGGTTAGCAATTCTTGGTTTGCCTTCTAATCAATTTCACCAAGAAATTGCTGCCGATGAAATAAGTCAGTATTGTCAGCTACATTATGGGGTTACTTTTCCTATGACTCAACCAGTGCTAGTCAACGGGGAAGGAGAAGATCCGCTTTTCACCTACCTCAAACAGGCTGCTGGTCATGGGCGAATCAAATGGAATTACACAAAATTTTTAATTGGTCGTAACGGACAGATGATTCATCGCTATTCACCCACTACAGCGCCCGCTAAAATGTCATCTGACATTCAACAAGCTTTAAATAGCTAGAAAAAAGCCAGCTTATTATGAGCTGGCTTTTTTAGTACTAAATTCGGTAAAGAATAGCCCCATTAGGAAACTATCGTGGTAGCAACCTTCCGCAAAATAATGCTGGCGTAGTTGACCTTCTTCTTGAAAACCTAATTTTTTATAAATATGAATGGCGGCTGAATTATTGACATCCACGTATAGGTAAATTTTATGTAAATTAAGGACATTAAAGGCGTATTCAATCCCTAATTGCATACCAGCTTGAGCTAAACCCTGTCTCTGATATTGTGGATCAACAATGATTTGAATTTCGGCATGCCGATGAATCGTGTCGATTTCAACTAGTTCAACAATTCCGGCAAAATCACCTTCAACCTCAATCACAAATCGCCGTTCTGATTGATCTAAAACATGTCGATCGTAAAGGATGCTCAATTCGTCAAAGGAAGTATAAGGTTCCTCAAACCACAAGGCCATTACCGGCCGAGAATTTTGCTGGCGGTATAAATGGGGGAGGTCCTTTTTCTCTAAGGGACGAATATTCATGATTGTATGCTCCTTTTTTTAGTAAAAAAGACGATATCAATCGATACCGTCTTCAATATTGCCCCTGCTGGATTCGAACCAGCGCATAGTGGCACCAGAAGCCACCGCCTTACCGCTTGGCCAAGGGGCAATTACTTGATATATATTACCCGAAAATTAGATGAATTGCAAGCTGTAAATTTTAGAAATTAAGGAAACTGTCCTCATTTGCCAAAGAAGACTAGACCAATTATAATGGATTGTGTAATAAGTAACGACTACTTTGAGAGAGTAGTTAAATTGTGAGGGATAGGATTATGTCTTTACCAAGATATATTGAAATACACAACGAAATTTTGGCTCGAATTACTGCCGGTGAGTGGCAAAAAAATCAACGCCTACCTGCGGAACGGGACTTAGCTGAATCATTTAATGTTTCCCGAATGACCTTACGTCAGGCCATTCAAACCTTAGTAGATGAAGGTATTTTGGAGCGGAAGGTTGGTTCCGGTACCTATGTCGCTGAGAAAAAAATATCTGAACGAGTACTAGGAGTCACTAGTTTTACTGATTTGATGGCTAAAAGTGGTCGCGTCGCCCAAACCGTAACGGTTAGCTATAAAATCACTATGGCCTCAGCTTCAGAAGTTGAACATTTACAGTTAGATCCTGGGGATGAAGTTTTGGTCATGGAGCGTTTGCGACTGGGAGATGACACGCCAATCTTGTTAGAGCAAACTACCTTACCGGTTAAATTAGTCAATAATTTTACCCGTTCTGATTTAACGGAGTCATTGTATGCCACCTTAATTCAAGCGGGCATTCAGCCTGGACATGCTGACCAAACAGTGACAGCTAGCTTGGCCACTGAGCGTTTGGCAGACTTCTTACAAATTAAACGTGGTGATCCAATTTTATCCGTCCGTCAAGTTTCTTATGATCAAAATGATGTTCCTTTTGAATATGTTCGTTCCTACTATGTTGGTGAGCGTTTTGAATTTAAATTAAGTCGTTAAGAAAAGGCTGTGCAACTTTAAATTGCACAGCCTTTTTTTATTTATGATTTAAGCGTTTGGCTAACCAGTCACCAACAAGTTGAACAATTAACACAAAAATAAGAACTAATAGGGTTGCTACCACGGTTGTATCGGTTGCAAAGCGGTTATAACCGTAGGAAATAGCCATGTTTCCTAAGCCACCAGCACCAATGGCACCGGCCATGGCAGTTAAACCAATTAGACTAATTAAAGTTACGGTCGAAACTCGGATAATTTCTGAACGACCTTCACGGAAATAAACCCCAAAAACAATGTCAGTAAAAGTAGCACCAATTGATTGAGCCGCTTCGACAATACCATGATCAACTTCACTTAAAGCAACTTGAATTTGACGGGCATAGAAAGGAAATACTCCCAAGGATAGTGGTACTAAGGCAGCAGCTGTACCAATCTGGGTACCGACAATGGCTTTAGTAACTGGTGCAATGAAAGCCAGCAAAATAATGAAAGGTACGGCTCGGAAAATGGAGACGACTTTATCTAAAATCCAGTATAGCGTTCGGTTAGGAGTAATGCCATCAGAGGCAGTCACAATTAGGCCAATACCAAAGATTAAGCCTAAAATACCACCAAAAATAGCTGACCAGAACGTCATATAAATGGTTTGAACGATGGCGGTCCACCAACCGGTATCGCCAGTCCAGCCTTGGTAGATTACATTGGGGAAGGTTTGTGAAATCCAATTACTCATAGGGCATGTGATCCTTTCAATATTTCTACGTTAACACCAGCTTGCGCCAACTGAGCAATACCAGCGGTTAATTTGTCTTGCTCACCAGTTAAAATAACTAGCAGCGACCCAACTTCGGTTCCTTGTAAAATTTCAATATCACCATATAAAATATTGGCGACAATTTGGTACTGTCGATATAATCCAGCAATTAAGGGTTCGTTCGTATTATTACCAGTGTAGGTTAACCGGGCAAAAATCTGGTTCTCTTGTAAGTTTTGAACGAGGGCTTGTTGGCTAACCGTGGCAATTGCCTGGTCTAAATTAGTGGCAGTTTCGATAAATTCCTTGGTTAATTGCTCTTTGGGATTAGCAAAAATATTTAGTAGGGAGCCTCGCTCAATGATTTGCCCATTTTGCATAACGGCAACCTTATTAGCAATCTCCTTAACGGCCTGCATTTCGTGGGTAATCAGGAGGATGGTTAAACCGTATTCTTGGTTTAACTTTTTCAAAAGGCCTAGAATCTGATTAGTGGTTTTAGGATCGAGGGCTGAAGTAGCTTCATCGGAAATTAAAATTTCAGGATCATTAGCCAGTGCCCGAGCAATGGCGACTCGCTGTTTTTGTCCACCGGAAAGTTGGGAAGGGTATTGTTGTGATCGGTCACTGAGTTCAACTAACTTCAAGAGTTCGCCGACCTTATCGGCTTTTTGGGTGTCCGATAGTTTGGCATGTTCCAAAGCAAAGGCTACATTTTCAGCAACAGTTCGTTCATTTAGGAGATTAAAATGTTGGAAAATCATTCCAATTTTACGTCGCTTTTGCCGTAATTGATTACTGTTAATAATTTTGGCGTGGCTTTGATTAGTTTGGCGGTCAAAGAAAGTACTGTCCTGAACGATAACCTGGCCACTAGTAGGGACTTGGAGTAAATTAACCGTTCGAACTAGCGTTGATTTACCAGCTCCAGAATAACCGACGACCCCATAAATATCACCGGATTGAACCTCTAGGGAGACATTTTGAACGGCGTTGATGGTTTTGTTTTTTTGCCGGAAGGTGACATTAATATTTTTTAAAGAAATGATTGATTCAGTCATGGCATAAAGTGTGCCGGCGGGCACTTCCCTTTCATATTATTGGTAGCTAGCGATGAGCGCTTTAATTAATTGAATATGTTCTTGGTAGTCAGTTAGCCGAATATTTTCATTGGGTGCATGATCACGAGACTGACTATTACCAATACCAAAACCCACAATCGGCGCGGGAATAGCATTATGGACATAAGCCATCGGACCAGTACCGGCCGAAGTTGGCATAATCACTGGATCTGTTGGATAAATATTTTGCGTCAGTTCAATAACTTTTAAAATATTTTCATCTGACATATCACTACGATAACCGAGTTGACTCAAGGTTTCTTCGATAATTAAGTCCGTAAATCCAGTCTGATTAAGTTGGGTCCGTATTTGCTCTAAGACAACTTTGGGGGTCATTCCTGGAACTAAGCGAACATCTAATTTGGCGCTAGCCTGATGGGGTAGAATTGTTTTAACACCAGGACCTTGATAGCCACTGGCGAAACCTTCAATATTGAAGGTCGGTTCAAAATAGAGTTGGTATTTTAATTCTTGATCAGAAAGTTGGGTTAATTGCCCAGCATCCAAACCTAAACTTTGGGTTAATTCCTGTCGATTGAAAGGGATTTGATTCACTAAATCAAGTTCACGTTGATTGGGTTTTTGGGCAGCTTGATTAAAGGCTGGAATTGGGATTTTTCCAGTTTGATCACGTAGGGAATTTAGTCCAGCAATTAACCGCCAAGTAGCTGAATCGATGACGCCCGCCCAGGAGGAATGGAGGTCATCTTGACCAGTTTGACTGCTTACATTAAAAGTAACAATTCCTTTGTTACCACCGATAATTTCTAGCTGACCCTGACTATTTTTATTACCAGATTCCCAAATGGTTAAATCAGCCTGTAATTCAGGATGTTTAGCTAAATAATCATTTAAATGTAAGGAAGCGGATTCTTCCGCACCTTCAACGATAAACGTGATATTAACTGGAAGAGCATCGAAATCATTCAGGTATTGGGCTAAAGCGGTCATTCGTGCAGTTAGGTTTCCCTTATCATCATTAACACCTCGACCAAAGAGAAAATTACCTGCTTGGCGTAACTGCCAGGGATTACTTTCCCATAAATCTAGTGGTTCCGCCGGTTGGACATCGTAATGATTATAGATTAATAAGGTTTTTGCATTTGGTTTAGGACTATGGAACTGGGCAATCACTAGCGGTGCGAAGTAGGCATCATCAACTGTGACCTGACCACCTAGTTCAATAAAAGCCTGGGCAATTAATTGGGCGGTTTCGGGTAGATTCAAGCGTTGGGCGGAAACCGAGGGAATAGCCACTAAGTCCTTTAATAAATGAAGGTATTTATCTTGAATAGTTGTCATAGAATCCTTTCTGCTACTTGAATCGTAGGTTAAAAGTTACTTCTTATAATCCCAAACAGTTACTTCGGCACCGTGGTAGTTCTTTTCGACTAATTCCTTGGTCTTGGCAGTTTGAATGGACTTAACGACATTTTTATAAGTTTGATTGTTTTCATCCTTTTTGTTAGCCGCGATGAAATTGAAGAACTGGGTGGTATTTTTATTCAAACCTTCAACATAAATTGCTGAGTTGAAATCAATCTTAGCTGACTTAGCAAAGTTGGTATTAATGACTGCCCCAGCAAACTGAGGATCTTTCAATGACTTAGCCGTTTGTGAGGCATCGACTGCGGTGATCTTTAAATTCTTGGGATTTTCGGTAATGTCCTGGGTGGTTGCCTTGTTGGTGTCCTTTAACTTAATTAAACCGGCTTCGGCTAATAAATGTAAGCCACGATTTTCATTGGTTACATCGTTGGCAACGGCAATTTGATCACCATTATTAAAATCACTGATGTTCTTATAGTTACTAGAGTAAAGGCGAAGAGGTGTCGTCCAAGTATCCCCAATGGAAACGATGTCAGATTTATTAGCTTTATTCCAATTTTCTAAGAAAGGATAGTTTTGGAAAGCGTTTAAATCAATATCATGGTTGGCCAGGGCCTTGTTGGGTTGAGAATAATCATTGAATTTAACAGTTTTTAAGGTAATGCCATACTTTTCTTTGGCAGTTTTGATGGCATTGTCCCAAATTTCATCTTCACTTTGATCACCGGCCATGACCCCGATTTTAACGGTTTTATTAACATCTTGGGGATGGTTGAAAAAACTAAAGTAAGCGGCAATACCGATACAGATAACTATTAGACTGGTGATGATTTTGGATTTCTTGCTCATATTCTTTTCTCCTCAATAATAAACAATTTAGGTAACAAAAAAATCGCTCCTGTAGGATATACAGAAGCGATTTACGCGTTACCATTCTGAGATTTCGCTGTTTGATTACTCAAACAGCTGCTCACTAACCATCGGACATCGGGAGATGATCCTAGTCGAATGGTGTGCCTGGTAACGAGGGCCAATCCGTCATATGCTAAACGGTAAACCGATTCGCACATGCCAATCACAGATCATTTTCACTAACGCCCGCATGTCACCTCTCATCAACCGGTGACTTTCTGATTTTTGTTGGTTAGTTACTTTTCTGCTCAACTTGTTTGTTACATGTAGGTACATCTTAATCATATTTATTAAAATTGTCAAATTATTTTTTGGATAGGTATAGAATAAAATTAATAATGGTTAGTTGGAGGGTGTTGGATGGAACTTCTAAAGGAAAATCAATATTATTATAAAAAAGATTTACAGGACATTTGTCGCCAACATGGCTGGTCTACCAGTGGGACTAAAGCACAGCTTTTAGCCTGTATTCAATCTGGTGGTAAACGGGGAGGTGACCAACCTGCCCGCAATCATAAAATAAGACTAACACTCGATCAAATTTCACCAGAAATGCCGCTGATTAATTCGGGCTTTTCCTTTAATCAAGTGGCACGCGACTATTTTGCCAACTATTATCAGGTGGCTAATTTTCATTTCACAAAACAAATGGCCACCTTATGTCGTTTAGCCCAAAAGAATCAAGACTCAAGTATCCATGTTTCTGATTTAATGGATATTTATGAAGGCAAGCGTTTTGGTAGCTTAGATGATGAAGATGAGGCCAGCTATCAATGGAATAATTTCGTTCATGACTTTTTTGCTGATGATAGCCTGCCAGCTGAAAAGAATCTGCACATGGCGGCGCAGCTGTGGCATTTTGTGAAAAATCGTCCGCAAGAAAATTCTTATACTAGTGATTTATGGCGTCAGTATCAAGCTCAACAAAAATAATTGTCTTATTAGCGAACTATCTGATAGAATACAAATATAGTAAATTTCTGAGGGAGTAACTGACGAAATATTCGTGGCCAAATCGTCAAAGCAAAACAGCAATGTTTTATATCGCGCTCAGCGCCGGTTTGGCATTAAACAGTGAGACTCATATGGGTGTTTTTTGGCGCCGGTATGGGTCTTTTTGCTTTTGTGCAGGACTCACCGGTAAAAATAAAGGAGAAGAACTGAATGGAAAAACCATTTTATAATCAAAGTGCGACTGAGATTTTAGAGAAGCTGGATAGTGGTCAACAGACTGGTTTGTCGGCCCAAGTGGCCCAGCAACGTTTAGATACCAACGGGCCTAACCAACTCAATGCTGCTAAATCAACGACTTTATGGCAAAAGTTTATTGATCAATTTAAAGATCTGATGATTATTATTTTGTTGATAGCCGCTTTGATAGCCGCTTTTACGGGTGAATTGACGGATGCAATTTTCATCTTGGCAATTGTCGTGATTAACGCTATCTTTGGTGTCTTTCAAGAAGCGAAGGCCGAAGGGGCGATTAACGCTTTAAAAGAAATGTCGACGCCCAAAGCTAATGTGATTCGTGACGGTTGGGATGGCGAAATTTCTTCAACTGACCTAGTCTTAGGCGATATTGTTCGGCTAGAAGCCGGGGATGTGGTGCCAGCTGATTTGCGTTTACTGGAATCAGCTTCCCTACAGATTGAAGAATCAGCCTTAACTGGTGAATCAGTGCCGGTTGACAAAGTGGATATTCAATTAGACCAAGTCGATTTACCGTTAGGGGATCGAACGAACTTAGCCTTTATGAATACCAACGTGACCTATGGACGCGGTTTGGGTGTTGTGATTGCAACTGGTATGGGTACTGAAGTTGGTCATATAGCTGGCGCCTTAGAGGCCACCGATGAAACCAAAACCCCCTTACAAGAAAACTTGAAGCAACTGGGCCGAGTTTTGACCTACTTAATTTTAGCTATTGCTGCCTTGACCTTTGTGGTTGGCACGCTTCGGGGACAAGAATCCTTGGTAGATATGCTGTTAACATCGATTTCTTTGGCAGTAGCAGCTATTCCAGAAGGATTGCCAGCCATTGTCACGATCACCTTAGCCTTGGGAACAACTCGGATGGCTGCCCGTCATGCCTTGGTTCGTAAATTACCGGCAGTTGAAACCCTGGGCTCGACTGATATTATTGGTTCGGATAAAACAGGAACTTTAACTCAAAACAAAATGACAGTGGAAAAGATTGTCATTGATGGGAAAATTGAAGATGCTGCCAATACGGCGACGTTGAGTGGATCGGCTCAACGACTAGCCGATATTATGGCTCTTAATAATGATACAAAGCGGACCGATGATGGTCTAATTGGGGATCCAACCGAAACGGCATTAATTACTTTTAACGAAAATCATCAACGTGATTTAGATCGCTTATTTGCAGAAATGCCCCGTCTTAATGAAATTCCTTTTGATTCTGAACGGAAATTAATGTCGACTGTTCATCCAGCACCGGAAGGATACTTGGTAACAACTAAGGGAGCACCGGATGAGCTGTTGGCTCGAGCAAATCGCATCGAAATTAATGGTAATATTGTGCCATTAGATGAAGCCATGCATGAAAAATTATTAGCGCTTAACTCTGACATGGCTCGTCAGGCCCTACGAGTACTGGCTTTTGCTTATCAAATTTTACCAGAAGAACCTCAGCAGATGACTTCAGACGCTGTTGAACATGACTTAGTTTTCATTGGTTTTGTTGGAATGATTGATCCTGAACGACCCGAGGTGGCTCAAGCTGTTCAAGCCGCCAAAATAGCTGGTATTCGGCCAATTATGATTACTGGTGATCATCGTGACACAGCGGCTGCGATTGCTATTCGTTTAGGTATTTTGGACGATAAAGACCTTGATCAAGCTGTTATTTCTGGGTCTGATTTAGATGCAATGTCCGAACAGGAATTTGATGATCAAGTTACTAAATATAATGTTTATGCTCGAGTAGCACCAGAACACAAGGTTAAAATTGTTAAAGCTTGGCAAAAGCGAGGTAAGGTCGTGGCCATGACTGGGGATGGGGTTAATGATGCCCCCGCCCTAAAAACGGCTGATATTGGGATTGCCATGGGAATTACTGGTACGGAAGTTTCTAAGGGTGCGGCCGATATGGTCTTGGCCGATGATAATTTTGCTACCATCGTCAATGCCGTTGAAGAAGGACGTAAAGTCTTTTCTAATATTCAAAAAGCTTTGCAGTATTTGCTGGCTTCCAACTTAGCCGAAGTGGTTGCCATCTTTGTGATGACCCTCTTAGGGTGGCATATCTTAGCACCAGTTATGATTTTGTGGATTAACTTAGTCACTGATACGTTACCAGCGATTGCTTTAGGAGTTGAACCAGCCCAACCAGGCATTATGCAGCGTAAACCCCGAGGACGCCAAGCTAGCTTCTTGTCCGGTGGGGTTGGACCAGCTATTATTTGGCAGGGACTCTTACAGGCTGCAATTGTCTTGGGCGTCTACGGATTTGCCTTGGTCTTTCCAGATCATAGTGGTAGTCAATTGATTCATGCGGATGCATTAACGATGGCCTTTATGACTCTGGGCTTGATGCAGATGTTTAATGCTATTAATGTGAAATCCGTGTATGGTTCACTTTTGGGTAGCCATGCCTTTCAAAATAAATTCTTCAATTGGTCCTTGTTATTCTCGGTCTTAGCAATGGCTGCTGTAGTTTTGATTGAACCGCTAAATCCAATTTTCCATGTTTCTCATCTTGATGCCTATCAGTGGGCGGTGGTCATCCTAGCGGGGATGAGTATCATTTTAATTGTTGAACTGGTAAAATGGATTCAACGCTCACTATTTAATAAAGGATAAAATATCGTGCCTAAATTTAACCCCAAACAAATTCAACATTACATTCAAGCCCTACAAGAAATTTTGTCGACTACCCAAGATGCTGCTAATCATGTATCCCCCTACTTTGTGAAGTTAGATGATGCTCGTCAGGCTAACCAATTAGCGGAGATGTCAGCCGTTGATTTTGCGGAAATCAAGGCGGAATTTGACGATGTTGTGACGATTTATCAAGAAAATGCCACCAAGCTAGCCGACTTAAAGGCGCCGGTTCGTTGGTTAGGAGTCAACAAGTCCTTGGTTAATAACTATCAAAAGTATGCTGAAGCAACCGCTATGATGGCTAATGCTTTAGACGTTGACCAGCAAACCATTGATGAAGTTAAGTTTAGTCAGTCCGAAGAAGACCAACAAACTTACCTAGCTAAAGTTCAGGCCAATGTTGGTAAGATTTTTGGTACTGCTGGTTAATGATTAATATATAACCAAGTTAAAAAGCAACTCAGTCGAGTTGCTTTTTAATTTGTGCTAGAGTTGCTAGGGTAAAACCACCTCGGTTAATTTTTTCCCGGAGAGGGCTTAGATTAGTTTGCCAGCTTTCGTATTGTTGGGTTGAAATATTTTGAACTTGTGAGAGTTCTTCTAAACTACTGATGGTAAAGCCAATTTGTTTTTCCGTAATAATCTTTCCAATCGTACTTTCTTCCCAGGCGATTAGCGGTAGGCCAGCGCTAAGGTAGAGGCTGGCCTTGTGGGGGGCATTAATGCGAGTATATCGTTGGTAATATCGGTCATCAAAATCGTCATCCCACAGTAGACCAAAGCCACTATTAAGTTCTCGTGGCAACTGGTCTGGAGCATAGTTACCGCGCAGATGAATGGGTTCTGGTAAACTCAAGCTCTGCCATTTTTTAGGCTGATGACCAAAAACTTCAATCGGGTAGTCATTATATTCTTGTAGCCAGGGGGATTTTTGAAAAGTGCCGGCAAAATTAATTGTGTGGCTATACTGGGCTAGTCCAGGCGATTCGCTTAAATAATCAAAGAGGGGCTGAACTATAAAAGGTCCGGTAATCCCTTGTTCTTTTAGGCTCGTTATCATGGCCGAGGAATGGGCAATAATTAAATCATAGCCCTTTAATAAATCAAATTCCCATGGGTCGGTTTTATGAAGCCGAAGTGGTTCGATATCATGAATTAATAGGATGCTCTGTAGTTGGCGGGTCTTTAAACTGGCCAACCAATTTTGCTCAAAGCTAGCGCTCATATAGGTGGGAAATTGATGTAGGACGGTATCGCCTGGTTGAGTTCCTTGTAACCACTGATTAATTTTTTCTTGGCGAGTTTGGTCGTCAAAACGTTGATCGTTATACCGTGCTAACGGTAATATTTGCCAGCCGGCTGATTGGGCAATCTTAGCATAGTCTCCTTTAGCTTTTAAGGCTCCCAAAGGCATCCAGGGTTCAATTGTTTGCGTGATAAATCTGGTCATGTCAGTATTATAGCATGGGATAAAAAGGGAATTTTATAAGGTAATGAAACGATTTTTATGAAAAAATACTAATTTGTTTATTATTAAAAAATGAATAATGCTAGAATAAAACAAGTAACCACGCGAAAGGGAAGCAGATTATGGCAAATCAATCTAATCAATGGCTAAAACAAGCCCAGAAATATCAAGCAGAATTATTAAAACGACTGGAAGCACTGATTGCCATTCCTTCGGTATACGACGCTCAAACTGCTAATGTGAATCAACCATTAGGCGCTGGTGTGGCAGCAGCCTTGAGTTATTTAGAAAATATGGCTCGCCAGGATGGTTTTAAGGTTCGACGAACGGCCAAAAACATGGTGACGGTAATTTCTTTTGGTCCTCAAGATGCTACGCAAACGGTAGGGATTTTGGCTCATACCGATGTTGTTCCAGGTGGAAGCGATTGGACGGTTACCCAGCCTTTTGAGCCCAAAATTGTTCATGGTTGCCTTTATGGCCGGGGTACCCACGATATGAAATCAGATTTAATGGCCGCTTATTTTGCTATTAAGCAGTTACGGGATAATCAGTTTCAACCAAAACGCCGGATTGAACTAATTATTGGTAGTGACGAAGAGAGTAACTGGCGCGATATGGATAATTATCTAGTGGATAATCCTGAGCCAACTGTGAGCTTTTCACCAGATGGAGCTTTTCCAGTAGTTCCCGGCGAGATGGGCTTTTTGACCTTATCGATTGATTTTACCGGTAATAATCAAGGTTCATGGGGTTTGGCTAAATTTGATGCTGGTAATCGTGACAATGTCGTCCCAGGTCGAGCTGAGGCGCTGATTCACTTACCACAAGATCAAACCCAAATCGTGTTACGCGCTTATGAAGATTATTTAGCCAATCAGCCTGATTTAAGTGGGGAAGCCACAACTAGTGATGATGATCAGACCCTACACTTGTTGTTAAACGGGGTTGCAGCGCATGGTGCCTATCCACAATTGGGTCAAAATGCGGGAACCTATTTAGCTAATTTTTTGAGTCAATATCCATTTGAAGGACAGGCCCAAGCCTTCTTGCAATTTATCGGCCAACAAAACCACCAAAGTCCTTTTGCTGACAAGTTAGGTTTACGTTTCCATAATGATATTATGGGTGATTTGGTGATGAATGTTGGACAAATGCACTTCACTGATAAAAAGCCCAGTGAAGTTCATATTAATTTCCGTTATCCTGAAGGTATCACTAAGGTTGCCATGATGACTCAGGTTCAACGACATCTCCGTGGCTTACAGGCTAGGGTGTATCTCCACCATAATTTTATTAGTCATCCCCATTTGGTTGATTTAGATGATGAAATTGTCACTACTTTAGAACAGGTTTATGCGAATCAAACTAATACAAAACCTAGTTACAATATTTCTAACGGTGGTTCGTATGCTCGTTTGTTTAACCGCAGTGTTGCCTTTGGGGGTCAATTCCCTGATGTAGAGATGACCAGCCACCAAGCGGATGAGTATGTGGTCATTGATAATATCAGCCGCGCGCAAGCAATTTTTGCTGAAAGTTTAGCTCGTTTATCTGATCATTTAGATTAAATGTAAGTAAAGTTCACATTGCTATGGGACCAATCATTTTTTTTTGATAGAATTAGGATATTATGAAGAGAATATTATTATTACTAACAACATTTATGGCTGGTTTGGTAATGGTTAGCCAGGGTTTGACAGCTTCAGCTGATACAACGCCAAACTACGTCATCACAACTGATGCAACTTATCCGCCTTTTGATTTCCAGGATAAAAATAATCAATATGTTGGTATTGACCAAGATATCCTAAAAGAAATCGCTAAGCGCGAGGGGTTCACTTACACGCTTAAGCCAATGAGCTTTAATGCGGCGACACAGTCAGTAACTTCTGACCAAGCCGATGGGGTCATTGCCGGGATGTCAATCACTGATGAGCGTCGTCAAGTGTTTGATTTTAGTACTCCCTACTATAAGTCTGGAATTGCTTGGGCGGTAAGTAAGGATTCTAAGGTTAAGTCCTTGGATGATTTGCGTGGTAAGACGGTGGCGATTAAAACTGGAACATCGGGGGCTAACTACGCCCTATCAGTTCAAAAGAAGTACGGCTTTAAAGTGACTTACTTCAACGATTCTGAAACCCTCTACCGCGATGTTATCAATGGTAATTCGGTGGCTACTTTTGGTGATTTACCGGTTTTGCAATACAGTATTAAAAACGGTACCCAATTAAAGGTCATGAACCCTAAGGATCCCTTTGAGGCCGGTGAGTACGGCTTTGCAGTTAAAAAGGGTGGCAACGCCAAGTTATTAGCTTCCTTCGATAAAGGCTTTGCTGAAATTAAAAAAGATGGTACATACGACAAAATTGTCAATAAGTACCTAGATGCTTCGGCTAGCACTTTTACGGGAAATAAAGCTAATAGTACTACAGTTTGGGGTATCTTAACTTCAAATAAAAAGGCCTTTCTTGATGGCTTGTTTGAGACCATCTTACTAACGGTTATGGGGATTTTCCTAGCATCAATTTGGGGAATTATCCTTGGTATTATGGGAATTAGCCAAAATAAGTTTGTGCGTGGAACCGCCACAACGATTATTTATATCTTCCGTGGGTTGCCAATGATGGTTTTGGCCTTCTTCATTTATATTGGTTTGCCAACTGCGATTGGCTTTAAGATTCCGGCCTTTGTAGCAGGGGTTATCACCTTGATTTTAAACGAAGGAGCTTATACTGGAGCCTTTGTTCGGGGTGGCTTTGAAGCGGTTGAGCGGGGACAGATGGAAGCCGCTCGTAGTTTGGGACTATCCTATGGGGTTGCTATGCGTAAGGTAATCATGCCACAGGGTATCAAGATTATGGTGCCAAGCTTCATTAATCAGTTTATTATAACCTTGAAGGATACTTCGATTCTTTCGGCAATCGGTATCTTGGAATTAACGCAAACTGGAACCCTGATTGTTTCTCGAAATTCACAGGGCTTCAAGGTCTGGGCAATTATTGCTGTGATATACTTGGTAGTAATAACGTTACTAACATGGTTAAGTAATTGGGTAGAAAAAAGGACAAAGGCATGAGTGAACAGAAACAAGTAAAAGTGCATGTTGAAGACGTCAATAAGTCATATGGTAGTAACCACGTATTGCGTGACATTTCATTAGATGTTCATCCTAACGAAGTGGTTGTTATGATTGGCCCTTCTGGTTCAGGAAAGTCAACTTTCTTGCGGATGCTTAATCAACTAGAAATGCCTGACAGTGGCACAATTTTAGTTGATGGTTATGATATTTTGGATAAAAAAACGGATATTAATAAGGTTCGTGAAAATATCGGAATGGTTTTCCAAAACTTTAATTTGTTTAATAACTACACGGTTATTCAAAATGTAATGTTGGCACCTGTTCAATTAGGTAAGATGGGCAAGGAAGAAGCCGAAAAGCGTGCTCGTGAATTGCTAGAAACTGTTGGTTTAGCTGATAAGGCCGACATGTCTGTTGGCTCTTTGTCTGGTGGACAAAAGCAGCGAGTGGCCATTGCTCGTGCCTTAGCTATGGATCCGGATATTATGCTTTTTGATGAACCAACTTCGGCTCTTGATCCTGAAATGGTTGGCGATGTTTTGGATGTTATGAAAGATTTAGCTAGGTCAGGAATGACAATGATTATTGTGACCCATGAAATGGGCTTTGCTAAGCAAGTTGCCGATCGAGTTGTTTTCTTTGAATCGGGTAAGATTCAAGAGTCTGGTGAACCAGAACAAATTTTCAATGCCCCTAAGAATGCTCGTCTACAAGAGTTCTTAAGTAAAGTAATGCAGGCATAATGAACAAAGGGGAAGGGTGGCAATTTGCCACCTTTTTGTGAGGGGAAAGAAATGCAAAAAAAAGGAATCATTTCGTTACTGGCAGCAGTAGCTATGATGTTTGGTCTGTGGCAATTTGCTAGTCAGCCGACGGCCGCGGCCGATGAGCCAAATTATATTATTTCAACTGATGCTACTTACGCGCCGTTTGATTTCCAAGATAAGAACAACCAATATGTCGGTATCGACATGGATATTTTAAAAGAAGTTGCTAAGCGAAAGCACTTTACCTATACGCTTAAGCCAATGAGTTTTAATGCTGCTGCTCAAATGGTTGCTAACGGTCAAGCTGACGGAATTATCGCCGGAATGATGATTACTGATGAGCGTAAACAGGTTTATGACGTATCTGTTCCTTATTATCAATCTGGGGTTGCCTGGGTGGTCAAAGATGGCAGTAAGGTTAAAAGTCTTGAGGATTTAAAGGGTAAAACCGTTGCCTTAAAAACTGGGACTGCTGCTGCGACTTATGGTAAGTCTTTACAAGATAAGTACGGTTTTAAGATTAAGTATTTTAATGATACCGATACCATGTATAACGATGTCGTTAATGGGAACTCAGCAGCAACCTTTGAAGATATGCCAGTTATTTCTTATGCCATTAAGAATGGTATGAAATTAAAGGTAATGAATGCCAATGACTTGGGAAATGCTGGGGGCTGTGGATTCTTTGTCAAAAAGGGTGAGAATGCGCAACTATTAGCTGATTTCAACCAGGCCTTTGCTGAAATGAAGCAGGACGGCACTTACGATAAAATTATTGCTAAGTATTTAAATGCCAAGCAATCGACTTTTGCTGGTGATAAAAAAGATAACAATTCGGTTTGGGGTATTCTGACTTCAAATAAGAGTGCTTTTGCTAAGGGCTTGTGGGAGACCGTTGTCTTAACTGTATTTGGCATTATCTTTGCTTCCCTATGGGGTCTGATTCTAGGAATTATGGGTATCAGCCAAAATAAGTTTTTCCGCGGTTTAGCAACAACAATTATTTATACTTTCCGTGGATTGCCATTGATGGTCTTAGCCTTCTTTATTTACATTGGATTACCAGGTGTAATTGGTGTTAAGATTCCAGCCTTTACCGCTGGTTTGATTACCTTGATTTTAAACGAGGGAGCCTATACCGGTGCTTTTGTTCGAGGTGGGTTTGAAGCTGTCGATAAGGGTCAAATGGAAGCTGCTCGTAGTTTGGGATTACCTTATGGGTCGGCTATGCGTAAAGTGATTGTGCCCCAAGGGCTTAAGATTATGGTGCCAAGTTTTATTAACCAATTCATCATTACCTTGAAGGACACATCAATTCTTTCGGCAATCGGTATTTTGGAATTAACACAAACTGGAACCCTGATTGTTGCTCGTAATTCACAAGGATTTAGAGTTTGGGCGATTGTTGCGGCCATTTACCTAATTGTTATTACTTTGTTGACCTGGTTAAGCAATTGGGTCGAAAAGAAAGTTCGTTAAAAATTAACCGCCATTTCGTAAAATGAAGTGGAGGTTTTTTTATTTATGTTGATGGCAATTGATGAATATAATCGTTATATTAGTGCGCATCAGGTTCAAACTACAATGGCATCTTATTTTTGTCCAGCCTGTCGACAGCCACTAATTTTAAAACGAGGTGAGCATAAAGTGGCTCATTTTGCCCATCGTGATTTATCAGTCTGCCAACACACCTTTAGTGAGGGAGAATCTAGTACTCATTTAACTGGTAAATTAGCTTTATATCAATTATTAAAGGGCCAGGGGACTATTCAATTAGAACCGGTCTTAGCAGCAATTGATCAGCGACCGGATTTACTATGGCAGCATCCTCAAAGCGGGATGATTGCCATTGAATATCAGTGTAGCCCGATATCAGCCAAGCGCTTGGCCGAACGTAATCAGGGTTATCGGTCTCAGGGCATCAGTGTGTATTGGATTTTAGGACCAAAATATTATCATAAAAACTTACGACCTCAAACAATTCAACGTTTTATCCAGGCGGGCGTTTTATATTTTTATTTACCCTCGGATAATTATTTACGCTGTCAATCGAACTGGCTAAAAGCTGATTTTCAACGTTTAAAATACTGTGAAAAAAAGGTCAGTAGACTGGAAAATTTGAGTTTTACAGTTCCGATTACTGACTTAAAAGCTAACTATCAACGTCAAAAATTACAGCAATTAATGTTACAAAAACGAGTTGATTCAGCCCTAATTGATTACTTATACCAGCAGCACCGTCGCTTGGATCAAGTACCTGATTGGATTTTATTAGGGACGACTTTTGGCCTTAAGGTGCCTAATTGGCATTTTCGACTGGTAATTTGGCTGTTATTGGCTCCTTTTCAAGATCAAACAGTCCTGACCATAACTTCCTTAGTCAAACGCCTGGAACCTTATTTTATCTTGACACCCGAGCAAGTTTTTCTATCGGTTAAAGAAGTGCTGCTTGACTTACAAAAAGGTGGGCATATTGGTTTAGCTGATGGAGAAATTCAAGTTTTTCACTTACCAGTCTGGCGGGATTAGACTGGGGATGTGATAAAATTAGGAAAAGATAAAGGAGGAACTGTACGATATTTGTACAGTAAATTTATATGGCACAGATTACAAGACAAGCAGTTCCGGAAGAATTAACTTGGGATTTAGCTTCCATTTTTGCCAGTGATGATAATTTTGAACTGGCTTTTCAAGCTGTCGTGCAGGCAGCTGAAGCATTGCAGCAATATCAAGGGCAGGTGGGCACGAGTGCGACTTCCTTGGTAACGGCCCTTCAAGCTGATTTGAAGCTAGAGCGTCAGTTTGAAAAGGTGTTTGTCTATGCTCACCAAAAATATGATCAAGATACAACTAATGATCAATATGCAGCCTTGAATGCCCGAGTACAGAGTTTATATGCCCAAGTTAGTCAGGCCACGGCCTTTATTCAACCCGAAATTTTAGCCATTCCAAATGAAAAGTTAGACCAGTACCTAGCTAATCCAGTTTTAAAGCCTTATCAGCACTTTTTAGCAGTTATTCTCCAGCAAAAAAAGCACACTTTGCCCGCTGACCAAGAAGCCTTGTTAGCCGGTGCCAGTGATATTTTTAATGCTTCACAACAGACCTTTGGTGCTTTAGACAATGCTGATATTGAATTTGGGACGGTTACTGATGAAAATGGTCAAGAAGTTGAATTGACCAATGGTTTGTACTCAATTCTATTGCAGTCGCAGCAAGGTTCAGTTCGGCAAGAGGCTTTTGACCAACTCTATGACGCTTATATTGGTTTAAAAAACACCTTTGCTTCAACCTTGTCAGCTAACGTCAAAACGCATAATTTTTTGGCTAAAACCCGTCATTATCAGTCGGCTCGTCAAGCCGCAGTGACGCCCAACCAGATTCCTGAAGAAGTGTACGATACTTTGACACACAGTGTTAATGAGCATTTACCGTTACTACACCGCTTTGTGGCTTTACGAAAGCAAGTTTTAAAGTTAAATGATGTACATCCCTATGATTTGTATGTACCGTTAGTTGAGGAAATTGATTATAAAGTTACTTATCAGGAGGCCCAAGAAATTGCTGTAAAGGCCTTAGCGCCTTTGGGAGAAGATTATATAGCGATTGTGAAAAAGGCATTTGCTCAGCGTTGGATTGATGTGGTTGAAAATAAAGGAAAGCGTAGTGGAGCTTACTCAGGCGGGTCTTATGATACTCATCCATATATCTTGCTAAACTGGCAGGACACTTTGGATAATGTTTATACCCTAGTACATGAAATGGGGCATTCGGTCCATTCTTACCTAACTCGTCATAATCAACCCTATCACTATGGGGATTATCCAATTTTTTTGGCGGAAATTGCCTCAACAACTAATGAAAGTTTATTGACTGATTATTTGTTGCAAACCCATACCGAACCAAAATTTAGAGCCTATGTGTTAAACCAATACCTAGATGGCTTTAAGGGGACGGTTTTCCGGCAAACTCAATTTGCTGAGTTTGAACAGTGGTTGCACGAACAAGATGCTGCTGGGCGGGCCTTAACTGCCGATGTGATGAGTGAATATTATGGTCAATTAAATCAAAAGTTTTACGGACCTGATCTTTTCCCAGATGAACAGATTGCCTATGAATGGGCAAGAATTCCGCATTTTTACTATAATTTCTATGTTTATCAGTACGCAACCGGAGAAGCAGCCGCAACCACTTTGTCCGATAAAATCTTAAACCAAAATGGTGCGAGTGCTTACAAAACTTATCTAAAAGCTGGTTCTTCTGCTAATCCTTTGGATGTGATTCAAGCTGCTGGGGTTGATATGCGTAGTAGTGCCTACTTAGACCAGGCCTTTGAACTCTTTGAGGCCCGTTTAACAGAATTAGAAACATTGCTAACACGCTAGGAGGATCGGATGACAAAAGTACTAGTATTTGATGGCGTATCTCAGGTAGCCGTCCAAACCTTACAAAAAGCTGGTTTGGAAGTGGTCAGCAGTCCACAACATCAGGATCGTGATTTTACTGACTATCCAGATATTGAAGCCATGATTTTAATGATGCATCCTATTACGGCTGAAATCATGGACAAACTGCCCAATTTAAGGGTGATTGCCCGTTTTGGCGTGGGATATGACAACGTTGATGTTCAAGCTGCTAGAGACCGGGGAATTGAGGTCACTAATACTCCTGGAGCCAATGCCACGGCCGTTGCTGAAACAGCGATTACTTTGATGTTAATGGCTGGGCGCTTTTTTGCCAGTCGACAAGCTCAAATTACTGATCCGGCGGCTAAAAATTATGCCCAAAGGCATCCCGGTATTCAATTATCAGATAAAACAGTTGGGATTTTAGGATTTGGACATATTGGTCAAAAGATTGCCCATATGTTAACTGGTTTTAACGCCAAAGTCTTAGTGTATGCTCGTCATGATTATCCCGTTGCTAACGGACACATGGCTAATTTAGATGAAATTTTTACCAAGGCTGATTACGTTGTTTCGGCTCTTCCAGGAACACCTGCTACCCATAATTTAATTGACCAAGCAGCCTTTAGAAAGATGAAGACAACGGCTGTTTTAGTCAATGTTGGTCGTGGATCAGTGGTGGACGAACCGGCTTTGATTCAAGCATTAAAAACTGGTGAGATTGCTTCGGCTGGTTTGGATGTGGTGGCTCAAGAACCAATTCGAGCTGATAATGAATTGCTAAGTTTACCTAATGCCTTTGTCCTTCCGCATGTTGCTTCAGTTTCTCAGGAAGCTTTGGATGAGGTTGGTGTTTTAGCTGCCCAAAATATATTACAAGTTTTAGCTGGTAAAAAAGCTTTGAATCCAGTTAGCGAAAAGGGCTGACGATAAGTATTGAATTTGTTATACTTAATTTGCGTTGAATGACTTAGTAATAGTAACCAAATGCCAGCGAGCGGTGAATAGTGGAAGACCGTCATTAAGGTGCTATGAATTTCAGTCAGGAGTGTTTGGTTTAACCACCAACGTTAAGCTGCGATAAAGCTATCAGAGCTGCTGGCTAAGCCAGAATGTGGGTGGTACCGCGTATAGTTAATATTCGTCCCTTGTTACTTTTTAAGTAGCAGGGTTTTTTTATTGATTTTAAGAAAAGAAAGGCTAACGATGACATTAGTTGATGATTTAAAGCAATTAAAAATAAAAGCGTTGACGGCAATTGAAGCGCAAAATGCTGATTTAGAACAATTACGGATTGAATTTTTAGGTCGTAAAGGGGACTTAACCTCCCTGTTAAAAGGGATGAAGGATCTTGATCCCAGTGACCGTAAAATTGTCGGTCAAGTCGGTAACGAAGTTCGTACGGCCATTACTGATTTGTTAGCCCAGCGTAAAGCTGAAGTTGAGCAAGAAAAGATGAATGTTCGCTTGGCTGCTGAAAAAATTGACGTGACTCTCCCAGGAAGTCAGCCAATTCAAGGACAACCACACGTTTTACAACAGATTATTGATGAAATTGAGGAACATTTCTTGGGGATGGGTTTTCAAGTGATTGATGATCCGATTGATTCACCGGAAGTTGAAACCGATGAATATAACTTTGAGCGGGAAAATTTACCAAAGGATCATCCTGCTCGTGATATGCAAGATACCTTTTATATTACGCCTGAAATTTTAATGCGAACCCAAACTTCACCAGTTCAGTCTCGGTCTCTAGAAAAGCATGATTTCTCTAAGGGACCGTTGAAAATGATTGCCCCAGGTAAGGTTTACCGGCGAGATACTGATGATGCGACCCATTCCCATCAATTCCATCAAGTGGAAGGAATGGTTGTCGGAGAAAACATTACTATGGCTGATTTAAGGGGAACTTTGCTAGCTATCATGCAAGAGCTCTTTGGTGAAAAACATCAAATCCGCCTACGTCCGTCTTATTTCCCATTTACTGAACCATCCGTTGAGGTTGATGTTTCTTGGAATCCAGTGACCCCAAGTACTAAGCCAGAAGATATTAAGTGGATTGAGGTTTTGGGAGCAGGGATGACTCATCCGAACGTCTTAAAGATGGACGGCGTTGACCCTGAAAAGTATTCGGCTTTTGCCTTTGGACTGGGACCAGATCGTTTTGCCATGTTGAAATATGGTGTGGAAAATATTCGTCAGTTTTATTTGAATGATGTTCGTTTCTTAGAACAATTTAATCGCAAGGGAGAATAAGGATGAAAACAAATTTACGTTGGCTTAATGAATATCTTGATCAAAAAATTGATTTAGCCGCTCAACCTGTTCAAAACTTAGCTGAAACATTAGAGAGAACCAGTGTGGAAGTTGATTCAGTTGGTACTTTAGCTGGGAAACAAGATGGGTTGGTGGTTGCTAAGGTGCTATCAGTTGAACCCCATCCTGATTCAGACCATATGGTAATTACCCAGGTATCAATTGGCCAAGCAGAACCGATTCAAATTGTTACCGGTGCGCCTAACGTTGCAGTGAATCAATTAGTTATCTTGGCCCAGGTGGGTGCCCACATTATTGATCGCCAAAGCGGTGAATTAGTTGAAATTAAAACTGTTAAACTCCGTGGTGAAGAATCGTTTGGCATGTTAGCTGCCCTTCAAGAAATTGGTTTTGACAGTAAGATTGCTCCCAATAGCTTGGAAGAAGGCATATATGTCTTTGATGAGCAGTCTGGGGTAAAGCCTGGTGACAATGCCCTAGAAGTATTGGGAATGTTAGATCCGGTTATCGATACGGATTTAACGCCTAATCGGTCAGATATGCTGTCAATGATTGGTGCTGCTTATGAGTTTGGGGCAATTTTAAAACAAAAAGTAACCTTACCAACTTTTGAATTGAAAGAGGAATCACAAAGTGCGGCCAACCAACTGACAGTCAATGTTGATGAACAGTTAGCCCCTAAATATGGTTTGCGGATTATCAATAATGTCCAAGTTCAGGAATCACCACTATGGTTGCAACGGCGCCTGTGGAATGCTGGTATTCGCCCAATTAATAATATTGTTGATATTACCAATTATATGATGATTTTATACGGCCAACCATTACACGCCTATGATTTAGATAAATTGCCGGCTAAGCAATTAGACGTTCGTTTGGCCCAAAATGATGAAAAACTAACCCTTTTAGATGGTCAAGAGTGCCAATTGCGGCCACAAGCTGATATTGTGATTGCTAGTGCTGGTCAGCCTTTGGTACTGGCAGGGGTAATGGGTGGTCAGTTAGCTGAAATCGATCAAAATACGCATAATTTAGTCTTAGAAGGAGCTATTTTTGATGCTAGTCACATCAGAGCAGCAGCTCGTCGACACACGATTCACAGTGAAGCGTCTGGTCGTTTTGAACGCGGCGTTGATGCCGATAATACCTTTACTGTGTTAGACCATGCTGCTAGCATGGTTGCTGATTTAGCCGCTGCACAAGTTGCCCAAGGTCGATTAATTGGTAGTCAAGTCCTTCAAGCCAATCCGGTAGTGACCATTACAGTTGCTCGAATCAATCAAATTTTAGGAACTGATTTATCCTCAGCAATGGTTGCTGATATTTTTGATCGATTGGGCTTGCTGTATCAATTAGACGGTGAAGAATTTACGGTCAATGTGCCGGGGCGCCGTCCAGACCTTAGCATTCCTGCCGACTTAATTGAAGAAGTTGCTCGCTTGTACGGTTATGATAACTTACCAACCGCGACAATTGAGGGTCCGACAACGCCTGGTAAGTTGACAATTCGTCAACGTGGTATTCGGGCTAGTCGCCGTTTGATGGAATCCATGGGCTTAAATCAAGCTATTTCTTATGCATTAACTACGCCGGAAAAGGCCCGCTTGTTTGCCAACGAAAGTGAAGAATCATTGGTGGCTTTGGATTATCCGATGAGTTCAGACCGGCGGGTCGCTCGACAAAATTTACTAGCCGGTTTGCTTGATGATATTTCTTATAACAGTGCCCGTTCAGTTGAAAATGTTGCTCTCTATGAACAAGGTCGAATTTTTATTAACCACCAAGTTAATCAACAGCCAACTGAAAAAGAACATTTAGCGGGTGTTTTGACTGGTAACTTGCAGCATTCCAGTTGGCAGGCAGCTAAAAATGTAAAGCCGGTTGATTTCTACGATATCAAGGGCATTGTGACAAAGTATTGTCAAGAGATTGGCTTAACGGATGTTACTTTCCAAGCTACTGATCGTCATGTTGCCATGCATCCAGGTCAAACGGCTGATATCTATGTTAAGGATGTTTATTTGGGCTTTGTCGGACAAATTCATCCGCAAATTACTCAGGCTAAAAAATTAAATCCAGTTTTTGGTTTTGAATTAGATTTAGAAGCGGTACTAACGCAACGCGAGCAGGAGATAAGTTATATCCCTGTGTCACGTTATCCACAAATTAGTCGTGATTTAGCAATTTTAGTTGATGAAAACATTAGTAATCAACAAATTGAACACGCCATCAAAGTTACTGCCGGACCACACTTGGTTCACTTAAATATTTTTGACCTCTATCAAGGGGACTCTTTACCAACCCATAAAAAGTCAATGGCTTATCAATTAACCTATCAAGACCGGGACGCAACCCTTGTTGAAGAAGATATTAATCAGGATGTAGAACGAATTATTGAGCAGCTTAAAGACCAATTCCAAGCTGAAATTCGCTAATTTTACATTTGAGTTAACTCTTAAAAAAAGATATAATTTTAATTAAAATGCAATGTTAGCGGGATAATTTCACTTATGGCAAAAATAATCATCAATGGTGGTCGTCGCATTCATGGAGAAGTGACAATTGGCGGAGCTAAGAACTCTACAGTTGCCTTGATTCCAGCGGCGATTTTAGCCGATTCTCCGGTCAAGTTTGACACTGTGCCACAAATTTTAGATGTTAAAAATTTACAATTAATATTACAAGCGATGAATGTTTCATCCGTTTTTGAGAACGGTGAATTAGCCATTGATCCCACCAAAATTCGAGAAAGTGACCTGCCAAGTGGTGCCATAAAGTCATTAAGAGCCTCTTATTACTTTATGGGTGCCTTATTAGGCCGTTTTGGGCGCGCAACAGTTACTTTCCCAGGTGGGGACAACTTAGGTCGTCGGCCAATTGATCAACACATTAAGGGCTTTGAAGCGCTGGGCGCCACAGTGACTGAAAGCAATGATATCATTCATATTGATGCCAGTGATCACGGCCTAGTTGGCGCACGGGTAGCCCTAGACACTGTTTCGGTGGGAGCGACGATTAACATTATTTTGGCCGCTGTAAAAGCTAAGGGTCAAACTATTATTGAAAATGCAGCCCGAGAACCAGAGATTATTGATATTGCCACCTTCTTGAACAATATGGGAGCTAATATCCGTGGTGTTGGAACAGATACAATTCGAATTATGGGGGTTGACCAGTTAATCGCTCGAAACACCCATACGGTTATTCCAGATCGGATTGAAGCCGGGACCTATATGAGTATGGCGGCGGCTTTTGGGGATGGCGTAACTATTAAAAATGTGATTCCTGAACACTTAGAGTCCTTTACTTCTAAGTTGATTGAAATGGGCGTTAATTTGGATATTGGTGAAGATGCCATTCATGTTTATCCCTCTGAAGAACTCCAAGCCGTAGCAATTAAAACCATGCCTTATCCTGGTTTTGCCACTGATTTGCAACAACCGGTAACACCGCTTTTACTCTTAGCTGATGGTGAGAGTACCATCTATGATACGATTTACCCTAAGCGAGTTCGCCATATTGCTGAATTACGCCGAATGGGCGGTGACATTAGCTCTTTGAAGCCCGGTGAAATTAAGATTAATCATTCGGCTCGACTGGTTGGAACTACCGTTGAAGCGGCTGAAATTCGAGCTGGGGCTGCCTTAATTATTGCCGGTATCATGGCGGATGGCACCACTGTGATTAACAATGCTGATCATATTTTACGTGGCTATGATCGGATTCAAGAAAAGCTCACTGATTTAGGGGTTGATATTGCCATTGAAGGAATTGATTTAATTAATTTAATGCCTTAATCAATTGCATCTAGATTATCAGATGTGTTATTATGTACTAGTTAATTACTGACTCTGTTTTTAATCATTCAGGGCGTTAAGGAGAACTCACATGAAAAAAGATATCCATCCCGATTACCACCAAGTAGTATTTATTGATGCTGCTACTGGTAAGAAGTTCTTGTCAGCTTCAACGTTGACTTCAGAAACTACAGTTGAATTTGAAGGCCAAGAGTATCCAGCAGTTCGTATGGATATTACTTCAGACTCACACCCATTCTACACTGGTAAGCAGAAGTTTACTCAGGCCGATGGTGCTGTCGACAAGTTCAACAAGAAGTTTGCTAATTTTGGTTTCAAGAATAACTAATTTAGTTTTCGACTTTAGAGCGCTCACTTTTTGTGGGCGCTTTTCGTTTGAGGAGGAGTAGTATGGCTAAAACAGTTTTACCGGTACAACTCAATCAAAAGTTCCAGGGAGAAGTTGACTCGTTACGATTTAACGGAATGGGCATTATCTGGGCACAGGCTGATTATCCCATTTATGTAGCTGATGCTATTCCGGGTGAACTGGTGGAAGTTGAAATTATCCAAGTTGATAAAAAGTCGGCCTATGGTCGTATTCAACGGTGGTTAACGTCATCGCCGGAACGTGAAAATCAAGATCGTCAGTATTTGATTGAAGCTGGTACAGCACCGTTGGTTAATTGGCAATATTCTGCCCAACTCCAGTGGAAAAAAGAACAAGTTCGCCTAGCTTTTCAACAGGCTGGTTTAACGGTTGATGTTGAACCACCGGTCGGGATGGATCAGCCCACCTACTATCGTAATAAAACGATTGTGCCCCTAAAATGGCAAGATGGTGAGCTACTAACTGGTTTTTATCAACGTGGCAGTCATCATTTAGTTTCAATGACCGATTACTATGTTAATGATTCTAAAATCGATCAAGCAATTGAAACAGTTCGTCAAATTTTAGCTGATTTACAAGTTTCAGCCTTTGATCCGGACCGACAGGAAGGAGCCCTTCGTTATGTAATGGTTCGTCGGGGCTATTATAGTCATGAATTAATGGTTGTTTTGGTTAGTAATGAAGCTGTAATTCCTCAATTAGATGAGGTGGTAAAGGCGATTGTAGCTGCCTTACCAGAATTAAAGAGTTTGATTTTGAATGTTAGTCCTAAAGCTGATTACGTCTTGTTAAGTCCGCATAATCAAGTTTTATGGGGGGCAGGGGCCATTTATGATTCTTTATTGGGTTATCGGTTCCTAATTGGGCCAAATTCTTTTTACCAAGTGAATCCATCGATGACTGAAAAATTGTACCAACTTGCTGCTCAAGCCGCTCAGTTACAACCGAGTGATTTAGTGGTAGATGCCTATTCTGGGATTGGCACAATTGGCATTAGTGTCGCCGACCAAGTTCGTCAGGTGATTGGCGTGGAAGTTGTTGCCGGAGCAGTGGCTGATGCCAAGAAAAACGTGACTATCAACCAAATTAACAATGCCGACTATATTTTAGCGGATGCACCGGATCAATTTGTTGATTGGGCAGCTCAGGGTATTAAACCAGATGTAGTAATCGTTGATCCACCACGTCGGGGCTTAACGCATAAATTAATTGAAGCCACAGTTCAAATGCAGCCTCAGCGTCTTGTTTATATCAGTTGTAGTCCGGTTACAGCTGGGCGAGATTGTGCTCAATTAGCAAAATTAGGCTATCAAATTGTGCGACCGGTCATTCCGGTTGATCAATTTCCACAAACTTCCCATGTGGAAACCATTACTGTTTTAGAAAGGTTAGTACCATGAAATTAACCCTATCAGAAATTACCAAATTTGTTGGTGGCTATTGTCAGGGAGAAAATCTGACCGTGACTGGTGTGACCTTTGATTCTCGGCAGGTTAAACCAGGTGATTTATTTGTAGCTTTGGTAGCGGAAAATGATGGACATCGCTATATTAATCAAGCCTTAGCGGCTGGTGCAGTTGCGGTCTTAGCTGACCAGCAACATCCATTGGCGGAACATATTCCGGCGGTGATTGTAGCTGATACGCTAGCAGGATTACAGCAATTAGGGCGCGGTTGGCTACAACATGTCCAGCCCAAAGTAGTAGCGATTACTGGTTCAAATGGTAAAACAACTACTAAAGATATGACGGCTGCTATTTTAGCCAGTCAGTATAAGACTTTTAAAACGCCCGAAAATTTTAATAATGAAATTGGGGTACCAATGACTCTTTTGGCTATGCCAGTTGACACGGAAGTCTTAGTGATTGAACTAGGAATGGATCGGCCGGGGCAATTAACCCAGTTATCTGATTTAGTTGAGCCTGATATTGCGGTAATTACCATGATTGGTGAGGCTCATATTGAATTTTTCAAAACGCGCGATAAGATTGCCCAAGCTAAATTAGAAATTATCCATGGCCTGAAACCTAACGGACCTTTATTGATCCCAGATGATGAACCGCTGTTAACCCAAGCTAAAGTAGCTGTGCCAGTGCTAACTTTTGGTAGTGGAGTATCCAATATTGTAAGTCGACAACAGACGACAGATTTTGTTTATCAAGGAGAGTCATTTGCAATTCCGCTCTTAGGTCTGTATAATGTTGTGAATGCCCTGGCCGCAATAAAAATAGGTCAGCTCTTTCGAATTTCGATCACGAAAATCAAAAATGCGCTGGCTAATCTGCAGGTGACAAGTAATCGTTTAGAGTACCTTACTAACCCAACTGGGGTGATGGTACTAAGTGATGTTTACAATGCTAATCCAACGGCTACTAAGCTTGCTTTAGAAGCCTTAGGAAATCTCCCTGCTAATCACCACTATGCTGTTTTAGGTGATATGTTGGAGTTGGGGGAGCAAGCCGGTGACTTTCATGCTCAGTTGGCCCCTGCCATATTGGCGGCAGACTTAACGGACATCTACTTGGTTGGTGATTTGATGACTGAGTATTTGGCGCCAGTTTTAGTTCAGCAATTAGGTGCAAAAAAGGTTCACTGCTATTTAACAGACAACATTGAGCCGCTGTTAGTTGACTTACAACAGCAGTTAGGCGCCCAAGATGCAGTTTTGTTAAAGGGGAGTCATGGTATTCATTTAGAGCGAGTGGTTGCAGCTTTGATGAATGCCAGTTCATAATAAGGGGTTGAGCAATGTCAATGCAACGTGTTGATTTATACCCTGCTGAATTGCCGTCCAAATGGTTTGGTGGTTCTTGGATTAAAGCCAGTGTATTGATGGCTTTGGCCGTTTTGTTCATGGTTTTTAGTCCTTGGTTTGTCAATTCTGGTGCACTAAGTACTCAGATGAAAGTAGCGGTCAATCATAATGCCGACTATGCTCAAAGTCTTTCACAGACTGTGCAACCGGTTAGTCAGTTAAGTCATTATTTAGATGATCAGCTTAGACAAGCTAATTACATTGGAACCGCCTTAATTGTGCGTCATGGTCAGATTGTTTTACAAACTGGTTATGGCCAAGCTGATTATCAAAAAAATCGGCCCAATACGGCTCAATCGCTTTATCACATTGCCTCGTTAGAAAAAGCCATGACGGCGGCCTTAATTGTCCAACAAATTGAAGCTGGTAAGTTGACATATGAGACCAAGCTCAGTCGCTTTTATCCAAGGGTCGTCAATGCCTCCAAGATTACCATTCGTCAATTATTGACGATGACCAGTGGTTTGCGACAAGAAAAACAGCCACAATCATTTGAATCGCAAGCAGATAATGTTGCCTATTCGGCACGACATGCTGATCAGGTGGCTAGTCCTGGGGATGGGGCGGCTTGGTCATATCAGCCCGTCAATTATCGTCTATTGGCTGGGATTCTTATGCAGTTAACGAACAGTCAGTTTTCTACGCTATTCAATCAGGTTTTTAATGATCAATACCATTTAGATATTGTTGATTATCAAGATTTTAATCGCAATACCAAAATGTCCTTGGGTTACCAAGAAAATTTGGATTCACCGGTTTCGGTGAGCCTAGTTGAAAAGCAGCGGGAAACCGGTACGGGCAATGTCGCTATGTCAACGGGTATGTTGTACCGGTTTTATCGCCTAGTTTTCGATCAAAAGCTGGTAAAGTATCCTCAGCAAATGTTGCAAACCATACCACCGGCTACTTATGCTAGTGGCATGTATCAGCAACCAAATGACTGTCGGACTGCTCATGGTATTTTTAATGGCTATGAACCTTCGGTAGTGATTAGTAATGATGGGCAAAACGCTGTCATATTATTGAGCAATCAATACTACAAGGGCCACTCCTTTGAGGAATTGTCCCATCATCTTTATCAAGAAGTAATAAGTGCCTCATCAACGAGGTGATGGCGTGTACACCACTTTGTACACATTTAAGGAGAAAATTTTGAAATTTAGTGAATTAGGTTTGTCCCAAGATATTTTAGATGCAATTGCTACTCATGGTTATGTGGAAGCAACGCCCATCCAAGAAAAGACGATTCCGCTTACTTTAGCAGGTCGTGATGTTATCGGACAAGCACAGACTGGAACGGGAAAGACAGCAGCCTTTGGTTTGCCAATTTTGGAAAATATTGATTTAGATAATCCCAATATCCAGGCGGCTATTATTTCACCAACTCGTGAATTAGCCATTCAGACGGCCGAAGAATTAAAAAAATTAGGCCACGATAAGCATGTTAATGTTCAAGTTGTTTTTGGTGGTTCTGACATTCGCCGTCAAATTCAACAGCTAAAGTCCCATCCTCAAATTTTGGTGGGAACTCCCGGCCGTTTACTAGACCACATTAAGCGTCACACTGTTAAGTTGGGTGATGTTAAGACTTTGGTGTTGGATGAAGCCGATGAAATGCTTAACATGGGATTTTTGGATGATATTGAGGCGATTATTGCCGAAGTACCCGCTCAACGCCAAACTTTGTTATTCTCTGCTACCATGCCAGCTGCGATTAAGCGGATTGGTGTGCAGTTTATGACTAATCCAGAACACGTTCAAATTAAGGCTAAGCAGTTGACTACTGATTTGGTTGAACAATACTTTGTTCGAACTCGTCCACAAGAAAAGTTTGATACATTGACTCGTATTTTTGATGTACAAGCACCTAAGCTAGGAATTGTCTTTGGTCGTACTAAGCGTCGTGTTGAAGAATTAGCACGTGGTTTGGAAGCGCGTGGTTATCATGCTGCTGGTTTGCACGGTGATTTAACACAGCAAATGCGTTCACGAGTTTTGGATCAATTCAAAAACCACGAAATCAATCTTTTGGTAGCAACTGATGTGGCTGCGCGTGGATTAGATGTTAAAGATGTGACGCATGTCTATAACTTCGATATTCCCCAAGATCCTGAAAGCTATGTCCACCGTATCGGCCGTACGGGTCGTGCCGGAGCAGAAGGAACTTCTGTAACTTTGGTAGCTCCAAATGAAATGGATTACCTTCGGGCAATTGAAGAATTAACTAAAAAGCGCATGGAGCCTTTGCGCCCAGCTACTTTACAGGAAGCACGGATTGGTCGTATCAATACCGCCGTTGGTGAAGTTGGTAAGTTGATTCATAGTGTTAATACGGAAGATATCCAGCACCAAACCAAGCAATTGTTGGAAGAATATTCAGCTGAACAATTAGCAGCCGCTTTGTTGGCTGATTTGGCTGGTTTGGACAAGCAAAATGCTCCGGTTGAAATTTCGCGGGAGCGTCCATTACCTCGTCGTCGTGGTGGTTCATCTTCTAACCGTCGTGGTGGCGGTCGCAGCTATGGTGATAAGCGTCGTCGTGGGAATGGCGGTGGTTATCGTGGCGGCCGTGGTGGTTCATCACACCATAGTGATCGTCGCGACCGTAATGACCGTGGCGGTAACCGCAATGGTGGCTACCGCTCTAAGAGTTCTTCTCATGGCTTTACTGTCCGTGAAAAGGGTTAATTAATGTTTCTTAAAACCGTCCATTTATTGGGCGGTTTTCATTAGGATATAAAACGATGAAAACAGTAGCTGAAGCAATCAATTATATTCATAGTCGACCTAAATATGGCCAAGCGAATACGCTCAAACGAATGCACTACTTGTTGACTGTTTTAGGTCAACCCCAGAAGCAATTACCAGCTGTTATTCATGTGGCTGGTACCAATGGGAAGGGCTCAGTTGCCACGATGATTAGTCATATTTTAGTTGCCGGTGGCTATCAAACTGGGCTCTTTATTTCCCCTTTTGTTGTGGATTTTCGTGAGCGTATTCAGGTAAATAACCAATGGATTGAACCAGCAGATTTGCTCATATATACCCAAAAAGTAGCTCAGGCGGTAAAAGCGGTCGAAAAAAAGTTGGGAAATGACTTTAGACCAACTGAGTTTGAGGTATTAACGGCAATTATGATTTTATATTTTGCAAATCAACCTTTAGATGTAGCGGTTGTTGAAGTTGGTTTGGGTGGTTTATATGATTCAACCAATGTTTTGCCTACCAGTCGGATTGCTGTTATTACAAGTTTAGCCTATGATCATTGTCAAATTTTGGGTAAAACCTTAAGTGAAATTGCCCTTCAAAAGGCGGGAATTATCCATGATGATATGCAGGTGGTAATCGGTAATTTACCATCAGAAACCCTACCAATTATTCAGGCGCACCAACAACCAATTATTACCGGACAGGCTGGTGAGTTTTTACCAGGGTTACCCGGAAAGTATCAGGTTGAAAATACGGCAATCGCAGTGGCGGCAGTGCGAGTTCTTCAACCTGATTTACCAAAAGCAGTTATCGAAGCTGGTTTAACAGCCAGCCATTTTCCCGGCCGTTTTGAAAAAATAGCTCCTAATATTTTAATTGATGGCGCCCATAATGTTGCTGGTTTAACAGCCTTGGTAGCAGCGCTAAAACAACGCTACGCTGGTAAAATTCGCCTGGTGATTGGTAGTTTGGCGGATAAAAATATTGGTGAATATTTACCCCAGCTAATTGATGATGATCAATTTAAAATTATTTTAGTCAACTTTGAGGGGGTCAATAATCGGCCCAGCTTAAAACTAGACCAGTTCCAACATCAGTCAGGATTGACGGTGATTGATAACTGGGTTACATTGTTGCAGGTTCCTGTAAAAGATTTGACCGTTTTTACTGGATCTTTGTATTTTATAAGTGAAGTAAGGAGTGTTGTATGGCAGCAGAAAAACAACTAACGCTACGTTTAATTTTAAGCATTTTATCAATTGCCTTGTTAGGTTTTACTGATATTATGCTTGAAACGGCTTTAAATGTTAGTTTTCCAACCATCATGACTGAATTAAGTGTTAATTCAGCTACGGTTCAGTGGTTAACTTCTGGAGTTATTTTGCTAACCAGTTTAGTCATTATTTTGTCTCCCTGGTTAAAAAAGAATTTTACTAATCGAAGTCAATTTATGGTCGCTGGCATTATTTCAGTGATTGGAATCGCAATTGATGCAGTTAGTAATAGTTTTTGGCTAATTTTATTTGGTCGACTTTTGCAAGGTATTGGTGGTGGAGTTGGCCTACCATTGATGAACAATGTGGTGTTTGAACAGGTACCAGAGCGTAAGCGGGGGACAATGATTGGTTTAGCCTCCTTGATCGTTTCTTTTGCACCGGCTTTAGGACCAGCTTTTGGTGGATTTCTAACCGAACATTATGGTTGGCACATGGTCTTTTGGGTGGTTTTGCCGGTCCAAATTCTATCCCTAGGATTGGGATGGTTTACTATCAAACAATTAGATTCCTTGGTTAAAGAAAGGCTTGATTTAATCGGATGGGTTCTACTTAGTGCGTTCTTTGTGTCTGGTATTTTAGCCATTGAACATATTAGTTCGAATGGCTTTACTGACCCAGTTAGTTTAATCACCTTGACGATTATGTTACTTGGTTTGGTTGGCTACTGCCTTTATGCTCGGAAGCAAACACATCCATTACTGGATCTAGCTATTTTTAAATCGAATATTTTTGCTTATGCGGTTGCGGCAGCCTTTACGATTCAAACGATTAATTTGACTTTTAACTATGCTATTCCAATGGGCTTGCAATTAGTTTTGCACCAAAGTTCACAGGTCGCTGGTTTTGCCCTCTTCCCTGGTGCAATTGGCTTTGCCTTTATGTCAATTTTGTCTGGTAATCTATATGACCGTTATGGTGCTAAATTACCTAATGCTCTGGGGTTAAGTTTATTTGGAGCGGGCATGTTGTGGATGGTATTGATGCCTTTCACCGTTTTGAATATGACTCTTGGATTTGGTTTAGTACAACTTGGCGCTGGTTGCTGGTTTGGTAATAACATGACCAATGCCGTTAGCCATGTAGCTCGTAAATTCCACAGCGCAGGTAATTCAATTTTTGCGGCTAGTAATAATTACTCAGCAGCGATTGGGATTGCTTTGGCAGCTGGGATTATTTCAGCTTTCCAGAGTCAATCGACTAATATTGCTCAAGCGACTGAAACTGCCATTAGCTGGACCTATCGCCTAGACTTACTCTTAATGATTTTTGCTTTTTGCTTTTCAATCATTGCGATTCGAAATAGTTATCAAACAAAGGCAGACTAACTACGTATTATGACTTGTGAGGAGAAAACAAGTTATGATATTAGCCCAAGTACAACAATTTTACGAAAGTTTAGGCCATCATCCACGCCACGAATTGGACACTTTTCAACGTTATTTTCCCCACGACTATAGTCTTAATGAAATTGATGATGAAACAGCTCAGGCGTTTATTGCCCATAATCCGGTGGCTAATCAGGCCTTATTGCTCGGTATTAATATTGGGCAGCAAGTAATCAAAGCACGGCGTCCCCAACTATTAAGTGCTCAGCACTCAGCAACTTTTGGACATTTTGCTCAAAAAGAAATTGGGGGACAGGCTCAGGAACAGCTCTGTGTAGCCATGGTTGATACACAGTTAAATGTAATTGGCTGGGAAGTAGTTTTTGTAGGGACCCTAACCCAGGTTACCGCTTCACCCCGTGAGATTTTTCAACGGGCCTTAAAAGCTAATGCCTATGCGATACTCATGGTTCACAATCATCCGAGTGGGAATGTTCATCCTTCAGCGCATGACTTATCATTCTCTCAAAAACTATTTCAGTTGGGTAAAACTATGAACTTACCACTCTTAGATTCTTTCATTGTTTCTCAGCAAGATTATTGGAGCATGGTGGAAAATCAGCAATTAGAACGTTTAGCTTAAGTCGCTAAACGTTTTTTATTTTAAGCGGTTTGAAAAATGGTAAAATGACCATGAACCGACAAGAATATAGTAAAGAGCTGAAAATACGATGAAACCAAAAATTGTAATTATTGGGGGTGGGTCTGGATTACCAGTTATTATCCGCCCCTTAATTAAGTATGATGTCGATCTGTCAGCCATTGTGACTGTTGCCGATGATGGCGGATCTAGTGGCGTTTTGCGCAATTATATTAATATTGTGCCACCTGGGGATATTCGAAATATCTTAGCCGCTATGGCTGATGTTGATCCAGAAATCTTGAGAATTTTCCAATACCGTTTTAACTCCCAAGACGATTTTTTTGCCCAGCATGCAGTTGGTAATTTATTAATTGCCGCTATGACTGAAATGTATGGCAATATTTTTGATGCGGTACAAAGGCTATCAAGTTTGTTAAAAATTAAGGGCCATATTTATCCCGTAGCCAATGAGCCACTTGTGTTAAATGCTCGTTTTGATGATGGACAGCAATTAACTGGTGAAGCTGAGATTACAGCGGCTCATAAGGTAATTCAAGAAGTCTGGGTTACTAATGAAGATTCGCAGCGAACAGTTCACGCCTCTTCAGATGTGGTTGATGCCATTTTGGAAGCCGATATGATTGTTTATGGACCGGGTAGTTTATTTACTTCAATTTTACCCAATGTGGTTTTACCAGAAGTACGTCAAGCCCTTCAGCAAACAGCGGCCAAACAAGTCTATATTGCTAATATTATGACCCAAAAGGGTGAAACGGATGCCTATACTGATGCTCAGCATTTATCAGCCTTGAATCGGCATATTGGCCAACCAGTGATTAATTACCTCCTAACCAATGCCAGTCCAGTTTCAGACGACTTTGTCGATTATCAAAAGTGGACAGAGCTTTCCCAGCAGGTGGTTCAAGATCCTATTGGTGTACAAAAACAAGGGGCCATTTCCTTATCCGGTGACTATTTACAGTTACGCGATGCGGGAGCCTTTCACGATGGTAAAAAGGTGAGTGCGGAACTAATGAAAATTTTGGAGTTGTAATATGTCATATGCCGCAGAAGTAAAAAAAGAGTTGACCAGCTTAATTGTGGATAACGGCAATGCTAAGGCGGAATTGTCCGCACTAATGCGGATGAATGGAGTAAATCAGCTTGGTTCTAACCAAGCTATCAACATCCAAACTGAAAATGCGGCGATTGCCCGCCGAATTTACACGCTCTTAAAGCAAATTTATCCTACGGCTAGTGTTGAAGTGACTGTTACAGAACAATTACATTTAAATCAGCATAAATCTTTTGGCGTGCGATTAAGTACCCAAGTCAATGAAATTTTAGCAGATTTAGGGGTGGATCCCTTTGGGATTAATCAAGAAATTCCTAGTCGAATTTTAAATCAACCCAAAAAGAAGCGTTCGTTTTTACGCGGCGCTTTTTTGGCTGCTGGTTCGGTTAATTCCCCAGAAAAAGCAAATTATCATTTGGAAATTTATACTAACCATGAAGACTTGGTGGAACAATTATTAAGTTTGATGCAGGAATTTGCTTTGCCAGCTAAAATTATTGATCGGCATACTGGTTTTATCGTTTACCTCAAACGCGCAGAAAAAATAGTGGATTTTTTGTCGACAATTGGTGCAACTCAGTCGATGTTACGATACGAAGATATTCGAATGATGCGAGATATGCGTAATTCAGTCAATCGTTTAGTTAATGCGGAAACAGCTAATATCCAAAAAACAGCAATTGCGGCCAATAAACAATTGGCTCAGATTGCTCTGATTGAACAAGAACTGGGTAGTTTAAGTCTCTTGCCCCCTAAATTAGAAGCGCTAGCCAAAGCACGCCGGCAGCATCCAGATGAATCACTCGGAGAGTTAGGCAATCTTTTAGAAATTAGTAAGTCTGGTGCCAACCATCGGATGCGTAAATTAACTAATTTAGCTGAGAAAATTAAAACAGGGCAATCGTATGATTTGTCGAAATTATAAACAATTAGGGATCATTGTTGGAAACAAATAAAATACGTTATAATGAGTGTTTAATGTGACAAATTAAATTATAAAATAAAAGGAGTATAGATTATGTGGCCAGGTGTAATTGAACAGACTGCTAATGGACGGGAAAGCTATGATTTACCTTCTCGTTTGTTAAAGGATCGAATTATTTTAGTACAAGGTGAGGTTGAAGATGGTATGGCCACTTCAATTGTTGCTCAGCTGCTATTCTTAGAAGCCCAAGACCCTGATAAAGAGATTTCTATGTACATCAACTCTCCTGGGGGTTCGGTGACCGCCGGTCTATCAATCACTGATACTATGAACTTTATCAAGGCACCGGTAACGACGATTGTGATGGGGCTAGCTGCTTCCATGGGCACCATTATTGCTGCATCAGGTGAAAAGGGTCATCGTTTCATGTTACCCAATGCTGAGTATTTGATTCACCAACCAATGGGTGGTGCCGCTGGTGGTACGCAACAAACCGATATGGCCATCATCGCTGAACAATTAACCAAGACGCGGGCTAAGTTAAATAAAATCTTGGCCGATGCTTCTGGTAAGGATCTGGCTACGATTGCCCACGATACTGAACGTGATAATTGGATGAGCGCCCAAGAGACTTTAGAGTATGGGTTTATTGATGGTATTTTAGAAAAATCAGGGCAAAATCCTATTAGTAAGTAAACAATCTGATAGATGCTTTTTGCTGCTGTCAGGCGTATAATGATGTTGTGAAATAAAACTCATACCGCGTTATATCAGGAGGATACAATGAAGATTTTTGCTTATGGAATTCGTGATGATGAGAAGCCTTCTTTGAAGGATTGGGAAGCTGCTAATCCTGAAATCGAGGTTGATTATACTCAAGAATTATTGACACCCGAAACAGCTAAGTTGGCTGCCGGGGCAGATTCAGCTGTAGTTTATCAACAATTAGACTATACTCGTGAAACTTTGGAAGCTTTGGCTGCTGTAGGTGTAACGAACTTGTCATTGCGTAACGTTGGAACTGATAACATTGATTTCGATGCTGCCCGTGAATTAAAGTTCAATATCTCAAACGTGCCAGTTTATTCTCCAAATGCGATTGCTGAACATTCAATGATTCAGCTTTCTCGTTTGTTACGTCGTACTAAGCCAATGGATGAAAAGGTTGTACGTCATGATTTGCGTTGGGCCCCAACGATTGGTCGTGAAATGCGGATGCAAACAGTTGGAATTATTGGAACTGGACACATTGGTCGTGTAGCAATTAATATTTTGAAGGGCTTTGGTGCCAAGGTTATTGCTTACGATAAATATCCTAATGCTGAGCTTCAAGCTGAGGGACTTTATGTTGATAGCTTAGATGAGTTATTTGCTCAAGCTGATGCCATTTCACTTTATGTTCCTGGTGTTCCTGAAAACCAGCACTTGATTAACGCTGATTCAATCGCCAAGATGAAAGATGGCGTGGTTTTGGTAAACGTAGCTCGTGGAAACTTAATGGATTTAGATGCCGTAATTGATGGTTTAAATTCAGGTAAAATTGCCGACTTTGCTATGGATGTTTACGAAAACGAAGTTGGTTTGTTCAACAAGGATTGGGAAGGTAAAGAATTCCCTGATCCAAAGATTGCTGACTTAATTGCTCGTGACAATGTGTTAGTAACACCACACATTGCTTTCTACACAACTAAGGCTGTTCAAGAAATGGTTCACCAATCGTTTGATGCAGCAGTTGCCTTTGCCAAGGGGGAGACTCCAGCAATTGCTGTTAAGTACTAAGTATCAGTGAAATTTCCCCGGCTAGCGGGGTTTTTTACTGTTTTTGGAGAGGGAGAATAAAAATGTCAGATGCTACTTTTAACGGTGAGAGTCGCTTCACCGTAAAAGAGTTTTTCTTTAAGGTTTTGAGTGGTTCAGCCCAAGGAATTTTGATTGGGGTTTTGCCTTCAGCGGTAATGAAATATATTATCCATTTTTCAGGACTTGGCAATACTGCTTTAGGAGCTAATTTTACAGCCATCCTGACCTTGTTTACATCAATGATTCCATTTTTGATTGGAATGGCAGTTGCGATGCAATTCCACATGAAGAGTCTGGATACTGGGGTGGTAGCAATTGCAACCATGGCCGCTTCAAACTCAATTCAATGGGTGATGCTGGCTAAAGGTGCGCTACATCCAATGACCTCACAGGCTGTCAAAGTACCAACTCGCTTGTTTGTTGCCAATGGTGCTGGGGACGTGATTAATGCCATGATTGTTGCTGGTTTAGCAGTTTTGGTTACCTGGTTAATCGCTCGATATCTAGACGGATTCGGTTCTATTGCTATTATTTTGAGCCCAATTTTAGTTGGTGGTGGTGTTGGTCTCGTTGGTAAGACCATAGCACCTTATGTTGGACATTTAACAACTTGGATTGGCGATGGGGTTGAGCTTTTTACCAAATTAGCACCAATTCCAATGGCAATCTTGATTGCTATGGCCTTTGCTATCATTATTATTACGCCGGTTTCTACGGTGGGAATTGCTTTAGCCATTAGCTTGCATGGGATTGGCTCGGGAGCTGCTGCGATGGGTGTTGTGGCAACGACAGTGGTCTTGCTAATTAACTCTTGGCAGGTTAATAAGCGTGGAACTACTTTGGCTATTGCTTTGGGTGCTATGAAGGGGATGATGCCTTCAGTTTTTGCTAAGCCAGTTACAATTGTGCCATTTTTGATTACTGCAGCTTTGAGCGGTATTCCGGTTGCCTTGTTTAATATTCAAGGAACGCCTACCACAGCAGGATTTGGTTATATTGGTTTGGTATCACCAATTCAGTCAATGATTAAAGATCCGGCCGTACCATTGGATGTGATGAATCATTTTATTACGCCCGTTGTTGCGGTGATTGCTTGGCTTGTAGTACCGGTAATTGCCGGCTTCATTGCTCAGTGGATTTGCTGCAAGTGGTTAAAGCTTTATCAACCAAGTGATTTTAAGCAAGAATTATAATTTGTTTAGTAAGCTAGATACTTATATCTAGCTTTTTTTATGGGGAAAATTAGAAAAGTATCCCCAACTATAAATCGCCGTGATAGAATAAAAGCTATTAGACTAGAAATAGGGAGTTTGAGTGTGATGGAAAAACAACAATTACACCGCGGTTTTGGGCTGTGGGCATCACTGTCGCTGGTCATTGGGACTATTATTGGATCAGGAATCTTTTTTAAACAAGGGAGTGTTTTACAGGTTGCTGGTAATACGACCACGGCTATGTGGGCCTGGTTTGCCGGAGGAATTTTAACCTTAGCTTCGGGGATGAGCGTAGCTGAGGTCGGTTCTCAAATGGCTAAAACTGGTGGTATTTACCATTATATTGAGCAGCTTTATGGCCGGACATTGGGATACTTAGCTGGTTGGATGCAGGTAGTCTTTTACGGCCCAGCCATGATGGGGGCAATTTCAGCCTATTTCGGCGTTTTATTTGTGGCCATGTTTGACTTGCCTAGTCACTATTCAATTTGGATTGGGATGGCCGCCTTAGCATGCGTGGGTTTGATTAATTCAATTCCTAATCGCTTTAGTGCCGGTTTCCAGATGGTAACTACGGTTATTAAACTATTACCAATTATTGCATTAATTGTTTTTGGCCTATTCTTTGGCCATCATGACGCCTTGGGCCAAACGGTCACAGCTATCGGTCATACTAGTGGTGGTGGTTTCGGGGTAGCTGTCTTAGCTACTTTATTTGCCTATGATGGTTGGGTCACGCTGGCTAATATCAGTGGGGAAATTAAGAACCCGCAAAAGACCTTACCGCGAGCGATTGTTTTTGGTATTCTGCTAGTGATTGTGGCATATGTTGGGGTTAGTTTTGGCGTTTATCGTAGTCTTACCGCCAATCAGATTGCTAGCTTGGGTGAAAATACAACCCTAGCCATGGCGACCAATGCTTTTGGCTACTGGGGAGGTCGACTCCTTAGTGTCGCAATTTTGATCTCATTGTTGGGGACTTTAAATGGTAAGGTGGTTTCTTTTCCGCGTGTCCTCTATGCGATGGCTGATAATGGCGATTTCTTGTTTGCTAATATTTTTAGAAGCCTTCATCATCGTTCTAAAACACCAAACGCAGCGATTTGGTTGATGATTGGGATTGCCTTTTTGATGATTTTCTTCACTAACCCTGATCAGTTATCCAACTATGCTGTCTTTGTGACATTCTTGTTCTATATTTTAGTGTTAGCTGGCACCTTTATCCTAAGAAAACGAGATCCACAGGGATTAAATCGTAGTTTCTCGATGCCACTATATCCGCTGGTACCGATTGTGGCGATTGTAGGTTCCTTATATATTGAAGTTTCTGAAATCATGCATGATTTTCAGGGCGTCCTTATTTCGGTTTTGATTGTTTTGCTGGGCTATCCGGTCTTACTGAACCTACGTCATAAACAAAAATAATTCACAATAGGCTAAATTAGATTTTTAGCCTATTTTTCTATACATTTTTTGTTAAAAAGTTTCATAAACTGTTTAATGTTATCGTTTTGTAACTCAGTGTAATGCTACTGTTATATAAAAACGGCAAAATAAATCCATTATGATAAATAAAATTTTATACAGTACAATTGCTATGGCCGCGGTGGTTCTAACTTTGGGTGGTGCCCAATCAGGAACGCCTGCAACGCATTCAAATAAAACAACTAAGGTTCATGCCGTAGTTGACAACGGGGAAGTAAATTCAGCCGTAAATTCTTTGAACAATGTTCAAGCGCTTCAACTATCAGCACCGGTTAACGGTGATAGTTTAGTTAACGATACTGATGACAACAGTGCTACTAATCAAAATAATGCTAGAGCTGTTAACGACACTCAAACTGTTAGTAATACTGCTAGTTCAGAAACAACCACTAAGGCTGTGGCTGAACCGGTCGTTACACCAGTTAATTCAGTTGCTACAGCAGCCGCACCAGCTAAAGCAGCTGGTGGTAACTTGCAGTGGTTAATTGAGCGTGAAAGTGGTGGTAATCCCAACGCCCAAAATGGTAGTATGCATGGTATTGGTCAGTTATCTGAAAGCGCCTATGCGACTTATGCTCCTGGACAAGATTACCGTGGTAACTACGATGTGCAATTATCAGCCATGCAAGGTTATATCGCCGATCGTTATGGTTCCGTTGATAATGCAGTTGGCCATTTTCAAACCAATGGTTGGTACTAAAATAATTGTAAAAGCGTCCCATGTTAGGGCGTTTTTTATTTGGTTAGAAGGAAAACGCTATCTATAGTATAATTACAGAGGAATGAAGAATTGGTGATGGTTATGCAATTAAAATTTTTAACTCCGACCTACATGGTAGATTCAATTTATGATTTAACAGTGGAAGAGCTGCGTAACCACGGGATTACGACCGTTTTAACTGATTTGGATAACACTCTTTTGGCTTGGAATAATCCTGATGGGACGCCTGAACTACATCAGTGGTTACAGGATCTCAAGCAGGGCGGAATTGAGCTAATTGTTATTTCTAATAATACTAATAAACGAGTAGCTAAAGCCGTTGATGCGTTAAATATTGACTTTGTGGCCTGGTCTTTAAAACCCTTACCAAGAGGTATTTTGGCTGTGATGCGCCAACGACATTTACAGCCCCAAGAGGTAATCATGGTTGGTGATCAAATGTTAACTGACGTTTGGGCTGCCCATTTAGCTGGAATACGCAGTGTCTTGGTTAAAAGATTAATTGATTCTGATATGTGGCAGACTTGGTTAAACCGCAGTATCGAAACCCAGGCTAAAAAAATTATTTTTAAACACAACCCGAACCTGAAATGGGAGAAAACGCTTCGTGACAACTGAAATCTCCGATGAAACAATTCAGCAAGAACTAGAAAAAGGTTTATATTGTATTGGCTGTGGGGCGCGTATGCAAACCACAAAAGCAACACAATCTGGTTATTTACCAATTAGTGCTTTAAAAAAATCATTAGAAAGCGATCAGCTTTTGTGCAAACGTTGTTTTCGTTTGCGCCATTATAATGAGATTCAACCCGTAGAATTAACGGATGATGACTTTGCGCGTATCCTTCACCAAATATCAAGTACCAAATCATTAATCGTTTATGTGGTCGATGTATTTGATATCAGTGGTTCCTTGATCGATGGGCTTCCCCGTTTTGTTGGTAAGTCAAATCCGATATTAGTAGTAGCAAATAAGGTCGATTTGCTGCCAAAATCTTTAAAAGCGAACCGATTAAAACAATGGTTAAAGGACCAGCTTAAAGATAGTGGAATTGATCCAGTTGATATTGTCTTGACCTCAGCAATCCATCCCCAAAACTTAGATGCAATTTTGCAAAAAATTGAAGATTTACGTCAGGGGCAAGATGTTTATGTTGTGGGTACAACCAATGTGGGTAAGTCAACTTTTATCAACCAAATTATTAAATCAACGATGGGTGTCCAAGAATTAATCACTACATCTCGTTTTCCTGGAACAACCTTAGACAAGATTGAAATTCCTTTGACTGATGGTCAAAAATTAATTGATACACCTGGAATTATCAAGAGTGATCAAATGGCGCATCGTCTAGATAGTCACGACTTAAAGTATGCCCTACCTAAAAATGAAATCAAACCACGTACTTACCAACTAAATGACCAACAAACTATTTTTATTGGTGGGTTAGCGCGATTTGATTTTGAAAAGGGGCCTCGTAGCGCTGTCACAGCATATTTTGAGAATAATTTACCGCTTCATCGTACTAAGTTGGTAGGCGCTGATGAATTCTATCAAAAGCATGCGGGAAACTTATTACAGCCAACGGAGCCTAATTTGAGTTCCTTAGTTAAATATGAATTTAATACAAATGAAAAAACTGATCTCGTATTTGCTGGTTTGGGCTGGATTGTGTTGCCAGCTGGTATACGAATTGCCGGATGGGCGCCCAAGGGTGTCTCGGTTACAGTACGAAGGGCTATGATTTAATGCAAAAATTATCAGGAAAACAAAAACGTTACTTAAGGGCCAGTGCCAACCCCTTGTCCCCGATTTTTTCAATTGGAAAAAATGGGTTGAACCAACAATGGGTTAACGAAGTTGTGGCTGCACTAGCTAAGCGGGAGCTAATTAAAGTATCAATTCAGCAAACGGCTGAAGTAGATGTGAAAGATTTGGCAGAATTTTTACACCAGCACTCTGAGATCACCGTCGTCCAAACGATTGGCCGGACGGCGGTCTTGTACTTGCCAGCTAAAGAAGAAAAATATGCTAAGCTTTCTCCTTTAGTCGCCAAATTATAAAAGTTTTATTTGGGAAGGTAGTATGAAGTATTATAGTGGCAGTATGGCTGAGTTAGAAGCTAAAGTGGCTCATCAGCTTTCTAGGAAACGTTTTGAACACTGTTTGCGAGTTCGTGATTATGCGCAGAAACTAGCAATTCAAAATAAAATTGATTCAGAGCAAGCTGCTGTGGCTGGCTTAGTGCATGATTATGCTAAAGAACGCTCTAATGCTGAATTTTTAGCGGTAATCAGCGCTAAGCATCTTGATCCTGATTTAGTTAATTGGGGGAATCCAGTATGGCATGGCATTGTCGGAGCCGAAATAATTAAAGATGAATTGGATATTACCGATTCATTGATTTTACAAGCGGTGCGCGACCATACTACTGGTGCCGGGGCTAATATGTCTAAACTATCGCAGGTTATTTTTATGGCCGACTATTTAGAAAGTGATCGTGATTTTCCAGGAGTGCAAGCAGCGCGAACCATCACTGATGAGGATTTAGGTCAAGGAGTTCGTTTTCAAGTTGTTCACACTTTAGCATATTTGGCTAAAAATGAACGGCCAATCTATCCTAAGTCACTGACCACATATAATTATTGGGTCACTCAGTAATCTGAAAGGGAAATCATGACTGAATTAAATGCAAAAAAAGAACTAGAAATTGCCGTTAAAGCCATTGACAGTAAAAAGGCTAATGATATTGTGGCTCTTGATATGGGGCCAGTTTCATTAATGGCTGATTATTTTGTCATTGCCGAAGCACCATCAAATCGGCAAGTCCAAGCGATTGTCAATGAATTAAAAGATAAATATGAGGAGGCCGGCGGAACAGTTCGCTTTATTGAAGGTTTTCAGGTAGCACAGTGGGTTTTGGTTGATCTCGGCGATGTGATTGTTCATATTTTTGACAGTGAGCACCGTGATTTTTATAACCTTGAAAAGCTTTGGTACGATGCGCCGTTGGTTGATATATCAGAATTTTTACAGGCAGATTAAAAGAGCTGAAGTAGTGAACTTCAGCTTTTTGTATGACAAAAGGTAATCAAATGGAAGACAATTTTACAACCTTTGCAAAAAGTTACGATGAGTTGTTTGATAACGATATGTACCAAGCTTGGGCTCAATATGTCCAGGACATGACTAATCCAAGTCCCTTACTTGATTTGGGTGGGGGTGCTGGCCGGTTAGCAGTTTTACTGGAGCAAGCTGGCTATCAGGTGGATTTATTAGACTTATCGCCTAATATGTTGCAATTAGCTCAAACTCATGCCGAACAAGCTGGCGTTAGTCCCCGTCTATTAGAAGGGGATATGCGCGATTTCAGTGACTGGCCTACTCAATATCCAATTATCACTAGTTTTGCTGATAGTTTAAACTACTTACCTAATTTGGAGGATTTAGAGGATGCTCTTCGACAGGTTTTTGACCATTTAACACCTAGTGGTATATTTCTATTTGATGTGATTACGCCCTATCAAGTTAACGTTGGTTATGACAATTATTGTTATAACAATGATGATAATCCAGAGAATATTTTTATGTGGACTAGTTTCCCTGGTGAAAATGAAAACAGCGTTGATCATGATCTAAAATTCTTCACCTACAATGAAGAACTTGATGCCTTTAATCTTTTACGAGAAGTTCATCATGAACAAAGTTATGAGCAAGCTGTTTATTACGAATTATTACAAAAAATTGGGTTTAACCAAATTGAAATTAGTGCTGACTTTGGTCAAGCAGTCCCAAATTTGAAAACAACGCGCTGGTTCTTTAAAGCCAGCAAGGGGGATATCAAATGAAGGCTGTTGGTTTAATTGTTGAATATAATCCCTTCCATAATGGACATCGTTATCATATTGCCCAAGCTAAAAAAATTACTGGAGCTGATGTCGTTGTGGCCGTTATGTCTGGTAATTTTGTACAACGGGGCGAACCGGCTTTGTTAGATAAGTGGACCCGGACTAAATTAGCATTAGAAGCCGGCGTTGATGTAGTAGTTGAGCTACCAGTATTTTATGCGGTACAGCCTAGCCATCTTTTTGCAGAAGGAGCTGTACGCTTATTAGCTGCTTTAGGAATTCATGACATTGTCTTTGGTAGTGAAAATCCAGATATTGATTTTATTTCCTTAGCAAAGCAAGCTCCTGAGGTTAATCAAGGTCAGAATTTTACTAACCGAAATCAAACCTTTGCTAGCTCCTATGCCCAGCAACTAGCCGATACCACTGGTTTTGAGATTAAGGAACCTAATGATATTTTGGCCTTTGGATACGCTCGGGCAGTTTTAGAGTTGCAAGTCGATATACAATTATGGCCAATTGTCCGTCAACAGGCCGGTTATCATGATAATGATTTTGGGCCCGATCAGGTGATTGCTTCAGCTTCTTCTATTCGGCTAGCTTTACATAAACATAAGTTAGAAAAAATAGTACCAGTTGTACCTGAAAACACCTTTGACGCTGTACAAAATAACGCAAATACCATTGATTTTGAAGCACCATTTTGGCAATTATTACAGTACCGCTTATTGACCGACACTGTTGGCCAATTGGGTCAGGTTTATCAAATGGCTGAAGGATTAGAACATCGTTTGGCCGCTACCGCAGCTGCTAAACAAGGGCCACAGTCCTATCAGTCCTTTATTAAGTCAGTCAAATCAAAACGGTATACTTTTGCTAGAATTCAGCGAACTTTGTTGTATACTTTGCTTAATATTAAAGTTGATCAAATGCAGGCGGCCATGCAGGATCCCTATTTGAGAATTTTAGGTTTCACAGCCCAAGGCCAACAATATTTGAATAGTATTAAACGCGAAGCCACTTTACCGATTATTAGCCGAGTAGATATGTCCTTAGCCAAAGCTAATTTAAGGTTGGATTATAAAGCCGGGAAAGTGTGGCAGTTATTGGCTAACCAAGCTACGGAAGAACAAGACGTTGGACATGCCCCCATCCAACTTTAAAAAGGAGTTATAAAAATGAAATTAGCTAAAAAGCAATTAGTCAAATATCAGGAGAACCCTTTACTACTCGATACGGAGCTAGGTTTATCGGCATTAGTCCAAGAACGTTTTTCAGATTTAATTTTAGAAATTTTACCCTTAAAAGTGATTGGTAAAGTGCAATATAATGCCAGTGATATCATCAGTTTGACTGTTCAGGTTAGTGGTGAGGTGGTATTGCCATCGACCCGATCAATGGAGCCAGTTTCATTGCCAATTGATTTAAACATTCAGGAACGCTACGTGGGTAAGCAAGAACAATTAAATCAGTTTGAAGAAGATGAGGCGGTTTTCCTATTAGAAAATGACCAATTGGATGTTGATCAAGTTGTTTTGGATAACCTAGTCGCGATGTTTCCTAGTCAGGTATTAACACCAGCCGAAGCAGCCAATCAAGAATTTCCTAAGGGAAATGATTGGCAAGTTATTAGTGAAAGTAATTATGATGAACAGCCGGTTGAAGCTCTTGAGGATGTTGAAGATCCGCGTTGGGCTAAGTTAAATGATTTCTTCGAAAAATGAGAAAAATATTGTAATTATTATAAAATAACTATAAAATGTGATAGGGTAGATTGTTAAGAAATTAGCTTAAAGTATAAATTTAAAAATAGAGGTGATTATGAGTAAAGTATTGATTGTTGAGGACGAGGAAAATTTGGCAAAGTTCGTCGCCTTAGAACTCAAACATGAAGGATATGACGTCCAAACGGTAGACAATGGCCGTGATGGTTTAGAGATGGCTACGAAGAATGATTTTGATGTAATTTTATTAGATTTAATGTTGCCAGAATTAAATGGACTAGAAGTTGCTCGACGGCTTAGAGAAGTGAAGCGTACACCAATTATTATGATGACAGCGCGTGATTCTGTCATTGACCGTGTATCTGGCCTGGACTATGGGGCTGATGACTATGTTGTCAAACCCTTTGCCATTGAGGAATTATTAGCTCGGGTTCGTTCATTGTTACGTCGGATTACGATTGAAACAGAGTCCAGCGATAAGCATCGTTCAGTTATTAATTTTAAAGATCTTAAGATTGAAAAAGAAAACCGCATCGCTCGTCGTGGTGATCAGATTATTAATTTGACTAAGCGTGAATATGATTTACTATTAATCTTAGTAGAAAATATTAACGTGGTTCAGTCCCGTGAACAACTACTCAAGGAAGTTTGGGGATTTGATTCAGGTGTTGAAACCAATGTTGTGGATGTATATATTCGTTACTTACGTAATAAGATTGATGACCCTGACAGTAAGGCATCATATATCCAAACTGTACGTGGCACTGGTTATGTAATGCGGAGCTAACGATAAATGATTGAAAATCAAGATCAAAAAACTAAAGCGTCTTTCCGTTTTTCACTGCGTTGGCAGTTGTCTTTGGGGATGGCTTTGGTTTTTTTTCTTACTTGTTGCCTATTTGTAGCGGCAGTAATTATTATTTTACAGCAGCACTATGGTGTTATGCCGAAGGCCTTATCACACTGGATGTGGCTGATTGCCATTTTGGGTGCCCTGATTGTCTTTCTGGTGTCATCTTGGATTACCAAAATTATTGTTTCTCCAGTTACGGTGATTGAAAAAACAATTCAAGCGTTTGAAAGTGATCCTATGACCCCAGAACGCATCCCTAAAATAGGCCCTGATGATGAATTATCCGATTTAAGTCGAATATTAAATCGAATGATTGATCGTTTGCAGGATTTGATTGGTGCGCAACAACAATTTGTTTCCGATGTGTCACACGAATTACGCACGCCAGTGGCGGTGGTTAAAGGGCACATGGAAATGTTGAATCGATGGGGTAAGGATGATCCAGAGGTTTTAGCTGATTCGATTCAATCAACCTTATCGGAAGTTAAGCGGATGGAAACGTTAATTAATGAGATGCTAAACTTGACTCGTGCCGAACAAGTACCAGTCGAGAATGTTAATCAAATTACTGATGTTGATGGGGTTGTTCACCGGACCTTCAATGACTTTAAGATGTTACATCCAGATTTCATCTTAACCTTTGATGATGACTTAGTGCAGCCTGCCCTGGTAAATATTCGCCAAGATCATTTGGAACAAATTATTATTATTCTAGCTGACAATGCCATTAAGTATTCAACTGACCGAAAAGAAATTCACTTTGCTCTTTCTAAATCTGCTACTCGGGTTGAAATTGGTGTCCAAGATTTTGGAGAAGGAATTGAATCCGAAGACTTGGCTCGAGTCTTTAATCGGTTTTACCGAGTTGATCGGGCTCGTTCCCGTGAAAAAGGAGGCAATGGTCTAGGCCTTAGTATTGCAGAGCGCTTAGTTAAGGCATATGGCGGTGAAATTACCGTTGAAAGTGCGCTAGGTTCTGGCTCAATTTTTACGATTCGCTTACCTTTGGTATCGGAACCAACTAGTGACGAAAACTCACCACTTTAATATATGAAAACCCACCCCTTTTATGAGGTGGGTTTGTTATAATAGAACGAATTAAATTTTTTATAAAACATTTAGGAGACAACATGAAACAGATAAAGCGTGTTTTGACCTTTGTCTTTATTGTATTTGACATTATTTTATTGACCGGTGGTTATAGTGCTCACAGTCGAATGTATCAGTGGTTAGGGCGGCCAATAGCAGATATTCTTTTACAGATTTCCCACTGGGTTGGGGGCGTTAACGGTATCGGTTGGGGAATTATCATTATCACTGCTGTCTTGCGTTTAGCAATCTTGCCGCTATTTGTCAATCAACAAAAGAATACAACGATGAGTCAATTGAAACTTCGAATTTTAAAACCCGAAGTTGATAAAATTCGTGATATTACTCAAAATGCCAAGAATCCACAAGAACAGCAGGCTGCTGCAGCGGCATCAATGTCACTTTATAAGGAAAATGGCGTGAGCATGACCGGAGGAATTTCCTTTTTAACGATGGCCATTCAGTTACCAATTTTCTCGGGGGTGTATTCAGCCATCATGCACGCCCATGGATTGCAATCAGCGACTTTCTTTGGATTAGCTCTCAATAAGCCTCAAATCGTTTTTGCTATTTTAGCTGGTTTGATTTATTTATTGCAGGCATGGTTGTCATTACAACGGATGCCCGAAGAACAAAGGAAAGTTTCTGGGATGATGTTGTTAATGAGTCCTATTATGATTGCTGCCTTTTCAATGTTTTCTAGTGGATCAATTGGACTATATTTTATCGTGGGTGGAATTTTTGCTTTGATTCAAACAGCAATTTTACACGTTCAGTATCCAGCCCTAGAAGCTAAAGTTAATCGCGAGTTCAAGGTGTTAAAAACTGCTGAAGACTTGATGGCTAGCCAGCCGGCAGCCACAGTTACGCCTGCTGATTTATCGCCTCGGGATGTTACCGCAACTGCAAGTTCTTCGAATACAAAACAACGGAATAGCGGTAAGCAAAACCGCAATAGTAAAGGATAAATTAAGCATGGAAAGAATTTTATCAAATCAAAATAGTCGCGTTAAAAGTTGGACTAAATTAGCGACTCGTAAGGGTCGTCAAGAAAATCGCACCTATTTATTAGATGGTTGGCATTTGGTTCAAGAAGCTATTAAAGCTTCAGCTAAGTTCCACGCCGTAATGGCCACACCCGAGCAAATGGAAGCACACTTGGCTGATGTTCCTCATGGAGTTCCAGCCTTTGAAATTAGTGCTGAAGTAGCTAAGCACATTGCTGGTACTAATACGCCTCAGGGTATTTTTGCTGAAATTAGTCTTCCTGAAAAAAGTTTCGAGCCTAGTTATGTGTTTGATGGGATGTGGTTATTACTAGACCAGATTCAAGATCCAGGAAATGTTGGGACTTTGATTCGTACAGCTGATGCAGCCGGATTTAAAGGGGTTGTGTTGGGCGAAGGTACAGCAGATGCTTTTTCTCCCAAAGTAGTGCGAGCCATGCAGGGTTCTCAGTTCCATTTGGAAGTCTTACAAGGTGATTTGTCCCACTGGGTCGATTCCTTAGCAACCAATGGTTTGCCAGTTTATGGTTCAGAATTAAATCCAGCGGCTCAACCTTTCCAAGACATTATGCCAACTGAAAAGTTTGCCTTGATTCTAGGAAATGAAGGCCAAGGGATGCAATCTCAATTGGCCGAAAAGACTTCGGCTAATCTCTACATTCCTTTGGCCGGACAGGCTGAGAGTCTTAATGTAGCGGTCGCCGGTGGAATTTTGATGTTCCACTTGGCGCTTGGAAACTAAGCCAAAATCTGTTATAATGAATCTATTGAACTTCAAGTGGAGGTTGTCACTGTGACTAATATCCTTACTGTAGCACTGTTGGTAGTGGGGTTCTTACTGGTAGTTGCAGTTATGATGCAACCTAGTAAGCAACAAGATGCCTTGTCAGCTTTGTCTGGTGGTGCTGCCGATTTGTTTACTGAACGGAAGTCTCGTGGTTTTGAGGCCGTTATGCGTCGCATTACCGTAGTTTTAGGGGCTATCTGGTTTATAATTGGAATTGCGCTGATGTATTTATCAGCCCATTAATTTGTTAAAGGTCAGTTTACTCTTTTGTAGACTGATTTTTTATTTTTTAGGAGTATTTTTATATGGAAATGAAAGTATTGAAAAGTCAACTAGCTGGCTTTTTAAAAGCTAATCGTCAACAGACTTTTACGGCTCAAAATCTGGCCGATGGTCTACGTATGACAAATGAAAGTGACTATCGACAAGTAGTCAATGCGCTAAATAATATTGTCCGTGATGGACAAGCACAAAAATTAGAAGATGGGGCCTATCAATATCAGGCAGATGATGGTCAAGTTATTGGTGAATTTAAAGCTAATGATAAGGGCTTTGGTTTTGTCCGTTATGATGAAATTTTACCTGACTTTTTCATCGGACCTGGAAATACCAAACAAGCTATGCAAGGTGATACTGTTCGTGTTTCGACGCTAAAGCCTTCTAAATCAGCTGATCGAGGACCAGAAGGTGTGGTCGAAGAAATTATTGAACGAGCCTACGATCAGGTAGTGGGCGTCTTTAGTTTGGGCTCACAGGCCAAAGGGATGCAAGGCCAAATTCAATTAAACGATAAAAAGGCGGCCAGTTATCAAATTCTCGTTAAGGACAGTCATCAACCCTTGCATGATGGGGAAGTGGTTGTAGCTAAAATTTTAAATTTTGCTGATGCTACTCACCCTCGTCAATTGGTTGCGGAAGTAACCCAAGTACTTGGGTTTAAAGATGAGCCAGGGATGGACATCATGCAAATTGTTGAGAGTAAAAAAGTTCCAAGCCATTTTCCACCAGCAGTATTAGAAGAGGCTGACGCCATTCCAAATGAGGTTTTGCCAGAGGAATGGGAAGGACGTCCAGACTTAACTGATCAGCCTCTAGTAACTATTGACGGTGCCGATACTAAAGATATTGATGATGCCGTTGTGGTCTGGAAACTAGAAAATGGAAACTATCATTTAGGGGTTCACATCGCCGATGTTTCCCACTATGTTAAAGAAGGATCAGCCATTGATGAAGAAGCCTATAACCGTGGGACCTCAGTGTATTTGACTGATCGAGTTATTCCCATGCTTCCTCGTAAGCTTTCGAATGGGATTGCTTCATTGAATCCAAATGTCGTTCGTTTGGCGATGTCAGCTGAAATGGAAATTAATCCTAAGGGCCAAGTAGTCAAACAATCTATTCATCCGTCTGTGATTAAATCACATGCCCGGATGACTTATGATGCGGTGAATCAGATTTTGGCCGATGATCCACAGGTTACCCAAGAATATCGGGAACTGGTCCCCATGTTTAAAGAAATGGGTGAATTACATCAAATCTTGTACAAGATGCGGGCTGACCGTGGGGCCATTGAATTTGACGCACCGGAGGCGCAAATTATTGTCGATGACCAGGGAAAGGCAATTGACGTTAAAGTCCGCCAACGTGGTACGGCTGAACGGATGATTGAGTCCTTTATGTTAGCTGCTAATGAAACGGTGGCAGAATTTTTTGACAAGAAAAAGATTCCCTTTTTGTACCGTGTGCACGAGGTGCCAGATGAAGAGCGAGCAAAATCATTCTTTGAATTTACTAAAGCTTTGGGGCATCCAGTTAAGGGAGATCCCAACAAAGTAACTCCTAAGATGATGCAAAAACTTATGGAAGAAGTGGCTGATGATCCCGCCGAGCAAATGATTTCTACTATGATGTTGCGGGCTATGAAGCAAGCCAAATATTCACCAGATCCAATGGGGCACTTTGGCTTAGGAGCCGACTACTATACTCACTTTACTTCGCCAATTCGTCGTTATCCAGACTTGACGGTTCACCGTTTGATTAAGTGGTATCGTCGCCATGGCTATGGTGTTGAGGCACAAGAACGTTATGCCAGCCATCTAGGACAGATTGGGATTGATACAAGTAGTAAAGAACGACGTTCCATTGATACAGAACGACTAGTCGATGCCATGAAAAAAGCTGAATACATGGAAGATAAGGTCGGGCAAGAATATGATGGAATTGTTAATGCGGCCCTAAAGTTTGGCTTGTTTATTAGTCTGGATAATACAGTTGAAGGGCTAATCCACATCTCAAATCTAACCGATGACCACTATGAATACGATGAAACTCACATGGCTTTAATTGGCCGTTCTAAACATCATATTTTTCAAATTGGTCAACGAGTAAAGATTAAAGTCATTCGGGTTAATAAAGATGAAAGTACCATTGATTTCCAATTGCTAAATCCAGAAGATGCGCCAACAACTGATATTCGTGTAAAAAGCAGTAGTAATGGTCGACCAAACCGTAAAAATGCAAGGAAAAGGCGACCTCATTCAGACAGTAAGAAGAAATAGGCAGGTCGTTAGTTGATATGAAGGCTAAAAAATCTAAAACTGGCCAAAATGTTCTGGCTCAAAATCGAAAGGCTCATTTTAATTACGCTATTTCAGATACCTTTGAAGCCGGTATTTCGCTTACTGGAACTGAAATAAAATCAGTGCGAGCTGGACAAATTACTATTGGGGATGGCTTTGTTACTTTTCATGATGGTCGTGCCCTGTTAACGAATGTGCATATTGCTTCCTATAAAAATGGCAATCAATTCAATGTTGATCCATTACGTTCCCGCCAATTATTGCTACATCGGCGTCAGATTCAATCCTTACAGCAAGCTGCGCTGGAAAAAGGGGTTAGTATTGTGCCTCTCAGGGTGTATTTAAAGCATGGTTTTGCTAAAGTATTAATTGGTATAGGACGTGGAAAACGGCAATTTGATAAGCGGCAAGACCTAAAAAAGCGTGATCAGGAACGGGAGTTACAACGCCGGTTTAAAAATTAACTTTACAATTGACCCATAGGTTAAATCTCGCTATACTTGTAAGGTGAATGTATCTAATGTCACACGCTGAAAGGAAATGTAAGAGATGAATTTTACAATCATTTCAGCACTCTTCGCAATTGCAATTGGTTTAGGTATTGGTTATATTTTACGGCGTTGGACTGATGCGAAAAAAATAACCGGTGCCAAACAAATTGCTGCTAACATTTTAGAACATGCAAATCGTGAGGCCCAGAGTATCAAGCGGGCCGCCGATATTGACGCGAAAGATTTAGCTCAAAAGTATCGTACTAAAGTTGATGAATCACTGGCTAATCGCCAAGCTGATGTCCAAGCACGAGAGAAACGCTTACAAGATCGAGTGGATACTTTAGATAAAAAGGATGCCACCTTAAATCAACGAGACGCTTCTTTGATTCAAAAGGAAAATCAGGTTCAAGAACGTTTAGACGATGCTGCTAAGAAAAAACAGCAGTCTTCAGAATTATTAATTGAACAAGAAGAAAAGTTAGAATCGATTGCAGCTTTAGATCACGAACAAGCTCGTGAAATCGTTTTGCAACAGTCTAAAGATTCACTTTTGCGCGAACGCGCTAGTTTAATTAAAGAATATGAAGTTGATGCTAAAAGCGAAGCAGAGCGTCGGGCTCGCGATATTATCGTTGATGCCATTCAACGATCGGCTGCTGATGCGGTAACAGATGTTACTGTTTCCGTTGTTGATTTACCTAGTGAGGAAATGAAGGGTCGAATTATTGGTCGTGAAGGCCGTAATATCCGTACCCTTGAATCACTAACTGGTATTGACTTGATTATCGATGATACGCCTGAATCAGTCGTTTTGAGTGGGTTTGATCCACTTCGTCGCCAAATTGCCAAAAACGCCCTAGAATCCTTAATTGCTGATGGTCGGATTAATCCTACTCGGATTGAAGACACAGTTGAAAAGGCTCGTCGCCAAATGGATGAAATGGTGCGTGAAAAGGGTGAAGAAGCCGTTTTCGAATTGGGCTTGCGCGGTATGCACCCTGATTTGATTAAAATGATTGGCCGAATGAATTATCGGACCTCTTATGGTCAAAATGTTTTACAGCACTCTATTGAAGTAGCTAAAATTGCTGGAATTATGGCTGCTGAATTAAAAATAGATGTCGCGCTTGCGAAGCGTGCTGGTTTAATCCATGATATTGGAAAGGCCGTTGATGCTGAGGTTGAAGGCTCCCACGTTGAGTTAGGGGTGCGTTTAGCAGAAAAGTTTAATGAAAAACCTGCTGTTATTAACGCTATTGCTGCTCATCATGGAGATACTGAGCCAACCACACCAATTGCTGAATTGATCACTGCTGCTGATGCAATTAGTGCTGCCCGACCAGGAGCCCGCAGTGAATCTCTCGAGAACTACGTCCAACGGCTTAAAGATTTGGAAACAATTGCTAACACCTATCCAGGTGTTAAAAAAGCCTTTGCTATTCAAGCTGGTCGTGAAGTTCGCGTAGTTGTTGAACCGCGTAAGATTTCAGATATTAAAGCAACCGTACTTGCCCATGATATTAAAACTCAAGTTGAAGAACAGTTAGAATATCCTGGACATGTTAAGGTTACTGTTATCCGTGAGACTCGCGCCGTGGATTATGCTCATTAATGTAAACCGCCTATTGCTAGGTGGCTTTTTTATTTGGTTACCAATCGGCACAAGAGCCTTTTATCTGTTACAATTGAAAAGACTTCACTACGAAAGAATATTTACTTGAAGAGGAGAATGTTAATGACAATTGGCCAACTTTCAATTTTAATTTTTGCCCTTGCATTTTTATTGTTAGTGGTATTTATTGGTATTTTTTTGATGCGTTTAACACGCTCAGTTGCCGTTATTACCATGGATGTGGATACCATTGCCCGTTCTAGTAATGAAATTTTAGGGAATGCTAACGAGCTGTTAGATGACATTAACGATAAGATGAAAACTTTGGATGTAACGGTTGATACAGTAGCAGAATTATCTGAAACTGTCTCTGATCTTAATAGTTCAATCCATCATGCTACTAACCGTTTTTCAAGTTTTGGCAATCTAGCAAAAGCTGGTACTGCTTTTGCTACTAGTCAAGCTTGGGAACGTTTTAGTCGTAAAACGAATAAAAAGAAGGAGCAGAAGTAACATGGCAAAAAATGCCGCTTTTGTAGCTGGCGTTGTAACTGGAATTACAGCCCTAACGCTACGCTTTGGTTTGTCTCAACCACAACGTCAAGCCTTAACAAAAAAGGTAAAACAAGTTGGTGAACGAGTTCTTCATGGAGGGCCGGTTGAAGAATTTTCTAATAAGCACGTGGTGCCCTGTTTAACTAAAGTAAAACAGTTAGGTGACCCCTATATTCAATCAGCTCAGCAAAACATCAATAATTTTCGAGATGATTTAGCTAATGATGATATTGAGTTAACTGCTGCTGATATCACGATTGATGATGAACACTTGGCAGAACACGAAAAAACAACCCAAAAGTGAAATAACTTTTGGGTTGTTTTATTTTAGTAATTGCTGTGCTTTTTGAGTATTGGCAAAATGTAATTTGGCAAAATGACCTAAATCCATTTTGCGGGATAATAATCGGGCGGCAAGCTGGTCCACATTACTACCAGCACCAATTGTTAGGGAAAGGCCAGCTTCTTGACTTAGCTGCTCCATAGCTTCTAGCTCAATTACCCGGGCGAGAATTGAGGCTGCAGCAACACTGAGATGGTGCTGTTCACCTTTGGTGCTGAAAAAAACATTGCGTCGAATAATGGGCCTTTGCTGGGCTTTTTCTAAATAAGCAAAATAACTTTTTGCTTGAACAAACTGATCAATTAAAATTCCTTGTGGATAATTTGGAGCAATTTTCTGTATTACCTGTGATAGAGCGAAGTTATGGGATAGAGCCTTGAGGGCCACAACATTATATTTTTTCTGTAATTTATTATATTGATCAGGCATCAAATTTACTACGTGATGAGGTAGACGTTCAATGATTTGTGGCGCAATCGTGCGCATTTTATCATCGGTTAAAGTTTTAGAATCAGCGATTCCCAAATTTTTAACCCAGTCTAAATCGGTATGACTAACGTAGACCGCAGCCGTAGTCAGGGGACCAAAGTAAGCACCAGCACCGACTTCATCTGAGCCGATAACTGACCAAGAATGAAAATCACTAGGGAGTTGAGCGGCGTGAATATTTTTTTTTCTACTAGTCGAATCTGGTATCTTTTGCCACTTTTGAGCTTCTATTTCGGGTTGATTTCCTTGAAAAAGGACCTTTCCGGAGCGATAGGCGGTGACGGTGGTATTGGCTGTTTTTGCTCGAAAAATACTACCAGCTGGCCCTTTGGAGACTACCTGAGTTTGATAGTATTGCTGGATCTTTTTTATTTGCGCTTGGGGGAGTTGAATAACAATTTGCATAGGCTTAATTATAGCAGCTTTAATGTTATAATGAGTTGCATTAAATACGTTAACCAACTACTATGACTAGCTTTTACTTAAAAAATAAAATTAATACAGTAAAGGAGGCGGGATGGATGGTCATTTTGTTACTGGGGGTTATATTACTAATTTTGATGATGCGTAGTGGTTATCGGGCTGGTTTGGTTACAACTATGGTCCGAGTATTTTTATGGCTGGTTATTTTTTATATTTCCATGAAACTAGCTAAGCCATTAGGAGAAATTATTAGCACCTGGGTTAGTGGTCAATTTATTCGTCCCGAGGTACCTCAATCAATTAGTCATCAAGGACAACAATTTTTGGCTTCGGGCTTAATCAGTTTATTATTAATTGTAATTGGGAATGCTCTATCACGTTATTTATTACAGTCAGTTCATTTAGTCCGACATCTTCCTTTCTTAGGTGGATTGGACGCGGTTTTAGGTAGTTTTTTTTATGGTGTGATTGCCCTGATTTTGTTTTTCTTTATCCTGCAAGTTCTTTCAGTGCTCCCCAATGCTTGGATTCAAGATCAATTAGTTGATTCTCCCATATTAAATTATTATCTGGATCGGTTTCCTGTTTTCTCAAATACAATTTACCAATGGTGGTTATAAGGAATTTAAATTAAATTATGAATACAAAAGTTCTGAAAACACTTGAATATGAAAAAATTAAACAGCAATTATTTGACTTTTTAACGACGGCCAGCGGTAAAAGCGAGGCTGCACAGTTAATGCCTAGTAGTCAGATTGACCAAATTAATGTTTGGCAACAAGAAACCGCTGAAGCAGTCATGATTGATCGCCTCAGAGGCGGTATTCCAATTGCTCAGTTATCTGACATTAATCAGGAATTAAAGCGCTTGAATATCGGCGCCAGTCTAACGGCAGTTGAGATTTCGGCCATCAGTAAGGTCTTAATTAATACAGCTGGTGTTGCTAACTTTTTTGCCCAGATGGCTGATGATTCCATTGGTGAATCAGTAGAACTGTTAGCCCAGCAAGCCGAATCATTAGTATCATTACCCGAGGTGACCGAGCGTATAGCACAGGCCATTGATGATAATGCCCAGATTACTGATGATGCCTCTACCACCTTAAAACATTTACGTGGTCGCATTATTGGGCATGAAAATAGCATTAAACAAAAAATGCAAAATCATGTTCGTGGTAAAGCTGCCCAATATTTAAGTGAACCAATTGTTACCATGCGGAGTAACCGCTATGTAATTCCTGTTAAAGCGGAGTATCGTCATCAAGTTCCTGGTGTTGTTCATGATCAAAGTCAAAGTGGTCTGACCTACTATGTTGAACCACAAGACATTGTCGAAATTAGTAACCAATTAAATGAGTTACAGGTTCAAGCTGTCAATGAAGAACAAAAGATTTTAGCAGAAATTTCTCAAATTATTGCCGAGCATATTGACGAAATTCGTAATAACGTTTTGATTTTGGGGCATTTGGACTTTGTTAATGCTAAGGCACGATTAGCTAAGAAAATGAGAGCACTTCAGCCAGCGCTAAGTGACCAAGAGCATGTGAATTTGCAACAGGCTTGGCATCCACTCCTTGATCAAAAGCTTGCAGTGGCTAATGATATTATTTTGGGTCAAGATTATAAAACCCTGATTATAACTGGTCCCAATACAGGTGGGAAAACAATCAGTATTAAGACTTTGGGTCTATTGCAGCTTATGGCTCAATCCGGGTTATTCGTAACCACCCATCGGCCATCAACGGTGGGGGTCTTTGAAGAAATATTTGCCGATATTGGAGATGAACAATCAATTGAACAAAATCTTTCAACCTTTAGTTCGCACATGGCTAACATTAAAAAGATTTTAAGTCAAACAAATGAACATAGTTTAGTAATTTTAGATGAACTTGGGGCCGGGACTGATCCAGCAGAGGGAGCGGCCTTAGCAATGGCCATTTTAGATAAAATTTCTCAGCTAGGGGCCTATACGATTGCAACCACTCATTACCCTGAGCTTAAGGTATACGGCTATGATCGTCCGCAGACGATGAATGCTTCAATGGTATTTGATGTAACTACTTTGCGTCCAACCTATCAATTGCTGATTGGTGTTCCCGGACAATCAAATGCTCTGGCAATCGCCAAGCGTCTAGGATTTGCCGATGATATTATTGATAATGCGAAGAATCTTACGAATCCAGCCGATCACGATCTAAATCGGATGATTGAAGATTTAATTGCTCAACGGCGCTCAGTTAAACAAGAGCGTGAAGCTTTAAAAAATCAGCGTTTAGATGTTACTAAAGAACAGCAGAACTTAACTGAAAAAAGCCAAAAGTTAGATCAAGAACAAGCTAAATTAATTCTTTCCGCTAAAAAAGAAGCCAACCACATTGTAGCCAATACTAAAAAAGAAGCTGAACGTTTAGTTAAAGAAATTCGCCAAGAACGTTTGTCTGCAGGACAAAAAGGTGGCCTCTCGGAGCAAGAATTACAGAAAAAAAGAAAGTCGCTGGCTGATTTGCATCAAAATGATCATTTAGAGCGTAATCGAATTTTGAAAAAGGCAAAGTCAATTAAACAGTTAAACACTGGCGATGAGGTTGTCGTCCAATCTTATGGTCAACAGGGAACTTTGATTAAGAAGCACGGCAATGGTCAGTGGGAAGTTGAAATGGGCATTTTAAAAATGCTGGTGGATGAAGATGATATTGTCAAAAGCCAGGGAACCCAAAAGGCACAAAAACAAAAAAAGCAGCAGCACATAGTTAAAACTACTGCGGCTGCGCCAAGTCGTGCTACCGTTAAATCTAAGTTAGACCTACGTGGTGTGCGTTATGAGGCTGCTTTAATTGAATTAGATCGTTATTTGGATACTGCCGTACTATCTAATTTAACTCCAGTGGAAATTATTCATGGTAAAGGAACTGGGGCACTTAGAAAAGGTGTGACCGATTTTTTGCGGACGGATCGAAGAGTCCAGGACTTCCATTTTGCCAGCGCTAATGCCGGTGGGGATGGTGCCACTATCGTCAGTTTGAAGTAATTATTTGTAAAAAAGGATTTTTATGTCAGAAAATAAAATTGAACCAGCAGATTTTCTATCGTCGTTATTTTTGTATGCTCATGACTTTAATTTTAACCATATTGTTTTTGATGTTACCCGTTATAAAATTTCAGTCAGTCTATCACGTCGTTCTGCTCGATATGGTAATACTGATATGTTTTATACCTCAGCTGATGCTAAAGTTTTCGCTCGTGTAATGTCTGTTATTAATCACGCAATTGAGTTAGCGGAACTTGAAGGTAGTCAGCAAGCAACAATCATGACACCAAACTTAAAACGTGAGTCTCAAATCTTTCAGTTTAAGTTACATGAGTTTGGTGCTGGTAAGTATCAATTAGACTTGAGTATTTGAGGAGAATATTTTGAAACAGGGAAAAGCATCACAAATTAAGAAGATTAAACATCAACGGACTAAGCACCGATTCACTGAGAAGAAAACATTAACTGATTTTAATTTTGATGAATTTGTCGGTTTTTTACGGGCACGCTATTTTTTGACCCGACATGATAAATTTGCACCAGAAATCTACGAAGTAGCCTCTTTTTTCTTGGATGATGTTTTAGCAAGTATGGTGCAGCAAAATTTCAGCAAATTCACCAGTAATGAACGGGTCATTGTCAATCTCAATGAGGTAATGCAAGCTACTTTAGTAAATAGTACTGACCGTGACTGGCGTTATTTCATTCTATTGTTACCAGCCTTGTATGACTTACAAAAATTTTTGGCTCAAGAAGGTAGTGTGAATGATCGTTTTGGTATTGCTAGCGCTAATTTTGATATTAATTTTTGGCGAATGATTATCCGCACCGTGATTGCGTTGAATTATTTCCGTTTTCAAGGTAAAGATATTACTGAATTGATGAATTCGTCAAATGCCATTGATGAATTACAATTTAAGTTTTTAAAGGTTAATGGTGATGATGATGACTTTGATTTAAATACTATTGATGAAGTATTTCGTGGGATTGCAGTGAAAATGGCACCGCTAAAATTAGCAAATGCTGAAGCACTTTCTCCAGTGTTAACTGCAGATGAAATTGACTCAGAAATACAATATGCTGAAAAGCGATTGCCACAGTTCCAAGCAAGTTCAATTAAGGGTGTTGTTAGTGAGAATGTTTTGCAAATGCTCTCAGCTTATCATCTAGGTTTAGCACAAAAGTATCAGGCTGTTCATACCCAATGGACTGCACAATTGATTAAAACCTTTACTACCCATGGTTTAATGGACTATTGGACACCTCAATGGGACAATCTGGATGGTATCGGTGGTGAAGTAGCAAAGTATGTAGCTTTTCTAGGTCAAAAAAAGGCCCTAAGAAATAGTCAGGGCCTAGTTTCAAAATTAGATGGTTTGAGTCATTATATTGATGTTCTAGCCTTAAATACGCTTTTGGCTAATTTGAATTTGAGTCAAGTACAGGACTTGGGCCAGATTAAAGAAAGCTGAGTCATTAGTTAGATTCTAAGATTATGTGACGTATTAAGGCAGGGTTGATTAATAGTGGTTGGCTCTTGTCTAATAAGTAAATATATAGTTCTCCAGCTGCAGTTTGATGTAGCTGACCATAGTACTCAGATGTTGTTTCACTATAAAAAGATTGATTTATTTGGAGTTTAACAGGGACTTGTAGATTAACTGCTAACTCTAACCGCTGAATAATATCAGCTGAAGTCAGTTGCTTATTTAAAACGGGTACCTGAAACTTTGACCACATATATTTAAGCAAAGGCTTTATTTTAGGGCGAGTCCAAAAAATAGACGATGGTTGAATTACTGAGTTTTGCACGTTGATACCTCCTCGATATCTGATGATTTGATTATACGAACAAACGTTCTCTTTTGCAAGTTGAATTATTCGTTAATTATCTAGCGAAGCTTAAAAGTGTTGATATATCAGGATTATTTCATGTATCATAAGGGGAACAAAGTTTTGTTTTCCGATTAGAATAAAATAAGTTTTTAATTTTATATAAATTTGAACTATAATGAACTAATTAGTGTATTGTTATCGAATTAATAAATGACATCTATAATGGGGAGTTTTATGACGCAACGTGGCTTATTAATTGTTTTATCGGGTCCCTCCGGTGTAGGAAAGGGAACGGTTCGTAAGGCTATTTTTGAAGAAGAAGGGGTTGATTTTCGATATTCGATTTCGGCGACTACACGCAAACCTCGTCCGGGTGAAAAAGATGGATTAGATTACTTCTTTGTCAGCCGAGAAGAGTTTGAAAATAAAATTCAAAATGGTGATATGCTTGAATATGCCGAATATGTCGGTAATTATTATGGTACCCCAAAGAGTTTTATTGATGAAACTCTGGCCAGTGGCCGGGATGTCTTTTTAGAAATTGATGTTCAGGGTGCCTTACAAGTTAAAACTAAAATGCCAGAAGGAGTTTATATCTTTTTGACTCCCCCTGATTTAACAAACCTACGTTCCCGTTTAGAAGGGCGTGGCACCGATTCACGAGAAGTTATCGAAAAACGTGTTGCAGCTGCTAAAGAAGAACTTAAAATGATGATTAATTATAACTATGCAGTTGAAAATGACGTGGTTAGTAAGGCAGTTCAAAGGATTAAGGCAATCATTACTGCCGAACGTTTACGTGTTATTCGAGTTCTGGACCAAATTGATAATTAAGAGCTAATTAGGAGAAAATTATGTTACTTTACCCATCTGTTGATAAATTATTAGAACGTGTTGATTCGCGTTACAAATTAATTGCCTTGGCTTCCAAGCGTGCTCGCCAATTAGATGCAGGTCTACCTGCTACTCAGGTTAAATTTACTTCTAGAAAATCAGTTGGTGAAGCGTTGGAAGAAATTGAGGCTGGCGATGTTGTTATTGATCCTGTTGTGCAAAGCGAACAGGTGTAATTGGGAGAAGTTAAAATGGAATTTCCACAATTAAATATTGAAAATGTTGATGGAAGTATCGTTGTTTTGACGACTTCTTTGGGGGACATTAAAGTTAAACTATTTGATAGTGGCACTCCTAAAACAGTTGAAAACTTTTTGACTCATGCCAAGAATGGTTATTATGATGATGTGCCATTTCATCGTGTAATTAAGGATTTTATGATTCAGACTGGTGATCCACAAGGAACCGGTATGGGTGGTGAAAGCATTTGGGGTGGCAGTTTTGAAGATGAATTTAGTAATCAACTCTTTAATTTTCGTGGTGCCCTATCAATGGCTAATGCTGGTCCAAATACCAATGGATCACAGTTTTTTATTGTTCAAGCCCACCAGGTTCCTGCTCAAATGGACAGCATGTTAAACCGGTTGCCCGATGAAATAAAAAAATATTATTTAAAAAATGGTGGTACACCCTGGTTAGATGGTAAACATACGGTATTTGGACAAGTGATTGCTGGTATGGATGTAGTCGACAAGATTGCTCAGAGCAAGGTTGATATGTATGACGCACCAGTAAATAAAATTGAAATTAAAAGTATGAAGATGAGTTAAATTTTTTAAAATTGCTGAACTCAAATGAAAGGGGAACCATGTCATATCATATTGGACAAATTGTTCAGGGTGTCGTGACCGGAATTCAACCATATGGGGCTTTCATTCGTTTAGACGACCAGATTCAAGGCTTGGTTCATATCTCAGAGTTTAAATCTGGAATCGTAAAAAATTTAAAGAATGAACTGCGTGTTGGAGACTTAGTAGAAGTTGTTGTGCTTGATATCGATCAATACAACGATAAAATTAGTCTTTCTATTCGCCAGTTACAAATGCTTCCGTTAAGGGACTTGCCCATCATTAAAAATACTAATATTAGACGTCATTTTTGGACTAATCATCATTTGAATTTGGGCTTTACATCAATTGCTCAACAAAAGGAAGAATGGATTCAAGAAGCGTTAAATAGAATATAGGAGCTCACGATATGACTATGATTGCAGCTACTGTAATTGCCTATCAAGATAATATTCCATATTTTTTAGTTAAAAAAAATGGTGATTCTTTTGATTTTTTATCAGTAAAAGAGCACTTGCATGATGATCAAACATCATTAGGCTGTATTTTAGATGCTTTTAAAAAAGCCGGCGTGCATGATTTTTCACAGTGGCAAATTGGTGAATTGGCGGCTGTTAAGGGGGATGAAAATAATTTGATGCCCTTATACTCTTTTGAAGTCTCTGATTGGCAAAAAGTCCAAAAAGATCTTAAAGGAAATTTGATGTTTGAATCTGCCGATAAAATTCAAAATTTATTAACGACCTTAGAACCTAGTGCTTTCACGGCTTTTGAGGATATTTGACCCTTAATTTTAAAAATATAAAAAAGAGCTTGCGAAGTAAAAAGAAACTTGGTATAGTAATAAAGTTCTGTTGCGAGGCGAGCGAGATGAACAACTTAAAAAAGTTGTTGTTGACAAGCGAGAATAAGCGTGATAGACTAATTAAGTTGTTTCGTAAGGGAGCAACGCAGTAGCACATTGAAAACTGAACAAAACTTTGAACAAACAAATCTGTAAC
>NZ_CAKOET010000003.1 GCF_933208495.1 Convivina praedatoris
GCGAGTGAGTCCGTTTCGACATCAATTTCTAACTCAGCTTCAACGGCTTCGATGAGTACTTCAATTTCGAACAGCTCATCCAAGTCAACTTCGATTTCAGACTCTGCTAGTGAATCAGCTTCAACGAGTGTTTCGGTTTCTGATTCAACTTCTGGCTCAAAGTCAGCGTCCAAGTCGGCAAGTACGTCAATTTCTGATTCGAACTCTGACTCAACCGCCAAGAGTGAATCAGTTTCAAACTCAACATCAGTTTCAGATGCTGATTCAAAGGCAGCGAGTGAGTCCGTTTCGACATCAATTTCTAACTCAGCTTCAACGGCTTCGATGAGTACTTCAATTTCGAACAGCTCATCCAAGTCAACTTCGATTTCAGACTCTGCTAGTCAATCAGCTTCAACGAGTGTATCGGTTTCTGATTCAACTTCTGGTTCAACATCAGCTTCCAAGTCGGCAAGTACATCGACTTCTGATTCAAACTCTGACTCAAAGTCAACGAGTGAATCAACATCGACCTCAAGTTCAGTATCAACATCGATTTCAAAGTCGACTTCTGACAGTATTTCAAAGTCCGCTTCGACATCTGCTTCGGCAGCATCGGTAAGCACCTCGACATCGATGAGTGACTCAAGTTCTGATTTAAAGGTAGCGAGTGAATCAGTTTCGACTTCGATTTCTAACTCGGCTTCAACGGCTTCGATGAGTACTTCGATTTCGAACAGTTCTTCGAAGTCAACGTCAGCCTCTGATTCAGCGAGCCAATCAGCTTCAACGAGTGCCTCGATTTCTGATTCAGTGTCTGGCTCAAAGTCAGCGTCCAAGTCGGCAAGTACTTCGACTTCTGATTCAAATTCTGACTCAAAGTCAACGAGTGAATCAACATCGACCTCAAGTTCAGTATCAACATCGATTTCAAACTCGAATTCGGACAGTACTTCAAAGTCCACTTCGACATCTGCTTCGGCAGCATCGGTAAGCACCTCAACTTCGATGAGTGATTCAAGTTCTGATTCAAAGGCAGCGAGTGAATCAGTTTCGACTTCGATTTCTAACTCGGCTTCAACGGCTTCGATGAGTACTTCGATTTCGAACAGTTCTTCGAAGTCAACGTCAGCCTCTGATTCAGCGAGTCAGTCAGCTTCAACGAGTGCCTCGATCGCTGATTCAGTATCTGGATCAAAGTCAGCTTCGAAGTCGGCAAGTACATCGACGTCTGATTCAAACTCTGACTCAAAGTCAACGAGTGAATCAACATCAACATCAAGTTCAGTATCAACATCGATTTCAAACTCAACGTCGGATAGTATTTCAAAGTCTGCTTCGACGTCTGCGTCCGCAGCATCGGTAAGCGAATCGACCTCGATGAGTACTTCAAGTTCCGATTCTAATTCAACCTCCAAGTCAACTTCGAAGTCGGGCAGTACTTCAACATCTGATTCGACTTCAGATTCAACATCTATTAGTGGTTCGATCTCAACATCAATTTCTAACTCGGCTTCAACGGCTTCGATGAGTGCTTCAATTTCAAATAGATCATCCAAGTCAACATCAGCCTCTGAATCAGCGAGTCAGTCAGCTTCAACGAGCGCATCTATTTTTGATTCAACTTCTGGCTCAAAGTCAGCTTCGAAGTCGGCAAGTACATCGACGTCTGATTCAAACTCTGACTCAAAGTCAACGAGCGAATCAACATCGACATCAAGTTCAGTATCAACATCGATTTCAAACTCAACGTCGGATAGTATTTCAAAGTCTGCTTCGACGTCTGCGTCCGCAGCATCGGTAAGCGAATCGACCTCGATGAGTACTTCAAGTTCCGATTCTAATTCAACCTCCAAGTCAACTTCGAAGTCGGGCAGTACTTCAACATCTGATTCGACTTCAGATTCAACATCTATTAGTGGTTCGATCTCAACATCAATTTCTAACTCGGCTTCAACGGCTTCGATGAGTGCTTCAATTTCAAATAGATCATCCAAGTCAACATCAGCCTCTGAATCAGCGAGTCAGTCAGCTTCAACGAGCGCATCTATTTTTGATTCAACTTCTGGCTCAAAGTCAGCTTCGAAGTCGGCAAGTACATCGACGTCTGATTCAAACTCTGACTCAAAGTCAACGAGCGAATCAACATCGACATCAGGTTCAGTATCAACATCGATTTCAAACTCAACTTCTGACAGTATTTCAAAGTCTGCTTCGACCTCTGCTTCGGTAGCTTCAATAAGTACTTCGACTTCAATCAGTGCATCCGCTTCTGATTCTAGTTCGACCTCCAAGTCAACTTCAAAGTCGGGAAGCACGTCAACATCTGACTCAAGCTCTGAATCGAAGTCAAACAGTGAATCGACTTCAACTTCGATTTCGATGAGCACTTCAATTTCAAACAGCTCATCCAAGTCAACATCAGTCTCTGATTCAGCGAGCCAGTCAGCTTCAACTAGTGCATCTATTTTTGATTCAACTTCTGGCTCAAAGTCAGCATCCAAGTCGGCAAGTACTTCGACTTCTGATTCAAAGTCAATTAGCGATTCAACTTCAGCATCAATTAGTGAGTCGGCATCAGTAGAGTCGATGAGTACGTCAACTTCAACCAGTTCTTCGATTTCTGATTCAATTTCTGGTTCAAAGTCGGCTTCAAGGTCAGCAAGTACTTCGACTTCTGAATCTGGTTCTGACTCTAAGTCGGTGAGTGATTCTGCATCAATCAGTACTTCCATTGCAAATAGCTCATCAAAGTTGACTTCAGAATCGACTTCATCACATCAGTCGACTTCAACCAGGAACTCAATCTCTGATTCAGCCTCTGGCTCAAAGTCAACTTCAAAGTCGGCAAGTATTTCAACTTCTGAATCTAAGTCAGATTCACAGTCAACCAGCGATTCAAGTTCGATTTCAGCTTCGATTTCGACATCGGCTTTTGATTCAAAGTCAAGTTCTCTAAGTGCTTCTGTTTCCGGATCGAATTCGGCTGCTTCAGCGAGCGCTTCGACTTCAACTAGTGTTTCAAATTCTGATTCAAAGTCAGCCAGTGATTCAACTTCAGTGAGTCAATCGATTTCGAGTTCTATTTCAACTTCTGATTCGAACTCTGGTTCAAAGTCGACTTCAAAGTCGGTAAGTACCTCGACTTCAGAATCTGAATCTGACTCAAAGTCAAATAGTGATTCATCTTCTCAGTCAGGATCAACTTCAAGTTCAGCTTCTGGTTCAAAATCAACTTCGATTTCTGATAGTAGTTCAGTTTCTACTAGCAACTCAGAATCTGTTTCTCAGTCTGTTAGTGATTCAATTGCAGACAGTCAGTCGATTTCAACTTCAATGTCGATTTCAAACTCTGATTCCAAGTCTAATTCAGCCTCCAAGTCGACTAGCAGCTCAACTTCTGACTCGAATTCTGATTCAAAGTCAAGCAGTGATTCACGTTCGGCTAGTCAATCTGAATCTGAATCAACTTCAACTGCTGATTCAACTTCAGATTCAAAGTCAGCATCAAAGGCCGCAAGTACGTCGACTTCAAACTCAGATTCTGACTCAAAGTCAACTAGCGATTCAACTTCAGCATCAATTCATGAATCGGTATCAGCAGCTTCGATGAGTACGTCAACTTCAACCAGTACTTCGGTTTCTGATTCTGTATCTGGTTCGAAGTCCGCTTCAAAGTCGGCAAGCACCTCAACGTCAATGTCAAATTCTGATTCTAAATCAACTAGTGATTCGGCTAGTGAGTCAGCATCGGCTACTTCAATGAGTGCTTCGACCTCAACTAGTACTTCGATTTCTGATTCAGTTTCAGGTTCAAAGTCTGCGTCAAAGTCAGCAAGCACCTCAACGTCGATGTCGAACTCTGATTCTAAATCAACCAGCGATTCGGCTAGTGAGTCAGCATCGGCTACTTCAATGAGTGCTTCGACTTCAACTAGTACTTCGATTTCTGATTCAGTTTCAGGTTCAAAGTCTGCTTCAAAGGCAACCAGTACTTCGATTTCGATTTCAAATTCAGACTCCAATTCAATGAGCGATTCAGCATCACAGTCGGCAAGCACGTCAACTTCTCAATCGAATGCTGATTCAACGTCAAGTAGTGATTCGACTTCAATTAGTCAATCAATCTCTAGCTCGACTTCAGTTTCTGATTCGAAGTCCGCTTCAAAGTCGAGTTCAAAGTCAGTAAGTACGTCAATTTCAGATTCTGAATCTGACTCAAAGTCAATTAGCACTTCTACGTCAACATTAGTAAGCGCTTCAACTTCGACTTCGATTTCTGATTCGACTTCTGGTTCAAAGTCAGCTAGTGCTTCGACATCAGTCTCTAACTCAGATTCGAAGTCAATTAGTAATTCTGCAAGCGAATCAGTATCGGCTGCTTCAGTGAGTGCATCAACTTCAACCAGTACCTCACTGTCTGACTCGATTTCTGGTTCAAAGTCTGCCTCAATATCGGCCAGTGCTTCAACATCGACTTCAATCTCAGATTCAAAGTCCGAATCAAAGTCGGCTTCGATGTCAGCAAGTACGTCAACTTCTGAATCTAATTCAAATTCAAAGTCTGACAGTACTTCAGTTTCAACTAGTCAATCAGCTTCGATCTCGACTTCTAAGAGTGGCGATAATCCAGATTCAAACTCAGCCTCAACGAGTGCGAGCCAGTCGATTTCGACTTCAAAATCAAAGGCCGCTCATGACCCAGCGTCAATGCCTGATTCTGAATCAACGAGTCAGTCAGCTTCAGTTGCTGGTTCAACTTCGACATCAACGAGTGTGAGTCAATCGGCTTCAGCCTCAAGTTCAAAGGCCGCTCATGATCCAGCCTCAATGTCTGATTCTGAATCAATCAGTCAGTCAGCTTCAGTTGCTGGTTCAATGTCAACGAGTTCAGCCCACGGTAAGGTAGTACCAAACTCAACTTCAACAAGCTTGAGCCCTGCTCTTTCAACATCGGTTTCGAATGCGAAGGCGCAAGGACACAGTGCTTTGCCAAATACTGGTAAAGATAGTGATAATCAATCAGCCGCTGGTCTAATCGGCTTAGCAGCTGCAACCTTGTCACTAGGTGTACTTGGTTCAAAGCGTAAGAAAGAGGAAGAAAAGTAAAGCAATAACCATTACTTTCTAACCCTAAGTACGGCAAAAGCCCCTGGATTTTAAATCCAGGGGCTTTTTGTTGTGGAAATATATATAAATAAATGATAATTAATTTATTGCTTACCGTTTAGATTTTCTAAATCCGGCATTTAAGGCATCTTGTTCACTATTGAAATAAACAGTGTTACTCGGTTTGATATTGTAATGCTGTTGATTGGGCATATGATAAATTCTACTTTTAGCATCGCCGATAATTGTACCAGTTCCTTGTGAAGCCGGTTGCGCTACCTCTATTTCCGGTTGAGGTTGCGGACTGGCTGGAGATGTCGGTTGGTTGGGTTGACTCGACTCTGGCTCTACAGCTGGTTGTGTAGTAGAGCTGATTGATGAAGAACTACTAATAGTACTTGTACTGGCAGACTGACTAATGGTACTGCTATTGTGATTGGTTGTTGCAGAGGAGGATTCTTTTTTGATGGGACAAGAATAATTTTCTTGCTTGTGTGATGAGCTGCTAGTACTGGCTTTCTTACTGGATGAACTATTCTGGTGGACTTGTTGGGGTGTCGATTTGCTTTTAGAGCTATTGAAGCCAACGCCGACAAATGATATCAGCAATACAGCTAATGATACCAGTGCTATTTGCTTATTTTTGGCATAATCAATTTTATAAATGAATTTATTAATTAAAATTTTGATACTAAAAATTAAGCTAGTAAAAAAACTAATTAAAAGTAATAGTGCAAAAAATGTAAGCATACTTTTCTCCCGAAATCTATTTATCTGGAGGTAAATAACCACAATGTGGCATATTTAACATTCCAGTTGATTAATATTTTATCAATTTAGGTATAAAAAAAGAAAGCACACAATTATTTTGCATACTTTCGGAACATAAAATTTCAAAGTAGGGTCTTTAATTAATAAAAGTTGTATTACGAACCTTCCCATCTTCGAGTTTTATTCCAGCCATAAAGCATGACTAGCGTCTAGGGGGGACAGGATGCTGAATGAAAAGGCCGTAATGATAGAATTCTAAATAGACAAGCCAATTAAAGAAACTAAATCACCATCAAAGAATAAGGTACAACCGTTTCGAATTTCGTTTGTTGTAGCATTGAAATATTTCTCTTTATTTTTACAAAGCAACAATTTTAGTTTAACACGGTTGGTATTAGACCATTTTGAAAGCTACGGATTAAAAAATTCTCAACTATGAGAAGGCCAAACAATATGTACGCCTGAGATGTTTACATCTTAGACATCACTAATAATATTAACCCGAATACATAACAAGTTATGTATAGGACTTACATCACCATCAGCCAAAATCGATGGCGAACGCCTAGGGTAGACGTAAAAACGCCTGGGACTTATATCATCAGTGTGTAATGTGTGTAATCGTTTCAAACGAGGAGAAATCATCACTGATGAATGCCCGAAATCTGCTGGTTAAAGTTAAATTTTTAATTGGAGATTCACTTACTACACGCTCAGTATAAAACAATTATAAATAAAATCAAATAAAAAAGACCATATGCATACTAACAAATGCTTAAATCTAACAAACTGTAAGGTTCAAAAGATAATGGAAGATTTAATATGAATGTATTGAATATACAAGTTTAAAAGTGGAAAGGATGAGTAATTATGTCAATTGTTAAAAGGGGTTTGAATACCTTTGATATTAAAGTTATTGGGGTTATTTTGATGGTCATTGACCACATGCATGAAATGTTTTTCTATGCGTTACCAGACTGGCTTTCTGCTTTTGGAAGGCCGGTAGGGACTATGTTTTTCTTTGTCAGCGTAGTTGGATTTTCACATACACGTAGCAAAAGAAAATATTTATCTCGTCTTTACGTAGGGGCCGTGATTATGGCAATTGGTAGTTTAATTATTACAAACATTGTGCCAAGTTATGGACCAATGAACAATTTGGGACTAATAAATAATATCTTTCGAGATTTATTTTTAGGTGTAGTTTTGATGTATGGGGTAGATTTTATTGACCGTTTTATGAAAACAAAACGTTTTTCTGATATTTTGGCTGGTATCGGTTTAATACTGTTGCCCATTCTATTAGCTATTCCAATGCTTTTTATGGCACAATTGCCAACTAACGTCCTGATGGCCTATAGTTCTTTGGTTCCAAACATGATGACTGCCGAAAGTAATTTCATGATTTATATAATTCCGCTGCTGTATATTTTCAGAGAGAAAAGGTTGGCACAAGTTCTGATTATTGTTTTAGCATCTTTGATTTCTATTTTTGCTGGGGGAATCCAGTGGTTAATGATTTTAGCCGTTATACCAGTGTATTTTTTCAACGGGCAGAAAGGTCGAAGTATGAAGGGATTCTTTTATATTTTCTATCCGGCTCACATCTGGATTCTATATACAATTTCTTGTTTGATTAGTTAAAAAAATGATTAGTGATATTTTATAGATAATTTATTGATAGAAAAAGGCCTGATGAGTGTAACTCTGAAGGCCTTTTTTGCGCATCATTATAAATATTGTAGTAATTGCTAGTTCAGTGGAAATAAGGGAAAATTTTTGTTTCATCAGTAGTAAACAATTTAAGAAGCACTGGCATTTCCTTTTATATATTAATTGGATTTCTTTGCTGTTAATTTGCATAATCGATTTTGTTTATGATTATTATTTAGATAATCTATAATTGGATTACAAAATAAAAAAGACATTTAAATAATGTCTTTAAAGGCTGCCATTTAAAACAATAATTTATGATTATTGTTGGGCTGATTTTGATAAAGTACATAGTAAGAATAGACCGTGAAAATAATAAATACTAAGAAGCTGGCTAAATCCAATCCACTGTCGCCAGATCCACCTATTAAATTTGAATGTAGATTGAAGATATAGGAACTTGCATCAATAATGGCGTGCAGGATTATAGGAATCCATAAGTTTTGAGTTAAGTAGTATATTGCAGCAAATAGTGATCCAATGCCAATGGCTGATATGATTTGATTGGTGGTGTCCCAAAATGGTTGGTTGGCATAATTCAAGGCGTGAACCAACCCAAATAGTAAACTTGAAACACCGACACCCAGTAGTATGGGGAAGCGTTGTGTATTGTTAATGATAACCCCCATTATGCCGGCTCTAAAAACAACTTCTTCAAAAAAACCAACAATGAAGGCCGAAGTAGTTCCTAAAAGTATTAATAGTATAACATTTATCAAACTGTATTCATGTAGCAATACATGCCAAACAGCCTTATCACTGTAGATAGTACAGTTAGATAGGGCCAACAGCAAGGCTGGCCAACCATATTTCAATAAATTATTCCAGCGCTGACTTTTAAAACTAGGTTTGAGTTTAAAAGCAAAGCGAATGATTAAAATTAAGGCGATAGTACTGAGTAGTTTGAACCAGCCTATGGTAATAACACCAAATATAGATTCAGAAGTACTAAAGGGAATTTGAATTGCCGTATCATCATCGAAGGTGACAATTAATTTAAGATATATTAATAGAAAAATCACAATGGAAGTCTTTTTGATGGTTTTCATGGGCTCCTCCAGGGCCTTTTAACGTGGTTGCAGCACGTACTACGGTAATTATTAATAACTTTTTACTGGTCTGTTCTTTCAAGGCTATCTAATCTAATATCAACTACGGGGAGAGGGTATTTGACTTTTAACTTGTAAAGGACAGCTGTAATAATTGGGCGAACAATAAAAAAGAATACAGGAATAACTACTATAAATGTTTTTTCCCAATTACCTATGTATCCAGATATAAAGTGTGGATACAGTTTGTAATTTAGTTCAGTAAAAATAGCCATCATAACCGTTACGTTAAAAGTAATTACTAATAATGGTACAGTAATTTTTGGAGGCATATATTTTTGAAAATTATTAGGGAAATACTTATGTAATTGGATAGCTAACGGTAGAGTGAAGTAAGTTCTTAAGGCATATACTAGAACTACCGCGAATGGATAAATGATTAGTATTTTAAAAAAGATTTTTTCTGAAAACCCATAACGAATGATGCTATTGTAACTAACCATAATTGCTACCATTGTAGTAATCAATAGCCAAGATAGGGTGTTAGGGTGGTGGAGTATTCTCCTAAAAAATAGTGTTGATTTTTTCATTTAAAGGTCTTTTGTTCATTATTATGAGTATGTTTATATACTAGAGATGTTGAATATTTGTTAAATATCCAGAAATTTATTAACCCTATTAGGATTGATTTTATACTCGGACTGTTCACAAGTTCCCGAAAAATTAACATTTACATGGAAATGTTAATTTAAGACATATACACTTAATACTATCATAAATTTTAGGTGATCAAATACATACTTAGATGTTTTTATTTTTCTGTGGTGCTCGCCATCTATTGTTAATTAAGACTTACCCGCTTATAAACTAAAGATATAAACACTTCTTTTAATGTTAAAACTAAAGATATTGAGAGGTTAAAAATTAATACTTGAAATTGGTATATTTGTTATTTATAATTAATTATTGTTGTTGAGTGTATATAAATAAGGAGAAAAACACATGATTGAACTAACTAATGCAATGCAGGGAATTGTAAGTGGTATTATGAGCCGCAATTGGATTTCAATTGCTCAAGGTATTGTAGATTCAATTCTTGCTACAGTCCATCTATGGGGATTAGTTTAATATATTAATCAATATATTATAATTAAGGTCACTTTATTAAGTGACCTTTTTATGTTATCGATATATATCCAATGTAGTTTATATACGCTCAGGAGAGCATGTAGGTAGGCTAGTAATCCTATAAGTTTCCCTAGCACTATGTAGTAGGGTTTACATCATCAACCTTGGTAATGCTCATATAATTGTGGACACAGCATATTTAAATCACTGATGGTACAAAACCGTTGGGATCCGTGATAGCGACAAAGCAATATCCTTTAATATAATTGCTAAAATATCTATAACTTTACGTTCATCTTGTTTCACATGTTTTCTTCCAACAACTTTTAATGTTGATAAGTCAATTGGACATTAGATTATTTAGATTGAACAATCTCTTGTACAAAATACCAATAATTTGAAGGATGATTGTCTTCAATTCAAACTATACAAATGGTCCTTCACCGGAATATAATGCCTAGCTTGACCTAAAGAAATCAGGAAATAAGGCGATGCAACATGGCTGAAAACTATATTGCGATTTTAGCAGAAGGTATCGGTGGTGCTGTTATTATAAATGCTTTTCTGGATAACAATAAATTAATTTACAATTAAAAAGAGTTAATGGTTGAAGAATTAAGTAGTTGTATTTGAACTTATTCCCAATACAGCAATGAAATACTTTGTTATCTATTGTGAAAGAGTAATAGAATTTTATGGAGTATTAACACCCCCCCATGGGTAATCTGAACCGAGGAACAGGTGATTGTCCCACGAAAAAAGAATAAATTATGTTTATACATACCTTCTTTTTGTGTATACTCAAATTATCTAGTATAAGGAAGGAAACGATATGTCACTTGAAGAAAAGTTAGATGCAACTAAGGATAAGCTTGCTGGTAAGGCTAAGGAGGTCCAAGGTAAAGCTAAGGATGTAGCTGCTGATGCTAAGGATGCTGCTAAAGATGTAGCTGATAAGGCAAAAGACGCTTTTAAGTAAGTAAATTGTCATTCAAGCTTCTGTAGCTAAAATGGAATGTCTTTTAAATAACAAAAAACACCCAGACTACTAATCATAGTTTGGGTGTTTTCTTATTATCCCACCGTTTCCCCACCTTATATGGTAGAAACACTGTTATATCAATAGGTGCAATGCACTGAGGGGGAGTCGAACCCTCGACCTGCCGGGTAGAAACCGGCTGCTCTATCCAGCTGAGCTACCAGTGCAAATATCACTATCTAAGAATAGCAGAATCGAGTCCTAATTGCTAGATTGTCAGGCTGACTTTTTAAACATCTTTGTTATAATGGAAGGAACTTGAATTTTCGGTGGGAGAAGTATGCAAGCAAGTACAGAAGATGCACGCACTGTGCACTCCAAAGAAAAGTTAAAAGCAACTGCTTTTAATTTTATTAGTCGGGGACAAGATTTTTCAGTAGGTGATGTTTTAGAGACTGCTGAGCTATCGAGAGGAACTTTTTATCGGCATTATACTAATAAAAACGCACTAATTGGCGACTTAAATCAAGATCTAATTCAGGAAGTACTAGAACAAGTTGACGATCAATTTCAAGTTGCGCGGGTTATTAATATAGTTCAGCAACGGGCAGCCTTTTATCACCATAGTTTAAACTTAAATGGTAACCCCGGTTTTTACCCAGAACTTTTGCGTCAGTTACGACATGTGGCTAATCATCGCTTGGAACAGATTAACGAACCGGGGCTACATCGTGATTTACTTTATCAGGGTGAGGTGATTATGACCGGCTTTTGGGCTTGTTTGAGCCGATGGTTAACTAATAATATGGAACTTAGCCCAGATAAATTATTGCGTGAATTCACCGAAATATTTCGGATTAGCATGGGTGCTAACAGCCAAACGGCTCTGATTTGGTTTAACTTTGAGTCTTTACCTTGATTTACCAGTACTTTTTTGATAAACTGAAGAAGTTGTTAGCGTAGCTACAACCACTCAGATTAGGTTAAAGCATGCTGCGGACTAGGGCCCAGTCGCCTATAATGGTGAGTCTAAGTAAAAGGAGAATAACAGTAATGGCATACGCAATTATTGTAACAGGCGGTAAGCAATACAAGGTTACTGAAGGAGACACTATCTTCGTTGAGAAGTTGGATGCTGCTGAAGGTGAAAAGGTCGTATTTGACCAAGTTGTATTGACGGATTCAAAGATTGGTGCACCTTTTGTTGAAGGTGCTAAGGTCGAGGGAACTGTTGAAAAGCAAGGTAAGGAAAAGAAGGTTGTTACTTTCAAGTACCGTCCTAAGAAGCATTCCCACACTAAGCAGGGACACCGTCAACCATATACGCGCGTTAAGATTGATTCTATCGCGTAATCATTTTTTGTAAAGGAGAATAGACTTATGTTGATGAATCAAGATAACTTACAGATGTTTGCCCACCACAAGGGAGGCGGATCTTCAGCCAACGGTCGTGACTCAGCTGGTCGTCGTCTAGGTACTAAGGTTGCCGATGGACAAGCTTTGACTGCTGGATCAATTATTTACCGTCAACGCGGTACACACATCTATCCAGGTGTTAATGTTAAAAAGGGTGGCGATGACACACTTTTTGCTTTGACTGATGGTGTTGTTAAGTTCGAGCGTAAGGGCCGTGACAAGCGTCAAGTATCCGTTTATACACGTGAAGAATACAAGCAAATCTTGGCTAACGCCTAAACTTTTTAGAACAGCTTTGGCTGTTTTTTTGTGCCCTCATTTAACTAATTGACGAATTATAATCTGATTATCATTAAAAATGTTTGCTTTTTAGGTATAATAGTATATATAAGGAATATTAGGGGAATGGTAATGGAAAAACAACGATGGATGCGGCTCCTATTGGGAACTGCTGCCTTAGGATTTATGGGGGTTGCTTTACCAGCTAGTGCAGATCAGACAACGCCTGAAACAAACGCACAGTCAGTACAAGTGGCACAACCTCAGGTGACTACGGATAGTACTACTGGTCCGACAGTGACGGTTACTAATGGTGTTGATAAATATAGCAAGCCGATTCAAGAACCGGATTTTTGGTATATACCAGAGCAATATCAAACGGATATCCCGGTTCAATTCTTAGGAATTAACGACTTGCATGGTGGTTTGGATACCAAAGATGCAGTGACTATCGGCCAGCGGACTTACCAAAATGCTGGGACGGTAGCTCGCCTATCTTCATATTTGGATCAAGCTCAAGAGCAGTTTAAAGACACCACTGGTTCAGATAATTCGATTCGGTTGGAGGCCGGGGATGCGGTGGGGGCTTCGCCCGCTAATTCATCTTTATTAGCCCACGAATCAACCATGCATGTTTTAAAAGCGATGAATTTTGATATCGCTACTTTAGGAAATCATGAATTTGATCGTGGCTTGCCAGAGTTTAATCGAATTTTAATTGGTGGACAACCGGCTGCTAATGCCGACGAATTAGTACAAGAATATCCCCACGAAAATAGTGGATTGGATATGGTGGTTGCTAACGTGGTTCGAGCCGATAATGGTCAAATCCCATACGGCTACAAGCCTTACGAAATTCGTAATGTTAGCTTTAACGGTCGTGATGCTCGGGTTGGTTTTATTGGTCTGGAAACTTCAACCTTATCAACCTTGACCATTTACGACAACTACAAGGATTACAAGGTGCTTGACGAAGCTGAAACAATTGCCAAGTACGATAAGATTTTACGCAGTCGGGGCGTTAATGCCATTGTGGTAGTTGCACATACTGGAGTTAAGACTGACCCTAACGCAAGTACGACTGGGCCAACGGTTGATATTTTGCAAAAATTAAATGAAATCGACCCTGACAACAAGGTTGGTTTGTATGTAGCTGCGCACTCACATCAGTATGCCAATGCTAAGGTTGGTAAGACGCATGTAGTTCAGGCCGTTTATACTGGTAAGGCCTACGATGATACTTGGGCCTACGTAAACCCAGATACGGGTGAATTTGACCATATTACTAGTCATGTTTATCCAGTGCTTTCCAAGGCAGATGATCCGGCTACTAAAGATGATGCCAACGTTGCTGCCATTGTAGCTGATGCTGATCATCGGATTGCTAAGAAGGCCAACGCTGTGATTGGTTATGCTCAAGATAAACAGACAATTACTGGTCGTTTGCACAATACGGCTAGCATGGAAAACCAAGCTGGTGAGTTAGTGGCTAAGGGACAGCTTTACGAAGCAACCAAGCAAGGTTTCCATCCTGATTTTGCCATGACAAACACTGGCAGCATTCGTTCTGACCTGGAAGTTAACCCAGCCGATGGCGCCGTTACTTGGTCAGCCGCTACCGCTGTTCAGCCTTTTGGTAATATTTTGAAGGTTGTAGAAATGAAAGGGCAAGACATTCGTCAGGCGCTAAACCAACAGTACATGAACGGTCAACGCCTATCATTGCAAATTGCTGGTTTACATTATACCTACACCAAGCAAGATAATCCTGATCAGCCTTTTGTGGTGCTAGACATTACCAAAGATGATGGTACTAAGGTACAAGACGATCAGACTTATCAAGTTGTCGCTAACGAATTCTTACAAGGCGGTGGAGATTATTTCACAGCTTTTAAAAATAGTAAGGTGATTGGTTCAGCTGGTTCTGATACTGATATGTTCGTTCAATATTTGAAGGATATGTCAGCCGATGGGCACAAGATTCAAACCCCAACTTTGGATCGTAAAATCTACGTTTAAAGTATTTGAGACTAACTCCAAAGAGTTAGTCTTTTTTTGGTCTAGGTCATTTATGTTACAATAAGATTAATAGGAAATGAGGTTAGTATGGCATATTTAGAAAATCGAATTCATAAATTACAACAATTGCTGCAAAAGATGGGCTTAGATGGCTTGATTGTAACGGAAGGTTATAATCTACGTTATCTAACTGGCTTTAAGGGCGGTACTGGGGATGGTTTGCTAGTCGTTGGCTTACATGAGGCCCGTTTAATTACTGATGCCCGTTACCAAACCGAATATCAAGATCAATTACCAGAAGATGTAAGCTTGGTAATTACGCGCGAGTACTACGCTGAAGCCGTTAAAACTGTGGCTGAATTTGGTATTAAACAATTAGCCTTTGAAGCTAGTTTGTCATACGAAATTTATAACTATATTGAAGAGCTATTGCCGGCTGATATTAGTCTGGATGCCTTGCCAGGTGCTATTGAAAGTCTACGTGAAGCTAAAGATGAGCAAGAAATTACGGCCATTAAAAAAGCTACTCAAGCTTCAGTCAAAGCCTTTAATGAATTGTTGAACTTCATTAAAGTTGGTCAAACTGAACGACAAGTAGCTGACGAATTAGATCGCTTACAAAAGAAATTTGGCGGTAGCAAGCCTTCTTTTGACACAATTGTAGCTTCGGGTTATCGTTCCGCTCTACCTCACGGGGAAGCAACTGATAAGGTTATTGAAGCCGGGGACTTAGTAACGATTGATTTTGGTTACTATGTCGATGGTTATACTTCGGATGTGACGCGGACGATTGCCATGGGGCAAATTGATCCTGAACTAGAAAAGATTTACAACATTGTCAAAGAGGCTAACGCCGAAGCAATTGACGTTGTAAAGCCTGGTATCGCCACAGCTGAGGTTGACCGAGTTGCCCGTCAGTACATTGAAGAACGTGGCTATGGACAATATTACAACCATGGAACTGGACACGGGGCTGGTTTGAATATTCACGAAGGGCCAGTTTTGACGGTTAACGCTGGTGATGAAGTTTTGGCCGGTAACTTACTGACGATTGAACCGGGTATTTATTTGCCAGAACGTGGTGGTGTTCGAATTGAAGATGATATTTTGGTAACACCTCAAGGGCATGAAAACCTAACTGAGGGTATTAGCAAGGAATTAATTATTATTGACCGTTAAATTTAAGCTTAACCTCTAACTTGGTTAGAGGTTTTTTTGCGCCAATCTGCATTGTCCCTTACAATAGGAAGAAAGGGAGGTTGCCATGGAAAAAATTGAAATATTACACACCAATGATCTCCACTCACACTTTGAAAATTGGCCCCGGATTGCTCGGTATTTGGAAGCAGAGCAAGCCCAAAATCCAGCGGTTTTTACCTTTGATATTGGCGATGCCATTGATCGGTTAAATCCTTTAACCGACGCTACGATGGGGCGGGCAAATGTCGATTTAATGAATACCGTACATTATAATGCGGTCACGATTGGGAATAATGAAGGACTGGTGTTATCTCACGCCAATTTAAACCGTTTATACGACCAAGCTAATTTTGATGTTTTACTAGCAAATTTTAAAGAATTACCTGAAAATAATCAGCCGACTTGGGCGCAACCTTACCATATTTATACCAGCCCGGCTGGGACAAAGATTGCAGTTATTGGTTTAACCGCTCCCTATGAATTGACCTATCGCTCCTTGAATTGGCAACCCTTGTCAGTGGATGAGACTTTGAGTTGCTATTTACCAATTTTGCACCAACAGGCAGATATTGTTGTACTTCTGTCACACTTAGGTTTACCCACTGATGAGGAATTAGCTGAAAAATTTGACCTAGACTTAATTTTGGGTGCGCATACTCATCATGTTTTACCCGAGGGGAAGTTAATCAATGGCACGATGTTAGCTGCAGCCGGTCGCTACGGTAGTCACGTTGGTCGAGTAGATCTAACTGTTAATGCTCAGCATCAAATGGTTGCTTGCCAGGCTGAGGCAATTCCCAGCTATGAATTAGCTGAAGAGGTTGATGATTTAGAGCAAGTTCGTTCATGGTTGCAAGCGGGGAGCGAGGTTTTAAAGGCTCGCCCAGTCGCTGATTTACCAGAAGGATTATCGGCTAGTCAGCAGGGAGAAGCAACAATGACAGCCCTAAAAGAAATTTTTCAAGTACCGGCGGCGATGGTTTCTACCGGAATGTTCGTTAATGATTTACTAGCAGGGCCACTGAATCAGTATGATTTATTAGAGAGCATGCCTCATTCAATCAATCCGATGCTAGTTACTTTAAACGGCCTTGAATTAAAGCAATTAATGAGCGAAATTGACCAAAAAGCGACTTATCTTTTAGATCATCCCATGAAAGGTAATGGCTTTCGTGGTAAAGTTTTTGGTAAGGTAATGCTATCTGGTATTGAATGTGACCGTACTGGACAAATACTGTATCAAGGACAACCAATTAATGATCAAGCTGATTATCAGTTAGCAACATTAGACCATTATCATTGGATTGATTTTTTTCCAGTTTTGGATGATGCCCGATTAACCATTAAGTTAGGAACCTTGTTACGAGAATTTATGGCTGATTATTATCAGCGTCGTTATGGATTTAAGCCCTAGAAGGAATAAAATATGGACCATGAAACCTTAAAAGAGCGTACGATTGCCCAACAGGCTGAGCGTCAAAAGGCCTTTGAAGTTGGTTATTTAGACGATAAAGTTACGATTGATCATTTAGATTTACAATTGGTGACGAATTTTAAATCGGCCTTTGATCCCATTAAGTTGGCAGTTCGTTACACCCCCTTATTAGCCCGTTATGATTATCTAGTGGGGGATATTTCAGCTGACCAGCTCCGCCTTAAGGGGTTTTACAAAAATAGCCGGGCAGTTCCGGGTGAAAATAAAATTTTTGCTTTAGAAGATTATCTCTATGAGTATGTAAATTTCGGTGCTCCTTATTTTGTTCTAGAAAATTTGACGCCACGCGCTCCTCGTAAAAATACTCATACTGCCTCTCGTAAACACCGTTCTCGTAACTATATTCATAGTAGCAAGACCAACTCCTAAACGAGTTGTTTTTTTATGGTTTCATTTAAGTAACCCTTTATTTTACATATGGGTAACTAAATGATAAAATAAATCCGTTCTTAATCGAAAAAATATGGGAGGAAGATATGAGTAAGAATAAATCATTATCAGCGTTAACGATTTCGGCAGCTTTTTTGGCACTTTTGATTGTAATGGGAATGATTCCGGGGATTCCACTGGGTGTGATTCCAGTACCAATTGTTGTGCAAAATTTAGGAGTCATGTTGATTACGCTCTTATTGGGAACTAAACGGGGAACCGCGGTCATGGCCGTCTTTCTAATGTTAGTTGCCCTAGGGTTGCCAATTTTATCTGGTGGTCATGGTGGTTGGGTTGTCTTTATGGGCCCCACTGCTGGCTATATTATTTCTTGGTTATTCATGCCAAGTCTTTATCATGGTATCCTCAAGGTATCACCTAATGCTAGTAGTTGGTGGGTAAAGGGAATTCTACTCTGGGTAATTAGTATTATCTGGGTTTACGGATTAGGAACTATCTGGTTAAGTATTAGTGTTCATGTACCTTTCTGGTCCGCATTAGCTGGGAATTTATTCTTTGTGATTGGTGATACAATTAAAGTAGTTCTGGCAGTTGTGATTGCCATTGCAGTTAAGCGTCTGCCTGCCATGGCAGACCAATAAGGGAGATAAATATGGTTGAAAGTACCAAAAACTTAGTTCTCGCAGAGTTTTTGCATCACCCGCATGAGTGGTTGTCGGGGGATCTTTTGGCCAATCAAATTGGTATCAGCCGTGAGTCCGTTTGGAAAGCAATCCGTTCCTTAAAAGCCAGTGGCCATCAAATTGAAAGTAAGAAAAAAAGTGGTTATTATTACCAAGGTAGTTTAAAGTTAGACCCTCAAGTTGTTGCTAGTCATCAAAATGAAAAACCTGTCGTGAAATTGCTGTGTTACGACGAAGTTGGTTCGACTCAATGGTATGCCAAGGACTATATTAGCCAACACACGATTGATACACCGGTAGCTATTACGGCCGAAGGACAACAAAGTGGTTACGGCCGACAGAAGCGTCATTTTGTTAGCCCCAGCGGACGGGGGATTTATGTCAGTTTGATTTTACCAGTGCATGACAACCAATTAATGCCAGGTTTATTGACGACTAGTGCAGCGGTTGCTGTTACTCGCGCTTTATCAGCATTTTTTCCTCAAAAGGACTTTAAGTTGAAATGGGTAAACGATTTACTCCTAAATAATCATAAAGTTGGTGGAATTATCACTGAAGCAACGATGGATTTGGAGAGCCAACACTATTCAGCTGTAATTATTGGTTTAGGGTTGAATTTATTGCCAATTGACTTTTCGTCTGAAATTAAAGCCAAAGCGGGAAGTGTGATGGATGAAAATGATCCGGCAGTTGATCGAAACGTGATTTTAGCTAAAATTTTGGATGAATTAGTATTGATGTCGACTAACTACCAAAATGGTGCTTACCTAGATGAATATCGACAAAAATTGATTCTAACGAATCAAGAAGTGACCGTGCAAGTTGGGAGTGATTTCATTAATGGACGGGTAACCGGGGTAGATAATCAAGGTTCTTTGTTGCTAATCAATGAGCAGGGGCAACCTGAAACCATTTATAGTGGTGAAGTTACCAAAATTAAATTGTTGTCCAATTTGAATCTATAAAAAATGACACTATCATCACGATAGTGTCATTTTGGTCCTTACTTAAGCGGGACATCGACCACCCAGCCTTCAGGGCCAGGTTCATCCCCATTTTGAATAGCAGTTAGGCGATCATACAGCTTTTGGGTCCAAGGACCGACTTCGGTTTCGGAGTAGAAGACATGCTTCTTACCGTTATGGGTAATGGATCCAACCGGAGAGATGACCGCTGCTGTACCCATAGCACCAGCTTCAGCGAATTGATCCAAATCATTGATTGAAATGGTCGTTTCTTCTGGTTGTAAGCCCATTTCTTCGGCCAAAGCCAAAAGCGAGTACTTAGTAACAGATGGTAGGATAGAAGGTGACTTGGGTGTTAAGAAACGGCCATCTTTGGTAATTCCAAAGAAGTTAGCTGAACCCAACTCTTCAATGTTTTCATGCAATCGTGGATCCAAGTAAACTACATCAGAATAACCGGCTTCGTGAGCTTCTTTGCCTGGTAACATAGAAGCTGCGTAGTTTCCCCCTGCCTTAGCCTGACCAGTACCACCATGGGCAGCGCGGTCATAAGAATTAGTGACATAGGCAGTTGGCGTCAAGCCCCCTTTATAATAGGCACCAACGGGTGTCGCATAAACTTCGAATACATACTCATCGGCTGGATGGACACCAACGACGGGACCATTCCCAATTTCAAAGGGACGAAGGTAAAGGGTTGCACCGGTACCATAGGGAGGTACAAAATCTTGGTTAGCCTTAACAACTTCTTTTAGTGCTTCTACAAATTGTTCCTGAGGGAATTCAGCCATAAGCAAACGATCAGCCGAGCGTTGAATACGGGCGGCATTCATGTCTGGACGAAAAAGATTAACACCGCCATCTTTACGTCGATAAGCTTTCAAACCTTCAAAAATATTTTGCCCATAATGGAGGCCGGTGGCTGCCTCATGGACAGGCAAGGTTGATGAGGTTTCCAATCCCCCAGCATTCCACTGACCGGCCTTGTAATAGGCGCGGTAACGGTAGGGTAGGTCATGATATTCAAAACCCAAATCATTCCAATCAAAGTCACTAGGCTGTGCTTTTTTCTCAGTCATCTAAATGCCTCCTGTATATATTATGAAATTTACATTAAAATTTTATAATGTAAATATAACTCTTCGCTGGTAAAAATAAAAGGTGTAATTTAAATTCTGTTAGAATAGCAATAGACCATTATTCATTCGAATGAAATATAAGGAGTCAGCATGCGTTTTATCTTAGCTTCCAATAATTCTGCAAAAACTCAAGAAATAGCGATTTTAGCGCAAGAGATGGGTCAAAAGATTATCAATTATCGTGACCTATCCAATCAGAAATTAACTTTTCCAGTGGAAAGTACCAATTCTCAGCGGCATAATGCCCTAACCAAGGCTCGGTTTATTCACCAAGCTTTTCCAGATGAATATGTTTTAGCTGATGATACCGGTTTATATTTAGACGCCTATCCGCAGCGTTTTGGTGTGGTAACCGCCCGCGAGTTTAAAGAAAAAGGAATTATTGGCACCCAGGCGGAACAAGAGTATATTTTGAGCTTGTACCAACCAAAACAGGATCGCTCGGCTTGTCTTTTAGCGGTGATGGCCCTGATTACACCGAGTGGACAGGAACTATTGGCTTGGGGCAAAGGAGGCGTGCGAATTGCTGATAATATTCGTGGTGGTCAATGGCTAGATGGCTTAGATAATATTTTAGAAGCTGAAAATGGCTTAACGCTTTCGGAAATGTCTCTGGAGGAAGTTGTGAGTTACCATGATCGTTCCCGAGCCTTTGCTACCTTGCTAAAGGCTTTTCCAAAAGGCTAAACCGTGCTAAAATAGCGGAGTTCGTTTTACGGTATTTGTTGACAGGAGAATCTAATGAGTGTTAAATTGAGTCCTTATTGGCAAGAAATAGTGGCCAATGCTAAAAATCCAGATGGGTCATCACGACCATTTTTTAGTATGGCGCCAATGGAAGCTGTAACTGATACGGTTTTTCGCCGGGTAATTGCCCAATCAGCTGGACCGGACGTTTACTATACCGAGTTTACTAATGCTAGCTCAATGGTTCATCCCAAGGCAAAATTTTCCGTACAAGGACGCTTGGCTGTAGCCCCCGGCGAACAGCAACCGATTGCGCAACTGTGGGGTTCACGTCCTGAAGAATTAGCTGGAGCAGTTAAATTATTGCCGGAAATGGGTTATCAAGCCGTTGATTTGAACATGGGTTGTCCAGATGGTACGGTGATTAAAAATAGCGCTGGTTCTGATTTAATTCGGCATCCCGACCGGGCGCTGGCCTTAATTGAAGCTGGCAAGCAGGCTGGCATACCACTCTCTGTCAAAACGCGATTGGGCTTTTACCGAGCCGAAGAGTTCCGAGAATGGTTACCAATCTTACTGCAGGCGGATATTCAAGTTCTAACGGTACATTTACGTTCCCGTAAGGAGATGTCCAAAGCACCGGCCCACTATGAATACATTGATGAAATTCTAGCCATGCGCGATGAACTAGCGCCTCAAACCCTAATTCAATTTAACGGCGATATTGCTGATTATCAGGCTGGGATGGCTTTAGTTAAGGAACATCCTGGCATTGATGGCATCATGATTGGCCGGGGTGTGTTAGAAAATCCGTACGCCTTTGAACCGGTGGTTCAAAAACATAGCTTGGCGGAATCAATTGGCTTGTTGGAATTACAATTACAACTGTTTGACGAAGTCAATACGGCCAAAATGCCCAAGCACTTTGAAGCCTTGAAACGGTACTTTAAGATTTACTTGCGGGGCTTTCCGCATGCGGCTCATCTACGTTTGCAGTTAATGGAAACGCACAGTACCGCGGAAGTGCGAGAGATTTTAATGGCTGAAAAACCACGAGTATTGGCTTTTGATCAAGGGCAAGCTTGAGTTTTATTGGTAAATAATTTAATAATTTTTTGGTTGAGGTCATACTCAAGGCGGACACTTGCGGGGGAGCGGTGTTCCTTTGAGTGGCCTTTTTGTTTGAAATGAAAGTGAGAAATGATGTTATTAATGAATTTAATAATCGTTTTATTAGCCAGTCTATTTTTTAGTTACCTAGCTAATTGCATCAAGTTACCTCTAGTGGTGGGACAATTAGTCGCAGGAATTGTCATTGGGCCAGCCCTTTTAAATTGGGTTAAGCCTAGCACAGTCTTGGAATTTTTGGCAGAAATTGGCTTGATAGCTTTAATGTTTTTAGCCGGTTTAGATAGTAATCTGGCCCTGTTAAAAAGATATCTTAAACCGGCGACAGTGGTCGCTTTAACTGGTGTCGTCGTCCCCTTATTTTCTTTTTTATATTTAGGCTGGCAATTTCATTATTCTGGCCAGTATACCTGGCTGTTGGCCGTATTATTTTCAGCAACCTCTGTTTCAATTACGGCCCAAGTATTGAGTCAGTATAATCGTTTGGATTCGGTTGCGGGGGTCACCATTTTAGGTGCAGCTGTGGTTGATGATCTTTTGGCTGTTTTAATGTGGGCCTTCTACGCTGCCTATTTTAAGATCAATGGGGCAAGTGGTAGTCAGCCGTTGTGGTTGCAATTAATGGTCTTACTGACTACGTTAATTTTGTTGGTGGTCTTTTTATGGCAGGTCATGCCACGGCTAATTAATTTGATTAATCAGGTTGATTTACCAGGCTTTTTTGGTGGTTTTTGTCTTTTATTTTTGCTGGGGTTGAGCTACCTAACCGAACAGGTAGGCCTTTCCAGTGCAATTACTGCCTTTTTGATTGGTTTGTTGTTGGCACAATCGTCTTTTAAAAAGAAAATTCAAAATCAAATAGTGCCCTTTGGAGAAAATTTTTTAATACCAGTTTTCTTTGTTGGGATTGGTTTAAATATTACATTCAAAGGCCAATTAAGTCAGCTTTTAGTCATTGTATTGATGACGCTGATAGCTGTTTTTTCTAAGTGGTTAGGGGCTGCTGCCGGTGCAAAAATCATGAAGATTAATCGATTAGACAGTGCCATGATCGGAACCGGCATGGTTTCTCGGGGAGAGATGGCCTTGGTAATTGCTAATTTAGCTTTGGGGAGCAATGTTTTAACAGCTAAAAGTTATGCCACTTTAAGTATTGTGATTCTCTTAACGACTATTTTCACGCCCATTGTTTTAAGATGGCAATTAGGCATAAATGGTCGGGCGAATTTTTAATGGTTTGCTATAATGTTGGTATGCAATTAACTAGTCAAAAAATCACCCAAATACTTAATCAACATCAACTTTTAAAAGATGCTCCCCAAGGAGATAATTTACTTTTTGAGTTTTTACACTATGATAGTCGGCAGGTGCGACCTGACACCTTATTTGTTGTCAAAGGGGCCTTCAAAGCTGAATATCTACAAGGAATAACTGGCGTTAGCGCTCTGGTGACAGAAAAATCTCTGGCATGGGACGGCCCCCAATGGATTGTTACTGATAGTCAAAAAGCTTTGGCGATTTTGTCAATGGCCTATTTTGACTATCCACAAAAGCAATTATGGATTGGTGCCTTTACTGGAACAAAGGGAAAGACAACTGCTGCTTATTTTGCTTACTACATGTTAAAAGCAGCTACGGGCAATAAAACTGCCTTGTTTTCCACGGTTGATCGCATTACGGGCCCAGCCAACAAAGACCGGCATAAGTCTGATTTAACGACGCCGGAATCTTATGAACTTTTTAAAGATATGCGTCGGGCCGTCGATAATGGCATGACTCATTTGGTGATGGAAGTTAGTTCTCAGGCCTTTTTACGTAATCGAGTTTATGGCTTGGATTATCAAGTTGGTGCTTTTTTGAATATTTCCCCAGATCATATCGGCCCTAATGAACATCCGACCTTCGAGGACTATCTTGCTCATAAGTTGATGCTTTTTGATCATTCTGAGCAGGTGATTGTTAATGCTGAAACCGATCACTTAGAGAAAATTATGAATCGGGCGCAAAAAAATCATGACCATATTTACACCTATGGCACTGGGGGTGAGTTCACCTATGTTTCTCATGAAAGTGCGATTCATGAGAGCCGTTTTACCGTTAATGCCTGCCCACTAACTGAGATGGAAGGGGATTACCGTCTAAATGTACCTGGTGATTTTAATGAGTCTAATGCCGTGGCTGCTTTGATCATGGTTGCTTTAGCTGGTGCTAAGCACGGCGACATGGTACAGGGTCTTGATCAGGTTGTCATCCCAGGACGGATGTTAAGTTTGCCAATTGCTGGGCACGGCGTAACCTTTGTGGATTATGCTCACAATTATGCCTCCATGTCAGCTTTACTTAGTTTTGCCCAGGATCAGTATCCTGACGGCAAGGTGATTGTCGTAGTTGGTTCACCTGGGAATAAAGGGGTATCCAGGCGAGCTGATTTTGGAAAAATAATTTCTAAGTTAGCTGATGAAGTCTTTTTGACGGCTGATGACCCTCAGTATGAGAATCCACAAGCAATTGCTCAAGAAATTGCCCAACATATTACCAATCCAAGCGTGAAGATTCACTATCAAATGGATCGGATTAAAGCAATCCATACGGCGATTGATGGGGCTGGTCCTGAAGACATTGTTGTTGTGGCGGGTAAGGGCGAAGATCCTTACCAAAAGATTAATGGCCAAGATGTGCCTTATATTGGTGATTATGCGGTGGTAGTGGCTTATCAAAAGCAGGAAGCATTGTTAGATGACTGATTGGTACACGGATAAAAAAATTTTACTAGCTGTTTCTGGTGGTATTGCAGCCTACAAGGCAGCTGAGTTAACTCGCCTATTAATTAAGCAGGGGGCTCAAGTTCGACTGATGATGACTCAAGCAGCCCAAAATTTTATTCCAGCTAAGACTTTGGCGATTTTATCGCAAAATCCCGTGTTAACGGATGATAGCTGGCAAAGAGATGTAGCTGCTGTGGATCATGTGACTTGGGCCAATTGGGCCGATGTAGTTTTAGTGGTACCGGCGACCGCTAATATAATCGGAAAGATTGCCCAAGGTTTGGCCGATGATGTGGTATCAACAACGATTATGGCCAGTCGGGCTGATAAAATTTTGGCACCGGCCATGAATGATGGTATGTGGGCTAGCCCAGCGGTACAACGCAATGTTAGCCAATTGAAAGCCGATGGCTGGCTAATCATTAATCCAGTTACTGGTTTTTTGGCCGAAGGCTATGAAGGAACCGGTCGTTTAGCGAATTTGACTGAAATTGTGAGTCAGGTACCAATTCGGGTATTAGCTCAAGTCGATAACATTTTAAAGGATAAACAGGTGGTAATTACCGCTGGGGGTACGCAAGAGGCACTAGATCCGGTTCGTTATTTAACCAACCGTTCTTCTGGTAAGATGGGGTATGCCTTGGCTGAGGCAGCCGCTGAACGTGGTGCTCAGGTTATCTTGATTGCAACAGTTGATCGCCCAGTACCTTATGGTGTAAAACTTATTAAGGTTAATGATGCTCAATCTATGTTAGGTGCAGTAAAACAGTATTTACCAACTGCGAGTGTATTTATTGCAGCCGCTGCAGTTTCTGATTTTCGGCCAGCCCAATTGGCCGAAAATAAAATTAAGAAAACTCCTGGACAGACGAGTTGGCAGTTAGCTTTAACTTTGAATCCAGATATTTTAGCAACTGTTGGTCAAGCAAAAGGCCCAAGACAAGTTGTTGTTGGTTTTGCTGCAGAAACTCAGGATTTAGCTGACAATGCGCAAAAAAAGCTAGTTAGCAAAGGAGCCGACATGATTGTTGCTAATGATGTTAGTGAGCAAGCGGCTGGTTTTAATAGTGATAATAATGCGGTGACCCTTTTTATCAAAAATCGATTACCGCAACCAGTGGCATTAGCCAATAAGTTAGTTATTGCGCGTGAAATCATGGATCAAACAATGGCCTTGCTAGCCAGTAAGGTGCTAGAATAAAGCATTTAAGTATGGTAAAATAATGTTTCATGTAAGGTGAACGGAGGCCCAAATGAGTAAGGCAGAAGAAGAACAAGCTGCAAAGTTTCATGTAGGGGATGTCCTATTGGCCCCTGCCTATGGCAATTTAGAAAAACCATTTACCGGTAAAGTTGAAAAAGTTTACGAAAATGCATTATTGGTTGAAATTGTTGAGAATGCACCGGCTGACCAACCAGCAGTTAACGAAATGAACCATCGGGCCATTGTCCGTATGGCTGACGTTGAGGTAATCCAGGCTGCTCCAACTCCAGAAGAACAAGAAGATTAATATTTAGCTAAGACTACTATTATAAAAATCTTGTTGTTGGATTAGTACGGTCGTGCAAGCAGGGCTCGTCTCTTGATTTAATCGGGAGAGAGCCCTTTTAATTTACTAGTTCAATGAGAATTGATACAGTATAATAGTATTAATTAACCGAAAGGATTGTTATATGTCGAAAAATCAAATGGTGGTGGCTGCCTTAACAGCAGTGGTTCCAGAATTAAGCCCCGCCGAAATTGATGAAAAAATGGAAACGCCTAAAACTACTAAATTAGGGGATTGGGCCTTTCCAACTTTTACTTTGGCTAAGTTATATAAAAAAGCCCCTCAGCAAATTGCTGCCGACCTGGTAGAAAAAATTGATAAGAGCAACTTTGAAAAAGTTGTGGCTACGGGTCCTTACATTAATTTTTTCCTAGATAAGATGGCAACGGCTAAGCTAACAATTGCTAGTATTTTAGAAGCTGGTGAGCACTATGGCGATAATCAAGATGGTCAAGCAGGGCATGTGACCATTGATATGTCTTCTCCTAACATTGCCAAGCCAATGTCAATGGGACACCTGCGTTCAACTGTTATCGGTAATTCTTTGGCCAACATTACGGCTAAAAATGGCTATCAACCAGTACGAATTAACCATCTGGGTGACTGGGGAACCCAATTTGGTAAATTAATCTATGCCTACAAAACTTGGGGAAATGAAGCCGAGGTTAAGGATGATCCAATCGGCACTCTTTTGCGTTATTATGTTGAATTTCACGAAAAAGCTAAGGCTGATGATAGCTTAAATGATGCTGGCCGGGCCTGGTTTAAAAAGTTAGAAGATGGTGATCCAGAAGCTCAAGAACTCTGGACGTGGTTCCGTAATGAATCATTAAAGGAATTTACGACTATCTATGACCGCCTAGGAATTGATTTTGATTCATTTAATGGGGAAGCTTTCTACAACGATAAAATGGATGGCGTTGTTAATCAATTAGTTGATAAGAAGCTTTTGGTTAAATCGCAAGGGGCTGAAATTGTTGATTTGTCCGACATCGATCCGAATTTGACGCCCGCCATGATTAAGCGTTCGGACGGGGCAACGTTGTACATGACCCGTGATTTGGCCGCTGCTATTTACCGTAAAGAAACCTATAACTTTGTGAAGTCATTGTATGTTGTTGGTGGTGAGCAACGGGAGCACTTTGTGCAGTTACGAGCCGTTTTGTCTTTGATGGGAATGCCTTGGGCTGATGATATTGAACATATCGCTTTTGGTTTGATTACGTTTAACGGTAAGAAGATGTCCACTCGTAAGGGTGATGTGGTTTTGCTAAAAGATGTTTTGGATGATGCCCATCAACTAGCATTGGCGCAAATTCAAGAAAAGAATCCTGACCTAGCGAATAAAGAACTCGTAGCCGAACAAGTGGGCGCTGGAGCGGTTGTTTTCCACGATTTGATGAATGATCGTAAAAATAACTTTGATTTTAACTTGGAAGAAGTTGTTCGTTTTGAAGGGGATACCGGTCCATACGTACAATATACCAATGCTCGGGCTCAGTCGATTTTGCGGAAAGCTCAACGTGAAATTGATCTGACTGATTTAGACTTAGATGATGACCAAACTTGGGATATCGTCACCACTTTAGGTAATTTCCCACAAACTGTTAAACGAGCGTGGGATAACCGCGAACCAAGTGTGATTGCCAAGTATGCATTATTACTTGCTCGTAACTTTAATAAGTATTATGCTAATTCCAAGATTTTGACCAACGATCAGCAGTTAAATGCTCGGCTAGCTTTAGTTGCTGCCGTCTCAACGGTTTTAACTGAATCATTACGTTTGTTAGGTGTACAAGCCCCTAGTGAAATGTAAGAATTAGGTTTTACTAATTAATAATTGGAAATTTTAAATTGGCAATATCAGCTTTGATTTGTGTAATTTAAATAAGGACAAGTATGAAAAAAACAAACTCTTTAATAGGGTGGCCTAAGTTTCAGCAGAGTCTAAAGGCTTTCTGGGACCGATGGCAACTGGGACGTTTATTGATCGTCAGCTTTTTGGCTTTGTTTTTAGTGGTTAGTCTTTATTTGGTGACCATTGCTAAGACGGCTCATGTCCAAAAATTAGAAGCGAACCTGTCGCAGACAACTAATATCTATGATAATAGTGGCCAGATGGCGGGGGAGTTATATTCTCAAAAAGGTACTTACGTTAAATATAACCAGATTTCACAAAATATGCGTGACGCGGTGTTATCGGTTGAAGATCGTAATTTCTACCACGAACATGGTTTCTCGATTAAGGGCCTAGGACGAGCAGTTTTTCTTTTTGTTCGAAACCGTCTGACTGGTTCCCATGTCATTTCGGGTGGTGGATCGACCATTACGCAGCAGTTGGTTAAAAACGCCTATTTGACTCAGGAACAAACTTTTTCCCGTAAGCTTAAGGAAATTTTCTTATCCATGCAGGTAGAACAAGTTTATTCTAAGGATGCTATTTTAACCATGTATTTGAATAATTCATGGTTTGGAAATGGTGTCTGGGGGGTCGAAGATGCTTCCCAAAAGTATTTTGGGGTTCATGCTAGTGAATTAACGACGGCCCAAGCCGCTACTTTGGCTGGGATGTTAACTAATCCTAGTGGCTTTAATCCGATTGATCATCCCGATCGATCTAAAAGTCGGCGGGATTTAGTTATTCAGACCATGGTTGAGAATAAAAAGTTAACCAGTCAGGAAGCTGCTCAAGCTAAAGCCACGCCAATTGTTTTAAATGATACTTATACTGGTGATGATTCCTATCGTTATCCTTGGTTCTTTGATTCTGTAATCGCCGAAGCTGTTAACAAATATGGCCTAGATGAAAAAGACATCATGAATCATGGGTATAAGATTTATACGACGCTGAACCAAAAGGATCAGCAAAATCTACAAAATGACTATCAAAATAACGCCCTGTTTAATAGCCAAAGTGAAGCTCAGGCTGCTACCATAGTGTTAAATGCGCAAAGCGGTGGCGTTCGGGCGGTGATTGGTGGCCGGGAAACTACTCATACTTTCCGAGGTTTCAATCGGGCTAATCAATCCCGACTGCAACCTGGGTCAATTATTAAGCCAATTGTTGTCTATGCACCAGCGTTAGAGGCTGGTTATACGATTGACAGTAAGTTACCTAACCATCAGTTAAGCTTTGGAACCAATGGTTATTCACCTAATAATGCCTTAAATGTGCAAACTGGTGATGTAACTATGTATCAAGCACTGGAGCATTCCTACAATATTCCGGCGGTTTACTTACTAAATAAATTGGGTGTCAATGTTGGTTTTGATAGTGCCCAGAAGTTTGGCCTACCAGTTACGAACGATGATAAGAATTATGCATTGGCCTTGGGTGGTTTGACCAAGGGGGTCTCACCACAAGATATGGCGCAGGCTTACACGGCCTTTGCTAATGATGGGACGATGAGCCAGGCACATTACATCAATAAGATTGTTGATTCTTCTGGCAAAGTGGTTGTTAGCCAACCGGACTACAAACAAAAACAGGTGATTAGTAGTAAGGTTGCTGACAACATGACTCGGATGATGTTAGGTACCTATACTAATGGAACAGGTGCTGGTGCTGCACCAAGTGGTTATACCATTGCTGGTAAGACCGGAACAACTGAAAATCCCAATGATCCTAACAATGCTAACTCATCGAAAGATTCATGGGCAGTGGCCTATACGCGTGATGTGGTGCAGGTTAGTTGGATGGGATTAGAAGGAAGCAGTCCTAATTCTCTGCCACTTGGCTTGATGGGAACAATTGGGCCATTGGTAAAAACTTCAATGGGTCAAATTCTGCCTAATACTGATGAACGCAATTTCACCGTAACTAATCCCAATAAGCCTGCTAGTGATAGTAATAAAAATAACAGCGATAATAAGCAAGATTGGGCTAGCAACGCCCAAAATGCAATTAACGATGGGGTCAATAAAACGGTTGATGGTGCTAATAAAGTATGGGATACTATTAGGAGTTGGCTAGGTAATTAGCCATGAGTACAAGAAGATAATTTTAAGAGTTAGAAGGGACTAGTCAAATGACAGTAAATATTTACGATAATGCAAACGAAATGGCTAATGTTTTAACTGAAACTGATCAGTATATTACTTGGCAAAATGCTTTTTCAGCCGTGAAGGCTGATGTTGAAGCTAAGGCTTTGTTTGAACAATTCCAAGGCATTCAAATGAAGGTGCAACAAATGATGCAGGCTCAAGAAACTCCTGCTCCTGAACAAGAAAAAGAATGGGATGCTGTTGCTAAGCAAGTACAAGAAAACGAATTGATTAAAGGATTGATGGCTGCTGAACAGGCTCTAAATAGCTTGTTGGGTGAATTAAACGACATCGTTACTAAGCCAATTTCAGAGGCCTATGCAGCTCAATAAGTAATAATATTGTAAAAGCAATTCAATCGAATTGCTTTTTCTTTAAAAATAATTCTATGGAAAAAGTAAAAAAAATATGGCCCAGCATCGTAAAATTTACTAAGCAGTACTTGCTTTTGATTTTAGCTGCCCTCGTGGTTGGTTGGTTAATTCATCGTTTTATTTTTACCGCCAGTCTGGTTCAGGGTAATGCGATGGCGCCAACCCTTAAAAATCATCAGTATGTTTTTATTAATCGTTTGACTAAGATTCAACGGGGAGATCTGGTTAACTTTGCCGCTCGTGGAATTGATGCTCGGCAGGGAAAAGCTAATAATTATGTCCAACGGGTAATTGGCCTCCCTGGTGATACAGTTGCTTATCATCAGGGAGCACTATATGTAAATCAAAAATTAGTCCCACAAACCTATCTCAGTAGTCAAGAAAAAGGAAGTGGAACCGAATTAATTTTCGGTGATCCCTGGGACTTAAAGACCTTATCCGAGAGTTCATTATGGAAAAGTGGGGATCGTCATCAAGAACGAGTACCAGCTGGAAAATATTTTGTACTAGGGGATAAACGCTCTCAATCCAATGATAGTCGCTATTTTGGTTTCGTAGCACAAAAAGATATTCGGGGTAAAGTGGTCGGGACTTTTTAGGTATCAGTAGGCCACTTGTTATAGATTTATATCCGTGTTATATTTAATAAAATTATAAAACCTTTAATCAGGTCCTGCGAGGCCTGCAAGGAGTTCAATTAATTACAAGGCCTAACTGGATCCTCGTAATTCTTTTTAGCCAAGCAGGTAGCACTATCTGCTTGGCTTTTTTATAATCAGAAAGGAATCCAATGGCTCATTTTCTAAATATCAACGCGCAATCAACGAAGCAAATTATAGCTTTGGTGGAGCGTTCGCTGGCCCTTAAACAAGGGGCACAACCTGTCGGTCAAACATACACGGTGGCTAATTTATTCTTTGAAAATTCAACACGAACCGCGACTAGTTTTCAAATGGCTGAACATCGTTTAGGTTGGCAGGTCATTGACATTAATCCGCAAAATAGTTCTATGTCAAAAGGCGAGAGTTTAGCAGATACCTTGAAAACGATTAAGGCTATTGGCGTTGATGTAGCGGTAGTTCGCCATGCCCAAACTGCTTGGTATGAACATTTAGATGATGGTCGTCATCCCTTACCAACCCTAGTCAATGCTGGGGATGGTAGTGGGCAGCATCCTTCCCAAAGCCTGTTGGATTTAGTAACGATTTACGAACATTTTGGCCATTTCCAAGGACTTAAGATTCGGATTGTTGGTGATCTTGCTCATTCGCGCGTGGCTCATTCCAATGCTGAAATTTTCCAGCGTTTGGGGGCTAGCATTACGTTAAGTGGGCCTGAGATTTGGCATGATTCGACATTTGAAAAGTTTGGGGACTATGTTGATTTGGATGACCAATTGGATCAAGTCGATGTCTTGATGTTCTTGCGAGTACAACATGAGCGGATTACTAATCAAGAAAATCAGTCCTTTTCAGCCTTACAGTACCACCAAGCTTATGGATTGACCCAGGAACGTTACCAAAGATTACGAGATAACGCCATTATCATGCATCCCGGTCCGGTGAATCGCGATGTGGAAATTGCTAGTGATTTAGTTGAAGCACCTAAATCAAAGATATTTGAACAAATGACTAACGGGGTTTATGCCCGCATGGCCATGCTAGAAAGTATTCAATCGGAGGTAGCAGATGCAATTAATTAAGGAAGCTCAGATTTTAAACCAGGGAGCCTTGGTAACCCGAGATGTGTTAGTAGATCAAGGAAAAATTGTTGAAGTTGCACCGACAATTACACCTAAAGCAGGTATGACAGTATATTCCGCTCATGGCTCCTTTCTAACGCCGGGATTAGTTGATGTGCACGTACACTTTCGTGATCCGGGCTACACTGAAAAAGAAACGATTAAAACTGGTTCAATGGCAGCTGCGGCCGGAGGATTTACTACCGTCTTAGCTATGCCAAACTTAAATCCAGTACCTGATACGGTGGCCAAATTGGAGGCTCAAATTCACCGTAATCAAGCTGATGGTGTGATCCATGTAGGTCAGTACGGTGCGATTTCTGCAGATTTGACCGCCACTGAAGTTGCTGATATTAAAGATATGGCCGCAGCTGGGGCAGTAGCTTTTACCAATGATGGTAAGGGGGTGCAAATGGCTGAGACAATGTACCAAGCCATGCAGGCAGCTGCCTTGGTTAATAAACCTTTATCGGCCCATTTGGAAGATGATTCCATGCTTCATGGTGGGGTGATGAATGCTGGCAAACGGGCTGTAGAACTTGGTTTACCAGGAATTACACCTTTGGCTGAAAGTTCTCAATTAGCCCGAGATTTAGTGCTAGCCCAAGCGACTGGGGTTCACTATCACGTCGCCCATATTTCTACTAAAACATCGGTTGAACTGGTTCGTCTGGCCAAACAAGCCGGAATCAAAGTGACTGCCGAAGTTTCACCGCACCATTTATTACTATCGGAAAATGACATTACCGAGGACGATGCGCTCTTAAAGATGAATCCACCTTTGCGTTCAGAAGATGATCGTCAAGCTTTAATTGCTGGTTTGTTGGATGGCACGATTGATATGATTGCCACGGATCATGCCCCCCATACGAGTGAAGAAAAGGCCCAAAGTATGCGCCAGGCACCCTTTGGGATTACGGGTATTGAGACTAGTTTTGCCTTGATGTACACCCATCTAGTCCAATCGCGAGTAATGGATTTGGCAACCTTGGTTGATCGGATGTTGGTAAAACCAGTTCAGGCCTTCAACTTATCCGCTCCAACGGAAATTAAAGCTGGAGTAAGGGCTGATTTAGCACTTTTTGACTTAGAGAATCAAGCCGAAATTACGGCCGATCAATTCTACTCCAAGGGTCGTAATTCACCCTTTATTGGTTGGTCAGTTTATGGGACCACGGTCGCCACTTGGGTAGCCGGACAGCAAGTATTTGAAAGGAATTAAGCATGGAAAAACGTTATTTGGTACTGGAGAATGGTTCGGTTTATGCAGGACAGGCTTTTGGCTCAAAGAAAGATGTTTACGCCGAATTAGTGTTTAATACTGGGATGTCGGGTTATCAAGAGTCAATTACCGATCTTTCTTATCGCGGTGAGATTATTGTCTTTACTTACCCTTTGATTGGAAATTACGGTATTAATCGTGATGATTTTGAAAGTATCAAACCGGCTGCTGCTGCGATTGTCGTCCATGAAATTGCCCGTCGACCAAGTAATTGGCGGGAAATGATGTCACTACCACAGTGGGCTGAGGAAAATGATTTACCTGGTTTAACTGGGGTCGATACGCGGGCATTGACCAAGGAACTCCGCCAAGAAGGCAGCATGAAAGCGGCCTTAGTTGATGAAGTAACCGATGAAGTTTTCCAAGCATTAAAGGAATTTGATCCTAAGCATGATCGTGTTGAACAAGCTACGACCAAGACCCAATATTTAAATCCTAATCAAGGTGTTACAGTTGCCTTAATTGATTTTGGCCTTAAAAATTCAATTCTGCGTTCTTTGGCTAAACGAGATGTGAATGTGATTGTTTTTCCGGCTGACACAGATGCCAAGACGATTTTGGCCGCTCATCCTGATGGTATTATGCTTTCGAATGGACCTGGAGATCCTCAAGATGTGCAAGAAGTGTTGCCAGTTATTTGTGAACTTCAAGAAGAACTACCAGTTATGGGCATTTGTTTAGGGCATCAGCTCTTTGCCATGGCCAATGGGGCTTCCACTTACAAGATGAAGTTTGGCCATCGGGGCTTTAATCACGCCATTGCGACCAAGGGCAAGAAGCGGATGGACTTTACTTCGCAAAATCATGGTTATGCGGTTGATCGTGATAGTTTGAAAGATACTAACTTGATTGTGACCCATGAAGAAATTAATGATGGAACCGTTGAAGGTTTGACCTTAAAGAATCACCCGGCCTTTTCAGTCCAGTTCCATCCGGATGCTGCACCAGGTCCACATGATGCTGAATATCTTTTCGATGATTTCTTAACCATGATTGAACAAAATAAGCAGGGGGATAAGTAATGCCAAAGCGGACAGACATCCAAAAAATTTTAGTTATCGGTTCGGGACCAATTGTGATTGGCCAGGCCGCTGAATTTGATTATTCTGGAACTCAGGCGGCGCTTTCTTTAAAAGAAGAAGGTTATCAGGTCGTATTGGTCAACTCTAATCCAGCTACGATTATGACCGATACTGAAATCGCTGATAAGATTTACATCGAACCCTTGACGGTTGAATTTTTAGACCGGATTATTCGAAAAGAACGGCCAGATGCCCTGCTGCCAACCTTGGGTGGCCAGACTGGCTTAAATTTAGCCAAAGATTTAGCTGAGGCTGGTATTTTAAAAGAATTGGACGTTGAGCTACTCGGGACCAAGTTGACGGCCATTGAACAGGCCGAGGATCGCAAAGACTTCAAGGAATTGATGGAAGCGCTAAATGAACCCGTTCCTGAATCAGTCATTGCCACCCAGGTAGATGAGGCCGTGGCCTTTGCCAATGAGGTTGGCTATCCAGTGATTGTTCGGCCAGCCTATACCCTAGGTGGAACCGGTGGAGGCATTGCCGAAGATGAAGCCGAATTGATTACCATTGCTGAAAATGGTTTGGAACTTTCACCAGTTACTCAGGTGTTGATTGAACGTTCAATCGCTGGCTGGAAGGAAATTGAATTCGAAGTCATGCGTGACAGTCACGACAATGCCTTGATTGTGGCCTCCATGGAAAACTTTGATCCGGTTGGTGTGCACACTGGCGATTCAATTGTGACCGCCCCAGTCCAAACTTTGTCTGATCGTGAATTGCAAATGATGCGCAATGCTGCTTTGAAAATTATCCGGGCCCTCAAAATTGAGGGTGGGGTTAATATTCAAATGGCGCTCAATCCCGCTTCTTATGAATATTACATTATTGAAGTAAATCCACGAGTTTCTCGGTCATCGGCTTTGGCTTCCAAGGCAACTGGTTATCCAATTGCCAAGGTTTCGGCTAAAATTGCTGTTGGCTTAACTTTGGATGAAATTATGAACCCCGTGACTGGAACAACTAAGGCCGAATTTGAACCAGCCTTGGATTATGTGGTGGTTAAAATTCCACGTTGGCCTTTTGATAAATTTGTGACAGCCGATCGGCATTTAGGTACGCAAATGAAGGCGACGGGAGAGGTGATGGCCATTGGCCGTAACTTTGAAGAAGCTCTCTTAAAAGCAGTGCGTTCCTTAGAAATTGGGGTTGATGGGCTTAATGAGCTTCGCTTTGAAGACTGGTCGACAGCAGGTTTGTTAGAGAGCTTGATGCCAGCTGAAGATGATCGTTTGTTCCGCTTGGCCGAGCTAATGCGGCGTGGCGTGACGGTGGAAGAAATCCATGCCAAAACTAAGATTGACTTATTCTTCTTAGACAAGGTCTTACATGTTGTTGAGATTGAGGCTGAATTACCGCAGCATGTCGATGATGTTGATTATTTGCGCTACGCTAAGCAAAATGGCTTCGCCGATACAACGATTGCGCAGTTATGGGATTGGGTGGATGCGCAGGTCGTTCGTGATTTCCGTAAAGAAAATGGTATTTTACCTGTTTATAAGATGGTTGATACGGCTGCGGCTGAATTTGAGTCACAAACACCGTACTATTACGCAACTTATGAACAGGAAAATGAATCCGTTGTCGCCCAAAAGCCAAGAATTTTGGTTTTGGGTTCAGGACCAATTCGGATTGGTCAGGGAGTCGAGTTTGATTACACTACGGTGCATGCCGTTAAGGCCATTCAGGCGGCTGGCTATGAAGCCATTATCATGAATTCTAATCCTGAAACGGTTTCAACTGACTTTTCAATTTCAGATAAATTGTACTTTGAACCGCTAACCTTAGAAGATGTTTTGAATGTCACTGATTTAGAACAGCCAGCCGGTGTAGTAGTACAATTTGGTGGCCAAACAGCCATCAACTTAGCCGCTGGTCTAGATGAAGCGGGCGTTAAAATTCTAGGCACTTCCGTTACTGATTTGAATCGGGCCGAAGATCGAGAAGCCTTTAACCAGGTAATTCAGGAATTGCAGCTGCCACAACCTAAGGGTAAAACGGCTACGACGGTTGACCAGGCCCTAGCAGCAGCCCAAGAAATTGGTTATCCGGTTTTGATTCGACCTTCTTATGTGCTGGGTGGTCGGGCCATGGAAATTGTTGTTGACGATGATGAATTAAAAGATTATATGAAGCGGGCGGTTAAGGTTTCCCATGATCATCCGGTTTTAATTGATTCTTATCTAACTGGGAAAGAAGCCGAAGTGGATGTCTTGTCAGATGGTACGACTACTGTGGTGCCAGGTATTATGGAACATATTGAACGAGCAGGTGTTCATTCGGGTGATTCCATGTCTGTTTATCCACCGCAAAGTCTTTCACAAAAAGTTCAAGATGAAATGGTGGCAGCGGCCACGAGTTTAGCAATTAAACTGGGTACAATTGGTTTAATGAACGTTCAATTTGTGATTCATGAGAATCAAGCCTATGTCATCGAAGTTAATCCGCGAGCGTCGCGAACGGTACCCTTTATTTCTAAAGTAACTAAGCTGCCCCTAGCACAATTAGCAACTCGAGTGATGCTGGGTGAAAAATTGGCTGATTTAGGTTTGACGACCGGCCTGGTACCTAGTGGCGAAATGGTACATGTCAAGGCTCCGATTTTCTCCTTTACTAAGTTACCCTTGGTTGATTCACTTTTGGGACCTGAAATGAAGTCCACCGGAGAGGTAATGGGCTCTGATTTCACTTTGCCTAAAGCGCTCTATAAGGCCTTTGTGGCCGCTGGTATTCAAGTGCCAAAGTATGGTAACGTGCTCTTTACGGTCGCCGACCGGGACAAGGCTGAAGCTTTAGCTTTGGCTGAGCGTTTCCGCAATTTGGGCTACTTTGTTTATGCCACTGCTGGAACGGCCGATTACTTTACGAAGCATAATTTACCGGTGGAACGCTTGGATAAACTCGGCGAATCAGCTAATAATCCGGTGACTGCTATGCAAGATCAGCGCATTCAGGTGGTGATTAACACGACTCCTGTTGATGACCGGGCCGAGGAAGATGGTCAAAAAATTCGAGCAGCCGCAATTGAAAATGGTTTGCCACTTTTCACAGCCTTTGACACAGTCCGAGCCTTCCTCGATGTCCTAGAAAGTCAAAGTTTAACCGTAACTGAATTATAAAAAGTGATAGGAGTTATGATGGCTGGACCAGTATTTATAGCGCTAGATTTTCCTGGTGCTGAACCAACACGTGAATTTTTAAATTTATTTGATGCGGCTAAGTTAAAGCCAGCCGTCAAAATAGGGATGGAATTATTTTATGCTACCGGTCCTGACTTTGTCCGAGAAATTAAAGCTGCCGGTTTTCCAATTTTTTTGGATTTAAAATTATATGATATTCCTAATACAGTGGCTAAAGCGGTTGAATCAGTGGCTGCTTTAGGTGTTGATTATTTAACCCTGCATGCCGCTGGAGGGCCTACTATGTTGGCCGCTGCTCATCAAAGTGCGCCAGCTAGTTTAAAATTACTAGCCGTGACTCAGTTAACTTCTTTTAGTGAAACAGAATACCAGTTAGTTTCGCAAAGTCAGCAGACATTAGCTCAAAGTGTGGTTCATCTAAGCCAGCTGTCCGCTCAAGCTAAAGTAGCAGGGGTGATTTGTTCAGCCTGGGAGGCAGAGCTAATCAATCAGCAGTTACCAGCTAGTTTCTTGAAAATTACACCCGGAATTCGTTTAACAGGCGATGACCATCAGGATCAAAATCGGGTTGCTAGTCCCAATCAAGCTCACAAATTAGGATCAAATGGGATTGTCGTTGGCCGAAGTATTACCCAGGCTAGCGACCCAGTAGCCGCTTATCAACGCGTAGTAAAAGAATGGAGCGAAAATGACTGATATTAAAGCGCAAGTTGCCCAAGATTTGTTAGATATTGGGGCTGTTAAATTCTCACCACAAAAGCCCTTTACTTGGGCATCGGGGATTCAAAGTCCAATCTATACTGATAATCGTTTAACAATTGGTTTTCCAACGATTCGCCAGCGGCTTGCCCGTGGTTTAACGGAATTAATTGCCGAAAAATTCGATCAGGTTGATATTATTGGTGGGGTGGCCACAGCCGGAATTCCTCATGCGGCTTGGGTGGCTGATCTGTTGGAAAAACCCATGGTTTATGTGCGTTCTAAGCCTAAAGATCATGGAGCTGGTCGGCAAAGCGAAGGAGCCGCCATTGAGGGGAAACGCTTAGTTTTAATTGATGATTTGATTTCAACAGGTGGTTCGGTCTTAGCAGCGGCTAAAGCCGTTAATGCCAGTGGCGGACAGGTCGTTGGTGTGGTATCGATTTTCTCCTACGAGTTACCAGCTAGTCAGGTTAATTTTGAAGCAGCTCAAATTCCTTTCTATCCATTGACAACTTTTAGTGAATTAATGGCTATGGCTCAAAAATCAGGTCAGTTGAGCGAAAGTGATTTAACTAGCTTGGCCCAGTGGCGACAAAACCCACAAGCATGGCAATAAAAAAAGGTGTTAGTCATTTTAAAATGACTAACACCTTTTTTGTACTATTTTAAATACGATTACCATTGCCAAAAACGGCAATTCGTTCGGCCAGGGCTGTTTCAATGCCCTGAATGCCAGGTGCTAAGAGTTTACGGGGGTCATAATTTTTACCTTCTAAATCTTGATTACTTAAAATAAAGTCACGTAGGCCCTGGTGAAAGGCTAACTGAGCTTCAGTATTTACGTTTACTTTGGCAATGCCAAGCTCGATCGCCCGTTTGATTTGGTTATCAGGAATACCTGAACCACCATGTAAAACAAATGGCATTTTATAGCCGCTGGCAGCGTCAACAGCCTGAGTTAATTCCCGAAGATGGTCTAGTTTTAGACCAGTCCAATTGGCCGGGTATTGACCATGGATATTACCAATTCCAGCAGCTAAAAAATCGATACCAGTAGCCGCCATGGTAAGTGCATCTTTAACTGAAGCGATTTCGCCATTGCCAATAATGCCATCTTCTTCGCCACCGATGGTGCCAACTTCGGCTTCAACGGAAATGTTGCGAGCATGGGCTAGGGCTACGATTTCATTGGTTTTAGAAAGATTTTCAGCTAGCGGAAGATTAGAACCATCAAACATGATCGAAGTAAAATCAGCCTGAATCGCTGCCTTAGCCGCTTCAAAATCACCATGATCAAGATGAATGGCAATGGGAACAGTAATATTGAGTTCTTGATCTAAATTACGGATTAAATTTGCAACCGTGTGATAACCACCCATATATTTGATGGCACCCATGGATGCAGCTATGATTGTGGGTGCTTGTTGGGCTTGGGCCGTTCGTAAAATGGCTTCCGTCCATTCAAGGTTATTAGTGTTAAAAGCACTGATGGCGTACCCATGGTCACGTGCTTGTTGAACCATTTCTTTTGCAGCTACAATTGTCATTTTTATTCCCATCCTTCTTTTTTAAAGTCATCATTGGGGCTATGCAAGTCGTAGTGATGGTTGTGATTAGCGGTATTGATTCGGCTGTGTAAGCTATTTCCCGGTGTTTTGGCAATTTCAATTAAGAAAGGAACTAATTGATCTTGCCAAACTAAGTGCTGATCATAGCCATACTGAAGCCAAAAACTGTCGAGTTGGGCGTCATTCCAAGCACTAGCTCCATGATAGGGGCGGTCATCAAGTAAAATGGCGTCGCTATTTTTGACTAAATCCTTTTGATGAGCTAGCACGACCTTTTTATAAAAAGGACTCCTAGCATCGTTGCCAAAATGTTCAGCCAACCATTCTAATTTATCCTGCCAGGCACTAGAGTTGTACCAAGGTGCCGTTGATAAAATGTAGAGGTCGTAATATTTAGTTAGTTGGTTAATACCGTCAATAGATCCCGGAAGGCTAGCTAAGTTACGAAAAATCCCGGGAATTTGATCGGGTTTAGTGACCCCATACTGGTCTAAATCGTGATTACTTTGATTTAAAACGGGTAGGGTATCAACAATGGTATTGTCCATATCTAAAAATAATTTAAGTTTGATAATTAATACCTCCTTATCCTTATTCGAGCTTTTTAATAAGGAGAACAAGGATATTATATAGCTATACCAATTGTAATACAAACCAATTTGTAATTTTTAAAAAATCAATGGTCTAGTTATGATTGAAACGATTCAAGTTTGAAATATTTAGTTAAAAACTGGGCAACTCCGTCATCGGCATTACTGCTAGTTACATCAGTTGTGATGGCTTTGATACTGGGAATGGCATTATCCATTGCAACACTGACATGGGCCAGTTGAAGCATCGAACGGTCGTTTTCCTCATCACCAAAAGCCATTAAATTAGCCGGCTTCAAGCCAAGATGGTGCAAGAGATATTTTAAGGCATTGCCCTTGTCAACGCCCTTGGGCATGAATTCCAATAGAGTTCGCCGCGAACGCATCATATTCAAATTCTTAGTCAATATTGGTGTTTTGGCTAGTACGTCCTCTAGATAATCCAATTGACTTTCATCGGCACAAACGAGAAATTTATTAAAGGTTGTGCCCATCGGAATTTGGTCCAGTCCCGTGAGACTATAATCGATTAGATTGCCAACAAAATCAATATAGGCTGATTGACCATATTCTTTGATGGCATAAACGTGATCCTGGCTAATTAAATCCACTGGCAAATTTAAATTATGAATTAGATTTAAGACGGAGGATAATTCATCTAAATAAAAAGGCTGATTAAATAAGGGTTCTTGGGCGGCTAGATCTAGAATTAGGGAGCCGTTAAATAAAATTACGAAGTCATCATTAATTAAATTGAGTGGTTCAATAAAGGGCTTAACATTGGGAAAGGGACGTCCGGTGGTAAGGACGATTTTAATCCCCTTTTTTTGTAGAGCCGTTAACACTTTTTGATTTTGATTGGATAAGGTTTTATCGGGAAGAAGTAGGGTGTTGTCCATATCTAGGGCAATAAGTTTAATAGCTGACATTATCAGGCCTCCGTTAAATAAATTTGAGATAAGACATTCTTGAGACGGTTTAATTCCCTATTGGTTAACTCGTTTCCGATTAAAAAAGTTGGGGAATTAAGCTTAATTTCCATTGATTCGGTAATGATTAAATCGTAGGATTCGACATAGTTAGTAATGTAATCATAATTATTTAAACTTTTAAGGGTTAAATTCACTGGTACCAACGTACATTTTTCAATAAAGGCTTTAATTAGATTTTGGCTATAGACCGGCAGGGAAGTTAAAATCAGTAAATTTAACTTTTTAATCGGCCGATGATTGAGATTGTAGTTGTACAAAATCATGGCCAAAATCGTAATCTGATCATTGGAAAGACCCATCGGAAATAAACTATGATACAAATTTAATGATTTTTCTTGAGTAAGTGCCTCTTGCACATACTTTTCAAAGTGAGATTCATGGTACAAATATTCGTGAACGTTCACGCTTTGAAAACGAGTAGCAAACCAAAACGGCTTCAATTGAGTTTGAATTTCCCGTACTAGTTGATTTTTTTCTACGCGATTATTATTAATATCAGTACCAGACATTGCCAAAAAAGAATCTACAATTTGTTCACTTAAAATTAGTAAATCTTGAAAGGACTGGGCATTGAAGTGACCATCATGTTCTTTGGTTAAACTAAGTAACTGCAGGGTTAAAAATAATTGTAGCGATTCCGAAATATTGCTTTCAGTTACCTGGGTAACAATTGGCATGAACTGTTGAATAACATTGAATTCTTGCCGGCTGGTCAGGGCCTGGATGTCTTGACTATTAAAAATTTCATCTGGGGATTGAATTGGATGGGCCGTTTCATACAAGGAAGCCAAGACGATAAAAACCGAGAGAGTTAAGGCACTAGCACCTGATATCGTTTTACCCAGTAATTTTTGATATTCCTTTTGCAGCCCTTCACTCATTGATAAGTAATCTTGGTAGTTGACATCATCATACAATGTACTGACAAAATAGGCTAAGGAACCATGCTGATGTTGCAGTAATACTAGTTTATTGTAGGCATGAACCAGCAGAGAATAGATGGATTCGCTATAGGTGAAGCCATCTTTTTTATTAAAGACTGGACTGAAATTCTTACGTTCTTTGAGCTTGGCAATATCTCGTAAAATGGTATTTCTAGAAACTTCAAAAACCATTTGAAATTTAGAAATCGTCCATTTTTGATTAGGTAGGGACATACAAATGTCAATCATTAACTGGCGTTGATAAGAATTAATGCTGTCGGTAACCGGATATTTTAATAGTTTTCTTTGTAAAATCGTAATTTGATCTTTAGAAATTTCTTGGCCAGTTGCCAAAAAAGTTTGATGTGATGATTTTAATTCTAAATTAGCTTTTTGAAGTAGGGAATAAACCTTGCGGTTTGACAGGTTTAACTGATTAGAAATAATACTCACCCGGGGTAACTTAATTTGAGTGGCTAAATAGCCAATAAAGTTTGAATAAACTAGGTCTGTTAGTTGCATTCAAAGGTCCTCCACAGCTCCTATAAAAGGAAAAGTTGATTAATCTATCTAAAGTATATAGCCTAACGAATAGGCTCAACAGTCTCATTCAAGCAGTCTCTTTGTGAGCAAATGAGACTGTTTTTTTTATTTTGTTTATTTGATAATTCAGTTGTCGCCAAGAAGGTATGCGCTTACATGACAAAACGCTACTGAGTGTGAACTGAAAGGAAATTTATTATGGCAAAGCCAAAGAATATTCAAGAAGCAACTCGTGAGAATTGGATTCAAAATACTTTCCCTGAATGGGGAACTTGGTTGAATGAAGAAATTGAAGCTTCAAAAGTACCTGAAGGCAATTTCCGGATGTGGTGGTTGGCTAACAATGGTATTTGGTTGAAGACCCATGAAGATACCAATATCTTGGTTGATCTTTGGAATGGTACTGGTAAGCAAAGCCACGGTAACGGCAAGATGAAGGATGGCCATCAAATGATGCGCATGAGCGGGGTGCAAAACTTGCAACCTAACTTGCGCTTGCAACCCTTTGTGATTGATCCATATGCGGTTAAGAATGTTGATGCCTTACTAGTAACCCACATTCACTCGGACCATTTGGATATCAATACCGCTGCCGCCGTTTTACAAAATAGCGGTCCTGAAACCAAATTTATCGGCCCTCAAGCAGTTGTTGATATTTGGGAGAGCTGGGGCGTACCTAGTGATCGGACCATCGTTGTCCACCCTGGGGATGAAGTTAAGATTAAGTCCGTTACGATCAAAGCTTTGGAAGCCTTTGACCGGACTGCTCTCTTAACTGTTGATTCCGATGTAACGATTAAGGGCTCATTGCCACAGGATATGAATGAAATTGCCGTTAACTACTTGTTGAAGACTTCTGGTGGAAATCTTTACCACGCTGCTGATTCACACATGTCAAACATGTTTGCTAAGCACGGTAACGAAAATGATGTCGATGTGGAAATCATCAACTATGGTGAAAATCCCCGTGGTATTACCGATAAGGTAACTTCGATTGATGTATTACGTTCAGCCGAAGACTTGAAAACTAAGGTTGTCATTCCAGTTCACTACGATATCTGGTCAAACTTTGATGCTGACCCACAAGAAATCGTGAAGTTGTGGGCGATGAAGAAGGATACCTTGGACTATAAGTTCCATCCATTCGTTTGGAAGGTTGGTGGAAGTTATACCTTCCCTCAGGATAAAAATAAGATTCAATTCCACTATGACCGTGGTTTTGCCGATGTCTTCTCTAAGGACAACGACCTACCATTCCCATCATTCTTGTAAGGAGAAATATTATGAGAAAGCCTAATTTACAAATTGCCTTAGATCAAAATACTTTAGCTGAAGCTGCACGTATTGCCCACTTTGCTGGTCCGATTGTTGATATTGTTGAAGTTGGAACCATTTTGGAATTGCAAGCTGGACAAGAAGCAATCAGTGTCTTGCGGGCCATGTTCCCCGATAAGATTATTGCTTCAGATACTAAGTGTGCCGATGCTGGTTCAACAGTCGCTCAGAACTCTAAAGATGCTGGGGCGGACTTAATGACAGTCATTGATTCAGCTACGGTTGCAACCATGAAGTCAGCTAAGTCAGTCTTAGACGGCATTCAAGTTGAATTGTATTCCGCTTGGGACTGGGACCGTGCTGCTCAATGGAAAGAAATTGGGATTGAACAGGTCATCTATCACCAAAGCCGTGATGCCTTGTTAGCCGGTGAAGTTTGGGGTGAAAAAGATTTAAACATTGTTAAAAAGTTTATTGAAATGGGCTTCAAAGTTTCAGTTACCGGTGGTTTAAACCTCGATACGATTAAGTTATTTGAAGGCGTGCCCGTTTATACCTTTATTGCTGGTCGTGCAATTACTGGACAAGAAGATCCAGCCGCTGCCGCTCAGAGTTTCCAAGATGAGATTAAAAAGTACTGGAACTAAAGACTATGGTAAAGCTTGGAATTAATGAAAAATCACTACCGTTTGCCATGACTTGGCGTGAAAAATTGCAATTAGCCAAGAACCAAGGCTTTGATTTTATTGAAATGTCAGTTGATGAAACCGATGAGCGTTTAGGTCGTTTGGATTGGACCAGGCAGCAACGTTGGGACTTAGTTCAGGACATGTATGCCGTGGATTTGCCGATTGACACGATGATGTTGTCTGGTTTGAGAAAGTTTCCGCTGGGATCTGAAGAGGGCGATATTGCTGAAAAGTCCTATTTAATTTGTCAAAAGGCCATTATTTTAGCCCGTGATTTGGGTATTCGTAATATTCAAATCGCTGGCTATGACGAATATTATGGCGAAAAAAACGATTTAACTCGGGAGCTTTTTATCGAGAATCTGCAACGGGTAGTTGATTTTGCGGCTGAAAATCAAATTATGATTGCTATTGAAACGATGGATGATCCTTTCATTAATTCAGTGGCCAAAGTTCAAGAAATTAAGCAATCAGTACGATCCCCTTGGCTACAAGCCTATCCTGACTTAGGGAATATCTCGGCTTGGCCAGAAAATGTTCCTGGGCAAGATTTGGCCGATGGTTTAGACAGTATCGTGGCCATTCATGTTAAAGACACGTACAAAGTAACAGAAACTACGCCCGGTAAATTTAAAAACGTGCCCTTTGGTCGCGGAGAAGTTAACTTTTTAGGTCTATTTAAAACGTTGAAGCGGATTGGTTATCAAGGAACACTGACGATTGAGATGTGGTCCGAACATGATGCGGATGCTATTGAGCAAGTGATTGAGGCACAACAGTTTGTCCAAGATTTGTTAGCTCAAGCTGGTTTTTACAAGTAGGAGTGTCATATGTTAGAAGAATTAAAAGAAGAGGTTTATCAAGCCAACATGCAATTGCCAGCGCTTGATTTAGTAACCTTTACCTGGGGAAACGTGTCTGGTATTGATCGGAGCAAGGGTCTCTTTGTCATTAAGCCTTCCGGCGTTGATTACCAAACTTTGAAACCAGAAGATATGGTGGTTGTTAACTTGGACGGTGAGGTTGTTGAAGGGAATTTGAATCCATCCAGTGATACACCGACCCATGCTTATTTATACAAGCATTTTCCAAATATTGGTGGCATTACGCACACGCATTCACCATGGGGAGTGGCTTTTGCTGCAGCTAAATTAGATATCCCAGCCGTTAGCACGACTCATGCTGATACTTTTTATGGTGATATTCCAGCCGTACCAGCCCTAAATGAACAAGAAATTGCAGAAGGTTACGAGCTAAACACCGGTAAAGTCATTGTTAAAGAATTTGCCCAACGGGGCATTGATCCCGACGCTGTACCAGCTGCCTTGGTTAGTCAACATGGACCTTTTTCCTGGGGCGCAACACCGGCCAAATCGGTTTATAACGCTAAGGTTTTGGAAGTATCAGCTGAAATGGCTTACCATGCTTTGCAATTAACGCGCAATGAACTGCATGTACCACAATATTTATTAGATAAACACTATTATCGTAAGCATGGTGCCCATGCCTACTACGGACAAAAAGAGTAACTCAGGATTTACAAATAATGTCCCTGTTGTTTTAAGAGGGGCCAAAGATGAGCCTGTCATTTTATTCAAAGTGATGGGCTTTTCTTTCCAATATAATGAAAGCGCTTTTATAGATATGGGTGCAGTCATTATAGCAAAAATTAGGAGAAAATAGCATGAACACCTACTTAATTATTGATATTGGTACGTCAAGTATCCGCGGTATCATTTACGATAAGACGGGTAAGATAATCTATAAAGTTAGTCAAACTTATAAGCCCGAATATTTACCAGACGGTTCGGTAACCCAAGATCCACAAATTTTTATCGATTTACTGATTAAAATCATTGCGCAATGTACGCTTTTTGCCCGCGATAACGCTTATGAAATTAAAGCAATTTCAATGACTTCACAACGTTCATCCTTAATTCCAACTAAGGGTGGTCAGCCAATTGCCCAAACAATTATGTGGCAAGACACCCGGGTTAATAAGATTTTGGACCAGTACCGTGACTATGATGATTTCTTCTTACAACGCTCAGGGAGTCGTTTAAATGCCGTGTACTTAGGGGCTAAAATTTGCTGGGTTAAGTACCAAAGTCCTGAAATATATACTGAAGCGGACAAGATGTTAAACATTCCGTCTTTATTGCTCTACCAAATGACAGGGACCTATACGACGGACACGACCTATGGTAGCCGGACGAACTTAATGAACATTCATGATTTAACTTGGGATCAGGATTTGTTTAAAATTTTAGGCTTGGATGTTAATAAGATGCCTGAAATCACAGCCCCTGGAGATGTTTGTGGCTATATTACGGAAGAATTTTCTCAAAAAACTGGCTTAAAAAAGGGCATTCCCGTAATTTCAGCTGGTGGAGATCAGCAGTGTGCGGCTGTAGGTTCAGGAAGTATTACCAATGATGAAGTTTCAATTAATACCGGTACGGGTGGCTATCTAATCAAAAATGTGGATGTCTTACCTAAGATATTAGACGGAAATATCATCTATAATACTTCGGCTAATCCGAATAAATATATTTTAGAAATTGACTTGCTGGCTTGTTCTTCAATTTTAAATTGGTTTATCGATAATTTTTATGGTGAACGTGATTTTGATAAACTAAATCAAGATTTGAGTGATTGCTATGGTCAACATATTAATTTAGCGGTTCTACCATTCCACAAAGGAAAATCGATTGGGGTATACGATACACATATTCGGGCAGCATTTTCTAACGTTGGGCTTTCTACTCGACGAAAAGATATGCTTTATGCCTTGATGGCCAGTCTCTTTGTTGAAATTAATAAAGGTTTAGGAATCTTCAAAGCTAATGGGCCAATTTCTTCGGTTATTATTAGTGGTGGCCTAACAAACAGTAAGGTCATGGATCAAATGCAAGCCGATGCTTACAATATGCCCGTTCATAAGACCGCCAGCGTTGAATCAACAGCTATTGGAGCTTTGATTTCGGTCCTAGTCCAACAGGGTGAATATGCCAGTTTTGATGAAGCAGCCCAAAATATTATCGATGATCCCGTACAAAGTTATGAGCCAAATCTTGACAATGTACAGTGTTTGTTAGATTTTGATGCTCGCAATACGAATTTATACAGTAATCTACAGGGGACAGCATCCGGCTACTACAAAGAATAGGGATTTACTTGTGAAGGTAAATCTTGGGGAGTATGAACGATGGAAATATTTATGAATTTTGTGACAACTTTAGGTCACAATGTAATTGTGCCAATCATCATCTTTTTAGTGGCCGTTGTCTTGGGTGTAAAAATCACAACGGCGATTCGGAGTGCTATTTTGGTCGGGGTTGCTTTGACCGGATTTTCTTGGATAATCGGCTCCTTTACACCGGTTGTGACGAAAATTATTAATCAAATGGTTAAAGTCACCGGGCTAAACTTACCAATTGTTGATACTGGTTGGCAGTCTTCGGCTTTAACGGCCTTTCAATCACCAGTGGGTATTTCATTTTTCCTAGGTGGATTAATCTTAGAAACGATTCTCTTTTTAGTGGGTTACACCAAGGTGTTTTTTCCGACCAACCTCTGGCAAAATTGGGGATTTATGGTTTGGGGTACCGTGGCTTACGTGGTAACGAAAAACTTTTGGCTGTCATTTAGTTTGAGTGTCTTCTTGATGTTGATTTCACTTCTGTTAGCTGAAATTCAATCGGACCGTTATTCTGACTACTATCAGATTCCTAACGGGACAACGGCTTCCATGCAAAACATTGAAAATGTTATTCCAGCACTTTTGCTTGATCCAGTTTGGAACATGGTTGGTTTAAACAAAATCAACATTACGCCGGAACGGTTGAAAGAAAAAATGGGTATCTTTGGCGAACCAACAATGATTGGGGCAATTTTAGGCCTAATTTTAGGTTTTTTGGCCAATTTAAATCATTTGGGTTCTTTGAAGGCTTGGGGACAAATTTTGTTCTTTGCTGTTCAATTAGCCACAGTAATGACGATTTTCCCGATGATTGCCCACTTATTTGGGAAAGCCTTCAAGCCAATTACCAGTGAGATTTCTAATCGTTATCGTAAGGAAGATGAAAAAAGTGGTGCCAGTGTCACCAATAAAAAGCGCTGGTTTATCGCTGTTGATGATGGCCTTGGCTATGGGGAATCAGCAACTTTGATTTCAGGTATGATCTTGATGCCGGTAATGTTAGTGTTGGCGGTTATTCTGCCTGGCAATAAAATGATTCCAGTGGTAGATTTGATTGCCTTACCATTTATGTTAGAGTCGATGGTAGCCATCCACCGAGGGAATATGACTAAAATCTTCGCCAGTGCAATTGTTTGGTTTAGCTTGGGACTCTATGCTGGTACCTATATGGCGCCAATGTATACTGAAGCGCTAGCTAAATATGGCATTGCCGTGGCTACTGGTGCGACTCTGATTGTTAGCTTTAATGTCATGGCTCGTCCCTTTACGGCCCTAATCTTTGCGATTTGGATCACTGGAAACTGGTTCTTGATTTTACCAGTCGTCCTCTTGTATGTCCTTGCCCAAGGAACGCTACGTTTCAAGCGGGCACAAATCTGGACTTACTTAGCCCGTATGGCCGATAAAAATAAGGCTGATGTTTAGTATGTATGATTGAAAAGACGTCCTGCAGTGGACGTCTTTTTTGTTTCAAACTAAATCGAAATAAAGATGCTATACTATCGGTAGGAAGTGTATCTTCGCATTAATTAAAACACGAGGGAGCTTGATAGATGATCATATCACTAATACCAATCGTTTTAATTATTATAATTGCATTTGTTATACAGCTTAGGGTCAGAGATAAAGACCCTGAAAAGTTTAAGAGAATGAATAAATACAGCGGTTTTATTGTAGTTGCTGTATCCATCATCGCTATCACAGCTAATTTTTTACAAAATAAAAATGGATTAATTGATGTAATCTGGTTGGCACTTTTAGGACCCGCTATCTATTTAATCAGAAGCAATTAATTTAAAAGGACTATGAATATTTTATTCATAGTCTTTTTTTGTGCATAATCCAATTTAAGACCGTCTCATTCTGGTAAAAATAGTCGGGATATGTGGGACTGTTTTTTACTAGGGGTGCTTGCGATAATGAGGTTGTAATAAATTAAGAAAGCCCTTACAAAACAAGAAATAGAGCGTTTCTTGAGCGAGGGGATGGGTAATTTAAATGACAATGTTGAAATATTTTCGTGATAACGACTTAGTGCGGATTTACGATGAGACGCCCCAGGATTGGCAGACAGCTTTGCGAGTTTCGAGTGAAAACTTAAAAGAAAAGCAAATGATTACAGATGTCTATGTTGATGAAATCATTAAAAATGTCGAAACCAATGGTGCTTATATCGTGATTACGCCTGGGGTCGTTATGCCTCATGCACTAGCAACTGGTCCGGGTGTTTTGGATACAGGTATTAGTTTTTCAAAGTTTAACGAACCAGTTTACTTTGAGGAGAATAATCCAGAAAAGGCTGGCAAATTGTTCTTTACTTTAGCAGCTAAAGATGAGAATCAACATCTGGAAAATATCCAAAACCTAATGGAACTCCTGATGACTGATGGTATGGTTGAAGCTCTGTCAGCCATTGAAAATATGGACGATTACCAGGCAGTGTTAGATAAGTACGAAGCGACTAATTAAGTCAATAAATGAGAGGGGAGTAGGATTATGAATGCAATGCTAGCTGTACTGCTAGGTATTTGGGATTTCTTTGCTAAGAATATCTTGACTCAGCCGGCCTACATGATTGGTTTCATCGTGTTGATTGGTTATATGTTAGAGAAAAAGCCCTTTTATGATAGTTTGGCCGGTTTTTTGAAAGCAACGATTGGTTATATGATTTTGATTGTTGGATCAAATGGCCTGGTTACAAGCTTCCGACCAATTCTAGCTGGGTTAAAGGATCGTTTTCATTTAACTGCCACAGTTATTGATCCTTATTTTGGTCAAAATGCGGTCACTGAAGGAGTTATGAAGACTTTTGGTAAGTCCTTTGGGGATGTGATGGTGCTCTTGCTAATTGCCTTTGTTTTTAACATTTTGTTGGTGCGCTTTTCTAAATACACCAAGTTGCGCGCCGTCTTTACGACTGGTAATGTTCAGGTTCAGCAAGCAGCCACAGCCTTTTGGATTATCTTGTTTGCCATTCCTAGCCTAGGCCGTATTGAAGTGCTCTTAGTCATGGGTCTGCTACTTGGTCTGTACTGGGCCGTTGGTTCAAACATGACCATCAAGCCTATCCAAGAATTAACTGATGGTGGTGGCTTTGCGATTGCCCACCAGCAAATGTTTGGAATTGCCCTAGTAGCCTGGATTTCAGATAAGATGAAGCTTCGTGCTGATAAGAAGGATAATGATCAAGAAACAAAGCGCTTGGAAGATTATGAACTACCTGGTTTTCTACGTATTTTCAATGAAAACATGGTTGCTACGGCAATCTTAATGTTTGCCTTCTTTGGAATCATCATGTTGGTTTTGGGCCGTGATTACTTTACAACCCTTTATGTAACTAGCCATGGCGCAACTGGTTTGGCTAAGGATGCTAGTTTCTTCTTCTACATCATGACGACTTCATTAAGCTTCGCGGTTAATTTGGCCATCTTGCAGTTAGGTGTGCGGACTTTCGTTGGTGAATTAACCGAAAGCTTTACCGGAATTAGTGACACGATTCTACCTAACTCAGTTCCTGGTATTGATGTTGCCGCAACCTTTGCCTTTGGTGAACAAAATGCCGTGACAATTGGCTTCTTGTTTGGTGCCTTAGGACAGTTCCTAGCCATTGGAGCCTTGATGCTCTTCCATTCACCAACTATTATTATTGCCGGATTTATCCCGCTCTTCTTTGATAATGCGGTCTTTGGTGTAATCGCCAATAACCGGGCGGGTGCTAAAGCAGCCATGATTCTACCATTCTTATCCGGTATTATTCAGGTTGTTGGTGCAGCTCTAATTGCCACTTGGATTGGTATGGCTAAGTATGGTGGTTACATTGGTATGTTTGATTGGGACACGGTTTGGCCAATGTTTACCGTTATTCTTAAGTATTTGGGCTATGCAGGTGTTGCTATTGTCGCGATTATCTTGTTGGCAATTCCGCAGTTGGAATACCGTAAGGACCCTAAGCATTACTTCTTAATGGTCGAAGACTACGAAGAGTACAAGGAACAAACGGAAAAGTAAATTATTGTTTTAAATAAAAAAGAATTGAGGAAATATATTATGAATATCTTAGTTGCCTGTGCAAATGGTTCTGGAACAAGCTTGATGATGATGAAAAACGTCGAGAAGTCAATGAAAAAGCTGGGCATTCCAGTTACCAAGATTAATCACACTAGTATTGCTGAAGGTAAGTCAACAGCAGCTCAATATGATGCCGTCTTTACGCCCCTAAATTTCGTAGACATGTTTAAAGACGTTGCCGCTAAAGGTATTAAAGTTGTTGGGGTTAAGAATGTAATGAGTGAAAAAGAAATCACGCAACGCATCACTGACGAAACGGACTTCGAAGAAAAGTATAAAAAATAATTAGAAAAAGCTGGCTGGCAGTCAAGACTGTCAGTCAGCTTTTTTTGTAGAGATAAAATTAATAAATCGCATCGCGGTAGAGGCCAACAACCTTACCAAGAATAGAAACTTGATCTAAAATAATGGGTTCTAGACTATCATTTTCTGGTTGCAGGCGATAGTGATTAGCTTCGCGGAAGAAACGCTTAACTGTGGCTTCGTTATCTTCATTCATTGCTACAACTACATCGCCGTTGTCAGCATTGGTTTGTTGACGAACAATCACTTTGTCGCCATCGAGAATACCAATTTTAATCATTGAATCACCACGAACATTTAACATAAAGAGGGAGCCATCATACTGAACTAAATTATCTGGAATCGGGAAAAATTCGGTAGCTTCTTCTTCGACAGCTAAAATGGGTTGACCAGCGGTAACTAAACCAAGCACTGGGATTTGTCCACTATTGGCTGAAACACCTAAAATTTCTAATCCGGCCGTGGTAACTTCAATTGCCCGGGCTCGAGGTTTGTTAGCGTCTTTAGAAAGATAACCCTTATCAACTAAACGTTTAATGTGACCGTGAATTGTGGAAGAAGAAGATAGACCAATTGCTTCACCAATTTCACGTACAGTGGGGGGATAGCCGTTTTTGCACTGGTTATCATGAATAAAGCGTAATACTTGAATTTGTTTACTGTCCGCGCTTTTAACCATAAAATCTTCCTTAACGTTTACTAATATACCAATACTACCGAAAAAACAACAAAAAATCAAACATATGTTCGTTTTTCTGCTTTTTATAGTTAACCGGAGTATTGACTGGCAATATGATATAATTATCTGGAAGTTTTCGATAAAAACAAAGGAGGACGGCTATGATTTACCTAGTTGGTATTTTAGCCTTAGCAGTTGGTTTAGTCGGAGGATTTTTCTTAGCTCGCATGACAATGAAGAGCTACTTAGCTAAGAACCCACCCATTTCAGAAGAAATGATGAAGTCAATGATGATGTCAATGGGTCAAAAGCCTTCACAAAAAAAGTTGAACCAAATGATGAGTCAAATGAAGCAACAAAGCCAAAAAGCACAAAAAAAATAAGCTCAATGGCTTATTTTTTTTGTGCTTTTGGATCGTGATACACCCAGTTAGGATTAATTTCTAGGTCCAATTCATCAAAACTAGCTTGGATTTGATCGTTGTATTTGGCAATGACTTCTTCAGAAAGTTTTCCTTTGTTGTCAACGGTAATCGGAGTACCAATGTTAATTGTGGTATTATTGCGTTTGAACAAATGACTAAACTTAACCGGTCCCTGATAAACGGCAGGGACAATCGCTTTGCCAGACATCCGTGCAATGAGAATCGTACCAGATTTAAGCTTGGCACTGTGACGGGAACCACTTGGAAACATAATTAAGGAACGATCGCCCTTGCGTAGCTCCTTAACAGGATACTTAATAACATTGGGACCAACTTTTTTACGATCAACTGGGAAAGCGCCCAACTTAGAAACAAACCACCTTACTGGGGCATGTTTGAAGATTTCGACCTTAGCCATAAAAATAAAGTGCTTAGGATAAGCGGCCATGGCATACCAAACCGGATCCCACCAGGTCCGATGCGGGCCGACTAAAATATAATTGTCGTTTTTTGGTAAGCGGTCGCGGTTCATATAACGAACCTGTCCGTTGACTAACCAAACCAAACTGGTAATTACGATTTTCATAAAATCATAAAATTTCATTATTATAGCTACCTTTCAATTACAATCCAACTAATTTTACTTATATTTGGGGTGAAACGCAAATGATTAATCCTGATTTACAGCTGGGAGAACGCCTTGATGGGTTACCCGCTCAAGAAATTTATATTATTCAAAATCCAGACATGTTTTCATATTCTCTGGATGCAATTTTGTTGGCTCATTTTGCTCAGGTTAAGGGTCGTGGACGGGGATTAACCGTTGATTTGGGTGCTGGTACTGGGGCAGTTGGCCTTTTTTATGCACCTAAAACGGTTGGGCCAGTCTATCTGGTTGAAATTCAAGCCCAATTAGCTGCTATGGCTAAGCGCAGTGTGGTGCTTAATCAACTCCAAAAGCGGGTGCAGGTTCTCCAAGCAGATATGCAGGCTATTTTTAACGACATCAAACCAGGTTCAGCTGAAGTTGTTTTATCCAACCCTCCATATTTTCCATTGAATGAAACAACTAAGGTCAATGATGATGAACATTATTTGCTGGCCCGACATGAAGTTTCAATTGATTTACCAGCTCTAGTTCAGGTGGCCAACAAATTATTGAAAAACAATGGAAAGTTTTATATGGTCCACCGACCGGAACGTTTGGCTGAAATTTTAGCGGCTTTAACTGCTCGAAAATTAATGCCCAAGCGGATTCAGTTCGTCTATGGAAAGGCTGACCGAGAAGCAAATATGGTCTTAATAGAAGCGATAAAATCTGGTCGTCCGGGTGGCGTTCGGATTATGCCACCGTTGATTGCTTATCAGGATAATAACGAGTACACAGCAGCAATGCATGAAATCTTATATGGGCCTGCCTGGCAATGATTAAAGAGTATTTCTTTTACGTGCTCTATACTGCTGATGGCTATTTTTACGGTGGTTATAGTGATAATGTTTATCGCCGTTTTTTAACCCATCAAGCTGGTAAAGGGGCTAAGTTTACCCGGGTTAAAAGTCGACATCCCATACGTTTAATTTACTTTGAAAGCTTTGATAATCAGCATGATGCCCTACACGCCGAAGCAATGTTTAAAAAATTATCACGAGTAAAAAAAGAAGCTTACCTGCAAAGTCAGGGAGTGGATGTCAATATTTGGGTTAAATAAAAAATCAAAATACTTGTCTTTTATGTTACTTTTGGGTAAAATATCTCTGTTGTGCAATGCAACCAAAATACACACGGTAGAGGAGAAGGCAGAGGTGCATCCCTGATGTCGCTGCCAACCACGAATTTACCGGAGGATTAACCTAGGAGGCCTATTATGGCAGTTATTACAATGAAAGAGCTCCTTGAAGCAGGAGTTCACTTCGGTCACCAGACTCGTCGCTGGAACCCAAAGATGGCACCGTTCATCTTTACAGAACGTAATGGTATTCATATTATTGACTTGCAAAAGACTGTTAAGTTGATTGATGAAGCCTACAACTTTATGCGTAACGCATCAGCTGATGGCGCTACTTTCCTTTTTGTTGGTACTAAGAAGCAAGCTTCAGATGCAATTGCTGAAGAAGCTGCTCGTGCCGGTCAATTCTACATCAACCACCGTTGGTTGGGTGGAACTTTGACTAACTGGAACACAATCAAGACTCGTGTACAACGTCTTAAGGACTTGAAGGCTATGGCCGAAGATGGTACTTTCGAGCGTCTTCCTAAGAAGGAAGTTGTCTTGTTGAACAAGCAACGTGAAAAGTTGGAAAAGTTCTTGGGTGGTATCGAAGACATGCAAGAATTACCAGATGTTTTGTTTGTTGTTGACCCTAAGAAAGAAGAAATCGCTGTGAAGGAAGCTAACATGCTTAACATTCCAGTGGTTGCTATGATCGATACTAATGCTGATCCTGACGTTGTTGACGTTAAGATTCCAGCTAACGATGACGCTATTCGTGCCATCCGTTTGATTACTGCTAAGATGGCTGATGCTGTTATCGAAGGCCGTCAAGGTGAAGATGGCAATGCTGAAGCGGTTTTCATCGAAGGTGATGACCAAACAGAGTCAATTGAAGAAATTACTAACATTGTTGAAAAAGACAACTAAGGTTTAAACCTTAATTTGCCGTTCCGGTGGACCTGTTTGGGACGCGGAACGGCCTTTTTTTATGATACAATAACACCTAGTTAACGTTTAAATTAAAGGAGTATTAAAAATGGCAGTTACTGCAAAGTTAGTTAAGGAACTACGTGACAAGACTTCCGTAGGAATGATGGACGCCAAGAAGGCTTTGGTTGAAGCTGAAGGGGACATCGAAAAGGCAATTGATTTGCTACGTGAAAAGGGTATGGCTAAGGCTGCCAAGAAGGGTGACCGTGTTGCCGCTGAAGGTATGACTTACGTTACTACTGATGGTAACAAGGGTGCCGTAATCGAATTAAACTCTGAAACTGATTTCGTTGCTGGTAACGCAGAATTTAACGATTTGCTTCTGGCCGTTACTAACGCCATTGTGACTTACGAACCTAAGGATGTTGAAGAAGCTTTGCAGCTTAAGATTGACGAATCTGGTCAAACTGTTAACGATAAGATTATCAACGTTTCTCAGATTACTGGAGAAAAGATTACTTTGCGTCGTTTCGCTGTTGTCAACAAGACTGACGACCAAACTTTCGGTGCATACTCACACATGGCCGGTTCAATCTCGGCTTTGGTTGTTTTGGATGGCGGCAATGAACAAACAGCTCGTGACGTTGCCATGCACGTAGCTGCAATTTCACCTAAGTATGTTTCTGATGACCAAGTACCAGCCGATGTTGTTGCTAAGGAAAAGGAAGTTCAAATGGCTTCTGAAGACTTGAATGGTAAGCCTGACAACATTAAGGAAAAGATGGTTCAAGGTCGAATCAAGAAGTTCTTGGCCGACATTACTTTGTTGGATCAACCATTTGTTAAAAACGGTGATCAAACTGTTGCCGAATTCGTTGCTGCTAACAATGGTAAGGTTGTTTCTTTCGTTCGTTACCAAGTTGGTGACGGTATCGAAAAGCAAACTACTGACCTTGCAGAAGAAGTTGCTAAGCAATTGGGTAAGTAATTCCTTTCTAAGTGCACCGTTACTGGTGCGCTTTTTTAATGCAATTCAACGCGGTTCTTTGTTATAATATTAGCAGCAATGAAAGAGGTTATGATGACTGACAGAAAGTATAAGCGTGTGTTAATGAAGCTGTCTGGCGAAGCCTTGGCCGGTGATCAGGGTCAAGGAATTGATCTGAAGACAGTTAATGAAATTGCCGCTGAATTAAAAGAAGTCCACGATTTAGGTACACAAATTGCCATCGTTGTTGGTGGTGGAAACCTGTGGCGCGGGGAACCGGCTGCTAAGGTTGGAATGGAACGTTCACGAGCTGATTACACAGGAATGTTGGGCACAACTATGAACGCTCTTGTACTTCAAGATGCTTTGGAGCGGATGGGGGTTGATACTCGGGTTCAAACAGCAATCACCATGCAACAGGTTGCCGAACCTTATATTCGTGGTCGAGCTATCCGTCATTTGGAAAAGGGTCGCATTGTGATTTTTGCGGCCGGCGTTGGTTCACCCTACTTCTCTACGGATACGGCAGCTGCCTTGCGGGCTAACGAAATTAATGCGGATGCGATTTTGATGGCTAAAAATGGTGTTGACGGGGTTTATGATGATGATCCGCGTACCAATCCGGATGCCCACAAGTTTAATACTTTGACTCATTTGGACATTTTGAAGAAGGGTCTTAAGGTCATGGATTCAACGGCAAGTTCACTTTCAATGGAGAACAACATGCCCTTAGTGGTCTTTAATCTTAATCAATCAGGTAATATTAAACGCGTTATCATGGGAGAACCCATTGGTACAACAGTTGTAGGAGGAAAGTAATGGCTTTTGATTTTTCTAAGGCAAAGGAACGTATGCACGGTGCCCAAGAAGCACTTCGTCGTGAATTGGCTGATATTCGTACTGGACGTGCTAATCCTAACATTTTAAACCGAGTTCAAGTTGAATATTATGGTTCAATGGTACCCTTGAACCAAGTGGCTTCAATTTCTGTTCCAGAAGCTCGTTTGTTATTGATCACTCCTTTTGATAAGAGTGCATTGGAAGCAATTGTTACTGCGATTAACATGTCTGACTTGGGCTTAAATCCAGCCAGCGATGGGACGATTGTTCGTTTAGCGATTCCACAAATGACTGAAGAACGTCGTAAGGAATTAGTTAAAGAAGTTAAGGCCGAAGCTGAAAAGGCTAAGGTTGCCATTCGTAATGTGCGTCGTGACGTAATGGATGACATCAAAAAAGATAAAGAACTTACTGAAGACCAAGTTCACGATGCTGAAGATCAGGCTCAAAAGTTGACTGATGACAACACGAAAGCCGTTGACACTATCGCTAGTGATAAGGAAAAAGAATTGATGACTATTTAATCTTTTCTTGATTTTTAGCAAGAAACTATTCATAATATAAGTAATTTAGTTCTTAGCATTGATTGGGCTTGGCAACCTAGGAGTTGAGAATAATTCGAGTGCTGAATCTTTGATTCAGAAATCAGGTGGAACCGCGCGTAAGCGTCCTGATGTCAGTTTTGACATTGGGATGGCTTAGGCGCTTTTTTGATGAATTGAAAGGAAAACCATGGCTAAGATAAAGTATCATTTACGTTCGGCAACCGAATTAGTTTTGGATGAAGCGGCTCAGGCTGGCGATTTAATTGATCTAAAAGATGAACAGAAAATTGACACGGCTGGTTTGTCCGATGAATTGAATCGTGATTTTGAACAACGCTTAGCCCAGCAAAAAAAGATTTGGCAGGAAGAACAAGCACCAATTATTGAAGCCCAAAAAGGTCAGGCTCAAAAAGATGAGCATCTAAAAGCGTTAGAAAAGCAAAGTAAGCAACAAGAAAAAATTGCCCTCTTAGAAGCTCAAATTAAAACGCTGCAAGAAAATACCGAGACCAAGGTTAAAGAAGCAATATCTCAAAATGAATTGACCCATAATCAGCTGTTAGTGAAAAAGGATCAAGCGCAAAAGGATGAACATCTAAAAGCATTAGAAAAGCAAAGTCAACAACAAGAAAAGATTGCGCTTTTAGAAGCCCAGATTAAAAATATCCAAGAAAATACTGAGACGAAGATTAAAGAAGCAATATCTCAAAATGAATTAGCCCATAACCAAGCGTTAACGACAAAAGATCAACAAATTACGGCTCTTGAGAAAGATATGATTCAAATCAAGAGTGAGCTGGCTAATCAAGCTAAAACTCAGGAGCTAGAAGTTGTTACAGTCAAAAGCGATTATGAGGCTAAGTTAAAAGCAGCCAATGAACAGGTTGAATTTTATAAGGATTTCAAAGCACGCCAGTCTACCAAGGAAATTGGGGAGAGTTTGGAAGAATACGCTCATCAGGAATTTAATAAAATTCGTCCATATGCTTTTCCTAGTGCTTATTTTGAAAAAGATAATGAAGTATCCAGTCAAAGTGGCTCTAAAGGGGACTTTATTTTCCGTGATTATCAAAATGGCTTGGAATTTATTTCAATCATGTTTGATATGAAAAATGAAGCTGATACTACCGCTGCCAAGCATAAAAATGCTGATTTTTTCAAAGAACTAGATAAAGACCGCCGTGAAAAAAAGACTGAATATGCTGTATTGGTTTCTATGCTAGAAGCTGATAATGACTACTATAATACGGGGATTGTGCAGGTGAGTGATTACGAAAAAATGTATGTTATTCGGCCCCAGTTCTTTATTCAATTTATTGGGATTTTGCGTAATGCAGCCTTAAATTCGGTTTCTTATCAGCAGGAACTAGCGGCGATGCGCGAGCAAAATTTAGACATCACTCATTTTGAAGACAATATTGAAAAATTTAAGCTTGGTTTTTCTAAAAATTACATTTCGTATTCCAAAAATGTACAAGAGGCTTTGAAGAGTATTGATAAGTCCATTGCTCGAATGGAAGATGTTAAAAAACAATTGACGACTTCCGAAAATCAATTACGCTTAGCTAATAATAAGTTAGATGACGTCAGTGTTAAAAAATTAACCCGAGGTAATCCAACCATGCAGGCCAAGTTTGCCAATCTTAAGTCGCAAGACGAACGTCGATGACTTATTAGGAAAAGTTAAAGGAAAAATTATGACTGAAAAAAAGCATTCATTACAAGATATTATTTTGATTTTGCAGGAGTTTTGGGCTAGCCGAGGAGCTAATCTAATGCAAGCCTATGATAATGAAGTCGGGGCTGGTACTCAAAGCCCGTATACTTTCTTACGGGCCAATGGACCGGAACCATGGCATGCCGCCTATGTACAGCCATCACGTCGACCAGCCGATGGTCGCTATGGCGATAATCCAAACCGTTTGTTCCAGCATCACCAATTTCAAGTTGTCATGAAGCCTTCGCCTGATGATATTCAAGAACTTTACCTGGCTTCTTTAGAAGCGTTGGGAATTAATCCGTTAGAACATGATATCCGTTTTGTTGAGGATAACTGGGAAAACCCTTCAATGGGGGCGGCTGGGATTGGATGGGAAGTATGGTTGGATGGTATGGAAGTCACCCAATTTACCTACTTCCAACAGGTCGGTGGAATCGAAGTGGATTCTGTTACCGCTGAAATCACCTATGGATTAGAACGTTTGGCCTCTTACATCCAAGATGTACCCACGGTTTACGACTTAGAGTGGGGTCATGGGGTCTTGTACGGTGATATTTTCAAAGAGCCAGAATATGAGCATTCTAAGTATGCTTTTGAAGAATCTAATCAAGATATGCTTTTACGTCATTTTGATGATTATGAAGGCGAAGCAACTCGTTTGTTAAATCTAGGGCTAGTGCACCCAGCTTATGACTATATTTTGAAGTCATCGCATACTTTTAACTTATTGGATGCCCGCGGAACGGTTTCAGTTACTGAGCGCGCTGGTTACTTACATCGAATTCGGACTATGGCTCGTAAGGTTTCTAAAGTTTTTATTGAAGAACGAGCAAAATTGGGCTTTCCATTGTTAAAGGACCAAGATTTACGTGAAAAGTACTTGGGCAGTCATGGAAAGTACACCCGTCAGGAGAATAACTAATGGCAACATTTATATTAGAAATTGGCTTAGAAGAAGTACCGGCACATTTGGTAACTAGTTCAGAAGAACAATTATTGCAACGAGTTCGTGACTTTATGGCTGACCATCGTTTGTCATACGGTCAATTAAAGGGCTTGTCCACACCGCGACGTTTGGCGGTGCAAATTACTGACCTAGCTGCTGAATCAGAAAGTATCAGTGAAGAAAAACGTGGGCCAGCAATTGAACGGGCCAAAGATGCTGATGGTAACTGGTCTAAAGCGGCACAAGGTTTTGCTCGTGGGCAGGGCACAACTCCAGAAAACTTAATGCAACGTGATGGCTATGTTTGGTTTAATAAAGTTTTAACCGGTGAACCAGCAGCTGATATTTTGGCTAAGTTGGGTGATGAAGTGGTCATGCAAATGAAATTTACTACCTACATGAAGTGGGGGAACCATGATTTCTTGTATGTTCGACCAATTCGCTGGTTAGTAGCAATGTTGGACCAACAAGTGATTGATTTTTCTGTTTTGGACGTTAAGACAGGTAATACTACCCGTGGACATCGGTTCTTGTCCAGTGGTGACGTAGTCATTCCAACTGCTAGCGACTATGAACAAAGTTTGGAACAAGTCTTTGTTTTGGCGGATGCCCAGACGCGTAAGCAAAAGATTATGGCTCAATTAATGGCCATTGCTCAAGAAAATAATTGGCAGCTTGATTTGGATTCTGAAGCCGCTCAAGATTTGTTAGAGGAAGTTAATAATATTGTGGAATGGCCAACTGCCTTTGCCGGTAACTTTGCGGATAAGTATTTGGCCCTACCAAAGGAAGTTTTGATTACTTCCATGCGGGAACACCAACGTTTCTTCTTCGTGACTGACCAAGCAGGGGACTTGCTGCCCCACTTCCTTTCTGTTCGTAATGGAAACGGCCAGCATCTTGCTAATGTGATTGCTGGAAATGAAAAGGTGCTAGTAGCTCGTTTGGAAGATGCTGAGTTCTTCTACCAAGAGGATCAACAAAAGACGATTGCTGATTACATGGAACGGGTTAAGAAATTGGTCTTCCATGAAAAGATTGGTACGGTCTATGAACATATGCAACGAGTTGGCCAATTAGCTGCTATGTTAGCTCAATATTTGCAATTATCTGCCGATGAAACGAAAGCCTTGCAGCGTGCTGCTCAAATTTATAAGTTTGATTTGATGACTGGTATGGTCGGTGAATTTGATGAATTACAAGGTGTCATGGGTGAACACTATGCTAAACTCTTTGGCGAAGAAGCAGCCGTTGGCCAGGCAATTCGTGAACACTACCTACCTATTTCAGCTGATGGCACTGTGGCTCAAAGTAATGTTGGGGCAGTATTGGCGTTGGCTGATAAGTTGGATACCATTGTGACCTTCTTTGCAGCTGACATGGTACCAACTGGATCAAATGATCCTTACGGTTTGCGTCGTGCAGCCAGCGGAATTGTCCGGACTCTAGAAAGTAAGGGTTGGCAGTTGGATCTATTGGCAATTTTGAGTAAATATAAGCAAAATAATTTGCCAGTAGCTGACACTAATTTGGAAAAAGTGATTGACTTTATGACTGATCGTTTGCGTAAACAGGCTTTGGATCAGGGCATTCGGGCTGATATTGTTTCGGCCGGAACGGCTAATGTGGTTACGGGCAACTTTGTTTATGTTGCTGATCGTACTCAGGTGTTAAGCCAACATGCTGATGATGCTAACTTCAGAGCCGTCATTGAAGCTTTGACTCGGGTTAGCCGTTTAGCAGCTAAACAGCCTAGCGATGCGGCAGTTGAACCAGACCTATTAGTTAATGGTGCTGAAAAGCAGTTGTACTCAGTAACCCAAGGGCTCAATCTTCAAGATTTGATTCAGACTGGTGCGCAGAATTTGTTTGAAGCTTTGGCTGGTTTGAAGGCCCCAATTGCCGCCTATTTTGAAGCAACAATGGTTAACGATGATGATCAGGCTATTCGGGCTAACCGCTATGCTCAGTTAAACCAAATTAGTCGCTTGATTAACGGTATGGGTGACTTAGAAGAAATCGTAATTAAGTAGACTTTAACCGTACTATTTACTGGCACAAGTATCACCTTGTGCCTTTTTCATGTAAAATAGAAGCAGGATTAAACTTTAAACAGACGGAGCAAGTATGGCAGAAATTAAGATTGACCAACTCAAAGAGCGACAAAAGCGGATCCGGAATTTCTCGATTGTGGCCCACATTGATCATGGGAAATCAACTATCGCTGACCGGATTTTAGAGCAAACACATACGGTGGCTGAACGCGATATGCAACAGCAATTGCTCGATACCATGGATTTGGAACGTGAACGCGGGATTACCATTAAGCTAAATGCCGTTGAAGTTCATTACGATGCCAACGATGGGCAAACCTATATTTTTCATTTAATTGACACGCCTGGACACGTTGATTTTTCATATGAAGTTTCGCGTTCATTGGCTGCTGCGGAAGGGGCAATTTTAGTCGTTGATGCTTCTCAAGGAGTGGAAGCGCAGACATTAGCCAATGTTTACTTGGCCCTTGATAATGAACTAGAAATTTTACCAGTCATTAATAAGATTGATTTGCCGGCAGCTGATCCACAAAAAGTCCAAAAAGAAATTGAGGATGTAATTGGTATTGATGCCTCTGAAGCGGTCATGGTTTCGGCTAAGCAAGGCATCGGTATTCCTGAATTATTGGAACGTATCGTAAGTGATTTTCCTGCGCCAGAGGGTGATTTGGAAGCGCCATTGCGGGCTTTAATATTTGATTCCCAATACGATTCTTACCGTGGCGTGGTAGTAAATATCCGAGTTCGAGAAGGCGTGGTTAAACCCGGGGACCGGATTAAAATGATGAACACTGGGGCTGAATATGAGGTTACCGAAGTTGGGGTGATGTCACCGAATGCCCAAAAACGTGATTATCTAATGGCTGGCGATGTTGGCTACCTGACGGCTTCGATTAAAGATATTCATACTACCCATTCTGGTGACACAATCACTTCGGTTCAAAATCCGGCCCAAGAAGCATTACCTGGTTATCAGCCGATGACCCCGATGGTTTATTCTGGTCTTTACCCATCTGATAATGCCCGCTATGGCGATTTGCGAGAGGCTTTGGAGAAGCTACAGTTAAACGATGCGGCTTTGACCTTTGAACCGGAAACTTCCCAAGCCCTAGGATTTGGTTACCGTGTTGGTTTCTTAGGCCTCTTGCATATGGATGTCATTCAGGAGCGATTAGAACGAGAATTTGATTTAGACCTTGTTACAACCGCGCCTTCGGTTACCTATCGAGTGAAGACAGTTGATGGGGAAGTATTATCGATTGAGAATCCATCAGAATTACCAGAGTCACAACAAATTAAAGAGATTGAAGAGCCTTACATTCACGCTCAAATCATGGTACCCAACGAATATGTCGGGTCAGTCATGGAGCTTGCTCAGCGTAAACGTGGTGAATTTGATACCTTAGAATATCTTGATGAAAACCGGGTTAACGTTAAATACTACATGCCGTTATCTGAAATTATTTTTAACTTTTTTGACAAGTTGAAGTCAAATACGCGTGGATATGCTTCCCTAGATTACGATTTAGCTGGTTATCGAGCCTCTGATTTGGTTAAGATTGATATCCTTCTAAATGGTAGTAAGGTTGATGCCTTGAGTTTTATCGTTCATCGTGACTTTGCCGTTGAACGAGGACGTATCATTACGGCCAAGTTAAAGGAAATTATTCCCCGGCAAAACTTTGAAATCCCAGTTCAAGCCGCAATTGGAAACAAAATATTGGCTCGGACAAACATCAAGGCTTACCGTAAGGATGTTACCGCTAAAATTCACACTGGAGATCCAGATCGACGAGCTAAATTGTTGGATAAACAAAAGCGTGGTAAAGCTCGTATGAAAGATGTTGGTACCGTAAGTGTGCCACAGGAAGCTTTCATGGCAGTTTTGAAAACCGATGATGATGAAAAATTTGCTCGTGGAAATTAATTACTGAATTTAAAATAGTTAGAGGAGAAATAGCATGTCAATTTTGACACCATTTAAAAATTTAATGCAGCGTTTCCAACCCAAAATGATGGCGGTTGGAATCAATCACAACGCTAAGTTGTCTGAAAAAGATGCCTTTATTAGCCGTCAAATTCCCAAGCCTAAGCCAGCTGAGGGGGAACTGTTGGTTAAAATTAGTGCTAGTTCGGTTAATCCGATTGATATTAAAACGCGGGTAAATTATCACTTAGATGGTATTTTTAAAGTGTTAGGTTTGGATGCCGTCGGTGAAGTTGAAGCCATTGGTAAAAACGTTGATGATTTCGTGGTTGGTGACCAGGTCTTTTATACTGGGACGCAACCTCAGATTGGAACTAATGCTGAATATCAAGTGATTAAAGCCGCCTTGGTAGCCCATGCACCACGTGAATTATCAGCCAGTCAAGCAGCTGCCATGCCACTGACATCAATTACGGCCTATGATATTTTGCACCAAGCTTTTGGTTTGACTGTTGAACGAGACAGTGTCCAAGATAAGACATTATTGATTATTAATGGTGCGGGTGGTGTTGGATCAATTTTAATTCAATTGGCTAAATATATCGGTTTAACAGTAATCGCTACGGCTGGTAATAAAGAATCAAAGGCTTGGGAAGAAGGTTTAGGTGCCGACCATGTTTTGGATTACCATGAAGACCTGGCTGGGCAGTTAAGCAAATTGGGCTATCCTAAAGTTGATTATATTGCTAATTTACAAGATACGGATGCCTATTGGGATTTGATGGTGAATACCATTAAACCCTTTGGTCGCATTGCTGGTATCGTAACCAACACAAAGCCAGTTGATATTGGCGTTTTGAAAGAAATTGGTGCTCAATTTAGTTGGGTATTTATCTTAGCTCGAGGTAACTTTAACCATAATCTACAGGAGCAGGGTGATATTTTGACAAAAATTGCTACCTTATTGGATGAAGGTGAGTTGAGGTCAACAGCAACCAAGTTCTACCAAGGACTTAGTGTTGAGTCTTTGCAACAGGCTACTAAAATTGTTGAAGGGCATCATACCTTGGGTAAAGTTGTGATCGATTATCAAGAGGATGAACAATGACCTGGGTTGCGCTAACCTATCATGTACCGGTCGATAGTGCTGAACTAGTGACTGATGCCTTGGTTAGTAATGGTGCGACTGGTGTTGAGGTGACCGATCAAGAACAAACGGTTGATTTAACGGTTTATTTAGAAGAAAATGATGATTTTACGAAAAATTATCAAGCATTTGATCGAGCCTTAAAGCACTTACAAGCAACCGGAGTATCCTTGCCAGAAATTCTGCCTAGTCAACGACAACTAGAGCCAAGTGATTGGGAAAACAACTGGAAAGAATACTATCATGCTAGTCGGATAACCCGGCAGCTAACGGTGGTGCCGGCTTGGGAAGATTATCAACGACAACAAAGCGATGAAAAATTAATTATCATGGATCCAGAGACCGCTTTTGGTACGGGGACACACCCGACAACGTCTTTAATGTTACAAGTGATAGAAACGGTTGTCCGCGGTGGTGAAAAAGTGCTAGATGTCGGTACTGGGTCAGGGGTATTGGCAATTGCTGCTAAATTATTGGGGGTTGATTATGTCCTAGGGACTGATATTGACCAAGCGGCCGTAGGAACGGCGCAACAGAATTTAAGCCTTAATCCAGTGGCGCAAGATATTGACTTAGTAGTATCTGATTTATTAAAACAAGTACCCGATCATGATTTTGACATCATTATGGCCAATATTTTAGCTGATGTAATTGAACCACTGATTCCCCAAGCTAAGGATCATCTGGTTACTGGGGGTTATTTCTTAGTTTCTGGTATTTATGAAAACCAGGCGGCAATGATTGAAAAAAATCTCCTAAATCAGGGATTTAAGATAATTGAACGCTTAAGTCGGGGTCCATGGTACGCTTACATTACCCAAAAGGAAGGTTAGTCGTGCAACGTTATTTCTTAAATCAAACGCTAGATACTAATCAATTTGAGTTGGTAAAGGACTCTGATACCTATCAGCACTTTGGTCGAGTGTTGCGCGCTAAAGTTGGTAGTCAAGCTGAGTTTGTGGATCAACAACAGCGTTTAGTGATTGCTAAAGTTGATTCAATTGATTCTGAAAAGATGACTCTGACCATTGTTAAAGAGTTGAATCAGCAGGTTGAACTATCGGTGGCAGTAACTCTGGTGGTTTCTCCTTTAAAAAACGATCGTTCGGATTGGCTTGTACAAAAAGCGACAGAGCTAGGCGTTAGCCGAATTGTTTTTACTAGCATGGCTCGTTCAGTTGTGAATTGGGAAAAACAAGCCGCAAAAAAACAAGCCCGACTAGAAAAAATTGCGCTGGCTGCTGCCCAACAGTCTCATCGTTTAGTAGTTCCTAAAATTGACTTATTAAAACTGGAGCAGACTTTTCAAATTAAATCAGATATTGCTCTAGTTGCCTGGGAAGAATCGGCGAAAGAGGGCGAAGCTAGTCGCTTTGTGCAAGAAGTTAGTACTTTAAAATCCGGTCAGTCGCTGTGCCTGTGGTTTGGCCCCGAAGGGGGATTAAGCTCAGATGAAATTAAACAGTTGTCACAGGCGGATTATAAGCCAGTCGGTTTAGGTCCTCGGATTTTACGAGCTGAAACTGCCCCAATTTATGCCTTGTCAGGTATCAGTGTTTTGACGGAATTACAATAAGCCGGCAATTAATTTGGCATTTTAAGGAAGTAGATCTTCATGAAAAAAATTTTACGCCGTTTTGAAATACAGCAGTTATTCTTAATAATTATTTTGGCCTATGGATTACCGCAATTAGGGGATTGGCTGGGTTGGTATGGGGTAACGCCAATAGTATGGATTTTCTTTATCCTAAACGGTGGTTATGCCCTATACTTTGGATGGCAAATTCGCAAACAGGGGCTGTCTCTTTTGTGGCTACTAGTCCAACCTTTAACTTTTGCCTTACTAACTACACTGTTACTGAATTTGGTTTCAAATCAGTATGGTTATTATTTTAGTTTATTTTACTTAATTTTAAGTCTGTTTACTTTCTTGCGTGATACACGCGATGATCCCGACGAAAATTTTGTATCGGTCGAAAATGGTTTTCACGATTTAGGCAATTGATTTTATGGCGCGAGTTGACGCGCCTTTTCTGTTACACTAAAAAGAGTATTAATACGCAAGCATTCCAAGGAGGAAACACATTGATTACAGTAGCTGACATGTCCTTTAGTTTTTCAGGCCATAAGTTGTATCAAGACGTTAATTTAAAACTAACCCCAGGGCATACATATGGGATTATTGGAGCTAATGGTGCCGGTAAATCTACCTTTTTGAAATTGCTACAGGGCCAGTTAGAGCCAACATCAGGAACCATTAATATTGGCGAAGGGGAGCGAATGTCCTCCTTGCAACAGGATCACTTCGCCTTTGATGAATTCACGGTCATGGATACGGTTTTGCAAGGACATAAACGTCTTTATGAAGTGAAGAGTTCCATGGATGCCATCTACTCTAAACCTGATTTTAGTGATGAAGATGGTGTTCAAGTGGCTCACCTAAGTGCTGAATTTGAAGAATTAGATGGTTGGAACGCTGAAGCCGAAGCAGCTCAAATGTTGACCAAGTTAGGCATCAATGACCAGCAGCAACAATCACTGATGGGTGAATTGACTGAAAACGATAAGGTTAAGGTACTCTTAGCCCAAGCCTTGTTCGGTAATCCCGATATTTTGATTTTAGATGAGCCAACCAATGGATTGGATGTACAAACGATTACCTGGTTGGAGGATTTCTTAGCTGATTTCCCTAACTTGGTCATTGTGGTTTCCCACGATCGTCACTTCTTAAATGTCGTATCAACCAACATCTTGGATGTTGATTTTGGTAAAATTACGCCCTTTGTTGGTAACTATGATTTCTGGCGAGAATCATCTGAACTGGCTCAACGCTTGGCCGGTCAACAAAATGCGAAAAAAGAAGAACAAATTAAGCAATTGCAGGAATTCGTGGCCCGTTTTTCAGCTAACGCCTCTAAGTCTAAACAAGCGACCGCTCGTAAAAAGCAGTTAGATAAAATTACTCTTGATGATATTAAGCCCTCATCGCGAAAGTACCCTTACATTAATTTTGAAATTAATCGGGAATTGGGGAATGACTTAATTCGTTTGGAAGGTGTTTCCAAGACTATTGATGGTCAAAAGATTTTAGATAACATTAATTTCATTGGTCGTCCCGGGGATAAAATTGCAATTTTATCTCGTTCAGACTTAGCTAGTACCACTTTGATGAAAATCATTGCCGGTGAAATGGCACCCGATGAGGGAACTGTGACTTGGGGTGTTACGACTAGTCGATCTTACATTGCCAAGGATTTGAATGATAACTTTGACAAGCAAGACCTGGTTGTCTTGGATTGGCTGCGTGACTTTGCCGAAGAAGAGCAAAAGGACAATACATCACTGCGCGGAATGTTGGGCCAGATGTTGTTTAAGGGTGATGATGCCCTCAAAGAAATCAGTGTTCTATCTGGTGGTGAAAAGGTTCGAATTGTTTTGGCTAAAATGATGCTGCTTAAGGCTAACGTTTTGCTAATGGATGATCCAACTAACCACTTGGATTTGGAATCAATTCAATCCCTAAACGATGCTGTTAAGTCCTTTAAGGGTTCAATTATTATGACTTCTCACGATCATGAATTCCTTGAAACAACAGTCAATCATGTGGTTGAAGTTTCAGCTAAGGGCTGTGTTGATCGACTTGATACAACTTATGATGAATTTATTAACAATGAAAGTATTCAAGAAAAAGTCGCTCAACTTTATTAAGCACAAAGGAGTCTGAGATGCAGGTAGGTATTGATCAAATCGCTTTTTATACACCTGATTATGTCTTAAATTTAACTGACTTAGCTCAGGCTCGGGAAATTGATCCCGATAAATTTAAGATTGGCATTGGGCAAGACTGGCAGGCCGTGGTTCCTAACTATGAAGATGTTGTGACCATGGCGGTTAATGCCAGCCGGAAAATTATTGATGCAGATAATAGTCATCAGATTGATGAAGTGATATTTGCCACGGAATCGGGCATTGATAATTCCAAATCAGCAGCAATTTACCTAAAAAAATTGTTGGAACTACCGGATTATTTACGGACGATAGAAGTTAAACAGGCATGTTACGGTGGGACTTATGCTTTAATGAGTGCTCGAGACTATGTGATGTTGCATCCTGACCGTAAGGTGTTGGTGGTCGCTGCTGATATTGCTCGTTATGGTTTAAATACAGCCGGGGAAGTCACCCAGGGCGCCGGTGCCATTGCCATGTTGGTTAGTGCTGATCCGCAATTGGCCGTGATTAATAATGATTCGGTCTTTATGAGCCGCGAAGTGACCGATTTTTGGCGTCCCTTAGACTCGGATACGGCCTTGGTGGATGGCCATTTATCAACGGAAATTTATCTCACGATGTTTGTTGAACTATGGCAAAAGTATTGTCAAAAAAACAAGCAAACCATTGCCGATGTGTCCGCTTTTGCCTTTCATCTGCCCTATACTAAAATGGGTAAAAAGGCCTTGAATCAAATTATCGACCAAGCGTCAGTTGATCAGCAAGAATCTTTAACTAAGCGTTTGTTGGCCAGTCAACAATATAGTCGCCAGGTTGGTAATTTATACACTGGTTCGGTGTATTTGAGTCTATTATCACTTTTAGCACATGATGATAGCTTACAGGCCGGCGACCAAGTTAATTTATTTAGTTTTGGATCAGGAGCCGAAGCAGAACTATTTAGTTTGACCCTTCAGCCTGATTATCAAGATCTGATTAATGCCACCGTTCTTGATTATCAATTAGCCCAACGGCAACGTTTGAGTGTAGTTGAATATGAAAAAATGTTTAAATCGCAATTATATGATTCTCATCAAGATCAAGAAACAACGGCCCTAGATGACCGTACAATTTGCCAATTCTATGGTTGGCGAGCAGGTCAACGACTTTATCGCTAGGATGATTTTTTAGGTAGTTTGGATTTAATAAGGGAGTATGGTTATGACTAAAAACATTTATTTAGCAGGTCCTTTTTTTGACGAAGAGCAGATTAATCGGGTTAGCCGATTAGAAACGCTGTTAGCTTCACATCCACAAATTGGGGAAGTTTTTTCACCTCGTAAACATCAGCATGAAGAATATGAGATGTTTAGTCCAGCTTGGCAGACTGCAACCTACCAAGGAGATGTTCAGGCAATTGATGACGCGGATGTTGTTGTGGCAATCGTTGATTATGTGGATGACCAGGTTGATTCCGGAACGGCTTGGGAAATCGGTTATGCCCATGCAACTGGGCATCCAATTGTTTTATTTAAGGAAAAGCCTGGATCGGTGAACTTAATGTTAGGCAAATCCTTAACCGCCTTTTTGACGCAAGAAAGTCAGTTGGCAGAATATGATTTTGATCAATTACCAAGCATCCCTTATGACGGGGAAATGTTTTAAAGAACAGAGGAGTAGTGAGAATGATTAAAGCAGTAGTGACTGTAGTTGGTAAAGATAAGGCGGGGATTGTTGCTGGCGTAGCTCAGACTTTGGCCCAAGAAGGGGCTAATATTTTAGACATGGCCCAAACGATCATGGACACAACTTTTACCATGTCAATGTTAGTTGCGTTACCTCAAGCTAATGATTTTAACGCTATGCAACAGGCTTTAGAAACTACCGGTCAACAATTGGGTGTGACTATCCATGTTCAGCGGGAAGAAATTTTTGATGCAATGGCACGAGTTTAGGCGGTAACCCATGGATACAAAGCAAATACGTGAAACAATTCAAATGGTCGCCGAAGATCATTTGGATATTCGAACAGTAACAATGGGAATTTCCCTGTTAGATACTGTGGGAGCTGATGTCAACGACACGGCCGAACGGGTCTATCAAAAGATTACCAAGTATGCTCAAAACTTAGTCGCCGTTGCTCAACAAATTGAACGGGAATATGGAATCCCCATCACCAACAAGCGAATTAGTGTTACGCCGATTTCTTTGATTGCTGGTTCAGCTAATGAAGATGAAATTTTGGTTTTAGCGCACGCTTTAGATCGGGCTGCCAAAGAAGTTGGCGTAGATTTCATTGGGGGCTATTCAGCCTTAGTTCAAAAAGGTTTTTCTCATGGTGATTTGGCCTTGATTAAGTCGCTACCCCGTGCTTTAACTGAGACTGACTTGGTTATGTCTAGCGTCAACATTGGTTCATCTAAGGCCGGTATCAATTTAGATGCCGTTAAATTAATGGGTGAAACAATCAAAAACATTACTGATAAGTCCGATACAGCTAATGCCAAGATGGTGGTCTTTGCTAATGCTGTGGAAGATAATCCTTTCATGGCAGGTGCCTTCCACGGGGTCAGTGAGCCTGATGTGGTGATTAATGTCGGGGTTTCTGGACCCGGAGTGGTTAAACGAGCCTTAACCCAGGTTAAGGGTCAACCAATTGATGTGGTTACCGAGACAATCAAGCAAACCGCCTTTAAGATTACCCGTGTTGGTCAGTTTGTGGGAAGTTTAGCAGCGCAACGTTTACAGGTACCCTTTGGAATTGTTGATTTGAGTTTGGCACCAACCCCAGCCCGTGGTGATTCTGTGGCTGAAATTTTGGAAGAAATCGGGTTAGAACAAGTCGGCACCCATGGAACAACCGCCACTTTGATGCTGTTAAATGATGCGGTTAAGAAGGGCGGTGTCATGGCTTCTCAACAAGTTGGTGGACTTTCCGGTGCCTTTATCCCAGTCTCTGAAGATGCGGGGATGATTGATGCTGCCGTAGCAGGAACGCTTTCTCTGGCCAAATTAGAAGCAATGACGTCAGTTTGTTCGGTTGGATTAGATATGATTGCCGTACCTGGTGATACGCCCGCTACGACGATTAGTGCCATTATTGCTGATGAAGCGGCGATTGGGGTGCAAAACAATAAAACAACTGCTGTCCGCTTGCTACCAACTAATGGCACTAAGGTAGGTGACATGGTTGATTACGGTGGTTTATTAGGAATAGCGCCGGTTATGCCAGTGATTGAAAAGTCGAGTGCCGATTTTATCAATCGTGGTGGTCATATTCCAGCACCAATTCATTCATTCAAAAATTAAATACAAAAAAACGGCTAACTTTAGCCGTTTTTTTGTGAATCATTTTGTTGATTTATTTTTTGTGGAATAAGCGTAGCGATCATTGCGAACGTAAACACGCTTATTTTTGTCCAATTGTAGAGGATAGTGTTTTGGCACAAAGGCTTCGCCACGCTTGGCAGCGACACGAGCATCACGAGTGTTTAAGACGTTATCACGAAAATGATTTAAAGATCCAGCAAACTTACTTTGAATGTCAAGAATAAAATGACGTAAAGTATCGGCTGTTGATGAAACTGGTAAGTTCATAATTGACCTCCTTGGGTTACTTCTTCCATTAACTATAGCGGTTTAAAGCACAGAAAGGCGGTTCTTTTACAAATCATAAGGAACTTTACTAGTTCTTAACATTTACGGTGCCAAAAAGTTATAATAAAAGACATGTCACGAGATTTAGAAAAATTATATGTAGAATATTTAACCGCTGAACGGCAATATTCACCTCAAACAGTCAAGGCCTATCTGACTGATATTGGTCATTTTAAGGATTATTTGAATCAGAATGGTGGTTTTACTAGTTTTGAATCGATTCAAAATCTAGACGTACGGATTTATTTAGCTAGCCTATATGAAGCCCAGCAGGCTCGAACTACAATTGCCCGAAAGGTCAGTAGTCTAAGAACTTTTTATCAGTTTTTATTAAATCGCCAATACGTGACCGATAATCCCTTTAGTCAGGTGGCCTTAAAAAAACACCAAGATCACTTACCGGAATTTTTCTATGAAAGTGAATTAGATGAACTCTTTGCAGTAGCCTATAATCCTGAGCAACATCCCCTTTGGCAACGTGATGCTGCTTTATTAGAATTTTTTTATGCGACTGGAGCCCGAGTAGCAGAAGTTGCTCAGCTAGAAATTAATCAAATTGATTTTAGTCAGCGTCTAGTCTTACTTCATGGAAAGGGGCAACGTGATCGTTATGTACCATTTGGTCATTTTGCCCAACAGGCCCTGCAACAATATTTAAATCAGTTACGACCAAAATTATTACAGGGGCAAGAACATAATTATGTCTTTGTTAATCAACGAGGCAAACCTTTAACTACCGCCGGAATTAGTTATATTTTGCAACAGTTAATGAACAGAACCAGTTTGACTGGAAAAATTCACCCCCACATGCTCCGTCATAGTTTTGCCACGCATTTACTCAATAATGGAGCTGATATGCGGACTGTACAAGAATTACTAGGACATGTCAATTTATCGACAACGCAGATTTATACCCACGTTTCCCGTGCTAGTTTGCAAGATAATTACCGCAATTTCTTTCCTAGGGCAAAACGATAAATTTTTGCAATTGTTTTCAAACGGTAACAATAGTAAAATTAAAACATGATTATTTTAGAGAATAATAACTTACAAGTAAAAATAAACGAAGAGGGAGCCGAATTAACGAGTGTCTGGAATAAAGTGGCTCAATTAGAATATATTTGGGTTGGGGATCCTAAATATTGGGGCCGGCATGCACCAAACTTATTTCCAATTGTGGGTCGTTTACGAGGTGACCAGTTTGTAGTTGACGGCGAAACTTATTACATGAACCAACATGGTTTTGCCCGTAACATGCATTTTGATGTCGTTGAACAAAGTGAGCAAGAAGTTGTTTTGCGTTTAAGTGATAATGAATCGACTTTGCGGATTTATCCCTTTAAATTTCGATTTGACGTGCGGTTTATTTTGACGAATCAGGATGAAGTAAAAATTGATTACATTGTTCATAATCCTGATGAAAAAGAAACGCTTTTCTTTAGCGTTGGGGGGCATCCAGCCTTTAATTTACCGCTTGATGGTGGCAAATTTTCAGATTACTATTTGTCAATTGAACCCGAAATTGTCTACGACCGGGTTCGGTTGGTAGGACCATATTCCAATCCTAATTTGCCAACGCCATTTAATGCTAACATTCCTTTGCGTTTACGCCAGGAAGATTATCATGATGATGCTATTGTTTTAAAACTTGATCGTCAGCGAACCAGTTTCTTGTTAGCTCGTTTGGCTAACCAGCACGGCATGAAGATGACTGTTGAAAATGCTCAATTCCTAGGAATTTGGACACCAGCTGGTAAGGAGGCGCCTTTCATTGCCATTGAGCCATGGTGGGGTATTGCTGATACGGTTGATGCGACTGGAAATTTCAAAGAGAAATTTGGTGTCAATGTTTTAGCCGCCGGTGATACCTTCGAAGGTTCTTACAGCATGACTTTCTTCTAAGAGAACTTAAAAAGGACTTGAATTTATATTCAAGTCCTTTTTTGTATGCTTATTGTTGCTGGGCCTTAATGGCTGCAATTTTATCAGCAATCCGTTGACCATAATCGGCATCAACTTGCGTAAACAAATTAATTTGGCGCTCTTGGGTTGCAAGGTCATCAATGTAACCTAAGGAATCAGCAATTCCTTGCGTTAGAATCTCTTTTTGATCCTCAGTCATCAAATTGTACAAGGCTGCTGGTTGGGAGAAGTAATCTTGGTCGTAAGCTGGATAATTGCCAGTTTTACCAGATATTTCATCCCCAGCAATGTCGCCACGATGATCTTCGACAGGACCCCCTTTGGTGTTTGGCTCATAAACAACAGAGTCGGCACCATTGTCATTGGTAGTCATGTAGCCATCACGCTCGTAAGTGTCAACTTTGACACCTGCTTTAGGGCGGTTAACCGGAATGTCTTGATAGTTGGCTCCGAGACGATAGCGCTGAGTATCATTATAAGAGAATAAACGACCTTGGAGTAACTTATCTAATGAAGGTTCGATACCAGGCACTAGATTAGCAGGGGACATGGCTGCTTGTTCAACATTTCGGAAAAAGTTACCAGGATTGTGATCAAGAATAAACTGTCCAATTTCAATCAAAGGATAATCGTGTTGAGATACAACCTTGGTTACATCAAAGATGTCATATTTATAATTCAAACCTTCTTCATAAGGGATGATTTGAACTTTAACAGTCCAAGATGGATAGTCCCCATTTTCAATGGCATCAAACATTTGGTGACGGTGCCAGTCAGTATCTTTGGACATCATGGCTGTGGCATCTTCAGGGGATAGGTTTTTAATGCCATGGTTAGATTTGAAGTGGTATTTAACCCAGAACTGTTCCCCTTGTGCGTTAACCCATTTGAAGGTGTGGGAACCGTAACCGTGCATGTAACCATAACCGTAAGGGAAACCACGGTCGGAGAAAAGAGTTGTTAATTGGTGCAAACTTTCAGGTGAGTTAGACCAAAAATCCCATTGCATGTTGTCGTCACGTAAACCAGTTTGTGGTTCACGCTTTTGGGAATGAATAAAGTCCGGGAACTTGAGTGGGTCATTAATAAAGAAGACCGGCGTATTGTTACCAACAATGTCGTAGTTTCCTTCGTCAGTATAGAAACGAACGGCAAAACCGTGAACATCACGGGCCGTATCGGGATAACCTTTTTCACCAGCTACTGAGGAAAAACGGGCAAAGGTGTCAGTAACCTTACCTTCTCCATTTAAGAAGTCAGCCTTGGTGTATGCTGACATATCTTTAGTTAGGGTAAAATGCCCCATGGCACCTGAACCCTTAGCATGGACAACTCGTTCTGGAATACGCTCACGATCAAAGTGGGCTAATTTTTCAATTAATTGGTAGTCCTGTAAAAGCAGTGGGCCACGTTCACCAGCTGATAAGCTGTGCTGGTTGTTAGCAAAGGGCTGACCACTGCGAGTTGTTATTTTTCTATCGGGCATATAAAACTCCTTTTGGTATAGTTGTGAATGTCTATAATTTATCACTTGATAAATTAATTAGCAAGTCTTTTCTAAAATATTTACTAATTAATTCTAAGGATATCCTTGACAATTCATGAAATTTAAATTAATGTATACTCATAAATAAATTTAAGGAAACTTTTATGACCACTATGACCTCACAACACAATAGTTATTTTTACTTCTGGTTTATGTAGCGCCGTCGCTCAATGCGTCGGTAACACGATGCACTGAGCGACCAGAAGTTTTGAGGTTTGGTCACTGGGTGTTAGCAAACAATGCTTAGTGACTTTTTATTTTTTCCGCCAGACCGGCGGGGGTGAGAATCGTGCTAGGGATTGTGCTAGCATGGTTCTTTTTTCGTTAGGAGGTAGTTAGCGTGACAATTAGAGATGAAGGGGGGCTTGGCGGATGTTGTATGGTTTATTAGCCCATCCAGCGGGACATTCTAAATCCCCTAAAATGCAAAATGCCATGATGCAAGTTAGCGGATTACATGCTCACTATGAAGCTTTTGATGTAGATCCTAATCAGTTGGGGGTTGTAATAGCTGGTTTAAAAGCTTTGGGAGCTGGTGGTTTTAATGTTTCAACACCCTTTAAAGCCGCTGTGATTCCTTATTTGGACCAAGTATCTCCACTGGCTCAGCGCTTACAGGCAGTCAATACGGTAAAAATTGAAGCGGGGCGTTTGATTGGTACCAGTACAGACGGGGATGGCTTTTGGCAAAGTTTACCCCGAGGACAAGCAAAGCAGCGAGTAGTAATTTTAGGAACTGGTGGAGCTGCTCGTGCAGTAATTGCCAGTGCTAGGGATTATGGGGTTAATAACTTAACTGTTTTTAACCGTCGGCACGCGGATTGGCTGCAACGACAAAAGGCCTTGATCAAATTAAATCAGCAGGCCCAATTAATCGATATTGCTGATGAAAACTTATTGCAAGAGGCCCTGTCTCAAGCTGACTTGTTGATTAATGCTACCACGGTTGGCATGGATGGTAATGACTGTTTATTAACTGATACCATGCTAAATTATTTACCAGACTCAGCCTATGTTGTTGATATGATTTATCGTAATGCTCATACTAAGTTGTTACAACTAGCCCAAGCGCGCGGATTAAAGACACAAAATGGTTTGCCGATGTTGGTGGGTCAGGGGGCTTTGAGTTTTGAATATTGGTTTAATTGTCCGGCTGACCGGAAATTGATGAAAAAAGAAATTGAGGAATAAATTATGATTATTGTTGCAAAAAATGAAGCTGCTGCTCAAGTGATTGTCCAAAAGTTGGATCAGCATGATCCAATTCACCCAGTGTTTATTCACCAAAACCGAGTAGCTTTAGCAGGGATTAAAAACATTAGTGAAGCTGATCAGCAAGTCATTGCCGATCAAGTCGAAGAAATTATTGAGAACCATCATTCCGCCATTAAGTCTTCACGGGCCTTTCATCCAGAAGATACCATTATTAAAACTAAGCATAGCGTTATCGGTGGTAAGAATTTCGTCTTGATGGCTGGACCAGACTCAATTGAATCACCCGAACACGTTTTGGAAATGGGGCAAGATGTAAAGGCTGCGGGGGCAACTATTTTACGTGGTGGGGCTTTTAAGCCACGGACATCTCCTTACTCCTACCAAGGGAACGGCGAAGAGGGACTTAAAGCTCACCGGGCTGCTGCTGATGCTTTAGAAATGGACATGGTTACCGAAATTTTGGATACTCGGGATGTCGATTTGGTTGATCAGTATACTGACATTTTCCAAGTTGGTACTCGAAACATGCAAAACTTCGCCTTGCTTAAGGCTTTGGGACAAAAGCGGAAGCCAGTGCTTCTAAAGCGCGGTATGTCAGCCACTATTGATGATTTATTAAACGCAGCTGAATATATTGCTGCCGGTGGCAATGATCAAATTATGTTGATGGAACGTGGTATTCGTACTTTTGACAGTAAATATACACGTAATACCTTTGATGTTGGCGCTATTCCAGTTTTGCAAAAGTTGACTCACTACCCAATTATTGCTGATACTTCGCATGCCGCTGGACACAGCGAATTTGTAACGCCATTGGCTCAGGCAGCTGTTGCGGCTGGTGCTCAAGGTTTGATGACTGAAATTCACAATGACCCTAGCCATGCTTTTGTTGATGGCGCCCAAGCGCTAACACCGGCTCAGTATCAGGTATTGGCGACAACCGTACGAAAGATTCACGAGGTGATTGCATGACCACGGTCAAAGTAAAATTGACTCACAAAAATTATGATGTAAAGATTGAAAAGGGGTTACACCAAGCAATTGGTGAGCATATTCGCTCGGTTTGGCAACCACGTAAGGTGGTGCTTATTACTGATAGTAATGTTGGACCACTTTATTTAAGCAGTGCTCAAGAACAGTTAGAAAAAGCCGGCTTTGAAGTTTTACCGATTGAAGTACCAGCTGGTGAATCTTCAAAATCATTAACTAAAGTTGGTGAAATTATTAGTCAGATGGCCCAAGCTGGTTTTACTCGCCAAGATGGGGTTATCTCTCTTGGAGGTGGTATGGTCGGCGACCTATCCGGTGTGGTGGCTTCTTTGTACATGCGCGGGATTGCCTTTATCCAAGTTGCAACTTCCCTGACGGCTCAGGTTGATTCTTCTGTAGGTGGTAAAACAGCCGTAAACCTAGGCGAAACCAAAAATATTGCTGGTACTTTTTATCAGCCAGATTTAGTTTTGGTCGATAGTGACTATTTAGATACTTTGACTGACCGGGATTTGGTTGAAGGGTATGGGGAAGTGGTTAAAACTTCAGCATTAGAGGGACAAGATTTCTTTGATTTCACTGGTAAGATTCGCTCCGTGCAGGATATTCGTGATCACGCACCTGAACTTTCCAAACGGTCAATTGCCTATAAGGCTAAAGTAGTGATGGGCGATGAAAAAGAGGCCGGTCAACGTCGATTTTTAAACTTTGGACATACCTTTGGTCATGCCATCGAATTGCTATCACATGGTAGTTTACGGCATGGGGAGGCAGTTGCAATTGGCATGGTGACTATTACTCGTATTTTTGAAGCCGAAGGCATCAGTCCCCAGGGACTAACGCAAGCCTTGATTGATCGTTTGCAGGCTGTTGGGTTACCAATTAGTTCGGACTTGGTTGGAACGCCCTTATTTTTCCAGCACATGATTAATGATAAAAAGAATCGAGGCGGGGTGATTAATATGGTTGCCTTAGCCCAAGTTGGCCAACCAGTCATTGTACCCAAGCCTTTAGATGAAATCCGTTCGATGATTTAAGAATTAGAAAGAGGACTTATGCGATATATTACAGCTGGTGAAAGCCATGGACCTGAAGAAATTGCCGTTATCGAAGGTATTCCGGCCGGTTTACATCTGAGTCAAGCTGATGTGGATGCTCAATTGGCTCGCCGTCAACACGGTTATGGTCGAGGTGAACGTCAAAAGATAGAAACTGACCGAGTAACCTTTTTAACTGGTGTTCGGCATCAATATACGTTAGGATCACCAATTACTTTAAATGTTCATAATGACGACCATAATAATTGGTCAAAAATTATGGCGCCAGATGATCCTGCCGATGCTGAAAATACACTTCGTAAGGTACTGCGGCCCCGTCCTGGGCATGCTGACTTAGTTGGTGGTATGAAATATCGTCATCAAGCAGATTTACGGAACGTTTTGGAGCGGTCTTCAGCCCGTGAAACCACCATGCGGGTGGCCGTCGGAGCGGTAGCGAAAAAATTGTTGGCTGAAATTGGTGTAGATGTTCATGGTTTTGTGGTCAATGTTGGTCCGGCATATTCAGATTTGAGTACGTTGACTCAGTATAAAGACCTAGAGGGATTGCGCCAGGTGACAGAAGGATTTGCGACTCGGGCTTTAGATGCTAAAGCTGATCAGGCTATCCAGCAGGTAATTGATCAAGCCAAAGCTGATGCTAATACCGTGGGTGGACAGGTGCAAGTGATGGCCACTGGCGTACCAGTGGGCTTGGGTTCCTATGTTTCCGCTGATGAAAAGTTAGACGCTAAAATTGCCCGAGCGATTGTTGGCATTAATGCCTTTAAGGGCGTTCAGTTTGGGGATGCCTTTAATAATGCCGATAAATTTGGTGATCAAATTATGGACGAAATTTATTGGAGTCAAGAACGTGGCTTTTACCGTGGTTCCGATAATTTAGGTGGCTTTGAAGGTGGAATGACGACCGGCGAACCAATTATTGTTCGTGGTGTGGTGAAACCAATTCCGACTTTGTATCGACCTATGCAGTCAGTTGATATTGACAGCCATGAAAATCATAAGGCCTCAATCGAACGTTCTGATACCACTGCAGTGACTGCTGCAGCAGTGATTGCCGAAGCCATGGTGGCCATTGAATTAGCTAAAGCAGTTTTGGATAAATTTGATGCCGATAATATTGAGCGAATGAAAGAACAAGTTCAACAGTATCGTCAAGAGATTCAAGAATTTTAAATCCATGTAGCTTCGGCTACGTACATACAATTTGGTAAAGGAAAATACTCATGATTAAATTAAATGAAGCTCCAGCAAGTGGTTTACATGGGGAACTGATGGTTCCCGGAGATAAGTCGATTTCACATCGAGCCCTAATGTTTGGTGCAATCGCCCAGGGAAAAACAGTGGTAGAACGTTTTTTGGCTTCAGCTGATGTTTATCATACGATGGGAGTTTTACAAAACTTAGGGGTGCAAATTGAAGAACAAGGCGACCAATTAATTATTGAAGGACGTGGATTACAGCATTTCCATGCTCCCACAACAGCGTTAGACATGGGTAACTCGGGTACTTCTACGCGCCTATTAATGGGATTACTAGCCAAGCAACCCTTTGATATGCCTTTTTTTGGCGACGAGTCACTATCTAAAAGGCCTTTAAAACGAGTTAGCCAACCGTTACAGGCTATGGGTGCTCATTTTGAGTTAACCGATGGTGATTATTTACCTGGAGTTATTCAAGCTAATAATCAGTTACGAGGAATCCGGTATGAAATGCCAGTTGCTTCGGCCCAGGTTAAAAGTGCTTTAATTTTTGCTGGTATGCAGGCTGAGGGTACTACCACGATTGTGTCGCCGCTGGCTTCACGAGACCATACGGAACGAATGCTTCAAAAGTTTGGTGGTCGTATTGATTTTGATGGGGATACGATTCGAATTGAAAAGCAGCCATTATTGCAGGGACAGCATGTGGTTGTGCCGGCTGATATTTCTAGTGCGGCCTTCTTTATTGTGGCGGCTTTGATTACGCCAAATTCAAATATTACCTTAAAAGGTGTTGGTATTAATCCTACTCGGGATGGTATTTTGCGATTATTGAAAAGGATGGGCGCAAATATTGAAATGGTTAACCGGCATGATGACGAGGAGTCAGTAGCCGATTTGATTATTAAATATCAGCCACTACATGGGATTGAAATAACGGCTGCTGACATTCCGGCAACGGTCGATGAACTACCGATTTTAGCCTTGGCGGCTAGCCAAGCTCAAGGGACAACGACCATCAGCGGTGCCCAAGAATTACGCGTCAAAGAGACCGATCGAATTGACGCAGTGGTGCGCGTTTTGTCGCAATTAGGCGTATCAATTTCTGAAAGGCCGGATGGGATGGTCATTGAAGGTGGTAAGTCGTTGGTTGCCCATAATCAAAAAGTAGCTTTGTCATCAAGTGGGGATCATCGAATTGCCATGATGATTGCTGTGGCGGCGTTGATTACTAAAGGATCAGTGAGCCTGATTGACGAGGAGGCGATGGCAATTTCTTATCCAACTTTCATGGCAGATTTAGCGCAATTAATGCCTAACGAGGAGATCAAATGAACGTTGTGATTGTGGGATTAGGTGAAATGGGAGCCTCCTTGGCCTGTGATTTACGTAAAAATCCGCAGATAAAATTAATAGGCGTTGATCGAGATGTGGCTAGCTTAGCCTATGCTCGTAAAACTAGTTTGGTAGACCAAACTAGTCAGGATTTGGCCGAAGTTGCTACCCAGGCTGATTTGATTATTTTAGCGACGCCAGTTGAAAGCATTGAACAAATGATTGAACAATTAGGGCAGCTGGACTTAAAAACAACGGTAATTATCACTGATGCCGGCTCAACTAAACGCGCTATTATGGCTCAGGCCCAGCAATTTTTGTTACCAAAAGGCATTACCTTTATCGGTGGGCACGCCATGGCTGGGAGTCATTTAGCTGGCGTTCAGGCTGCTCAAATGGGGATGTATCGCCATGCACCATATTTTTTAATGCCAGCAGATGAGCAGGCAGCTAGCCGAGTGGACAATTTAAAGGTTATCTTAGCGCCCACTGGTGCCAATTTTATTACTATGTCAGTTGACGAGCACGATGATTTAATGGCGGTTGTTTCAGATAATCCCCACGTAATTGCCTTTGCTTTGATGAATAGTTCCGTTAATGATTTGGGAAAGAGTCAAGACTTTGGTCAATATGTGGCAGGCGGTTTTAAGGATATGACTCGGATTGCGGCGAGTGATCCGCAACTGTGGTCTGATATTTTATTGAGTAATCAAGGGGCAATTTTAAATAATTTAACTAGTTTTCGACAAGCTCTAGATCAATTTCAAAGAGCGATTGAAGATAGTGATGAAGAAACATTACTGCAATTAATTAGTAGAGCCCAAATAAGTCGACAAAATTTATTAATAAAGCGAGAAAATAATGATTAAAGAACCGGATACCTTAATGTTAATTGGTTTCATGGGAGCTGGCAAAACAACCGTTGGCCGTGAGATTGCCCGTCAACATCATTCTAAGTTTTTAGATTTAGATCGGGAAATTGAGCGGGCAGCGGGGATGTCAATTGCCCAAATTTTTAAAGAACATGATGAAGATTATTTTCGTCGCATAGAAACCCAGGTGTTAAGTCAAGCTCAAACATTTAATGGTGTGGTAGCAACCGGTGGTGGTGTGGTGGAAAGAGCTCAAAATCGGGAAATCTTAAAAAATTCACCAGCAACCCTAGTGTATTTGCATGGAAATTTGGAAAGTACCATTAGTCGTTTGCTGGCAGAAGGACAACGACCACTTTTGCAGGAAAAGTCAACAGCTGATTTCTTTCAACTTTGGGAAGCGCGGGATCCAAAATATCAAGAGGTGGCTAATTTTACAGTAGAAACGGTTGGTAAAACGCCGCAAAGAATCGCAGCTGAAATCGTGGCGCTTTTTAGTGCCAATGAGGATGAGCTGGCTTTTTTAGCTCTGCGTTCGCAAATTGATGCCTTCGACCGACAGTTATTTGATATTATTTCCAAACGAATGGAAGTTGTGTTAGCTGTTGCAAATTACAAAAAAAAGGTTGGCATGTCCGTTTCTCAACCAACTCGTATGTCTAACATGCGGGCCGCTTTGAAGGTTGATTACGCCCAAAATCCAAACATTTCCGACGAGTTTATTGATGAATTGATGACTATTTTGTTAGAAACCGCCATGAAACGTGAAGACGAAGAGATGCAACGGGGGTGAATCCATGCGACTACATACTTTGGGACCGATTGGCACGGATTCACAGCGGGCAGCCCAATACTATCAAAGTGACCAAGAAATTGTTTTACATAATAGCTTTGAAGAAATTTTGACCAATTTAGCTGACTATCAGGGGGAAGAAGTTTTACTACCGGTGGCTTTTAAATCGCAGCAGGTTCCCGGTTTAAATTTTGCGGACTTCAACTACTTGGAGTGGCAACGTGCTAAAATTAAAACGGCTTTTGTGTTACCACTATTGCCCTTAATTGTTTTGGAAAATCTTAATCATCAAAAGCAGATTGCTATCATTCATGCAGCGACCGAAGGTTTAATGAAACGCTATTTGCAATCAGTTAATTTAGATAATGTTTGGGGGCCTTCGGTTGTTTTTGCCCCTAGTAAACCAGTGGCCTTTGAACATTTTGTGGCCGATCAAGATTGGTTTTCAATTGTATCGTTAAACCAGTATGAAAATAGTGATTTAGTTGATGATGATCATTACCAAGTTCGGCAAACCCTCCGTCCTGAGATGGTCTGGGTCGTCTATGAGATAAAGTAGGATAAAATGAATTTACGTGAGTTATTGAAGCTACCCCCCGCTAACCGGCCAGTCATTGCGGTACCAATGATCTTAGGCCCCCAAGATAAATTTTCGCCTTTTGCTCGGGAATTAGCGACGCAAAATCCAGATGTAGTTGAATGGCGGGCAGACTACATTGTTGATGAATTTAGTCAGGAAGTAATTTGGCAGCAAGTTAAAGCTGGGGCTCAGCAAGAGTTGGCTCAGAAAAATATTTCTAAATTAACCGAAGCCAAAATGCTGTCGGAATTAGAAGCGGCGCGGCAAGAATTTCTAACGAATTGGCCAGCCATGCAACGTAAAATTATTAAAGAAATTGTTAGTAATGTTTTTGATACAGTTGGCCAATATCCGGTTATTTTAACCTATCGGACTAAGAGTCAGGGCGGCCAAGGAGAGTTTAATGATTTAGAGTATGTGACCTTCATCATGGCTGCCTTACAAACTGGTTTTCCTTTTGCAGCGATAGACTTGGAAGATACTTTGGAAAGTGGACTGAAGGAGAAGATTATTCAGGCCGCCAAAGCACTTGAAATTCCAGTGCTACTTTCTTATCATGATTGGCAGACCACACCAGTTAATCTAGAAAAGGTCATTCAATATTTGGCGGATCAACCGGTTCAAATTGTTAAACTAGCCGTAATGCCCCAAGTGGCAACTGATGTTGATCGCTTGCTGGATGCAACAGCCGCCATGGCTCCCGTGATTAGTCAGCCTTTAGTGACAATGGCGATGGGACCACTGGGTGAAAAAAGCCGTATTGAAGGATATAAGTACGGTTCGCAGATGACTTTTGCGAGTTTATCGAGCCAGTATAGTTCTGCACCTGGTCAATTGACCGTGGCGCAACTATTGCAGGCTTGGCAGTAAGCATGTTATAATACTTTTCGACCAACTGGGTAGTATCTATCTACCTACCCGTCACTCTTCGGAGTGGCGTTTTTTTATGGCTGAATTTCAATAATATTTAGTTTATATAAATATTATTGGAATTTATGTTTAATTATATTAAAATAAAATAAATAATATTAAAAAGGAGATTAAATTTGTGGTTTTGGGATTTAGCAGAAGAGGATCAAGAGTTTATTAAACAGCTAACTTTGGCTTCAGGATCGTTAAAGGAATTAGCTAAGATTTATGGCGTTAGTTATCCGACCGTGCGGTTAAGATTAAATCGAATTATTGATAAGATAAAATTAACTGAAAAAAATACGAATAACTTTGAAACTAAGATAATGCAACTAGTTATTGATGAGAAAATTTCTTTAGATATTGCTAAAGAAATTATTGAAAAGTATCGAGAGGAAGAAAATGTCTGATATTAAAAATGTTATTATTACAGCGATAGCCGTTGGAATTTTAAGCTTATTGGAACGTTACCTACCGCGTTTGTTTGGGGGATTTCCTTGTCTTGCTTTCCTTATTTACATGATTTATATCATGGTAAGCAGGGGACCATCTTGGACAGCATTACTAGTATTAGTTCTGGGAGAAGGTCTGCTGATTTCGATTTGGGCTGAGGCGTTAGCTACTCGTAAAAAGAAAGAGAATCTGGCAATCGAAAAAATGAAAGCTAAAGATTTACAGAGATAAATAAAAGAGACCCAAAGGGTCTCTTTTATTTATTACGAATGCTATCAATGTATTGAATCATAGCCACCTTAATATCGTCAGCAATCTTTTCTTGGTAACTTTCTTTTTGAATGTATGAAAAGTCTTTTTTACTATTCATAAAACCAAGTTCTAATAATACTGCTGGTCGGCTGATATCTTTAATCACCAGATACGGCATGGTTTCATAACCACGATTTTCAAGCGGTAGGTTATTTAGATGCTGATTGAGCACTTGAACTAGGGGAAGAGAATTTTCATTGTAATAATATTGTGAAACTCCGCTAGCGGAATTGTTGCTGTCGGAAGAATCAAAGTGGAATGAAATTTGGGCATCTGCTTTTTCACTTTCAGCCATTCGAGGGATATGTAGTAGAGGAACTACGACATCACTGGAACGTACCATTAGCACCCGCGCGCCCGTCGATTCTAAAGCCTTTTTGGTAACTTTAGCAGTAGCTAAGGTATAGTTTTTTTCATAATGCTTGCCATCAATGGATAAAGCCCCAGTATCCGAACCCCCATGACCAGGATCTAAGACAATGGTAGCCTCACTCATGGGCTGTACGGTTTTGAGGTGGGTATTGTTGGCTACCCAACTAGCAACCCATCCACTTTGATTCTTATCACCACGCTTGACCTTCCACCAGCCATGATTTTTTTCTAAAACGACTAATTTAGTACCACTTTTTAAACTGGTTGTTTGCGTGTAGGTAATACCGGGACCAGTTCGCAAAGGAACTTGATCAGGCCGAGTAGTTAGCTGGTTTTGATTAAGTAAAGAAGTAATTAAAACACAGACCAATAATAAAAAACTACCAGTAACAGTCAGACCAATTCGATTGTTTGTGAACCATCTCAGCATTGTAAAAAGTTCCTAACTTGCTTAATGTTCAATGTGGGTTGGAGTTAAGAGATTATTTGGAGTTTACCACGAATTTCGGCAAGACTTTGATAATCCTTTTTATCTAATTCGTTGGCTAACTCGCCCTCTAGTCGTTCAAAAACAGGGGTGTCTTCAACCATCAATTGTGTACCAACTTCGACTAAATCAGCACCACACAAAACTAAATCATATACGTCACGACCAGATGTTACGCCACCAGTACCGATAATTTTGATACTTTCATTAAGACGCTCACGTAAGGCCCGAACGTTAGCTAAAGCGGTAGCCTTAACTAAGCTACCACCAAGTCCACCAAATCCTCCCTTAGGTTTAATGACCACTGTATCAGTGTGTGGATCTATGGCTAAACCATTACCAATTGAGTTGATGGTATTAACGAAGGCAAGGGGAAAGTCATTTAAAACAGCGGCAATCATATCAAAATGAACCATATCAAAATAAGGTGGTAATTTAACACCTAGTGGCTTAGTAAAGAAAGAAAAAACTTCAGTTAAAATGGCCCGTGTGGCTTCAAAATCATAGGCAGTTTGTGGCTTCCCCGGTACATTAGGGCAAGAAAGATTTAGTTCAACCAGACCATTAAAATTAGATTGTTCCAATTCCATTAGCATCGCTAAATTATCGTCTTTAGTTAGGCCAGCAACTGAAAAGAAGACGGGTTTGTCGGTTTTTTTATTAAGAACATAGTCCAAGTAGTAGGCAAATCCTTCATTGGGTAGGCCCATTGAATTAATCGATCCTAGTTCCTCAGGGAGTTGATAGTAGCGGGGACTGGGATTGCCAGGACGTGTCATGGGCGTAGCCGATTTGGTGACAACGCTACCACTGTATGGGCTAGCTAGGACTTGATCTAATTCGGCAGTTGTTTGACATTTAACCCCTGCGGCATTTAATAAAATATGATTAAAGTGAAAATTGGCAATCTGCCCCGTTAAATCCATTGAAAACTCTCCTTATAAATTTTATAAACACATGCTACTAAACATTATAGCAGGCCAGTAATTATCTGGAGGAGAAATTGGTAGTTTAATTTCCCTAGTCGCTATCAGAAAATATCGTTATAATAAAGATTATGAAACAATTTCGAGTTGAAAATTTAACGAGTACTTACGGTGAAAAGACATTATTTGATCATATTTCTTTTTTAATCAGTGAAGGTGATCGGATCGGCTTAGTTGGTGTTAACGGAAGTGGGAAAACCTCTCTTTTAAATGCCTTAGCGGGTAACCAACCGGCTGATCAGGGTCAAATAGTCGTTCAAAATGATTATAATATCGGCTATCTGCGCCAGGATCCGTCTCTAGATGGTGAACAGTTGGTGATGGATGCAGTTTTTGCGGGAAATCAACCGGTTTTTAAGACGATTCGGTACTACCAACAGGCCTTAGAAGAATTTAGTCAAAACCCAGAAGACCAGCAACTTGGACAAAAATTTGAACGGGCTCAGAGTGCCATGGACCGTGATGATGCTTGGACTGCAGAGTCTCAAATTAAGACTATTTTAACGCAGTTACATATGCCAGATTTAAACCGAAAAATTAAAGAATTATCGGGTGGTCAAAGAAAACGAGTTGGTTTGGCTCAAATTTTAATTGAAGAGCCGGATTTGTTAATCTTAGATGAGCCAACCAACCATTTGGATTTTGATTCAATTGCTTGGTTGGAAAAATACTTAGCTAACTACCGAGGGGCAGTTTTAACCGTTACTCATGATCGCTACTTCTTAGATGCGGTTGCTAATCGTATTTTTGAACTTTCTTTTGGAAAATTGTATGAATACCAAGGAAACTACCAAGATTATGTCACTGGCAAAGCAGAGCGGGTTCAGGCTGGACAGGTTAGCCAGCATAAAAAAGAACAGTTATATCAGCGTGAACTAGCTTGGATGAAAAAATCAGCTCGGGCCCGAACAACTAAGCAAAAAGGTCGTGAAAAAGCTTTTGCAAAGTTAGAAGCGGGGATGGACGGCCTCCAGGTTGATGAGGATGTTACGCTGTCGCTTGGACAGCAACGCCTGGGTAAAAAAGTTTTAATCATGGAAAATGCTAACTTGGCCTTTGGTGATCATCAAATTTTAAAAGATTTTAACCTTCGTTTGGGGGCTGGTGAGCGAATCGGTATTACTGGGGCTAATGGTGCTGGTAAATCCACCTTTTTAAATGTCATTGCTGGCCGAATACCGTTGACTTCTGGGATAATTGAGTTGGGCGAAACGGTTAAAATGGCCTATTACACTCAGACTACTGAGCCTATTTCAGAAGATAAACGAGTGATTGAGTATTTAACAGATGTCGCTAGTTCAGTTACTGATAAAGCTGGTAATCAAATTTCAGTTTCAGAATTGTTAGAACAATTTTTGTTTCCTCCTTTTATGCACGGCACTCTAATTCGCAAGCTCTCCGGTGGTGAAAAGCGTCGTTTGTATTTATTGAAATTACTTTTAGAACAGCCGAATGTCTTACTTCTTGATGAGCCGACTAATGACTTAGATATTGGTACTTTGACGATTTTAGAAGATTTTTTGGCTGATTTTTCTGGGACAGTTATTACTGTTTCCCATGACCGCTATTTCCTAGATAAAGTAGTACGGCAGTTATATATATTTACTGGAAATGGCATAATTGAACGCTATGATGGCTTATTTAGCCAATACCTAGAGAAAAATGGTAGTACAATTAATCAACCAACTGCTCAAAATAATCAGTCGGGTTCCATTAAAGGTAAAAAAACTAAAAAGCAAGTGGTTCAAAAATTAACTTATAAAGAAAAGAAAGAATGGGCCACAATTGAGAATGACATTGCTCAATTGGAAGAAAACGTCGCAACTTTGACGGAACAAATGGCCCAAGAGGGTAGTAATTATACTAAAGTGATTGAAATTGAAAGCCAACTAAATCAAGTTAATCAGACTTTAGAAGAAAAAATGGATCGCTGGGCCTATTTAAGTGAAATTGTTGAAAAACACTCTTAACGATTTATCTGAATTAAAGGGAGCCTGCTCGTATGATACTGCGAGGAGGTTTTTTTATGATTTTAAAACAATTTTTATTGGCATTATGGCTAACCCCAGGAATTGGTAAAGAGCGGGCAAATAGAGCAATTCATGCCATTGAAAAGTGCTACGCGCCGACCCAATATCCGTGGGAATTCGAAGATTTATGTCACATTATTGAACTGACTAAGCAGACCAGTGTAACTAAACTGGCTGGTTTTAAGAATGGTTATTTAACAGCTTTGAATCAAGCCCAGCAGTTTAAAGATCCTTACCTAAGTTATTTTGATGACGCTTATCCCGAGCGGTTACGACAAATTTACCAACCACCGCTAATTTTGTTTTATCAAGGACATCTAGATGCCTTGAAGCTCCCCAGTTTGTCAGTGGTTGGAACGCGGAGCGCTAGTCCGTACAGTTTAAACGTTTTGCGAACTTTCTTACCGAAAGTAGTTAATACTGGGGTGGCAATTGTTTCAGGGCTAGCCAAGGGAGTGGATGTGATGGCTCATCAGATTACTTTTAGTCAGCAAGGCGTCCCAATTGCCGTAATAGGAACTGGCATCAATGTGGCCTATCCGGCCAATCATCATTCTTTACAAAAACAAATTGGTCAGCAGGGCCTATTGCTAAGTGAATATCCGCCCAATACCAGCCCGCGACGAGCGCATTTTCCCGACCGAAATCGAATTATTGCGGGACTGTCATCAGCCACCTTGGTAATTGAAGCCAAACGTCACTCTGGTTCTTTAATTACGGCTAATTCAGCTCTTCAAAATAATCGCCAGGTGTTAGCAATACCGGGTTCAATTTTTTCCACCGAGTCCCAGGGAACAAATGAACTAATTAAGGCTGGTGCTTTGCCCGTAACGAAACTCAGTGATATTATGGAGGTGGTTACACCACTGATTTGAGAAGGATGGCTTATGTATTTAAAACGTTTTGTGCAGTTATTTGTCGTTTTTTTTGTAACAATTATTTTATCGGAATGGTTAGCAACTGTCCTCAAATTTAACAATTTAGGGATTAGGATTATTTTTGTTACCATTATTGGTTACTTATTATTAACGATTCCACTGACTATTTTAACTATTTTAAAGAATCAACGTAAATTTGGTAAAAATAATTCAGCGTCAACTCAAATGACCCATTTTCGTCAATTATTACAAGATGGGTCTAATTTAATTGCTTTAGCAACTGTTAATCAGGCTGGAAAGTTAGCCACTAGCGTGATTACCTTCAAAGAATCTCATAATAATGACAATGTTTTATACCTAGTGTCTGATTGGCAAAGCACTCGAGTAAAAAATTTGCAGGTCAATTCCACAGCGGCTTTTACAACTTGGTATGATGATAAAACTGGGCAGCGGATTAGTTCTAATGAGCTGACTATCGAAGTTTTAACTGAACAAGAAGCTGAGATTGAAATTAAGCATCATCCTGAAATTTTGGACTTAACTGAAAATGCACGTAAACAGGCTGTTATTAAAATTACGCTAGAATCTGTTTTGATTGAATCTTTTCAGGGTCAGCCAGAAATTATTAAATGGTAGTAAAATTGATTTTTGGAAAATCTATCAGTTTAGTAAAGAGTTTGATAAAATAATTAAGCGTTTTACAGTCGTGTGCTATAATGCCCCTATTATTTAAAATTGTGAGGATTAGACCTTGGTAGAAGCAAAAGCTACTAAAAAAACTTCAAAGCGTAAGAGTACCAAAAAACGCAATCAGAAAAAATTAGTCATTGTTGAGAGTCCGTCCAAGGCTAAAACGATTGAAAAATACTTAGGTAGCGGTTATAAAGTTGTAGCCAGTATTGGACACGTGCGTGACTTGCCCAAATCTACTTTAGGTGTTGACGTTGATAACGATTATGAGCCTCGTTACATTAATATTCGTGGGAAGGGCCCAGTGATTAAGGATTTGCGTAAAGCTGCTAAGGGTGCTAAAGCTGTCTATCTGGCATCCGATCCGGATCGTGAAGGAGAAGCCATTGCTTGGCACTTGCAACATATACTCGATTTGGACCCTGCCAATGCGAACCGGGTTGTTTTTAATGAAATTACCAAAGATACGGTTAAAAATGCCTTTAAAGCACCTCGAACAATTAATCAAGATTTGGTTGATGCCCAACAAGCACGACGAATTATCGATCGATTAGTGGGTTATTCAATTTCGCCAATCCTTTGGAAAACAGTTAAACGTGGTTTATCGGCTGGACGAGTTCAGTCAGTGGCTTTGGGATTGATTCTAGCTCGTGAGCGTGAAATCCAGGCTTTTGAGCCAGAAGAATATTGGACGCTTGATTCAGAATTTAAAAAGGGTCGTTCGAAATTTAAGTCTACTTTTTATGGTTTTGATGGTAAGAAACAATCTTTGCCAGACAATGCTAGTATTCAAGCAGTACTAAAGCGGTTAGATAAAGACGCTGACTTTAACATTACCAAGGTAACTAGTAAGGAACGCAAGCGGCAACCTCAGCCACCATTTACGACCTCGACGATGCAGCAAACGGCTAACAATCAGTTGAAGTTTAGAACACGAAAAACAATGATGACCGCCCAACAGCTTTATGAGGGTGTTAACTTAGGACGCGGTTTAGGGCAAGTTGGCTTAATTACCTACATGCGTACTGATTCAACTCGTTTATCTTCTCAAGCTAAAAATGCTGCTGCTCAATATATTCATGATGAGTGGGGGGAGGAATATTCTCGCCACAAGCCTGTTGAGGCTGCTTTGCAAGAAGGGGCTCAAGATGCCCACGAAGCAATTCGACCAACTGATGTTAATCGTACGCCAGCTAGCATCAAGGATAAGTTGACCCCCGATCAATTTAAGTTGTATTCTTTGATTTGGTCACGGTTTGTTGCTAGTTTAATGACTCCTGAAATTTTAGATACAATGGCCGTTACCATTGAACAAAATGGTGTACTTTTTCATGCCAACGGGTCCAAAACTAAGTTTCCTGGATTCACCAAGGCTTATCCTGCTGCTAAAGAAAAGGATAATGCGTTACCAGCTTTGGCAGTTGGAGATTTAGTTGGATTGGCTAAAAGTGACCCGCAACAACACTTTACAATGCCACCGGCTCGTTATACCGAAGCGGCTTTGATTAAGGCATTAGAAGAAAATGGGGTTGGTCGGCCCTCAACTTATGCGCCAACTTTGGATACTATTCAACGTCGTAACTATGTACGTATTGACGCTCGTAAGTTTGTACCCACTGAGTTGGGAGAAATTGTTCAAAATATTGTTGAAGATAAATTCCCAGATATTACCAATACTAAATTCACTGCTCAAGTTGAACATGAGCTAGATGAAATTGAAGTCGGGGATGAGCAATGGGTACCGGTTGTTGACACATTTTACCGACCTTTTAGTAAGGAAGTTCAAAGCGCTGAAGAGACTTTGGAAAAAATTACCATGCACGATGAATTGGTCGAGCAAGACTGTGAAGTTTGTGGCGCACCAATGCTAGTGAAAATGGGCCGCTATGGTAAGTTTTATGCTTGTTCTCGTTTCCCGGATTGCCGGAACACCAAGGCCATCGTACAAGAAATTGGCCTGGCTTGTCCTAAATGTAAAAAAGGGCAAGTGGTTGAGCGAAAGACCAAGCGTGGTCGTCGTTTTTATGGCTGTTCGCGGTATCCTGATTGTGATTTTGTGTCTTGGGATAAACCTACTGAAGCGACCTTGCCGGATGGGACAACTCCTAAAAAAGAAGGAGACGACCAACATGAGGCAGCTGGTGGAGTTAAGTAATTGAGAGATTTTTTATGACTAAAAATCAGACACCTAAAATATTAACTATTGCTGGATCTGATAGTTTAGCTGGTGGTGGTTTGCAGGCTGATCTAGCAACTTTTAACGAATATGGTTTATTTGGCTTAACGGCAATTACTAGTATTGCCACAATTACCACAACTGATTTTAAGGTTTTCCCAGTTGATACTGATGTTTTAGCGACACAATTAGATTCAATTCGATTGGTTGATCAGTTGGCGGCGGTAAAAGTGGGCTTGTTAGTTAATTTAGACCAGGTAAAGTTAGTGTCCGATTTTTTAAAGCAACTGGATTTGCCAATTGTTATTGACCCAGTCCTAGCGGTTAAAGAAGGCGACTATCAGCAACAAGAAGCATTTATTGATTTTTATCGAATTAATTTATTGCCGTTGGCAGACATTATTACCCCTAATCTTAGTGAGGCTCAGTTGTTAACGGATGTAAAAAACATTAACAGTAGGGAAGACCTAATAGCAGTTAATCAACAGCTACAGGCTTTAGGCATAGCTAATGTTTTCACTAAAGGGGGGCAACGGTTGGCTGGAGAGATGGCCTTAGACTTGTGGTCTAGCCCTCAGGGTAATCATTTTTTTGAAAAACCAAAGTTAGATTTATTAACTGATATTAATGGGTCTGGTTGTACTTTATCTGCAGCCGTTGCGGCTGGTTTAGCCCAAGGCTTATCCATGGAAGAGGCACTTAGAAGTGCTAAAGACTTTGTTTGGGCGGCTATTAACCATAGTGTTAACTTGGGTGATCAATTAGATGGCAATAGTGTTTGGCCGGCAGGTCAACGTTTGGTAAACAAGACACAGTAGTGTATTAAAGCAACGGGGGATCCTGTTGTTTTTTATTAGGATGGAAAAGATGAAAAGTTTCACAACTAATGCTCAGTTCGACACGATTAATCAATTAGTGCAACATCTGGATCAAGATGAGAGTAGCTTTTTTTTCGCTAGTCCCAATAATCAAGTTAGGATATTTGCCTTTGGTTGCCAAAAATCCTGGTCCAACTGGCAAGACATTGATAGTTCTAAATATTCCTTGATTGTTGGTGGACAAGATTTTGATACCGCTAGGTCGATTACACCACATCAAATGTCGAGTTATTGGTTCGCACCGAAAATTAGTGTTACTTGGAAAAAGAATCAGTTAAAAGTGGAGATCATTGATAGTATTGATTGGTCTAGCTGGTTAAAGTCAGTACACACCAATACGGAAATTGATAATCAGATTTTAAGTGTTAACGATGAATTTGACTGGCTTGAGCGAGTTACACAATTGATTGATACTTTGAAAAATGATCAAGAGTTAAAAAAAGTTGTGTTTGGCCGTCAGCGATTGATAACATTATCTGAACCAATGACGATTACGAAGCTGTGGTCCCAATTAATTGAGCAAGCACAGTCTTATCGAATCGTGTTAAAACAAAAACATCATTATTTTGTTTCTCTGACTCCCGAGCGGTTGTTATCAGTTGAAAATAGCCAGGTGCAGACTGCGGCTTTGGCTGGTACAGCAGCACGTAAAGACGATTATCAAGATGAGTCAAAGATAGCGAATACGTTGTTAAAGAGTAATAAAGATCGTCAGGAACATGATTATGTAACGCAAAATATTGTCAACAAATTGGCACCATTTGTAAAGAAATTTCGTTATTCAACTACTCCTGGAATTTTATTCACACCACAACTACTTCATTTGTATACGCCAATTCAAGCTACCATACTACCGGGGGTTAATTTTTTAACCTTAGCTCGAGCACTACATCCAACCCCGGCTTTAGCGGGACTACCACAGCAAAGCGCCTTGGCCTATTTACGGGTACATGAACAAGAACCTCGGGGACTTTTCGGAGGAGCCTTAGGCTATTTTACAAATGAAAATCAAGGGGAGCTAGCGGTAGGAATTCGTTCTATGGTAATTTCAGGGCGTCAGATTCAACTGTTCGCCGGGGCTGGTATTTTAGCTCAATCCCAAACCCAAAGTGAATGGCAAGAGACCCAGGCAAAATTTTCGACGATGGAAAGTATTATTCAAGAGGTGATTTCTAAATGAAAGTTGATCGGTTAACATTTAATACGAAACATCTAATTTCAGCACTTGTAGTGGCTGGTGTTAAAAATTTTGTTATTTCGCCGGGATCTCGGAGTACACCGATTGCGTTGTTAATTGCTGAATATGCTCAGTACGATCCTGCAATTTGTTATTGGATTGATGTAGATGAGCGGTCGGCAGCTTTTTTTGCTCTAGGATTAGCCAAAGGATTGCAACAACCCGTTGTTTTATTAGCCACTTCGGGTACTGCTGTTTTGGAATATCTCCCGGCAGTGGCTGAAGCACAGGTTTCGGAAATACCGTTAATTTTGTTGACGGCTAATCGACCTCAAGAGTTACAGGATTTGGGTGCTGCTCAAACTATTCCGCAAATTGAACCTTTCACGGTTTATGCCAAAAAGCAACTGAGTTTAGTCTTACAAGATGACGAACCAGACGTCACTGAGTATATTGATTTTAAGGTGCAAGCGTTAGTACACGAAGCGGGGCGCGCGCCAGCTGGGCCGGTTCAAATTGATTTACCTTTGCGAAAGCCACTCTTACCAGCTATGGGAGAGGAACCAATTGATCCCGTTCAGCCTTTGGCGTATGCAGCTATGGGTAAAAGAACGCTAGATAAGTCTCAATCACTAACAGGTTACCAACGAATTATGATTCTGGCTGGACCCAATGTGACGGCAGATTATCAAGATCAGTTGTGGCGCTTTGCCCAAGAATATAGCATTCCGGTTTGGACTGATATCTTAAGTCGAGTCCGAACACCTAAAAGTTTGTACGGGTTGAATGACTGGTTAACCGATGATAAGTTAGGCTCGCAATATTTCCCGGATTTGGTTCTGCGCTTTGGGAAAACGCCGATTTCACCTAGTTTATTAGCATGGTTGAAGCAAAAAGCAATCCCAATTTGGCAAATTGGGACGCCAGCTGATTTAGATTACACTCGCCAGAGCCAACGTTGTTTTGAAATGGTACCATCTGAGTTTTTAAATAGCGTTGCCTGTGTTCAAAGTGATGAACAACAAGATTTTAATGCTCGTTGGCAAGCGCTTAGTCCAAATAAGGGAACATCACGTGCCAGCGATTTAATTTCTTGTTTGGATCAAATTGTTAATCCTGAACAGGCTATTTTTGTTGCTAATAGTCTGTCCATTCGACAGATGGATACTTATTTTTCTGGTAAAAATAGTCATAAAATTTATGCTAATCGTGGTGTGAATGGTATTGATGGGGTAATTTCATCAGCTCTTGGTTTATCAGCTAGTCAAAAGCAGCACCGAAGTATTTTATTGACGGGGGATTTGTCATTCTTTCATGATATGAATGGCTTGATGATGGCTAAAAAATATCAGTTGCCATTAGATATTATTGTAATGAATAACAATGGGGGCGGGATTTTTGCCGGTCTACCACAGGCGCAGTGCAATCAATATTTTACAGAACTTTTTGCAACTCCTTTAAATTTAGACTTCCAATCCATCGCTCAGGTGTATGATTTACCATATACTGCTTTACAGAATTTAGCGCAGTTGCCACAATTATTAAATCGGTCTGTTACGGCAGGACCACAATTAATTTTGTATGAAAGTGATGCCTATTAAGGGGAAAACAGTTGGATGGCTGAAATTATTTTGAATGTTAGAGAGTATCCTTATCATTTCTATTACCAGCACAATAGTTCTGCCAAGGTTAATTGGCTGTTTTTACATGGATTTATGGGTAGTCATCGTGACTTTGATCAAGTATTAGACTATTTACCAGGAACCGTTTGGACGGTTGATTTACTGGGATTTGGCAATCAAGCACCGTTGGTACCCCGAACGCGGTTAAGTATGGAAAGTCAAATCATTGATTTTGAAATTATTTTTCAGCACTTTAACTGGCAAAACTTGAACTTAGTTGGTTACTCAATGGGTGGACGGTTAGCCCTTGGTTTAGCACAATCACATTTAGCTGATTTTATTAATTATTTAGTTTTAGAAAGTAGCACGGCGGGGCTTGATTCAGCCCAAAAGCAACAAGAACGCCAATTCCACGATGAACAACGGGCCAATGCCTTACTGGCAGATTACCGCCAGTTTGTTCAAAATTGGCGTGACTTACCGCTTTTTGCCAGTCAAAAATTATTACCAGTACGGCAGCAGGTGAAAATTCAGCATGAACGTCTAAATCAAAAACCTGATAATATGGCTAATTCTTTACGAATGATGGGTACCGGTAGTCAACCTAATTTTTGGCCTAAGTTAAAACAATTAAAGCTTGCTACGGGCTTGATTGTCGGGGAAAATGATTTTAAATTTATTAAAATTGCTCAAAAATTATCAGCAAGTATACCTGATGCTAAACTATTAGTTATTAAAAATGCCGGTCATAATGTTCACCTAGAACAACCAGATGTTTATCAGGAGATCTTACAACGCTTATGTATCAAATCCAAAGTATCCGATTAATACCGGTGGCCTTACCGTTGGTTAATCAGTTCGTAACCGCTCAAGCGCAGCTAGTAAAACGACCACTAACGCTAGTAGAAATGACCGTTTGGGATACAGTTACTAATACAATGGTCACTGGTTACGGTGAGGTTCAATCTTTTAGTACGCCCAATTACGCCTCAGAAATTCAAAATAATAGTCTTTGGGCGATTGAAAAATGGTTAGGACCACAGTTATTAGGCAAATCAATTGCTAATCCACAAGAGTTTGAAATTCAGTTAAATCAAGTGATTCCTTCTTATTCTTTTGCCAAAGCTGGGCTAGCATTGGCTTTTTGGGACTGCGTTGGTAAATTAAAGGGACAATCGCTAGCACAAATGTTGGGCGGACAGATATCAACGGTGGCCGTTGGGATAGCAATTGGACAACAAGAAACTTGGGCAAAGACCACTGAGGCAGTTATCGGCGCGATTGAACAAGGATATGGCAGAATTAAATTAAAAATCGCTGGCCAAAACTGGCAATTCAATGAGTTAATTGAGTTAATTAATCACTTTCCAAATCAAGATTTTTCATTAGATGCCAATGCTTCCTTATCTTGGGAACAAGGAATAGCTTTACAAAAGTTACCCGAAAATGTGAAGTTTGTGGAGCAACCTTTTGCTAATGGAGATTTCATTGAGCATGCTCATTTACAAAAGAAACTTAGAATAGCGCTGAGTCTAGATGAAAGTGTTAACCATCTTACGGATGTTAAAACGATGATTGCTTGTCGTTCTGCTCGACTCTTAACGCTAAAAATAGGGAAAATTGGGGGATTATTAGCCGCTCAAGAAGCCATTGATCTTCTTAAAAAAGGTCAATTGCAAGCCTGGGTGGGCGGAATGTTTACCAGTGGGCTGGGGCGCAGTGCTGATTTAGCTTTAGCCAGTTGTCTTCCTAATGCGTACCCAGCTGATATTTCAGATACGAAACGTTACTTCCAATATGATTTAATTCAAGAAAAGCTTACAGTTCAGCAAGGAAACATCGCAGTTCCTCAACAGGCTGGTCTTGGAGTTAGTATTAATTGGCATAATGTTAGTAAAGCCCAATATAGTGCTGAAATTAAGATTGCCAGTAAATAAAAAGCCTTTGACATAATTGTCAAAGACTCTTTTAAACTAAAATTTAATTAAACTGCTTACGGTACTGTACTGCGGTTAGACCAGCTTGTTGTTTAAAGACTGTATTAAAATATGAAAGATTGGGTATACCAACTTTCAGCCCAATTGCAGCTATAGATAGATTGGTATTTTTTAAAAATTCAGTCGCGTGAAACATTCTGACATGCAGCAGATAGTTTTGAGGTGTTTCATCTGTTTCCAATAGGAAACTACGATGTAAGACGCCAGTACTAGTGTGAAAAGTTTGGCTGAGTTCCTCCAATGTAATCCGCTTGGCGTAGTTTTTAACTAAGTAGGATTTTACATTGAGTACAAAACTAGCTCGTTCATCTAGCTTCCCAAATGGATGACAATCTGGGCAGGGAATGAATCCATGAATTAGTGATTCATCCGGTGTTTTGAAAATTTCAATATCTTTTCGAGTGAATTGTTTTGGCCGTAGGCAGCCTGGACAACATACACGATGATCGGTGGTTACACCGTATAAAAATTGATTGTTGTAGCTGGCATCATGTTCATTAATCGCTTGCCAACGCTTTTTGGTTAGAGAATACATGTTCAGCTTTACCTTCATTTCGTTAGACAAATATATGTCAGAAAATTATATCACAAATCACAATCTGACACCATTATACTTCTTTTATATTTTAAATAGTGCTTTGTGTTCAGAATTTTATTCAGGTAAAATAAGAATACTTTAGCATCTCAATACCCAGTGCACTAGAAGGGATTCTATTACATGACATCCGAAAATATTAGTCAAGCCGAGCAAGGTTTGGCATCATTAAGTTTAGGACAATTTGATCAAGCACAATTGTTTTTTGATCAGGCCTTGCAAGTTGATGACGATGATATGGTTTATAGTTTGGCCGAAGAATTAGCTGGTCGTGGATTTTTGGATCAAGCGCAACAAATATACCAACATCTGTTAACAAAATATCCAGAAGAAGATCAATTGAAAACAGCTTTGGCTGAAATTGCAATTGAAGATAATCAAACGGAACTAGCTCAGGAATATTTAGCTAATATTAGTCCGGATTCGTCCAGTTATATACCAGCCTTGATGATTAAAGCTGATTTGTATCAGGCTGAAGGATTGGTTGAATCAGCTCAGCATTGCTTACAACAGGCTGAACAGCTTGCACCAAAAGAAACGGTGGTTCAATTTGCTTTGGCTGAATTTTACTATACGACTGCTCAATATCGCTTAGCGATTAATTATTATCGTAGTTTGTTATTGGCAGGAGAACGATACCTAAATGGGATTGATTTAGTGAGTCGAATCGCCTTGGCCTATGCGGCCATTGGCAATTATGACAATGCGATTGGTTATTTAGAACAAATTAAGCCGGAGCTAATGTCTTTGGATACTAAGTTCCAATTGGCGTTGCTGTACTACCAAAGTCATCGCGATGACGAAGCTATTACACTCTTTGAAGAAGTTCTTGCCGAAGATAGTCAGTATAGTTCTGTTTATCCATATTTAGGACAAGCCTATGAACAGGCAGGCGAAATTGAAAAGGCGTATCAAAATTATCAACTAGGTTTAGCGGCTGATCAAACTAATGATCAACTTTATCGTCAAGCTGGAAAAGCCGCCCAACAATTAGGAGATTCAGAAGCTGCCGAAGCTGATTTTCAAGCTGCTCTAGCCATTGATGATCAAGAAATTGCCAATTACCTTTTATTAGCTAATTTTAAAATGGCTCAAGGAGAATATCAAACTGTTATTGATACTATTGAGCAAGCCCAGAAAAAAGAGTTGGTTGATCCAAGTTTCTATTGGATGCTCGCCTTAGCTTATCAAAAATTAGATAATTATAAGCAGGCGCAGTTCTATTGGAATCAAGCTGTAGAGGCTAAATTAGATCGTCCTGAATTTTTGTTGGATTTAGCAAGTTGGTATCATGAACAAGGAAAGCTGAATCAAGAGCGATTGACCTTAGAGCATTATCTAGAACAAGTGCCAGATGATTATGAAGTCCAAGATCGTTTGAGTGGGTTACTTTTAGATGACTAACAATCTAAAAATTGCTAAGATAGGTTGTGATGATAGATGTCCTAGGAGTGCTAAAAATAAATGAAGATTGATCAATTTCCCAGTCAAATGGCTGAGGCTCGGCCAATATTAAAAAAGATAGAAAACGCTGGTTACGAAGCTTTTTTTGTGGGTGGCGCAGTGCGAGACATGATTCTGGGAGATCCAATTCATGACGTGGATATTGCTAGTTCAGCATTTCCACAAGAAATTAAGATGATTTTTGAAAATACCGTAGATACTGGTATCCAACATGGGACAGTGATGGTGTTAGATCATCATATTGGCTACGAAGTTACGACTTTTCGAACAGAATCAACCTATACTGATTATCGAAGACCTGATAAAGTGACTTTTGTTCGTAGTCTTAATGAAGACTTAAAACGTCGCGATTTCACGATCAATGCCTTGGCCTTAAAAGCTAATGGCGAAGTGGTGGATTTATTTGATGGATTAACCGATTTAAAAAAAGGGTTAATTCGTGCGGTTGGGGACCCAGAGGAACGTTTTAATGAAGATGCTTTGCGGATTATGCGGGCAATTCGCTTTAGTGCCCAGTTAGACTTTGCGATTGAAGACCAAACCAAAACAGCCTTAACTGATTTGGCGCCCAATTTGACTAAAATAGCAGTAGAGAGAATCCAAGTTGAATTTGAAAAAATGCTCTTAGGTCCAGCTGCTAGCCGGGGCTTGCAACAAGCTTTGGATAGCCATTTGTTAGCATATTTACCAGGAGGAGTCGGTCGCTGGCCATTGACGACTTGGCAAGAGATTTTGACGAATTTAAATCGTTTACAAATTAGTCAAGTGGCAATTGCTTGGATAAATCTTTTAGTACTTTCGCCAGTGGCAGAACAAGAGATTGCTAGTTTTTTGCGAGAATGGAAATTAAGTCGTGCAGTGATTAAAACGGCGCAGGCGTTAGTCCCTATTTTGAGAGGACAGGTTTCCTTGGATACGTGGCATCTTTATCAAGTTGAAGCGTATCAAGAGCAATTAATCGAATGTATGTACTTTTTAGGCTTTAATAAGGCCGAAATCGTTTTAGCGCAACAAATTTTTGAACACTTGCCCATTCGAAATGCCCGACAAATGGCGCTTAGTGGTCAAGAATTGATGCAAAGTGGCTTAGTTAAACCGGGACCTGAGATGGGAGAATTACTACAACGCTTGGAAAAGGCAGTTGTTACTGGCAAAGTTCCTAATCAACAGGCAGCGCTATTAGCCTATGTCAGACAGGAGAAATGAGATGACTGAAATTAAGATGGTTTGGGCTGAAGATGAGCAACATGCGATTGGCAAAAATGGTCAAGTCCCCTGGGATTTGCCTGCCGATCGGGCGCTGTTTAAAAAAGAAACTTTGGATTCAATCATGATTATGGGGCGTAAAACTTGGGATAGTATTGGACGTCCATTACCACAACGACAGAGTGTTGTTGTAACCCAACAGCCTAATTTTTCAACAAATTTTAGTGATGTGATCGTATGCCACGATTTAGCGGATGTATTAAAGTACATCAAAGCAACCAGTGGTTTGGTGACCGTGATTGGTGGCGCACAAATTTATAAAATGATGATGCCTTATGCTACCCAACTAGTGGTAACAAGGGTTATCGGCGATTTTGCTGGTGATACTTGGGTTGAACCAGTTGATCTAGATGTATTTGATTTGACTAAAAGTCAGTCGGAAGAACAAAATGGCATTGAATTTAAGATAATGTATTATCAACGTAAGGGTAAATGAGGATTATAAAATATGGCAAAAGTAGTAATTGTAACTGATTCAGCGGCTCGATTAACGGCAGAAGAAATAAAAGAATATGATGTCCATATTGTGCCATTAACGGTTCAAATTGATGGCACCGTCTATGAAGATGGCGTTACGATTCATCCAGAAGAATTTTTGGAGAAAATGGCTCAAAGCAGTACTTTACCACAAACCTCGCAGCCTTCAATTGGCGCTTTTAAAGAGACGTATGACAAAATTTATCAGGATCAGCCTGAAGCTAAAATTTTGAGTTTACATCTATCATCGGGACTTTCTGGGACGGTTGGCGCTGCTCAACAAGCTGGTTCACTTACTAAGGCTGATGTAACTACTTTTGATACACTATTAGCCGATCGCAGTGAAGGTTTTGTTGTTTTGGCAGCTGCTAAGGCTGCCAAAGCTGGGGAAGATATGGACACAGTAATAGCTACTGCGTCCACTGCCAGAAGTGAATCAAAGATCTACTTGAGTTTTCGATCATTGACCAATATGGTTGCTGGTGGGCGACTAAGTAAGACTCAGGGATTAATTGGTAATCTATTAAATATTAAAGTCGGTGCTTTTGTTGATGCTCAAGGAAAAGTAGATGTTATGCTCAAGGGCCGTGGCATGAAGACGATTACTAAGTTTAATGACGAAGTAATTGAGAAAATGAAGGGCTACACTGAAATGCTAGAAATTGGTATTTCACATGCTGGGGTAGCGGAAGAAGCTCAAGCCTTGGCTAATCGCTTGAATCAAATTTGGCCGGATATCAACATTTTGATTTCAACTACGACCCCAATTGTTTCAACCCACACAGGCTTAGGCGCTTTGGCTATTTTGTATCGTGCCCGCTAACTTGTCCAATACTAAGTTGAGCTAAAAAAGGAAGTAAATTATGAAAAGAAGATCAGTACTTTGGTTTTGGCTATTTTGGTTATTAATTGTAAGTTTGGTTGCTGGTGGTTGTTATTCAGCTTATTTGGCGTTTTCACCGTCCAAAGTTAGTTTGAGTCAACCTAGTAAAAATACTGCGGCAACGTTTGATATTAATTTAGATCGGGATCAAGTTAATGCGTTAGCTAGCAGTTATCTCCAGGATTCTGGTAATGGTGATTTTACTTTTGTTGCTAATCAAAGCAATGTTGTTTTGTCCGGTAAATTAAACATTTTGGGACAAAGTATTGATGCCAAAATGGCGATGATGCCTGAAGCAACTAGCGATGGTAATATTGTTTTAAAAGCCCAATCTATTTCTTTGGGACAGATTTCCCTACCAGTTAATGTAGCAATGGGCTATATCAAACAAATGTATAATGGACCCAGTTATGTCCAATTCCAGCCTAATCAAGAAAAGATTATTATTGATTTGAATAAGGCAACCCAGAACCAAAATATGCGATTTAAAGCAACTAAAATTGATTTGAATCAAGGACAGTTCCAATTTGTGGGTGAAGTAGTAAATGGCAAAAAGTAATCGTAGTTTTTATGATTGGTTGATGACTAACCGTAATCCTGTCGCTGCTGATGAAATTCAACAATTTGCTAATAACGCTTTTTTGGATTCGACTTTCCCTAAGCAAAGTGTTGATTTTGAAGAAATATCACATTATTTAGAGGAGGATAGTTCATATTTAATGAGTATGACCACCTTTGATGAAGCTTGGCAGCATTTTCAAGCTGCCCGCTAGGAAGGAATAATATGGCTCAAATTATTCAATGGTTCCCTGGGCATATGGCCAAAGCCATGCGATTAATGCGTGAAAACTTATCTTTAGTTGATATTGTTTTTGAATTAATTGATGCTCGCTTACCAGCTAGTTCACGTAATCCAGAACTGGAGAAATTAATCGGCCAAAAACCGCGATTATTAATTATGACTAAGGCCGATTTAGCTGATCCTATCCAGACTAAATTATGGGCGCAGCATTTTCGTCAAGCCGGACACCAAGTGCTTGTTTTAGACAGTCGTGATCCTAAAACCCCCCAAACAGTTACTAAGGCTGCTCGCCAGGCACTTAGTCAGCAGCGGGAAGATCAACTTGCTAAGGGGATTTATGATCAACCAATTCGAGCGATGCTTTCTGGTATCCCTAATGTCGGTAAATCAACTTTATTGAACCATTTAGTGATGAAAAATGTGGCGCCAACGGCCAATAAACCGGGTGTCACTAAAAAAATCGCCTGGTTAAAAACGCCGACTAAATTGGAATTATTGGATTCTCCAGGGGTGCTCTGGCCTAAATTTGAGGATCAAACAGTGGGAATGAAGCTAGCAGTGTCTGGGGCTGTCAAAGACACCTTGTTTTCTAAGGATGATGCAGCTTTGTATTTAATCCAGTTTTATCGACAGTACCATTTGGAAGAATTAGTGCAACGCTACCATTTGAATTCAGATTTAGAGGGTCTTAGTGATGTAGAAGTCTTGCTGACCATTACCGAAAAACTAGGCTTTAAAGATGATTATGATAAAGCCAGTGAGCGCTTGTTAAATGACTTGCGTAAGGGGAAGTTGGGTCGCTACACTTTGGATATGTACCATGACTGAAACAATTGCCGATATTAAAACTGCTCTAACTGATATTCAGGCTAATGATGCTCGACTTGAATTATGGGCGCAAGACCCTCGTAAAGGGGTGCGCCAATTAATTGAGCGCTATCAACGACAGCAAATTAAATTACAAGCAAAGATTGAGCATTTCCGTCATCGTTTTGATATTGAACAAGGTTATTGGGAAAATGGCTATACCAATATTGCTGGCATAGATGAGGTCGGCCGGGGTCCTTTAGCCGGTCCGGTTATGGCGGCAGCTGTCATTTTAAAACCGGATTTTAATCTAATTGATGTGATTGACTCTAAACAATTATCGGCTCATCAGCGACTTGAATTAGATCAAAAAATTCGTCAGCAGGCTTTAGCCGTTGGTATTGCTAAAATTGACGCAGATGTTATTGATCAAGTGAATATTTATCAGGCTAGTCGTCAGGCGATGTTACTAGCAGTGCAGCAACTTAATCCCCAGCCTCAAGCATTATTAATTGATGCCATGCAGATTGATAGTCCGTTGGTACAAGAATCATTAATTAAAGGAGATGCTCGCAGTAACTCAATTGCAGCAGCTAGTATCATTGCTAAGGTTAGCCGTGATAGGTTAATGGCTGATTATGCCAAGAAATATCCCGGTTATGGCTTTGAGCATAATGCTGGTTACGGAACGGCAGAACATTTGGCAGCAATTAAGCAACAGGGGATTTGTCCCATTCATCGACGCACCTTTGCACCGATTAAAGACTGGATTACTGTACCATGAAATCATTCAGCATAAATTTCACGATAGGAAGGACTATTCTATGAATCCTGTTCATCTTTCACCGCGTTTAGAAGCAGTGGCGAACTATGTCCCTGAGGGGGCTTATCTAGCCGATATTGGCTCTGATCATGCTTATTTACCAGCCCACCTATTGGTTAGTCGTCAGATTAAATATGCTTTAGCTGGCGAAGTAGCTGTGGGCCCTTTGGCTAATGTTCAAAGTGAAATTATCCAACAAAATTTACAGGGACAATTGATTGCCCGTTTGGCCAATGGATTAGATGCAGTACAAACTAGTGATCAAATCAATGCCGTGGTTATTGCTGGTATGGGTGGTCTGTTGATTCGGGATATTTTAGATCGTGATTGGCAAAAGAATAATCAAAGACAATTCCCAACTTTGGTTTTACAACCCAATACTGAAGAGGCTGCTGTACGCAGTTGGCTTATCGCCCACCAGTATCAAGTGAAAGCTGAAAAAATAATCCAAGAGGGGAAGCATTTTTATGAAATTATTGTGGCCCAGCCTGGTTTTCAGGAATTGGGTATCTTTGATTTACAATTTGGCCCTTTTTTACGACGACAAGCAGGCCCAGTCTTTTCGGCTAAGTGGTCGGCGGAACTACAGCGTATTAATCTCATTTTAGACCGCTTAGTGGTTGCTCAAAAGGGAGATAGCGTCACTTATAAAGAATGGCAGGCTCAGAAAAAGAAGATCCAAGAGGTGCTTAGATAATGGTTAAGGCACAAACATTAATTCAACAAATTGAGGCTTTTGCCCCTAAAGATCTAGCAGAAAAGGGTGACCCAGTCGGTTTGCAAATTGGTGATCCTCAACAAGAAATTCATAAGGTGATGACCACTTTGGATGTGCGACCAGAAACTGTTCAAGAGGCAGTTGAACAAAAGGTTGACTTTATTTGGGCTCATCATGAAGCGATGTTTTTCCCAGCCCGTAACTTGGATTTAAGTAATCCCCAAAATAAAATGTATGCGGATTTACTACGTCATAACATTGTTGTTTATGCCAGTCATACTAATTTAGATGCTACTGCTGGAGGGATGAATGATTGGTTGGGGAATATTTTTGGTTTAGAAAACTTACAACCATTATTGCCTAATCCAGACGGGAAAAGTGGTCTAGGACGAATTGGTACTTTAAAAGAAAATCTTACGGTTAGCCAATTAGCTCAAAAGGTTAAACAAGCTTGTCAAGTAGCTGAAGTACGTGTGATTACAAATGATTTAGATCGTCGATTACATACAGTTGCCATCTTAGCGGGTGATGGTGGCCGTTATTGGTCCAATGCCCAAGCATTAGGAGCTGATGCTTATATTACAGCTGATCTTTATTACCATGTTGGACATGATATTTTGGCTAATGACTTTGTGGTAATTGATCCAGATCACCATATGGAGGCTTTGGCTAAGGAACCAATGGCAACTTTGATACGTGAGTGGCAGCCTGATTTAGGAGTTTATGCTAGTCAGGTTAATACTGACCCATATCGTTATATTTAGTGATTTTTAAGTGAGGGGAATAATATGACTAACAAATATTCAGCATTATCTGAGCGATTTTTAAATTATGTACGAGTTGATACACGCTCTGATGAAGATGCTTTAAAGCGACCCTCATCTGACAAAGAAGTGGCCTTTTTAAAGAATTTATCCCAAGAATTGGCAACGATTGGTTTATCAAATATTCAAACCATGTCAGACGGTTATGTTTTTGCTAAGTTGCCAGCTAGTCCAGGATTAGAAAAGGTACCTAATATTGGTTTCATTGCCCATGTTGATACAGCTGACTTTAACAGTGAAAATATTCAACCGCAAATTATTGAAAATTATGATGGGCAGAGTAGTATTCCATTAGGAGAGACAGCTTATCAATTATATCCTGCCGTTTTTCCCTCTCTAAATAAGTATCAAGGGCACACCCTAATCACTACGGATGGGACAACGCTCTTAGGCGCTGATGATAAAGCTGGTGTGGCTGAAATTATTACCGCGATTGAGTATTTAATTAACCATCCTGATATTCAGCATGGACCAGTGGCATTAGCTTTTGGACCAGACGAAGAGATTGGTACTGGGGCTGATCATTTTGATACAAAGGCCTTTGGGGCTGATTTTGCCTACACCGTTGACGGTGGTCCGTTGGGAGAATTAGAGTGGGAAACTTTTAATGCTGCCTCTGCCAAACTACACATTCAAGGACAAAATGTTCATCCAGGAACTGCTAAGGGCGCCATGATTAATGCTAATCAAGTGGCCATGGATTTTCATGCACAGTTACCAGTTCATGACCGGCCCGAAGAAACTAGTGGTCGTGAAGGTTTTTGGCATTTGATTGAAATGAGTGGTACACCTGATGAAGCTAACCTAACTTATATTATTCGGGATCATGATCGTCAAAAATTTGAGGCTCGTAAAGATCAACTGATAACTATCGCTGACGACTTTAATGCGAAATTTGGTCAAGACCGATTAACCTTAACAATTCAAGATCAGTATTACAACATGGGTGACATTCTTAAAGAAAATATGGCACCAGTTGAGCTAGCGGAAAAAGCCATGCAAGCCTTAGCGATTAAGCCAATCATCGAACCAATCCGTGGGGGAACAGATGGTTCAAAGATTTCTTTCTTAGGATTACCAACGCCAAACTTATTTGCCGGTGGGGAAAACATGCACGGACGTTTTGAATATGTTTCCTTAGAGGTGATGGAAGCGGCTACGGATGTGATTTTAAAAATTATTGAGTTAGCCCGCTAATTAAAAAAGACATGCCACTGGAAGTGACATGCCTTTTTAATTTAATTCTTTGCTTTACTTTTCTTAGGTATTGCTGAACCAGAAACCGCTGGAATAGCGATAATGGCTAGCTCGCCAACAACAACAGCAATCACTGCCACTACGACAGGATCATAGTTAGCTGATGTCATTTGTGACACGATGTAACCAACAATTTCACCAAAAATTGCGGCCCAAAAAGCGACTGTTAAATATTTCATCATCATTCACCCCTTTGCTATCAATCATGATACGCTTTTTTTATAATTCCGCAATGGTGATACAAATATTGGGGGCGATTACGGTATAATGAAGCCAAATAGGGCACAGTAGGAGGGACAATGTACGCACCCTTACAAATATTTTCAAGTTATAGTTTGTTAAAAAATCCAAATACGATTGACCAAATCCTAATCCAAGCTCATCAACAAGGATATCAGGCGGTTACTTTAGCTGATTGGAATGTTTTATATGGCGCGGTTGAACTTTATCAAAAGGCTCAGAAAATAGGCATTAAACCAATTTTTGGTTTAACCTTACAGGTTAATGGCCTAATTAATACGGCAACATTATTTCCAATTTTATTGACTGCTGTGACTGATAAAGGCTATCAGAACTTGATGTGGCTTTCTTCGGCTAAAATGACAGCAACTGATCAACAATTACCCCTTAGTAAAATTGCTCAACACCTTGAAGGAATCGCTATAACTTTGCCACCCAATAGTGAGTTAGTCCAGTTAATTTTAGCAGGTGATAGCCATTTAGATCAGTATTGGCAGAAGTTAGTAGAATTGGTAAATCCAAATCAATTATATCTGGGGCTAAATCCACGTATGGCTGCTCATACGCAAGAGCAACTGGCTGACTTTGCCCATGAATATGCGATATCGGTAATTGCTTTAGATCAGATTGATTATTTACAAGCCCAGGATGCTTTTAGCCAAGAGGTTTTACGAGCCATCGCTAGTAACAGTAAACTGGATAATTTATCTTTTTTGGCTCGACAAGGTGGCCAAAATATTTTGTTACCCCTAAAGGAGGTTGAGCAGTCCTATCAGGCGAGTGCAATTTTGCAAACTGCTTATGCGAATAATGAACGTTTAATTGATCAGGCCCAAGTGAACTTGAATTTTCAAGCAACTAGTTTACCGAAGTTCCAAAGTCCAGCTGGATTGGATAGTGGTAGTTATTTACGTCAATTAGCACAGCAGGGTTTGGCTGAGAAGTTAGCAAATTCTAATCAAGATATTAGCCCAGACTTGTATCAAAAACGGCTGGATCATGAGTTAGCGGTTATTGAACAATTAGGTTTTAGTGATTATTTTTTAATTGTTTGGGATATTTTAAATTTTGCGCACACGCATAGTATTCAAACCGGACCAGGTCGAGGATCGGCTGCCGGGTCCTTGGTGGCCTACTGCCTGGCAATTACCGATGTTGATCCGCTGGCCTTTGATTTACTATTTGAACGATTTTTAAACCCAGAACGAGCTCAAATGCCAGATATTGATATCGATTGGCCGGATAATCGTCGTGAAGAAGTTTTAATTTATTTGCACGAGAAATACGGTCAACGCAATTTTGCGCAAATTATTACTTTTGGCACTCTAGCTGCTAAACAAGCTTTACGTGATACCGGTCGGGTTTTTGATTTAAATACTCGTCAATTAAGCCAATTGTCAGGCGCCATTCCGCCGGGTAAAAATGGTCGGAAAGTTTCGCTCTTGGAAGCTTGGCAAAGTGAGCCGCAGTTAAAAGCTCGAATTGAGGAAATTGATAATGGAGCCCTACTGTTCAAGACCGCTCAGCAATTAGAGGGGCTGCCTCGTAATTATTCAACCCATGCGGCCGGAGTTGTGTTAAGTGATCGACCGCTGGTGGAAACCCTTCCGGTCCAGTTGGGTAGTGATAGTCGACTTTTAACCCAGTTTGAAAAAGGGCCAGTTGAACAACTTGGTCTATTAAAAATTGATATTTTAGGATTAACTAATTTAACTATTTTAAGTCAGGCCTTAGATTTGGCTAGGCCTAATCTACCCGATAATTTTGATATTAAAAAAATTCCTTTAAATGATCCGCAAACTTTGGCCTTATTCGTTGCCGGTGATACAAGCGGTATTTTTCAATTTGAATCACGGGGGATTCGAAATGTCTTACGCCAGCTAGCACCTAAAAATTTTGAACAGGTAGTAGCCGTCAATGCCCTTTATCGCCCTGGTCCTAGTCAAAATATTCAATCCTTTATTGAACGGCGACATGGTCGCGAAAAAATTCAAATTTTAGATGATAATTTGACCGATATTTTAGCACCAACTTTTGGCATTATTATTTATCAAGAGCAGGTAATGCGTGTTGCTGAAGCATATGCAGGTTTTACTTTGGGGCAAGCCGATGTTTTACGTAGTGCTATGTCGAAGAAGAAGTTAGCACAAATGGAGAGCATGAAGGCGCTCTTTATTAAAGGGGCTGTGCAAAAAGGACATCCTCAAACTGAAGCCGAAAAAATATTTTCCTACATTGACGAATTTGCTAACTATGGTTTTAACCGTTCTCATGCTGTAGCCTATACGAAGTTAGCTTTTGAACTAGCCTATTTAAAGGCTCACTATCCCTTAACTTTCTACACGGCCTTATTGAACGCTAATTTAAATAATACCGAAAAAATTAGGCAATATATTTTAGAGGCTAAAAGGGCTGGAGTTCAAGTTCAGGGACCAAATGTTAATTCGTCACAGCGTTTTTGGACTTGTTCGGCTTCGGGTCTACGCATGGGCTTGCACGCTGTTCGTGGATTGCGTTCGGATTTCATTGTCAGTCTGTTAGCTGAACGGGAGGAGCACGGTAGCTTTCAAACGGTGCAGTCCTTTATCCGCCGTTTACCAGAAAAATTACGTAAATTAGAAACTTTTAATCAATTAGTTTATGCTGGCGCCTTAGATAATTTTGGGTATAATCGTGCCGAATTATTGGCCAATTTACCGGATTTGGTGGCTGGGGCGGATTTTGGCGATTTAATCTTACAAGAAACTAAAATTCGGCGGATGCCAGATTTACCCTTGTTAGAGAAGTTAAATCAAGAAAAGGCCGTAATTGGTCTTAATCTATCAGGACATCCACTTGATGCCTATCAGGGGGTGATTACGGATCAAAAAATACCTAGTATTAATCAAATTACCCAACCCAATCAAACCGTACAAGTGATTGGCTTAATTGATCAAATCAAAACAATTCGTACTAAAAAAGGGCAGAATATGGCCTTTTTAACGCTAAGTGATCAAACCGGTAATATCAGTGTAACCTTATTTCCACAGCTGTACGGACGGTTAGCTGATCGGCTTAAAGTTGCGCAAGTGGTGCAGGTTACGGGTAAAAGTCAAGAACGTCAAGATATTGTTTTGGTCGCCAATCAATTGACCTATCCAGCTAAACAGGCTAAGCCGACAGTGTTAGAACAGGGCACCTGGTTTTTGCGCATTGATGCAGCTCATGAAGAGTCAAAAATTCAGGGACAATTATCTCAATTGCTCAAAAAGTATCACGGCGATTGTCCGGTTGTACTCTATTGGGCCCAATCTAATCAGAAACAAGCATTAAATCAAACTTATTGGTTAACTAGCCAAGCGGCAGTAAAGCGTAATCTAATCGGGCTTTTAGGAAAAGATAACGTTGTTTTTCAAAAAAAAGACTAAATTCTATCTTGTAGATTCTTCGTGAAATGTTTACAATGGAACAAGGAAGTGCTTGCAAGAGCAAGTAACCTAGATATCAAAGGAGCTATTTACCCATGAAAAAGACGAAAATCGTCTCAACGCTTGGTCCTTCATCAACTGATGTGGATACAATTGTTAAGTTAATTGAAGCCGGTGCCAATGTGTTCCGTTTCAATTTCTCCCATGGTGATCACGAAGAACACTTGGGTCGTATGAACGCAGTTGCCGAAGCTGAAAAGATTACCGGTAAGACTGTTGGTCGTTTGTTAGATACTAAGGGAGCCGAGATTCGTACTACTGTCCAAGCTGATGGTAAGATTGAGTTTAATACTGGAGATGTTCTCCGTATCTCAATGGACGACAGCTTGCAGGGAACTAAGGAAAAGATTGCGGTTACTTATCCAGGTCTTTACGATGATGTTAAGGTTGGCGGCCAAGTATTGTTTGATGATGGTTTGCTAGCTACAACTGTTACTGAAAAAGATGACGCAAACAAGGAATTAGTTGTTCGTGTTGAAAACCATGGTATTTTGGGTTCACGTAAGGGTGTTAATGCCCCAGGTGTTTCAATCAACTTGCCTGGTATTACTGACAAGGATGCTGATGATATCCGTTTTGGTTTGGATCATGAAATCAACTATATTGCGGCTTCATTTGTTCGTAAGCCGGAAGATATTTTGGACATCCGTGCTTTGCTAAAAGAAAAGCACATGGAACATGTACAAATCATTCCTAAGATTGAGTCACAAGAAGGTATCGATAATCTTGATGCTATCTTAGATGTTTCTGATGGTTTGATGGTTCCTCGTGGTGACATGGGTGTTGAAATTCCTGCTCAAAACGTTCCTTTGATTCAAAAGGAAATGATTCGTAAGATGAACGAGCGTGGTTTGCCAGTTATCACTGCTACTCAAATGTTGGACTCAATGGAAGAAAACCCACGTCCTACACGTGCCGAAGTTTCCGACGTTGCCAACGCTGTCTTTGATGGTACTGATGCAACAATGTTGTCAGGGGAATCAGCTAATGGTGATTACCCAGTGGAAGCCGTAGCTACTATGGCTGCTATTGATGAAAAGGCTGAGACTGCTTTACGTGTTGATGGCCGTCACCAGTTGCTACACTTTGATGATGAGGATGCAACTGAGTCTGTTGCTGCTTCAGTTGCCCACATCGCTCAAGATGTAAATGCTAAGTTGATTGTTGTTTCAACTAAGTCAGGATATTCGGCACGTATCGTTTCTAAGTTCCGCCCAACTGCTAATATTTTGGCAGTGACGTACTCAGAACGCGTACAACGTGGTTTAACTTTAAACTATGGTGTTGTGCCAGTTGTCTACGATGCTCCTGAAACAATTGATGAAATGCTTGAATTGTCAAAGCGTGCTGCTAAGGAACAAGGACTTGTTCAAAGTGGTGACAAGATTGTGGTTGTCGCTGGTGTACCAATGAACCAGTCTGGTACAACTAACATGTTGTCAGTACAAACAATTTAATTGATTTTTAAAAACCGGTGAATAGCCGGTTTTTTTATACATATTTTTTAGAATTATCCAAGACTCAGCAAGACATTGGCGGGGTTTGTGTTAAAATTGGTAGAGTATGAATTTATTCGAGGTAACTATTTTTGGCAGAACAAACAAGTAAGAACTTCACCTTTGAAAATATTGAACAGCAAACCAAATTATCAGGGACAAACGACGCCTTTTTAAAGTTAATTGAGGAAGCTTTGCCGGTTCGATTACTTAGTCGGGGAAATATGCTCGCCATTGAAGGAGAAGCAAGCGACGTGCAATTGGCCTATCAGGTAGTGGATGCTTTAGTTACTTTAATTAAGCGTCAAATTAATATTAGTCAAGCTGATATTGCTAGTGCCACTAATATGGCCCAAAGAGGAACCTTAGAATATTTTGGTGACCTTTATACTGAGGTGTTAATTCGAGATCAAAAGGGACGCTCAGTTCGAGTTAAAAATTTTGGTCAACGACAATATGTTCAGTCGATTCAAAAAAATGATGTAACTTTTGGCATTGGTCCAGCTGGAACTGGAAAAACTTTTTTGGCCGTTGTGATGGCAATTACCGCTTTAAGACGGGGAGAAGTCGAGCGAATTATTATTACGCGACCAGCGGTTGAGGCTGGTGAATCGTTGGGATTTTTGCCGGGAGACTTAAAAGAAAAAGTCGACCCCTATATGCGTCCCATCTACGATGCCATGAATATCTTAATTGGTAGTGAACATACCCAACGATTAGTGGAACGGGGTGTAATTGAGATTGCGCCGCTGGCCTACATGCGTGGTCGGACTCTGGATGATGCCTTTATTATCCTTGATGAAGCCCAAAATACGACTAATCAACAAATGAAAATGTTCTTAACACGATTAGGATTTAGTTCGAAAATGATTGTGAATGGAGATATTTCACAAATTGATTTACCGCGTGGGGCTAAGTCGGGCTTGATTGCGGCTCAAAGAATTCTAAAAAATATAGATCATATTAGTTTTATTAATTTTAGTAGTGCTGATGTTGTACGGCATCCTGTCGTTGGTCAAATTGTCAATGCATATGAAGCGGCTGATAACCGATTAGCTGAATTGAAGAAGGAGCAAACTCGAGATGGACTTAGCCATAATTGATCAAAGTCAGCCTGGTGTAAGCCAGTACCATCGTGATTTAGTAAAATGTGTCTTGGAATATGCGGGACAATACATGAAATTACCTGATAATACTGAGATGTCAGTGACCTTTATGAATAACGAGGAAATTCATCGTTATAATCGAGAATACCGAAATATTGATAAGCCCACGGACGTGATTAGTTTTGCGATTGAAGATGATGACGATGATTTTCCCTTGCTTCCTGATGAAGAAATGGGTGAAGATTTAGCTAAAAATATTGGGGATATTCTAGTTTCAGTTGATATTATTGCGCAACAGGCTGAGTATTTAGGACATAGTTTTGAAAGAGAATTAGGCTTTTTAGTTGTCCATGGTTTCTTGCATCTCAATGGTTATGACCACATGTTAGGGGATGCCGAAGAAAAGGAAATGTTTGATCTACAAAGGAATATTTTGGATAGCTATGGTCTCAGAAGATAAAGACAAACAACCGCAAGTTACCCGTAATCGTAATTTTGCTATGGCTTTAAAAAATGCCTTGCATGGTATTTTGGTAGTGGTATTACGGGAACGTAATATGCGGATTCATATTATTTCGGCCTTTATGATTTTATTGGCTGGACTTTACTGTGGTTTACGGCGATCGGATTGGCTTTGGGTTACGATTGGGGTTTTTCTGGTTATTTATAGTGAATTTTTAAATACGATTGTTGAATCGATTGTCGACTTGATAGTTGGTCGCCGTTACCATGTTTTAGCCGGTTTAGCCAAAGATTTGGCCGCTGGGTTAGTTCTAGCTGCAGTAGGTGTTGAAATGATTATTCTATTAATCATTTTTGAACCGTATGTATATCGTTTGCTTTGGCACTAAAAATAAGAAAAGTTGAATTATAAAGGAGTATGCAAGAGTATGGCATCCAAAGAGACTAACGGGGATCCCCGCGTATCTCGTAATATTAATTTTGGGCGAGCGTTAAAGACCGCGCTACACGGAATTGGTTCGGTTATTAAAAATGAACGGGCAATGCGTTTACATTTATTTTGTGCCACGGTCTTTATTTTAGCTGGCATTTACCTTGGCCTTTCTCGTTCAGAGTGGATTTGGCTGATTATCGTTATTTTTTGGGTTTTTTATTGTGAATTTTTAAATACAGCAATTGAATTAATTGTCGATTTGATTGTTGAGAAGAAATATCATCCGATTGCTGGTTTAGCTAAAGATGTGGGTGGTGGGATTGTCGATTTGGCGATGTTCATGGGCTTGATTGTCGTTGCTTTTATTTTCCAACCTCATATCTGGCATCAATTAGGTTGGAGTACCCAGTTAGTCGCTACTTTGTTGTATTAATTGAAAGGTAAATTGTATGGTTAAAGAAGGTTTTAAGTCTGGTTTTGTGGCGATTATCGGTCGTCCTAATGTAGGAAAATCAACCCTTTTAAATCGGATTGTTGGTGAAAAAATTGCCATTATGTCTGATAAAGCACAAACAACGCGTAACAAAATTCAAGGAATCTACACGACTGATGACGCTCAGGTTGTTTTCATTGATACACCGGGCGTTCATAAGCCGCAAAATTCTTTAGGGGATTTTATGGTGAAATCAGCGTTTTCAGCTTTGCATGAAGCTGATGCCATTTGGTTTGTGGTTGATGCTAGTAAAGAGCGTGGTCGTGGTGATAATTTTATTATTGAGCGCTTAAAAGAAGTGAAATCAACACCGATTTACCTGATTATTAATAAGATTGATTTGCTTCCAAAAGATCAGTTATTTGAAGTAATTAATTCTTATCAAGAGGATGCACCGCAATGGGCTGAAGTCTTTCCAATTTCAGCCACCGAAGGCGATAATGTTCCTGAATTATTAGAGGGAGTCATTGATCAGCTAGAAGAAGGACCACAATACTTTGATTCCGATCAGTTAACGGATCATCCCGAACGGTTTATTATTAGTGAATTAATTCGTGAAAAGGTATTGCAGTTGACTCAGCAGGAAGTACCACATTCTGTTGCTGTGGTGATTGATCAAATTGAACAAGAAGAGGGCGATAAAGTTCACATTCAAGCTTCTATTATTGTTGAGCGGCCGACCCAAAAGAATATTGTGATTGGTAAACAGGGTCAGATGATCAAACAGATTGGTATTCGAGCTCGTAAAGATATTGAACGATTATTAGGTAGTAAGGTCTTTTTGGAAACATGGGTTAAGGTTGAGCCACGTTGGCGTGATCGACCTCAAGCATTGCAATCTATGGGATATCGACCAGAGGACTATTAATCTGACAGCCTAGAGGTGGAGTAGGCTAAATGGCAATTATTCAAGGGATTATTTTATATACTCGTCCATACAAAGAACGGGACCTATTGGTGCGCATGCTAACTGAAAAGGCTGGTTTGCGGACTTTTTTTGCACGTGGGGCTAAAAAAAATAACTCCTCTTTAGCGGCTGCTACCCAACCCTACACAAAATTTACTTTTGATGGTCAATTACCAAAAAATAATCAAGGATTAGGCTTTATTAACAGTGTTCAGGGTAGTACTTCTTATCGTCACATTACCGAAGACATCGGGATTAGTGCCTATGTGGCCCTAATCGTTAAGTTAATTGATGCCAGTTTTGAAGAAGGTATACCATTGCCAGATTGGTATCAAGAATTAACAGTAGCCTTAGAAAAACTTAATGATGGTTTAGATCCGCAAACTATAGCTAATATTTTTGAAATTAAGTTATTAACGCCCTTGGGAGTCGAACCCAACTGGCGGGCTGATCCCTTGGATGGTCAGATAACGGGGGTTTTTGATTATTCTGAAAAATATAATGGAATTATCGGTCAAAATCACTTTAATTTAGATGATAACCGGCTACATTTGGATCAGAAAACTATCTATTATTTACGTCAGTTTAGCCAAATCAACCTAGCTAAAGTTCATGCCATTAAGATCTCTCCGGGGACTAAAAGAAGCTTACAGCGGGTGATTGATTATATCTATGAAAAGCAAGTTGGTCTGGTTCCGAGGGAAAAACATTTTATTCAGCAAATGGCTACTTGGCAGGTAGCAGCACAAAAATTAGCACAGCAAAGGAAACAACAATGAAAAAGATTTTGGTACTACATACGGGCGGTACGATTGCCATGCACGCTGATGCCACTGGTGATGTCCAACCAGATGAAATTAATCCACTGAATGCCGTACAAATTGAATTACCAGAAGTCAAGCTTCAAGTTGAAAATATTTTTAATATTCCTAGTGAGCATATTGGTCCCATTCATATGCTACAAATTCAACAACGGATTTTAGCTGCTGGTAATGATTTTGATGGAGTGGTGGTCACTCATGGTACGGACACGCTGGAGGAAACGTCTTTTTTCTTAGATAGTACGTTAAATGTTGATTTTCCAATTGTGATGACGGGCGCCATGCGATCATCAAATGAACTTGGTGCGGATGGGTTATATAATTATCAGTCAGCCATTCGAGTGGCTATTGATGATCAGTCGGCTAACCGAGGGGTCATGGTAGTAATGAATGATGAAATCCATGCTGCTCGGTTTGTCACCAAGACGCATACGACTAATGTGGCAACTTTTGCTTCACCGATTAGTGGTGTGATGGGAATTATTACTAAGCGTCGGATTATTTATTTATATGAACTACCAGCCCATACTATTTATCCGATTAGTATGGTGAATAAGGATATCCCAGTCATTAAAGCCTACGCTGGTATGGACGGAAAATTATTAGAATTACTGGCGGCTACTAATGTTGACGGCATTATCATTGAAGCGTTGGGCGCTGGTAATTTAGGAGAAAATGCAGCTCGGGGAGTGGGCTATTTACTATCACGTAATATTCCAGTCGTGATTGTTTCCCGTAGTTTCAAGGGCATTGCTGAACCCGTCTACGATTACTTAGGTGGTGGTGTTCAATTAGAACGGGCGGGAGCGATTTTTGCTTCTAGTGTTAATGGGCAAAAAGCTCGATTGAAATTGTTGATTGGTTTGGAAAATAATCTTAGTCCACAAGAACTAAATAAATATTTACAGGAATTTTAAAAGCGCGAGTCCGTCGAGACTCGCGCTTTTTTACTGAAATAAATTGTGATAGATTGCTTGAACGGCTTCTGCGGCAAGTTCGGGTTGAATACCCAGCATAATGGAAATTTCGCTGGCTCCTTGGTTGACCATTTGTAAACTGATGCCAGCTTCCTTCAATGGGGTGACGATATCAGTCATGGCACCAACACGATTTCGCATTCCTTCCCCGACAATCATAATAATGCCATAATTGGGAATCCATTTTAGTTCATCTGGCTGAATTTGTTCTTGAATGGCGGCCAGTACATGGTCAATCTGTTCTTGATTAGTTAGCGATTTATCAAGAATAATTGTTAAATCATCAATTCCAGAAGGCATATGTTCATAGGAAAGGCCATACTGGCTCAAGATTTCTAAAATTTGCCGGGTAAAGTCTTTGTTTAAGAGATAGCGGTGTAAATAAATGGCAGCAAAGCGATTGGAATTAGCAATACCAGTCACTGGCCGTGTATTTTGAATAGCCTGCCGCGGTAATATCATGGTACCGGGATCATCTGGTCGGTTAGTATTTTTAATATTAATCGGAATTTGGCCTTGAATGGCTGGAATAATTGCCTCATCATGAAAAACAGCAAAACCAGCATAAGAAAGTTCTCGCATTTCATCATAGGTCATTTGAGCAATGGCTTGGGGATGATCAACTAATTTAGGGTTAGCCGCGTATATGGCGCTAACATCCGTGAAGTTTTCATAAAGATCAGCTTGGAAGGCGCGAGCCATGATAGCCCCAGTAATATCAGAACCTCCTCGGGAAAAAGTGGCCATATCACCATTGGTGGTATAGCCAAAAAATCCAGGAACAATTAAACGTTCCCCGACTGCTAGTTCAAATTCAGCCATGGTCTGGTATGAATCTTCTAGTAGGGTGGCATTACGAGGGTGGTCATCAACTAAAAATCCAAGTGTTTTAGGATCAACGAAACGGGCTGGTAGACCTTGATGCGTAAAAGCTTTCGCAATTAACTGTGCATTGAGGTATTCACCGTGGGCACAAAAAGCCGCGAACAGATAGTCAAAAGAGCGATAGTGTTTTTGCGCTAAATGGTCAATTTGTTGGTCAATATCGGTTAAATCAATCTCAGTTAGTTCAAAATATTTACCGATTTCGTGGTAACGACTTTTAATTTGTTGGACGATATCACGATAATCACGATCAGTAATAACGGCTCGGGCATACTCAATTAGTAGATCTGTAACCTTAGTGTCGTCTTCTTGTCGCTTGCCGGGGGCCGAAACGACGATAATCTGGCGCTGAGGGTCAGCTGATACAATTTCAAATACTCGTTTTAATTGGGGACCATCGGCTAGGGATGAACCACCAAATTTGGCAACTTTCATGATTTACTCCTTAGGTTGGATTACCAGACCGTTAAAATCGGGCTCTAAGGCCACAATTTCACCTGGTAAATCTAATGCTTGTAGTCTTGTGATTAACGCTTGTGCCTGCTGGCCGGTTGTTAGGGTCACCGTTGTCGGACCAGCTCCAGAAAGATAAGTACCATAAATACCTAGTGCATGTGCTATTTGGCGAATTTTGGCTAAATGGGGGACTAAATCAGCTCGCGCTTGTTCATGAAACTCATCGGCTTCCATTAGGCGCCGGGCTTGCTCGATATTACCGGCCTGCCAGCTGGCAATCATAACATTAGCGACGGCACTAGCGGCTACGGCTTGTGGTAGTGCTAATTCGGTAGCTAAAGCGGCTCGAGCATCCGCAGTTTTTAAAGGGTAGTTGGGAATAAAGGTGACCAATTTGAAATCTTCGGGGAATGTTAAAGGTGCTTGGTAGACATTTTTTTGGTCATAATACGCCGCTACGCCGCCGCCTAAAAGGGCCGGTGCAACATTGTCTGGATGCCCTTCTAGCTGGGTAGCAACTAATAGCATGTCAGATGGACTGAGTGCTAACTGACCTAACTCATTAGCTAAAGCAATACCGGCTAAGATGGCCGATGAAGAAGAACCTAAACCACGTGCTAGCGGAATATCTGAACTGACTATTAAATGGTGGGCTGGTAAGTTAAGGGCTAGTTTTTGAGCAATTTGGACAATTAAATTATTGTGATTATGAGGAACGCTATCGCCGAAAGGATGATCCACCACCCATTTAGAGGTGGGCTCCAAGACTTGGACTCTTAGATAACGACTAACAGCTAGGCCTAATGAGTCAAAACCAGGTCCTAAATTAGCACTACTAGCTGGTACTTGAATGGTAAATTGCAAGTTTATATCCTCACTTTTTCATAAATTTAATTGATATTTGTTTTTACTTTAATAAAGAGCACTAGTAAATATAAATAAAAAATTTATTTATGGTATACTCATTAATTTTTAACTCTATCACATCCCTCATAAAAACAAAATACTTTGTTATAATTAGACTTAACCCTGTAGGACTTGAAAAGGAGAAATGCTAATGCGCTATGTATCAACTCGTGGGCAAGCCCCAGCTGTCAGTGCCAGTCAGGCTATCTTAGCTGGCATTGCACCGGATGGAGGGCTATATGTGCCGGAACAATGGCCTCAAATTAGTCTGGAATGGCGAGCGCTTGCCAACCAGTCCTATCAAGAAATTGCGGAATTGATTTTGGCTGCTTTTCTAGATGATTTCACCCCGATGGAGATTCAGTCAGTCGTTCAAGCGGCTTATGGAGCGCAGTGGGATAGTAGTAATATTGTCAATCTACATCAAGTCGGAAACCTCCATTATATGGAACTTTTCCATGGACCAACTTTGGCCTTTAAAGATGTTGCCTTACAAGCCTTACCCCATCTATTGACGACTGCCGCTGCCAAGCAAGGCAATCATGATAAAATCGTGATTCTAACAGCGACTTCGGGTGATACCGGAACGGCTGCTATGAGTGGTTTTGGGAATGTTGACCAAACTGAAATATTGGTCTTTTATCCTGAAATTGGTGTTAGTGATATTCAAAGGCAACAAATGCAAACAGAGTCAGCTACTAATGCCCATGTAACGGCTATTACCGGTAACTTTGATGATGCCCAGCGGGCAGTTAAATCTCTCTTAGGGCAAAAAGAGCTACAGGAGCGTTTGGCCCAACATCAGCTACGCTTTTCATCAGCTAACTCGATTAATATTGGTCGGTTGATTCCACAAATTGTTTATTATATTTATGCTTATGCTCAATTAGTGAAACAAGGACAAATTCAGGCCGGCCAGATGGTTGATATTGCCGTTCCAACTGGTAATTTTGGAAATATCTTAGCTGCCTATTATGCTAGTCAAATTGGTTTGCCCGTTAATGAGTTTACTGTTGCTTCAAATGAAAACAATGTCTTAACGGACTTCTTTAATACCGGTTGTTATGATCGACGGCGTCACTTCAAGGTTACTAGTGCCCCGGCGATGGATATTTTGGTTTCTAGTAATTTAGAACGATTGATTTATTTTGCTAGTGGGCAAAATAGTCAGGAAGTTGCTGAGTATATGCAAGCTTTGGATGAAAATGGTTTTTATCAGCTTAAAGCTACTACCCAAGCTAATTTGAATCATTTTAAGGCCGGTTATGCCAATGAAGAACAAATTAAAGCTACGATTCACAGCACTTTCCAACAAGATGGCTATCTGTTAGATCCGCATACAGCAGTGGGGCGCTTTGTTATCGACCAACACAGTGATTTAAAACGACCAACCTTACTAGCCGCAACAGCTAGTCCTTACAAGTTTCCACAGGCAGTTTTAACTGCGCTGGATCAACCAGTAGTTGGTGGACAATCTGGATTAGTAGCCTTAGCAACTTGTACCAACTCAAAAATTCCTGCCCAGATTCAAACCCTATTTGATCAACCAATTTTGCATAAGCAGGTGATTCAGCCCGATCAAATTCAGACCACCATTGATCAATTACTCTTCTAACCCACACTAAAAATAACGAGGTGAATAATGTCATATCAAGATCAAGATCCACTAGTATGGAGTGCCATTCAACAAGAAGCTGCTCGTCAAAACCGTAATATTGAATTAATTGCTTCGGAAAACTTTGCCTCACAGGGCGTTCGAGCGGCTCAAGGTTCAGTTTTGACCAATAAATATGCTGAGGGTTATCCCTATAAGCGCTATTATGGTGGGACTGAATACGTCGATGTGATTGAACAAGTGGCTATTGATCGCCTAAAGGCTTTATTTGGCGCTGAATATGCTAACGTTCAACCTCATTCTGGCTCCCAAGCCAATGCCGCGGCTTATATGGCCTTTTTAAAGCCTGGAGATAAAATTTTAGGGATGGATTTAGATGCCGGGGGACATTTAACCCATGGTGCTAAAGTCAGTTTTTCTGGGAAAATCTATGAATCCCATACGTATGGGGTTGATTCTGATAGTGAACGGCTAGACTACGATGACATTGCTCGAATTGCCCGCCAAGTTAAGCCACAAATGATTGTCGCCGGTGCTTCGGCCTATTCACGGATTATTGATTTCCAAAAGTTCCGTGACATTGCCGATGAAGTTGGTGCATACTTGATGGTTGACATGGCCCATATTGCCGGTTTAGTTGCGGCTGGGTTGCATCCTAATCCCGTTGGCATTGCTGATGTTGTGACTTCGACAACGCATAAAACATTACGGGGACCGCGTGGTGGTATTATTTTGTCACAAGAAAAATATGCCAAGCAGCTTAATTCAGCTATTTTCCCAGGTTCGCAAGGGGGACCTTTGGAGCATGTGATTGCTGCTAAGGCTGTGGCTTTTGGGGAAGCTTTGCAACCAAGTTTCAAAGACTATGCCCAGCAAGTAATTAACAACGCCCAAGCTATGGCTGATGTCTTTAGTGCTAGTGCTAATATTCGTGTGGTAACTGGTGGGACTGATAATCATCTCTTTAATTTGGATTTGACGCAGACTGGTCTAAACGGTAAGCAGACGCAAGAATTGTTGGATTCGGTTTCAATTACAACTAATAAGGAAGCTTTGCCAAATGAACAGTTGAGTCCCTTTGTGACTTCCGGTATTCGAATTGGAACCCCAGCCATTACCACTCGAGGCTTTAACGAACAAGATGCCCAACAAGTAGCTCATCTTATTGAACAAGCCATCCATCAACACGATGATTCCCAAGCACTCAAAGCCATTAAACAAGAGGTTGAAACCTTGTCCATGGGTCACCGCTTTGCTTAATTACGATGGTTCAATTGAATAAAAAAGACTGGCGCGTAAAGCAAAAAAAAAGCTTAAAAAGTTATCAAGGAGTCAATCGCAGTCAAGAAGAAAGGGCATTGCGACAGCTGCTGTTACAAATGGCAAGCTGGAAAACAGCTAAGCGAGTGGCTTTGACGCTTAGTTTGCCCTTTGAACTAGATACCCAACCCTTAATTAAAGCGGCTTGGCAGGCTAACAAGCAGGTAGTTGTTCCTCAAATCAAGAACCAGCAGATGGCTTTTGTGGAAATTACGCCACAGACTAGTTATCAAGTAGGGCCTTTGGGTATTTTAGAACCCTGTGATGTAAGCATTGTTCAGTCTGAGACCATTGACTTAGTCATTACCCCCGGTCTGGCATTTACCAAAACCGGTAAACGATTAGGATTTGGGGCTGGTTACTATGACCGCTTTCTAGTCAATTATGCGGGACCGACTGTAGCCTTAGCTTTAAGTTGCCAAATTGTACCGGATTTACCGCAAGATAAATATGATCAAAGAATCATGACGATTCTTTTTAATGACCACTGCTAAAAACAGTGGTTTTTTAACTTGCTTATACGAACATTTGTTCGTATAATGAAAAGGTCATGGGGGTACGTATCATGGTTAATAAATTTCAGGCGGTATATGCGCACGAAAAACGTCGCGTTATTTTTTTGATTGATTCTAAAAGTTTTTATGCCAGCGTAGAATGTGTTGAACGGATGCTTAATCCTCTACGGGCTTTGCTAGTAGTCATGTCACATCAAGAAAATCAAAGCGGTGGTTTAGTTTTGGCAGCTTCACCCATGGCTAAAAAACGATTGGGTATTAGTAATGTAACCCGCCAAAAAGATGTGCCAGATGTACCGGGCCTGATTAAAGCTGAGCCCCGTATGAATCTGTATATTCAAAAGAATTTAGTAATTAACGATATATATCGGCAGTATGTCGATGATGATCATATGTTGCCGTATTCTATCGATGAAGTTATTTTAGATATGACCGAGTTTTGGCATCTTTTTGGAGATAGCCCGGCGGCCGTGGCTCGTCGAATTCAAACCGAAGTCCTCCAGAAAACAGGTGTTTATTTATCAGTTGGGATTGGGGATAGTCCGGTATTAGCGAAGTTAGCTTTAGATCTAGATGCTAAATCAGCACCCCATTTATTAGCCCAATGGCACTATGAAGATGTTTCTAGTCGATTATGGCCGATTCAAGATCTAGGTAAGGTATGGGGCATTGGCCATCAAACGGCCAAAAAATTACAGACTTGGGGCATTCAATCAATGGGGGATGTGGCTGCTATGGATCCTTATCAACTACGAGAGCAAATGGGACTGATGGGGGAACAATTGTATGCTACTGCCTGGGGTATTGATCGTTCTGAGTTAACAGAGGCAGTGGTGAGGCATCATCGTTCTTACAGTAATTCGCAAGTTTTACCATACGATTATCACCAATTAAGTGAGGTACAGATTGTCTTACAAGAGATGGCTGATCAAGTTGCCAGTCGCATTCGGGCGCAAAAATTGGTCACTGGCCGGGTAAATATTTACTTGGGGGCGGCTAACCAGGGCGTTAAATTTTATAATCGGCACGATCGGCGCCACAATATCCATCAGTCCTTAACTATTAGGCCGACTAATAGTAGCCAGATTTTAATGAGTATTCTAAATCAAATGTTGCGAAAAGTTTGGACAGGCCAGTCAGTGCGCTATCTTGGCGTTTCTTTTAGTGATTTACAGGATCAATCTCATCAACAATTGGATTTGTTCCAAGGCTATGAGAATGACCTTAATCAAAATCGTTTGGATACGACGATTGATCAAATTCGTCAGCGTTTTGGTAATGGGGCTTTACTACGGGGCCTTTCTCTAGCAGAAGGGGGAACGGCAATTGCTCGAGCTAATTTAGTTGGCGGTCATAACGGAGGTAATGCTTATGAATAGGGAACAGCTATTACGGGTTAAAAGCTACTTTGAAAACGATTATCGTGAGCGTGGCAAGGTAAAGTGGGATGGCTTTTTTCTATCTGATCATACCCTGCAAATGAAAAAGCACCAGCAAGAGTCTACGATTGACTCTACTGAGATGAATTTATCAATGATTATGCAGCTTAGCCAACATGCATGGGCGAATCATCGACTAGTAACGGTCCAAATTAATAGTCAAAATTTAGATGGACAGTTTTTACCACCGGTGACGGGTTTGATTGAGGAAATGACCGATCAAACCATTCAAATCGCTGGTCAAGCTTTGAATTGGGATGAAGTTTTAAATATTGTGGAGGGGTAGATATGACAATTGATCAAATAATCCATCAATTGGCACGTAGCCTTCAGCCAGTAAGTCATGGTGAACAAAATACCATATATGAAATTCACATTATTAACCAGCGTTATAGCCAGCAACTTAACGTCTTTTTTGAGTGGCATCGTTTGGGTCGTGCGACAATTTCCCGCCAAATCGGTACAATTCCTTTTGTTTATGTCCAAAATCTGGATCAAATTGCCCAGAAATTAACAAAAGAGACTCAGATGAACGTTTTGATTGATTAGTGATTTAAAATAATCTCTAATTATAATTGACATTTTTCTTTAATTTTGTTTTAATAAAAGCACCAAATATATAAGAGGCACAAGATGTATAACTATCTAGCTAACCACACAGAAATTATTATCAGCATTATTATCCCGTAGGGTAGGTGCTGATACTTTGTGGTGCCTATCATGATTCTTAGTGGTAGGCAGCTGATGGTATAGAGAAGAGACCAGCTGCAAATTTTGCAGCTGGTCTCTTTCTTTATTTCTAGCTTTGTAACAGCTTTGATAATTAGACAGTAAAGCGAACAGAAATTATGAGGAATGTAAAATGGAAAAACAAAAATTGACCCGGAAGCAGTTATTATTGGTTACTTCCTTAATCTTTGGGATGTTTTTTGGAGCGGGAAACTTAATTTTTCCGGTTCAATTGGGACAATTAGCAGGCCATAATTGGCTATTGGCTGTCCTTGGATTTCTACTGACTGGCGCACTAATGCCATTTTTAGCAATGCTAGCAGTAAGTATGACTAATAGCAAAAGTGTTTATGATTTGGCTGCCCCCGTCGCCCCATGGTTTGGCACGGTGGTCTTAGTAGCCATTCACTTTACAATTGGTCCCTTATCGGGCACGCCCAGAACAGCAGCTACAGCATTTGCAATGGGGGTTAGTCCCTTTGTAGCTCCGCAGTATCAGCAGGGGATGATGCTAATATTTTCGGCTGTATTCTTTGGGTTAGCCTACCTCTTAACGGTTAAACAAGCAGGCTTAACCAAATGGGTGGGTAAGTACTTAAATCCTCTATTTCTAATCGTTTTGGGTGTTATTTTGGTTTTAGCTTTAATATTGCCAATGGGAAATTTTAATCAAGCGGTATCAGTCACTTATCAACAAAACGCTGGTTTTCAGGGCATTTTAGATGGCTATAATACGATGGATGGTTTGGCTTTATTGGCGCTAGCTGTGTCAGTTGTCTACGCTGTTCGTGGTATGGGTTTTCATGGGCAGGCTGTTTCTAAAGTATTAGCAAAAGCTGGATTTTTAAGTATTGTTTTGGAATCTTTGCTTTATGTTGCCTTGGTTTTGTTGGGGGTATCCAGTCTCGGACAGTTTAAACCCGCTGAAAACGGTGGGGCAGCATTTAGTCAAATTGTGACTCATTATATGGGAAATTTTGGTGTCCTAATAACAGGTGTTATAGTAACTTTGGCGGTTTTCACAACCGCCATGGGATTGTTTGTTTCTTTTGCCCAAGATTTGAATCGTGTCTTCCCGAAGGTGAGCTACTTATGGTGGTTACGTGTCATTGCCTTTGGGTCCTTTGTAACGGCTAATGCAGGTCTGACTAATATTGTAAAATGGACTGTTCCTGTTTTAATGTTGCTATATCCCTATGCCTTAGCTTTGATTGCCTTATCATTACTTAGTCCTTGGATTAAACAATCTCCTACTATTTATCGCGTTGTTATGGGGTTTGTAACCCCACCTGCTTTTTTGGATGCTTTTGCTAACTCACCAATTGCTGGATGGAAACCAATTGCAGAATTAGTTGCCAGTTATCATCAGTACTTGCCTTTGGCTGCCGATGGATTTGGTTGGCTACTACCAGCACTTTTGGGTGGACTAGTTGGTATAACTTGGCAACGAGCTCAGCAAGTTCAATTACTAAAGGATTCAGAAGGTATGGCAGATCAGGCTTTGGATTAAAAAATAATAAAAAAGGTGCAGAATCATGTCAATTTATTACTCAAATTTCGGTCAAACAATTCGTTTTAATGACCTCAGTCGTCAATTAAGTCAGCTAATCATGGGCTTAGAAGTAGAAATGCATCGAGTTAATCGGCAGGATGGTCATTTATCAGATCAGGTATATCCTACTAGCTTGGGGGACCCTGTCCAACATCATGCCATTAAAAATGATTTTGGTTATACTCAGATGGAAGTTATTACGCCAGCTAATGTTAATGTCTTTGCGAGTTTAGATATGTTGGCTGCCCTCAATGACACAGTCCGAAAAAATCTAGCCGCTGATGAATCATTGTGGTTATATTCTATGCCACCAGTATTAAATCCTGGACGAACTGAATTTAAAATTGCTCCAGCTGATTCAGTTAAGACCGCTTACATGGAAACGGTCGTTGCCCGTCGCGATATTGCTCGTTCAATTACCAGTGGTGTTCATATTAATCTGGGTTTGGCTTTAGATGTCTTGCATTATGTTTATCATCAATTTTTTGAAGATCAATATCAAAATGAAGTTGACTTTACCAATTCACTCTACATGAAAATTGCCCAGGGATTGATGCATTATCGTTGGGTTTTCACACTTTTGTTTGGTGAAGCTCCTGTAGCTGATGCTAGTTTTTATGAAGGGCGTGCTTCCTTGCAAGGCTATGTTCGTTCAGTACGTAGTTCTAGTTACGGCTTTGGAAATGGTGTTACGGGATCATATCAAGATGTGGATAGCTACATTGCCAAGGTCAAAGAAGATGTTGCTGTTGGTGATTTAATTGCTGAACGCGAATTCTACGATGTGGTGCGACTCAAGGGACAGAATGAATTAGCTGATTTAGCCACGAAGGGTGTGCAATATTTAGAGTTGCGAATGTTTGATCTAGATGCCCTATCTAAAACTGGGGTTAGTGAGGTAATGGTCCAGTTCACGGAATTATTGTTTGCCTACTTGATGATGACTCAATCAGTAGTACCAGATGGACATGATGTTGATGAATTTTTGCAAGAAAGTCGACAAAGAAATGAGACGGTTGCCCTGGAAGATCCGTTTAACGTTTCTAAATACCAAGGGGAGGCCTTATCTCTACTAAGTAATTTAGAAGAATTTGCCTATGATAATCGCTTTAAGGCTGATTGGTTGCCGGAATTACGACGACGTTTAACTGATCCGCTTGAAAGTCCAGCAGCAAAGTTAATCACTTTCTTAACTGATGATTTTTACCAGGGAATGTTAGCCCTTTCTAACCAACGTCAAATTGGTCAATTACGATTAAGGGGATTAGCTGGTTTTAGCGATTTACCGCTAAACGAACAAAAACAGTTGCAGGCAGAATTAGTAGCCCACGGTGATGTGAATGTTGTTAACCGCCGATTGGGAACTTTCTTTGTCCAACATCAAAAGCAAGAATATCTACTGTCAAAAAAGGGTTTATTTCAAAAAAATGAGCAATGAATTAGATTATTGACATTTGAAACAATATTTGATTTAATATAACTAATTTATAAAAGAGGAAATTATTATGATTAAGTCAGCATCAATCAAGCTAACAGTGAGCGTCAGTTCCGTTACCCATTAGGTAGGAGCTGATCCTTGTGTTGCCTACCATTATCTAGTGATAGGCAGCTGACTTATGAATTACTAAAATCCAGCTGCAATAGTGTAGCTGGATTTTTTATTTTCTTAATATAACTCTCAAGGAGTGTGGTACTATGCTTAATCAATATTTTTTACTTGGAAAAATTATTCACTCACAAAACACGGATCAATTTATGCAGCAATTGTCTTTTGGCATTGAAGTTGAAGGTCATCGAATTAATCGTAAAACGGGGCATTTATCAAGGACTACATATCCGATTAAGTTAGGAGATCCAGTCCAACACCAGGCGATTCGCAATGATTTTGGGGATACACAAGTTGAGGTGATTACACCGAGCGGACCAAACTTGGAAGCTAATTTAGACTTATTAACCGCTTTTAATGACGTTCTTCGTAAGAATTTAGCTGCTGATGAAGCTTTGTGGCTCTATTCAATGCCGCCATACTTATCAGCTGATCGACATGAATTTAAGATTGCACCCGCTGACGAATATAAGCGCAACTATATGCAAACTGTGGCTTCGCGTCGGGATATTGCCCGAACTTTGATTAGTGGTATCCACATTAATTTAGGATTACCCTTAGCATTAATGGCTGATATTTATCAGGCTAATTTTACAGATCAATTTACTTCGCCCATTGATTTTATCAATGCCGTTTATATCAAGATTGCCCAAGGATTTATGGCTTACCGTTGGCTATTTACACTGCTTTTTGGCGAATCTCCCTGGGCTGATCAGAGTTTTTATACTAATCGAGAGAAAAGTTTAAATCATCTGGTACGTTCGGTGCGCAATTCTAGTTATGGTTTTGGTAATGGCGTTTATGGTTCGTATCAATCTGTTGAAAGCTATATCCAAAAAATAAAAAGTGATGTTCAGAAAGGGGATTTAATTGCGGAACGAGAATTTTATGATGTTGTTCGTCTAAAAGGGGGAGAGAATTTGAATGATTTAGCCCATAAAGGCGTTCAGTATTTAGAATTACGTACATTTGATTTAGATCCGTTAAATAAGACTGGCGTATCGGCTATAACAGTTAAATTCACAAAACTGTTTTTTACCTATTTACTGATGAATTTTCCGGTTATTTCTGATCAAAAACAGGTAGATCAGTTTCTATTGGCTAGTCGACAAAAGAATGAAAAAGTTGCCTTAGAAAATCCGTTTCAGGTTTCAGCTTCTCAAAGGGAGGCCTTAGCACTTTTGGATGATTTAATCAGCTTTGCCCAGGTAGAAAAAATAGCAGCTGACTGGTTACTCGATTTACGTCGTCGCTTAATTGATCCTGCTGAAATGCCTGCTGTTCAGTTATTAGCACAGTTACCAACTGATATTTATACTGGTTTAGTACAACTGGCTGATAATCGTCAACGGGTTCAATGTCAAATACCAGCCTTAAACGGTTTTGCTGATTTATCACCAATGGTATCTCATCGCTTACGTCAATCGATTGAACAGCATGGACAGATTAAGATTGTTGATCGTAAACAAGGAGTTTTTGTTTTACAAAGAAATCATAAAAGTATCACCTTAACATAAGATGGGTTATTCAGTGATTAATTAAAAAGCCGCTCTGTTTTAAACAGGGCGGCATTTTAATGATTAATGAAATCATCAGGGAAATTTTTCAAACCATTTTCGGCTTTTTTCATTTGATATTCCTCAACCGTGATGGCTCCTTGGCTTAATAATTGCTGTAATTCATGAAGCTCCCGTAGTTGACTTTGACTGGCCAGACTAAGATTAGCATAGCGTTGCTTGCTACTTTGAGCCCACCACTTAACTCGGTTCATCTCGTTCTCTCCGTTTTTTATTTATTATAACTGAAAAAAGAACTAAATCTGATTTAGTTCTTTTGAACGTTAAACAATATCTAAATGTAAATCATTTTCCTTACTTTGACCTAATTTCCGTAAAAGCCGATAAAACAATAGGCTTAAGACAGCCGGAAGGGCTGCCCCAAAGACCATCGTTAATAATAGGGCTCGCGGATTAGTCAATAAGGCGATAGGGGCGATGAAACCATTTAATCCCAAACCAGAAATTGCGTACGGCACTTTTAATTGGAAAAATCCAACTGCTAAAGTAGCAGAGAACCCAGCAATCGCAGCGGGGCCTAACCACAACCAGTAATTTTTAAGTAAGTTAGGGAATTGAACCTTGGGTGTTACCACAAATTGGGCAAAACGAGCGCCCCAATCATTTTGGGTCCAACTCATCGCTGTAAACATCACAAACCCAGCCGTAGTACCAACCAGGGCAGCTCCTGCGGAAAGGGGATCAAGCATGACCGCGATGGCTAAGGCGGCTGAAGATGCTGGAGTCATTAAAAATAGGAACCAGAAGACACCCACAATAAAGGCGCCCAAGAAAGGATTTACTTGCATGGTTTCAGCTAGTTTTTCAGAGACCCAATTTAGCATTGGGGTAGTAAAGGAGGCGAAGAATAGACCGGTTAAAGCGCCCAGTAAAGTGGCACCAAAAGGAACTAGCATCATATCAAATTTAGTCCGACCTGATAGCCAGTTTCCAACTAAGACGGCAACAATGGCAGCCAAGATGGCTGAAATTGGTTGACCGCTGGTCATCACTAGGGAACCTGCGGGTTGATTAGCCAACCAGCCAGTGGCAGTTTTGGTACCCACCACGGTAGTAGCTGAAAAGTAGACAGCGTTGGAGCCGACAGTAGCAGAAATCAGGGCAGCCCCAGTTGTTAAAACATTAGCCCGCATGGCAATGGCAATGCCAACACCTAAGGCGGGGGCTAACATTTTTTGTCCCATCAAGCCGGCCTGGACTAGCGGTTGAAAATGAATCCAGCTACCTACTGATGCCAATAATAGTCCCATTCCTAGCACGGATAGAATGGAATAAGAAATTCCCTGTGATACTTCATAGACAATTTCGGATTTAGTCTGTGGTCGAACTTTTGATGTGTTTTCCATACTTCTCTCCTATTTGATGTGACGGACCAACAAAAAAGACGCCCAAGCGGCGTCAAAATTAATTTTTACGAAAAAAATTATCAGCCAGCTTAGTAATTCTTGAGCTGGCACTCCAAAATTGACCAGCTATTTGTCAAATAATAATGACAATTGGGCTGATCACGATGATTTGATTCAATTGTGATTTTGAAAGCGTTTTCATAATCCATCTCCTAAATCAATGTAATCATCTTAACTTAATTAAAAAACAATGTCAATAACATAATATTTTAGAGAGAAATTATTAATGTAACATGTGTAATTATTGAGTTTATAAGTGTCGTATGGTGCTACAATGAGCTCGTAGCAAAAGAAATAAAAAAAGAAATATGAGGTATTTCCTAATGACAGCAAAGAAGACTGTTGCAGCAAGTGTTGCTATGTTGAAAGTTTTGGAATCATGGGGTATCGGACATGTATACGGTTATCCGGGTGGTTCATTTAACTCTACAATGGCCGCCCTTGACCTTCAAAAGGATCATATCCAGTATATTCAGGTTCGCCATGAGCAAGTTGGTGCTTTGGCTGCCGCAGCTGATGCTAAACTAACTGGCAAAATTGGTGTAGCTTTTGGTTCAGCTGGACCTGGGGCAACTAACTTGCTGACTGGTCTATATGATGCGCGTGAGGATCATGCTCCGGTTCTAGCCTTGGTTGGTCAAACACCAAGTAAGGTAATGAACTATAATTTCTTCCAAGAATTTAATGAAGGGCCAATGTTTGATGATGTTTCGGTTTATAACCGAACTGTCATGACGCCTGAAAGTTTGCCACACGTTGTTGATCAAGCTATTCGTGAGGCTTATAAGTACCAGGGCGTGGCCGTTGTTATTATTCCAAATGACTTTGGTTATGTTCAAATTCCAGACGAAATTTATTCATCACATTCAGAAACCGATAATAAGCCGGAACCACAACCAGTAGCAACCGATGCCGAAGTCGATGCTTTCTTGGCGAAGGTTGCCCAGAGCAAGCGCCCAGTTATTCATGTTGGTCGTGGTATTAAGGCCGGTGGTGAAAAACTGGCTGAGTTGTCTAAGAAGTTGCAAATTCCATTGGTAATGACTGGTTTGGCGAAGGGGATGATACCTGACGATTACGAAGGGAACGTTGGTTTTGCTAACCGTGCTGCTTCTAAGGCTGCTGATGAAATCATGGCAGCTGCCGATTTGTTAATCACTATCGGTGCTGATTTCCCATTTGCCAACTTAGTTTACCAAACTCACCAATTCGAATTTATTCAAGTTGATAATGACCGGGTAGAATTAGGTCGTCATCATAACCTTGATATGGGTATTTGGTCTGATGCGACTGCCTTTGTTGAAAAGGCTTTGGAGCGCAGTGAAACACAACCAGCTCGTCCATTCTTCCAGGCTGCCGTAGCTGATATGAAGAATTGGCAAGAATATCTTACAATGTTGGAAAACCGTGAATCTGATCCACTTCAATTTGAAGCAATTTATAAGCAAATTAATGAAGTTGCTGATGATGATGCCATCTTCTCTATTGATGTTGGTGATAACATCATTAACAGTTTCCGTCACTTGCACTTAACCCCTAAGAATAAGTGGGTCATTTCAGCCCTCTTTGCTTCAATGGGTAGTGGTGTGCCGGGTGCACTGGCAGCTAAGTTAAGCTTCCCAGATCGTCAAGCCTTTAATATCGCGGGGGACGGCGCTTTCTCAATGGTTATGCAAGATTTGCTTACTGAAAAGAAGTACAATCTTCCTATCATTAACATTATTACTTCAAATACAACTTTGAACTTTATTAAAAGTGAGCAAGATGATTTGCCAATGCACCATTCTGGTATTGATTTGGAAGATCAGGACTTCGCCATGATTGCCAAGGGAATGGGCGTCGAATCGGTAACAGTTACTAAGTCAGCTGATGTGCCAGCCGCCTTTGAAAAGGCTTTGGCGGTTACTAAGGCTGGTAAACCATTCTTGATTGATGCTAAGATTACGGCTAAGCGTGATTTGCCAGTTGAAGAGTTGATTTTGACTCCTACTGCTGATGGCATTACTGAGACTGTTAATCCTAACTATAACCAAAACTTGGACTTGCAACAGCCAGCCAACTTACGCGACTTCTTGGATAGCTATGATGGCCAGAGTTTGAAGCCTGTCACAGAATTCTTTGAAGAATACGGTGTGAAGTTTTAATTAGCATTAAGTTAAAAACCTGTAGTCCAACTGGATTACAGGTTTTTTGTTATGGTTTAATTTAATTTTATTTGCTTTTGAATTGTATCATCATCTAGCTGGTGTAATTGGTTTAGCACTGCCGGAATGAAATTCGCGGGTTGGCTAGGGAATGCTTCTCCAGCCAATTCACCTGCCAATCCAAAGATACCGGTGGCCCAGCATAAACTATTGAGAGAACTTTCAGTTGCTAAAGCGACGCCTAAAATACCATCCAACATATCGCCACTGCCGACATTAGTCTGAAAATATGGATGGCCGTTGGTAATCGTGTGTGTGACTTCTCCATCAGAAAGATAATCAGTTGGGCCGGTTAAAACACTGTAAGTATGGTAACGTTGGGCAACTTTTTGAGCAATCAAACTAAGTTGTGATAAGTCGCCCTGGCCGGCATCAATACCTTGACTATGCCAATCAATTTGAGCTAAATAGGCTAGTTCCCCAGCATTTCCTCGAATAGCTGTAAAGTTTACTTTCTCGCTCAATTGAACAAATGCCTGCTGTCGAACCTTAGTCACAGCAACGGCAACCGGGTCAACAATTACTGGGATGCCTAATTGATTGGCCACTTGTCCAGCCTTGATGGCTCTTTGTAGGCTATAGTGATCAACAGTCCCTAGATTTATAACCAATGCTTGAGCGATATTTAGTAGATCACTGGTTTCTTCAATATCAGTAAACATAATTGGCGATCCGCCAAAAAAACTGACAGCATCGGCGACGCGTTGCTGGGTAACGGTATTAGAAATGTTGAGTACAATGGGATTTTGTTGTCGGACGGTATTGATTGATAACATCTTTATGACTCCTTTAGTTTATTGATGTCTTGTTCTGGTTGGGGACTATTAAAAATTGCTGATATAACGGCTAGGCCAGCTACGCCGGTTGCACGAACTGCGCGTGCATTATCAGAGTGAATGCCACCAATGGCGACAATGGGTTTATTGGTAATTAGGTTTAACTGTTTTAGTCCTGTTAAACCAATTGGTGATTGGATTTTAGTCTTACTGTCGGTATTAAAAACTGGCCCAACACCAAGATAGTCAAGTTGATTTAAGATGTTTGTTGCCGGTAATTCTTGTTGATCGTGCACCGATAAACCCAAAATAAGATTCGAAACTTTGGGTAGCAGATCAATTAACGGCGTGTCATTTTGACCAAGGTGCAGACCGTCAGCTCCGATTTCCTGGGCTAACTGCCAGTCATCATCAACGATTAATGGAATCTGATATTGTTGGGTGATTTTACGGATCTGTTGTCCTAAAGCTATTTTTTCTTGTTCGTTTAACCTACTACCGTCTTTTTCACGATATTGAAAGGCAGTAATTCCTAATTGACAAGCTTGTTCGAGGATTTCTAAGAAGCGGGCTTGATTGCCGGCTACGTTTTGACTACCTCCGACTAAATAAAGATCTAATATTTCAGGCTCAAATTTGTACATTAGTGTGTTCTGCTCCTCAGTGATTTAATGGACCGTGTCCATGACCCACTATAATTTCATCTTGTAAAATGGTATTTAAAAATGTTTTAGCAGTTTGCAAAGTGTCAACTAATTCTTGTCCTTTGGCTAACTGCGAAACGACTAATGAAGAAAAGGTATCGCCAGTACCATGCGTTCGACGGGTATTGACCCAGTCACCAGTTAAGGTTAATTGTCGGCCGTTGGCTAATAAAACAAAGTCATGATTGACTTGATGGGTTAAATGACCACCTTTTATGACCACATTTTTAGCGCCCATTGCTTGAATATCGGTACAAGCTCGCCAAATGTCAGCTTCCGTGGTTAGTTGTCGATTGACAATCACCTGTGCCTCCGGAAGGTTTGGCGTGATGACATCGGCTAAAGGTAGTAATTCTTGCACTAAAGTGGTAATGGCTGCATCGGTTAGCAACTTAGCACCCCCCTTAGCGACCATGACTGGATCAACGACTAAGGGACCAAAATGATATTTTCGTAAATTTTCAGCTACACAAGCTACTCGCTCTTGGTCAAATAGGGCGCCAGTTTTAACGGCTTGAATTGTAAAGTCATTGGCCACAGACTGGAATTGCTGGTCAATAATGGCAGTGGGTAAGGGCAGAGCAGCTTGAACACCCAGTGTATTTTGAGCAGTAACACCAGTGACCACGCCCGTAGCAAAGACATGGCACATCTGCATAGTTTTGATATCAGCCATCATACCGGCTCCGCCCCCTGAGTCAGTACCAGCAATGGTTAACACTTCAGGTACATTTTTTGTCATGAAAAGGGCTCTCTTTCGGCTGCTGTTAAGACTTGTTTAAAACGCCAATCTTCTTGATAATAAGCTTGCTGCCAAAATTGCCACTCCAGCTCACAACTTTTTAGAAAATACTGGGTGGCTATTTTTAATTCATTGTCAGTGGCATTTTTAGCTAATTGATCAATAAATTTAAAAATTTTCTCAGTTGTAGTTGAACTGTCAGCATAAAAATTAATCCAGTCTTGATAGGGGTTTTCACTGGTTGAATTAGCCGTTAAATGCCGTCCGATTTCCAGATAAGTCCACGGACAAGGTTGCAGGGCAGCTAAGATATTTAGTAAGCTACCAGTTTTTCCGGCACGTAACATATGTGATTGGTAGAGATAGGCTTTGGGTGAGGGGATAGCATTTTTTAGCTCTGCATAATTAAGCTGGGCTGCCTGACATAAAATTTGATGAGCCTTGCTTTCCTGACCCATTAAAAAACTAATTTGCTCATTGAAAAACTGAGCAAATACTCGGTCTTGGCTACAGGAAATGGCTTGACCATAGATATGAACAAATTCATCTAAATATTGATAATCCTGTTGTACATAAAAGCTGATGGCATTTTGGGATAATTTCCCAGTTTTAATTCCTTCAACGAAGGGGTGATTCAAAATTTCTTTTAAAATTGGTTCCGCCTTTTGAATCAAGTACTCTGAGTATTGCATAGGTCCTCCAGATGATATTTGTCCAGATTAGGGAAATAAAAAAAGCACCCACAAGACTAGCTTGGAAGTGCTTACACTTTTACCAATTAAAAAAATATCAGTATACCAGTGCCACGTTCCTACGCTAGTGCTAACTAGAATCAGGTTCAATGGGTATAATCTCAGCCAAGTTGGCACCCCAGTGGACAAATACAGTATTCAATTTTGCGGCATATTTACTACGGTCTCAGTCTAGCATATTGATTTATAAATTGTCTATTTAATTTAATTATTAAAATTAAATGATAAAAGCTTGATATTTCTCATAATTAAGTTATACTTAAAACCAATTAATAAACAAAAGCAAAAATAAGAGCTGTCGCATGGATGAATCTTTAGCGAGTATTGGGTTGGTGGAACAATACGATTTTTCATGGTTTGGCAATCACTCTTTAGCAAGTGCACTGAATTAAGTAAGCGCACTCGGCTGCAACCGTTACCCTGCCAGCGTATCGCTTTATGCCGTACGTGAAGACCTTACGAGTAATAGTGAGGTAAAATAAGGTGGTACCGCGCGTTAGCGCCCTTATCTTTTCTACTTATGTAGAGGGGATGGGGCGCTTTTTGTTTATAAAAATAAATATGAGAATGGGGTAGGATTATGGCTCAAACACAATTAACAGCAAATGAAGAAAAATTGGCTCAGGCCCTGTATCAGGCCTATACCAGTCAAGTAGCTTTGGATATGGCTGAATGGGAAGACTTGGTGCATGATGATGAAACTGCATACCGTGTACAGGCGCGTTTAATGGATTTAAAAGGCCAGGCAGTTGGTGGCTATAAGGTTAGTTTAACAAGCCAACAAACGCAAGATATGTTTGATTCCAAGGAGCCACTCTTTGGTGCCCAAGTATTTCAGCACTTTGTCGCTTCTCCTGCTACACTTTCTTTAAAAGATGATTTAATGGATCCCTTGGCTGAAGTTGAACTAGTTTTTAAGGCTAAGGAAACTCTCTCTCCTAGCGATAGTTTAGCCGAATTAGCTCAAAAAACCACCGTGGCTCCTGGAATTGAGGTGCCAGACGCCCGCTTTAAAGAATGGTTTCCGTCGCTGTCCAAATATTTGGTAATGGCGGATGCAGCCGTGGGAGGTTATGTTGTTTATGGCACAGAATGCGATACAACAGATTTGAGCATGACCAATTTAACTGAAGTAACTACAACCCTCTATCATGATGGACAAGAGGTAGCCCAAGGTAATTCAGCCGAAGTATTGGGTAATCCTTTGAATTCTTTACAATGGCTAGTTAAAAAACTAGCCTCGCAAGGAAAGGAACTCACCGCAGGACAGCGTGTTTCATCAGGAACCTTCCTTTTGCCTCCACATCTAACTGTTGGAGAATGGCGTGCCAGTTTTGATCATGGATTTACGGATGTGAAATTAACAGTTGAATGATTTTGAGCTAGGAATTAGCATTTCATTTTATGAAATGCTAATTTTTTATGACGGTTTGCTCGCAAAAATAAAATAAAATTTCTCATATTAGTAAATTTTTTTTAAATATGTCAAAAAATCTGGTAGAATATGGAGAAGTAGATGGGAAATCTTAACAAAAAGTTAACAATTAGTTATTTCTTCTTACATAAAAAGGAGCGACAATGGGAAAATATATGAAGCATACCAGTCAACCAGTAGTTGACGGTCTTAATACTAAAACTAAGTTTGCTCTAGGGTTACTTTCAGTTACGGGTGTTACAGGGATTGGCCTATTTGGACAGAATCAAATCGCCTCAGCCGATAACCTAACATCCACAGCTGTAAATAATCAGGCGCAAAATATTGGTACTACGTCAACGCAAGCTAGCCAAGCAACTAAGCAGAATGAAAAAAGTAAGGTTGCAAGTCCTAATTTGGATCAAGCGGTTAAAAATGCACAAGATGCTGGTTTGAAAACACAGGAAGTAGCTGGGAATAACTATCCTGGTCGAATAGATGATTATAGTAATTTGGTCAATCAGGCCAACGCTGATTATCAAAAGCAGGTTGATACGATTAATCAACAGATTAATCAAAAGCAGCAGAATCTTGCTGACCAAAAAGCAGCCCAGCAATCGAATGGCGATGTACAAGATGCAGCACAGACAGCTCAAAAGTCTGGTGTAAATGTTATCAAGGATACCAACCAATCAGTGAAAAATTTGGTGGATGTGCAAAAGGATAATGCCGAACAAGTTAAGCAAATTAAAGAGACTACGGCACAGCAAGAACAGCAAAATCAAACTACTAGTCAGCTAAAAGAAGGTGTGACTAGGGCCAATGCTGATGTTGAAAAGGCGGCTAATGATGCTAAAAATGCTGGTGTTATTTTGAAAACGACTGATAACAAAAAAGACTTTACCTTGGCCGAATTACAGGCTGATAAAGAACAGCAACTTAACCAACTAAAAACTGCTCAGGAAAAGCAACTTGCTGCTCAAAAAGAGTACGAAATAGCTTTGGAGAAGGTTAACGCTACTAATCAAGCTAATGCTGCTGCTTATGCCAAGGCCCAAGCAGCTTACTTGGCTGCCAAGCAAAAGAATGCTGAGCTGAAGTCCGCTTATGAAAAAGCTGTAGTTGATTATGATACTAAAAAGTCTGAGCTAGTTTCTAAGACGCATGAAAAAGGCTACGCCAGCGAATTGTTGATGCAGGCACTGCACTTAGGATCAGAAGAAAATGCTAAGTCTGATTTAACTTATACGGGTAAGGTAACAAGGCCAATTGACAGTGATGCACCCAATGGACAAAAAGGCTATTATAAGACCCAATTAACCAAAGGGGATACTATTACTGTTTCCTATACCAATCTATCTAACTCAAGTTATCGTGATCAAAAGATTAGTAAAATTGTTCGTACTTTTACCTATGGTGATAACGTCAATCAAGAGCCGATTGAAATGTATATCGGTAAAAATCCGGTCCTGAATGTTTGGTATAACAGCTCGATTAACCATTCAAAACCGGGTAATGAAGTTTCGGGTGATTACAAGCGCCAAATTATTGAAACTGAAACTTTTTTTGATCAGGATGGTAAGCAGATTACCTTTGATAAGGATGCGATTATTACTGTCGGCTCTTTGAATAACTGGAGTGAAAATGCTGATAAAGCTCACATCGAAAAGGTTCGGATTGAAAATGCTCGTTTCATTCCAATCACAGGTGGTAGCATTAGCGACCAAGGTTCTGGATGGGCTTTTGCTAGCAAGGATAATAGTACTCAGGATACTCGTTGGGATGATATTTCCAGTAAGGATTTCTATGTTGGATCTTCAATTTACCAGTTAAATTCTGGTGCAACGGAGATTAAGTCTATTTTAGAAACTGATTCTGGTTCCAAGGATACTAACATCTTTACTTGGGCTCAAAGTAGTACTTTCGTACCAGTCGGGACCTTACCACAAGAGCCAGTTGAGCCAACCTATGTAGATGTACCTAAAGATGAACCAAAGGTTCCTGAAAAGGTAGCGGAACCGGTTAAGCCAACTGCTGTTCAAAGTGAATATCACCTTTATGATCAAGCTGCGGCTAAAGATCCTTTGACTGTTCATTATCATCAAAATGATTTAGTTAATAAAGAAGATCCAACGGTAGACTATCACTACAATACAGTTGAAATTAAGGATACTGGCTCTGAATCAGCTTCCGTGTCATCTTCAACTTCCAAGTCGGAAAGTACTGTTCATTCTGAGTCTACTAAGCAGTCTATTTCAAATTCAACTTCAATATCTACTAATCACTCATTATCTGATTCGATAAGCACAGTTACCTCTGAATCAACTTCTAAGAACCAATCAACTAGTAGTTCTCAGAGTACTTCGACTGTTACTTCAATGTCTCAATCAAAGTCAACTCATGATTCGATTTCTAATGAGGGATCTAACTCGGCCTCGAAGAGTAATTCGATGTCGACTTCAACAAATATTTCAACCTCTAATTCAGTTTCGAGCCATGAATCAACTTCTGAGTCAGAATACAAGTCAATTTCAACTTCGACGCAACAGTCAATTTCTGGTTCAGTATCGACGCATGTTTCAATTTCGGATTCAACTTCAATCAGACATTCAACTTCAGCGTCACAGAGTGGTTCGATCTCAGCTTCGACATCAAACTCGATTTCTAATGATCAATCTAAGTCGGTTTCAACCAGTGGTTCGACTTCAGCTTCAATTTCGAATTCGATTTCTAGCGACCAGTCGAAATCTGCTTCAATTAGTGGATCAACATCGATTTCGACGCATGTTTCAACATCAAATTCGATTTCCAACAATCAATCTAAGTCGGCTTCAACCAGTGGTTCGATTTCAGCTTCAACATCAAACTCAACATCGAGCGACCAATCAAATACAGTTTCTCAAAGTAATTCGATATCAACATCAAATTATCCATCTACTTCAACGCAACAGTCGATTTCTGGTTCGATGCTCCATTCATTGTCTGATTCTTTGTCAACGTCTAATTCACAGATTCGCTCAGAATCAAATACAAATACAAATGGATCTACTTCAGAAAGTACGATTGCTCCTAAGCCTATTTGGGATAACTTTGTACCAGTTGAACCAAAGCAGACTAGCACAGCAAAACGAACTACGGCTACTACTTTGCCAAAGACTGGTGAGAATACTAAGTCGAGTCAATCACACAGTGCGGACGTAGCCTTCTTCTTGGGCCTTAGTGCTGGTGTTGGCGCACTTGGTTTGATGGGTCGCCGTCGTAAAGATCAATAAATTATTAAAACGTATTGACAAAGCATTAAATAAAAATTAGAATATAGCTAATTTAATCGTCCAATAAACCGATGAGATGGAGATCAAACCAGTTGTGCACGCAAAGGGAGCCCGGGATACTGAGAGCTGGGACGAACGCAAATTGGCAAATGGACCATCGAGGGTCTGCTGAAAGCATTATTGCAAGTAGGTTAGAACGTTACGACATACGTCAGTTGTCAGGCCTGTGTTAGCAGGCTGTGGAGAGTGGTTATCGAAAGGTAGCTGAAAACAGGTGGCACCGCGGGAAAACCGTCCTGATTTTGTGAAAGCAATTTCTGGGCGGTTTTTTGTGTATATGTAAAAGTGAGGAAAACTTATGACAAATGATCAACGTTACTTTGGCCAATATGGTGGTCAGTTTATTCCAGAGTTACTAATGCCGGCAGTTAACGAAGTGGCGGAAGCTTTTCATCACTATCGTCAGGATCCAGATTTTCAATCTGAACTTAAAGATTTATTGATTAATTATGCCAATCGTCCTTCCCTGCTTTATCATGCTAAGAATATGTCCAAGGACCTAGGTGGGGCACAGATTTACCTTAAACGTGAAGATTTAAACCATACCGGTGCTCATAAGATTAACAATGTCTTGGGGCAGGCTCTGATTGCTAAAAAAATGGGGAAGACCCGTCTGATTGCCGAAACGGGTGCTGGTCAACACGGGGTCGCCACAGCGACGGCGGCTGCTCTCTTTGATATGGAATGTGAGATTTTCATGGGGAAGGAAGATACTGATCGTCAGGCCTTAAATGTTTATCGAATGGAACTGTTGGGTGCTAAGGTTAACGCCGTCACAACCGGTACACAGGTTCTAAAAGATGCCGTAAATGCGACTTTCCAGGATTGGACTCAGCGAATTGATGACACTTTTTATGTTTTAGGATCAGCAGTTGGCCCTTATCCATTTCCTGAAATGGTGAAATATTTCCAGTCAGTCATTAGTGAAGAGGCTCGTCAGCAGTTCTTAGATCAAACTGGTCGTTTGCCAGATGCGGTCTTGGCCTGTGTTGGTGGTGGCTCCAATGCAATTGGTTCCTTCGCTAACTTTGTCGATGATCCCGAAGTGCAGTTGATTGGGGTCGAAGCTGCTGGTAAAGGGGTTGATACCGACCAAACTGCGGCCACGATGGCCCGAGGTTCGATTGGTATTTTCCATGGGATGAAGTCAGAATTCTTACAGTCATCTGATGGACAAATTGACCCAGTTTATAGTATTTCTGCCGGCCTAGATTATCCAGGAATTGGCCCAGAACACGCATACCTGCGGGATATTGATCGCGCCCAGTATGTACCGGCTACTGATGATGAGGCCGTGGAAGCCTTTGAGTATATTGCCAAACAAGAAGGAATTATCGCTGCTATTGAAAGTTCCCATGCCTTGGCCTATGCCATGAAATTAGCGCCAACTATGCGCCCTGATCAACAGATTATGGTGACCTTGAGTGGTCGTGGGGATAAAGATGTTGCTGCCATTGCCCGCTACAAAGGAGTTGATTTACATGAGTAAAATGCAAGCTGCTTTAAAAACTTTATCGCTGCGACAAGATTTGAGTGCTCAAATGGCTCAAGCAGTTATGAACGAAATTATGTCGGGGCAGGCTTCAGACATTGAAATTGCTGCTTATTTAATGGGCTTGGCAGTGAAAAATGAATCGATTCCAGAAATAACTGGTTCAGCTCAGGCTATGATTGACCATAGTATTAAAATTCCAGCTGAACTACAGGCTATGGATATTGTCGGCACTGGCGGTGATATGTCTAACACATTTAACATTTCGACAACGGCCAGCTTTATCGTTTCGGCTGCAGGAGTCCCAGTGGTTAAGCATGGAAACCGGGCAGCGAGTTCTAAGTCGGGGACAGCTGATGCCCTAGAAGCATTGGGCATTAATATTGACCTCAATCCCGAGCAGGCTACTCAGGTGCTTAAGGAAGTTGGTCAAACTTTCTTATTTGCCCGGACGTATCACCCAGCCATGAAATATGTTGCCCAGGTTCGTAAGGCGCTTGGTTTCCGAACGGTCTTTAATGTGTTAGGTCCTTTGGTTAATCCTACTCGGCCTCAGAGCATGCTAATGGGTGTTTACTCTAAGCATCTTTTAGTGCCATTGGCTCATGTTTTAAATGAATTGGGTGTTAAAAATGCTATTTTGGTCAACGGGCAAGACGGCTTAGACGAAGTTACCCTGACAACTAAAACCGATATGGCAATTTTGCGGAATGGTCAGGTTAGTGAAGCGGTTTTTGATCCGACGGAATTTGGTTTTGAAACTTGTGATTTGACGGAATTGCAAGGGGGCGAGCCAGCCGATAATGCCCAGATTACTAATGCTATTTTGGCGGGCAAATTAGCTGGCCCAAAGACTGACGTTGTCCTAATTAACGCTGCTATGGCCCTGTTAGCCGACCAAAAAGTAGCTAACTTTAAAGAAGGTTTGGCATTAGCTCAGGGCTTGCTCTACGATGGTTCGGCCTATCAGCAACTAGCTAAGCTACGCACGGCTACTAAGGAGGCTTGATATGATTTTAGATGACCTAGTGGCCGCTACTAAAAAAAATATGGCTCGGCGCCAAGATCAAGTATCCTTAGTTGATTTAAAGGCTCAGATCGAAAAAGCAGCCAATCAACTACCAGAGTTTGTGTTAAATCAAAAGTTAGCGCAAGCACCGATTACGGTTATTGCTGAAATTAAGCAGGCTTCACCATCTAAAGGGCAAATTGTTCCTAGTGAAGCGTTTGATTATCAACAAATTGCTCGTGATTACACGCAGGCCAAAGTGGACATGATTTCGGTCTTAACCGAAGAAGATTATTTTAAAGGATCCTTGGATATTTTAAAGGCGGTCGTGGCCACAACCAATGTTCCTATTTTGCGCAAGGACTTCACCATTGACCCGTACATGATTTATGAAGCTAAAGCAGCTGGTGCCAGTGCTATTTTGTTAATTGTGGCAATTTTATCGGATCAGCAGTTAACCGATTACCTGGCTTTGGCGCAAGAATTAGGATTATCAGCGATTGTCGAAGCCCATGACCAAGATGAAATTAAACGAGCTGTGCAAGCTGGGGCGGAAATTATTGGCGTGAATAATCGTAATTTGAAGGACTTTACGGTTGATTTTGGCAATACACAACGTCTCCGTGAAAATATTCCAGCCAATATTGCTGTAATTTCTGAATCAGGGATTCAAAGTCGTAGTGATGTGTTGCAGTTAGAGCAAGCCGGGATTAACGGTATTTTAGTTGGTGAAACTTTTATGAAAGCGCCGGATAAAGTTGCTGAAATTAATCATTTACGAGGCTTTAGCCATGACCAAGATTAAGCTTTGTGGCAATTTTCGTTTGGCTGATGTGACTTATTTAAATCAAGTCCGACCTGATTTTGCTGGGATTATTTTGGCTCCCGGTTACCGGCGCAGTGTCAATCGTAACTTAGCACAAGCCATGCGACAGGACTTAGACCCAAAAATACCGTTAGTTGGGGTGTTTGTTAATCAAACTTTAGCTGAAATTTTAGCTTATCAAGGGATTATTCAGTATGTACAGTTGCATGGTCAAGAAGATGAACAATTGGTCGCTCAGCTACAAGCAGCCGGACTGCCAGTGATTCAAGTCATGCAACCAAGCCAACAGGTTACTACCCAAGCCGATTATCGTTTAGTTGATGCCGGTGCTGGTAGTGGTCAGAATTTTGATTGGCAATTATTAGAAGCCAGTCCAACGCCAACTATCTTGGCTGGTGGTTTGAACGTTGATAATTTGGTTACAGCCATTGACCAAACGCAACCAGCTGTCGTTGATATATCTTCAGGAAGTGAAGTGGCTGGTCTCAAGGACTTAGCCACCATGCAACGCTTAGTACAAATAGTAAGGGAGTTATCATGAAATCATTAACCCAAACATTACAAGACAAGGGCAACTTTATCGGCTTTACCGTCGTTGGGGACCCTGATTTTGACCATACCGTTGAGTACGTAGTGGATATGGCTCAAGCTGGTGCCGATGTGGTCGAGCTAGGCATTGCCTTTAGTGATCCCAGTGCCGATGGCCCAACCATTTTAAGCGCTGATCAACGAGCTTTAGATAATGGCTCAACGACTGCTAAAGTGTTTGAAACGGTAGCTAAAATTCGCCAAAAAACCGACGTACCGCTAGTATTTTTAACTTATACCAATATTGTTTTTAAACACGGTTATGAAAAATTTTTGGCTCAAATGCAGGCTTTTGATGTGCAAGGAATTATTTTGCCGGATTTGCCATTGGAAGAGCAGGGCGAGTTCCTAGCTTTAGCTAAGCAGTATGAACGGGATTTGATTCAGTTAGTAACTAGTCAGTCGGGCGATCGTTTGCCAGCTATCTTGAAAAATGCCTCTGGTTTCGTATATGTAGTTTCTTCGCTAGGAATTACAGGTACGCGACAAAAACTTTCAAACGAAGCCAATCAATTAATTGAGCAAATTCGCCAGTATAGTAATATTTCGGTGGCGGTCGGTTTTGGCATTAGTCAAGTTGAGCAAGCTCGTCAGTTCCCAGCGGCCAATGCCATCATCGTTGGTTCAGCAATTGTTGATATCATCGCCCAGCATCCCCATGATGCCGGTCCTTATTTGACTGAATTCATTATCAAAATGAAAGAGGCTCAAAATGCGTAAAGTAAAAATCATTGACGCCGATACCACCACGGTGGTTAGTGCCTATTTCCGCCTGCGTGGTAAGCACAGCTTCATGCTGGAATCTATGGGCCACCAAGCAGAATCATCGCGCTATTCAGTAATTGCCTTAGATCCAGTGCACGAATTTGAATCAACTGGTCATACGGTAGTGATTGACGGCCAAGCCAAAACTACCGATGATCCACTGCAGGCGTTGCAAGAATTAGTTGTTCATCAGGATGAGCCGATTGAAGGTTTGCCATTCCAGGGTGGGGCAATTGGCTATGTTGGTTTTGATACAATTGCCGTTTATGAAAAATTAGGTAAGCAGCCAGTTAATGACCTCGGTATGCCTGATACCCATTTATTCTTATATGAAACCTTTGTCGTGTTCGATCATCAAGCGCAAACCATGACCCTAGTGGCTGATAATGTTTATTCTGGTCGGACGGATTTGAACCAGGTGATTGCAAACTTGGAAGTTAAGTTGCATCAGGTTAGTCCGGATGAAGCTCAACAGGTCTATTTACATGAGTTAAAGCCAGAATCTAATATGACGCCCGCACAGTTTGAAGCGATAGTCGAACGGGCCAAGGAGCTAATTACTGATGGTGATATGTTCCAAATCGTGCCATCTCAGCGGTTCTCTTTTGATTTTGTTGACCAGCCCTTTGACTTTTATCGTCAATTACGGCGGTCAAATCCATCCCCTTATATGTATTTTCTAGACTATGGTGATTACCAGATTATTGGTGCTTCACCAGAGAGTTTGGTAACGGTTCGAGGGGATGTTGTCACAACTAATCCGATTGCCGGTACCCGTAAGCGCAGTGCTGATCCAATTGTTGACCAGGAAATGGCTGATGATTTGCTTAGCAATGAAAAGGAGTTAGCTGAGCATCGCATGTTGGTTGATCTGGGTCGTAATGATATTGGTAAGGTCAGTGAATACGGCTCCGTGCAGGTTACCCGTTTGTTGGATATTGAAAAATATCGCTACGTCATGCATTTAGTGTCAGAAGTCCAGGGGAAATTAAAGGCTGATACACCAGCGATTGCTGCTTTAAAGGCAACCTTGCCAGCTGGTACCGTTTCGGGGGCTCCAAAAGTACGGGCTTTGCAACGCTTGTATGAAATGGAACCAGTTAAACGAGGTGTTTATGCCGGGGCGGTTGGTTATTTGTCCCAGGATAATCAAATGGATTTTGCCATTGGGATTCGAACGATGGTTGTCAAGAATAAGAAGGGCTACGTCCAAGCAGGTGCCGGAATTGTCTATGACTCAATTGCGGCCAATGAATATCAAGAAACGCTCAATAAGGCTCGGGCCTTGTTGCATGTCGGAGGTTTATCATGATTTTACTTGTCGATAATTACGATTCTTTTACCTATAATCTAGCTCAAATTGTCGGTCAGTTAACTGAAGTCCAAGTTTTACGCAATGATGATCCAGAATTGGAAGCCGTTGCCCAACAGGCCGATGGCATTATCTTTTCCCCGGGTCCAGGTTCACCCGATCAAGCCGGTCAGATGGAAGCACTGATTAAAGAACATGCCGAAGATAAACCGATGTTAGGTATTTGCCTAGGCCATCAAGCAATTGGCGAAGTCTTTGGCGGTCAGGTCGCCCATGCTCCAGAAATTCGCCACGGTAAGATGTCGCAGATGAAGACTAGTCAGTCCAAGCTGTTCGATGAAGCGCCAGATGTCGATATTATGCGTTATCATTCCTTGATTGTTGATAAAAATCACTTGCCCGCTCATTTCAAAGTGACGGGCGTCGCTACTGATGATGGGGAAGTGATGGCCATTGAGCATGATAGCTTGCCAATTTATGGGGTGCAATTCCACCCAGAATCAATCGGCACACCCGCTGGTCAGGAAATGATCAAACGTTTTGTGACAGAAGTTGAAGGGAAGTAAAAAACCAGCCGAGGGGCTGGTTTTTTGATTAAATTGTAGTGTGATTGTAGTGAGCCCAACAAGAATAAATCGTAACAGTCTTTGTCGCTTTATCAATGGTGTATACCACACGATGCTGACTATTAATCCGCCTAGAATAGAAGCCGTTTCAGCTATTAATCATCAGCAAGATTTAATTAAAGTGATGGGGGATAAGGCAACTTCTAGTGATTTAGCGGAGGCCCTGGCTAGCAATACTAAAATTATTGCTACTACAATTCATAAATTTGCCCAAATTAATAAATCTGATTGGATGACTGCCGGACCAACCGCTGATAAAAATTTTGCTATTTTAATTGATGAGGCGCATAGTTCAACGACTGGTTCCTATATGAGTGCCGTTAGCCAAGTATTAACTGAAACGGATGTTGCAGATGGTAGCATTGATGAAGTTCAAGAGGTGTCAACTGGCGATGTAATTGAACAAGAAATTGCCCGTACGGGAAAACAAGACAATGTTTCGATTATCGCCTTTACAGCCACACCAAAGGCTACAACCTTACAATTATTTGGAACGACAACAGAAGATGGTATTGGTAAAGAGCCATTTGATGTTTACTCCATGAAACAAGCCATCGAAGAGGGCTTCATACTGGATGTTTTAAATAACTATGTCACTTATGAAACTTATTATAAGCTCAATAAATCGATTGAAGCAGATCCAGAATTTAAGTCCACCATTGCTAAACGTAGGATTGCTAAGTTCGTTGAATTATCAGACGAGAATATTAGAGGTAAGGTTGAAATTATCATGGATCACTTTGTGACCCACGATATTATGGCTGAGCTTGGTGGTAATGGCAAGGCAATGATTGTAACTTCTGGACGAGAGGCAGCCGTTAAGTATCAACAAGCCTTTAAACGCTATATGAAGGAACATCATATCACTAGTATTGAAGCCATTATTGCTTTTTCGGGTAAAGTTGATTTAGATAACCAAGAATTTACCGAAGCAGGCATGAACGGATTTAGTGAAGAGAGCCTTAAGGATAAGTTTGATAGTGAGCAGTACCAAGTATTAATTGTGGCTAATAAGTATCAAACTGGTTTTGACCAACCAAAATTAGTAGCCATGTATGTTGATAAGAAATTAAGAGATGTTGCTGCTGTACAGACCTTGTCACGATTAAATCGGATTGTTAAGGGCTACAATAAGAAGACTTTTATTTTAGATTTTAAAAATTCTTATGATGACATTAATAAGTCTTTTGCGCCTTACTATCGGAAAACGGTTCTATCAGAAACCATTTCACCTGCTGATATTTTAGAATTAGAGCGTAAAATTGATAGTTATGAAATTTTAGATAGTGACATAGTTCATGAATTTAATAATTTTTTGTACCAACCTAAACGTAATAGTCGAGATAAACAGAAGATGACAGCCTTGTTGAATCAAGGTTATGCTAGGGTCCAACGTTTTGATGAAAAAGAACAATTGAATATCAAAAAAGATATTCGTAGTTTCATTAGAATGTATACTTTCTTAATTCAGGCCACTGCTTATCAAAATGAAGTTCTGCACGAAAAATATAATTATCTCCAATCATTAGTTAAAATGATTGATGTACGTTTGGGTAATGATGATTTCACTATTGCGGATAAAATTGTCGTTGATTATATGCGCCATAAGCAAACTGGAGAATTTCATGTAGCTGAGATGCCCGCTGAATATCAGATTAAACTTAACAAACCAAGTATTAGTGACATTTCTGAAGATCAGGAGAAAAAACTTTCTGAAATTATCGAAGAAATTAATGAACAACTTGAATTAGATATTGATGGCACAGTAGGGGTCACAGGAGCCATAGCTGTCAGAGAATTGATGAAGAAAAATCAAAAGTTGAAACAATCGGCCCAGGTTAATTCACGAGATGATTTTAAGTTTACTTTCAATGATGAGATTGATACGGCTTTAACTGACGGTTATGCTCAAAACCAGGATTTCTTCCAGGTGTTATTAAATAACGATGATTTTAAGAAACGTGTTGCCCAAGTTTTTGTTGATGATGTTTATAGAAGTTTAAAAGAAAAAGTATGATTTTGATTAAAAAACGACCTTAACCGGTCGTTTTTCTTATTTTTCAGATAACGCTTACATTTTTCACAAAATTATCACCTAAAATCTCTCAAAAGTGGCATAATGGACTAGAGGAACCATTTTGGTACTATTGAAATTTAAAGAGGTAAATATTATGTCAGCAGTTGAAGAATTAACCAACGTTGTCGGCAAGCATCACATTATCACCGACGCATCTAAGTCATTGCGCTACCGTAAGGGATATCGTAGTGGACGGGGGGACGCTCTTGCAGTTGTCTTGCCTGGTACGTTGATGGAATTGTGGCAAGTCCTCAAAATTTTGCATGATCATAACATTATTATCATTATGCAGGCTTCTAACACCAGCCTAACTGAAGGCTCAATTCCAGCACCTGGTTACGATCGTGAATGTGTTGTGGTTAATGGTAGCCGAATTAAGGGTGTACAACTTCTCAATGAAGGGAAAGAAGTTTTGGCCTTTCCTGGAACAACTTTGTACAAATTGGAAAACACCCTTAAGACTGTCAATCGTGAGCCTCACTCTGTGATTGGCTCATCTAATTTGGGTGCTTCGGTTATTGGTGGTATTAACAATAATTCGGGTGGTGCTTTGATTCAACGTGGTCCAGCCTATACCGAATTGGCTCTGTATGCACAGATTGATAAGAATGATGAACTGCATTTGGTCAACCACTTGGGTATTGACCTAGGTAGCACACCGGAAGAGATGATTACCAATTTGGAAAATCGTAATTTTGATATCGACCATGTAGTTGATGACAAAGAACGAGTAGGCCACAACCGTGATTACGAAAAGCGTGTTCGTGATGTTGAAGCTGATACACCAACTCGTTATAACGCCGATCCAGAAGAACTTTATGAAGTTTCTGGTTCATCTGGAAAATTGGCTGCTTTTGCGGTTCGTTTGGACACTTTCCCTAAAGCTGAAGATTCTCAAGTCTTCTACATTGGAACTAATGACCCAGCTGTCTTAGAGCGCTTGCGTCGACACATTCTAACAGAGTTCAAGCATTTGCCAGTTTCTGGTGAGTACATGCATAAGGTTGCTTATGACATGGCTAAGAAGTATGGTAAAGACTCCCTAATCGTCATTGATACGATTGGTACGAATGCCTTGCCTTATCTATTTGGTATGAAGTCGACTACTGAACGGATTCTGGACCACGTGCCAACGTTTAAGCCATATTTCCCTGATCGTGTTTTGCAGCATATGGGTCAGATTTTCCCTAATCAATTGCCAAAACGGATGGATGAATATGCTGAAAGGTATGATCATTACTTGCAGTTGAAAATGGCTGGCGACGATGCTATTCAAGAAGCGCGTGAGTTCTTGAAGCCCTTCTTTGAAAAAGAAGAAGGGGACTACTTCGAGGCGACCCCTAAGGAAGCCGATCGTGTTGCCACCCACCGCTATGTGACGGCGGGGGTTGCCATTCGTTATTCGGAAGTCTTCCAAGATGATAAAATTGAAATCTTGCCTTTGGATATCGCCTTGCCACGAAATGAATTCGATTGGTTTGAGCATTTACCTAAAGAAATCGAAGACAAGATTGAATACAAGATTTATTATGGCCACTTCCTCGACCACGTTATGCACCAAGACTACATCTTGAAAAAGGGTGTTAAGGCTCATGATGTGAAGGTTGAAATGTTGAAGTTGTTGGACGAGCGTAATGCGATTTATCCAGCTGAGCATAACGTAGGTCATTTGTACCACGCTGCACCAGCCTTGGTTGAACACTATATGCGTAATGATCCAACCAACAGTTTTAACCCTGGAATTGGTTTAACTACCATGGAAAAGTACTGGGGTAAGTACTAAGCTATTTGAAAAGCGGCCAATTAGGTCGTTTTTTATTTGGTCAATTTGAAATTTATCGTGCAATGGTGCATAATGGCATTTACAAATTAATGCCAAAGGAGGGCTAGCATATGACAGTCATTGACTTTAATGGCATACAATTACCCAACATTGGTATTGGTACTTGGCATATGGGCAGTGATCATCGGCGCTTTCAAATTGAGCGTGACACTATCCAAACCGGGATTGAACATGGTGCCACAGTGATTGATACTGCTGAAATGTATGGCAATGGCGATTCTGAAATATTAGTGGGCAATGCCATTGCCCCCTATAATCGTCAGCAACTGTTTTTAATTTCTAAATTTTATCCACAACATGCATTGAAACCTTCTTTATCGCAAGCTTTAACGGCTAGTTTAGCGCGATTACAAACGACCTATTTGGATTTGTATCTCTATCATTGGCGGGGTGAGGCACCATTAAATCAGACTGTTGCTGAATTACAAGCTTTACAGGCAAGTGGTAAGATTCGGCACTGGGGTGTGTCAAATTTTGATTTGGCGGATATGCAAGAATTATTGGATCAGCCAGGTGGTAAAACAGTTTTTGCCAATGAAGATCTCTATAATTTAGGAGAACGAGGAATTGAGTATTCCCTAATTCCTTGGCAAAATCAACGGCAAATTCCTTTGATTGCCTATTCACCAATTGATGCAGGTGATTCGCGTCATCATAATTTAGCGACGAATCCCACAGTACAAACATTAGCTAGTAAATATCGGGTAACACCATATCAAATTTTACTGGCTTGGACTGTCCGTAATCAACAGACTTTAGCTATTCCGCAAACTAGCAATCCAGACCACATGTTAGAAAATATTGTGGCCGGTAATTTAACTTTAGCAGCAGATGACCTAGCCGCTTTGGATCAAGTTTTTCCCAAGCCAAATCGGAAAGAACCACTTGCAGTCATTTAAAATATTAAAGGAATGATATCCATGGAATTTCAAAAAGTGTTGGCAGAGCGTCGCGCAACTCGTGCCTTTACTGATCAACCTATTGCGCTTGATGATTTACAGCAAATTGTTCAGCTAGCCCAGCAGGCACCTTCATGGGTTAACAGTCAGCCCGTTCGAGTAACCATTGCTACCGGAGACACATTAGCTAAAATGCGAAGGCAACATGCCCAATTGAATCATAATCAAGAGGTACACAGTCATTCAGTGATTCCATACCGACCTAAAAATGAGTGGGATTCGGCCGCTCAAGCCAATATGGATGATTGGTTTGAAGGTAATATTGAGCAAGTCGGCATTGATTGGCGCCAACTTTCCACAGCCGCTGCCGACCAACTGTACAATGCCCAAGCAATTGTCTACCTGACTTTGCCTAAAAATTATTCCGAATGGTCTCTCATTGACACGGGTGCTTTTAGTCAAAATATTATGTCGGCTGCTTTGGATCGAGGAATTGCCTCAATTCCAGCCTTTGAATTTGTGAAATATGCCGATGCTTTACGTACTAATATACAGCTACCTGATGGGCAAGTGCCTATTGTAGGAATTGGTTTGGGCTATGCCGATCAAGCTGCTGCTATCAATAAGATTCATGCCAATCGAATGCCGGTGGATGAAGTCTTAACTATTTTAAAATAACGGAGAAATTTTCATGAAAGATACAATTTTTGTTAAAGCTGGTAAAGTTGAAATTCAAGATGTTGAAATGCCTAAGATACAAGCAGATGACGATGTCATTATTCATGTCTTGATGGCTTGTGTTTGTGGATCAGATTTATGGGCTTATCGTGGTCTTGATGACAAGCAAACCAATTCTCAAAATGGTGGACATGAGGCCATTGGAATTGTCGAGGCAGCAGGATCGGCTATCAATACTGTGAAACCTGGTGACTTCGTGATTGCGCCATTTGACCATGGATGTGGACACTGTGCTGCTTGCCTAGCGGGGTATGAGGGGAGCTGCCTATCTCATTCTGATAATTTTTCTTCTGGAAATCAGGCCGAATACATTCGCTATCAACATGGTAACTGGGCGCTAGTTAAAATACCCGGTCAGCCAAAAGACTATACACCAGCAATGATTGATTCTTTCTTAACTTTAGCTGATGTTATGCCTACTGGTTACCATGCTGCTCGGACTGCTCGTGTTGGACAGGGAGACACAGTCGTAGTTATTGGTGATGGTGCTGTTGGCTTGTGTGGGGTTATTGCTGCTAAAATGCGCGGTGCTAAGCGCATTATTGCCATGAGTCGCCATGCTGATCGGCAGAAGTTGGCTTTAGAATTCGGTGCAACTGATATTATTGCCGACCGTGGTGATGAAGCGGTTCAAAAAGTTATGGCACTCACTAATGGGGCTGGTGCCGATGCGGTGCTTGAATGCGTTGGAACTGAACAATCAACGGCAACTGCCTTTGCAGTTGCTCGTCCGGGCGCCACAGTTGGTCGAGTAGGACTTCCTCATGGTAAGGATCAGGATTTAAGTACAACCTTTAGAAAAAATATTGCTATTGCTGGTGGTCCCGCTTCAGTGACGACGTATGATAAGAAAGTTTTGTTACGGGCAGTTTTGAATGGTGAAATTAATCCAGGTAAAGTTTTCACCGCTTCGTTTACCTTGAACAAAATTAATGATGCTTATCAGGCCATGGTTAATCGAGAAGCCATCAAATCTGCCGTTGTGGTGAGTCCTGCTGATTTACCAAATTAAAGGAGAATTATTTTGCATACTACTTTAGTAATCGGAGCACATGGAAAAGTCGGACAGCTATTAGTCCGTGATTTGGCTCAAGCTGGTCATCACGTGTTAGCTGGTTTTCGTCATGAAAGTCAATTCGAGAGTGTCGCTAAGTTGGACAATGTGACGCCTGTTGTGTTTGACTTACAAGCGCTACCAACTGATATGGCTGATTTTTACCAAGAACATGATTTAGATGAAATTGTTTTCACTGCTGGAGCGGGTGGGGCTAGTGATGCCTTAACCACTCAAATTGATTTAGATGGTGCTATTAAGTCCATGGATGCAGCGCAGGTTTCCGGAGTTAAACGTTACATTATGATCTCTGCCGCAGGTGCTGATGATCGTAATCGTTGGGTTCGATCTGGTATCTATACCTATTTCATGATGAAGCATTATGCTGACCGCTTCTTAAAGGCTAGTGATTTAGACTACACAATTGTGCGACCAACGACGCTAACCAACGAAGCTGGTGCTGGTAAGATTGAAACGACGTTTAATTTGGATCAGTCTGGTCTTGCCATTCCACGTGCTGACGTGGCCAGCTTCGTCACGGCCATCATTGACCAGCCTCAAACACAACGTCAGGTATATGAAATTTCCGCTGGGAACCAACCCATTAATCAAGCATTTTAGAAACCAACTATGACTCAAAAAATTTTAATTGTTTTAACCAACGTCCCTACCTATGGAGAGGCTGACGATGCAACTGGGCTTTGGCTGGGCGAAGCCACTGAATTTATTGATGAATTTAAAGATAGTGAAGTTGCCTTTGATTATGTTAGTCCTCATGGTGGTTATGTGCCGGTTGATCCCCGTAGTTTAAAGTTCGCTGATGAAAATATTTTTGACTATTATCGATCAACTGATTTTCAAAATCGCGCTCTACGGAATTCCAAACGCCCAGTTGAAATTAACCCAGCTGATTATGTTGCAATTTACTATACTGGCGGACATGGTGTTATGTGGGATTTTCCTCATGATAATGGTCTAGCTCAAATCGCCCAAACAATTTACCAGCAAGGGGGTTATTTGGCATCAGTTTGTCACGGAATAGCTGGCTTATTGTTCTTACAAGATGACCAGGGACAATTCTTGATTGCTGGCAAAAAAATAACTGGTTTTACCACTACGGAAGAATATCTAAGTGGTAAATTTAAAAAAATTCCTTTTTGGAACGAAAAAGTTGCCCAAGAACAGGGGGCTAGTTTCAAAAAGGCTCGAGCTTACAAGCCTTTTGCCATTCAAGATGGTCGAATTATTACTGGACAGAATCCATTTTCACCACGACAAACGGCTCGTTTACTTCGGGCTGCTATCCAATAAAAAAAGCCACCGCAGGGTGGCTTTTATAGTATGTCCATGATTTCGTCAAGGGTATGAACTTCATAAGTGGGGTCAATGTTTTCTGGTGTGGAGGTACCATGATGGTTAATCCACAAGGTAGCGATACCGTAATTATTACCGCCCAAAATATCAGTATAGAGACCATCACCAATCATCATAGTGTTATCCAAGGTCATTTCAGGATTATCTTGAAAAATTTGATCAAAGAAACTGGCTTGTGGCTTTTTGCTGCCCATTTCTTCAGAAATATAAATCTGATCAAAATAGTGTTCGATATCAGTCTTTTTCAAGCGCATTCGTTGGAGCTCCGCCTGGCCATTCGTACCGGCAATTAATGTATACCTACGACTCAATTCATTTAAAATATGCTTAGCATGGGGGAGAATTCGATAATTATGCAAAATCATCTCATAATACTTGGATTCTAAATCCATCCCACTCCCTTCCAAGTTCAAGGCTTCCAAGGTTTTAGTAAAACGAACTTGAAAAATTTCGTTACGAGGAATTTTCCCCATCTCGTATTGATTCCAAAGCTTGCGGTTAATCCCACGATAGGTATCAATAGCCTTTGTTAGTTCGTTTCCAGTTAAGCCGATTCCTGCAAAGAGTCGTCGAATATTAACGGCTTCACCACCTGAGAAATCTAAGACAGTGTCATCTAAATCAAAAATTAAATATTTATACACGGTTGTTACCACCCTAAAATTTTTACAATCTTAGTATTAGTTTACCATGTCTAGACCTATTAGGTTAAGAGTGCAGGATAACGTAATCGACCGTACGAATAGCCGATAGATCCTTGCCACCGGCATAAGAAATTGATGATTGTAAGTCCTCTTTAATTTCAGTTAGAGTATCAGTAATTGGACCACGATAGGGCACTAACAACTGACGACCTTCAACGTTATGGCTAGAACCTTTTTGCACAGCAGACGCTGAACCCCAGTATTTTTTATATTTTTTATGATTCTCTTCGACAACTTCACCGGGTGATTCTAAATGGCCAGCTAGACGAGAGCCAATCATAACCATGGTTACGCCAAAACGAATTGACTTGGCAATATCCCCGTTTTCTCGAATACCACCGTCAGCAATAATAGGCTTAGTGGCTCCTTTAGCACACCATTTTAAAGCAGCCAGTTGCCAACCACCTGTTCCAAAGCCAGTCTTTAATTTCGTAATACAAGCCTTACCAGGGCCGATACCAATTTTAGTTGCATCAGCGCCAGCAGCTTCAATTTCCTTAACAGCCTGAGGAGTACCTAGGTTACCAACGATTAAGAAACTGTTAGGTAACTTTTCCTTAATATAATGAATCATGGCAATCACAAATTCGGAGTGCCCATGAGCCACATCAATCGTAATATATTCTGGGACCAAATTTTTAGCGGCCAAATCATCAATCAATTGGTATTCAGTCTTAGTAATACCGACACTGATTGAAGCAAATAAATTCTTAGCATGCATATCGGCCACAAAATTTAAACGCTCAGCGGGCTTAAAACGATGCATGACATAGAAATAATCGTTACTGGCAAACCAAGTAGCCAATGATTCGTCAATCACGGTCTCCATATTGGCCGCAACTAGGGGAAGTTTAAACTTACGAGAGCCTAAAACTACGCTGGTATCGGCTTCTCGACGGCTTTCAATAATACATTTATTAGGAATCAATTGAACATCATCATAATCAAATACTTGCATTAAAATTCCCCTTTATTTTTCAGCGCTTATTCAGTAACATCCCAAACGTTTTTTAATACGTGGGTTTGTTCACGATCTGGGCCAACCGCAAAGGTGTCTAATGGTAAGCCGACTAGTTCACTCACCCGCTCCAAGTAATGACGGGCATTGACTGGCAAATCATCAATAGTTTGGCAGTCAGTAATGTCTTCATCCCAGCCAGGTAACTCTTCATAAATTGGCTTACAACGAGCTAGTTCGCGATTGCTAGCAGGATAGTAATCAATCAATTGGCCATCTAATTCATATTGGGTAGCAATCTTAATGGTTTTTAGGCCACTCAAAACATCTAAGCAATTCAATGAAAGATAAGTCAAGCCAGAAACTCGCTTAGCGTGACGCAAAACAACGGCATCAAGCCAGCCAATTCGGCGGGGACGCTTAGTTACAACACCGTACTCATGGGCGACTTCACGAATGTGGCTGCCAATCTCATCAAATAGCTCAGTAGGGAAGGGACCATCCCCTACTCGAGATGTATAGGCCTTACATACACCAATGACTTGGTTAATCCGATTAGGACCAATACCAATTCCAGTCACTGCACCACCAGCAATCGGATTAGAAGAAGTTACATAGGGATAAGTCCCGTGGTCAACATCTAACATAACTCCTTGAGCACCTTCAAAGAGGACCTTCTTGTTTTGATCCAAAGCTTTGTTAATTAAATAGGAAGTATCGGTTACAAATGGCTTCATTCGTCGACCGAAATCGAGGTACTGATCATAAATAGGCTGAAATTCTAGAGGCTCTTCATCAAACAACTTAGTTAATTGAAGATTTTTAATTTTCAAGGCTTGCTCTAGCTTTTCCTTTAAACTTTCAGGATCTAAGAGATCAGCGACACGAATACCAATTCGCTCCAGCTTATCCATATAAGCTGGGCCAATTCCCTTGTGAGTTGTACCGATTTGGTTATCCTTTAGCTTTTCCTGAAGGGCATCAAATTGAATGTGATAGGGCATGATGATTTGTGCCCGACTAGAAATCCGAAGATTTTTAGTATCAACCCCGTTTTGTGCTAGATAATCAAGTTCGGCAAAGAGGGTAGCCGGATTGATTACGACACCATTTCCGATAACATTGGTAACTTGGGGTAGGAAAATACCCGAAGGAATTAACTGTACGTGTAACTTTTTACCATCGATGACCAAAGTATGGCCTGCATTGTCTCCACCGGAGTAGCGAACCACAAAATCAGCTTGGCGACTAAGAAAATCAGTGATTTTCCCTTTACCTTCGTCACCCCATTGGCTTCCGACAATTACAATTGACGACATATATTTACCTCATATCTACTATTTTTCTTTTTTGAACCAAATGAATTGTAAAGGTTTTTATGGAAGAAAGCAAGTTGAAGCCTAATAATATTCGTTTTTGATGATTTTAAAATTCGATAAAAGCTAAGATTTTATCTTTATATTTTATATTGTTCGTGTTTTAACCACAACTTCACACGAGCGCCTTAGTTTGGTAAACTAATAAGATATGGAAGGGAAGGAAAATATGCAAATCAAAAATGGACAGTGGGTTGGTATTATTTTAGCCTTGGTACTTTCGTTAGTGGCCATGGTTCTAGCGAATTATTTACCACAAATTGGGGCCGAAGGATTGGCCATGTTAATGGGGATTCTATTAGGTAATACCATTTTTAGTGGTGAAAAATATAATAGTGGCGTTAAATGGGCCGAAAAGTATCCCATTGAAATTGGAATCGCCTTATTAGGGGCAACCTTGACGCTTAAGACGATTGCTAAGTTGGGCTGGCAAGGAATCGGCTTCATCATTTTAAACATGATTTTAGTCATTACGATTGTATATGCTTTGGGTAAGTATATTTTCAAGGTGGATATCGCTGATCGATTATTGATGGGGGCCGGTAATGCGGTCTGTGGTAGTAGTGCCATTGCGGCGGTAGCTCCAGCGATTGGGGCACGGGATAATGACCGTCGGACAGCGGTTGCGACGGTATCTTTAACCGGTATGTTGCTACTATTAACATTGCCAGGTTTAAGTCAGTGGATTTTTGGTCAGAATAACCTTCTGATTGGTGCCTTAATTGGTGGCACGGTTCAATCGGTTGGACAAGTAGTCGGGACAGCAGCCTTGGTTAATAATCAGGTAGTGACTTATGCAACCCTGTTTAAATTATTGCGTGTGATTATGTTGGCTTTAGTCGTAGTTGGTATGGCTTATTGGGCTCGTAAAACTAGCCATGACGAAGAAGGTATGACCGGTAAGGCAAAAATCACTTTTTTACCTTGGTATATTCAAGCTTTCATTGTGTTAATTTTGATTAATTCTTTTATCAGTTTACCTGAGCCAATTCATCAAATATGTCACACGATTACTTCCTTCTTTGGGGTGGTTAACTTGGCTGCAATCGGCTTAAACCTAAAGTGGTCAACCATTCAAAAGAGTGGTGTGAAGTTTATTTCTTACGGGGCTTTGGTCGGTGTTATTCAAGTTATCTTAGCCTTGATTCTAATCTTTGTTTTCTTTAAAATGAAGTAAAAAAAATGCAAAATTTTTTTAATATGAGTATGAGTTGATTTAATTATCTGGGAGCGTCGGAATGAAAAATAATTTAGATTCATATTTTTTTAAAAATAAGTCTCGACGGCATTCTTCTTACTGGAGAGGTTTTCAAGAAGGTATTACTGAATCTTATATATATGACGGAAAGAAACGGCATCGTTTTCGTAGGTTAGTGTATGAATTAGGTCAAAGATGGCAAGAAGCTCATGGCAAAACTACTCAAAAAGACGATGACTACTATGCTGGCTATCACGAGGGACAAAAAAGTGAATGGAGTCATTAATAAAAAGCACGCCTGGGGTGTGCTTTTTTAGTTTAAAAATTATATGGGTAAGTATTTTTTCAAATATCTATATGCTTTTTTATAATTATATTTTTTGGCATTTAGCATAATTTGCTTACCGTTATAATCAATTAATGCATTCGTTATGCCGTTTAATTTTTTAGAAAATAGTAAGTATGAGGCAATTGGTAAAGTATTTTGGATGTTTTTTTGCGAATGGGGTCGCAGATTACTTTGAATATGGCCGGGGTAAAATCCGTTAACCGTGGATTTTCGTCCCAATTGTTGAGCCAACAAACTAACTAGTAGACTTTTATAGGTAATTTCCCAGAGTGCCCGATTAATTAAAGTGGATTGAAAATCAAGAATAGGTGCATATTTAACTACATTGGGAAAGCCGGTTACGATAAATATTCGACTGTTATCGGCTAAACATTGATTCAACTCGGTTAAAAAGAAATAATGGGACGTTAAGTTCACTGTAATATTAATTTCTTTATTTTTGGGATAAATACCAACACAATCAAATACGGTATCAATCTTTTTGTTATCTATAACTAATTGCTTGATTAATTCCTGACGTGACGATTCATCAGTGAGATCAGCCAAGTAGTAAGAAACATTAGCCGTTTTATTTTGAAGTTCGAGCATCATTATCTGGGCATGAAATGAATTTCGACCTAATAAAATTAGCTTAACTGGTTTACTGGCTAAGCTTCTAGCAATAGCTAAACCTACGCCAGAAGTACCACCAGTGATTAGTATATTATTGTCCATGATTATACCTCTTAATTATTGTATAAAAAATAGAGGCTATATCCTCTATTTTTACGACTCTTGCTGACTCAAATACTGATAAATTTTATCCGATAGTTTGCCTAAGGCCGATACTTGATCGGTATTAGTAATTAAGACAATGTAGGTTTTTCCAGTATGGGTAAAGGTGTTAATTGTGTTGAAACCACCCAAAATACCATGGCTAGAATAACTACTAGGGTTAACATAAAATCCCATGCCGTAGGTTGAACGACTCCCAGAATCAAACATTTTTGCTCGCTCTTGCTCGTTTAACAGGTCGCCTTGCATCAGAGCTTTATCAAATCGATACATATCAACGGCATTGGTATACATATCGCCAGCGCCGAACAGTTCTGACAAATCAGGAATCCGGGCCGGACTTAAATTACCATCTTTGGTGCGGTAGCTGGTCGCCAAATGATTAATCTTTTTATTAGTTGGATTAAAGCCAGAATCAACCATGCCACTCGGATTAAAGATATTTTTTTGTACGTAATCAGACAAAGGTTGCTTGCTAACCCTCTGGACAATGTCAGCTAAAATAGCATAATTACTGTCGGAGTACCGCCACAAACCGGGTTCCGGGTTAGGATTGGCATCCATGATTTGATGAACTAATTCTTTAGGCGTAACGCTTTTGCCATTCTCTTTTAATTCATTTAAGCCACTAGTGTGATTTAGCAAATTTTTTAAAGTAATGTTGACCCCATTTGGAAAATCAGAAAAGTAATGACTAATCGGTTGGTCTACTTTTAATTTTCCATGCTGTTCTAGCTGAAGGACGGCGGTGGCAATCACTGACTTTTGGGCTGAACCAATATAGTAACGGTCACTGATTTGATTGTCCTGCTTTTCTTTTTGGTCCGCATAACCATAAGCCTGATTTAAAATAATCTTATCTCGTCGATAAACCAGCGCTACGCCAGAAAACTTTGCACTTTTCAGTAAGTCAGAAAGTCCTTTATTATCTACCTTTGCTAGTTGTTGTTTGGGGGTGGAAGATTTATTAGTGGACGAATTAGGGTTAGACCATAATTTGCCAATTAGCAAGACCAACACGAGAATGACAGTTAAAACAGATCCGATTATGGGTAATATGTATCGATAAATCATTTTGATTTCCTATTATTTCAAACTTTATACATTTAAGTCTCAGTATACTACAATTCAAATTAAGATAAATTCATAATCTAAATAGCTATTAGTTTTACTAGTTACTGACTTTAAGTACATAATAATGTACAATCTAAATACAAATGGAGGTAGCATTCATGACAATTGCCTTAACTCAAAGTGATTTTCGCGAACATATTAAAGATTATTTAGATCAAGTCACCGACGATAATGAAACGGTCTATATTGCGCGCACGAATGGTCGGACTGCGACTGTTATCAGTCAAGAAAAATTAAATTGGTTGGAAAAGGCTGTTTCGGCGCGGGAAGATTCATTAGACTATGCCATCGCTCGAGACCAGTTGATTCAACAGGGTGTGATTGTGGATGATACCCAGGCGGTTGAATCAGATGATACTTATTGGAATCAATTCAAATGAAATTCAAACCTCGTAAAACTTTTGAACATGATTTAAAACGCTTGGCCAAACTGGATAGTAGCATTGTTGATGAAGTCCGGGAAGCGATTGATATTTTGTTAGAAGCCGGTCGTTTGCCAGAAGAATTTGGCGATCACCCCTTACAACGCCGTTGGAGTAGATATCAGGAATTTCATTTACGTGATACGTCTAGGGGGACTGAGTCCAATGATATCAATGATATTTTGGTTGTTTATCGTTGGGACTATGATGAATTAATTCTAGTCGGTGTGCGAGTTGGTTCTCATCAAACCTTATTTAATAATGCCAATCAAAAACATAAATAACCGCGATACAAGTCGATTTGATTTGTATCGTTTTTATTTTGGAAAAATACTTTGCATATTTTATTATATATAGTACTATATGTTGTATAGTACTATATATAATATATTGAGGGAGCAAAAAATGGCACTAAAAATACCCACGCTAGTTTTGGATGCGGTAGTACTGCAAATTTTAGACCGAGGTGAATTGTATGGCTATCTAATTTCCAAAGAAATCCAAGAAATTACACATATCTCGGATTCGACTACTTATCCAGTTTTACGCCGACTAGAAAAAGCAGAATTGCTAGAAACTCACACAGTTATCTTTGAAGAACGCAGTCGGAAATACTACAAGATAACTGACCAGGGAAAGGTTCGCTTAAAAGAGTTAAAGCAAGATTGGCACGAATTTGCCACTCAGATTAATAGTATTTTGGGAGAATAATATGAAGTATTTAGAGGAATTAAAGCGACATTTAAGGGAGCTACCACAGTCCGAGCAGAACAATATCATTAATTATTATCAGGAATATATCGAAGATGCTGGTTTTAACGAAAATGAGTTAGTTACTAAATTAGGTAGTCCCAAAAGTCTTGCTCAGAAATTAAAGTTTGATTATTTTATGGATAACGATCCACATGATGATCGACAAAGCGAACCAGTAAAACACAAAGATGTACGAGTGCTTTGGATTGTTATTTTGGGGATTCTTTCTTTGCCAATTTCTATTCCTATTCTGATAACACTTGTTTTTGTACCGTTGATAATACTTGTAACATTGATTTTTACAGTTATAGTAGTTTCGATTAGTTTAATTTTTGCTAGTTTAGTAACAATAGTTAGCGGGCTAGCAATTATTAATCAGTCTCTTTGGGGTGGACTATTTTATGTAGGAATCGGCCTAGCTATTGGAGGTTTAATGGCTGTTATTCTGTCTTTTATGCCAACAGTCATCAAACTAATTTCTTCATTAAGCCTAAAAATTGCCAAATATTTACAAACCAAGTTTAAAAAAGAGGGGTCTAGCAAATGAAAAAAGTCGTGATTGCAGGTTTAGCCACGAGTTTAATTGGTATCATCATGGCAACAACCGCTTTTTGTGTGGCTCGGCCAGGAAATATTGCCTGGGAAGATGGTAAATTTGTTTATAGTCAAAATCACAAAAAGAAGTTAACAACAATTTCCCTACCGACTGAGGTAAGTACGGATCAAATTAAAAATATAGAACTATCAGTTGCAAATACTGACGTAGTTATTAAGCATGGATCAACTTTTAAGATAGAGTCAAATGATTCCCAGTTGAAAACACCACTTATTTTTGATCAAAATTCAGGAACTTTATCACTTCAATCCCAATCCACTAAAAATAGTAATCTAAAAATCAATATTACTGGTTTTTACGATAACTCTCCACAAATTGTTATAACCATTCCGGATGGCTTTAATGATAAAAACCTTTCCATTAGCAGTACTTCTGGGGATATTCGTCTATCCGAAAGTCAACTTGCAGTCGTGACTTTAAAGAGTCAAGAAGGTGATATTATGTTGCTCGGTAATTCCATGAAAACTGCAAATGTTTCTAACAATGATGGCGATGTCATCATTAAATCCGAGATAACAGATGGCGGTAAAATTTCCAATGATAATGGTGATATTCATGTCAGTTCTAGCAAATTACCACCATACTCAGTCAAGACAGTTAACGGAGACTTCATGTCCAGCAAGAATCAAATTGATAATAACGACAATGCAACATTATTCATAAATAACAACAATGGTGATATTTCCATGTCTTAGATAATAAAAACCCCACTACATTTCGTAACGTAGTGGGGTTTTTTATTATTTAGACTTAAGTTGACTAGCCATAAAGTAAAATGGAACGGCAATAACAACCATCCAGAGGAAATGAATTTAAAAAACCACTACATTTTTGTTATGTAGTAGTTTTTGCGTTTAATGTTGAATGAAGAGGGTAATTAAAACAATAGCTCCTAAGATGATTCGATACCATCCAAACGGCTTGAAGTCATGTGATTGCACAAATTTCATCAACCACTTTATCGTTATAATCGCAACTACAAACGATACTATCGTTCCGGTTGCCAGAATTAACATTTGTTCTCCAGTAAAACTATTACCCTTGAGTAGAAATTTACCGATTTTAAGAATCGAAACACCAAACATGGTTGGAATAGCCAAGAAAAAACTAAATTCAGTGGCAATATAACGGCTAGCGCCAAGAATAATAGCCCCTAGAATCGTAGCACCAGAACGGCTAGTGCCTGGAACAATTGATAGAGCTTGGAAGGCACCAATAAATAGGGCAGTTTTATAACCAATTGAGCTAAAATTTGTAAATTGTGGCTTTTTGTTACGGTATAAATTTTCAATGACGATGAACAAAATACCATATAAAATCAGCATACTTGCTACAACAAGTGGTGTATGCAAATGCTGATCCATCCAATCGTTGAGTGGCAAACCAATAATAACAGATGGTAAACAAGCAATGGCCACTTTAAACCATAATGACCAGGTTTGTGATTTTTCAGTTGTCGTTTTTTTAGGACTAAATGGATTTAGTTTGTTGAAGTACAGAATAATCACGGCCAAAATGGCACCAAATTGAATGACATACTCAAACATCGACATAAAGTCAGCATTTTGGTTGATTTTGACAAATTGACTAACTAAATCAATATGGCCAGTAGAACTGATCGGAAGAAATTCAGTAATTCCTTCAACAATACCAATAATAATGGCCTTTAAAATATCTAACATTATTTAAATTCTCCTAAGGTAACAGCGTTTTCCAATTGTTTTGTTTCCGACTCATAAAGATCAGCAAAACCTGGGTCAGTTAATTCTTTTTCGATATAACTATCTAATGTATTAGTCATTGTATCCGCACCGTAATTTTGCTTATGTTTAATATAATACTATTCAATTATTGATATAAAAAGGAATTTATATATAAATGATAATTGAAAATAACAATACGGACGGCAGAAAAAAGACCGGCTCTTTTAATAACCGGTCAGGGTTATCACTGGTGGAACCTAATGGTTCAATTAAAGAATCAAGCCAGCACATGGTTAAGGAACTCAAAGCCCGCTCGTTGTAATATAAAAATCATAAGATGTATAGAGCCATTTGTAATGGTGCTGTAACATTCTTGTGCTTTTTCTATATATAGAGAGGCATAGGATATTCACTCAAAACTAATGCAAATGAATGCATCTTATACCTCTTTTCTTTTTGAAAAGAAAAAAACAAGCGTAGATTCAATCAGAGAGAAAAGTCTGTTCTACAATAAAAAACAATCAATGTTCATAAGTGTAATGGAGTGGCAAACCATTATGCAGACGAGGATATTTAATGCTTCCGATGCTGGTAAACTCGTGGTACATACGCTCCTTGAGGAATGGATCACGCCTTTAAGACGATTAATGAGAAAGCAGGTGCCGAGGTAGAGACTACCATTGATTGAGGCAATTTGGATTTAACATACTATTACGTATTATTGCTAGTTGTACGGAACTTACCTAGCTGTTAATAATATTATTTTAAAAAACTCCTATAATTCCATTTTAGAAATGCTATTGGCGATTATTTATATAATGGGAGCGACTGAATAATCAAAGTAAACAAAAAAGCTTTATGGTTCCTGTGAATTTTTGCTCGTGTTATGTTTCAAGTTTGTTTAAATTATTATGATTTTGTTGTAAATTAATTCAATCTTTATCTATGACTAATGAGTTTCAATTACTTTTGTCATTGATGGTATATCCGTGTTGGTCTATTGTTTCATCTTGTTATGTTCCTTAATACAATATTGAAAAAGGTTTTAAGCTTAAGTATTTTAATTCAAATTACTGTATAATTAAGAATCGTTTAGAAATGTGTACGTAACAGCCATTTGATTTAGCATGTGAAGTATCAAAATCTCTTATATGTTGGGTTGTGGGGAAGGGTTTATAGGCAGCACTAATAAACGATATGAGAGATTTAGGTGAAAGGTTTTTTACTGTCAATATTGGGTGTATGTTCGGTTCTCGCAATGCTGTCGTTAGGACTCTTTGTTCAGTCAGTTGAAATTCGGTGTAGATATAGATATGGTTAAAGATAAGTTGGAAAATATTAAGGCAAGCAATAACGTCATAGAAAATAATAATGAGGGTACTTTTAAAATTGGTATAGTGGCTCCGATTTCACAGTTAAAGGGAAGCTCTGTATACACAGAACAACATTGGAAAGATGTGCTTTTTCTTTTAAAACAATCAATTGAAATACCTATGAAATTAGTAAGTGAATCTGATGACTCTGGGATCATTATTTCAAAAATTGTTACTAACTTATCTACTTTAGATTTGGTAATTTGTGATGTGAGTTCTAAAAATCCTAACGTTATGTTTGAGTTAGGCCTGCGTTTAGCTTTTAATAAGCCAGTCATTTTAATTAAAGATGAGTTGACGGACTATTCATTTGATACCAGTCCAATAAAGCATTTGGCGTATCCTTCAAACTTGAATTATCATGGTTCTGTGAGGTTTCAAGAGGAACTTGCCCAAAAGATTCATGCAGTTAAAAATGGAAATGTTGATAAGTTTTTGGATCATTTCACGGTGAAAAATATTGATAATAAGATATCTGAGGAAAATATTTCTGATGTTGATGCTTTACGTGGGCAAATGAAGGAGCTTTCTGATTTAATTCAAAATAACAGTAAACAGAAACATTCCAATTCTCAGTCTTACGTACCAACTATGCAGGAGATGTTACCTTCTAGAAAAGCTATGAAAGAACTTCTAGAAGAGTATTTTCCTCAACAATTCAACGTGGATCCTGCAATGATTGAGGTAGTTGGACACGCGTTTCAGGTAGACTCATATTCAGATGAAGCATTGTATTCATATGTTGCGTCAGTGCTTGATGAAATGAAGCGTTATGATGATCTCCCATTTTAGTAGGCATAATTCATTATATTAAAATGACACGTTAGTATTGATTTGCTAACGTGTCATTTTTCCTTATTTTATATATTTGGCGATCTAGGCCTCCTTCAGATAAATATTCGATATGATGACTGTCAAAGTTTTTTAATGTCTTGATAGGTAATAACTCTTTAGATTTTGTTAATGGATATTTGTTGAATTCGAGTAGTGCTTTTAGTTCACCTTGTTTTAATCTTAGTGTTGGTATATTGATCAAAATTGGTTGGCGAGTTCTATTTATTTACAGATATCGTTTTAGGGTTGAAATCTGCTTTGCATTATTAACTTTCGATAATATATATTATGTAAACTAAATAAAAATTATTTTAATCATTGTTTATACTTGATTCATATTCATCCAACAGACTTTTACGTTCTTTTCTATCAAGAAAGAAATCTTTCTTCATTTTCACATACTTATTCACCTCTTGCATATACCGTGTTTGAATTTTTTTAACAATATTTGTCGTTTCCTGATTTTCTAGATTCAAAATTTTCTGATCAACAACGTTTAGATCACGAAATGGAAACACAGAAATAATATCGGCAGTCACTTGTATAAATGATAGTGTAAATTGTGCTAAACGAATAAATTTAATTTGGTTAGTATAATTAATATATTGTATTTCATGATTAATTAAATAATTAAGTGATTGCTCATTGCACCTCAATTGATCTTGAATATATTTCTTACTGCTATTATCTAAATATAGATTATCAACATAGCAAGTTTGGATCATTTTTTTAAAACATCGATATTTGTACTCAAGATAATACCAATTTAAGAGCCACACTATAAAACTCACTAGCAATCCCAAAAGAAATGGGAGCAACACGGCTAATACTTTCAAACTAAATAGGTTACACAACGTGAACATTCCTCCGTATCTGGTATAATTTTTTCACTCGTTTATTAAATTATATTATTTATTAACTCATTAGTTACGTTATTTACGAGATAAAATATTTACAAGATAAAATCTAAAAAATTAGTATTTACCCCATTTTGAAAATAAGGAACAATTTATCAATTTGCCATACATTGTATTACAATGTATAATTTAATTATTCAAAAGAAAGTGGGCCCATTTCCATGACAATTACAACAATTAGAAAATCTGGTAATTCATATGCAATTCATCTTCCTAAAGTGCTTGAACCAGAAGCTGGGAAAGAATATATCGCAGTTAAAAAGCAAAACGGTACGTTAATCTTTGTACCAAAGTTGGCAGATAAATTTCAAAATGTTGCCGATAAATCGCAATATGAAGCCGAAACTAACATCACTTATACTGCTGAAGAAAGCGCAGGAATTGAATAATGTATCAGGCGCAGCAAGGAGACCTTATTTGGCTAGATTTTGACCCCTCTAAGGGGAAAGAAATTCAAAAAAGGCGACCAGGCTTAGTGATTAGCGGCAATAGTTACAATCGAGTGACCGGTTTTGCCATCATTGTACCAATTACTAGTCAAACTAGAAGTTGGAGCTCTAGATATGATTTAATTGATTATGATATTAAGGGACAGATTAATACTAATCAGTTGTATTCTTTTGACCTAAGCCAGCGAAATCCAGAATTTATTCAAAAATTAGATGATAGTGATTTTTTTCAAATTGCTCAGATGATAAATCAAAATTTTGATTTTGGTTTATAACTAGTACGTTACCAATTTATTCAATTACAAAAAGGCAGAGAAGACTCCTCAAAGTCCCCTCTGCCTTTTTATTTAACTCAAATATTCTTTTTATTTTTCTTCAAAATAATGATTGCACCAACTAGGAGGCTTGAAAATGCTAAGGTACACATGAGTGAACCCTCCATTCCAAACATACCACCGTTTAACAAAGTTTTACCAGCAACTGGATTGGAGGTGAAGACACTAAATGACGGCGTCAATCCTGATACCATTACCCCAGTGATGGTCCCTTGAGTGAAATTCCAAGCACTGTGAATACCACTAGACAACCAAATATTATTGGTTGCAAATCGCAGAATTGACATTCCTGTAGCAAAGATCAATAAATTAATAAAAGCCAATGGTGTCAATCCAGGATTGAAACTGTGAAATACGGCAAAGAACAAGACTGAAACAATGATACCGACTTTGTTACCACTAATTTTTGATATGGTACCTTGTAAGAATCCACAACAAATGATTTCCTCACTCATACCTTGCAACACGTAGCCACCCATGAAGAGTAGTAGAATACCGATTTTTGAAGCATGCCAGTTATTCGTAACATTAAAGGCATTCATCGAATTAGCAATTAACCAAATAGCCACAAAGGCCACAATTCCAACACACCAGCTAATTAAATATTTTGGCATAAAGTGATCTGCTGAAAATGGCATTACCATCTTAAAATTTTCTTTATTCCGACGAATAGCATAGTAAATCAAAAAGATACTAGGTGTGAGTACCATAGCAAACGAGCCTGCTAAATCTGCTGCAATATTCTTCTGTAGTCCAAAAGAAATCAACATATCGGTAATCGGGTCAAGAAAAATTGACCCTGAAACAGCTAATGCAAAGGACAAAATACCCATTAATATAATTAATAATACTCGTTTTAAGCGATTATTTGTGCTCATGTGCATCTCCATAACTGAGTATTCATTTATATTTTCGTAACTGTTAAGCACCAATTGATTAGAGTTTGCCTAATAAATATAGTGTGCAACAATTGACTTTATTGTCTTAATGATTAGCAATAATAAAAAACCTCAAAACTTGGTTGTATAAGCTTTAAGATTTTTATTCATATAAAGACACTTTATACTGTCGCTATTTAGAAAAATCACTTTACAAAGTGGTAAACTTTTGCTTCATAAGGCCGTAGTGTCGACTTTGCATCATCTTCATAATTACCAATCAAAATTGTTGCATTTGCTGGCACCTGATAATCTCGGGTTATTGTTTCGTTAGTAAAATTGTTAATAATCAATAACTCTTCGTCTGCACTCACACGGCGATAAGCATAAACTTGTTCATCGTTTGGATCTAATAATTGATAAGTGCCAGTTGTGATGATTGGTAGCTCATGGCGTAAGCGGATTAACTTTTGATAGTAATAAAAGACTGAGTTTGGATCAGCTAATGTATTTTTGACGTTAATGGTCAAATAATTATCGTTCATCTTCAGCCAAGGTAAACCAGTTGTAAATCCAGCATTCTTACTATCATTCCATTGCATTGGCGTTCGCGCATTATCACGGCCTTTAGCATGGACATATTTTAGCATGGTCGCTTCATCAACTAAATGATCCTTGTCAACCAGATATTTGAAGGCATTTTTGATTTCAACATCATCAAAATCATCACGCTGAAGGTTATAGGCATTTGTCATGCCAATTTCTTCACCTTGATAAATATAAGGCGTACCCTGCATAAAATGAAGTAAAGTAGCCACCATTTTAGCGGATACAACACGATATTCAGGTCGATCACTACCATAACGACTTACCGCCCGCGGCTGATCATGGTTATCCCAGTATAGTGAATTCCAAGCTTTTTCAGCCAAATGATTTTGCCATTTTGAGAGATTAGCCTTTAAGTCAACTAGGGAAACTTTTTTATCATACCATTTACCAAGGGCTGGATTAGGGTTGTTGTCAAGACCCATATGTTCAAATTGAAAAACCATATTTAACTCAGAATTATCTTGATTGGCATACTTAACAGCATTCTCGATATTCACCCCAGAAGCTTCACCAACGGTCATCATATCAGCCCGATTTAGAACCTTTTGACGCATTTCTTTCAGATATTCATGCACGTGTGGACCATTAGCGACGGCCTTATCCGAGTTGCCATATTGTGCCCCTTCTGGTACCTCCCCATCCGGCAAACCATCGGGCTTAGAGATTAATGAAATAACATCCATTCGAAAGCCATCAATTCCCTTATCGACCCAGAAGTTCATCATATTAAAGACTGACTCACGCACAGTAGGGTTTGCCCAGTTCAAATCCGGCTGGCCCTCGACAAATAAGTGTAAATAATACTGTCCAGTTTTATCGTCAAATTTCCAAGCTGGACCGGAGAAAAATGAACCCCAATTATTGGGTTCATGTCCATCCACCGGATCTCGCCAAATATAGAAATCACGTTTATCGTTATCCTTTGAACTTCGGCTTTCAACAAACCAACGATGTTGGTCCGATGTATGATTGACAACCAAATCCATCAAGACTTTGATACCCTTTTCATGTGCTTTGGCCAGCAAACTATCAAAATCAGCCATGGTACCAAATTTTGAGTTTATATCTTCATAGTCTGAAATATCGTAGCCATTATCTTTATCAGGTGAAGCATAAACTGGATTCAGCCAAATAACATCTGCACCTAATTTTTTAATGTAATCCAAGCGCTGTTCAATGCCTTTTAAATCCCCAACACCATCTCCGTTAGTGTCCTGAAAAGACCGAGGATAGACCTGATATACAACCGCTTTTTGCCACCATTTAATTGATTTTGTCATGTTGATGCTCCTTTTTTCTAATTATGATTTTCTTCTTTAACAATCCAGATTAAGCATGCCCCTACCATTAAAAAGACACCAGCAATGGCTAACATATGAGCCATAGACTTGCCAACCATTGGGAAAATTGCAAAACTTGCAACTGAAGCTACAATTTGAGGGATACAGATGAAACAATTAAACAAACCTAAGTAAACACCATCGTGTTTACCATCTAAAGCATTGGTTAAGATGGTAAATGGAATAGAAATTAAGGCAATCCAACCAATTCCAATCAAAACAAAACCAATTAGTGATGAAAGATGGGTGTGACCGTAGGCTACTACCATGAAACCAATCCCTCCAGCTAACAAACTAAGAAAAAAGGCCCCTTTCCGTGTTTTATTATTCAAACGTTGAAATAAAATACCCACTACAATAGCCACAATGGAATAAACAGCCTGTAAAATACCAAACCAATTACCAGCAGCCTGATAGCCAGCCGATGCAGGATCGGAAACATGCCAAATATTTTCTGATAAAGCCCCAGTGGAGTATGTCCACATATATGGAATGCCAAACCAAACAAAAAATTCAACTACCCCTAGGAAAATACTTTAGGTGCACTTTTTAAAATTTTTATAAATGATTCGTGCTGTTTACCCTCAGCATTATAGCCATGATAGTATGCTAGCGTTTCAGGATCATATTCCTTGACATTCATAATAGTAAAAATGGTTGATATTAATAAAATAGCAGCTGCCACGTAAAATGAAATTTTAACAGAATCGGGTACAACACCGCGAGCAGCAGTGTTAGCCATCCCAAAGGAGGTTAAGATAAATGGGAACACAAACGCAATCACACCGCCTAAGCTTCCCCAAATATTTTGTAAACTCCAAGCTTTATCAGTTTGTTGTTCATTAACCATGTCCGGGATAATCATCTTAAATGGCTGCATAGATACATTAGCAGACAAGTCCATAAACAGAACCGTTACTGCACCAAACCACAAAGCTGTCATTGAACTGTATCCGAAACCAAATGATCCAGTATTGGGCAAAAGTAATAAAACAATCAAAGAAACCAGACAGCCCCCTATCAAATAGGGTAATCTTCTGCCCAACTTGGGCAACCAAGTTTTATCAGAAAAATAACCTATCAATGGTTGGGTGACCATACCGGCCAAGGGCGGTAAAATGAAAAAAAAGCCCAATTTTGTTGGATCCGAACCCAATGTCTGAAATATTCGGCCCATATTACCAGTTTGTACTGAGAAAGCTACCTGAACGCCAGCATAGCCAAAGGTCATTAAGAATAACTGTAAACTACTTAGTATCGGTAGCTGACCCCTTTTTTGCGTCTTACTATTTAACATGTTCACTCTCCTTCTAAGTGATTTTTGTTAAAACTTTAGATTAAAATATTCGCTTACTTTTACGGACAGCATATTACGTTACCTTTAAGTTTTGCGAATACTTCTATGTGCAGTTTTTTAGTATTCGATGTTTGTATTTATTCTCATAATTTTAAGACTTTCTTGTTTTTTGAGTAAACGTTTACGCAATAGTTATTGTAACCGCTTTCATTTACTGAGTCAAATCATTTTAGGTTATAATATAAATTATGACTATCACAATCAAAGATATTGCAAATAGAGCGGGTCTTTCTGCCGCTTCTGTTTCCAGAATTTTAACCAATCGTGGGCGCTTTAGCGAGAAAACAGCACAACACGTTCGACAATTAGCAGATGAGATGGGCTATTATAAAAATCAATCAGCTGCCGATCTATCGCAAAAAGAAAGTCGTGTTATCGGTGTACTAGTACCAATTACTCACACTAACTTTGCTGACGAAATCATTAAAGGGATGCAAGGCAAAGCCACAGAGCTAGGTTATGAATTATTAATTGCTTTTATTGCCTCAGACAACCAACAACAACTCAAAACTATTAAATCACTACTCTCACGACAATTATTAGCAGTAGTCATGTTGGCTATTGAAATTAAAGATAATACTTTTAAGGTTTTAGAAAATGCTGATATTCTACTCCTCAGTGTATCGAATCAACTTAATAATGTAATGCCATCAATTTCGTCCGATAACTATTCAATGATGTTCACTATTGTTGATTATTTATACCAAAAAGGACATCGACAAATAGCCCTAATCGGAGCTTCTGATCAACATTCTACGGTAGCAAATTTAAGACGCCAAGGTTTTATTGATGCATTATTAAAGCATAAAATTAACTATAATCCAGACTTTATTTACGGAGATGAGAATGCATATCAAACTGGATTAAATGCTATTCAAAAATTTGGTAAGCCTTTACCTTTCACTGCTGTCATTGGCTCAGCGGATATTATTAGTATTGGCTTACTGAATGGCGCTAAAGATGCTGGAATAAAAGTTCCCGATGACTTATCAATTATTACGATTGATGGCACCGAGTTAACTGAATTAACACGGCCAATCTTAACGGCTGCACAACAAAACTTTGCAAAAATGGGTGAATTGGCTATTACAACTCTCGCAGGTCAAAAATTGTCACCAGATACTGTTGTTTTTACCAATATCACACTTAAACAGGGTGGAACAGTTGCACAACTTGATTAACACAATAAAAAAGGCACTCAATATGAGTGCCTTTTAAAAATAAATAACCAATATCAAAAAAATTCTTACTAAGAACCATTAATGGCGGTAGTATTGTTCGCCTATCTCATATTTCGGCTATTTCCCTGCAGTTTCCAACTTAAATATTTATTAAATGACCTTTTTTATCTTTAGCAATTAAATAGTACACTGTAGCTGCAATCGACCAGGCCCACACAATGTGGCCGAAGAACTCTGAGAAGTGTTCGTCAAATGGTTGATTCCATGGTGCCGGCACTGTTCCAAAAGCTGGCATTAAGACAACATGCCACACAATCCATAAAACAATACCATAAGCAGCACCCTGCCATAAGCCAACACTAGGCCAATACTGAGATACAAAGACATATAAAATTGAAAAAGCAATGGCGAAAGAAAAATGCAAAATCAATGTGAACCAAAATACCTTTTGATCTTGTGAGAAGTAAACATATGATTCAACTAATTTCTTGGGAATGCCCATTTGCATAGCCATATGTTGTGGTGGATTAATTAAATTACGGGCAATGGTACGTGGTGGAAATATAGCTTCCCATCCAATTTTTACCATTCCTGAAATCATTCCAGCAATCAGGCCGTACCAAACACTTTTAACAATAATTTCTTTTAAGCCAGCTTCTGGCTTAGTTAAAGAAAACATAACAATCTCCTATAATGTGATTTTTTGTACAATGAAAAGTATAGTCTTTTATTCCTGAATAATCAATAGATATTAAACTATTTAAAACCAACAAAGGAACGCTTTCGATAAGTCTGTTTAGCTAATTTACCTGATACATGATAGTTACTTCCTCGCTTACTACGGGCATCAAAGCTAATCGTCTCCCCCTGTAACAGTTGTGCAACCTCTGTTGGTGTGAACTTATGACCTGAAAATTCAGCAGTAAAGGAAATTTCCTCGCCCCGCCATTGACCGGTTACTTTGTCTTTCGTCTTTGCTGGTACCTTTTTAGTTTGCTTTGGTTTACCTAACTGCCCCACCAAAAGTTGGGCATTGGCCTCCATGACCGGAATATCATGGGCAACCGTTTTAACAATTGAGTCGAGCGCCTGGTCAGCGGTCATTTCAAACTTACCAACCTGATCAAAAATATCAAAAACTCGTTTCGTTGTTTTGGGATGAGCTAACCAGGTCCCCTGGGCCATAATGGCGACCGCTTTCCCGTCCGTGGTTAAATCAATCTTTCCTTTTTTATCGATGATATAGGCATTTTTACCACTAGATAGCTCCCCATAAGTACTAGTTCGGGTAGCTCCGGTTCCAATATTATTCTTTTCAAGAAATGTTTTGAGCCATTTCCAGGTCGGTGCTGTTGGTTTAGGATTTTGCCCCTCATGAACCTGTGGCTTAGCCTGCTTACCTAATTGTTTAATCGTTTGACTGTCGTCCGATTCATTATCCTGATCTTGATAAACAGCCTTCCACCCCATTGAAATTGGTACATTCAACGTAGTTTTAAATGTTGGATATTCAGCGATTGATCCTTTAATTTGCCGGTAACGATAGTCTGGAGCAAACATAGCTAAGAAATTCTTAGCCAATACTCCATAAATTCGTTTAGCAGAAGGACCGTATTTACTTAAGGTATCCAAACTAGTTGGCACCTTAGTACCGGGCCGATTGGCTCCGTGGGCGCCCTCTTCTTTGACATGAGAAGAACGAGGCTGTCGATGGGTTAACAAACTTGTATCGGTACCTACTAGTTGCGCAATATCGTCGACTAGTGGTGCCATATCATGAAACTGTTCGGGGGTAATTGTTTTATCTTCAGTACGGGGATAAGAAACAAGCTGTGCTTCGTAGAGTTTTTGATAAGTTGATAGCACTTCTTTCGCCTTATAATCCTCTTTCGCTAAGATGGCTGATAAGGAAGACAAATCTAATAATTTCGGTGGCTTCGTTGTTTTTTCACTAATTGAGTCTTCTTGTACATTTACATGGTCGGGATATGATTCAGCCTGTTCCAAGGCCTCTTTTGTGGGATAACGAAAGGGCACTGACTCTTGCTTGGCCTCAACCGGTCGAGCATAGATGTTGCCTTGATCATCTTTAAAACGATATTCAAAAAATGGGATTTTTTTGTAATTTTTAATCGCTTCGAGTTGCTGATAAATTTTTAATAACATGGCCGATTTTAATCGACCTTGCCGCGAAACTAGGGCATAGCCCTCTTTTTTCGTCAAAGTCGTGGCCGCTCGCGTAAGCTGCATGGAGGCAAAATCCCATTTGTTACGGGTTAGTCCCTTTTGATAAGCCCCGTGCTTGTCCTTACTTTCAATCGCCACTAAGTGATTTAAGGCTTTAACAATACTTTTTTGACTTTCATCAGCAAAATTAGCTCTAAAAACCGGCCCTTGCCATTTGATAGCATCAATGGCTTCCCAAGCTAATAGATCTCCTTCCCCTGACGGGTCGGTATCAGTAGCAATCACCAACGCATCAGCCCGTTTAGCCTGAGTCTTTAATTCATCAACTAGGCTTTTAGTACTTTCTGACTTTTTACTGCGAGGATTCCAAGCTCTAATATATGTCCGTTTCCAAGCTAAATCATGTAAATCCCAGGGTAAATCTTGCAGTTTCCAGGATTTATATTTAGCTTTTAAGTCGGCTGGTACCTGATCAGCTGGCTCTTTTAGGGTCATTACATGCCCACGTAAATTAGCCAGTTCATAATCATAGTTACTAATATGTCCATTCGCACCACCCAATGCTTTTTCAAAATTACGCTTAGCACTCGGTTTTTCAGTAATAATTAGATACTTTGGCACAGCAACCTCTTTCATCGTTTAATCCGAATTTTTTACCTATTTACTATAGCATAAAAAGCTGTTGAAACCCTTGTCTATGGGCGTCCCAACGGCTTTTTGTCATTCCAAATCATTCCAGAGGCAGCCCACGCCGATGAACTATTAAAATCATTATCTAATTCAGTTCATAACCAAAACTTTTTATTTTTTCTAAATTAGATTTTTCTAAACGTAGATACACCAGATCACCTGGACGTAACACCAAATCGCCACTAGGAATCAGAACTTCATCGGCCCGTTTTACTAAAGTAATTAATGCTTTAGGTGGTAATGGCAAATTTTGAATCAGACAGTCTTCCATCAATCCGCCAGCTAATACTGGTATTTCAATCGTGACGAGGTCATTAACCGATAATTGTTGGTTATTATTTTTTAATAATCGTTGCAAAAGCGAAGTATAGATTGGCGCTCCATTTAACACGTCAACAACTAAATAAGCAATTAAACTAACCAGCGCTAGCGGTAAAATATGGGTTATACTACCGACCATTTCAACAATTAATATAATCGCTGTGAAAGGTGCCTTTCCAATACAAGCAAAGTAAGCTGCCATACCAATTACAATAAAATTCACCATGTATGTAGCTGGCATCCAACTTAATATGATAAAAATGTGACCCATTAATGCGCCGTTCAAAGCGCCTAAGGTTAAAATCGGTAAGAAAATACCACCTGGCAAACCAGATCCATAACTAATCATCGAGAAGATAAAGCGCAAAGTGACTAAACTAAATAGTAAAGGTAAACTAAATGATACTTTTTGGAGGGATAAGATAATACTATTCCCTCCACCGAGAGTAGTTGGCCAAAATATCCCAACTGGAATGATTAATATTAGAGGAATTAGGCCATACCAATATTTAGGTAATTTCAACTTACTATAGGCAGTCAGACTGAATAACAGTGTTTTTTGATAGAGAAATCCTAAACATCCTAGTATAATTCCAAACACGACTAGTAGGCCATATAACTTAACCGGTAAAATTGGCAAATACCCTAAGGCTAAAACTGGCTTTTGACCAAAGACAACCGCAGATACAAAATCAGCCACACTGGCTGCAACTAAAGCCCCTACCCAAACAAAAGGTGAAATACTGTGATAAATTTCTTCCAAGACAAACATGACACCAGCCAAAGGTGCATTGAAAGCAGCAGCTAAGCCAGCTGCTGCACCACTAGCAATAAAAACTTTAGATCGATTATGACTTAAATTCAAGGACTGAGCTAGTCCTTGTCCAATCGAAGATCCTAATTGAATGGAGGGTCCCTCCCGCCCGAGCATTAGACCACTACCAATAGCTAAAATACCAGCAATGAATTTACGCCATAAAGTTGACCACCAGTTAGCCTTGATATCCCCCATTAATTGTCCTTCAACTTGAGGAATACCGGATCCTGAAATATTCGGTTCCTTTTTTAGTAAATAAGCCACAATCAGGCCAATCAGTGGATTCAAACCTAAAACTAATAGTAGCGCTGTTAGATGACCATGGCGAATAGAAATATAAAGGATCTGAAAAAAATATAATCCTTTTTCGATGGAGAAGCGAAATAAACTGACCACTAAGCCAGTTAATAAGCCTATTATGATAGTGTAGACAACGATTGATAATTTATCGGTTTTTAATTGAAAATGTTTTTTTATCATAATTTTAGTATACAACTCCTATGAGTCAACCAAAATAAAAAGACCTCCTAAATGGAAGTCTTATAAATTATTATCTAAATTTAATTACTGACGATAAACGTATGAGTAAGGGTTCCCGTTAGCTGAAGCATAAGCATTGTAGTTATGTTCGCTAACAGCAGAGTTGGCAGCTCCACCAGTAGAATAATCAGTTGAGATTTCCTTAGCACCATTACCATTAGCATCATCGCCTTGGCTGATAACCATTACGTGACCAGCAGCTCCGGCTGATTGACCTTTTTGACCCCAGACAACCACGTCACCACGTTGAGCATTCCAACCTTGGTTTTCAGCAATCAACTTGTAGCCGTTTGAAGTAAGATAACCATGCAAACTATCCGTATTATACAGATAAGCAGGCTTAGAACCACCAGCCTCGTAGATAGCTTCAGTCATTGAACCAGAACAATCAGCAGTACCATCTGATCCGTTACGTGAACCATTCATTGAATAAGTCAACTTACCTTGGTTATTAGTAAACCAATTAACAACCTTTTCGCTGTTCACACCGCTTTGTTGTGAGCTAGGAGTTTGAACAGTAGGCTGTGGTTGAGCAGTAGCTTGACTCGTGGTCTGTGATGACTGTTGAGTTTGTCCTGGGACAGCTTGACTTTGAGTTGTTTGTGGGCGAGAAACCACTTGTTCAGAAATAGCATTAGTTTGGCTCTGGCTAGTTGAACTAGTTAGGCTAATACCATGATTTTGGCTTTCAACTTGACTAGTTGAAGCTGGTTGCACTTGCGTAGCAGCACTTTGACTCTGAACTGTTGAAGTAGCGGCTTGACTAGTAACTTGTGATACCAAGCCTTGAGTTGGTTGGTTAGTCGTGCTGACTGGGTTCATATCATGTGCAGCTACATCAACAGTTGGATAAGGAGTCTGTTCATTAGTAGGTCCTTGTTCAGGTGTTGGTACAGCTTGCATAGTTGGATCAGTACTAATAATTGGCGCACCAGCACTATAAGTTTGTGTTGCTTGAGGAGTAGGGAAAGTAGTTGCAGCAACACCCTCAATCTTCAATTCTTGACCAGCATAAATCAAGTTGGCATCTTGAATGTGGTTAGCAGCAACCAAGTCAGTTGTCTTTACATCAAAAGCCTCAGCGATTGCGTTTAAGGTGTCACCACTTTGAATTTTGTAAGTTTTTGTCGCTGCATTGAAAGTCTGACCCTTCTTAGAAGAAATCGTATCGGCACTGTTACTCTGCCAGTCAGCAGCCTGAGCACTTTGTTGTGCCGACAAACCCATCATTCCTAGCAAAAGCATCGACGACATAATCTTAGAAGTACGGTGTTTAGGTTGATTATTTACATTGTTACTTTTTGACATTGAAAACGTCTCCCAAATATTTAGTTCTGACTCAATCTTAATATACTATTTGATAATATGGACTCTAATATCTGAATCCAATTCTAACATAGGTTTATTCTAACATAATATTAAGAAATTCTTAAGCTATGCAGGTAAATTTAATCAAGTGATAAAAATTATTCCGTAAAAAAATCCTGAAATGAACAGGATTTTTAGTGAATTAAATTACAAAGCGGTGATGAAAGTCAATAATCCAAACAAAATCCCTGGCATGTTCGCAAAGGCAACTGGTAAATCTCGGGGATTTTTAAACAAACCATAAACGGTCCACAAAGTACAGTTAAGAGCCGCAACTAGCGGCTGCAGTGGTTCTGCCTTATGCCCAGCTAAGTTAGCTTGTATCTGTGGTATGTATGAAACGTACATCATGACTGCCAAAACAGTCGCCACCCAACTTAAATATTTAATAAATGTTTGTAATTTCATAATTGTTCACTCCTTTACAAAGTAAATGATACTCACTTGAGAAGTTGATAACAATACAAAATGATTACAATTATTTTAAAGTATTACATTTTATGAAATTTTAAATAGTTTGCTAAATGGATTTCAGCCTGTTGGATGCTATATTTATTCGAACTTAGTGTTACAAGCTGTCCCCGATCGTTAAAAAATTGTCCCGTTACATGCGCTAACGACTGGTCTAATGCTAAAAACCTCCCCACTGGTACCGTATTTTGCATGAGCCTTTGAGTATAAGGCATTAAATTACTCTGAATATCACCTGGGAAAAAACTATTAACTGTCGTATCATTCTTAGCCAGCATCTCACTCAATAAAATTGTCAATAAGGTTTTGTGACTTAATAACCAACTTGCCCGTTGCATTGTTGTGATTTGCTGCTCACAAATTGGTAAATTATGGATTGCCATTGGATTACCAGATACGATTAAGACTCGTCCATGCTTTAATAGTTGGCTTAACGCCATGGTAAAAGCATAATGAGACCGTAAATTAATCGAAATATTATCTGTCGCATTCTTAGGCCAAACACCAGCGCTATTAATTAGTACATCAACTTTGTTCCATAATTTTTCAATGGATTTTTTAATTTTTTGACGATCATTTTCGATACTCAAATCTCCCGCGAAAAAATGAGCATGGTGTCCCAGTCGGCTTTGAGCTTCTTGTCCCCGACGATGGTTTCGGCCAATAATAATAACGTTATTATCTTGAACTAAGTCTTTAGCAATCGCGTAACCTACGCCAGATGTGCCACCAGTAATAACAATATTTTTCATTCTCTCCCCTTATATATCTATATATAGCGATATGTGTTATAAAAAATAAAAATAAACAGCGCTATAAATCACGCTGGATATTCTTACCTAAATTTTGAATCATTGACTCATTTCGACGATAATAGGTCCACTTGCCATGTCGTTCTGTCTGTACTAAATCAACTTGCACTAATATTTTTAAATAATTTGAAATAGTTGATTGGGACAAGCCGGAACGAATAACAATCGAAGAACCACAAACACCGCCAAAATGTTGCAGCATATATCGGATATTTTCAACCGGCACATCGGTAAATTCAACTTCTGGTTTTTTTAGCCAAGCAAGTATATCAATTCGAGTTTGATTAGCTAAGGCTTTAAATATATTTTCATCTAACTTCATATTCCTATTATATCGTTATTTAGCGATATGTAAATATTTAGTATTTATCCCAGCCAGTTAAGGTTACCTTGCCCATCATTTTACCTGACTCAACATCGGCGTGAGCCTTTCGTAAATTAACGGCATTGATGGGCTGGTAGTATTTAGTCTGAATTGAAACCAGTTTTTCTTGATCATAGAGTTGGGTTAAGTGATTTAAAATCTCGTGTTGGGAAATCATGCTATCGAGTTGATAGTAAGACTTGCTGTACATCCACTCCCAAGCAAAGGTTACCCTTTTTTTAGTCAATTTCTGTAAATCAATCAACCGATGATTTTCGGTAGTGGCGGCAACATGACCATCGGGTTTAATTAACTTAGCAATCTCATTCCAATGGGCATCCAAATTATTCAAGTTCAAAATATAATCTACATATGGCATCTCTTTAGTTCGAATTTGATTAACTAAATTCTGATGGTGATCAACGACTTGGTCAGCTCCAAGCATTTGAACCCAGGCAATTGAATCTGGACGTGAGGCAGTGGCAATCACTTTAAGACCGGCTAGCTTGGCTAATTGGATTGCCATAGAACCCACACCACCAGCCCCATTAATGATTAAAATAGTCTGATTATGGTTATCCCAACCAACCTTTAGCTGTTCAAATAGTGATTCGTAAGCGGTTAGACCTACTAGCGGGATGGCCGCTGCTTGCTGGTCATTTAAAGACTGAGGTGCTGAACCAACAATCCGTTCATCAACAACTTGCTGCTGGGCATTACTACCACTTCGTTTAAAATCTCCGGCATACCATACGCGGTCACCAACTTTAAAGAGGGTCGCCTGCTCTCCGACTGCTAGCACGCGACCAACTGCATCCCATCCAATTACCTTTGGATGGACAAAACGCGTAGATCGACCACTTTTTCGGACATAGGTATCAACCGGATTGACAGACACACCATCCACTGCAACTAATAGATCATGGGGCTGTAATTTTGGTTCATTAATTAAAACATTCTGAAAACTATTTTCATTAGAAATTGGTAAATGTTGGTAAAAACCAACCGCTTTTATCTTTGTCATTTTATGGCACCCCTTTACAATTAGGTTAGACCAATCGTAGGCCAAAAAGAAGACGTAAATTTAAAAACACCAGGTGCACTTAAATTCACCCTAAAGTTTCTTCTTATGAATGATAAAATTAGGCTTAATACAAGTTGGTTGAGGTTTATATGCGTAAAATTTATGACTGTGATCGTGGTTGTCCAGTACAAAATACCCTACAATTTATTGCGGGCAAATGGAAAAGTGTTATCTTATATCATCTATTTAAGGCGGAAGTGCTACGTTTTTCCGAACTGCAACGGAGACTCCCCTATGTTTCTAAGCGCATGCTAGCTAAACAGCTAGCTGAATTGGAAGCTGACGGTCTTATTATTAAGAGGATTTATCCAGTGATTCCAGTAAAAACCGAGTACCGTTTAAGTGACTTCGGTCAAAGTTTTCAGCCCGTGATTTTTGCCATGGAAGCTTGGGGAGAAAATTACATAAAAAAGTCATATCAAGGCTCATCTCGATGAGCCTTGATATGACTTTTGCTGTTAGTATTTTAATCAGACAATTTCGAGTGTTTAATTCCATAAGCAAAGTAAACTATCAAACCAATGACTAACCAGATGGCCACTGAAATCTTAGTTGCATCCGGCAACATGATAATAAAGTAAATACTGGCTAAACCAGCACAGACTGGCAGAACAGGATACCAAGGCATTTTGAAACCTGTATTGGTAATGTCATTGCGTTTTCTTAGGGGGATAATACCAAATGACATCCCGGCAAAGGCCAATAAGGTCCCTGCATTAATCAATGAGGCTAATTGCTCCAGTGGAACCACCCCTGCAAAGAAGGCTTGAACAATCAGGGCGATTATAATAGCGTTTTTAGGTACCTTGTATTTGGGATCAATTTTCCCCATTTTACCTGATAATAATCCGTCCCGACCTAGTGCGTAGACCAAGCGTGAACCACCAAAGAACATTGTTAGCATGGCAGTAAAAATACCAAAAAGAGCACCAACAGTAATGACTTTATTCCAACCATCCAAGTGGGCCAAATGTAGCGCATACGCCGCTGGGTCATCAACATTTAAATGTGTATATGGCACCATACCAACCAATACCAGTGAAAAGACAACATATAAAATCACGGCAATAATAACGGTTCCTAAAATACCACGGATGATATTTTTCTGCGGATTGACTGTTTCAGCTGAGTTAGAAGCTAAGGCATCAAAACCAATAAAGGCAAAGAAAACCGTTGCTGCAGCCGTTGAAATACCGCCTAATCCTAGCCATGAACTATGGAACTCTGCTGGATAAAATGGCACATAGTTACTTGATTTGATATAGAAAGCACCCAAACCAATAAACAATAAAATAATAGCAACTTTAACAATGACTGCTATATTTTCAACTTTTTTAGATAACTCCGATCCACGCGCGACAATAAAGGCAATGACTAAGATAATTAACACCGCAGTAATATTAATCACACCGCCATCCATTGGACCGCTTTGTAACGCCTTTGGTAAGTGAACGCCGACAGCATCTAAAATGTTATTGTTAAAGTATGCTGCAAAGCCAGTTGCTTCGGCCGATACAGCTAAGAAATACTCTAAAATTAAAGCCCAGCCTAACATCCAGCCGATAATTTCTCCGTAAACAACGGTAGCAAAAGAATAGGCTGAACCAGCAATGGGCATGGCCGAAGAAAATTCAGCATAAGCCATCCCCACAATCCCAGACAATAACGCCGCAATAAAAAAGGCAATGGCTACGGCAGGACCTGCGTGTTGAGCAGCTTCATGTCCTGGTAAAATAAAAATTCCCGTTCCAATGACTGCGCCAATTCCAAGCCCAATTAAGTCCCATGGACCCAATGTTCTTTTTAATTGTGAATCAGCTTTCAAGTAATTATCGACTGATTCTTTACGAAATATCCTACTTATCATTTTCTTTCCCCCGTAGTCATTATTAATGCTCCTGTTCATTAGGAACTTAATAATGGTATCAATGCTAATTAGATTAGTAAAATTAATCTTTTTAATGAAAACATTAGGAATAATAATCAAATGAATCGTTTTTTCGTTTTTCAAAAAATAATTGAAACTGGCAGTTTTACCAAAACAGCCAAAGAACTAGGCTATACTCAATCGGCCATTAGCCAAACCGTCGCAAATTTAGAGAAAGAATTTGATCTGGTACTTTTAAAACGTTCTCGTAAAGGTATCCATCTAACTCCTGCTGGACACAAATTATATCCAGAATTTCAAAAAATAACACGACAATATTTGGACATGAAAGAAATGGCTGACCATCTTAAAGGTCTAGAAACTGGGACTGTGCGAATTGGTGCTAGCAATAGTATTTCCCGTTATTGGTTACCAGCTTTAATTAAGGGCTTTGAGGACCAATATCCACAAGTTCACTTTACTTTATATCAAGGTGATTACGATGAAATTAAAGATGATATTTTAGCAGGACGCGTGGACTTTGGCTTCTTAAAACAAACTTTAAATGGTGGTTTAAAAACTATTCCTCTTAAAAAAGAGCGTTTACTGGCCGTAATGGCTTCCAACCATCCCCTTGCCCAGCAAAAAATTGTTAGTTTACAAGATTTAACACAGCAGTCAAATAATATTATTTTAATTCCAGAGGGTTCTCATAGCGATGTCACCCTAGCCTTTGATCAAATTGGCGTAAATCCTCACATTAAAGATCAAATTCAAGATGATTATACCGTCATGGCCATGGTGGAAGCCGGATTAGGCGTTAGTCTCGTTTCAGAATTAATGGTTGGTAATTCAGATTTTAAAATTGCCCACGCCGCAACAGTACCTGAAATCGTTCAGTCAATTGAAATCGCCTATCTTAATCAGAGCAGCCTATCAATTACCAGTAAAAATTTCATTCACTATGTTGTTACTAAAAAAGAACAATTACCTTAACAATAAAAGACTAACTACCACAAATGTGATAATTAGTCTTTTCACTTAATTTTAAAGTAAGTCAGTAGTCACTTGAATTAGATAATCGGGATTTTCTGCTTGCAAACTAGCCACATCGTGCGCTCCCCAGGTTACTCCACAGGTATGAGCTTGGGCTGCCTTGCCCATCTGTAAGTCAAAAATGGCATCGCCAATCATAATTGATTCTTCTGGATTTAACTGCCATTTTTCTAAAATAGCCAAAACACCATCTGGTGCAGGTTTAAAGGCTGTGACCATGTCTGATCCCAGAATATCTTGAAAATATTCAGCAATTCCTAGAGTATGTAAGTTCCTCATTAAGGAATCGGATCGTTTACTAGAAACAACAAAAAGTTGTTTTCCTTCAGCAACTAGCTGCGCTAAGGTTGATTGCATACCATCAAATGAAGTAATATGCTCGCTTTCAAATTCACGATAATATTGCCGAAATACATTTAACAAAGCCTCAAACTCAGATTCTGTAAAATGATGATTTTCCGCCATCTTCTTAAAAGATACTTCGATGGGAATACCCATATAATAGTTGATTTGTGCTGTCGTTGGTGCAACTAAACCAACTTTTTGAAAGGCCGCTTTCGTCGCTAGTTGGGCTGCTTCTTCCGAATTAGCCAGCGTACCATCAAAATCGAATAAGTAATTTTTCACTATGAACTCCCAAGTTTTGATAATGCTAGTTTAAACCAAAAAATGAACATAAAAAGTGATTGCTAGAATTGTAGGTAACTTATTGGCAACTTTAATTTTTAAATTCAATAACATTTGATACGAATTAAAGGTAATTAAGGTATTCTCACTAGTAAAATACCTAAGAACCCATTCTTTAATCGCGCTATAATGTTAACGTTATTTAACTAAAACCGTAATTTAAGGAAAAGAGATTATGAATTTATACACTTATAATTTTTTAAACCAAAATCATAGCACAATGGATTACATCTTTCTATTTTTGGTAATCGGGGTTGGTTTAATTTTTGCTTTTTCAGTTTATAAATACTTAAAAAATCGAAGTGATTTAAAATTTAGAGATTTATTTATTTTACTGTCACTCGTCGTGGCTTTTATTATTGGCGTCCAAATTAATAACATCAATAGTAATAGTTTATCTAACAGTCACGAAGTTGCCCATCTTTTAAAACAAATTAGCCATGATCAAAATGTTTCTACAAATGATATCTACGCTGATTCTACCAATTTGTCTGATGGCATGCTTATTAAAGTGAAAAATCAATATTACACAGTACAATTAGACAACAAACACACCGGTTATCGACTAGCCGAAACAAAATCACTTGCATCAGAAAATATTAATTACATTACTAAGAACAGTATTTCTTTTAATCTAGCTGATAATAATTATGTCACTTTAGGACTGAAGTTATTAATTGGTTTTATTATGATTGTGGTACAAATTAACCTGTCCGGTAAATCTAACCTATCTCAATCAACCGTAATTGACCAAATGCAAAACTATGTTTTGGGAGGTATCATCGGAGGAATGATTTATAGCCAAACAATTACCATTTTAGAATTTACACTGGTCCTACTATTATGGTCAATTATTATTTTCAGTAGTCGTTTTATGTCACAGAATACTAAAATTTTCCATCATTTATTGATTGGAAATCCTTTCACGGTAATTAAGAACGGTAAAGTTGACGTGGCAGCCATCCTTAGAGCAGGAATGACAGCTGATGATTTATTGTTTAACTTGCGAACCAGTGGGATTCACAATATTCATGATATTGATGAAGCCGTATTCGAACGTAATGGTTCAATTACTGTATCTGATGACGATAGTCAGCGCGTATACTCCATAATTGTTGATGGTAATATCAATGACAACGAGCTTAAAGCTGCTCACTTAAATCAAACTGTTTTAAAAGAACATTTGCAAATTAATGGGCAACAATATGCTTCTGATCAAATTTTCTTAGGTCAGTTTCAAAATGGAGAATTTTACTTATTACCCTACCCTAATCAAGAACAGGAATAGTACCAAAAAAAGACGTCAATTGGCGTCTTTTTTCTAACTTCTAAATTAATGAAAACTTTTTAAAATGTGCTGCCAAATACTGAATTGTCAGACTTTTAGGATTTTTTACTAATGTTTCCGGTACTCCTTGGGCAACCAATTGACCACCTGCTGAACCGCCACGCGGCCCTAAATCAATCAGATAATCAGCATTAGTCATCAAGTCTAAATCGTGCGTAATAATAATGACCGTTGCTCCACGACTTTTCAGTTGATTGATAACACCTAATAAGACTTGAATATCAAGGGGATGTAGTCCAATTGAGGGTTCATCAAATACGAATAAGGTTTGCTTTTGAGATTTGTTGAGGTGATTAACCAACTTTAAACGCTGAGCTTCACCCCCTGACAAGCTGGGTGTACTTTCACCTAAATGAAGATAGTTTAAGCCAATCTCATCTAGTAATTTTAGCTGTTTCTCAATTGCTGGAACAGCTTCAAATACCGGTATTGCTTCTTTTACTGAAAGGTTTAGTAAATCCACAATACTATATCCATGCCATTTAATTTGCTGAATTTCGTCCTTATATCGACTACCATGACAGTAAGGACAGGTTTCTTCAATATCAGGCAAATATTGAATATCTAACGAAATTGTTCCTTGACCATTACAGTGCTCGCAAGCACCTTCTTTGTTGTTATAAGAAAAATAAGCAATCCCGTATTTTTTTACCTTAGCTTCGGGTAAATCGGCGAACATTCGACGCAAATTATTCATAATACTGGTATAAGTGGCCAACGTAGAACGAGTATTTTTTCCAACTGGTTTGGCATCAACGCTAACTACACTTGTTAACGATGTATGCAAATCTTTAACCTGAGACGGCAGACCTTGCCCATTATTTTGCGCTTGAATAGCCGGAATCAAGCTATTAAATATTAAGCTAGTTTTCCCTGCTCCTGAAAAGCCAGTGATAGCGGTAATTTCATTACTAGGAATCGTCGCACTGATATTCTTGATGTTAAAGTAATTTTGCACTACCAAATGAGTATCAGGAAGATCAAACTTACTCTCCACCTTAACCTTTGCATGCATAATTTGAGCAGTGCCGGCTAAAAATGGCCCAATCAAGGAGTTCGGATTTTTTGTTAGTGCCATTGGCGTTCCCTGGGCTACAACTTGGCCACCTGCTGATCCTGAACCAGGTCCGATTTCAATGACCCAATCGGCAGCGCCGACAATATCAGCATCGTGATCTACGACAACCAATGAATTTCCTTGAGCCACCAATTTGCGAAAGACATTTAGTAAACCTTTCACATTGTCAGGGTGCAATCCAATTGAAGGTTCATCTAGAACATATAAAACGCCAGTTGTTTCAGTTCGCAAGGTACGTGCTAACTGAATACGTTGCAGTTCCCCCGTTGACAGGGTGTTGCCAGCTCGATCCAATGTTAAATAATCTAATCCTAATTCTAGAACTGGGCGTAAAGTATCTAATAGATTATCAAACAACGCCTTTGCCATTGTTTGCATTTCAACAGGCAAATCAGCCATCGTTTCCTTTTGCCAATTGCTAAGCTGCCCTAGTGATAGTGCCGATACTTGAGCAATATTTTGACCAGCTACTAATTGGGTTAACACAGAAGGATCCAAGCGAGTGCCATGGCATTTAGGACAAGTCGAAAAATGGAAAAATTGATTAATTTTTTTCAGTGAACGATCACTTTTAATATTCTTTAATGATTCATAAACCGCTTCATAAGCATTCTCATATAATGTGTTATCGGTGTGGAATACCCGACCGGTTGAGGTACGAAAATCAACTGGGTATTGCTTTTTTTCACCGTGCAATACAATGTCTTTTTCGTGAGCTGCTAATTCCTTATAAGGTACGTTAATTCGGACACCCAAAGTTGCCACCACACTAGCCATGAAATTTCGGCCTGGTAAGTGCCATGAGGCTACAGCTCCATTGGCAATACTTAGATTCTCATCACTAATTAATTTACTCTCATCCAATTCTCGAACTTGGCCAGTGCCATGACATTGTTGACAGGCACCACTGGCATTAAAAGAAAAATCTTCGGCTGATTTAGCCATAAATTCAACCCCACAAGTTGGACAAGTAATAATACCCATCTTACTGTCAGGGCCAGCCGGTAAATCCATTGCTTGAGCAATCGCTAAGCTTGGTTTAATCCGATGTCCATTAGGACAAACAGCAGAGCCTAATCGAGAAAAAATGAGACGTACAACATTGAACAATTCACTCATTGAACCAACTGTTGAACGATCTGAAGGCACACCAGGTCTTTGACGAAGGGCAATAGCCGAAGGAATATGTTTAATTTCTCGAACCTGGGTTTTTTGGCTTTGCCCCAACCGACGGCGAGTATAGGTCGACAACGCTTCCAAATACCGTCGAGATCCTTCAGCATAAAGAATACCCATGGCTAATGAACTTTTTCCTGATCCAGAGGGTCCTGATATGGCTACAAACTGGTTAAGTGGAATGTCTACGTCAATATTTTTTAAATTATGGACTTGTCCCCCACGTACTTCAATTTGACTAACTGCTTCTTTTTCGGTTTGCATGGTTCACTCCCCATAGTGTTCTTGATGCCATTCCTTAATCTGTTCTAGTCGCTTTTTAAAACGACTCTCATTTCCTTGCGTGGTTGGCTTGTAATAGACATGTCCCTGCAATGAATCTGGCATAGTTTGCATGTTAGTGAGCTTATCTTGCGCATAATGCGCCAACTGATAGCCCTTCCCATAACCTAAATCTTTCATTAATTTAGTGGGTGCATTACGAATCTGCATCGGTACTGGTTCATTTTTAGACTGTTTTACATCTTTAGCTGCTGCTAGACGTGCCTTATAAATCGCATTTGATTTAGGTGCTAATGATAAATAGGTAACGGCTTCGACCAGATGGACATCACATTCTGGCATTCCAATCAACTGACAGGCTTGAAAAACATTAACAGTTAAATTAAGCGCGTTGGTATCGGCCAAACCAATATCTTCACTAGCAAATCGAACCAAACGTCGAGCAATATAAAGCGGATCCTCACCACCAGCTAACATGCGTGATAACCAGTAAATAGCCGCATCTACATCGCTATTGCGCATTGACTTATGTAAGGCAGAAATAATATTATAATGCTCTTCACCATTTTTATCATAAAGTACAAATTTTTCATTAATTAGCTGGCATAAGTCATCAATTGTAATAGTTGTCGTTTGGCTAACTACCTTACCATTCAACACCGCCATTTCCAAAGTATTCAAAGCTACCCGAGCATCACCATCGGAAAAGTTAGCAATAGCTTCAAGTTCATCCTGACCAATATTAATCTTTTGTTTACCAAATCCAGCTGGGTTACTTAAAGTGTTTTTTAATAATTCAACGAGATCATCTTGCAGTAAATGATGCAACACAAAAACTTTGCAACGTGACAATAAGGCCGAGTTAATTTCAAACGATGGATTTTCTGTTGTTGCGCCGATTAGGATAATACTTCCCTGCTCGACATAAGGTAAGAAAGCATCTTGCTGAGCTTTATTAAAGCGATGAATTTCATCAATAAAAACAATCGTCTTTTGACCGACCTTTTGATCATCTTCAGCCTGCTTCATAATTTTTTTAATCTTAGCAATACCACTGTCAACTGCACTAAAACTAAGAAAGGCGGCCTGCGTTTGTCGAGCGATAATTTCGGCCAGGGTTGTTTTCCCAACGCCTGGTGGTCCCCAGAAAATCATGGAGGAAACCTGGTCATTATCAATCATCTCACGTAGTATTTTCCCATGACCGAGTAAATCCTGTTGTCCTACGAACTGGTCTAAATTTTGAGGACGAACTCGATTCGCTAATGGCATGTTTTGAGACGTACTGGCAAAAAGAGATTCTTGTTGGGACATATAATCAACTCCCTCTTACATAAAATATTATGTTATCGTAAGTACAATTATAAACTGTATCGTAACGTTACAGTCAAGGAACTATGAAAATGTTAAAAATTAGTGAAATGGCTAAATTAGCCCAAACAACTCGCCGCACCTTAATTTTCTATGACGAACAGGGTTTATTTAAACCAATTTATAAAAATGAATCTGGCTATCGTTTTTATGACTACCAGCAATTATATGATCTATTATTTATCCTGGGGCTACGAAATTTGGATATTCCCTTAAATAAAATCAGGACAATTAAAAATGATTTACAACATCATCACTCTTCACAAGAGCTTTTAAGTGCACAACAACGTATTGATGATAAGATTACAGAACTTACGCGCATACGGGAAATTATTCAGCATAAAACAACTGAGAAAGTAGATTTAATACAGCCTACTTTATATCAACCAGTAATGGCTAAACGTGCTGAAACGATTTTCTGGTGTTCTGATAAATCTGTCAACTGTACCGAAGCTGAGGTGGCGGAGCTCTTCTCACAGTTCTATCAGCAGTTAGCACCAGTTTCGATTATGAGTATTGGCCAATCTGGCTTTTTAACTGATTTATCTGTAGCTAATCCGCGAGGCTATGACAACGCTGCCTTTCGAGTTATTAAAGAGGTGACCAATTCCAATATCCAAACCACGGCTTTACCAACTATAACTAAAGTAGCTGGCCATTATGCTTGTATCTTTGTTGAGAATACTGCACAAGGAATTCAACGAGGACTGCAATCTTTAGCAACTTTTTGTCAAACACATAATTTAAAAGCACAGACAAAATTATGGCAAATTAATACCGAAGGCGTCATCGTTGGAACGGGTGCTTCGCAGTACGGCTGGCTAGAGTTTTTGGTTGAGTAATGTCGATTACTTTAACAATTAAATTTTCACTCAAAATAAATAAAAGAGTAGCTGATTGAGTTGAGCTACTCTTTTTATTCGTTAAATTGTTATTCATCTAAGTTGTTAGCAACCGGATAAGCCGATGGAAAAATATTCAATCCAATCCAGGTAACTGTATAAATAATAAATTGCCTTTCTTCTTCGACATCTGATAAACCATCGATTACTTTTGAAAATTGGCTATGAAAATCAGCTAAGGTTAACTTCATCGAATCCTTAGCAGACAGAATAACTTCAATGGTGGCCTTAATCAACTTGCTCTTCGCTTCAGGATCACGAATCCCATAATCCCATAAGTATAGCGAAAGCGATACTGGATTTTCATTGCTATCTTCAAGTTTAATAGCCACTTCTTGCAGTGCATCAAATAGAATGCGCTCGTTAGCGGTTATATTTTTGTAGCTAGATTCATTAATACTAGTCATTTAGTAACCTATACTTAAATTTTGCTATTTTCATCGAACTGTTAAGGTTAAAAAGTACTAAAGAACACTCTACTGAGGCGCTTTATCATAGTCTTTAACCAGCTCTACTGTTCTTCCTTTTTTTCGATTGATTTCTTTAAATGTAATTTTTCGGTCACATTCGAGGATACTTTAGCAGTCACATCAACAACATGTTTAATATTTGCTTGATTCTTAGCCTTTTTTAAGGCTTTTTCTTCGGCTAATTTTTCTGCTAGTACTTGGCTAGCTTGAATCGTTTGCTCGTCAGCATAGTAAATTTTAATAAAAGTTTTTGGATCAACATTGGCGCCCCCGTGAGGAGTCATGCGCACAACATGATTGATCAGTACATCTGCGTACTTGGCATCTGGGGGTAATTTTACTAGAGAATACTTAAAATCGTAATCTTGCAAAATTGATTCAGCTTCACTAACTGGAAGAGAACGAACATCCGGTAATTTAACGTAATGACTACGTTTTTCTAGTTCTTTACTTGCCATTTTGGCCACTTCATCAATCGCAACTGATGTTAAGGCACTGGCGCCAATACCTTTAATTAACTTATCTAATTTTCCCATGTGATTGACTCCTTGATTTGTTTCCTTAAATTATACAGGATTGTGATTAAAAACATGCAAATAAAACATGGCCTATAGTGAAGACAGAAAGTCTTCAAATCTACGGTTTGCGTAAAGGAGAATAAATATGCAGAAAAAATATAAGTACCTGATAGTCGCAATTGTTAGCGTTGCCCTTACGATTTTGAGTCTAGGACTCTTAGCCGAAAATAATCACGCACTACCCTACTACCAGGATGAGGGCAATCACGTTGTGTTATCTGATAAGGTTAACCAATTGTCATCGAACAAACAAAAAGATGAAATGTTCATTTTAGCTAGAGAGGCACTAAAAAAGGCAATTAATAATGATTCCAAGATTAAATGGGAGAATTTTGAAGATAAGAATCTGTACATCGAAAAGGTTAACCAACCTCATCAATACTACTTTGGGTATACTATACAATCTACATCACCAGCAGTAGTTAGAATTCGATACAATATGCTCATTGAAATTAATAAAGATGATAGCCGCGCTGAGCAAAAGGATTTACAAGTGTTGGATATGAAAATGGGTTTGGAATAACAGTGGAGGAAAATAGCAAAATATTTGCTATTTTTTTGAATAAAAAAAGCCAACCTCAGTCAGCTTTTAAAAATCATATCAAATCAATCTTATCCAAATCCACCACGGCAATCACCGGCAGATTTCTAAAGGAATTATTATAGTCCATACCGTAACCGACCAAGAACTCATCGGGAACTTCCAGACCAGCATAATCAACTTCAAAGTCAACCACCCGAGCGGCTTTTTTATCAGCCAAAGCTACGGTTGTGACGCTAGCAGCACCCTTCAACTCAAAGTAGTCATTCAACCACTGCATGGTCCGACCCGAATCAATAATTTCATCGACAACGACGACGTCACGTCCTGTTAGATCCATGCTGACATCGTGCACGACCTTAACCTGGCCGGTGGAAGAATCACCAGAATAACTTTTAACGTCGATAAAATCAAAGTCAACATCTAAAGGCATTTTGCGTAACAAATCAGTGGCGAAAATTACCCCGCCTTTTAGCACGGCGATGAAAACTGGCCGTTGCTCTCTCTCCGCAAATTCTTCGGTCAATTCGTTGGCCACCCGTTGCACCTGAGCTTGAATATCGGTCTCAGTTGCTAACACACCCTTAATAGCCGGATGATTAATTAGTGATCTCATGCTAAGCCTACTCTCTTGAAAATATCATCGACATGGCGCAAATGGTAATGATAGTCAAAGGCGTCATCAATCTGTTCCTTGGTTAACTTTGAAGTAATGGTTGGATCGGCATCAACCAAATCCCGGAACATAATTTGCTCATCCCATGAGCGAGCTGTCAGCGGTTGCACTGTATCATAGGCGGCTTCCCGAGACATACCCGCATCAATCAAACTCAACAAAAGTCGTTGCGAATAAATCAAACCGTAAGTCCGATCCATATTTTTGCGCATTGTTTCTGGAAAAACACCCAAATTATTCAAAATGCCGGTATGACGGTGCAACATGTAATCTAACAAACTAGTCGCATCTGGTAGAATAATTCGTTCAGCCGAAGAATGGGAAATATCTCGCTCGTGCCAAAGCGTTACATCTTCTAAAGCGGTGACGGCATAGCCTCGTAGCACTCGAGCTAAACCAGTAATGTTCTCGTCACCAATTGGATTCCGTTTGTGTGGCATGGCCGAGGAGCCCTTCTGTCCCTTGGCAAAGCCTTCTTCAACTTCATGGATTTCCGAACGCTGCAAAGAACGAATTTCAGTCGCTAATTCTTCCATTTGGGTCCCAATCAGGGCAATCGTTTGGATGTAATCCGCATGTAAATCTCGAGGCAAAACTTGAGAGCCAATGGGTTGAGCCGTTAGTCCCAATTCTTGCATGGCTACCGCCTCAACTTCTGGTGGCACGTTGGCAAAAGTTCCCACGGCACCAGATAGTTTACCAGTCTCAACTTCAGCCGCAACTCGGTCAAAACGCTCAATTGCCCGGGTGGCGGAAGCATAGAAACGAGCCATCTTTAACCCAAAGGTCGTTGGTTCAGCATGAACCCCGTGAGTACGCCCCATCATGACTGTATCTTTATAAGCCAAGGCTAAACGCTTAATAGCTTCACGCCATTCCTGTAAATCAGCTTTAATGACCTGATTGGCCTGACGTAAACGTAAAGCTTGAGCTGTGTCAACCACATCAGTAGAAGTTAGACCGTAGTGAATCCACTTACGTTCCTCACCCAAGGATTCGGACACATTACGTGTAAAAGCGACCACATCATGCCGAGTTGATTGCTCAATTTCAGCAATTCGATCGATGTCAAAGCTGGCCCTGGCTCGAATCTGAGCCAAATCTTCAGCCGGAACATGTCCAATGGCTACCCAACCAGCAATTACGGCAATTTCAACGTCGAGCCAGCTCTGATATTGGTTCTCTAAGGACCAAATTTGGCGCAGTTCGGGACGAGAATAACGTTCTAGCATTGTTTACTTCCTTATCTAGTGTTCTCTTCTGTACTATAACCAGTATAACAGCTAAATTATGAATTTTATTCGTTATTTATTATCTAATTCAAAATATATTTCAATAATTACTGAAAAACACGAACATTAAAAATTAATCCAATAACATTCGTCTTGGGGTTACCACATAACGACTAATAGCCAAAGCCAACAAATACAGAACAGCAATCGCTAAAAAGACATCTTGATAAGGTAATTTCAAACCATGGACAATCAAACTGGCTAATTGATTCCCCGTTAGACCAGCTGCAGCCCAAGCAGTGAGGGCCAGACCATGAATTTTAGAGATTGCCCGCATCCCAAAGCGATCAGCCAATAGCGGTGGTAAGGCTGAAAAACCTCCACCATAACCAGCATTAATCGAGAAGAAAGCGATGACAATCACGATTGGCAAAAAATTATTGTAATTAGGAAGCGTAAACGATAGGAGGGAAACCACTAAAGACAAGATAAAAATAATTTGATAAATGGTATTGCGATCTTTTAAATTATCTGACCAAGTGGCAAAGCCAATTCGTCCGGCAGCGTTGAAGAAAGCATCAATACTGATAATCGTGGTCATTGCTGCTAGGGAAAAGACCAGAGACCCAGACGAGCTTTTGAGTTCCATTAAAATATCTTTTTCCTGAGAAATAATGGCCAAACCAGCCGTGATATTTAAATAAAACATTAACCAAATTCCAATAAAATTACGATTCTTGAAAAAGGCCCAGGGTTTAAAAGCTTGTTTAAGTGGAACTTCCACCCAACCGGCTGGTTTTTGAATCAATACCCATCCCATTAACATCAAAATGGCAAAAACAAATCCTAAAATCACAAACATCTGCCATAGGCCAAAAGTCAACTGTAAACTGACCATAATGGGTGAAAAAATCATCTTGGCTAAGCCGAATCCAGCCACTGCTAAACCAGTACCTAAGCCTTTATTTTCTTTGAACCAGAGCATCAGATTTTTCACTGGTGTTAGGTAGCCAATCCCAAGACCAATTCCCATAACCACCCCGTAAAAAAGATAAATACCAATCAGTGATTTTTGCTGAATACTAATCCCAGTGCCAATCATCCCCACCGTAAAGAAAAAAGTGGCTAGTAAGGCAGATTTTTTAATATCTTTTTCGACAAAGTGGCCTAATAAAGCCGCTGATAAGCCTAAAAATAAGATAGCCAAGGAAAAAGCCCATTCGACATTGGCAACTGAAGCACCAATTTGACTAGCAATCGCCTGTTTGAAAACACTCCAGGCATAAACAGTCCCAATACAACCATGAATTAATAAGGCAGGTAAAGCAGCGCGAATCCAACGATTTTCCATGTGAGTCACTCCCCCAATTTGGTTGGTCTAGTAGCATTTTAACTAATTAAAATAGTCCGGTTATGCGACCATTTTCGTCAATGTCAATATCTAAAGCAGCGGGATGTTTTGGTAGACCCGGCATTGTTAGAATTGAACCGGTCAATGCTACTAGGAAACCAGCTCCTAATTTCGGAATAAATTCACGAATATGGATGGTGAAGTTTTTTGGTCGGGCTAGTTGCTTAGCATCGTCAGACAAAGAATATTGCGTTTTAGCCATGATAATTGGTAGCTTATCCCAACCCCGCCGCTGAAATTCGGCTAATTGACGTTGAGCCTGAGCAGATAATTCAAAACCTGCTCCACCATAAATCGTTTGGACAATAGCGTTGATTTTATCTTCCACTGAGTCTTGAGCTTGATAAAGAGGCTTAAAATCACTTTCTTTTGCAGTAGTATCAATTACGGCTTGAGCTAATTCTTGAGCACCAGCCCCACCTTGTCCCCAAACATTGGCGACATAGGCCTGAGCACCATGCTCTTGAACATAATCTTTGATTAACTGCATCTCAGCTGGTGTATCGGCCGTAAATTGATTAATAGCAACAAGTACTGGCACTCCATAGCGTTGCATGGCGGCTAAATGTTGACCCAAATTTTCTAAGCCGGTGGCTAAGGCAGTTAAGTTTTCCTCGTTTAGATTAGCTAAAGCGACACCACCGTGATGTTTGAGGGCTCGAACGGTAGCAACAATTACAATCGTATCAGGAGTTTTACCCAACAGAGGCACTTTGACATCTAGGAACTTTTCACCACCTAGGTCGGCACCAAAGCCAGCTTCAGTCACGGCATAATCAGCTAGCTGGAGGGCGGTTTTAGTGGCTAAAATTGAATTAGTTCCTTGGGCAATGTTGGCAAAAGGACCCCCGTGAATGATGGCTGGCGTATGAGCTAAAGTTTGAACTAGATTGGGGTTAATCGCATCCTTAAGTATGACGGTTAAGGCACCGGCCACTCCTAGATCATCAACTGTTACAGGTTCTTCATCATAGGTATAAGCCACCACGATTTTTTTAATCCGAGCTTTTAAGTCCATTAAACTAGTGGACAGCGTCAAAATAGCCATTAGTTCGGAAGCAACCGTGATATCAAATCCATCAGTGCGAGGGACTCCTGACTTAGGACCACCCATACCAATTACGGTATTGCGCAAGGCTCGATCATTAATGTCGAGGACTCGTTTCCAAATAATCCGTCGCGGATCAATGTTCAGCGGATTCCCCTGTTGCAAACTGTTATCCAACAAGGCAGCCAAAGTATCATGGGCCGAAGTTAGGGCATGAAAATCTCCCGTAAAATGTAGATTAATATCAGCCATGGGTACAACTTGGGACTGACCGCCACCGGTGGCACCACCCTTTAACCCCATAACAGGACCTAGGGAAGGTTCCCGTAAAGCAATCATCGTTTTTTTACCGGCCATGGCCAAGGCATCAGCTAAACCAACTGTTACCGTGGACTTTCCTTCTCCAGCTGGGGTAGGATTAATCGAAGTCACTAAGATTAATTTACCTAAATCTGGGGAACGTTTAACCTGAGAATCTAAATTAATTTTAGCTTTATCGTAGCCATATGGTGCCAATTCATGTTCTTCTATGCCAGCTGCTTGGGCAATTTTTTGAATTGGCCAAACTTCTGCCGCTTGCGCAATTTCAATATCTGTTTGCATAACTTCCCCTTTTTTAAATCAAAGATGATTAATGTTGGCTTGATAGCCAATATCACGGCGATAGGCTAACGCTGTATCGATTACATTTAGTTTACGATAAACCTCTGCTTGTGCCAAACTGGTCCTTTGAGCATGAGCAACAACAGTTGCGATCCGGCCACCGGCTGCTTGGCCGTCTTTAACTCCGGCATAATTAATTGTTAAGGGAGCTACTTGCGCTACTGTTGGTACTACTGCACCCGCCTGGGGAGATTCAGGATAGCCGGGTGCAACTAAAACAACGCCCAAATAAATATCCTGACTTTGCCAGTCTGACTGCCCTACTTTTCCATCAAGCAAATTCATAATTAACGTATAAAAATCACCCTGGTACTGTGGTAAAACGACCTGGGCTTCTGGATCACCAAAACGCACATTATATTCAATAACCTTGGGTCCAGTTTTGGTCCACATCACCCCAGTGTACAAAACTCCAACAAAGGGCGTATTTTCACTTTGCATAGCCGATAAAATGGGCGTTACTAATTGATCAATTGCCATTTGCTTTTGAGCGGAGCTCACCCAGGTCAGTGGACTATAAGCCCCCATCCCCCCGGTGTTCGGCCCTAAATCATGATCAAAACGGCGTTTGTGGTCTTGTGCTAAGGGGGTATGAACCACCGTTCCATCTTTACCAACTAGAGAAAAAATTGAAAATTCAACGCCCTTTAAAAATTCCTCGATGACCAAGGTAGCTTGCGGATCTTTTGTAAAGATATTTTGAAGGTAATCCTGATACTGTTGCTCATCTACAATGATGCTAACCCCCTTACCTAAAGCCAGACCATCTAATTTAGCTACTAAGGGGTAACCAAATATATCTGGGAGAACAGCGGCTGCGCTCAATGAGTGGACCGTTTTTGACCGAGCAGTAGGGATATTGTATTTAGTTAATAAGTCTTTAGCAAAAGATTTGGAACCTTCTAATTGGGCAGCGGCTTGGCTAGGCCCAAAAATGGCTAAGCCAACTTGTTGAAATGCGTCAACAATTCCTAAGGTCAGGGGGTCTTCACTGCCGACAAAGGTTAAATCAATTTGTTGATCTAAGGCCAATTGCCGAAGTGCTACTAAATCTGTGACCGGAATGGGCACTATTTTTAAACCAGTATCCGTCATCCCATCGTTGCCAGGAGCAACGATAACTTGGTCAACCTGTGAACTTTTTAGAAAGGTTTGAGCTAAAGCATGTTCCCGTGCTCCTGATCCAACTATCAATACTTTTTTCATGTTTTCCCCATTGAATTAGTGCTTAAAGTGGCGATTACCAGTGAAGACTAAGGCCACGCCAAGCTCATTGGCTTTATCAATTGAATCTTGGTCCTTGATTGACCCACCCGGCTCGACAATCGCCTGAATACCATGTTGGGCAGCATATTCAACTGAATCAGCCATTGGGAAGAACGCATCCGAAGCCAAAACTGCATGCTCAAAGCCAGCTTTATCTTGGGCCTTATTAATGGCGTAGACAACTGAATCAATTCGATTGGGCTGACCGGCGCCAATGCCTAATGTTTGCCCATTTTGAGCGACCAAAATAGCATTTGACTTAACATGTTTCACCGCTTTTTGGGCAAAGAGCATGCTTGCTAACTGCTCGGAAGTTGGTTGCACCTTGGAAACGACCTGCCAATTTTCCGGTAATTCCTCGACCAAATCACGTTCTTGAACCAACATCCCACCTAAGACCGAAGTCACCTCGAGTTCTTGCGGAATTTGGTTAGTAAATGGCAGCGTTAGTAAACGCAAATTTTTCTTAGCAGCCAAGATTTCATAAGCTTCCGGAGTATAACTGGGTGCGATAATGATTTCTAGAAAAATACTGTGCATTTTAGTCGCCGTTTGCGCATCGACCTCACGATTCAAAGCGACAATTCCACCAAAAATGGAAACATCATCGGCAGCAAAGGCCTTATCCCAAGCCTCTTCAATGGTTTTCCCCTGAGCAATTCCAGCAGGATTCATATGTTTTACGGTCACTACAGTTGTATCGGGATATTCGGCAATAATGCGTAGGGCCGCATCTGCATCACGAATATTGTTATAAGACAGCTGCTTCCCATGCAAAATATCAGCCTGTAAAATTGAGTAACTTTCAGGCAAAGCATCAGTATAAGCAGCCGCCTTTTGTTGGGCATTCTCACCATAACGAAGGTCGCCAAACTTATCATAGGGTAAGGTTAAGCTAGCTGGAAACTCACTATCTATCAGATAATCAGCAATCAAAGCATCATAAGCGGCAGTGTGTTGAAATACCTTAGCTGCTAATTTTTGGCGGAAATTTTGGTCCGCTGTTCCCGCACTAAGTTTTTCAATAACGGTGTCATAGTCTTGGGGGTCAATAATTGGGAGTACGGCTGCAAAATTTTTAGCTGCAGATCGTAACATAGAAGGACCGCCAATGTCGATATTTTCAATCGCTTGTTCTTGGGTAACAGTCGGTTTTTGAATTGTTTCTTTAAAGGGATATAAATTTACAACCACTAAATCGATTGGTTTGATATTAAATTCGGCTAATTTCTCCATATGTTCTGGTAAGTCCCGCCGAGCTAAAATACCGGCGTGAACACGGGGATGCAAGGTCTTAACCCGCCCGTCTAACATCTCCGGGAAATTGGTCACTTCATCAATTGGGATAACTGGAATTTCAGCTTCAGTTAAAGTGCGATAGGTTCCACCTGTCGAAACTAACTCATAGCCTAAATCAACCAACTTTTGCGCAAAAGGCACCAAACCACTTTTATCAGAAACACTTAATAATGCTCGACTCATTTTGTAAACACTCCTTTTTCTAATAACTCTGCTAAAACTTGCGGATATAACTGATGCTCAACTTGATGAATTCGATTTTCTAAATCACTTAATTGGTCGTCAGGATAACGTATCACCCTTTGCTGGGCGATAATTTGCCCCGTATCAACCCCATCGTCAACAAAATGAACAGTTACCCCAGTTTGATTAACCCCAGCTTGATAGGCATCTAAAATACTTTGACGACCAGGAAAAGCTGGTAAGAGGGCTGGATGTAGATTGATGATTTTACCAGCATAGGCATGAACCATTGTAGGGGATAAAATCCGCATATAACCGGCCAGTAAAATTCCTTGAACCTGATCTTGGGCTAACTGGTCTAAAATCGCTTCTTCAGCCGCACTTTTATTAGAATATTGTCGATAATCCACTAACCTAGCTGGTAAATTCCACTTAGCAGCAATTTCGAAGGCACCGGCTTGGCGTTGATCTACAATGACCCGCACAATCTGTGCCGGTAAATCTTTTTGAACAATGGCTGTTTGTAAAGCCGCTAAATTGGTTCCCCTCCCTGAGGCAAAGACCGCCAGGCGAATTTTTTTTACCATGGCGCCACCCCATTCAAGATTACGCTTTCATGTTTTTTAGGAACCATTTCGCCGATTACATAAGCTGGCTGTTGTGATTCTGTCAGACTGTGCATCACCCCCTCCACCTGCTGTTTTTTGACAATTAATACCATACCCAAACCATTATTAAAAGTTAGGAGCATGTCTTGCAGGCTTAATTCTCCAGCAGTCTGCACGGTATTAAAAATCATTGGAATTGGCCAAGAACCCCAATTAAGCTGAGCAGTTAAATTATCGCTATAGGCTCGAGGTAAATTTTCCAATAGACCACCACCAGTAATGTGGGCAATGCCGGTAACTAAGTGCTGATTAATTAACGGCCAAACAGCGCTACTATAAAGGGCGGTTGGTTTTAGCAGTGCGTCTTGTAATGCTGGTGCTAGATTTTGAAAATCATTTTCAGTTTTAAGCTTTAAAACCGAACGCACCAAAGAATAACCATTGGAATGCAGACCAGTCGATGGCAAACCAATTAAGACATCACCAGCCCCGACATTTTGAGGCTGAAGTAAATCTTGCGTTTCAGCTACTCCGACAGCAAAAGCAGCTAAATCATAATGATACGGAGCATACAAACCTGGTAGTTCAGCACTTTCACCACCAATTAGTGCCATTCCTGTTGCCTTGGCTGCTTCGGCAATACCAGTCACAATTTCGGCTACCACTGCTGGCCGCATTTTATCAACCGCCAGGTAATCCAACATAAAGGCTGGTTTTGCTCCTTGGGCTAAAATATCGTTAGCCACCATGGCAACCAAGTCTTGGCCAATCGTGTCGTGCTTATGAGCAGCAATGGCCAAAAGTAATTTAGTACCAACCCCGTCGGCGCCGGCAACTAACACTGGATTGTGGTAACTAGAACCTAGAGAAAACATGGCGCCAAAGCCACCGAGTCCATTTAAAACGTTCGGCGTAAAAGTATCTTCTACCGCAGCTTGCATTAATTGAACGGCGGTTTGCCCTGCTTGAATATCAACTCCCGCTGCTTGATAGGCGTTTTCTTGGGTCAACTTTGGGCCTCCTTCAATTGTTTACTCACAGTCTTATGACTGGAAAACATTAGGGCTTCATTTTTCAACGAAATTACTTGTGATGGCTGATAAGTCTGACTAGGTTCCGGCGCAAAATCAACTTGTCCTGCAAGCGATGCTTGTGCTAATTCTGGCTGATAATCATAAATAGGGCTGGGGTAATGGCCATCAAAATAGGCCGTTGTTAGGCCACTACCGCTGCCAGTAAAGGGTAAATCAATTGCTTTAATCAGATACTCTACCGACAAAAATCCCAATGAATCGGCACCGATTTTGTGGCACATTTGCTCCAAAGTGTAATTAGCCCCAAGCAACTCCGCAGTAGTTTGCATATCAATTCCGTAAAAAGCCGGAAATTTTAAAATTGGGCTAGCAATGCGCACATGGACTTCTTTAGCTCCAGCGGCTTTTAACATGCGAACAATATACATTGAGGTGGTACCACGAACAATTGAATCGTCAACTAAAACAATCTTCTTACCTGTAACGACTTCCCTGACCGCACTAAGCTTCATTCTTACTGCTCGTTCTCGTTTATCCTGGGTTGGTTCAATAAAAGTACGGGCAATATATTGATTTTTTACCAATCCCATTTCATTGGGTAAGCCGGCGACTTGCGCGTACCCAGCAGCCGCTAATAAGCTTGAATTAGGAACTCCAACGACCATATCAGCTCCTGGCACTGGTTGCTCCTGAGCTAAGGCCTGTCCCATTTTTTTACGTGCCTGATAAACACTCACACCATGTATCTTTGAATCGGGTCGGGCAAAATAAATGTATTCCATGGAGTCAATATTTAAGGTTGTTTTATCGGTAAAGTGATCAATTGTCAGACCTTCGTCATTGATAGTAATCAGCTCACCCGGTTGAACATCCCGAATAAAATTGGCCCCAACGACATCTAAAGCCGCAGTTTCGGAAGTAACTACGTAAGCTCCTGTGGACATTTGGCCAATAACAAAGGGTCGAAAACCATGCGGATCTAACGCTGCATACAACCCATGGGGGGTCATTAAAATATAAGCAAAACCACCCCGTAATTGCTTGAGAGATGATTTCAGTTTATCCGTAAAATTAGTTTGAGGAGCACTTTTTAGTAAATGCAACAGGATTTCTGAATCAGAAGAAGTATTAAAGATTGCCCCTTGTGCTTTTAGAGCAGCTCGAAGCGATAAAGCATTGGTTAAATTACCATTGTGTGCTAACGCTACTAGCATTTGATCCATCCCCACGGTCATCATGAAGGGCTGAATATTTTCTAAGCCATGTGAACCAGCTGTAGCATAACGAACATGGCCAATAGCACTAGTTCCGCTTAAAACCGCCATCCGTTGAGGGTCACTAAAGACATCACTGAGTAGGCCCAAACCACGTTCACGTTTAAATTGACCGCCTTGGTTAACAACAATGCCAGCTCCTTCCTGACCACGATGTTGCAAAGCATGTAATCCATAATAAGTTTGTTGGGCCGCATCAGCTTGCTGCCAAATACCGAAAATACCACATTCTTCATTTAATCCATGAAGGCCTTCGTCACTGTAACCACTGGTTTTTCCTAGTCCTTTAGTTGCCATGTGATACTCTCCTGATAAATTTTTTGAAGCTCGGCTCGTGATAAATGCACGATTTCTTCACTGGTTTCAAGCTGTAAATCATCACTATCTACTACCGTTCCAAGGTACTGAGCTTGTTTACCGGCTAATGCCTCAAAGGCTGACTGACATGAAGCTGGTACGGTAACGATAAAACGGCTGGGTGTTTCAGAAAAGAGATATTTCGCTGGTAACTGCGTTTGAATTTTAAAACCTAAATGACCGGTAAAACTTGCTTCTAACAAGGCAACTGCCAATCCCCCCTCAGCTAGATCATGTGCACTGGCAAGATAACCAGCTTGATTAGCCTGTAAAACTAATTTTTGGGCGGCCAATTCGTCTTCGGCATTAAAGTCAAACAATTGACCAGTAATTTTACCAGTCTGCATTTTTTGAATTTCAGTCCCGGTAAAACTGTCTTTAGTTGCCCCAACCAGATAAATTAGATCACTGGCCTTTTTAAAACCAATCGTTAAAGCCTGCTCTACGTCTGCTAATAAGCCAACCATCCCAATCATTGGAGTCGGATAGATTGGCTGCCCATCAGTTTCGTTATACAGGGACACATTGCCAGAAATAACCGGCGTATTCAGCAGTTTAGCCATGCTATTAATACCAGCCACTGCCTGATTGAGTTCGTAATATACTTCTGGATTATCGGGTGACCCAAAATTTAAACAGTCCGTAATTCCAATAGGTAAAGCGCCAGTTGCCACAATGTTTCGAGCCGCTTCGGCTACGGCCATTTGTCCGCCTTTTTTCGGATCTAAATAAAGATAACGACCATTGACATCAGTAGTCATTGCCAAGGCTTTTTTAGTGCCTCGAATTCTAACCAAACTAGCATCACCACCGGGTTTAATCACTGTATCTGCCCGTACCATCGAATCAAAATGGCGAAAAAGTGAGGCCTTGGAAGCAATGGTAGTTTGACCAATTAATTGTTTAATCGTTGCCGTCAAATCACTAACATCGGGTTGATACTGACTTTTAATGAAATTTTCCAAACGTTTTGGCTTTTGCTCAGCTAACTTTGGTTCAAGTGGATGAGTCAAGAATCGCAAAGGTAAATCCGCCACGACTTTGTCTTGGAAATTCAAAACATAACGGCCATTATCAGTGACAGTACCAATCATTTGGGCATCAAGATTATTTTCTCGGAATAGGTCTAAAATTTTTGATTCTTGGCCAGCTTTCACAACTAAGAGCATTCTTTCCTGTGATTCCGAAAGCATCAGCTCGTAGGGAATCATCCCTGTTTCTCGCTGAGGGACCAAATCCAAATTTAATTCAATTCCCATGCCAGCTTTATCGGCCATTTCAGCACTGGAGGATAGTAAACCAGCCGCCCCCATATCTTGAATACCAACAATGATGTCGGCATGGTCACGAATAGCCATTAAAGTTGTATCCATAACTAACTTTTCTAAGAAAGGATCGCCAACTTGCACAGCCGCTCGGTCGGCTTTTTCCTGACTCGAAAATTCAGCCGAGGCAAAGGAGGCTCCATTCATACCATCTCGACCAGTTTTGGCTCCGACATAAATAATGGCATTGCCTACCCCTTTTGCTTGACCAACCTGCATCGTGGCTTGATCCATCAAACCTACGGCCATGACATTTACCAAAGGATTACCGGCGTAGACATCATCAAAGGCCATTTCCCCACCTACGGTAGGAATACCAATTGCATTGCCGTAGCCCGCAATCCCAGCCACAACACCATCGACCAAGTGTTTCGTATGAGCATTATTCAGTTCACCAAAACGCAGTGAATCTAAGACGGCAATTGGCTGAGCTCCCATGGAAAAAATATCACGTAAAATCCCACCAACACCAGTTGCTGCCCCTTCATAGGGTTCCACAAAACTAGGATGATTATGACTTTCAGCCTTAAACACAACTGCCTGATGATCCCCAATGTCTAAAATGCCAGCCCCTTCACCCGGTCCTTGTAGCACGCGCTCATTTTGTGACCAAAATTTACGTAAAACAGCCTTTGATTTCTTATAGGACACATGTTCCGACCACATTCCTGAAAAAATACCAGTCTCGGTAAAATTGGGTAGGCGGTCTAGCTCAGTGACAATCAGCTGATATTCCTCTTCGGTCAATCCCCATTGTAAGTATAATTTTGAATCAAGAATTTGCTGTGGCGTTAGCTCTTTAAGCCTACTGGTCGTCATCTTATTTCCTTCCTACTGCCATACCCAACGTCTGTAATATACTTTTGAAAAACGGATGTCCGTCCGTATTGCCCGTAATGGCATCCACTGCCCGCTCTGGATGGGGCATCATGCCAAAAACATTACCAGCTAGATTCATCACCCCAGCAATATTGGCCACCGACCCATTGGGGTTGTCGGCGTAGCGGAAAACAATTTGATGATTGGCTTCCATTTCCGCTAACGTTGCTGAATCAACATAGTAATTTCCCTCACCGTGAGCAATTGGTATTTTAATCCGTGAATCAGCATAGGCATTGGTATAGGTCGTATTAGAATTATCAATTAATAAATCGACTTCGTCACAAATGAAACCAGGTTGTTCATTGCCAAACAGTTGACCGGGTAACAGACCAGCTTCAGTCAAAATCTGAAAACCATTGCAAATACCGACCACAATTTTGCCGTCCGCCGCAGCTTGGCTAACAGCCGCCATAACTGGTGCAAAACGGGCAATAGCACCACTTCTTAAATAATCACCATAAGAAAAACCACCGGGCAAAAAAATTGCGTCATAGTTTGACAGGTCGGTGGTTTGAGCAGAAACCACCGTGGGTTCAAAGTCCAAATCAGCTAAAGCATGAAACAAATCTAAATCGCAATTGGATCCTGGAAAGGTAATCACAGCTGCTTTCATGCCTGCACCTCATCATCGGTTGAAACAAGTTCAAAACGGTAGGTTTCAGTATTTTGATTAATTAGTAAGGCGTCAGTAAAATTGGCTACCTCATTCTTAGCGGCTGCCACATTAGGCGCTGCTAAGTTGACTTCAAAGTATTTCCCTTGCGTAACACTGCTGATACCCTGATAATTCATTCGTTGTAAAGCTGCCTGTATCACTTCTCCTTGAGGATCCACGATGGATGGTTTGTAAGTCACATAAATTTTTGCCGTGTACATAAATTTCCTCCTAAATAACTTGCTCTAAACGATGCAAAACCTCGCGATAGCCAATGGTCACATCACCAGTGTGCTGACGAAAAACGTCTTTATCTAAAGAATGACCCGTTTGCTGATCAATCAAACGCATGTTATCCGGCGATAATTCATCAGCAAGGATGATTGTTCCTGCCAGATTTTTACCAAATTCCAACTTAAAATCAACTAAACGAATACCGACTTGGTCAAACAATTGCACCAGTAAATCATTAACGATTTGCGCTTGCTGCCTTAAGACTGATAAATCATCAGGACTGGCAAAGCCTAAGGCTAAAATTTGTGAATCATTAATAAAAGGATCATCTAGGGCATCCGATTTATAATAAAACTCCTGTACCAAGGGGTTTAATGGCATTTGATTCGGTACAGCAAAGCGACTAACAAAGTGACCGGCAGCAAAATTACGACTAACCACTTCAATTGGTATCATTTGTAGAGCCTGCACCAATTCGTCCGTTTGGGAAACCGTTTTTAAATAATGTTGCTCAACACCATGTTTTTGTAAGTAGGTAAAAAGTAAATGACTGATTTTGCTATTAATTTTACCCTTACCGACAATGGTTTCTTTAACCTTGCCATTTAGTGCTGTAGCCTGGTCTAGATAATGAATCCAAAGAATATCTGGTCGGTTGGTTAAGTAAACTTGCTTAGCCTTCCCCTCATACTTCAAATTTCCCTGTTCAATTACTGCATTATCATAGTTAGTGTTGCCCATGTGCTTGCCCCCATTGTTCTAAAGCCCTAATGGCTGAATCACCGATGACTGTGATATGCCCCATCTTACGTTGAGGTCGAATGGCTCCTTTGCCATAATCATGGAAATGCCACTCCGGATGATGAATTAAGTCTTGTCGGGCAGCGATTATATCCTCTCCTAAAAGATTCAGCATCATCGCCGGTTGCTCTTGAGTAATAGGTGGCAACGATAAACCAGTAATACTGCGAATATGACCTTCAAATTGCGAAATATTGCAAGCTTCAATCGTATAGTGTCCAGAATTATGAGGTCGTGGTGCCAATTCATTAACCCAAATTTCCTGATCGGTAACAAATAATTCAATTCCCAACACACCTCGCAAATTCAAGGACACGGCAATTTTGTGAGCTAGGCGTTCAATTTCTTTAGCCTGAGAATCGCTAATCGCAGCCGGGGCATAACTACGGTGCAAAATATGATCCTGGTGAAAATTTTGAGCAATCGGCCAAGTCGTCAATTTCCCTTGAGCGTCACGCGTAACCATGATGCTGAGTTCTTTATCAAAGGCGACTCTCGCTTCTAAAATCAACTCCCCTGCTGGAAAATCTGATAATAATTGCTGGGTGTCGGAAGCATCGTTGACGTTCCACTGGCCATGACCGTCGTAACCACCATGGCTAGTTTTTAAAATCGCTGGATAACCAATTTCAGCCAGTGCTACTTCAAAATCAGCCTTAGAATTTACAACTTGAAAATCAGTTACTGGCACCTGCGCAACTTCTTTAATAAAGTTCTTTTCGGCGATACGATTGCTTGTAATCTCTAGTAATTTTCTTCCTTGAGGAATTGGTTGGGAGACTGTTCGTAACGTATCAACGGATACATTTTCAAATTCGTAGGTTAAAAGGTCACTTTCTTGGGCTAAAGCTGCCACGGCTTTAGGGTCATCATAGGCAGCTACAACTTGAAAATCGGCAACCTGTCCAGCTGAACATGCTTGATCAGGATCCAAAATGCCAATTTTATATCCCATACTTTTAGCTGCTAAAGCCATCATTTGCCCTAATTGACCTCCGCCGATAATACCGATAGTTGCTGGCGGTAAAATGGGTGCCGTCATTTTAGCTCCTCCTCACTGGCCATGGCCGCTTGTCGATCTGCTTCTCGTTTAATATTTAATTTTTTTAATAAAACTGGATTTTGTAAAGCTAAAATCTGAGCCGCCAGTAAAGCTGCATTAGTGGCTCCGGCCTGGCCAATGGCGACCGTAGCAACTGGTACACCAGCAGGCATTTGTACAATTGACAAAAGTGAATCCAAGCCATTCAGGGCGCGTGATTGAATCGGCACCCCAATGACAGGTAAAGTTGTATTGGCCGCTAACATTCCTGGTAAATGGGCAGCACCACCAGCTCCAGCTATGATTACTTGCACACTTTGGCTTTGTGCGTCTTGCCCATAATTTTGTAATTCAATCGGCATTCGATGCGCTGAAATGATATGTTTTTCATAATTAATCTCAAGCGCTTCTAGTTGCTGAGCAGCAAGTTTCATCGTGGGCCAATCACTCTTAGACCCCATAATTAGGCCAACATCTGCCATATCGCCCTCCATTGTTCGGTTTTTATACAAAATAACGATTTCAAATAATTTTATGTTCGATTTACGTATTATTCTAACAGAATAATTTTGATAATGTTCGTTATTTATCTCATAAACTTCTTAAATTCCAAAAAAATAACCATAAAATCCGGATAATCATCCAAATTCCACGGTTATTAATCGTTTTAAATTCTAATTTTTAAGACAGCAAGCAAACATTTACTGTTTTTAGTTATTGCCGAACGATGTTAGTCCAACCAGAGTAGTCCAAAATGCTGACCAAGTATAATCATGGTTAGCTAGCAAACCAGCTTGGGGTAATGCAGTACTCAGCGATTGACTCTGACTATTCATCGCAGCCAATGAGTTTTCTTGTGATTGGCTTGTTGCACTATGTTGTGAAGTTGCTGAAATACTACTGTTGTCGACTGATTGATCAGTTGGATGGCTAAGTGCACTGAGCATTGATTCAAAGATTCTGTTTGGTAAAAGGTTCAGGCCAAAATCTGATTGGCTATTTTGATCCGACAGGTAGGTCGAATAGCGAGTCGGCGTTACCACCACATCCCCCTGACCCAAAACCTGATCAGTCACCATCGTGGTCGAATCACCGTCAATTTTAAGTAACAAAGACGGAGCAAAAGTTTTATGATTTAAATAGGCTGTTACCACGAATTCATTACTGTTTGGATCCTGATTAGGAATGACATAATGAGCATAGGTAAAATCTGGACTATCTTGTGGAATGTTTGACACTAGGACTAAACCATTGCCATTTAAAGGTTTATAATGCCCGTTAATACCATCCTCTGAGACAAAGCCCAACATATAAATCGGATAGTTATTCTGATCATTACCATGCACCAACAAATCAGTACTGGCCATGTGCGAGCCACGGGTATCGCTAAAGAGATACCATTTATTTTGAAAATGAACCAAATTAGGACGCTCTAATTCATCATTAGCCGCATTGGCTGTGACCAATGGATTCATGACCTCTTTAACAGTAAAATCTGGATTAAGACTCATAATGCCTATCGCAGCATTAGCCATATAGGTCTGCTGATATTCATTAGTCCCCACGCTGTCAATTAAGCGCTGCCGTTCTTTTAAGAAGGTATCCCGATCTTTCGAATAGTAAGCTTGATTATAAAAATTATCCAAACCTTGGTTGCCAGTTTGCGTGCCCGTATTACCTTCAAAAACCAGATAATACTGATTGTGATCAGCTACTAAATGTGGATCTCGTAAACAATAATCGTCCCAGACCGATCCAGCAAAACCAGCCATATTCTGCTGGTTTTGATAGAGCTTACCATCCCCAGCATATAGGGAGCGGTGGTCGGTCGTCTTACTGTGATTAATTACCAAACCGTTGGCCCAATCATTGTCCTTAGCCTCCACGGAGATTTGGGCGGTAGTTAGTACCTGACCACCCGGTGTCATTAAATGCGTATGATTGGTGTAAAAGACCCGCAATGTATCATCATTGGGATTTAACATAACGGTTGATCCAGACCACTCAGCCTGCATGTATTTCAAATAAGGATCATTAGCAACTGCGCCTTCACCAAACTGATTAAATAGATTCCCAAGATAGGTCCAAGAATTAACACCAGTTTGACTGCCATTAATGGGCTGAGAAAACAGCCCCATTTTAGCCGAAATTCCACCCTTAGGAGCTGTTAGACCAATTACCAAGTGATAGCCATGATAATTTGCTAAAGTGCCATCCGTATTTTGGACTGGCCAAGAATCCCAAACTTCCAAAGCTTCTTGACGGCCCAGTAAGGAACTACGTTGAATGGCGCCCTTAAGCTCTTGATTGAGGGTTTGGTCAACTGGCCGAGGTGCCTGATATTTGGGATTATTAACATTTTCCGCAATGCTGGACATATCATCACGGGTAAAGTGAGTCCAGTTAAAATCATCATCATAAACTTGTCTAGACCTAGTTGTGGCTTGCTCATTTACCCAGCCAATATTGTTAGCGTATTGAAAAGGAATCCGCCCATTTTGCTTGGCACCAATGCTGGTAATGGCTACATTATAATCATCAATTTTACCCAAAATAGCATCTGAACTTGAGTCTACATAGACCGGCGTATTTTTTTGTACGTAACCGCGCGAATAGAGAAGATTACCCATCGGACGAGCATCATCGACAATTTTAGTATTGACCTCAGTCAGCGACATAATCGATTGGGTACCTTGATTAACAATATTGTCAATAATCGTCGGAATAAGCTGAAAAAATGTATCCTTAACCGGAATTGCTGGACTTTGGTCGCTAGAATCTTGTGGATTAAAGATATTTAAAGGCATCAACAAGGCCGGGGCTAATCCGCCTACTATGTTAGTAATCGCATCCCACCAATTAATTTTGGTCAAACCGAGTGCCATTGAAATCATGACATCTTGTTGGGCATTCAATGTTTGAAACTGCTTTAACAGCATATCAAGGTTTTGATTGCCAGTCGGTTGACCATTCGTGTCGATAATTGTTTGTTGGATATTATCAATTGCAAACTGTAATTGATCCTCTATCCCAGCATTTTGAGCAATTGATATTACCTGGCTCTTAATGTTATCCAACATTTGCTCATCAGGCTGAGAAAAGCTAAAGGGATTATTGGCAGTAATATTATCAGTAGTACTTACCTGAAGCTTGTCGGTATTGATTAATTGCTGATTAAAATCTGAAGTTTGAGCTGAGAGTTGACTAGTAATCGTGCTAGTGGAAATAGTATCAATGTCGTCATAACTAGTGCTAGTACTGCTGTCATTGAAATTAACACTCTGACTTTGCGGATTAATAGCCTCACTAGTAATAGTTTGAGAATCCGTAATACCGCTGCTCGCAGATGTGTTGGTATTCCCCAATGAATCATTCCCATTCAGTAAACAGACATCCGGTTGATATGCCATTGTTTGACCAGCATCTTGCTGATTTTGTGAGGGCACACTTTCGTTAGCTGCTGCTTTAACATTTTGGCCGAATAATTGTACGCCTAAAATCGTGCTACAAATTAAGGTTGTTACTAGCCAGTGACCATCAGTTTGAGTTGATTGAGTTTGTAATTTTTTTTGAGCCATAAATAAATATTCCATATATATGAAAGTTAACAGTATAATCCGTTTATTATAGCAGAAAAGACAGCGTTTAATGGCAAAAAACATTCAATTAACGATGACGGATTGGTTAATATTACAGTTCAGATTACTCTCCTTTGTTTTCTGAAGATTTAATAATAACCACAGTAACTATCCAGAATATTACTAAGAAAATGGCCAACAGACCAGCCAGAATATTTTTCCCAGGTTTCGTTTCCGTTAAGTAAGAACCCACTACTGGTAATCTGGTAAGAATCCCCAATAAAGTTAATTCAAGACTAAATAAGATAACAGGTCGACCCATTTTCTTATAGCCGGCAAAGTGACTATAAATAATTAATATAGCCATTAGTAACAAAATAATAATAATACCAATCCAACCCGTTAACTTAATAATGAGTGGCGTCTTGACGAACAAGATGATGAGCATTAGAGGCAGCACAAGTAAACAACTGGCTAGCCACATCAAGGCAAAGTTCAGGATTCGATTATTAATGACCTGACGCATCCCATAAATAGTTCCTGCTAAATATTTAAAGCCAAACCATATCACTAGCAACATGTACAAACTCGAAAAAATCAAAGTACCAAAGTCAATTCCTTTAGTGGGGATCACCAGCGCTGGTAACATTGAAAAAAGAATATAACCAAGAACGATAGTGCCAATCATTTTAATAGCTGTCCTACCGGAATTTGGTAGTTGTTGCAAGTATTCATCGGCCAAACGTTTAGGATCTTTACCAAAATACTTTTCGGCACTCTGTCCGTCATTTTGCGCATCCAAAATATCTTGCAAAACACTTAATAAATAGGATTCAATGGCTTGCTCGTCATGATGCCAGCTAGATAAACGCACATACATCAATAAATTTTCATAGTATCTTTTGTTGTTCTGGTTTAACTTTTCCCGTAAAAAATTATTACTTTGAATCATGTCATTAACATTCATCTTCTTATCGCTCCTCTATCAATTTGTTGACAATTTGAGCTAAAAATTGCCATTCCTGTACGAATTCCTGTCGGGCTACTTGGCCAGCCTGCGTAACATGGTAATATTTACGATCTGGACCATTTTCAGATGGCTGCATTTTTCCAACAAGATAATTCCGTTTTTCCATAGCCGTTAATAAGGGGTAGATGGTCCCCTTGGGAATGTTATCTAAACCATACTGATTTAACTGGGTGCTGATACCATAGCCATAGTCAGGCTGTTTGGCTAGAATCATCAACATAACCCCTTGCAAAATCCCCTTTAACATTTGACTGGATATATTGGGTTGCATTGTATTCACCTCTAATATGTTTAACCAACTACAAGAATAGGACATATCGACTAGTTTGTAAAACATATTAGCAGACAATTAAAAACTAGCCGCCTAAAATTTAGAACAGCTAGTTTTATATTTAGCCAAACCAGCGACCTGTCATCACATTTAATCCATCTTGGGTATAGATTTCAATCACATCGTGATCAACCATAAGGAGTAACTGGTCAACCTTCCCCTGCATTTGACGATGACCAATTTCACCGGATTCCCACTGACGACGCTCAAAATGGAGGATGGAGCCTCGCTTTTTCAATTCAGCATTTCGTCCCAATTTTAAAGTCCAGTCAGCAGACATATCAATAGTATATTGGCCTGGTTGTAAACTATCTTCAAAGTTAGTCAACGGTTTTGGATCTAAAATTTCTGCAATTGGTTGCTGGACTAACTTGTGCTCAGCATTCAAATGTAATTCCCGTGGCAAACTCAAGGTATGCACCCAATTTTGCTTAGCAATCGTCGGCACTTCAGCCTCACGCTTGGGCGGCATCATGCCCACCCAGCCCCACATAATTTTACGATTATTAGGTGCCAACATGCTCTGCGGCGCATAAAATTCAAAACCATCATCGACCTCGTAAAAATCGCCTTGTACTTCAAAATACGCCTTTTCTTCGTCAAAACGGCCGACCACGTAACCAGTGTTATGAATATTTTGAAAACGATGTTGCATTAAATCAGCGGGTAATCCTTGCGGTGAAAACATCAAAACTTGTTTTCCATCGACCTCAATCAAATCCGGACATTCTAGCATATAGCCACGAATATCACGAAGTTGATCCCCTAACAAAGAACCCCTAAAGGTCCACTCTGTCAAATCAACTGACTCATAAATAATAATGTCGCCAACTTGATCATCGTGTTGAGCCCCCAAGATTAAGAAGTAATGACCATTTTTTCCTTGCCAAACCATCGGATCACGCACATCTTTAGTAAAACCGTCCGGATGAGGAAAAAGTTGACCTAATTTTTCAAAATGAATTCCGTCATCACTGACGGCCCACATTTGTGTTGATTTAACACTTTGACCTTGAGCATTCCGCACATTCCCAGTATAAAAAAGATATAGGCGATCATCTTTTACCAAAGCTGTCCCAGAATAAATTCCAGCGCTATCTAAATCTGGCATAGATGGTCTTAAAGCAGGCTCAACTCGTTGCCAAGTCTGCAAATCATCTGAAATGAAGTGCCCCCACTCTTTGTATTTATGGGTACACCCCTTAGGATTCCACTGATAAAAAACATGATATTTACCTTTGAAGTAAACTAAGCCATTCGGATCATTTAATAGACCAACTTCTGGATACAAATGATCGTCTTCATAGGCTATCGAATCATTTTTTACTAACATAGGAAACTCCTTTTAGGACTTAGCAGCATCGTCTTTGGGGATGGCCGTTAAAATAACTTGATTAGTTGCCACCTGACGACCGTAATCTTGATCGGCAATGACCCGGTCAAATTCATTTGTATTTGTAATTATAACCATAGTTGTGACAGGATAACCAGCTTCTTGAATGATTTTAGTATCAAAAGTACCTAACAAATCACCTTGTTTAACGTGTTGTCCTTGGCTAACCTGGCTTTCAAAACCCTTACCAGCCAAGTTAACAGTATCAATCCCGACGTGAATCAAAACCTCCACGCCATCTTCTGTTTTCATGCCATAAGCATGCTTGGTATCGTAGGCGACGGTAATTTCACCATCTGCCGGTGCAATAATCTGATTACCGCTAGGCTCAATGGCAATACCAGTACCCATCATACCCGTCGAGAAAACTGGATCCTTAACGGTACTAATGTCAATCAATTCACCAGCAACCGGTGCATCAACTGAATAACCAGTTTCGATTTCTACTGAATCTTTAGTTGCATCATCAACTGGGACACTCGTAGCGCTATCAGTTGGAGCCGTTTGCCCATTAATCGCAGCCAAATGTTGACGACCGTAAACCAAGGTAATACTAAAGGCTAGGACAAAACTAACTACAACTGCTAAGAAGAAACCACCCCATTTAGTTGGCGGAATCGCAATAAAGCCAATCACGCCCGCTGGACCTAGCGACGATGACAAAACGTGGAAGAGTCCCATCACCAAACTAGCAACTCCAGAAGCACCTAGGGCAATAAAAAATGGAAACTTATACTTCAAATTAACACCAAACAACGCTGGTTCAGTAATTCCTAACATGGCTGAGGCACCGGCTGAAGATGAAAGCGCCCGTAATTTTTCATTACCCTTGCCTAAGAAGTACATGGCAAAAGTTGCAGCTCCTTGGGCCACATTAGCACAGGTTGCAATTGGAAAAATAAAATCACCACCGGTTTTTGAAATATTAGCTAATAATTGAGTTTCAATTGCTGGAAAACTTTGGTGTAAACCGGTAATAACAATCGCTGAATAAAATGATCCAAAGATGGCATAACCAATAAAGCCAAAGGTCGTAACCATCCAAGTTAAGCCGTCAGTTAGGCCATTAGAGACAATTCGCAAAATTGGGCCGACAATTGTAAAGGTAACAAAACCAGTAATTAGAATTGCTAACATCGGTGTAAAGGTAAAATCGACGGCACCCTTTAAGTGCTTATGGAAGAATTTTTCCAAGGTAGCTAAAATAAAGGCCACCCCAATCACAGGCAAGACCTGTCCTTGATAACCAGCTTGGGCAACATGTAGACCGAATAAATCCCAAGTGGGCATTTTACCACTAGCTATTACTTCAGCCACTTTGTAGCCATTAATCAAATCAGGCATTACCAGCATCATGCCGGCTGCGGCACCCAAAATTTCACTACCACCGAAACGCCGTGTGGCTGTAATTCCAATCAAAATCGGCAAAAAAGCAAATGGTGCGGCAGCCATTAAGTTGACCATCTGAGCCAATCCAGTAATTTGAGGATACATTGCTACCAAAGATTTCGTTCCAAAAATACCAGCAGCGGTTAACACGTTATTTAAGGCCATTAATAAACCACCAGCAACCAAGGCTGGAATTAATGGCACAAAGATGTCAGATAGCACCTTAATCAAGGCCATTAGAGGATTAGGCTTACCATTTTGAGCAGCAACTTTCTTCAAATCGTCAGTTGTCGCTGATTTAACTCCAGTCAACTTAACAAATTCGTCGTAAACCTTATTAACATCTCCCGGGCCCACAATAATTTGATATTGCCCATCGGCATTAAAGGTCCCCTTTAAATCAGGATCATCATCAAGGGCTTGTTGGTCGATATTTTTTACATCCTTTAGTACCAAACGTAACCGCGTGGCACAGTGAGCTGCAGCCACAACGTTCTCGGGATGGACAGCTGCGGCAATCCGCTGCGCTACCTCATTATGCTTCATATTCCTCTCCTTTGTATATCCGGTTTTCAGGAACCGGTTCTAGTTCTGCTTATAGTGTAACCGCTTACAATAAAATTCGCAAGTTTTTATTATTGTCAGGCAATATTCTGATATGATAAAGCTATTATGGAAAAGAAAGTTACAATTCAAGACATTGCCCGTCAGGCGAAAGTAGCCAAAAGTACGGTTTCTCGTTATTTAAACGGCGGCTCGGTTAGTCCCCAAACGCGACGTAAAATTGATGAGATTGTCCGTAAAAATCAATATATTCCCAATACCTTTGCCCAAGGACTCAAGCAGGAAAAAAATCGCACGATTGGTGTGATTGTGCCCCGACTGGATTCAATGGCGCAAGTAGAAATGTTACGTGGATTGGATTCAGCTAATCAAAACGATACTTTTTTGATTGCCAATATTTATCAAGACCCAATTCGTGAGTTAGCCGCAATTAAGAAGTTCATTGCCCAAAAAGTGGCTGGCCTGATTATTTTAACGGCCAATCTAACCGAAGAAATCCGTCAGACCCTCCTTGACGCCGACATACCAGTCGTTTTACAGGGACAAGATGAACCGGATTTTGCTCGCGTCATGATGGACGACCAACAGGCTGGGAAGATTGTCGGCCAATATATCCAAACCCTATCACCCAAAAACGTTTTAATTCTAAATGTTGATCAAAAACTAGATTGGGCGATTGGTTATGAACGTTTTCAAGGTGTAAAAGCTGCTTTAGCCAATATTTCTCATCACGAAGTTATTACAACTTTTAAACGGCAAACCGCTAAATTAGATGCCGCTAAAGCGATGGGTAAACAACATTATGACTTAGTAATTGGTGCTACTGATGCGATTGCCGTAGGTGCCATGCAGGCTGGTTTTGAGTTAAATCAACACCCCTACTACCTTGGTTTTGGTCAATCAGTTTATAGCGAAATTGTGTCACCAGAACTTACCAGCTTTGAATTTAATTTCTTTGAAACTGGTGAACAGATTTATGACCTCTTCCAAAAAATTCGTAACGAAGCCAATATTCGACCCGTAAAAATTGTAATTCCTGGTCAATTAATTAGACGAGCATCAACTAAAAAGTAAACAACAAAAAACTGATAGCTTTTTGCTATCAGTTTTTGTTGCTTATAGAGCTGTAAGAGCAGTAATCAGGCCTAAAACTACACCTAAGGCATTGGGAATAATCAAAATGTAATCTTTTTTGGGAGAGTTCGTTAACCCGTATAAGACCCAAATTAAACATGAAACCGCGGCAACCAAAGGCTGATAAGGTTGCGCTTTATCTCCAGCTAAGTTTGAAAAAATTTGTGGAATATAGGCTAAAAAAACAAAAATTCCAATGAAGGCCCCAATGGAACCAATGACAACGTGAAACTTATCTTTCATTTGTGTGAATTTCCAATCATGTTACGTTTTTAATATACCGTCTATTATAACAGATTTTAAGGCAATTTTATGAAAAGCTGACAAACATCGTAGTTAAAATTTGTTTACCCTAGCCTTATTCAAGCATGAGCTTGAAATGTCGATACTATTGGGAAGAAAGCGCTTTCTATTTAATTGGATTGTAACCATTCAATTTGTCCATCAACGATGGAAGGATTAGGTTCGACTGGACGTGTTGCTTTTTTAGCATTTTTCATGCCCATTCCCATGTCCCTTAACTTAACTCTGTATTCAAGCTGGTCAACGTGTGATAACCATTTCCAGCAATCATCTGAAATGGTTTGTTGTGGGTATGAAAGGTTTTCTCAAAAATCAAAGAGTGAACCAATAATTAATTTTTTATTTAGTAAATTCGTAGGTAAGCAACCGAACAACAAAATTAATGTTCAACCACGTAATCATCAACTATCTTTCCAGCTTCCCTATCTCGCACAAATATACGAACCTCATCACTGCCGTCTTCCATGGCGTAGACAACTTCTTGAGGAGCTGTCAACTGCTGAATAACATTATCCGCAATTGTACCGACTTCTTGACCAAAAACAGGCTGTGTAAGCGCATCAAATTGATCATCAAGATCTAGCGTCAGTTTTTCCTTTTCATCTTCTATATTCTTTTGATAATTTTCAGCATGACTGCGAACTTTTTTAGCCGCTTTAAATGGCAAATGACCGGCAACTTCAGTTAATTTATTGAAAGCCCCATCGGTAACATCACCGATGCTGTCAGTCTTGGTTACCATTGTTAACGCCTTATCGACAACCGGAGTACGAACTTTTTCAACATAGGTTTTAGCATTGTTTACAAAGCTCAATTCATACTGCTCTTTGAAAGCATTGACTCGCTCCTCAATTACGACAGGTTCTTCGCCACGTTTTACCATTGACGCAATAATTGTCAAACGCACTAACCACGACAACGAATCAGCATAATAGGCCACTTTAAAGAACTGCATGTATTCACTAGCAGCCACTTTTTGCATCATAGCCTTCACCCGTCCTTGGTCATTAAATCCCTTGACCTTAACTAAATCAGTTACATCACTTTGATCTAATAGAATTTTATATTGATGATAAACATTTTGGGCTTCGTTCGCCATTGTTACTAATTCGTTCAGATTAGCATCTGAAATGTTGGCCTGTTTTGTAATCGCCTTAATTCGTTCGTCGATTGTCAGCAACTGTCCCATTTTTTCAGCATGCATAATGTCGACTACAGCGTTTAATTTATCAGTAATGACATCCAATTTTTCATTAATTTCTTGGAACTGTTCTTTAACAACCATTGTGGTCATCATAATCAATGGCACTGCAGGATTACTAACAGTCCCCGCCATAGTTATCCCATTTACGGGTGTAAAACCACTATGTCCTATAATTTTACCCCCGACACTTTGAACAGCAGTTCCGACACCACCATTATTAAAATGCATAAGCGCTGAAGGATCCATAGCATTTGTAAATAATTGTTGTCCAATATCTGCAGTCATTGCCACAGATTGAGTTGAATTTGTCGAAGCAAATGCGCCTGCTACGGCTAGAGTACCATCAGACAACACTTCACGATATTTACCCTGTTCTAATTCAGCTGGTTGTGTACGCATTAAATTAAGTTCATCGCCAACCGTGTTTCGTAAAATTAAAGCATCTAATTGATTTGTTTGTGGTTGATTTTCCATAATCTTCTCCTAAAATTGTAAACAACATACCTACAATTATCACATAGAAATCAATAAATTAGCAGTTCAATTTAATATTTTCACAATTTTACTTGCTGTGCCTCAAAATCCAACAACCACTTCTTTCGTTCCAATCCACCAGCGTAACCAGTTAAAGAACCGTCAGAACCGACAATTCGATGACATGGCACAATCAATAGAATAGGATTATGGCCAACAGCGCCCCCGACTGCTTGGCTAAGATTTTTAGGCTCTGGTACATCGGCTTGCAAAGCCTGTGATATATCACCATAACTAATGTGTTTCCCGTAAGGGACTTGAGCAACCACCGCTAAGACTCGTTGACGAAAATTAGTGACTGCTAAGTCTAAAGGGACAATAACCGCATTAGGATCTTTTCCAGCAAAATATAAATCTAACCACTGAATGGTTGCTTTAATTGGTCTAGTTAACTGCTGTTTTTCGACAATTTTCTGATCTGATTTTTGATCAACAAAATATAGTGCCGTTAAATAATTACCCTTACTGGTCATGCCAGTGATTCCCAGTGGTGATTGATACTCGTAATACGCCATCTTATCTCCAAAATAAAAACTCCAGTTAAACTGGAGTTTTATTAATTAATCTTACAACTTAGTAAAGTCTACTACTTTACGACCAGTAATCTTACTGTTCTTCATGTCATCAATGGCATCGTTTAGATCAGCAAAGTCAATCGTTTCAACAATTGGCTTTACCTTACCTTCAGCACCAAACTGAAAGGCTTCCTTCAAATCCTCACGAGTTCCAACCAAAGAACCACGAACTTCAATACCATCCAAAACCGTCTTAGCAATGTTTAATGACATGTCTCCTTGAGGAAGAGCAACCGCTACCAACTTACCCTTGGTCCGCAAAACGTTAACCGCTTGTGAAAAGGCCGCATCATTAACCGCTGTAACTTGAGCGTTGTGCACCCCACCAGTCGCTTCATTAATCTTAGCCACAACATCATCAGTATGGTAATTGGCCAAAACTTCAGCTCCAGCAGCCTTGGCAGCTGCTAACTTATCAGGATTACCATCAGCTACGGCCACATGGGCATTAAAGACATTATGAGCATACTGAACAGCCAAGTTTCCCAAACCACCAGCACCGTGAACTGATACCCACTGACCAGGCTTGGTTTCCCCAACCTTCAAGGCCTTATACATAGTCACCCCAGCACAAGTAATTGAAGTAGCTTCGACTGGATCTAAGCCTTCAGGCACCTTAACGGCATATTTAGCATCAACAACGGCTTGCTGAGACATAGCTCCGTCAATGGTGTAGCCGGAGTTCAAAGCTTTACGACAGAAAGTTTCGTTACCAGTCACACAGTAATCACAAACACCACAACCAGAATAGAACCAAGCAATCGATACTCGGTCACCAATCTTCAAATACTGATCAGCGCCTTCACCCAGCTTAGAAACAATCCCGACACCTTCGTGGCCAATCACGCGGCGGAAATTCCCGTTACGTTGTCCTAGTGTATTTGGATCCCCAAAATCACCAGCAGCACAATGCAAGTCTGTGTGACACAAACCAACATATTCAAGATCAACTAACGCATCTCCAAAGCCTAAAGCTCGGGGTTGCCAGTCATCAATCAAGTCAACATAACCATCATTTTTACTTCTTACTACAGCTGCCTTCATGTCTAAATACCATTTCCTTTACATTTTTTACAAGCCCATTATAGGCTTTTTATGTGATAATGTAAACAAGATAAATTAGCGATTGTCCTGTTGAACAATTTTCATCAGAATTCCCGTCACCGCTGCAGTAACGAACGCAGCCAATACTCCTTCAGCCAACCCGTTAGTAAAGACAATTCCTAAAATAAATTGATCAATATTGTGCAAAGTTTGCCCTAGAGCTTGAGCATATTGTTGGCGGAAGAGTAATTCAATTAATCCCATCACCATAATAGTGTCCATAAAAGAGGCAATGAAACCAGTCAGGGCCAAAGATAGCGTTTGCTTTTTCTGACCGAAAGCACGTTGTAATCCTTGAAAAATATAGGCTGGCACAATGCCAATAATCACTCGGGGCACAATGGCAATAATAACCGCCAACCAGCTCCCATGATTTGTGCCAATAACTGGCACAAACGGTGAAAAAATAAAACCCAAAATTGTAGGTGCCATGGTCGAATGAATTAAACTAGCTAAACCAAAGATTAAACCCAAAAGAGCTCCTCGTTTGGGCCCTAACAAAATTCCACCAATAATAACTGGAATATGAATAGTAGTCGCATTAATTGGTCCTACGGGAACTAAGCCCAAGGGGGTAAAACTCAACAAAATAATAATCGCCGCAAAAATAGCGGTCACTACCATTGATTGAATATTTTTAGATCTTTGCATTTGATTCTCCCAAAATTTTTATCTAATAAATTCTAGAATAACAAACTAGCAATTAAGAACACAAGTTGCTAATTTTCAATAAGAAAAACCACTGAACTAGTCAGTGGTTGCTGGATATGCCAATAACGCTTCTTGTAAAACTTTTAGAGTTGATGTGTAATAAGCCACACCATAATCATAGGTAATTTTTTGAACCGGTGTCATGCCCTGTTCTTCCCAAAGTGTTAGTTGAGAAGTTAAACGGGTTAATTTAGCCTCTTTTCGTTGAATTTCTTCTTGAATAAAATCATGAATATCAGTAGCACTGAGGTATTGACTAAAGTAAAGGCGCATTAAGAAATCGGATTTAAAGGTTTCATCATCAGTTGGCGTTACAATGGCCTTTTGAAAAGCAATTTGTCCAGCGGGCGTGATAGCAAAAATATTTTTATTGGGCTTACCGGTTTGAGTAATTTGCTGGCTAGTTACCAAACCATCCTGACTTAATTTCTTCAAAGTTGGATAAATCATGCCATAACTACCATCGAAAAAATGAGCCAACTGATTTTGTAAGATTTCGTTAATTTCATAACCAGTATGTGGACCATCAGCCAAAATCCCTAAAATTATTTCGCGTCCCTTTAGTGCCATTTTTTACCCCCTGAACTTTCTAAAAATTATACACTATTTTCTTTTTAAAAAGAGAGCAACTACACCACCTAAAAGTACAAATGGCAAGGAAACCAAGTACAATTTTTCAAAAGCCTGCCGTAAATAAGCTTGCGTATGCTTTTCGATAGCAGTTATGCAATTAGCTAACGAATTGGGTAATTGGCTAGTATCACTTTTGATAAATTGCGTTGCTTCTAATCTATGCTCGACTTCACCTAATATACGTTGGCTTTCCACTTTAGGAAGCGCTAGCTGGGCCACCGATTCTTGGGCATAGTGGCGACTGTTTGCCCGAGCTATATCCAAATTTGCGTATAATCCGGTCACAAAGATTGCCACTGCTAACATAATTCCCACCTGTCTTAAAACGCCGGTAACGCTTTGAGAAGCAGTTAATAATCGACCTTGTAAATGTCCGGCCGCAATCACTAAAATTGGCCCCGTTACGATTCCATAACCCATACCAACAGTAAAATCAGCCCAAATCGACTGGCTCTGACTGGTCAAGGCCGTGTGCCCTAACCAATAAAAACCAATCGCCATCATAATAAAGCCAAACACTAAGATATATTTACCGGGCACACGATTTAAAGCAAACCCAGCAATGGGTGAAAAGATAAAAATAGCTAGTGAAATCGGTGCGACTAACAAGGCTGCATGTAAGGAATCATAGCTGGTAATATTAGTAAAATAAGTTGGCAAAATGACAGTCGTAGCTACCAAAAATAGGTTGCTCAAAATCACGACTCCCGCTGCAATTGAAAAATTACGATCCTTGAATAATGACAGCGGCACCATCGGATTACTGCTCTTACTTTCAACCAGTAAAAAGAGGGCAAAGGCCAGTAGACAAACCACAAAACACATTACTGTTGGCACTGATAACCAGCCCCAGCTACGTCCTTGCATCATCCCCAATGATAAAGTCGTTAAAGTAATAATACTCAAAATTGCCCCAGTGGCGTCTAAGGATTGACGAGTTTCTTTAGCTTGGTGCAAATTCAGATTTAAGATACCCAAAATCAGCATCACAATCGTAATGGGAACATTGATTAAGAAAATCCAACGCCACGATAGAAACTGCGTAACTAGCCCACCAACAGTTGGACCAAGAGCCGCCGCCAATCCTTGCGTAATACCTAGTAGAGCAATAATCCCAGTCCGTTGCTTCACATCAACTAACTTAATGCCTAGGGTCATAGATAAAGGAAATACTAAAGCCGCCCCCATACTTTGAATGGCTCGGCCAACTAATAAAATAGTTAGGTTATTAGCCGCAGCTGAAAGAGTTGATCCAACCCCAAACAAGCTCACACCAATGAGAAAACCACGATGCGTGCCAAAAATTTCTGCCAGACGAGTTAAAGGAATTGTCAAAGCCGCAAAAATAATAAGATAAACATTTAAAGCCCAGGATAAATCATCTAAACCAACGCCCAGATGCTGACTGATATTGGGCAAACTCACATTCATAATGGTGGTATCTAGCATACAAATAAAAATACCGAGGACACAAAGTGTAATCAAAATTCCCTTTTTCATTTGATTATGCTCCTTTTATATTAATACAGTTAATATAAACAATATGAATATAATAGTCAAATAAAAGTCATAAAAAAAAGCGATTGTTTAATCGCTTTGTAATATTTAGTAAAAACCAGCACTTTGAGCAGCCCGCCAACCGTCTATAATTTGGTCACTATGATAATAGGCCTGTGTTACAAACCAAATGGCCAATAAAATTAGCAAAAACTTTCTGGCTGAATGCCAATTAATTAATACGTTTTTCTGTAACTGATTTGTCCAAGCCCAGGTAACCAAGAGTGCCACCCAAAAATTGTTACCAAACTGATTTAAAAGCATATCATGCGTGGCAATATTCATGATTAATTGATACGAAAGTAAGGTTAACCAAGTCAAGCCAAAGAATTTCAAACTAAAGTATCGATCGTCTCTTTGCAAATAGTTACTGAATTTCTCCCTATTCATAGTGAACCTCCTGATATTGCTTTCCTTAGTTAGATTATAAACCTTTCAGCCTGACTCCATCAAACATATTCCCGATACCACTTAAAAATAGCTTCAACTTCCTGGGTTGGTAAGTAACGATACCGTAAACGTAAAACCTGATTGCCGCTCCGAACACTCACAATCAAATTGGCTCGTTTGGTCCAGACCATTAATAAAGAGACATCAACTGACATACTTTGAATCTCGTGCCAGCCAATCAGGGCGGTATCATTAGTTAATTGACGAGCTGTTCGCAAGGCTAAATGCCCATCATCATACCTATTAACCCCAGTATAGTAGCCCTTATACCAGCCAAAGATAATCGCTAAGATTACCAGTGGCATCAAAGCTACCCAGTACCAAAATCCGTGATAAAAAATTGCCATAGCCATGGCTACAATACCCACACCGACTAAGGCATTACGAACAAACAACCAAGAAGTATACCAATCTCCTTTGTTAATAATTGGCGCTTGTTCAGGCGGATAGTCTAAGAATTCTTTTAACACTGAGTAAACCTTATCTTGACTGATAACTGGAATCAAAGTCACCCGTTTTTGTTCATCACTTTTCGTTGCATCAGCGATTAAATCTAATTCAACTGTCACTAAACCAAAAATTTGACGAAAAATATTTTGGCGAATATGAATTGATTGAATCCGATTAATCGATACATGGAGAATACTTTTTTGAATTAAACCTCTTTGTACAGTCAATAAATTATCTTGGCGTAACACCATAAAGCCGTAAAACCGCAACATTACACGGACTAAATTAACGACCACCAAGCTCAATATAATCACATTTAAAACGATTAGAATCGCCACTAGCCCATAATGGCTAACATGGTCAACAAGCGTGTCACTAGCATTACTAATGATATCCGTCAAACCTAAATGATTAGATATAACTAAAATAAATAAAAACTGACCCAAAATGTCAGGATTTGTCATAGCATAGAGAGCTAATTCTTTAAATCCAATTTTATACTCGGTTGATTTTTTCATTTCTTTAACTGGTTCTACCGGCAACTGAGTCAAATCAGTCGGTTCAGAACTGTTAAAGTCAAGCAACATCCGGACCACATTAGATACAGCTAAGAGAGTCACTTCTCTTTGATCTTTTTCCTTAGCACCTGTATCAACGATCAAAGTTTCCACTCCAAATGGTTCTAGGAAAAACCACTGACGACGCTGCAAATTTTGAATTTGTTTGTATGGTATGTGCCGTTGCTGTTTGATAATAACCCCAGAATTAACAATTAATTCCTTATCGGTCATTTCATAAGTAAAACAATAATAGTCTAAACCGGCCCACATAAGAAGAACTATCGGTAATATAAGCCATATCTGCCAGTACTGACGCAGGAATACAAAACCAAACACAGCCGGTAAGAAGTCACGAAAAAGAAAGCCTACCTTGATTAATAAAGCAAACGGGTGTAGATGTTGCTTATTGATCATTACGAGCCTCCCGTGCTAGAGCCATAACTTGATCTTTTAAAGTCACAGCTTGTTCGTGACTCAAGGCCTCGATGGTATGGTTGGAACCACCCGTGGCGACCGTTATACGATATAACTGTTGAAAACGCAATAAAGGGCCTTGCTGTAAATCAACATTTTGCACCCGGGCAATTGGAATCGCACTAAAGCGACGCCAGAAAAAACCCTTTTTAATTTCAACTTCAGTAGGATAAACGGCGTACTGATAAACCGCATAACGGTAGGGAATTAAGGCTAATTCCACCACAAAAATTACTAGGGAAATCGTGACCCAAATTATGATACCCCAATCGGGTAACCACGACCACCATAAATGTTGAGCAAGAAAATAGGCCCCTAGAATTACTAGGTTACCCATTAAATTAATGATACTCATCATAAACCAAATACGTTTAATTGATTTTGGAAGGTGCTTCATCTTCTCTCCTTGGTGAACACTTTTATTTTTTCACAATCACTAAATATTTTACTATAGCTGTTCCAATGAGAACACTTTTTCACATAAAAAAAGACCAATTGTTGGTCTTTAATTTACTTTTTGGGTTGTTTAACTTTCCAAAAGGCTAGGATAACCGCAGCCTGGGCGGCAAGTGCGGCAATGATTCCTGCAATTCCCAGATTAGTACTAGCATCATTATCACTAGTTTTTGGCAAAGCCCCCTGACTACTAGTCGTAATTTTTGACGGACTTACCGTCTGCTTATTTGTTAAAAATTCAGATTGATAACGAACACTTCCCTGATTAAAACGATTGTCATCATTTAAGGTTGTCACTTGTGTACTGGTGCTAATCAATCCAGAATGGTTATTACTTTCCCAATTTGAGTGCAATAGCTGGTTAGCCATTGGAATAGGTTGAACATCTGTACCATTCGTCTCAGTCATTGGTTCTTGCTGATTTTCAGTCCGATTTGGGAAGCCACCCTGGCCGCCCATCGGTGGCCTACCATTACCTATCCCATCCATTGGACCACCTTCTCCAGTCATACCAGAGCCGCCACCTTGACCAGCAACTACATCAGTTGTTGTACCATTCACAGCCACCTGATAAGTTTGTCCAGCTGTTAATCCCGGCATTGACAGATTAAGGTAAGTAGCCGCTTGTGGGGATGAAAGTTGTTTAAGAGTCTGACCATTTTGAGCAATAGTAATGGTGTCACCAGCACTTACCTTACCAATTTTGACATAACTTTGACTGGATGTCTGGGCATTGGGTGTTCCTTCCGTGCCAGTACCACCCCACAGCACCGTACCACCAGTAAAGCTAATGGTCCCATCCCCATCAATGGCACCATTATCTGGGGTTGAATCAATCATTGAAATTACATTTCCACCAGCAATATTAATGTCTCCATTGGAGTCCAAACCATCTCCACCACCATGCAAAATTAAATTACCACCATTAATATTAATAGCCTGTGGATTCGTCGAACCTGCATCGTATTTAGTTTGATCAAGTTGGGCATTAATAATGTCATCACTAGCATTTAAATTCAAGTTTCCACCGTTGATGGTTACAATTTCACCTTCTAAAGCTTCATATGACTTAGTCACATTTAAATTACCGGAATTAACCGTTAACGTTCCATCGGCAGAAACGCCATTCATGGTTGAACTAATGTTCAAAGTGCCATCCCCGTTTAAGGCGAGATTGCCATTGGCATAAATGGCCCCATTCGGATTAATTGTATCTAAACTCTCCTCGTTTTCTACTGGCACAGAAGTTGTAATTGTATTAGTACCAAGTGAGGTAATCGTCAAATTACCAAATTGCTTAGCATTGATAACTGCACCCAACTGATTAGTTAAGTCTACGTTATTCAAAACTATCGTAACAGCAGCATCCACAGGGGCATTGACAACAATTTGAGCATCGCTAGCACTGCCAGATACTTGATAAGTACCTGCCTGGTTAATCGTGACGGTATTGTCTTGGACACTTGCCTGGTTACTACCAACTTGGGTTTGATCTTGATTGAAAGTGATATTAGTTTGACTGCTGATTGAATCTGCACCTATAGCCGTTGAATTAGGTGTGGCAGTACTATTGTCAGAAGCGACTTGTGTCACTGTCGATTCAGTTGAACTTACTGTTAGGGACTGTTGACTAGTTGAATCCAGCACTTTTGTTGCTGTTTGACTATTGGTACTTTGTACCTGGTTAAGCTCACTTTGACTGGTGCTAGTTTGATTTTGACTAGTTGTGCTTTGATCAGTTTGACTAGTGCTTGTACTGTTATTTACGGTATTTGTCATCTTTACGCTTGGGATACTAGTATCGGCATTGGCCTGTAAATCAAATTGACTTAAACCACCAACAACCGCTACTGTCGCAGCTGCAAATAACCACTGCTTGCCGGCCTTGTACATTTTGTAATTACGGGTCTTTGAATTAGTGTTTAGGGATGATGTCATTTAATCGTCCTCGCTTTTTAATTTTTTATTTTTAACTGCCACTTGATTAGTTATCTTGGGCATGTATTTATAATAAAAATTTAAAGTAAAAAAACGATTAAGTGAAAATGAAATCAAAATTAAAAACTAGTCAAAAGCATTCTGTGTCTGTTTTAAAATTTGTAATTTTTCCCATTGATTAAGATAGGTGCGTTTTTTCAATACTTGATAATTATTAGCGATGATTTTATCTAAGATACCGCGATAAATATTACTGGCTAAGGCCAAGACTTTACCGGTCTGTGCTTCGTTTAATTGTTCTATCAAAATGGGTAATTGATTGTAGTAACTTTGGGCTTGCCGGGCTTCATCTACCAATAATTGACGTAAATTTGATGTTACGCCCCGAGCCAACAGATCTTTAGGTTCTATACGATACTGTGCTAATAAATCTTTTGGTAGATATACTCGGCCCGCCTGTGCATCTTCTTTTACATCCCGCAAAATATTAGTTAATTGCATGGCCTGCCCAATTTTAATGACCAACTCCGAATCATAAGTCAATTGGTTTTCCGTTAAAATTGGCATTAACATCAGCCCGACCGTCCCGGCCACCTGGTAGCAATACTGATCTAAGTCAGCTTGGGTATTGATCGGCAAACTCGCCCAGTCATGTTGCTGGCCTGCCCACATATCGTCTAACCAGGTGAATTTAATTTCATATAAATCAAAAATTAAGCGCAAAGCCTGCCAGAGTGGCTTTTTTGAAGTATCCCCTTTTTTAAAAGTAGTCCATTCTTGGGTTAATATTTGGTAAGCCTGCTCATCATGAGCATCGACGGCATCGTCTAATTCACGTAAAAAATGATAAAGCACATAAACACTTAAGGCCTGATGTTTGGGTAATCGTGAGAAGGTAAAATAAAAGGAACTGGAATTTTTTTGAATACTAGTCCGACTGGGCTCAAAAAGATTAGCATTCTCTAAAATTACTTGCGCTCGGTCCGTACTATTCACTAAGTGACCTCGACTTCCCCGCTGGTAATGGTAAATCACGCATGACTTCCTTGGCCGCCAATTCACCTGAAGTCAACACAATCGGTACCCCGGCACCCGGATGCGCACTTGCGCCAGCAAAATAAAGTTTTTGAGCATAGGGATACTTATTATGAGGTCGGAAATAGTTGCTTTGCAGCAAGGTTGGCTTCAATCCAAAAGTTGCCCCATAGGCTGAATTAAACTCTGACTTAAAATCATCGGGGGTGTAAATTTGCTGATAATCAATATGATTGAGCAAATCAGGCAGATCTAGCTCACTGGCCAAACGACTAAAGACTTTCTGACTAAAGTCTTTAGTCTGTTGTTCATTCCAACCATCAAAATCCTTTAGATTAGGAACCGGTGCCAAAATATAGAGAGAGGAATGGCCATCAGGCGCCATGGAACCGTCAACCTTACTAGGGTAATAAGCATAAAATGACGGATCATCGGGTAAAATTCCTTTTTCCAATTCATCAATATTTTTAAAGAAATCTTCAGCCATCCGCAGATTGTGAACATTCAAATGGTCATATTGACGATCAAGGCCCAGATAAATCACCATGCAAGAGATGGCATAATCCATTTGATTAATCTTTTCAATTTGATAACGCCGTGGTTTAACCCCAGCTTGGTCAGGAATTAAATGGTTCATCGCATATGGAAAATCAGCATTCATCACGACAACATCATAGTCATGCTTAACTCCAGCAATCATGATTCCATCTGCATTTTTATTGGTAAAGGTCACTGATTCAATCGCTGTATTAAGATGAATTTGGCCACCTAATTCTTTAAAACGGCGTTCCAACGCCTGTGCATAAGAGTACATGCCACCTTGAATATACCAAACGCCGTATAAGAGTTCGATCATAGGAATGATGTTATAAATGGACGGTCCATTGAAAGGAGAAATTCCAATATAAAGAGTTTGAAAGGCTAATAATTTTATCAGATCTTCAGATTCTAGATATTTTTTCAACGATTGATATGACGATGAAAAAGTTTTTAAGCGAAAGGCCTGAAGTAATGTTTTAGGATTCCAAAAATTCCAAGGACTACGAAAGGAACGGGCAATAAAATGTTCCTTAGCTAAATCATAACGCTGATAAATATCACTTAAATAAGTTAAGAATCCGGCCATATCTTGACTGGAAACCCCTTCATAGGTTTTAGTAATGTCAACTAAATCCGACGATAGGGGGCGATCCTTCTTACCCGCCAAATAGACATCCATAAAGGGATTCAGACGGCTCATTTGAAAATAATCATCTGGATTAACCCCACTATCACTAAAAACCTGACGATATATTTCTGGCATCATGACAATTGTAGGTCCGACATCGAAACGGTATTTGCCCGTATCAATGCGGCCCATCTTGCCACCAATGTAACTATTTTTTTCAAATAAATCGACCTGATAGCCGGCCGCTTGCAAATATATAGCAGCCGATAATCCACCCACCCCAGCACCGACAACGGCTAATTTAGTCATTAAAATTCTCCTTTTCAATAAAAGTTTATCTTCATATAATAGCATATTCACTATATAGAAACTTTTTACTGAACAAATAAAAAAACGTGCATCAACACGTTTTTTTAGATTACTTATCAAAAATTAATCCATGACCGTTTTGACGGCCATTTTTAACTAAACGTTCAACATTAAAAATTTCTTTCATTTGGTTCGGACTAAACCAACCTGAATTTTCAGCTAACTCATGCAGTGATTGTCCATTTTTTAGCGATTGCTTTGCCAAATCAGCCGCCTTTTGATAACCAACCAAGGGCACCATGGCGGTTGCAAAGCTAATCGAAAAATGAACATCAGCCTGAAGTTGTTCCTTATTAGCGACCAAGCCTTCGATGGCATTCACCCTAAAGGTTGCCATCACAGCAGTTAAATGTTCAATCCCCGTAAACAAACTCTTAAAAATAATTGGTTCGAAAGCATTTAACTCCAACTGTCCACCACCAACAGCAGCAGTAATAGTTGCATCAAAACCGATTACCTCAAAGGCCACCTGACTAACTACTTCCGGAATCACAGGGTTAACTTTACCAGGCATAATCGACGACCCCGCCTGTTTAGCCGGTAAATTAATCTCATGTAAACCTGACCGAGGGCCAGAACTCATTAAGCGCAAATCGGCAGCAATCTTAGATAGATTAGTAGCCAAACTTTTCAAAGCCGCCGACAGGGCCAAAAAGCCATCTAAATTTGAAGTTGCATCAAATAAATCATCAGCTTGACGGAGTGGTAAACCAGTAATTTCAACCAGATTCTCAATAATATGTTCTTGATAATATCGACTGACGTTAATTCCAGACCCAATTGCTGAACCACCTAAATTTAAGGTATAAAGACCAGCTTGGGCCTGAATAACTCGCTTTAAATCTCGTTGTAAAGCAACCAACCAGGCGTGAAAAGTATTACCTAAAGCCATTGGCACAGCATCTTGTAGCTGAGTCCGCCCCATCTTATAGGTTTGAGCATTCACTTCAGCCTGGTGTGCTAAAGCATCAATTAAAGCCTCTAACTCAGCCAACAAGGGCTGCAAATTACGAATGAAGGCAATTTTACCCGCACTAGGATAGGTATCATTAGTACTCTGACCCATATTGACGTGGTCGTTCGGATGTACTCGTTGATACGCACCCTTAGGCTCATCTAGAAATGATAAAGCTGTGTTAGCAACCACCTCGTTGACATTCATATTAGTACTGGTACCAGCGCCACCTTGAATATCACCAATTGGAAAATCAGCTGAATCAATTGGATGGTTTAACAATTCTTGGCAGGCTTGTTCAATTAACTGACCAATATCACCAGCCAAAGTCCCCCCCGCAACATTAGTTTTAGCAGCAGCTAGCTTGATTTCAATCAAAGCAGCTATTACAGCTGGATTAGTAGTTGTTTGGGAAATAGGGAAGTTATTCAAAGCCCGCTGGGTATGAATACCGTATCGAGCCTCATCAGGAACGGCTAACGAGCCCAGTGAATCCGTTTCAATGCGCATATAATATCTCCTTGACTGTCGGATATTATACGCTCCTTAATCGGGACATCTCAGAAATAAGTTAGCTTTTATGACACTCCTATTTTTTGATTTTCATGAGGCTGATGACATATAGCACCACAAACCAAACAACCGCTATCAAAGTAGTCATCATGGTTGCCGGCGTAAAGAGTAGAATCAAGAAAATCATGAACAAAAAGGCAATGGTCAGGAAGTTTAGGTAAGGAGCAAAAGGTAAACGGAAGTAGTGCTTACCCTTTTGGTAATTTTTAGATTTACGGAACTTGAGGTGCGTAATCATCAAACTACCATAGATGACTAGAAAAGTGGCTGAAGCCGTAGCTGTCACCAAACTAAAGGCATCGTTAGGGAAAATAAAGTTCAGAATGATAACTAACCCGATTAATAGGGCTGAAAAATTAATCGCCCGCATCGGAATGGCATGTTTATTTAACTTAGAGAAAGGTCCCTGCCCTTCTGATAGAGAATATAACATCCGACCAGTCGTAAAGAGTGAACTGTTCAAGGATGAAGCCGCAGCCGTTAACACAACAAAATTAATTATCCCAGCGGCACTAGCAATCCCAATTCCAGAAAACACTTGGACGAAAGGTGACATCTTACCACTGTAGTCACTCCAAGGTTGAATCGTCATAATAGCGGCCAAAGCACCAATATAGAAAATTAAAATTCGAACCACAATTGAATTAACAGCCTTAGGAATTGTCTCCAAAGGATCTTTAGTTTCGGCAGCAGTAATACCGACAAATTCAACCCCTAAAAAGGCGAAGAAAGCCATCTGAAAGGCTGCCAAAAGTTCATGCCCATGATGGGCAACCAGCCCATGACTCCATAGTGTAGAAAAATGGGTTACGCCAACTGAGGTTTTAACCTGGAAGATAGCCATCACAAAACCAACCACAATCATGGCAATAATGGCAGTAATCTTAATCATTGAAAACCAAAATTCAGTTTCCCCAAAAGCCTCAACCGCAGTAACGTTAATGAGATACAAAACTGCTAAAAAGGCAAATTCCCAAATCCAAATTGGCATATTAGGAAACCAAAAATGCATGTAATTACCAATCGCCGTCAACTCCGCCATGGCGATGATAATCCACCCTAGCCAGTAGGTCCAGCCTAAAATAAATCCCGCTCTGGGTCCTAGATACTCCTCCATAAAATCAATAAAAACCGGTTTTGAGGAATCCGATACTAAGAGCTCCCCCAGGGCACGCATCATGGCAAAAATAAAAAATCCAGTGATGATATATATCAAAAGGATTGCTGGTCCAGCCTTTTGAATGGAATCACCAGCTCCTAAGAAAAGTCCAGTTCCGATTGTTCCACCTAAGGCAATCATACTAACATGTCGTTTTGATAAATTTCGGGCTAATTTCTGTTCAGCCATAAGTACTCTCCAATATTTGTATTTATTACTATTTTTAGCTTATACTGCTAGATACAATAAGTAAAACTCATTTTTTTCAATTTAAAGTGAGTTTTTTTCAAGTAAGGACTCTTATGAAAACTTCTTCTTATGAAATTTTTGCCGCAGTGGCTGAATTATCCTCATTTCAAAAGGCAGCTCAACGTTTAAATGTCACTCCCAGTGCGGTTAGCCACGCTATTACTCAATTAGAAAGTCGACTAGGTTTGTCTTTGATTATTCGTAATCGCTCAGAAATGGCACTAACGCAAGACGCCCAGGCGCTTTTACCAATCGTCGAGCGTTTGTTAAATGAGGAACGACAAATACTGAATTTAGCTGATCATTTACGAGGCCTGCGTGGTGGTAAAATTACCATCGGAGCCTTTAGCAGTGTCTGCATTAATTGGCTCCCAAGTATTATTCGTGACTTTTCGCAGGAATATCCCGATGTCGAAATTGCCATTGTACAAGCTAGCTTTGCTGAAATTCAACGGGATGTTCGGTTGGGAAAAATCGACATTGGCTTCACTACTCTGCCGGTGACAGATGCATTGGCCGTTTTCTCTTTGATAAAAGACGAAATTCAATGTGTCACACAAGAAGATTTTACGCCACTCAATGGTCACTCAATTAGTAAGCAAGATTTAATTGATCAGCATTTTATTTTGCAAAAAAGCGATTATGATCAAGATACCAAAGCGGCTTTGGATTATTACAATGTTCATTTAAATGCTATTAATTTCTCGATTGATGATCAATCAATTATTGCCCTAGTTGAAGCTGGTTTAGGACTGGGTATTTTGCCCAAATTAGCTCTGAAAAAATTATCCGGAAACGTTCGCGTCTATCCCTTTGAAAAATCTTATTATCGAGAATTGGGCCTGATTATTAACCACAGTCAATTAGCCGTCCCAGCTGTAGCAGCTATGAAAAAAACTATTTTAAACAATATCAATCCACAATAAAAGGACCTGCCAAATATGGTAAGTCCTTTTAACTTAGTTAGATGCTAAGGCATCAATAGTATTCAAATGAGCTGCCTGTCGAGAAGGCACATAACTAGCAATCCAAGCAATCAAGATACTCATGATTGCAGCCAGAATAATATCTCCAGTTGAAATCTGAACGATATTGTAACTAATCATACTATGCAAAGCAGCATTCATCGCTACTTGAATCAACAAAGCCATGATAATTGCCAAAACAGCGGCAATAATACCCATTAGTAGTGCTTCATTAGTAAAGAGTGAGCGAATATCTTTGGCCCGAGCACCCAATGCCCTTAGCACACCAATTTCTTGGGTACGTTCGGCTACTGACATATAGGTCGTCACAATAATCATGATGGCTGAAACAATCAAGGAAATACCAGCAATCGCTGCCAAAACCTTTGAGGCTAGACTCGTAATAGTGTTGATTTGAGTCAAAGTGTCCCCTACCGACTGAACATTAAAGATTTGATGCTTATTAGCATCCTGTAACTTTTTAATGTCTTGGGTTACTTGTTTAACATTAGTCGTTGCATCAACATGAACAGGCACAGAATTATAAGCCGTTTGTCCACCGGCATTAATCAATTGATTCTTAATAGTTTCAGCAGTAGTAGCATTAATACCGCTGTCAGCCTTAGTAATACCGACAACCTTGGCAGTTCCAGTAACAGCTACAGCGTTTCCAACTTTATCAGTTACAGAATAATTAATAGTTACTGTTTGACCAATGACTGACTTCCAATTGCTATTAATTTTTTTAGCAAAGGACTGGTCAATCACAATCTCGCCATCCTTGGTTGGCTTATGACCGGCCTTAATCATGTTATCTTGAAAGGCTGGTGTCCAAGTAAAAATAGAACCAGTCTTCTTTTGTTCGCCAACCGTGAAGCTAACGCCGCTAAACTGATAACCAGGATAAACCTTACTAACATGGTTAATTTTAGAAAGTTTAGCAAGGTTTTCATCACTAATGACAGTGGCATTATAGTCATCTTGTAGGGCTTGTGAAAGCGCATTTTGCTCATCTTCATCAGACGCATTATTGTCCGTTGAAATTCGCTTGGTGACAGTTGGATAATTAGGATTAATAGTGTCCGTAACCTGTTTGCTAATATATCCCTTAACCCCACTACCAAGACCTAAGAAGAGAATCACAGCCCCTAAACCAATAGAGGATCCTAGAATAATTAAAAAATTTTGGAGTTTTTTAAATTTCAAGTGGTCAAAGGCCATGTCCCAAAGGGTCCGACGAGATAGGGGCCGAGACTTAACCCCACGATTACGTTCATATTGATGGGAAGAATATGGTTTCTTGAGCTGTTCTTGTTGATCAATATGTCCGTCTTCCATATGCACAATCCGAGTACCATAATTGGCTACATCTTGTGAATGGGTAACAACAATCACCAACTTACCTTCGCGAGCAATTTGATCTAGTAATTCCAACACTTCATTGGTATTACCGGAATCCAAGGCACCCGTTGGTTCATCAGCAATCATAATATCAGGATCACCTGCTAGGGCTCGAGCAATGGCTACTCGTTGCTTTTGTCCTCCTGATAGTTGCGATGGATATTTATTGATATGCCCTTCTAAGCCAACTTTTTTTAAAAGTTCAATGGCTTGTTGTTTCCGTTGACTACCTGACAGGCTAGTCATGTTCAATGATGTTTCGACATTTTCTAGATTAGTTTGGTAGTTAATCAAATTGAAACTTTGAAAAATATAACCAATTGTTTTCCGACGATAAAGATCTAAGGCCTTTTCTTGTTCATGATCAAGAACCTCTCCGTCAACCGTCACCGTCCCACTAAAACGACGGTCTAGTCCCCCGATGATATTCATTAAAGTGGTTTTACCACCACCCGATTCACCTAGAATCGAAACAAATTCACCCTTATTAAAGGACAGATTAATTCCCTTTAAAACTGGAAATTCTTCACGACCCAAAAAATATGATTTATATATGTCTTGAAGCTCCAAAAATGCCATGTATATTTCGCCTCCTATTGGCTAAAAATCCGCGTTTTAACAGACCTGAAAGGTACTGTCCATATGTCTGCTACTATACGTACAACCAACCAGAAAGTCAACTTAAACAGGCATATCTTATTACTTTTTCGACATGTTTAACCGATATAAAAAAGCCCTTTACAGGACTTTTAAAGATTCATCATTTAGGTAAATATTCGGAACGGTCATCCCAACTATCTACACTATCGGCAAAGGCCTGTTGACGATGCGGCGTGTGCCAGGCAAAATCTTCATACCAAAGGCTACGTTTCTCTTGATTTAGTTGTTGGATAGCCAACATTTCAGACTCGGATAATTCAAAATCATCTAGCATGGTATTAGCAATAATCCGCTCTTCGTGAACCGATTTTGGAATAGTGATTAAGCCCATCTGATAGTTAAAGCGCAAAATCACTTGAGCACTCGTCTTATCATGTTTTTGAGCAATTTCAAGAATTGTCGGATTGTTTAGGGCTTGCCCACCACCTAGTGGTGACCAAGCTTCCATGGACATGCCAATGGCATTCATATAGCCTATTAATTCTTCTTCTTGCACCAAGGGATTAAATTCCATTTGGTTCACCTGGGGCATGATGTCAGTATGGTCTAGTAAGTCTTGCAAGCAACTAATATCAAAATTAGAAACGCCAATCGCACGCACTCGGCCTTCACGGTAGAGCTTTTCCATGGCCCGCCAGGTATCAATATATTTACCATCCACAGGCCAATGAATTAGATATAAGTCTAAATAAGTTAACCGTAATTCTTTTAACTGTTCCTCAAAGGCACGCAAGGTTGACTCATAACCTTGATCACCATTGTAAACTTTAGTCGTAATAAACAAATCCTTACGATTAAGATGATTGTCTTTTAAGGCCTTTTGAATTCCAACTCCAACGCCCGGCTGATTACCATACTGTTTGGCGGTATCAATTAAACGATAACCATTCCTGATTGCACTTTGAACCGCATCAGAAGCTTCCGTGTTTGAACTCTTCCAAACACCCAGTCCTAAGACCGGAATTTCTACACCGTTGCTAAGTGTCATTGTTTGGTTTAATACGCGCTCTACCATAATTACCATCCTTTCACTGCATCAAATGTTATGTTCAGTGTAAGACATGCTTGACTGACTTTCAAATTATTTTCTAATGTCCCAGTGACCACCCACCGTCAATGGGCACGACTACCCCATTTAAATAATCAGCTTGTGGACTAGTTAAATATAAAGTTAAATCGGCTACCTCTTGGGGTTTGGCCCAACGACGGGCGGGTGTTTGATTGGCAACTTGTCGAGCCATGTCACCATTACCCGCAAAATCAGCTGCATTCATCGGGGTTTCAATTGCTCCTGGCGCAATCGCATTGGCATGAATACCCTGACTAGCATAATCCAGAGCTAGTTGTTTGGTATAGCCAACAATAGCATGTTTACTAGTGGTGTATGCTGCCCCACCACCTCCAGCAATCAAACCAGCAATGGAGGCCATATTAACAATATGACCACGCTGCTGGGCTAACATTCCTGGTAAACAGGCATTGGTCAGCAAATACATAGGCGTAACATTCGTTGCCCAAACATCCTGCCATAACTGCCAATCGGTGGCTAAAGTCGGTTGAAAGCCATCTAATATTCCGGCAGTGTTTAAGAGAATATTAAAGGTACATTCAGCCACCAATTCAGCCGCTAAAGATTGCAACTGCTGATGATTACGTAAATCAATTTGAATTGCATGCAAATTGGGGTGACTGAGCGGAATAGTCTGCTGATCTAATGCCCAAACCTGAGCCCCAGTCGATAAATAAGTCTCTAATTGAGAAAAACCGATGCCAGACGCGGCACCGGTTAATAAAATATTTTTATTTTGATAATTTTGTTCAATCATTTGCTAAGATTTACCACTTTTTCCAAGGCAAAGATAACGATACCACCGACGATTAAGGAAGCTAGTTCGCCAGGCAGAACCATCAAGTAAAAAGATAACCACTGCCCTAAAATGTTAGCATGTAGATCTGCTGGAGCACTGGCACCGGCAGCATGAATATTAAAAGCAAAGGTAAACTCAGCGGCTAAAATAGCCATACCAATCGTAGAAATAATCAGGGTACTGATTGCTAACTTGGCTAAGGTACTTTTGACTGAACGGCTAAAATAATAGGTTAAGCTAGTCATGATAACCGTTCCCAAAGTACCAAATACCCAGTCAATCCAGCCAAGGGGTGATAGGAAGTTGGAAATTAATACCCCGAGTCCCAAAGCGATGATATAGCGCTTATTCCAAGCGGCCAGATGGTTTAATCCTTCTGATAAACGGAGTTGGACGGGGCCAAAGCTAAACGGGGCAACTACCGTGGTAATGGCCACATATAAAGCGGCAACAATTGCTGTTACTGTTAAATTATAAGTCTGTGAACGACCTTGTTCCTGAGAATTCATGCTTTTCTCTCCTAGTTTTTTTAGAGCGGGATGGTTGATGAACCGCTGATTTTTAGTTTAGCATAGGCCCATAAGAAAAGCCACGGATTGGCGTGGCTTTTTAAAATTGCTATTAATCTTCGTCCATGAAGTCCTTTAAGTGCTTAGAACGACTTGGATGCCGTAACTTCCGCAATGCTTTCGCTTCAATTTGACGAATCCGCTCACGGGTAACACCAAATACTCGGCCAACTTCTTCCAAAGTACGTGTCCGACCATCTTCCAAACCAAAACGAAGACGCAAAACGTTTTCTTCTCGATCTGTTAAGGTATCTAGGACCGATTCTAATTGTTCACGCAACATTTCATAGGCTGCTGAATCGGCCGGTGAAACGGCCTCGTTATCTTCAATGAAATCACCCAAATGCGAATCATCCTCTTCACCAATTGGGGTTTCTAGAGAAACAGGTTCTTGCGCGATTTTAAGAATTTCACGAACCTTATCAGCAGTCAAGTCCATTTCGGCTCCAATTTCTTCTGGCATCGGTTCACGACCCAAATCTTGAAGCAGTTGACGCTGAATTCGAATTAACTTATTAATTGTTTCGACCATGTGGACCGGTACACGAATCGTCCGGGCTTGATCAGCAATGGCACGAGTAATAGCCTGACGAATCCACCAAGTGGCATAGGTTGAAAACTTAAATCCCTTGGTATAGTCGAACTTATCAACGGCTTTCATCAAACCCATGTTTCCTTCTTGAATCAAATCCAAGAATTGCATACCACGCCCAACATAACGCTTAGCAATCGACACCACCAAACGTAGGTTGGCTTCGGCTAATTCTTGTTTAGCTTCTAAATCACCAGCTTCAATTCGCTTGGACAGCTCGATTTCTTCATCACCTTTTAACAGGCTAACTCGACCAATTTCCTTTAAGTACATCCGCACGGGATCATTAATCTTAATCCCAGCCGTATTTTCAGCAGATTCTAATTCTTCCTTGGATGGCTTATTTTGCTTGGCTTTCAGCACTTCAGGAGCAGGATCACCAGATTCATCAACAATGGCGATTCCAGCATCTTCAACCTTTTCCATCAAACGTTCGATGTTTTCTCCATCCAAATGGAAAGGTTCAGCAATTCGTTGAGAAAGTTCCTTATATAGAATCTGTTTAGCTGGCTTGAATTCTTTCAATAATTCTCGCACTTGTTTTTCATAGGCAGCGCTTTTAATGGGTCCAGACTTTTTAGCGGTATGGTGACTAACCTTACGCCCCGCTTCGGCAGCTTCTTCCGGCGACTTTCCTTCAGCTAATGCTAAAAGTTCTGCCTTCCGTGCACGGCCATTAAAGGCGATTCCTTGCTCATTTAAGTAGTCTTTAATTTCTGAAATTTTACTTGAACTTGAAATTTTTGCCATACTATCTCCTATCGTGTTGCATCTGACGCTTTAAGTTAATTAACTCTGTTGAAAGCTGAATTAACTTGCTATCATCATGCTGCTGTTTAGCTAAGCGAATCGCTTGCGTCAACTCGTTTAGCTTATTTTCGTAAGGGGCTTCTCGCATAACCACCCGAAGGTAGTCCTGGACAGCATCCCGTTCCACGGCTAAATCACCAAATTCTCTTTCAATTGCCATAATTTTTTGATTTAGGGCTGGTTTTTGAATAAAATCCATAAACTTAGCTAAATCAAAATCCGAACCAACATTTTGCTGATAGACCTCAATCAGCATCATAATTAACTGGTAATCGGAATGCACAAAGGCGAAACCGGCTTGGGATTTCACGTAGCTCATCATAGCCGGCGATTTAATCATTGCCATGATCAATCCCCGTTCAGCTAGTTCAATCCGACTAATGGAAGAACCCGGCAAATATGCATTTAAATCAGGTTCAACCAATGCATGGGGTGGCAGAATTAAGCCAGAATCTGTGGTTTCTTGGCGAACTTTAGGAAACGTTGTTGTCGCTAACTGTTGCTGCAAGGCGCCCTTATCCGTACCAAATTCCTCACTCAAGCGATTAAGCTGAATATCTTGTTCAACCGGACTAGCCTGTTTTAAAATCACCATGACTTCTTTTAAGAAATCTAAATATTGAGCTTGGTTGGAAAGATTTCGCCCCGTACGAGCGGCACTAACTAAGAATTCAACGGGCGTCAGGACCCCTTGCTGGAGCGAATTTTGTAACGCAGGCAACCCCCGTTGTAACCGCATTTCGTCAGGATCCAAATTATCCGGTAGAACAATAACACCCACTTCAATTTTAGGTGCTTCTTGATTAATTAAGGCAATACTGCGCTTAGCTGCATTCTGCCCAGCCTGATCACCATCGTAAACTAGTAAAACTTTTTTGGCCAAACGTTCAATTTGGCGAACGTGGTCATTAGTTAGAGCAGTCCCCATCGTCGCCAACCCGATTGCTGGGTCAAGCATATTGACGGACATGACATCCATGAAACCTTCCAAAATCATGGCCGTGCTAGCTTGGCGAATGTTGTTTTTAACTTGATCAAGATTATATAAAAGTTGCCCTTTATTGAAAAATTCACTTTCAGGACTATTCATATACTTAATCGGATTTTTAGAATCTAAGGCTCGTCCGGAAAAACCAACTACTTGACCACTGGCATTAGCGATTGGCCAAACAATTCGATTAGCAAAGCGATCACGCCTTTGACCAGCCTCGTTAGTTAAAAACAAATTCGAATCGTTTTGTAGTTGTGGACTGAGTTCCTGCTCCTTTGCATAGGAAAGCAAAACATTATCACTAGGAACAAAACCAATTCCATATTGACGGATTAGTTCGTCGTCAACTCCACGTTGTTCATGTAGGTAATCTAAGGCTTGTTCCCCTGCCGTAGTGTTTAGCAAAATATGCTGATACAGGCGTTGAGCTGCTGAGTACAACTGATAAATCGCCGTGAAACGTTGCTCTTGAGGTCCTTCCCCTTGATTCTGATAACGCGGATCAAGGGGCATTCCGGCCGCTTGAGCCAAAGATTCTATCGCAGCTGGATAGGTTAAATTTTCCTTTTCCATTAGAAAAGAAAAAATCGTCCCTGACCGACCGCAAGAAAAACAGTGAAACACTTGCTTCTTTTCGTCAACGAACAAAGAAGGCCGTCGATCTTCATGAAATGGACAAGACCCATTCCACTCTTTACCACGTTTAACTAACTGGGTATACTGCCCAATCAAATCAACGATATTGGTCTTTTGCCGAACTTCATCAATGACAGTCTGCGGAATACGTTGTGCCATATCAGTTGCCCCCATTTAAAAACAAAGGTCGCAAACAGAAAGTCCGCGACCTACTCTAATTACTCCCAGTATTTTACTGGAATATCACTTTTTTGTCAAGCCCCCTAAAATTTAAAAAATCGCTTTATATCAGTAATTAAGAGAATTATTTATTTAAATTAAATAATATTATGTCAACCACATTTGCCAAAAATAATAGCTTTTGAGTCATAAAAAATAACGCCCAAAGGCGTTATTTTACATCACTTGATTATTTTTCAGCATGACTGATTTGTTCAGCAATATCGTGGTGCTGACTGTAATCAAAATTCATGAAATCGACAGATTCAACGGGAAAATGTTGTACTAAATTATCAAACATTTGTAAACCTAAACTAGCTTGATTAAGCTCAAAGTCCAAAACATGGCCACCAAATAAATGATCATCACTAATAAAATGGTAGTGAAAACCGCCCACGGCCACACCGTTATAAAGACTAGGCGCATAATAGCCTAACATCTGGCCACTAATATTTTCCCTCTCAAAAACGCCTTGCTTTTGAGCTGCTTGGGCTAAACTAGGATATGGTTGTTTTTGTTTATGAACAGAACGAGTCTTCACCCGGGTGAAGTTCCCTTTCAACATAAATGAATAGAAAATATTATTCCAAATTTTTTCTTGGGCAATTTTAGCCAATGTTTCATCCTTGTCCATCTTTTGATATTCACCAATTGATTGATAATCTGCAAAATGTACGTTGGCAAAAGGAACCATATCTTTAGGTGCTAGTTCCCTAACTTCCCCATCACCAGTGATTTGATTAACTTGACCATCCAAAATAATTAATTCACCATCTAATCCATCTCCAGTACCAATACCAGTATTACCATGCTGTAGTAATTGTGAAACAGGTAGCGTACCAGAAAATAAACCAGCGGTCAAGTCCGCGAGGGTTGAATGCTGGTATAATGTTGTTGTGTCCATGTTGTTGCGTCACTTTCTTAAAATAATTAGGAGGACTAATTTTGGAAAATAAAGAAATGAACGGTGCTGAAGCACTCGTACAATCAATGATTAACCAAGGAATCCAATACTGTTTTGGTATTCCAGGTGCCAAAGTAGATTTATTGTTTGAAACATTGCAATACCACAAGGATCCACGTGCTCCTGAGTTGATTGTAACACGCCACGAACAAAATGCTATCTTTATGGCAGCGGCGATTGGTCGCCTAACTGGTAAACCTGGTGTAGCAATTGTTACTTCAGGACCCGGTGTGACAAACTTAACAACCGGTCTACTCACCGCTACCAGCGAAGGTGATCCTCTAATCGCCTTGGGTGGACAAGTTCCTCAAGATGATTTAAACCGAGCAACCCACCAAGCCGTTAACAGTGCTAATTTGCTAAAAGAAGTTACCAAAAGCAGTGTCGAGGTGGAAGATTCTAACAACGTTTCCGAAGTCTTCACTAATGCTTACCAAACTGCAATTTCACCCAAGCAAGGAGCCACGTTCATTTCCCTACCACAGAATGTTCTCGCCCAAGAAGTCACTCGGCCAGTATTGAACCCCTTGACTGAAGTTGATTATGGTCAGCCTAGCCCAAGTATTTTAAATAGCATTAGCGAAAAAATTAAGACCGCCAAGGCCCCTGTGATTTTAGCTGGAATGCGCGCTTCAAGCCCAGAAAACACAGCTGCTTTGCGAGCATTAATTGATCAATTTGCTCTTCCTGTGGTCGAAACTTTCCAAGGTGCCGGTGCAGTATCTAAAACACAGCTCAACAAATTTTTCGGCCGAATTGGCCTCTTTAAGAACCAATTGGGGGATTCCGTTTTACGCGATAGTGACTTAATTTTGACTGTTGGTTACGATCCAGTTGAGTATGAACCTCGCAATTGGAATAATGATGCTACGCCAATTATCTGTATTGATGAAGTCCAGGCCGAGTTATCCAATGATTTCCAGCCCAAGCTAAAAATTCAAAGTAGTATTGCTGAAACCTTGACCGCCATTAAAGAATCACTACCAACTAAGCCTGATTTTGATACCAACCGGCAACAGGAATTGGATGATTTACGTGCTAAGTATGCAGCTATTGATGATGCTAACTACCGTGATTACTTAGCTAAACCAACTGAACAAAATAAGCTCAATCCCCTTCAAATTTTGGAAGTGCTTCAAAATAAAGTAAACAACGATACCACTGTAACTGTTGATATCGGTAGTCACTATATTTGGATGGCGCGGTATTTTGAATCTTATAGCCCCCGAACACTACTCTTTAGTAACGGGATGCAAACACTAGGTGTGGCTCTGCCTTGGGCGATTAGCGCCTCATTGATTCGCCCCAATCAAAAGATTGTTTCAATTTCTGGTGATGGTGGTTTCCTATTTTCTGGACAGGATTTGGAAACAGCGGTTCGGTTGAAGTCAAATATTGTCCAATTGATTTGGAATGATTCACACTATGACATGGTTCGATTCCAAGAAATTGCCAAATATGGTAAAGATTCTGGTGTTGACTTTAACAATATTAACTATGCCAAAATTGCGGATGGCTATGGTGCAACTGGTATTCGAGTCAATAGTTTAATCGAATTTAAGGATGCTCTTGACCGGGCCTTTGAAATTGACGGTCCAGTCGTGATTGACATTCCAGTTGACTATTCTAACAACATCAAATTAAAGACTTCTAAGTTACTTTAATCGTAAAATGTTCAATAAAAAGCATGAACTCGAATTAATTTTCGGATTCATGCTTTTTTCTAGCTTAATTATTGAAATAGGTTACCAAATTTAGTCATCAAAGTTTTTTGTGTTTCTGCATCTAACCCTTGAATGGCTAGTTTCAAGTTTTTAATACGATCTGAACCAGCTAAGTTACCATAACTAGCATCAGCTTCAAGCTTATTACCTAATGCATCAATTTTTTGCAACAAAATTTCTTTAGCTGTTGTACTTAAGGCTTTATTTTCCAATCCATACTGAGTGACGGTTAATACGTTTGTAGAACTATTCTTATTAATCAAATCATCACTTGATTGTAAACGAGTTTTCGTTTCCCTATGATAAATTTCAATTGTATCTCCAGGATTAATCTTAAAAACATTATCCCCAACGACAGCAGTCTTACCTTTAAGAACGGTTTGATAAGTAATCTGCCCCTGAGTATCTTTGACTGTCAATTTGATATAGTCATCATTAATATACTCATGAGGTTGATTATTAATCACATTGAAATGAACCAAACCAGCACTTAAATCAGTCGTTAAGGTCGCCGCGGTACGATCAGCGTAGCCTCTAAAGTCAATTGCTTGATTAAGTAGTTGGCTGCGTGCTTGCACCTGGAAATTCAAATTCAAACTGTTGTCTGCTTCCTTAACCAGAGCATACTTTTGAGTGGTAAAAATTTGATCGGTACGATTACCAGCTAATACGACATCATAAATACCATTTGGCACCTGATTAAAGATTACTTGATTACCAGTAATCGTTTGACTGGCTACTACTTGATTACCGTCTTTTAGTATCAGCTGCTGTCCTTGGAGCTCAGTTAATTGATCACCGACTAGGTTAACCGTTAAGTTACCATGTAAGCCAAGGGCTTGAATATCCTTATTTTGAACTAGCTCAAAATTAGAATTAATCAAAATATTAGGATCCAACAACTGTCGCGCAGCTTTCAAACTGTCAGCTGGCACCACATCAATCAAATGTGCTACTGGATGATAGCCACGATCTCGATTACGATCTGCTTGATCGGTGTTTAATTTAAGACCCCAATTTTCTAAGACAGGTGTGAAATCTTGCTGACTATAATCACTATAATATTGGTTTAACAAATCAGGAAGCGGATAACGTTTAGCATCAAAACCAGGCTGACTGGCTAATTCACGATATCCTTTATAGAGTTCAGTATGCGCGCCATTACCAGCTTTTTGTCTTAACATTGTTAGTAAAATCAACTTTTGACGATTATCCATTGCCTCATAGGAATGATTACCATTCACCCATGCTACATCCATCGCATCTTCCACCGCTTTACGATTACCAAAATCAAAAAGCCAGCCAACTTGATCTGCACGTTTGCCATACTTTTCATACTCATATTGGATACAGAACAAATTATTGGAAACTTCTCTAGTATACATTCCTTGATCGTCAAAACCAGCTTGATACCCATGAGCAATTTCATGCAGGGTACCCCAGTGGGCAACGTCAGCATTCCATGTACCTTCTTCAGGGCCATGCAAATACATATCAATATGATCCCCATGCTGGGCTGTCCAACGATGTCCATAATAGGCGTAACCAATTCCACTGATATCTGCCTTGATGAAGTAACGGTTTTGGCTATTACGATTTAGATTAGAAGAATTATCAAAACCAGCAATTTCATTATACTTAGCAAAGATACCCTCGTAATAATTAATCAATGAGTCTAAGCTTTTGAAACTCGGGTTTTGTTTCAATAAATCATAATTTTTTATTGGAACTAACATTTGAAATGATTTACTTTTAATCAAACCATATTCAGCTTGACTTTGCTGCCATGTTTGGAAAAATTCAGATTGATTCTGCCCAAACTGATAAATTGGCAGTTTCTTTTGATCAGTTGGTGATACTATTTCATATTCAATTTGAGCGCCATTCTCTCCAAGTGGTGTTTCAATGAAAGGCACAAAGTTGTCTTTAGCCGTTATCGTTACCCAATCATTACCAACACTAGCTTCCTGTTCAATAGCACTATCATCGCCCAAAAGACGCAAAGTCAACTTATCCTTAAAATTAGGATTAACTTGTCGAAGTCGAATACTGTTACCCTTGCCTAGAATAATGCCTAAGTCCTGGCGATCATGATTACGCCCTTTACTAATATCTGCATCATTAATCCACGTTGGATTAACAATACTAAAGATATCTTGCTTTTTGATTGTAACCTGTTCACTTTCAGAACCACTTTGGCTAGCACTAACACTAGCCGATTGGCTAACAACTTGGCTGGTTGATTCACTAATACTTTTAGCTAGCGCATTTGCTGTGCTAGTTGAAGCACTAGCACTTTGGTCAACTATGCTTTGTGAGACACTAGTACTGTTAATTACTGAATCACTTTGGCTAACAGCTTGACTGGTTGATTCACTGATACTCTGAGCTAGCGCATTTGCTGTGCTAGTTGAAGCACTAGCACTTTGGTCAACTGTGCTTTGTGAGACACTAGTACTGTTAATTACTGAATCACTTTGGCTAACAGCTTGGCTGGTTGATTCACTGATACTCTGAGCTAGCGCATTTGCTGTGCTAGTTGAAGCACTAGCACTTTGGT
>NZ_CAKOET010000004.1 GCF_933208495.1 Convivina praedatoris
CTGGTTGATTCACTGATACTCTGAGCTAGCGCATTTGCTGTGCTAGTTGAAGCACTAGCACTTTGGTCAACTATGCTTTGTGAGGCACTAGCACTGTTAATTACTGAATCACTTTGACTAACAGCTTGACTGGTTGATTCACTAATACTTTTAGCTAGCGCATTTGCTGTGCTAATAGAATCACTGGCACTTACTAACTGACTTTGAGACAAACTATGTGAATTAGATGTCGAAGAAACTAAGCTGGCACTCACCGAATCAACTACGCTTGTTTCTACTGACTTATATTCAGAATTACTTTGGCTTTCTTGAGTGCTAAGCCGATCAGCCTGACTGGTCGAAGAAACTCCACTAATCAATGTAGAATTAGCTACACTAAGGCTAATTGATTGTGAATCAACAGTGTTTTGACTATTCGATGGACTAGTTGGATTAATTGCACTATTAGATGTACTGGTCTGAGAACTAATGCTCTCAGTCGATGCCACACTTTGACTTACTGAAATACTAGGTTGTTGGCTAGTGCTGTCAGTCGGCATCACACTTTGACTTACTGAAATGCTAGGTTGTTGGCTAGTGCTGTTAGCCGGCATCACGCTTTGACTTACTGAAATACTAGGCTGTTGACTAGTGCTGTCAGTCGGCATCACACTTTGACTTACTGAAATACTAGGTTGTTGGCTAGTATGGTTCGAAACCGATTGGCTAGTGCTTACAATTTGGTTTGTTGAAGCACTAAAACTAGTCGGATAATTAGGTGCTACAGTCGTACTAATCGGATTGATACCCGACGACGTAGTTTCCGAATTGGCCTGGGCAATCCCACCTTCAAAGGCTGAATTATTGGTCGTTGAAGATTGATCACGATCAATTAGCGGTTGCTTATTTCCAGCGCTGTAACTCAATACTTTATGTTGCTGACCCAAAGTATAACCAGCCCAAATCAAATCTCGGTTTGGGATTTGATAACGCTGTACTAAATCATCAACTGAAAGGTGATAGGCTGTAGCTATTGTTGTTAATGTATCTCCCCAACAAACCACATAATTATCCATATCTGTTTGCTTATTTTGGTTAGCAATTTGCTGCTGAACCTGATTCAGAGAATTCGCTTGCCAATAATGGCTATCATAACTCTGCAGTGGGGCTAAACTAGTCTCATTTGTTGAGGCACTAGCCTGCGCCGACATAATAAAACCAGTTGCTGACACCGCAACTAAAGTATTAACCAGCAAACTACCGACTTTAATCAGTTTCCACCGTTTTTCCATTGTAACCTCCCACAAGGTGTATATAAATCCTAAACCAAAATAATTCTAAATGGGCTTTTGCTAGCAATCATTATACCATTTTATGTTTTACAAATTATAATAAAAACGTCAGTAATCAAAGCATTTACATTTTTACTTTCATAAATTTAAGCCGTTATTTATGTTGAGACTCCTAGTATTAAATAACTACCTATAAATATTGCAACAATACCAATTTGAATAATCAATAATAAAAAGCAGACCGATATTGGTCTGCTTTTTATTATTGATTATTAACCGCGGCCGCCTTGAAAATTAGCATACAGGGTCATACCGCCATCAACAAACAATGTCGTTCCAGTAACATACTTAGCTTGATCAGAAGCCAGCCAAGCAGCTGCATCAGCAACATCCTCAGGATCGCCGATTTTTTCCATCGGAATCATCGACTGAGTTAACGCATATTGTTTAGGGTCAGCAAATTTTTCGGCATTAATTGGTGTGTTAATTGCACCAGGTGCAATCGCATTAACCCGAATTTGCTGTGGAGCGTATTCCATAGCAATTGTTTCCGTAAACAACTTCACACCACCTTTAGCAGTTGCATAACTAGCAAAAGTTGGCCAAGGAATTTGTTGATGAACCGAAGACATGTTAATGATATTACCAGTCTGATGTTTGGATAACCAGTAATTTAAAGCCGCCTTGGCCCCCATAAACACGCCGGTCAAGTTGACATCCAAAACCTTATTCCAATCGGCCAAACTCACTTCATGGGTCGGCTTTTGAATTTCCATACCAGCATTATTGACCCAAACATCAAGTCCACCAAAGTTTTCGATGGCTGCATCTAGTAATGCCTGTACGCCTTCTTCTGTAGAAATATCAGCTTGAACTGCGACCGCTTGTCCACCATTAGCTTGGATGTCAGCCACGGCATCATGAGCTCCCTGGGGATCATCATGATAGTTAATAACTAATCTCATGTGTTCCTGAGCATATCGATGGGCAATCGCCCGACCAATTCCTCTTGAACCACCGGTGATTACCGCAACTTTTTGATTTAAATCTGTATACATAAACATGCCTCCTAGCAGATACTTCAATTGCTAAACCGGATTTATCATAGCACAGCTTCAGTACCGATTGCCTTAAAACGAGTATATTTTATGACCGATTAGATTGAATCGCTCGCACAATCTTCTGAGCTGCTCGGCGAGCATAATCATCCCCACTCCGTGGACAAACATTAGTTAACCAGCGTTCCCCTTCGTTTAACTGACTGAAGACAAATAAGCTTTCGACTAACTGACCATCTTTGTTAAAAACCTGATAATTTTCATTGATATGTGGACATGCTAGAGCAATTTTTTGATCATTAACTTTTAGAATGCGATGGGTTAACCATCCCTTTGCCAATAAATTTTTAATCAAAGGATTGTCACTATCAGTTAAATTACGACTTGGTTGACGAGCTTCAAATAAGTAGTTAGCACTAAACTTATTATTGACAGTCAAGCTAGAAAATGCCTGAAATTGTCCGCTGATTAATTCAACTTCCATCTTAGGTGGCAGTAACTCCACTACTCCAGCTCTAATTAAAGCCGATAACTGCTCCAGTCGAAAACTGGGCGCTCCTGAAATTAAGAAGGTAAAATGACGAGCAAAGTCTGTTAAAAATTGATTTTTAAAATTATCATCACTAATAATTGGATCAATATAGATATCACGAATCGTATTGTAAAGTCCCCGAATCGTATCCAATCCAGTTAATAGAAAACCATTACGACTACCACGATTAGCATCGGCTGTTACCTGGTCCAGCCACTTCAAAGCATGAGATTGGTAGTTATTATCGACAACATTTTGCAATGGGTTCAAAACTGCCGACCAGTCTAACGGCGATAAATTATACTCAATTGGCAGGCCAGCTTGGGCCACAAAATCTTTTTCAAACTGAACACAATCAACATCGCCTTTCATTTTAAGTTGGCGCTTATAATAAGACAACTCTACTTCTAAACGAATCAATTGATTAAAAGCTTGATAATGCGAACAACCTTTTGCAGCTGCCCATCTTTTAACTTTTTCAACCGACAAAAAACGTCCCGGTCTCTCACTATCCGACCCGTCCTGATTTAATGGACGCGGATAATGAGGTAAACCACTGCGTGAGCCAACAATCAATTGTTGCTCTTTTCCACTAGATTGGTATTGTAGTAAATTTTCTTGATTGCGGTAAAAACTACCCTGCCAGTGTGCTAAAAATTGTGCCAAAATGTCATAAAAATTCAATCCCAATCCACGTATAATCACATTTTCACTAGCTGGTATAGTCGCAATTAATCCCGTGGGCATCTGAACACTTGGCACTTGATAAACTAAGTTATTTCGTTGAGCACCCTCAAACAATGCCTTCGTCTGGTCACGCAACCCTTCTCGACCGCTACTGATGGTAATGACCACTTGGTCAAAGTCTTCCTGATACGATTCCCAACTTAACCACCATTGTCCATCTTGTTGCTCAATTTTAGAAACTAAACTTTTTTCTACCTTTAGATGCTTAGTAACTGGTAAAGTTTGGAAACAAAACTTCAAATAGGCACCAAATAACCGACGAGTTGGATAATCATTCCCAGCTAACCCACGTAAATCTTGAAGTAGATCATCACTAATAGACGGTTCACTTTTAATAAAATCCTCGGCTTGTTCTTGACTCCATTCAAACAAATTAGGCACAAAATCAAATTCTTGTACTTGTTCAGCTGGCGTATTCATAATTAAATTAGCTGGTTGAGCAGTCTGCCAAGTTTGTCCTCCAATGGAAAATGGGTCAAACAGTTTAACCTGAGCCTTAGGCAATTGCGCTAAGACCTGTTGGACAATCAAAAGTCCCCGCGGACCCGCACCAATTATTGCTATTTTCATCATTTGGCTCCTAACTATTTAGACGTTTAAAACACTGAGTATTCACATAAACAATTATAGTTTTTTTAGTTATAAAAAACATAAATAAGATTGGTCTACTTGTTATATTACTAATTTAGAATTATGATTTAATTAGTATTGTAATATTTAGTTTTTACGTAAAAGAAAATGAGGGACCTCAAATGGAACACTTTAAACTATATAAATCTGGTAAACAATGGGTTGTTGCCGGCCTTAGTTTGGCTAATGTCGCCTTACTAATCAGCCTTAATCCAACTCCTGTGTCCGCTGACGTAACGTCAAATAATAGTGTCACTACAGTTCAAAACAGTGAGACTAAACCACAATCCCAAGATACCTCGACTTCAACTGCCCCTATTGTTGTTGAAAGTCAATCCATCAATTCCACCAACACAAGTACTGCCGGATCTGAATCGACTCTATCGCAATCAACTATTAGTACAACGGACAGCGATGCTAAACAAATAAACGATATCAATCAATGGATGCCGGATACTAAGTTGCAAAAGGAAGTTGCTAACCAATTGAAAAGCTCACAATTTACTCAGGAGCAAATGCAACAACTGACGGATTTAAATCTTCGAGCTAGTGATATCACTAATTTAACTGGCTTACAATATGCAACTAATTTAAAGACGTTAGATATTAGTTTTGATAAAATCAGTGATCTTAGTCCATTAGCTAACTTACATCAGTTAGAAAAGTTAAGCTTTACGCTTAATAAAAGTGATCAGTTACCTGATTTAGCTGTATTAAAAAATCTAACCAATCTAAAAGATTTATCTCTAGCTGGAAATAACTATGGCAGCCAAGCCGAACAATTACAAATTATTAGTAATTTAACCGGATTAGAATCACTTGACCTGCAAGATACAAAATTAACCGCCGTACCTGATTTAACTAAACTAACGCAATTACATAGTTTAAGTTTAATGTCCAACAAAATTGCTGATTTGAGTCCCTTAAGTCAGTTAACGCAGCTTACCAGTCTAAAAATTTCCAAAAATACTTTTAAAAGCATTGATTCCTTGGCTAGTTTAACGAATTTACAAGAACTTCGGGTTGGTTTAAACCAAATTCAAGACGTTTCCGCCTTGAAAAACATGCCCAATTTAACTCTTTTATCGCTTAGTCAAAGTAACGTCGATAATGATAGCTTGAAGGTTGTTGGTCAATTAACTAAATTAGAAAGTTTATCTTTAGACTTCAATTACAAGATTTCCGATTTAACGCCACTAGCTAATCTGTCTCAACTAAAAGTCCTTTATTTGGATAAAAATAGCATCGTTAAGTTAGATTCCCTAGCCAATTTAACTCATTTACAAGAGCTGACTCTTAGTAACAATCAAATTCAAGATTTAACACCGCTAAAGAACTTAACTGAATTACAAACCTTAAATCTTTTAAAAAATCAAGTAACTGACTTGAGTCCTTTGCAGAATCTAAGCCAACTCCAAAGTTTAAACGTTCGTAATCAGAATTTAACCTTACCTGAGTTCACTTTACAAAACGGTACAAAACATATTCAAACAATTCCCATTAAAGATATCAATGGACAAATTATTACCTTGGTACCAGCTAGTGACACTAAAGCAACCGTTGGCCCAGATAATAAAATTATTTATGACAATATTACTAAAACACAAGATGCTCACTTTTCTTGGAGCAATGCCAAAGGACTTAGTGCCCTAACGCAACGTTTTACTGGCTCAATTACCCAACCAATCCAAGTAAAATCTAACTCAGACAATCAAACTAAAACGATTAAATTGGCAGTTTTGAAAGGCGATGGTAGCAATCAGACTTCGGTGGCCAGTAACTTTATTAGCCCTCTTGCTCAATTGACTGATTTAGGCGAGCAAAAGTATCAATTAGACGTTACGGTTACTGTCCCTGAAAGTTATGGCACTGACAGTATCACGTTCCAAAATGGTAAAAAAGTTCAAACCAGCCAGGTTGGCCAGCAATATATTATCATTTATCGTTTCCCACTAACTAGCCAGGACGTCCAAAGCAGTAACTTGTATGAAAATATGCACGTTAATATTACAAGTATCGGTTATAATCATGAATATGGTGTTTATTTCAAACTTGGATCAGATGATACCCCTTCAAGTGACAGCACTTCTACCAGTACCACACCAGATAGTACTTCAACTAAGAGCGAATCTACTAGTGTTGCACCGGACAGTACTTCGACTAAGAGCGAATCTACCAGTGCTGCGCCGGATAGCACTTCCACTAAGAGCGAGTCAACTAGTGTTGCATCGGACAGTACTTCGACTAAGAGTGAATCTATTAGTATTACACCGGACAGTACTTCGACTAAGAGTGAGTCTACTAGTGTAACGCCGGATAGTACTTCAACTAAAAATGAATCTACCAGCGCCACACCAGATAGTACTTCAACTAAAAATGAATCTACCAGCGCCACACCAGATAGTACTTCAACTAAGAGCGAATCTACTAGTGTTGCACCGGATAGTACTTCGACTAAGAGCGAATCTACTAGTGTAACGCCGGATAGTACTTCAACTAAAAGTGAATCTACCAGCGCTGCACCGGACAGTACTTCAACTAAGAGCGAATCTATTAGTGCTGCGCCGAATAGTACTTCAACCAAGAGTGAATCTACTAATGTGACGCCGGATAGTACTTCAACGAATAGTGAATCGAATAGCGTGACACCAGATAGTACTTCCACTAAGAGTGAATCGAATAGTGTTACGTCGGATAGTACTTCGACTACGATCCAGTCAACAAATTCTACATCTAGCAAAAATCGTCCTGATTCTGATTCAACTAATTCTCAATCAGGTAACACTTCAACAGGTACTTCTACTGCTAGTCAGTCAACCAACTCAACATCTCATAAAGCTCGTCCAAACGCTGATTCAAGTGATTCTACATCAAATAGTGGCTCAACAGGCACAGCATATAACAGCACTTCTGCTACCAGTCAGTCATCAACTTCAACAGATAGGAAGAATCGCCCCGCTGCTGATGCAACTGATACCTCAACCAGCATGACATCAAGCCGTAGTGCTGTACGTCCAACTACCAGTCATCCCAATCAGCTTTCAGCCACTAATTATGATTCAACTAATTCAGCGGTTCAAGCTAATTCAGCTTTACCTAAAACGAGTCAACATTCTTCGACAACAAGCACTGTTGGTTTGTTAGCCTTAGCTGGAGTTAATGCCGCCCTATTCTTTGGTATTAAGAAAAGTAAACATTAATTACGAGAAACGTTAGTCACACGACTAACGTTTTTTTATTAAAAATATACTTTTACGGTATAATTTAGGTGTAAAAAGAACGCTAATTGGAGAATCATCATGAAAAAGATTACCATCATTTTAGCTATTACATCTTGGTTATTAGCCTTGTTTACACTAATCCAGGCATATTTAACAGATAACTTACTATCTTTATTACCAATTTATGCTTACAACAGTCCACAAGGACGATTGGGCTGGTCATTAACCGTGGCAATAATACTATCCATATTGAGCTTTATTTTAAAACAATCTAAAAAATAATAACGAAGTCGAATTGTCAGATAGTAAAGATATACAGTTCATTTATTTCCTAAACTCTATTACTCACGATATAGTATAGTTTTTAACGGTAATAATATCGTAAAAATTTTGGAGAATAACAGCTATGACCTTGATCAAAAGCCATAACTATCTGATTCCTAAACTATTTCTAGTCTACAGCATTTATTTAATTTGGATGTTGGTTCCAATCCCATTTAGCCGAGGTTCCTTACTAGCACCCACACTAACTACTCTGCTACTTCTTGGTTTAAATCACTTTGTAACCAAACAAAAGATTAATTGGTCGTGGAAACTCTCCCGTAAATCATTCATTGCCGTTAGTATCTTAACGGCTATCCTAATTTTGTTGACCATTCCCCGTCAGCAACCATCGTTTTTAATTTACCTACAGTCGCTAGATGCTGGTATTAATGAGGAGCTACTCGACCGTGGAATTGTTTTGGCTACCCTATTAATTTTATTTAAAAACAGTTCCAATCCAAAGGCGCAATTACTGTGGCCAATCATTCTTTCCTCATTAATTTTTGGACTATCCCATTTTATGAATTTAAGCTGGCAAGATCCACTATCAACATTATTTCAAGTCACAACCGTATCAGGTACCGGATTTTTATTGGCTTGTATCTACCTTAGAACCCATAATATTTTACTAGCAATGTACTGTCATTTTTTCATCGATGCCTATCTTGGTTTAATTTCAAAATTTGATAGCTTAGATTCTGGTAATTCCATCGTCACAATAGAAATGATTCCTTTAGAATCACTAAGTACCTTGATTCATATAATTATTGAGGTTGGCATCGGCCTCTTCCTCATTCGCAAGCAACTAAAAAGTCGCGGTTAATTAACCACGACTTTTCTTATTCAATCAATTGACATCTAACATTAACTTCTTAATCTTAGGAATGAATAACGCCAAAATAACAGCCAGCAAGACACATAGTCCACCAAAACTGCTAAAGTAAGTAACTTCGTGTTGCGGACTGTACAATTTAACAAATTGGGCGTTCAGAGCCGAACCGGCCGTACTACTCAAAAACCACATGGCCATCATCTGCGCCATAAAGGCTTTGGGTGCCAGTTTCGTCGTTACCGACAAGCCAACCGGCGAAATCAACATTTCACCGATAATCACCAAAGCCCATGAACCAATTAACCACCATGGTGATACTTTAACTGTAGTACCGTATAAAATCCCTGGCAAAGCCATTAACAAAAATGATAAGCCAGCAAAAATCAATCCTACCGAAAATTTAGTCGGTGTTGAGGGCTGTTTTTTACCCCAATATTGCCACAAAAAGGCAAAAGGTGCACTATACAGCATAATAAACAGAGGGTTTAAAGATTGAAACATTGCGGGTGTCACAAAGTTCAAAGTATGGCTATAATCAATGCGATCAGCCGCAAAGGTTGCTAAAATAATTGATCCCTGCTCTTCAATTGCCCAAAAGAGCGTGGCCGCGATGAACAGCGGAATATAGGCAATTACCCGTGAACGCTCGATTTTTGTTACCTTAGTGCTAGAAATCATCCAAACAAAATACGAAATTGGTAGCAAGACACTAACTAAGGTCAATAAATTAATGAAATCAGTAATTGAATCCATCCTGTTGACAATCATCAAGACCACAACCACAATCGCACCAGCCACCCCTGCACTGATTTTTAAGGCCAGGGGCTTAACTTCTTCAGGTTTCACTGGGTCAGGAGCAATATCTGACACCTGAGCCAAATTCTTATGCCCCAAAACTAGTTGTACCAAGCCTACAAACATCCCAATCGCTGCTAGTGAAAAGGCTAAATGAAAACCGTATCGATTTTGCGTCCAGCCTACCAGAATTGGTGCAATAAAGGCTCCTAAATTAATTCCAAAGACAAAAATTGAAAAACCCGCATCCCGCCGTGAATCATCTTTAGCATACAAAGAACCAACCATCGAAGAAACATTTGGCTTTAAAAAGCCTGTTCCGGCAATAATAAAAATCATCGAACCAAACAATCCTAAAGCACCAGCCGGTAATGATAGGCAAATATGTCCTACCATGATGGCCACACCACCAATCAACACTGTCCGATACTCACCCAAAAAGCGATCGGCAACAAAACCTCCTACGACTGAGGAAAGATAAACTAGCGAGGCATAAATAGCCATAATCGAAGCAGCAGTTGGTTTATCAATTGCTAATTGGCCAGTATCCATCAAATGCCAGAGATAAAAGAGCAAGATTGCCCGCATACCGTAGTAACTAAAACGCTCCCACATTTCAGTTTGAAATAAATTCCTTAATCCCCAAGGCTGGCCTAGAAAGGTCTTCAGATTTACTTCTGTTCGCTGCTCATTCATAATCGCATCTCCACAATGTTAAGTTATCTGATAATTATACTCGCAATTCACACGGAAAGTTAACCATTTTATCAGATTAGTATAGGATTATTTTTAGATAAAAAGAGAACCAAAATTAAATTTTGGTTCTCTTTTTATTCACATTAATTTTAAGTAAAGTAAGGCCACGTGAGATGCGGCTCCATCCGTTTGAGTTAGAGCATCATCAATGCTAACCCACTTTCGATTACGGATATCTTCATCTTGATCAAAATTTTGATCCACCAGCTGATAATGTCCAGCAACCAGACGGGCTAGATAGATATTGCTGAATTCGGATAGAATGCCGTTGGACAAACTTATTCGGTCAACACTATGCAAAAATTCTGATTCAATCAAATAACCAGTTTCTTCGGCTAGTTCTCGTTGAGCTGTAACAGCGGGATCTTCATTACTATTCACCCGCCCAGCCGGTAATGACCAAGAAAAACTAGCAATTGGCGCTCGAAATTCATTTACAATTAAAACTTGATGCGCTTCATTAACTAGGGCAATAGTAATTGAATCGCTGGTCATAACGCTTTGTCGATCAATCGATTGGTGTTGATTTTCTAAATCAATGACTTGATCCTTAACTTTAAAAACCGCCCCTTGATAAACGGTTTTATCCTTTAAAATTCGCATCGTTTTCCTTTAACTAGCTAGCTAACTTTGATTTTTCATCGACCCGAGCTTGTAAGTGTTTTTGACTGATCCAAGAAACACCCGCCATCACTGAATTAATAATGTAATAAACATACTTCGCCACATTTGCCCAATTTCTGAGGCTAATTGTCTTCCCTAACTGCGCCAAATTATAGATGGCCCAAAATGACCACTGCGATGGTAATTTAAGCACATTTAAAACATTAGCAACTAGGGATAAAGAAAAAGTGACTGAGGCGAAATAGTACAAAAGATTTAAAGGCCAGTGAGCCAACCATACATAGGCAATCCAATTTAAACCAAATCCAGCAGTAAAAGCTACCAAAATCAAGCACACTAAGAATATACCAAACCTTTTGTGATGACCAAAGCCATCCTGATATTTCTTAGCCCAATTTTGCCCCGCCTTCCAATTAAGATAAACAGAGACTGGATAAGTAATAATCGCACCGACATTTCCTAAAAGGAAATCAATTAACCCTGAAAAAATAGTGTTAATCCAACCGACGAGATTACCAATATTATTAACTTTGGCAACTAATCTGGTCGACATAACTGAAGCAATTGATGAACAGGTTGAAACAATTCCTATTAATGGAAGCTGATACCACCAGCCTTGCTGTCCCTTAAACAGCCAGGAAGCGCTCAGCGGCGTACGGTAGTAGCCCATTACCCCAACAGTTGTTAAGATAATTAAAATTCCAACCAAGTCGAACAATTTTGACTCGGCAACTCTCTCCAATCTAGTGTTATACATTATTTTCTCCTCATTGTTTTTATCGTCCCGTGTTCGGAAGCAACGGACGGTATTGAGAGGGGATTCCCCCCTTCAACATCATTAATGTTTATTATAGCTAAAAATTAAAATAAGAAAACTAGCACATCTAGCCTTCCTATTTTTTACTGCCAGCGATTACGTTTTGATGAGAACAAGAGCAATATAATCAACCAAATTTCACCAAAAATTGGTAAGAATTGAATGAAAATCCACCAGCCAGAATGATCAGAATCGTGCAAACGACGAACCTTTACCGATAAATTCCCCAACCAAACCACGAGGGCAATTACCTTGGCGACCAAATTAACACTTAAATCAGTCAAATTATAAATAGTTTCAATTGAGTGACCTGAGTTCTTCGTAACAATACTGACTAAAAGAACACCGAGGAAGTAGTTGATAATGGTAGGCCACCAGAAATCACTTCGGGATGCAGTGCCCGAAAAGTTCAAAATATTCTGCCAAAATCTCCGATATGATTCAATCAAAAGAAGGCTCCTTTGTTAGCTTTTAACGTCGATCATATTTGGACGTATCATGCTATTTTTAAATTTTCAGCTAACATTCCCATAAGTACATAATCAGAAAGGTTAAAATAAGAATCTATTAATTTCGATTTCATGTCCTTTTGAATCATTGTAAAATAGAAATGTGGCTAATTTCGATTAATCCTAGCAAAATAATACTACAGTATCTATCAAAAATTATATGAAACATAAAAATAAATATTTTTTCAAAATAATTTTAATATTAATTATCCTAATTATAGTTATTCTAGCGGGCATTTTTTGTCATCCTACTGAACTCAAGCATGCCAAATATCAATCTCAAACTGGTCGTTATGAAAAACAAATCGTCGCTAATATTGCTGATACTTTCCAGGATATTCATAGCATCACCTTTAAAAGCTATAAAATTTCAGCTATGAATCCAAGTTTAATTGAAGTCACGATTGCCATCAATGACGAACAAACGCCTGAACAATTACTCACCTATTCAATTGTCCCCTATGACGATCAACCGCATTTAACCAAGTACCAAAAATTACCAACCACCAAAGGTAAAAGCAATCGTAATCAAATTAAAATTCAAAATACTTCGGAATAAAAAGTATTAAACCGTTTTTATTCCAAAGTGAATTCTAATTTAACTGGATTATGATCGGCATAACGGAACTCAGTATCAATGTCAGTGGCCGTTGCTTTAACATTATTCGAAACAAAGAAACCATCACAAACTGTCATATAGTTAACCTTGGGATCATACTTCATTTCGGCGCCACGAACAGTTGGTACCGTTTCACGGTTTTGTGCTTTCACCATGGTAATACCTTCTGGTAACATGCTCTGATCAATATCTGAAACCCAATCAGGACGTTTTTCACCGTGGGCAAAGTGCATAATCATATCTTGACCAAGAGCAAAATTGAAATCACCACCAACAATCACATAATTACCAGCTTGGTACTCTTTTTCCATGATACCGTTTAATAACTTCATCTGAGCCTTGCGCATCTTACCACCCTTGTCATAGGCCGACATATGGCTGTTGAGCATAACCAAATCTTTTCCATCTTTAACTGGCATACGCATTACAGAAAAACAGCGATCTAAATCAACAAACTTTGAAATAAATGAGCTACTAACAGGATACTTACGGCGCTCAGCATTATCAATTTGATAACGACTCAGACTAAGCAAACCAGAATTGGCAATCCCATGAGGATCATAGATTGGCACCGCAATAAAGGCAGTATGGAAGTTTACCGCAAAGGTACTGGCGTAATGGTTAAATGCCTGTTCCAACATGCTGACCTGTGGTACATGTTTGCTACGGGTTGAATCAGTATCAATCTCTTGAAAAAACATGAAATCTGCATTCTGCGCCTTCATGGTATTGATGACGCCATTGGTTGAATCTAAGACCGCCTGCTTAGAAATAGCGGTTCCACGATGTCCCTTAACTTTAGTACCGTCTTTTAACTCTCCCGTGTCCATGAAGAAATCAAAATCATGGTTATAGGCACCAAAACCAACATTATAGGTCGTAGCCGTATACTGCTTTCCTAGTTGTAACTGGGTACTTTGATTGTTATGAACTGTTAGCTGTTTATGGTCGGCGATTCGATAATAATTAGCCTGCATATAGCAACCATAAGCAAAAATAAGAACGATTAATAGAGCCACTAAAATCCCTATACCAATTCCTATTTTCTTCAAGATTTTCATTATGTAGTTTCCTTTCTAATACAACATAATAATATTAAACCAAAATCAAAGATAAACCAATTAAAATATCATAAGCGTATATATTTAACATTAGATTCACATTTTTTATCAAATAAAAAAGTCCGGTGTTAACTACCGAACTTTTTATTCTATGTGAAAAAAACTTATCCATTTTGTTTTCTATGTTCATTCCATAGTAAAAATCTTTGAACAGTTCTGCCAACTAACCAATAAACTGGGAAAGTCGATACAATCAATGGGCAGTAAATTAACGCCAAATGCCAATCAAAAATATTCACAAACGAGAATGGTCGATGCAAAACCGTAAAGACCACCACAGTAGCTACCGCACAGGCAGCCAGCATGAAAATTTTATACGAATTATAGGGCTTTGATACCGACAACAAAACATTAAAAGAAACCACAGCAATCAGAATCGAAGACATGGTAGCAGTTGTGTTATAGTCTAACCCCATTAACTTTGAAAGTAACGTCAAAAATAAGTTATACAAGACGACACTAATAGCTGCTGGCGCAGCCACCGACAAAGTTGAGTGCATAAAATTACCACTTACTCGTTGGAAATTAGGCTCCAAAGCCAAGAAGAACGATGGTACAGCAACTAATACCGCCGAAATTGGCGTTAAATTAATTGGAATAATTGGGTAATCCAGCATTAAACACAAATAGATAATCGAAAGTAAAACCGAATAAATCGTTTTAACCAAATACATTGAAGCAACACGCTGAATATTATTGATGACCCGGCGCCCTTCATTAAGAACCCCAGTCATTGCTTCAAAATTAGAATCTAACAAGACAAACTCAGCAATTGAACTAGCTGCTTCAGAACCACTAGCCATGGCGACACTACAATCAGCTTGCCTTAGAGCAGGAACATCATTAACCCCATCTCCGGTCATGGCAACCGTGTGGTGTTGCTCTTGTAATGCCATAATCAAATGCCTCTTTTGCTCGGGTGTTACTCGGCCAAACACAGTATTTTCACGGGTTAAGGAGACAAAGTCAGCCTTTTCACCAACTTTACTCATATCTACGTAGCTATCAGCATTTTCAATTTTAGCTCGTTGCGCAATACTAGCAACTGTGGCCGGATTATCCCCAGAAATCACTTTTAGCGTTACATCTTGGTCTTTGAAAAAAGCAAAAGTGTCAACAGCTCGAGGACGTAACTCATCAGTAATTAAAACCAAACCCATTAAAGTCATAGCTGGCAATGGATGACTCAAGCCCTTAGTACTTTTGGCAATTACCAAAACTCGATAACCTTGGTGGGTATAATTTTCAGCCTGCTTAGCCAACTGATCTGGTAAACCATCTGGGAAAACAAATTCTGGAGCCCCCAACACAAGCCCTTGGCCACTGATGACAATCCCAGACCATTTATAGGCTGAGTCAAACGGGAAAGATGCTTCCACCGGCTGACTTTTAAAATCAGGTACGGCATCTTTCAAAGCTAGCGCAGTTTCATTATCGTCATTTAGGGCATAAACAATCTGCGCAGCAGCTTGTTTAACTTCATCCTTGGTAAACGAATCAGCAGTGACAATATCAGCTAATTTTAGTTTACCGCTTGTAATTGTTCCTGTTTTATCTAGGCACAAAACATCTACTCGAGCCAAAGATTCAATGGCTGGCAGTGAACGAACTAGTACCCGCTTTTGCGCTAAATTCCGTGCAGAAACTGCCAAAGCTACGTTGGTCAATAGAACTAATCCCTCTGGAATCATCCCCAACATGGCCGCACTGGCACTTAAAATTGCACGATTATAGTCCCCTCGTTTAAGCATTGAAACCATAAAGAGTGTAATTCCTAACGGAATCAAAATATAGGTTAATACTTGGATAATTCGATTAATCGTTTTGAGTAATTGACTATTGTTTTTCTTTTCTTTTTTGACAGAAAGAGCAATTTTAGAAACCGACGTATCTTTCCCAACTGCAGTAACTTCCATAAAAGCTTTTCCAGCCAAGATAAAAGAACCTGAAAATACTTGGTCACCGTTTCCTTTTTCAATCGGAATTGATTCACCAGTTAACTGACTTTCATCACAGCTTAAACCATCAGTAATTGTGATCCTACCATCGACTGGAACCTGATCGCCTCGACGAAGCACAATTACATCACCCAAAACGATTTGTGATTGATCGATTTCATCTTCTTGACCATCACGAATGACCTTGGTTTTTGCTGTCGCTACCAAGGATAGTTTATCAATTTGGTGTTTACTACGTATTTCTTGAAAAGTACCGATGACAGTATTAATTACCGCAATGAACAAAAACAATAAGTTGCTTAAACGCCCGGTGGTGATAATCAAAATACCAATGACAAAGTTGACAACGTTAAACAAGGTCAAGGTGTTATCTTGAATAATCTGTCGCACTGTCCGAGTTAACGGCTTTAAAGGTAAATTATGGTGGCCTGCATCAAACTGGGCCTGTACTTCTGCTTGGGTTAACCCCATCGGTTTTTTTGTCATTAGTTCTCCATTGCGTCTGATCAATCAAATCCTATGATATGAATGATGCCATAATGATTAAATTATTAATTTACATATGGTTTTATTTTACTAAATTTCATCTTTAAAATCAGGTATTTTACTCAAATAACTTAGAAAGTTATGAGTTTATTTTCATAATAAAAAACCCTAAAAAGGGTTTTTTAAATTCAGGCATGATTCCAAGCTTTATTAGCATCAAACCAAACAATCCCAACTCCTTCAGGATAGTCGATACCGATGGCATTGCTAGCAGTATCATACTTACTAATATTACCACGTTGGTATTGAGCCTTAAATTTAACCTGATCACCCACCTTGAAACTATTGGAACCATTGGTATTTTCCAAAAGCACGGTTGGAATACCATTATCAGTCCAATCAAATGGATCGGCAGTCAATTCACTGATCCGAACCTGTTGCAGTCCATTAACATTTTGGACTTCATTGACAGTCATCGTTCCTTCCAAAATGTAGTGATTTCCTTCATCTTGAAATTTCTCAATGCTTGTTGTTACGGCCTTATGCAAGTTCCCACCAGTTGTAGAAATGCCACTACCGTTAAATAGGGATGGATTATAAAGAATTGAACCGTCAAATTGACCAGTTACACCGGCAAAAGTAGCTGAACTTGTCCATTGCCACATACCGTTTTCACCATGACGCAAATCAGATGAACTTGGATAATATGGGTATTGTGCCATCCAAACTCGGTCATTACCAACAAAGCTTAGGTTAATACCCGTTTCCTTTTGGTAAGTTGGATTTAGATAAATCGAAGTATTGTAATAACCACGATCCTTTAATGTCTGATTAAAGTTAGCAGCATCAGCTGTCACTGTTGATGATTTAGTATCATTTTCTTCCAAATCATTAATCATCAATGTATCTTTGTTCAAACCATATTTAACCGCTGCATCAGCAAAATAATTTGCTTCGTTTTGAGCCATTTGACCATTATTGTAATGTGAATAGTGGTAAGCACCGACTGCTAAGCCAGCAGCTTGGGCATTATGAATTTGCTCTTGCGCATATGGATTTTGGTAATTGGTACTTTCCGTTAGCTTAACAATGACAGCCTTGACCCCTTGCTCTTTCATTCGAGTAAAGTCTTGAACACTCAGATGTCCGTTATGAGAGGAAATATCAACAACATCAATGGCTGGCGTTGAACGATGATTTTTAATATCAGCTAATGAAGCTGAGACGGAACTACGATAATCATTAACTGCTGTTTGAGATTCTTGTTCGTGCTTTTGTTGATCAGCAACGCTCAGACTAGTACTTTCAGAACTTTTTTGTGAAGCCCACTTAACATCAGCTTGGCTTTGACTGATTGAATCTAACTGTGATTGTTGCTGGCTAGCACTTTGACTAACACTCAATGAAGCTTGTTGACTAGCAGCAGTACTTTGATTCATCGAATCAACCTGATTTTGTTTCTCAGACGTCTGTTGGCTAGCAGCAGTACTTTGGTTCATTGAATCAGCTTGAGTTTGCTTTTCAGAAGCTTGTTGGCTAGCAGCAGTACTTTGGTTCATTGAATCAACTTGAGTTTGCTTTTCAGAAGCTTGTTGGCTAGCAGCAGTGCTTTGGTTCATTGAATCAGCTTGAGTTTGCTTTTCAGAAGCTTGTTGGCTAGCAGCAGTGCTTTGGTTCATTGAATCAGCTTGAGTTTGCTTTTCAGAAGCTTGTTGGCTAGCAGCAGTACTTTGGTTCATTGAATCAGCTTGAGTTTGCTTTTCAGAAGCTTGTTGGCTCATCACTGTACTAGTACTCTGAGAAATGGTTGCTTGACTATTAGAATCAACAATACCAGTACTTTGTGTTTTTGAATCAATCATAGTGGAAGAATCTAAAACAACTTGTGATTGTTGAGTGGATGTCTTTGTACTTTCTGTTGAATGGTCCGGTTGAACTGGTGCTAAGGATTGACTAACAGGCTCTTGAGGCTGAGTTGAAGTTTGATTGCTCCTGGTACTTTCACTCTGTGCATTAGTCGATGTTTGAACACTATTGGTATTCGTCGCGGTTGATTGAGACTCTAACTGAGACTGAGTAGTTTGGCTACTTGACTCTGTTTGCTGGCTAACGGTGTCGGTCATTGGTATCACCGTATTCCCCATCACATGGTCAGTAGTATCAGCAACGGTCTGTGGCAATGCCACTGCCACAGTAGTTCCGGGCTTAGTAGTATTTGCCACTGTCACACTAGTTTGTGTCAACTTAGCTTGGAAAACTGCCTGTTGTCCTAAGGTATAACCAGCAAAAATCAAATCTGGATTGGTCAAATGATAACGAGTAACTAGAACATTAGTATCGACCCCGTAGGCTAAGGCAATAGCATTGAGTGTGTCGCCCCACTGAACTACATAATGATCCATGTCATGGCGCATCCCCTGAGCATCAATACTAGTTTGAATTTGTTCAGTAGAATTAGCGTGCCAAACTTGGTTCGTAACCATAGCTTCCCCATGATCACTTTTAGTGGTTGCCTGGGCCACATTGGCCCCTAAGGGAGCAACAGCAGCCAACACAGAGAAAGTTGCTCCGATATTAACTAGATATTTCCCAGCCTTAGCTAAGTGCCACTTTGTATTTTTTGAATGTTTCATATGTAATTTTTCTCCTTACTCCAACACACATTTTAAAATCAATTATAGCAGACTTAGAACAAAGTAAAATTTAATTCTAATAAATCTATTATAAACCAACTAAAATGGTAATTATTATACAATTTCGTCTTTAAATTCTTGCAAAAATTTTTGCATGTAATCGGTCCGGCGGATGGCTTCATGGCGACCAGCCTGCGTGTTCATCAAATCTTTTAATTTTAAAAGTTTTTCGTAAAAATGATTAATGCTGGTGCTAGGATGATTACGATAAGCACTTTTATCCTGAATTTCAATCGGCTGAATTTCAGGGTCATAAATTACTTGCTTATGCGCTCCACCATAAGCAAAAGCGCGCGCAATCCCAATTGCCCCGATGGCATCTAATCGATCCGCATCTTGCACACATTGCCCAACTAAAGAAAGGGGCTGTTTTTGTCCCAAATTAGCTGAAAATGACATATGCTCAATAATGTATAAAATTTCAGCCTGGTTTACCTCGCTAATTCCCTCCTGCCCCAGTAAACTTTTCACTTCTACAATAGCCTGATTTGGATCACCGACTAACTTATCATCGATAGTATCATGCAAATAAGCCGCCAAGATTAGCATTTCCTGATTATCTATCTCATCTTGAATTTGTTCCTGTTGATATAGCCCAACTGCCAAATTGACCACTCGCTGAGCATGCCAATAATCATGCCCCGTAACATCTCCATCCATTTTTTGATGAACAAACTCTTGAATATGACTTAATTGCATGATGACTCCTTAAAATAAATATTGCGATGCACACTACATTTGGGATTAAAGGCGGCCTGACAAGACGGACAGGCCCCAGCGACATACTGATTATAATTCATTAATCGCTGACAAACACCACATAACACTGGTAAATCGTTGGGATCACAGGCAACAAATAAATGCTCTACCAAGGCATCATGGCATTGATAACAGGCATAGTATTGTTGACACTGCCTACATTTTAAAGCCGCAATATCATTGGGCTGATGATAATGACGACAGCGCCCCTGTTGATCTATATCTAAACCATAAATTGTTTTATCCATTCTTATGCCTCAATTACATGCCAAAAATCGTACAGTAACTAACTGGCATCGAACTGAATTAAATTTTCAAGCCCGATAGCTTATGATACGTATTGAAAAAATTTTATTCACATGTTAACTTTACCAAACTGATTCTAGTAAAAAAAGCCAGGAAAATTTCCTGGCTTTTTTACTATTCACCATCCCATTCAATATCATAGACCGTCGCTTGTCGTAAATTAATACCTTCTTGGTGAGCATAACGCCACCAATCATACATCTGAACAAACTGTAAATAATAAGGATGGGCAATCGCCATACCATTAAAGATATCTTTAGAATGCCTAAAAGCATGACTCGTTAAAATTGGATGACGCCAAAACAGCGGTAGTAAGGCCAAGCTAGCACGACGATCAGATTTCAAAGAAACCCTTTCTCCACGCCAAAAATTGGCATTTAAAAGCACCAAACCACTCGTTCCACGGGGATTAATATCAATGAAATATAGCCTTTGATCCGCATCACTTTCAATAAGATCAGCACCAATCAACCCCGTATAATTAGTGGATCGCATTAGTTTAGCAAATTCAGCTAAAATGTCTGGCCTTTGCTGATCAGCAAAATAAACACTCGATGATCCCCGAAAATTAAAGGCCTTGTCATAGACAATCCCCGCCTGGATTTGACCATCTTGGGCGATCACAGTTATACACCATTCCTTACCCGTAATTTTTTCTTGGTAAAAATATGGTTGTCCTTGATCCACCTCACCAACACCAGTAAATCGTGAGTAATCATTTTTAATAATTCGATCTGGTCCAGGTTCATTAAAACTTCTAGGAACTGATAAACCTGCTCCTTGTAATAATTTGCCATAGTTACGTTTATGGTGTAATTGACTAATAACCGAAAAATCACCGGCAAATAATGGCACAATTAAATCTTGGCGTTGTCGACTAAGCCAAAAAGTTTCTTCATTACTAGGTAAAATCCAATCAATATCATGTTTTTTAACAATCGCATTAATATCAGCAATATATTGATTAGGCTGAAAGCGACAAGGGGCTGTGGTTTCAAAACCTTCTAATTTTTGAAAATGACGACCTAAGGCAAAATCAACACTGTCAGTAGCCCAAACCTTGAAATTAGCTTCGACCAATTGGCTCATCAAGGCTACCGCAATTGGAGCCCGCGCACCCGTTACTAATACCCGTGATCCTTGGATCCGCATTACACCTTCCCTTTCTGTTTTTCGCGAATAATTTTACGCCGCTTACCATTTTTAAAATCATAATGATACGCCACAAAATTCACTGCGGGCACTTCTAAATGATGCGTTTGCAAGAATTTAATTAAATTATCCATAACCGCTTGTTGGTAGGTTTCTTCTTCTAATGCAATTGTTAAATGGTGTGGATCTTGCTGAATAATTTGATAGTTTTGAATATTGGCATTAGCTTCCAAAACAACCTTCCGCAAGAAATCTGGAAAGACTTTTTGGAATCCTTGCTTATTCTCTTGAGCAAAAATCAGCAGATCATCTTCACGCCCAATAATTCGTTCTAGCGCTAAGTAAGGCGAGCCACAAGGACAGGGCGTCACTTTTTCTTGTAAAATATCATTTAAACGATATCGAATTAAAGGTTGTGAATGTCGATAAAAATCAGTAATGATTGGGACGAACAGATGCTGTTCTTCATCAATGACATCTTTTTCCACTAATAAATTGTCTTCATTAAGATGCAAAGTCCCATAAGGACAGGTTGCGCCTAAGAATCCCTCAGTTGCTTGGTAAACTTGATGAATAATTTGACCAGTTTGCCTTTCCAACCAGCTTTTATCTTCTGGTTCCAAAGTTTCCGCAATTGAAATAATTTTCTTAAAACCAAAATCAAGATTGTGTTCTTGGTAATAACCAACAATCTCTAGCAACATGGTTGGTGGCGCGATTAAAATTGTGGCATCAAAAGGTACCAAATCAACCAAGTTTTTTTGAGGATCACGCATTAAATCAAAAAATTTAAATTTTAAAAATCGCGACCCAGTTGATTCATAGAGATTATTATTAGCCCGCATAAAAAAGGCTACCCGTTCTTGATGCTTTGGTATTTTAGGTAATAATTTACCGATAATAGCCCCAGCCCATAGTCCGCGTTCCCGTCGACTGGTAATAAAAACGCCTTGATTCCCTGAGGTTCCGGTAGACAAACCAACACTAATACCGGGTCTAATTTCAGCATCAAACTGCCGCGTTTCTTCTTGATGGCGGGCAAAATTACGAGTTTGGTCAAAATCCAATCCCAGCGTGTTCACTTGATTAAAGCTCCCCATCCAATGTGCTTTATCACTAATTGGAATTTGCGACCAGGAACCATTTTTATAATCAGAATAATAATGACCAGCAGGTAACCACCTTAATAAACGTTGCAAACGACGCTGTTGGACCTTTTCTAGTTGAGCACGAGAACGCAAATGTTTCATATCCCAGCGCGTTTTAGTATAAGAACCCAAAAAATCAAAAACTAAAACCATTGACTTTCCCTACTTTCATGCGCTAACAAAATTTTAACCCCTTGCTGGTAATAATCATGTACCTTTTGAATACTTTTTTGGTAGAGCGGCCATGAATACATCATCATATGGGCTAATTTAGCTGGTCCATTATCTGGATCCTGGACCTCAGCTTGACTCCAAGCAGCATCAGCGGCTAGTAAAATATCCTGATTGGATTGTTGATCTTGGAATTTCAAGCCAAACATAGCCCGACTATGTCCAGATAACTCGACTAATTCCAAACTATCAGCTCCAAATAAACCAACTGGCGCAGCTACCTGCACACTTTTCCCTTTTTGAGCAACCGGTTCCAACAGATACTTCAAATACCCATGACGAACTTGGGTAGTCCCCTTAAGGTTTTGAGCGTAATCCAATTCAGCCGGTTCAATTAAAATTTGACTCTGCGGAAAAGCTCGCAAATCGCCGATATGATCGGCATGCAAATGTGACAAAATAATAATTTTAATATCAGTCGGCTCAATACCATGTTTTTTTAGTTGGGCAATCACACTCTGATTTTCTCGCATTTTCACTGGCGTTACCCAGCGATAAAATCGGGCTGGGAAACCTTGAGTGGCCGTCAAAAACTCCTTGCTATAACCGGTATCTACCATGATATAACCCAAATCATCATGATGGAGTAAAAAAGTTAAAGCCGGGATTTTTTTAATTTTTAAACTTTTATGATGTCGGTTAATCACAAAACTAGGAGCAATCGTAAAACCGGTATCTAAAATAGCTACTAATTTAATTTTGCTGGGCATCAACAAACTCCTGAATTCCTTGATTTGTTGTCTTAATCGGCTGATAGTTAAGTAATTCTTGAGCCTTATTAATTGACAACGTTTGCGTATGGCCCAAAACACTGGCCACATAACGCGTAATTTGTGGTGTCTTTCGGGTGCCAATCACTCGGTGAATAGCTTCATCAAGGGCTCCGGCGGTGAAAAGTAGACCAAAGGGGATTGGCTTAATCTTTAAAGGCACATCTAATCGTTTAGTTAGGTAAACTAATATTTCATGCATATTACGTGGTTGCCCATCCGTAATATTATAAATTTGATTTAAAGCCGCGGGATTATTGGTTTCTAAGGCTAACCGAATGGATTCAACCACATTCGAAACATTGGTAACATCAATCCATTGCGACTTACCGTACTTAGGTAAAGGAATTCCTCCCTGGGCATTTCGATCCAAAAGGGGCTTTAAAATCGTCTCATCATTTGGTCCGAAAATAGCTCGGGGACGAATAATAATATAAGGGATGGGATTTCCCATGACTAATTGATCGGCTTTAGCCTTAGTTTGAGCATAATAATTCGCAAACTTTTTAGGTAAAGGATAATCTTCAGTAATCATATGTGCGGTCTCGTAATGGAAATAAACCGAGGGCGATGAAATTTGGATAAAGCGTTTAACCTGAGCTAAATCGGCAACTTTCAAGATGTTAGCTGTACCAACCACATTGGCTTGATAAAACCATTCTTTGGGTCCCCAATATTCTGAACGGGCCGCCCCATGTACAATGGCATCCGGCGCTATATCCACCAAAGTTTGAATTTGAGCTGACGATAATTGTGCTAAATCCATTGGCAAAAACCGAATGCCATACTGATCCACTAATTGTTGCCCTATCGTTTGGTTGCGACCAATCCCATAAATTTCATATTTTTGCGCTAAATCAGCAACAAATTGACGTCCTAATAAACCAGTCACACCTGTTAGTAGAATTTTTTTCATTTTAGTACTCAAAAATTAGTCCTTGCATGGTCAAACCAGCGGCAGTTCCAATTAACAAGACTTTATCGCCTCGTTTGATATCACCACGGTCAATGGCCATTGCCAAAGTTGTTGGAATTGAAGCTGAAACCATGTTTCCATGATCTTCAATGATTGAATAAAACTTATCATCAGGAATACCGAGGTGCTTTTTCATAATTTTCATGGCTAAACCACTTGCTTGATGAGGAACAACCATGTCGATGTCCTTTAAGTCCAAGCCAGCTTCTTGAAGTAATTCATCCACAAAATCAGGTACCTTACGCATCGCTAAACGGAAAGTAGCCTGCCCATCCATATGGAACATAAAATCAGTCTTAGGTTGTTGTGCATAAACCTTAGGTGGAATAGCACTACCACCACCACGAATTTCAGTGTCGTGGGCCCCGCTACCATAAGTTGCCATTTTATTGGCTAATACGTGAACGGCCTGATTATCATCCACGCCCAAAATAGCAGCAGCTGAACCATCACCAAACAGTAAGGCATTCTTAGGTTCATCAAAATTTAATGACAGTGAAGGCAAGTCGGTACTGACGATGCCAACTCGTTGGTATTTACCCAAACTAATCATATTGGCCATCAAATCAAAAGCTGTAACAAAGCTAATGCAAGTTGCGTTAATGTCAAAGGCCGGAATACCAGCTGCTTCCTCTCCATAAGCTGCTTGTAGTAACGGTGCTGTCGCCGGAATAGCTTGGCTAGGCACAGCTGAAGCACAGATAATAACATCTAAATCATTAATCTTAAGATCAGCACGTTGTAAGGCTTGATCCAAAGAGGCTTTGGCAAGGCGAATTCCTTCATCATTGACCCCTTCAACGGTTGTATGACGCCGTGAATGGATACCAGTAACTCGCTCCGCCCACTTAGGATCCACACCCATCCGCTCGGCCAAATCCTTGGTGTAAACAATGTTATCTGGCTCTGCCAGTCCCATACTGATTAATGTGGCTGTTTGTGTCATTCTTTTTGCTCCTCTATGTCATTAGCTTTATTTATCATTATGTAGAAAACATATTGATATATTAAATCTATCTATGTTTCCCCTATAACGCAACTTTGCTATAAATATAACGAATTCTTGATACAAAAATAACGAAATATATACCATAAAAAAGGCCAGGACAATTGTCCTAGCCTTCTTTTATAATTAGCGAATTTCAGCTGGATACTCAACATGATGCCAAGGTTGATCAAAAAGAATTTCTCGTAACTTTTGATCTGAGACATACTGACCGTCCACTGACATTTTATAAATACGACGACTTTGAATCTCTTCAATGGCAGCATCTTGATACATTTGGGCTTGCCGAATTGCATACTCAACCAATGAATCGTCAACAATCATCGTTTCTAATTGAGCCGAAAGGGTCGTAGCTGGATTGACAACCCGTTGATATAACTCTTTCAAAGTTCTTTGCACGTTAACCGATAGACCCACATCGGCCACAAATCCTTGAAGTTTATCCATAAATTCTAAGGCTTGCGTCTGATAGCTAGTCATCGAAGTCGCGGGTTCTAACGCGACCTGTTCATTCATTTCTTCAGCTAATTGCTGAGAATGTGCATTCCAAGTACTTTCCGTCATCATAAAGTACATCACTAATAGCCGCACAAAACGAACAGTCGAATCACGAACCCCAATCGAAGAAGTTGGATCCAAATCCAACATCCTTAACTCCAAGTAGTCCAAGCCCCGTTCAGCCATCCCTTCTAGTCCACCAACGGATTTCAAACGAATTGGGCCATGGAATTCGGATTCTCCCTGAATCTGTCCGGAATCAATCGCAGCCAAAATAGCCTTTTCATAAGCAGCAACGCTAGTGTAATCGCCACGAAATTCACTAAAAAGCCCAAAGTTACGCGAAGAACGTAAAGAACGAACCGGGTGGTCTGGTCGAGTATCAGTATAGTAATTTTTTTCTGTAATGGGTGCGGCGCCAAACAAATAAGTCAACAACCAGCGATACTGGACAAATCCGTGGACCACCTTATCAAACATGGCATTTTTTAACTTAGCTGGTGTATCATATTCATCTTTTAAATAGGCAAACAAAGATTCCGTCAGCGCATCATCAAAACTCAAGTTAATGTGTACCCCAGTTGGCACGGAACGACGGATATCATGACGACTCAACCAATTCCGGTAATACTCAGCCTTTTCAGGGGTGACATGTGAAATCTCCAAAGTACTTAAATCTTCAGGCAAAATTGGTGGCATTGATAGTGGCCAGAGCAAATCATCATCCTGGCTCAACGAAGCCCGTAGCGTATGATTTAAAGCTGTCAAATCACGTACTGCTTCAGCTGAGTTATCCGCCGTTGGGGTAATCAACTCACTTTGGCTATTCAAAAAATCGTTTTTAATATGACGATTTTGCTTTTGATCACCCAATTCTTCTGGAAAATCATGAGTTGTTAAACGCCCATCTTTTTCCACCCGATGCATTTCGACTTCCAGACCCATTCGAACATCCATCATGGTGGCCTCTAGGTCTTGATTTAAAATTAGCTTTCCAATTTCTCCTAGCATCTTCCTATCCTCTTGCTTGTATTCTGACAGTTAAATTATCAACTATATCATCCTCTTTCTCCATGGAAAAAGAGCTTCATTAGATAATTAGATTATAGTATATTGGGTTCTATAAAGGAATACTAATGATTTTTTAATTTTATTCTTATTTAACTTGACAAAATAAAATCTATTCCATAAGATAATAGCTAATAAACATTAGATTTTAATTAATATTAAAAACTATGATTGGAAATTTTAGTTAAATTTGTTTTTACAGAAAAGCTGGATGTTAATTCGTGAGAACCGGCCAAAAAAATTAACTAGATCGTGCCCATGAGTTGACCCCTGAAGTGATTAGGGGGTTCCGGTTACTAGCCCGTTATGCTAAAAGTTTTTTAACTTTACAAGCTAAAAGTGTCATTACTTTTAGAAATTGAGGTGGTACCACGTTATTGACGTCCTCTTGGATTTAATTATCCAGGGGGACGTTTTTTATTTTCAGAAAGCGAAGTATTAGTAATGTACACCAAACGACGACGGGGATTCCCCGCTATAAATTAACAACACACAAACAACCCAATAATCAATATAAATTAAGGAGTCTATGATGAAAATCGCTCTCGTTGGTATTACCGGCTATGCCGGTATGCAACTTTACCAATTATTACAAGACCATCCCAATGTGACCCAAATTAACATTTATCAACATGATTTATCACAAAAAACGCCCCTTTGGCAGGTAAACGATCGGTTAGATTACCAGCATCAAGTCACGGCGCTTCCCTACGATAGTCAACAAATTATGGTTGATAATGACGTGCTATTTTTAGCAACAAGTGCCGGTATCGCCACCCAGTTAGCTCAGCCCTTTTTAGATCAAGATTTTCCAGTAATTGATCTATCAGGCGATTTTCGTTTGAAAGAGCCCGAAACTTATCAAAAATGGTATCACAAAGACGGCCCCACCAGCCAAAATCTGGCACACTCCTACTACGGATTAGCTGATTTAAATTACAACAATCAACATCACTACATCGCTAATCCCGGCTGCTATGCTACAGCTACTTTATTAGGATTAGCTCCCTTAATCCAAGCGGATTTAATTCATCCCGATAGCATTATCGTTGATGCTAAATCTGGCTTATCCGGTGCTGGTAAAAGTCTAAGTACTTCATCCCATTATCTACGAGCCAATGAAAATATGCAGGTTTATAAAGCTAATCAACATCAGCATATCCCTGAAATTTTAGCGCAACTACAAGCCTGGAATCCGACAATTCCCCATCTGCAATTTATGACTTCACTGATTCCCATTGACCGTGGCATTATGGCTTCAATTTATACCAAGGTGAAACCTGGAATTAGTCAAACTGACATTAAACAAGCCTATCAAAAACAGTATCAAGATGCCCCATTTATCAATTTATTTGATGAGGATTTACCGGACATTAAAAGCGTTGTTGGTAGTAATAATTGCAATATTGGCCTCGCCTTTAATGAAAAAACCGGCTACCTTTTAACAGTCTCAGTGATTGATAACATGCTCAAAGGTGCCGCCGGTCAAGCTATTCAAAATATGAACCAACTCTTTCATTTGAGCGACACCAGCGGATTACCACTCCATTCCAATACTTTTTAGGAGGAACATTATGGAAATTAAATTTACTTGGCCACAAGGCTTTCAATCCGGTGCCACTCATGCTGGTTTTAAAGCCGAACAAGACCTAGATTTTGGTTGGTTGGTTTCTGATGTACCGGCAGTTGCCGCCGGTGTATACACTAAAAATCAATTCCAAGCTGCCCCCACTCAATTTACTAAAAGCTTAATTCAAAAAGGACAAACTTTACAAGCTCTTGTGATTAATAGTGGTAATGCTAATTCTTTTACTGGGCAACTTGGTTTAGATAATGTTGCCCAAAGTGGTCAGTTAGTCGCTGAAAAACTCAATATCAGTCCTAACTTAGTGGGAGTGGCCTCAACTGGGGTTATTGGTAAGCAAATGCCGATGGATAAATTTAAGGACGGCCTTGCAAAACTCACATTAACAGCCCAATCGCAACTGCCAGAAGCCATTCTTACCACTGATACTCATAGTAAAAAAACTTGTCAGGCGCTAACCATTGACGGAAAAACTGTCACGATAACTGGCTTTGCCAAGGGTTCAGGTATGATCCATCCCAATATGGGTACCACCCTGGGCTTTATTGCCACAGACGCTAAGATTGAAGGCCCCTTACTCCAAGATTTACTGCGGGAACTAATTCAAAGCTCTTTTAATCAAATTACCGTTGATGGCTGCATGTCCACCAACGATATGGTAGTAGTGTTAGCCAATGGTCAGGCCCAAAATCAAACACTAACCAGCGAGCATTCTGAATTCGTTAGCTTCAAAAACGCCTTGCAAACAGTTTTAATTAATTTGGCAAAAATGGTTGCGGCTGATGGTGAAGGCGCCAATAAATTAATTGAAGCACAGGTTCAAAATGCAGCCAATCCAGTCGAAGCCAACCAAGTTGCCAAGGCAATTGTCGGTTCAAATTTAATTAAAGCCATGATTTTTGGTGAAGATGGCAACTGGGGACGAATTGTCCAAGCCATTGGCCAAACCCAAGCGCAATTAAATCCCAACCAACTAGACATCCAAATTGGTGGCATCCCCTTAGTGGAGAACAGTTTGACTGTTCCTGTTAATCAAAGTGCCCTTCACCAAATTTTAGCGACTGACAAAATTATCATTACTGTCAATTTACATTGTGGTGAGGCGCAAGGTATGGCTTGGGGCTGTGATTTAACCTATCAATACGTTGAAATTAACGCTGCCTATGAGGGATAAAGCGATGATTATCATTAAAATTGGTGGCAATGCCATCCATCAACTTACCAACGATTTTTTTAAGCAAATCCAAACTTGGTTGGACCAACAAAAACAAATCATTATCGTCCATGGGGGCGGTCAACTAATTACTGCTACTAGTGAATTTTTTGATTTACCGGTACAAAAAATTGATGGCATTCGCAAGACCTCATCGGCTGAAATGTTACTAACTCAGGGACTTTTATCAGATGTCATCCAGCCCTATTTTGCTCAATTATTTCAGCAACATGGCATCGACTGTCAGCCCCTAAACCTTAACGGGCAAACCCTCTTACAAGGTCAATATGGTCAAGTCGGCCAGGTAACCAGCATTCAAACTAAGTTATTGGAACAGATTCCAAACGACAGGGTGATTTTAATTAATTCACTGGCCCAAACACCTCAAGGACAGCTATTAAATGTTAATGCAGATCAGGCTGCCCAAGCTTTGGCAGTGCTAACACAGGCACAACAATTAATTTTACTGACTGACGTACCTGGTATTTTAGTTGACCAAGAACTTCAAACTAAGTTAACGCCAATCTTAGCCCAGCAATTTATTCAAGCAGGACAAATTACCGGTGGCATGGTTCCTAAAATTAAAGCTGCTTTAGCTAGTTTGAACGACGGCGTCCAACAAATTACAATTACCAACCAACTTAATCATCTTGGTACTACAATTACTCATTAAAAATGACGGAGGAATCTTATATGAATGCAACCATGTCAACCTACCAACGCTTTCCCATCGAACTTATTGGTGGTCATGATTTTCACTTAATTGATCAAAATGGTAAGAGCTACGTTGATCTTACCGCCGGAATTGGCGTTTGTAACTTTGGCTATAGTAACTGTGCCATCCAACAAGCAGCGACTCAGCAAATTAGCCAATTATGGCATATCTCCAATCTCTATCAAAACCCCTTAGCCGAAGAAGTCGCGGAATTACTTTGTCCGGCTGATTACCAAGCTTTCTTCTGTAATTCTGGTACGGAAGCCAACGAAGCAGCCCTTAAACTAGCCTTTAAAGTTGCCTCCGATAAAGCTACTAATCATCCCAAAGAAATTGTAGCTTTTAATTATGGCTTCCATGGTCGCACAATCGGCTCTCTGTCCGTAACTGGTTATCCCCACATTCAAGAAGGCTTTGACCCCCTGCTCCCCCACGTTAAGATGGTTGATTATAATCAGGAACAGGCCTTAACAGCTATTAATGAAAATACGGTGGCGGTTATTTTAGAAGTCATCCAAGGTGAAGGCGGCGTTAATGTCGGTCATCAGCAGTGGCTACAGGCTGTCCAAGCTCAATGTCAAGCAACCCAGACACTACTAATCGTTGATGAGGTACAGACGGGTATGGGCCGGACAGGCTATCAATTTGCTTACCAGCAATTTGGTCTGGAGCCTGATATTATCACGGTGGCCAAGGGGCTGGCCAATGGCTTACCCGTCGGGGCGATGTTAGCTAAAAAGAATGTTGCAAAACACTTTAAAATTGGTGACCATGGAACTACTTTTGGTGGCAACTTAGTCGCTATGGCGGCGGCTAAGGAGGTTTTGAAGCAGCTAACTCCTACTTTTTTGACCAGTGTACAAAATAAGGGGGCATTCTTAATGAAGCTATTACAGCAGGAAATCGCCCCCCTTGCCCAGGTAAAGACTATTAGTGGCGCTGGTTTAATGATTGGCATTCATCTGACCGAAGCAGTACCAGTTAATCAAGTAATTACTACCCTTCAAAACGCTGGTTATCTGACTCTATCGGCTCGGGAAAACACACTCCGGCTCCTACCGCCCCTGATAATCGATGAAAACCATTTAAGACAAGCAGTTGATGCCATTAAACTTGCGATTGCAACGCAAGCATAATAAAAATCCCCGTTAACAATGACGTTAACGAGGATTTTTTTGATTTATTTTACAATTGTCCGCTTTTTATCTGATAGATTCAGAATAATAACCAGAACAAACAAAATCAAGGTAACTATAAAAACCGCATGCATACCCGACAATACTGTCTGAGCTAAAACATCAAAATTTTTACCAACCATGGCGCTGGTATGATTATTACTGCTAATGAATTGATTTACCATATTTTCACTGATTGCAGGTTGCTGGGAAATCTCATGATGAATGGTTAAATTAAATATCAAACCAAAAATACCTGTCGCAATCGTTTGTCCCAACGTTCTACCTAAGGTAATCATGGAAGAAGCTGTGCCGAGGTCTTTTTGTGATACCACATGCTGGGCAATTAAAGTATTCATAGTAATCACAATTCCCAAGACAAAACCAGTTATAGCGGAAATAACATAGAATAAATGCTCTGGAAAATGAATCGAAACAAAAATCAGTGGTAGATAGGTTAAGGCCATGATAATAATTAACGGTAAGGCAATATATTTTGGCGCAAATTTTTTAACTAAGCTTCCCACCAAAAATGATGAAAATAACCACAAAATCGGACTAGGCGTCACAGCTAACCCCGCCAGTGAGGGACTGGCATGATAAATCGATTGGAGCCACATCGGAAAATAAGTTTGAAAACCAATTTGAATGGCACTGAGCGCTAAGGTCGTAAAAATTTGAACCAAAAATAATTGATTCCTAAATAATTTTAGGGGCACGATAGGATCAATTGCCTGATGTTCAATTTTCATTAAAACTAAAGTTGCTAATAGGATTACTAGCGTTAAAAAGGCCATTAAAACCCAATTAATTTTAGAAACTGATAAGCATTGAAATAACAACAAGACCGATACAAGTAAAATGGACAAACTAGCAATTCCTAGAAAATCCATCTTTAATTTTTCATGAGCTAGTTTTGAATCATGGTAAGTAGTAAAAATAATTAAAAAGACAATCACTCCAAGGGGCACATTAATAACAAATACCCAGTGCCAGCCCAAATTATCGACAATATAGCCACCCATCAAAGGCCCAAGTAATGCCGAAATTCCCCAAGCAGTATTGTTGAGTGCCAACATCTTAGACCGTTCTTGATAGGTAAATAAATCAGCAATCATCGTAAAGGTAATCGGCATAATGGCTCCGGCACCCAATCCTTGAATCGCTCGAAAGATAATCAAACTTAACATATTACTGGCTAGTCCGCACAGAGCCGAACCAGTTGTAAAAAGGACTAAACCAATTAAAAAAACTGGTTTTCGGCCAATTTGATCGGCTAGTTTACCATATATTGGCGTCGTCAAGGCCGTGGTTAAGAGATACATGGCAAAAATCCAACTTTGATAGGATAAACCATTTAAATCACTGACAATCGTGGGCAAAGCAGTTGTAATAATCGTCGTTTCCACGGAAGTCATAAAGGTCGCAATTAAAATGGCCGTTAGTATAAGATTTCTTGTAAGTCCTTTTTTTATGTTCATTTTCTCTCCTTTTTATTTCTATAATTATCGAACTAAAAGGCAAAAATAAAGGATTCATAAAGAATCTAAGAATCCGGGTAAATATTTATTAAAAGTTTCCTGATTTAAAGACAAATACTTACTTTGTGCTTCTTTTCTCGTGTTAGTTAATCCGACTGCTCTAAGGGCCTTAAAGTGATAAGAGACAGTGGATTTACTAATAGATAGCTGGGCACCGACTTCCCCACAAGTCATTTCCCGATTACTAGCCTGCAGAGTGCGAATTATTTTTAAGCGATTTGCATCCGATAAAGTTTTAAATATTTCAGCTCTTTTTTGATCTTCTAGTTCGATTTCCATAGAACTACCTTATCACATTATTTGGAAATCAATCAAATTTTGTCATAGGGAATTTTTAAAATACAAAGTTAAAACTAAACTAAACACAAAAAACCCACTTAATTTGATTAAGTGGGTTTTAATATCTATAATAAATCCAAATTCCCTAACGTAGCTGCCATAATCGCCATAATCGCTGGTTTCCGGTTTTCAGCCTGTTGGAAATGGCGAGCTTGCGCCCCCTTAAAGACGGCATCACTCATTTCAATACCCGTAGTATCAACTAAACCAGGATATTTCGCATGCAGTTCTTGCGCTACTTGAGTTTGATCATCATGATAAGCCGGTAGGCAGTGCATAGTAATCAAATCGTGCCCATAGTGCTTTGATTTTTGTAACAGGGTCTCATTAATTTGGTAAGGCATCAACGCTTCTAACCGTTCTTGCCAATTATTTTCACCCATACTAACAAAAACATCGCTGTAAAAGACATTGGCCTCAGCGGCGCCTTGATCTAAATCGTCAGTAATCAAAACCTGACTACCTGCTGCTTGAGCGTATTTTTGTGCCAGTTCAACCGTTTCTTGGTCAGGTTGCAAACTTTGTGGCGCAATAATATTGACATTAATCCCCACCATAGCTCCGGCCACCAAAAGTGAGCGAGCAACGTTATTGCGCCCATCCCCAACATAGGCCAGCGTAATCTGATTATCCAACTGACCAAACTCACTTTGCAAAGTCATAAAATCAGCAATCATCTGGGTCGGATGCCATTGATCACTCAAAGCATTCCAAACTGGCGCATGTTTACCATTCGTATCATAAGCATCGGCGGCCATCTCTTCAATATCAGCCTGACCAAAACCACGATAGGCAATCCCGTCGGCAACACCGGCCAAGACATGCGCCGTATCGGCAACAGACTCTTTCTTACCGAATTGGCTCGAGGCAGGATCCAAAAAGACCGTGTTAGCCCCCATTTCCTGGGCTCCAAGTTCAAAGGCCAAACGGGTTCGTGTTGAATTCTTGGCGAAAAGTAAAATGACATTTTTACCTTTTAAAAAGGGTTGGAGAGTCTGATTCTGTTTGGCGGTCTTAATTTCTTGACCAAACTCAACCAATGCTTTTAACTGCGCTGGTGTAAAATCAATTTCCTTAAGATAGGATTTCCCTTGGAAACTGGCTAGTATTTGTTTATCCATCGTATCTTATCCTTTCGTCCGTTGATTTAAAATTGCTTGGTCGCGTTGACTCTCCTTAATAACGTTGGCCACCGCGGTACCACCCAAAGAAGTCCGTCGGTCAACGGCGACCTTAGGATCCAGCACTTGATAAACATCGGCTTCAATCTTGTCTGAATGTTCCTGTAATTCAGTTAATGACATGGCCGTCAAAGACCGCTTTTCCTGCAATCCTTTGAGCACCAAAGCCCCAACAATGGCATGTGCCTGTCGGAATGGAATACCCTTATTGGCTAAATAATCAGCTAATTCAGTGGCATTGGAGAAATCATTTTCCAAGGAAGCTGCCATCTTTTCTGGATGAATTTTTAAAGTAGCCAGCATCCCATTAAAGACCTTCAAAGCTGCTAAAACCGTATCCATGACTGCAAAAGTCCCGGCTTTATCTTCTTGCATATCCTTGTTGTAGGCCAAAGGCAAACCCTTCATAACCGTCAATAGGCCCATCAAGTTTCCATAAACCATCCCCGACTTACCCCGAATTAATTCAGCAAAATCAGCATTCTTCTTCTGGGGCATGATGGAAGAACCAGTGGAGAAGGTGTCATCAAGTTCGACATAGTTAAATTCATAAGACGACCACAAAATTAATTCTTCGGCCATCCGTGATAGATGCATAATCAAAATCGACGCATTACTTAGAAATTCCAAGGCAAAATCTCGGTCAGAAACTGCATCCAAACTATTGTGATAAATCGCATCAAAACCCAATTCATCGGCCACTGTCTGTCGGTTAATCGGAAAAGTGGTACCCGCCAAGGCTGCGGCTCCTAGAGGTAAAATATTGGTATGTTTCTGGTTAAATTCAAACCGTTCATAATCCCGCTGGAACATTTCAAAATAAGCTAACAAATAGTGGCCATAACTAATTGGTTGGGCGTGTTGCATATGGGTATAACCCGGCATAATTACGGCTGCATTTTCTTTAGCTAGTTTCACCAAAGTGCTTTGTAGGGTGGTCAATTCCGCCATCACCACTGGCAAACGATGCTTCACCCAGAGATGAAAGTCAGTGGCAACCTGATCATTTCGAGAACGGGCAGTATGCAATTTACCCGCTACTGGACCGATTTTTTCAGTTAGCAAGGCTTCCATATTCAAATGAATATCTTCGTTTTTTACAGTAAAAGTTAATTGACCAGCGGCTAATTCTTCCTGTAATTCTTGCAAACCAGCTTCAATGGCTTGGGCATCAGCAGGCGGAATAATTCCCTCTTGGCCAAGCATTTTGACATGGGCCAGCGAACCTTCTAAATCTTCAGCCGCCATTTGATAATCAAAGCCAATTGAAGCACCAAATTCATCAACCCATTCCGCCGCTTCCCCAGTGAAACGACCACCCCACAATTTATCACTCATATTTTAATCCTCCAGCTTGTCCGAGTGGACGTGATTAACTTGCTCGTAAACCATGGTTGGCAAACTCCACAACTTGATAAAGCCAGCTGCTGCAACCTGATCAAAGCTATCAGCAGCAGTATAAGTCGCCAATTGCTCATTATACAATGAGTTTTGCTCTGACTGCCGGGCTACAGCTTGAACAGAACCCTTATACAACTTCAACTTTACCTTTCCATTGACAACTGCTTGCGTCGTAACCACAAAGGACATCAAGGCATCAAACAAAGGTGAAATCCACATACCGTTATAAATCAAATCCGTAATTTGGTGCTCCACGATTGGCTTGTAGTGGGCCACATCACGTTCCAAAGTCAAATCTTCCAAATCCTTGTGAGCGGTCATAATAACTGCAGCAGCGGGCGCCTCATAAACTTCACGCGACTTAATACCCACCAACCGGTTTTCAATCTTATCAATCCGGCCAATCCCATGCTTACCGGCAATAACATTTAATTCTTGAATCAAAGCACTTAATTTCATAGCTTGGCCATCCATGGCAACAGGTAAACCGTTTTCAAAGTCCAAATCAATGAATTGCGCTTCATCGGGCGCATCTTGTGGATCAACCGTCATACCCCACGCATCATCTGGAGCTTGGTTCCAAGGATTTTCCAAAATACCAGCCTCATTAGCCCTACCCCATAGATTAGCATCAATTGAGTAAGGGGAAGCCTTACCGATTGGCACTGGTACTCCGTGATCCTTGGCATAATCAATTTCTTCTTCCCGCGACCAGTGGAAGTCACGAATCGGTGCTTCAATTGCTAGGTTCGGATCAAGGGCATGAATTGCTGCTTCAAAACGAACTTGATCGTTTCCCTTACCTGTTGATCCATGGGCAATGGCATGGGCATCATTTTCATGAGCAATTTCAACTAATTTTTTAATAATAAGTGGCCGGGACAAGGCAGAAACCAAAGGATAACTACCTTCATACAAAGCATTAGACAAAATAACCGGAGCCACATATTCATCAGCAAATTCATCTTTGGCATCAACCACAATTGACTCAATCGCCCCAACAGCCAAGCCTTTTTTCTGGATGGCATCCAAATCCTTACCACCTTGACCAACATCCAAAACAACGGCAATCACATCGTAGCCCTTATCCATCAACCATGGAATTGCCACCGAAGTGTCCAAACCACCAGAATAAGCCAATACAATCTTTTCTTTAGTACTTTTTGTCATAATATTTCTCCTTTATTTTCACCTTTTAAATAGTTAATACTTTTTGAATAAAGTCCTGGGTTTTCGCCTCTTGAGGATGATTGAAGAGTTCATCCGGCGTATTTTTCTCTTGAATAACGCCATCGGCCATGAACCAAATTTGATCAGCGACCTTGCGAGCAAAGTTCATCTCGTGGGTGACAATCACCATCGTCATTTTTTCGTTAGCTAGTTCTTTAATAACTGCTAAGACTTCACCAACCATTTCTGGATCAAGGGCACTGGTAGGTTCATCAAAGAGCATGACTTGGGGATGCATGGCCAAAGCACGAGCAATCGCCACCCGTTGTTTTTGACCACCAGACAAACTATCTGGATAAGCAGCAGCTTTTTCGGCCAGACCGACACGGGTTAAATATTGCATGGCCGTGGTCTCAGCATCTTGTTCATTCATCTGCTTCACACGCATCGGCGCTAATTTTATATTTTCCAAAACGGTCATATTTGGAAAAAGATTAAAGCTCTGAAAGACCATTCCAATTTCTTCACCCAGCTGTGATAAATCTTGGGCGGTAGCCTGAGTTAAATCCTTGTCTTGGAAGTAGACGGCACCACTAGTTGGTTTTTCCAACTGATTGATACAGCGTAACAAGGTACTTTTCCCTGATCCAGATGGACCAATTAAGGCAATCACCTCACTAGGTTGAACCTCGCCATTGATATCCTTTAGCACCAAATTATCTTGATACTTTTTTTGTAAGTGTTCAATTTTAATTAATGGCTCATTCATACTTCATCTTCCTCTCTAGGTAATTTAAGCCCCGAGTTAGGGCGAAGGTCATGAGGAAGTAAACCACCATAACCACAATAATTGGTGCGACTCCCCGGTAAGTATCAGCCCGAACTACGTTCAATTCGTAGACTAGGTCAGTAACACCGATAATTGACACAATTGAACTTTCCTTAATGATGGCAATAAATTCATTACCCAAAGCCGGCCAAATATTTTTAAAGGCCTGTGGTAAAATCACAAACCGCATGGCATCTTTGTGGTTTAAGCCAAGACTTTGACTGGCTTCGCGCTGGCCCTTATCTACCGATAAGATACCACCCCGAATAATTTCACTAATATAAGCGGCACTGTTTAAAGTAACAGCGATAATACCGGCCGTTAGCGCTGGCAAGTTCACCACCACGCCCAGTCCAAAGTAGACTAGCAAAACCTGTACCATCATTGGGGTTCCCCGAACAATTTCAATATAACTAATTGCCGGCCAACTCAAAATCTTAAAATGACTCATCTTCATCAAGGCCAAAACGACACCCAGGATGACACCACCCATCACGGCCAAGATTGAAATTAGTAAGGTGTATTGGAAACCCTTAAAGAAGTAATTCCAGTAGTGCAGCATAGAAGTATCAACCGTGTTGGTCTTCATATCCTTAGCAGCATCTTTCATATATTTACTAATCAAATGCTCTTTTTTAATTTGATCAATCGACTGGTTCATAGCTGCAATCAAACTAGTACTACCCTTGGGAGCAGCGATGGCTGTTCCAGTTTCATCACTACTCAAATCATAATCTGATTGGAACATAACCAAGTCTGGATCATTTTGTACATAAGCTTCAGCAACCGGCTTTTCGACTCCCATTGCTTCAATTTTATTGGTCTTCAAGGCTAAGACTAAGTCCGATCCCTTATCCATACCAACTAGCTTACTCTTGGTATACCGTTGCTTGGCTAAATTGTATTGTAAGGTTCCGGTTTGAGTACCAATCGTATGACCATTTAACTGCTTGGCACTCTTCAGTTGCTTATACTTGGCCTTCGTAACCAAGAAGGCTTGACCGCCATTGTAATAAATATTAGAAAAATCAACACTTTGTTTACGTTCTGGCGTTGGATTAATTCCCCCAATAGCAATATCTGCTTTGCCAGTTTCTACAGCAACTAAGACTGAACTAAAACTCATATTTTCAATTTCTAATTTAACGCCCAAATCTTTGGCAATTTTTTTAATAATGTCGATATCCAGACCGACATCTTCTTCTCCCTGACCATGATTAACTTGAAATTCAAAAGGAGGATAGTCGGGCGATAAGGCCACCCGTAAGACACCCTGATCTTTAATTTTTTGCAAATTATCATCATCAGCACTGGCTGAGGTCGATGTAAATACTCCCAACATCAGACCAGCCACCATCACGGCTAATATTTTCTTAAAACACTGCTGCCATCCTTGCATATCTTTCCCTCTCTTTGCGGCGCTATTAATAACAAAAAAGCGCCCCTTAGTTCTATGAACTAAAGGACGCCTGGACGCGGTACCACCTTATTTGTGCCATTAAACAATGACACCTCTCACGATCTAACAATCGTTGGCTCGGTAATGGGAGCATCCAGCATGTGTTTGACGCATACACTCATAAGATACGTTCAACTTTCTAACAAGAATGTTTCACACTAACCAACATTTCACTGACTTGTCTGATAAGTTTACTACTTCTTAATCAACGTTTTATTATTAATTACTCATTATACTACCACGTATTTTTCAGATTACAAGTACTTTCTTAAAAATAATTAATTATGAAAAGGGGTTCCAATAACGACTATGGTTAATCATCATTAGGCCAATTCCTAATACTAAGAATCCTAAAGCTAATATTAAGGCAATGGCATCTAGTTTACCAAAGGATTGTTCATAGTACCAAGAACGTTTTTTCCCTTTACCAAAGCGCCGTAGTTCCATGGCCTGGGTAACTTCATCAATTTGATCTAGAGTAGAAAAAATTAAAGTGGTTAAAATTCTAACCACCCCGGTAATCTTTTGTGTCCAGGATGATTTTTTAGAAATATTATAACCACGGGCCTCTTGGACCTTTTTAATCATGAAAAATTGGCGTTGAGTATTAGGAATATAGCGCAAAGTAATCGTAACGGCGTAGGCCACGGAATACGGCACCCCAATCCGATTTAAACCGGCGGAAAACTGACTGGGGTTAGTGGTAAATAAGAAAATCAAAGCTAGTGGCAAGCTAAACAAGTACTTTAACAAAACCATGGCTTCATAGAGTAACTGCTCTTGGGTCAAAGCGTAAGGTCCACTGCTCAAAATAAAGTGCTGACTACCAAATAAATGCACCCCGTACTGGGGAGCAAAAACATAGATCAAAATTAGATTTAACAGGGCAAAAATAACTGTCAAAATCACAATGACTCGAATTTGCTGCCAACTGATTTGAGCCTGCCATAAGCCCAATAAGGCGATTACCGTTAAGAGAAGTAAATACCGAATATCAAAACTCAGCACGCCACTAATCGTTAATAGTAAGAAAATAATTAACTTCGCACTGCCAGTTAAACGATGAAAGACGGTTTGTCCGGTTTGATAACCAAATAAATTATCCACGTTTTCCCCCCTTTCCAACGGTTACACCCAAACGTTGGGCCAAAATATAGTCAGTTGGCTGACACAACTCAGCGAGGGCTACCAACTCTTGATTAGCTAACAGTTCTCCCGGAGTCGTATCAGCGATTAGTCTTCCCTGATGGAAAGCCAGGACACGACTGGTCCATTCTTGCATAATATTGACGTCATGGGTCACCATCACAATCGTCATTCCGGATTGATTTAACTTTTGTAGCAGGGTCATTAATTGTTGAGCGTGTTGATAATCTTGACCAGCCGTGGGTTCATCTAAAATCAAAATTTTAGGTTGTAAAATGGCAACACTTAAAATTGATAAACGCTTTTTTTGACCAAAACTCAAAACATTAACTGGCCAATTACGAATCTCATATAGGTTGGCCCATTTTAAATATTCCTGAACTTCGGCAGTAATTTTATTATCATCAACTCCGCGTAGTCGTAAACCAGCCGCAACTTCACCAAAGACCGTTGTTTCAATCAACATTTCAACCGGATTTTGGGCAACATAACCGATATAATCGGCCCGTTCCTTCAAAGTCACCTGACTTAAATCAACTTCTGGCTCCTGATTTAACCTAATTTCACCCGTTTGCATTGGTAAAAATCCAGCTAGTAAGCGACTTAAAGTCGACTTACCAGCACCGTTAGACCCTACCAAGGATAACCATTCTCCTTGGTGTAAAGTAAAGTTAATATTGCTAAAGACGGTATGATTTTGATATTGATAGCTCAAATCTTTAATAGTAAGAATCGGACTAGTTGTCTCGACCGACTGGCTCATTTGGCGAGCTAAATCCCGCTCCAGATAGTTTTTAAGATTAGGACCGGTGACCTTTTGAACATCATCAATCTGTTCTAACTCGTCTAAAGGATAACCTAAATCTTGTAAGGATTGAATATACTTGGGATTAGCTAACCCATAATCTGGCAAAATTGACCGTTTTAGTAATTCAGCTGCCGATCCTTGATAGGCAACTTCTCCCTCTTGGAGTACTACAACTTGATCAACAGTGTGTCGCAAAACATCTTCAACTCGATGTTCAATAATTACAACGGTCAATCCCAACTCTGCCTGTAACTCATCTAACAGGGTCAACATTGCCTGTCCACTGGCCGAATCCAAACTGGCCAAAGGTTCATCAAAGAGCAAGATGGGGCTGTCGCCGGCTAAAACCCCAGCCATAGCAACGCGTTGTTTTTGACCACCTGACAATACCTGCGGCGCTAAATCTAATAATTCTTCCAAACGTAAACGCTGTGCCCATTCTTTTACCTTAGTAACCAGCTGATCATGGCTGTCGTTATCATTTTCCAAGACAAAAGCAATATCTTCAGCTACCGTCATCCCGACAAACTGCGTATCTGGATTTTGTAAAACTGTGCCAATCTTTAAAGACCGATCAAAAATACTATCTTTATTACTTAAATGTCCGTCAATGTAAATTTCGCCCTGTACTTCACCGGGCTCCGAATTTGGAATAACACCATTCAGCAAAGCTGCCAGGGTGCTTTTTCCGGAGCCCGAAGGGCCAACAATTAGTGTCCGACTCCCCTTTGGAATCGTCAGGGAAATATTTTCCAGCGTTGAATTTTGCTGAACATCGTATTTGAAAGTAACTCCTTTAAATTCTAATGCCGCTGCTACCATCATTTTTCCCTTCGTCCTTATTTACTCAATCTTCTTTAACTAGGTGCCCTTTTTGAACTTTATTTTTCGTATAAATGCCCAGTAAAGCGGTGCCAATTACAGCAGTTGAAATAATGTTAATCACAGTACTCAGTAATCCCTGCACAATTACTTTGTTGGCTGGTTCGCTATAAATGAAAATATCAAGAACTGGGGCGACTACCGTCCAAGCAACGATATTGGCTCCCGCTTGCCCTAAGTTGAAGTACCAAGCTTTACGCGTTGTTAATTTTCCTTGTAATAATTGGGCTTTTTTAATGAGCAAACCAAAAATCAAAGCATAAATACCATCCGCAATCACCCAAGACCACCAAATCGAACCATAAGAAATGGCATCGTTTAAGCTATGACCAATTACTGCGACTAGAAAACCAACTAACGGACCAAAAATTACCGTCAACAATGACAGCCAAGATTGGGCCACATTGACCTGGGTATTGGGAATTCCAGTCGGAATGGCAATAAATTTAAAGAGAATCAGAAATACTGCCGCCCCAATTCCAATTGCAACCACACTCCGTGTCGATAGCTTATTTTTTTTCATCCTTATCGCTCCTTTTCAATTTCAATTGTCCAATTTTGACCGGCTGAGACGTGATTTTCACCAGCAAAACTTCCCATACGAATGGCTACTCCTAAAGTATAAACGGAATTAATGTAAAGGAGTGATTCCCCAGGCTTAACGTCTGCAAAAGTTTTGACATATGGGAGAACTTCTTCGTGTTGCAAGACGTTTTCATGATAAACGCGAATGCGATAAATTTGACCGTATTGAGCCTTTAACTGATCATCCCATAATTCCTGACTAATGTTAGTCCAAAGCGAACCAAAGTTGACATCGGTAATATCAATGTTAGCTTTCAAGACCCCATCGGTTACCTGAGGTAGATTTAGTGGTAAGGTCACGATTTTTTCTACCGGTAGTACTGCGCCCACATCTTCAAACTGAATTTGTCCAGCAGCCAAACGAGCACCGTTATAAACGTAGATATCACGACCATGGAAGGTTGAAGATTTTTCTGAACCAGGTAAACGATCAATGGACTCATCAATTACCCGTACTGCTTCAATGCCATACAAATTATTTAGATGAGTTAAAGTCCCATTATCAGGAGTTACCACAAAGTGTCCGGTATTAAGCTTTGCGACTAAAGACAGGCGTTTTGAACCAACACCTGGATCAACTACTGATACAAATACAGTTCCTGGACGCCAGTATTTAACCGTCTGGGCTAGACGGAAGGAAGCTTCAAAAATATTAAAGGGGGTAATCCCATGGGTTAAATCAGCCACCTGCAGATTGTGGTCAACTTGGTCCGCCACCCCATACATGGTCGAAACTGCCCCATCATTTAAACCAAAGTCCGTTTGTAATACTACGTGTTTTGCCATATTTTTTCTCCTCATTGCTCTTCCTTGATAATTACAACCAATAAAAAACCCGAGGACTTCTAGAAGAAATCCCCGGGACGAATAATGGTCGCGTTACCACCCAGTTTTAAAGTGACATCACTGTCACCCACTCATTAAGTACAGCTTTACAGCGATACCTGTCCGCGATAACGGGCGTTCCCGAGTTCTGCTTGCTACACAATTGCAACTCACAAAACTAAAAGCTCCAAGACCATTTTCTAAGATGTTAGTTGGCTGAATTGCACCAATCATCAGCTCGCTAGGCAACTTTCATCAAATACTTATCTTTTCTTCACTTAAATAATATATTTATGATAAAACACTTATTTTTAATTGTCAAACAATTTGTGAAAATCAAATCATTTCTAAGTGCAAAGCCCCCGACTTAATCCAGCCAATCTTACGCATAATCCGATAGGCAATAAAGGAAACTATCACTGGAATCGCTACACCACAGGCCATATAGGCAATAAACATGTTCATACTCTTACCAAATAAAGCTAAAGGAACAATGAAAGAGTTAAAGCCAATCCCAGCCATTGCAAACGGTACAGAGACATGGAACATGATGGTTGCCATCGGTGCGGCAATCGCTGCGCCAATCATTGGTGGAATTAATAACATTGGATTTTTAATAATGTTAGGGAACTGAATTTTAGGGGTCACAATTCCTTGGGCAATCGTTGCTCCAATTTTGTTTTCTTGGAATGACATTGCTGGATAACTAACAAAAACAGCCGTAGTTCCAATCAAAATTGCACCCGATGCAGCTGAGGAAGTCACCCCTGTAGCACCAATTGCTACTGCTAAAGCAGCGGCTGAAGCCGGTGTCATCGTCATTGCCCCAAAGACCATCGCCACACAGGCAGTGCCTAGAATCGGATTGACATTGACGCTAGCGGTAATCATCTCCCCCATGCTAACCAAGATGGGCGTCGTAACAATTGCTAAATAATAACCAGCAACCGTCCCAACAATCGTCGTCAATGCCGGGACAATCACCATGTCCAAGGGTGTTTTCCCACTTAACCAGTTACCAAACAAAACGGCAATCAAGCCGGCCATTACCGCTGAAATCGGCTGTCCGGTGGTCATAATTGCTGATCCAGGAATCTGAGTGCCAGCAAAACCAGTCGCCGTTACCGCTTTTAAGCTTTGACTAGTGAAAAAAACGGCATTGGCACCAACCGTTGAAGCGGCCATCGCTGAAAACATGACCATCGTATTGGACTTCATTTGTGAGGCAATCGCAGCGCCAAAGGCCGCTGGCAACATTATTTTAGTAATCGCACCCAATTGAATCATTGGTGCCCAGTGAATAAAACCGGCGATAGTTTGCAGCAACAATCCCATCCCCAAAGTCACCAAAATGGCATTGGAAACTGCGGCCGAAACGTTATAAACGATTTCACGCACTGATTCTTTTTTAGGTGCAACAGACCCGATAGCAGTCTTAGTCGCTTCTTCAAAATCCTTAATATCAATGTTTTCAGTTACTGGTTGTCGTGTATTATCCATCTGTTGCTCCTTTTTCTTACCCTTACCATGAAAAAAGCCCTAACAAGCGAACTTGTTAGGGCAAAAAATTTAAGCTACCTAACCAGCTGCTAAGAATTGAATTCCTAGCAACCGGCACAAAAACCAACTTACTAGGAGTTACCGAGCAAGCTGAGCAAGAGGTTGATTGACTTAGTTGATGACACTACTTTAAATGTTGACATAACAATTCCCCCTGCTTGTTTTTTTATGATGACTTCATTATATAAATTAGAATTTAATTAGTCAATACTTATTTTTTAATTTTATTCTCATAATAAAAAACGTACCGACTTTGTCGATACGTCCGGACTGCGAACAATATTCGCAGACACTTTCCGTGGCCGAGGCCATCAGATCTGTGTCGCCCTTGTTTCCTTTACAAGGGCGACACGATCTGTTGAGTATTAAATTCTAACAAATCGTATCACCCCCTTTCCTAGAATATAGATATTATACACCATAATGACGATTGAAAGATTATAAATCATATGTGAAAATAAACATAAAAGAATGTATAGTTGCTGCATTTATATTGAATTTTTTGTAACTACACTACTAATTAAATCAAGCCCCATCCATTAGATTAACAACGACTATATACAATAGTTCACGAGCGTGCTCGTACTAATTTTATGAATTTAACAACTGTGATAAACATTGGCCATTAAAAAATATGCTGGCCTAAAAATAAATTGAATACATTGCTAATCATTTCAATATTTGAATGAATGTCCAATTGACTGATTAACATTAAAAGCTGTTGGGAGAAAGGATTTGAAACAAGATGAACGTAAGTTTCTAGGAGTTTTAACAATTGTATTTGGTGGAATTGGCTTAGCTTTGTCATGGATTCCGATTTTTGCGATGTCGACTTCAATCGTTGATTTGGTTGCAAATACCTTCGCTTTGTCATGGATTCCAATTATTAGGAACGTTGCTTTCTTCTTTGGAATAGTAGCTTTAATTTGGGGGATTATTGCACTATTCATTAATAGAAAGAACAAGAAGACACTAGCTCTAGCTATGATTGGAACTATTATAGCTGAAGCTTCTATTTCACTAGTATTAATCAGCACTAGTACTACTGCTGATTTTGCTTGCGTTATTTCTATCACTTTTTTAACAGTAGCATTAGGCACTCAGTTCACCTATTCTCACGCTTTGAATAAGGCTACTGATCAGATTAACAGGTCTACTGATAGTTCAAGCAAATCAAAAAAGATATAAAAACATATCATGTCGGAGATACTGTTGCTTATGAGAACGCTGAATATAAGGTCAACAAAGTTGATATAATTGATGGTGCCCAATATACAAAGCCTGATAACGGTAAAAATATGTAATCGTTAATATTACTACTACAAACAAATCAGATAGTAAGACAGATTATAACCCTACTTACTTTGCTATTGATAAAAATGGTAAACAACCTGATGGTACTATCAGTGGTCCAACTAGCGTTGAAAAACATCATAGTGGTTCATTGGATCTAATGCTAGTGTTACCGGTAAACTATGGGCGAGACTTCGCCAGAAAGTAAATTAGCGCTTGTATATAACGAATCTTCTAAGGACACAGATGGTGCGTTTAAGATTAATTTGAACTAAATAAAAAGTCCCACGGGGCCTACATACGTGCCGCATTCACGTTAAAAGGCATCAAATAGAGAGGTATTGTATGATCTCAATGACACAGGCATTTAAGAACTTTTGGAAGAACTATGTCAAGTTTATGGGGACCGCTACAAGAGCAGAATACTGGTGGATGGCTCTTTGGGCTGCCATTACTACTGTAATTTGGATTATTATCACTACTATCCTAGCTGTTATAGCAGTCAGTTCCGGCAGTAAGGATATTAACGACACCAATACATTTTTTGAATTTATTGGGCAATTTCCAGTTACCCTAATTATTTGGGGATTAATTAGTCTCATATTTTGGTTATCTATTTTAATTCCTAGTTGGTCATTATCTATTCGCCGGTACCGTGATACTGGTTTAAATGAGATTCTAGTTTGGATTATCTTTGCAGTAGGATTGGGAACTTCTTTCTACTCCCATGGAAACAGTTATGAAACATTCATTGCACCCGGGCTAGTAAGTCTCGTCCAGTTAGTCATCACGCTACTTCCGTCAGGAACACTTACTGATATCAAATTCATCGGTAGAAATAAATAAAAAGCCCCGCGGGGCCTACATAGAGATCAAGTATCAAAACTTCAAAATATTATTTTTTACAACGTGACCTTCTCACACCGTATCTTTAATATTTTAGTTACAATAAGAAAGAATGGTTCACATAGAAAACATGTTAAACAAGCAAACACCCCAAAACCACGACAGCTGTACTACCAGTTACAATGAGCTCCTAAAACTCAAACAACTCTTAAACGATGGTGTTATCACCAAAGAAGATTTTGAAACTAAGAAAAATCAAATTTTAGGTGTATAATCCATCTTCTAGCCACTAAAAAACGCCCTCACTGGGGCGCTTTTTTCATATTTTGATATTCAGTCACTAAGCGATAACGCTGAATTTTACCACTGGCCGTTCTAGGCCAATCATTTGAATATTCAACAAAATCACGGGGTACCTTATAGTGGGCCAATTGTTCTCGACCATAATTTCTTAAGTCAGCCGCCGATAAAAAGGCATCTAACTTAAATTTAACCAAGGCCACCGGCACCCTGCCCCACTGGGTATCTGGCACACCGACCACGACAATATCTTCAACTTCTGGTAAATTACGATAGACGGCTTCGATTTCCTGGGGAAAGACATTTTCTCCACCTGATGAGATCATATCCCCCTGCCGACCTTTAATATAGATGAATCCCTCATCATCCTGCCAACCTAAATCACCGGTTTTAAACCAACCGTCATCAAAACTAGCCTGATATTTATCGGCTTGATTCAAATAGCCGACCGCAATATTAGGCGCTTTGACTTCTAATTGGCCAAGACCCTCACCATCTTGTTGGACAATTCGCAAGCTAACTGGAAAAAGCGGTTTACCGACCGAACCTAATTTTCTTTGGGCATCGCGGGGGCTCAAAGCAATGATTTGAGAAGCAGTTTCGGTCATGCCATAACACTGAGTAATTGAGATACCACGAGCTTGACTAGCAACCAAGGTCTCTTGTCTAACCGGTCCGCCACCGAGTAAAACTTGGCGAAAGCTGGTTGGATAAGACTGATTTCTTGGTAAATCCGCCAACATTTTTTCTAACATAACTGGTACTAGGGAAATAATCGTTCCTCGGCCAGCTAGCAAATCCGCATTAATCTGATGGGCATCAAAGTGATCATATAATCGAACCGGTATGCCATAAATCAAGGATCGCATCATAATCGAAAAGCCACTAATATGAAAAATCGGTACAGCTGCCAGCCAACAGTCATCTGGTAACAACCCCAAGTTCAAAACTGATCCCATGGCTGAATAAAAATGATTGCCAAAGCTTTGTTGAACTCCCTTTGGCCGACCAGTTGTCCCCGAAGTAAACATGATGGAAGTAACCTGGTCCTCGTTAAAATCAGCCAAAATCTCTGCTGGCTGCCCCTCTAATTGGCTTAGATTCTTAAAAGAAAATTGCTGCGTTCCGTTTAAATTGATATCAAAAGCATCATCTTGGACAATTTGAGTCAGCTTTGCTTGTTCAATTTGATCCTCTAGTTCCGGTTTAGCCAAACGACGGTTTAATAAGACCAACTGCCGGCCTAACTGTTGTAGAGCCAAAATTGTTACATAGCCAGCCAAACAATTCGTAGTTAAGACTCCAACTCGCGGATTCTTATCTAAGATACTTATTAATTGTTGAGCTCGTTCAATCACAATCTGTTCTAATTGCGCAAAGCTATACTGTTTATTATCAGCAATTAAAGCTAATTGATTCGGTTTCAAATCAGCTTGTTTATGTAACCAGTTTTCCATGAATATTTCCTAACTAAAAAATCTCCGCCACATTGGCCAGAGATTCTAATAACACACTTTTAAGGGAAAGTTGGGAATTGACCAAAATCAGGATTACGTTTTTCCAAAAAGGCATTCCGCCCTTCCTTCCCTTCATCCGTCGTGTAAAAGAGCATGGTGGCATCACCAGCTAACTGCTGCAAACCGGCCACGCCATCAGTATCAGCGTTCATCGCAGCCTTGATAAAACGCAAGGCCGTGGGTGACTTTTTCAATAATTTGTTCGCCCACTCCAAGGTCGCTGTTTCGACCTCAGCCAAAGGTACCACACGATTAATCCAACCCATTTCTAGGGCTTCTTGAGCAGAATAGAATTCATCTAAGAACCATACCTCTTTGGCTCGCTTATGCCCAATCACCCGAGCTAAATAAGCCGAACCATAACCTGCATCAAAGGAACCAACCATTGGACCAGTTTGGCCAAATTGAGCGTTATCAGCAGCCACCGTTAAATCACATACTAGCTGCAAGACATTCCCACCACCAACAGACCAACCACGTACCATGGCAATCACGGGCTTAGGAATAATCCGAATTAGGCGTTGCAAATCCAAAACGTTCAAACGCGGAATTTGGTCTGGTCCTAAATATCCCCCATTTCCCCGAATTGATTGATCGCCACCGGAAGAAAAGGCCAAATCACCGGCACCGGTCAAAATAATAACGCCAATGCTAGCATCATCACGACAAAAATTAAAAGCATCAATCATTTCTGATACCGTTACCGGCGTAAAGGCATTGCGCTTTTCAGGACGATTAATTGTAATTTTAGCAATCTTGCCCGTTCGCTCAAATAAAATTTCGGCATATTCTTTAATCGGTGTCCATTCAACCGTGGTCATTGTTTGTCCTCACTTTTGCGTTAATTTTCAAAGAAAGTTAATATAATTGATAATAGTTTTATTCTAACATTTTTCATTAAAGCATGTTTAAATGGGCGCTCAACCCTAGAAAGAGAAAAATATGTCTGTTGCCACTGCTCTAGGTATTAAAATTATTAAAGTCAGTCCCAAATTAGTTGAACTAAAATTACCAATCACGTCCGCTGTTCAACAGCCTTACGGCGTGGTTCATGGCGGGATCAACGCCCTTTTGGCCGAAGAAGCAGCTAGCCTGGGTGCTAATGCTGTTTTACAAGCAAATCAACGTACTAAGGAAGCCGCCGTGGGTGTTGATTTAAATGTTAACCAGTTACAAGCAGTCAGCTGGGGAACTTTAATCGCCCAAGCAATCCCACTGCATTTAGGCTACCGACTCCAAACTTGGCAAGTTAAAATTTATGAACAAGACAGTCAAATCACGACCGCCTTTGCCACCCTCCGCTTGACCAGCCAAACAATTTCTCAAGAAAAGCCCTCCAAATGAAGTGCTTTTTTTAATTTTGATTAAGTTTTAGGTAGTACTTGCGAACAATCCACTTTCGTAATTCTTCCAACAAAATCAAAGGAATCGGAATAGCTAGCAGGAATAGCCACTCTTGTAATCCTAGTGCATGAGTATTAAAGACTGACTGTAAGAATGGTAAGTAAATAATTAACGAGATTAAGGCAATCTCAAAGACAAGCCCAGTAATAATATGACGATTACTAAAAATACCAATCTTGAAGACTGACGTATATTTAGTCCGCGCATTAATGGCAGCTGCTACCTGACAAAAGACAATCGCCGCCAAGGTAATCGTCGTTGCTTCAGCATAAATGGCGCCAGAACTAGCTAAAGCGTGTTTTGGCCAACCATAGGCATAGTTAACAAAGAAATAAGCCGCCGTCGATATCAAAGAAGCTATTAAACCATACAGACCAAAGGCTTTCCAGATAATTGATTTATTAAGTAAGTGGGCTGAACGAGAACGAGGGGGTTGCTGCATAACGCCTGGTTCACTCTTCTCCGAGCCAAGCCCTAGCGCTGGCAGCATATCAGTCCCCAAATCAATGGTTAGAATCTGCATAACCGTCAAGGGAAGTGGGATAAAACCGCCAGAAAAGAGAAATAACACTGATGGAAAAGCCTCTGGCACATTGCTATTCAAAATATAAAGCAAAAACTTTTGAATATTACTATAAACAGTCCGCCCCTCTTCAATCGCAGCAATAATTGAAGCAAAATTATCATCGGTTAAAATCATGTCGGCGGCATCTTTGGCAACATCTGTTCCAGTGGCCCCCATGGCAATCCCGATATCGGCCTGCTTTAGGGCTGGGGCATCGTTAACCCCATCGCCAGTTGAAGCCACAATTTCGCCATTGGCTTGATTGGCCTTCACAATTCGATATTTTTGCTCAGGAGCAACCCGAGCAAAGATAACTTCGCCCTTAACAGCCTGACGCAAATTCTCATCTGACATGGCCGTTAACTCATCGCCAGTAATCACACGGGCCTGATCAGAAACCAAACCAATTTTAACCGCGATACTTTTCGCCGTAATTGGTCCGTCCCCAGTCACCATGATAATTCGAATTTGAGCCTGATGAGCCTTTTTCACGGCTTCATAAATTTCTGGTCGAGGAGGATCAGCCATAATGGTTAGCCCAACAAAGGTTAAATCTTTTTCAGTATTAGCAATGGTACAATCAGCTAGATTTTGGCTAGTTTCAGCGGGCAAATCACGCACTGCAATTGCTAAAGCCCGCAAACCTTGGGCCGCATATAGCTCATTAGCCGCCTGAATTTTTTGGATATCATTGGTCGTAATTGCCCGCACCTGCCCATCAACTAAAATTGATTGACTAATGGCTAAAATACCATCCAAGGCCCCCTTGGTGTACAGGGTCAATTTTCCATTACTAGCTTGGTTAATTGTTGACATCCGCTTACGATCTGAATCAAAGGCCAAAGTCTTCAGTCGTGGATTAGCGTCTTTGAGAGTGGCGCTAGCCAGCTGATATTTTTCAGTTAAGATGACCAAGCCGGCCTCAGTAGGCGTCCCTACAATTTGAGCCTGTCCACCTGGTTGACTGATTGGCTTAACCGTTGTGTCATTATTTAAAGCAATCGCCTGCATTAACAAATCTAGATCTGGATTTTGTCCAGGTTTTACAACTTGTCCCTGATCCAATACTTGACCATTGTCCACATAGCCTTCGCCACTAACCGCATAAACCTGATCTGGCAACCAAATGTGATTAATCGTCATTTGATTTTGTGTTAAAGTACCAGTTTTATCCGAAGCAATGACCGTTGTTTCTCCTAGAGTTTCCACGCTATTCAAATTTTTAACCAGCGCATGTTTTTTGGCCATCCGTTGAACCCCTTGGGCCAACGACAGGGTAACCGTTGGTAGCAGACCTTCAGGAATAAAGGCCACAACCATCCCTAAGGCAAAAATAAAGGACTGGACTACCGGATAATGAACAATAAAAACAGCCGTTAAGAAGAAAGAAATCCCAATCAAAATAGCAATCATGGATAATTGACGAGTTAGACGGTTTAACTCTATTTCCAAGGGAGATGGCTTAGACGTTTGGCTTTGTGTCAAACGGGCAATCTTACCAAATTCAGTATTCATCCCTGTCTTTAAAGCAACTGCTTGTGCATTACCAGAACTAGCCACGGTTCCAGCAAAAATGATATTATCCTCATCGAAACGACCGGAACCACGGTGATAGGTCGCTTTTTTATCACGCAAATCAGACTCACCGGTCAACGCTGATTCATCAACCTGAAAAGAATCAGAACTAATAATCCTAGCATCAGCCGAAATACTATTCCCAGCGGCAATTACTATAAGATCTCCCGGTACAATGTCAGCCGTATCAATTTGAACCGACTTCCCATCCCGAATAACGGTCGCCTGAGTAGGTAACATTTTTTTCAAGGCATCCGAAGCTTTTTGAGCTTGATCTTCCTGCCAGTAACTAAAAAGCCCATTAATAATATTAACGGTCCAAATGGCAATCCCTAATTCAGGCATCTTGGCAAAAATCGCAATAAAACCACTCACCCAGAGCAAACCCGCCATCAGGCTCGTGAAATTTTTAAAAAACTTCCATAAACGATTACCAGTTTTAGTCGCTGTAATAACATTAGGGCCGTATTTACTGCGCTGCTGCTGAACCTGATTAGCATTTAAACCAGTAGGGCTACTGTCGACTGCTTGATAAAATTCGTCTAACGGTAACTGAGCGAACTGATCATTAGTTTTGTTTTCTTCGATCATTACATTAATCTCTTTCTACTTTATTACCAACCTTTACTTCCATTTTAATACTTTAGCTTGTGAATAAAACTTTAATCTAAAAATAAAAAAACAGCCACAGCTGTTTTTTGTTTTAATGCATTAGAGCAACTAAGATTCCCGAAACAACCAGTACCAAGGCTCCACCAATTCGGTTTCCCATCTGAGCAAAGGCAATCAAGTTCATCCGGTCGGAAGCAGCCAAAACTGAAACATTTCCTGTGCCACCCATACTGTTGTTAGCAAGACCAGCAGCAATCACTGACTCAACTGGATATAGGCCAAAGAGCTTACCCAAGAAACCACTAGCAAGTGAAATAGTAATAATACTAGTTAAGCAAAGGACCACAAACTGCCAGTTCAAGGCGCTCATCAACTGGTGTACGTCCAACAAGGATAGTCCAACCCCAGTCAACAAGGCATGCGTCATGTTCTTAACAATTAATTGACCAAACATAACAGTGGCATCTTCATAATACTTAGGTAAAATACCAGCAGCCTTAGCCAGCACAATCAACAAGATAATAAAGGCATAGGCATTAACACCAGGCACGACCTTATTCAAAATTGTACCCAACATGAAGAAAGAGATTGAAACCATCATTCCAACACCCATCTGCATGTAATCGGGTACCAATTCAGCAGCTGGCTTTTTTTGCTGACTTTCTAGGTCATTTAGGATTTCCCCGTGACCATTATACTTACTATTAGCAAATAACTTAGAAATCAAACCAGCACTGATAATGGCTAACAAGTTACCCAAAACAACGGCTGGGAAAAGCTGTGACAAAATCCCATTGGCTGAAACGCCCAAGGCCTTGGCATAAATACCAGACATAGGTACGATTCCAGCACCCACACCACCAGACATAATTGGCAATGATACATACAAAATCGAGTGGTTAAAGCCAGCGCCGATTAGCATACCTACTAAGCCGACTACCAATCCAGTCACAGCCATTGAAATGAAGGCCACTGGCAAGAATCGAACGGCAGCTTTTAGCAGTTCCTTACGATCCATTTTAAAAATCGAAGAAGCAATCAATGAGACGATATATAGTCCCAAGAAATCCATCTTATTAACAAAGGTTGAAGCCGTAACTACTACTGAATGTGGTACGACACCGGTTGTGGCCAAAATAGCAGCCCCTAGGATAGTGAAAACCGCCCCACCACCTAGATAAGAACGAAAAATTGGTAAGTTCGCTCCCAAGTAGTACAAAATGTGCCCCATTAATACTAGGGCAAAAATCGCCCCAATCATGGTCTTGGGTAAGACGTTATATCTAATCGCAATAATGAGCAATATACCCATCAAGAAATATGCAACTAGACCAATGCCACTGACCCGAATTTTATCCCATTTGCTCAAAAGCGCCTTAAACCCGCTCTGAGCCTCCTGATTATCCGTCATATTTTCCTCCTAATGACACAGCATATAAGTTATACACGTCGCTCATTTTATCACATAAATGTGCAAAAAAGAACAACTATTATAACTTTATTAACTGTAAAAATCTAACCACTTCTTCATCAAAAACAGCTGGACACTCTAAATGAATTAAATGCCCACTAGTTGGCACTAACACCATCCTCGAATCGCTGTTTAACAAGGGCTTAATCGCCTCTTGATAGCCAGTCCGCCACAGTGGTGATTGCCCCCCTACCATAAATAACTGAGGCAGCGTCACATCATACAAGGTTCCACGCCAGTCCTGACACAAATGATTCACTAGCAACGGATAAACCAAGTCCTCATTGAAGGGATGCAATTTTTTTTGCTCAATCAATTGTTTCTTTAAATCGGCACCCACTGGCAAGACGGTCATTTTATGATGCATAATAGTTGGCGCCAACAGTGGTAAATTCTCCCAACTAATATCAAACAAACCATTTGGCCAATCTGGTGCATTTAATAACTGCGGTGATTCGTCAACTGCCACGACTGCTTTGATTTTAGCTTGCCCAAACAAGGACAGATAGGCCCAGATAACACTAGCACCCATCGAATGTCCAATCAAGACCACCTGATCCAGTTGTAAGTAGGTTATTAATTCTTCTAAATCAGCGGCTAAGCGACTAATGCGTAAATTTTTGCTGGTTCGTGTCGACTGACCATGGCTACGCCAATCCATTGTCACCACTCGATAACCCTGTTGACTAAAAAATTCAACTTGCTCCTGCCATTCCAACTGTGTACCAGAAAAACCAGCCCCAAAAATTAAAACTGTTCCCGTCCCACCGGTATCTTGATAGGACAAGGATACGCCATCGTTTGTTTTAAAACGCATCATACTACTCCTTGTAAACGAGCCAAAAAGATGGTTAAGACCAAAGTATCGGCAGCCCCGCCTAGGCTTAAATTACGTTTAATAAAGTCTTGATCTAGGTTAGCCAAGAAAGTACGGCCAGCTTCACGCTGACTGCCTCCTAAAGCAAAATATTCAGCCGACCATGCCCGCATTTCTGCTAAAATTGCTGGGCTTCCAGCCCTTTTTATTAGCGTTGAATCAGCTAATTGACCAGCAATTAGCATTAAAGTATCTAAATAACGTTGATTATCAGCACCGGTTGCCTGACCTAAAAATGGTAGCGCCAATTCAAAAACCATCGGAAAGGCCTGGGCTGCCTCTCCCCGAATACCAGTCAATTGATAACGCTGATATTGCTGCTGACCAGCGGTCAAAGCTTTTTGCTCTGCTAAGCCCTGCTGCAAATCAGTTGCTACCAAATTAGCGGTCATCGCCTGAATGGTCTGACGTAATTTACCAGCATGACTTGGTCCAGTCCGAGTAATCTGGGCTAAAGCCGCAATCATAATACCTAAGGAAAAAATTAAACCCTTATGGGTGTTAACGCCCTGCGTTGCTAAATACATCGCCTGTTCCGCCTGTATACCAGCTTGGCGGACTTGTTCAAATAAACTTGTTAAATCCGTTCCTTGAAAATTATGTCCCAGCTCAAAAGCTTGGACAAAGTACGGCCTTAAGGCCAAACTACTTTCAATAAAGGTAAAAGCCGTCATATCCTGATGAGAACCATTACTAGCGGGATCAACCAAACCTGGTTTAGGGGTCACGGTCACCTCATCCAGTAGAGCCGTCAAAGCCGCATTGATAACTGTATCCTCTCCCCAGTTAAATAAATAAAAGTTCTCTTGGTAGTAATTAGCATAAAGACTGTTGATGACCTGGTAAGCCTCCATCAAGGAATGGCGCTGGATTTTAATACAACTTTTAGCATCTTGATTACAAATCAAACAGGTCCGAGGCGCAAAGCCCAAATCTTGACGTGATAGTTGATATTTTTCATCCTGACCAGCCATCAAATCCACATCAAACAAACGCCCCAGTGGAAAATTATCTTCAAATTTAATGGTCAATTGTTTTAGCGCAGATAAGTTACCTGTAACCACCAAAAAGGCTTCCGGCCCAGTATTTAAGTTGGCTTCCATCCGACTATGTTCAATCACTTGGCCAGTCAACTGACTCAGTAAAACTCGCCATCCGGTTTGAAAAATACGTGCCAAATAATCGTTATTTTTAATCGGACCCGGAATATTTAACTTAAAGCTGATGACAATCTTATTAGGATAGCGCTGTTCTAATTGATTTTGATAATGACTCCGCTTTTCACGCTGTAATAAAACAGCACTTAAATCAGTGGATTTGCCCTTAGAAAAAATATTCATAAACATCCTATAAAATTATGTACCCAGGCCACTAAATGGCCCGACTGTTGCATCAATAACAATTAATCTTTGACTTGCTTAATGACATCAATCAAAGTACCATCACGATATTCTGCCAAAGCAACTACTCGATCAGTAAACTGCAATGGTTCTGGGGTTCCCACAATCTTTTGGGCCCGTTCTTGCAGTTCTTCAATCGTATAGATTGGCAAACCAGGTACCTTCGAGAGAGCTTCGATCAAGTCAGTACGCTTAGGATTAATGGCTAATCCAATTTCAGTCACGACTACATCAATTGAATCACCTGGTGTAATTACAGTGGTCACATCTGGCACGATAGTCGCAATTCGACCACGAACCAATGGAGCTGAAATAATTGTCAACTTAGCGGTAGCAGCATCTTGATGGCCACCAATGGCACCACGAATAACACCATCTGACCCTGACATAACATTAACATTGAACTTGGTATCAATTTCCAAAGCTGACAAAATAGCAACGTCCAACTTATCAACCATTGCCCCCTTGTTAGCTGGATCAGCATACCAAGAAGCATCGATTTCTTGTTGATTAGGGTTAGACTTCATTGAAAAAGCAGCGCCCTTATCAAAGTCTTGGACATCCATAATCTTTTTAACAAGACCTTCTTCCAACAAATCAATGGTTGGCTTGGTAATACCACCCAAAGCAAAGGAAGCTGTAATGTGATTATCCAACATGGCTTGACGCAAGAAACGCGTAACCGCCAAAGCTGCTCCACCTGAACCAGTCTGGAATGAGAAGCCTTCCTTAAAGTACGGTGAATGGATGATGACATCATTTACCATCTTAGCGATTTGAAGTTCTTTAGGATCCTTAGTAAAACGAGTGGCACCTGAACCGATTTTATCCGGATCACCAACCTTGTCGACCTTAACAACATAATCAACTTGCGTTTGCTTAATTGAGGCTGGAGTATTTGGATAAGGCTTCAAATCATCAGTAATCAAGACCAAAGTATTGGCATATTGGGCATCCATCAAAGCATAACCCAAAGAACCAAAGGCAGTCTCACCATTCATTCCGTTAGCATTTCCCATTTCATCGGCGTTTGGTACACCCAAGAAAGCCACGTCAATCTTGATATCACCATTTTCAATGGCTCGGGCACGACCACCATGCGAACGGAAAATTACGGGATTCTTCAAGGCACCGTGAGAGACAACATCTCCTAAACTACCACGCATTCCTGAAGAAGTAATGTTGGTAACAACCCCTTTTTCAATAGCTTCAACCACAATATCATTCATAACATTGGTCAAAGAAGAAGGCGCAAGTGTTAGGTCCTTTAGGCCATGGTCAATAATACTACGCATTACCATGTTGAAAACAAAGTCTCCCTCACGGAAATGATGGTGGAATGAAATCGTCATGCCATCGCGGACAGTTTCTTCCACAATTTTATCAATTGATTCAACAACCTTATTTGGACCAGTGGTTGCTTGAACTTTCGGTGCCACGCGTTGGTTAACTTGGTGACCATATTCAACGCTTTCAAAGGGCTTGTAACCAGTGCTGGCTAAAATTTCATCTGGTATTTCGCGATTCACTTTATTTTTCAATGTAGTTTCCCTCCGAATCCACTAAATTGTTAGCCTTAGCTAACCGCATTACACGTTCTGCCCGCAAAACGACTGGTCGATCAACCATCTGACCATTCATAGCGATAACACCAGAACCCTTACGACGGGCTTCCTCAATGGCAGCAATCACGTTTTGAGCATTCAAAATTTCCTTAGCAGTTGGTTGATAAACTTCGTTAACCATCGCGATTTGGCGAGGATTAATCAAAGACTTACCATCAAAACCAAGTTGGTGAATCAAGCGTGTTTCACGATAGAAACCTTCAGTATCATCCAAATTAGTAAAGACCGTATCAAAGGCGGCAATGCCAGCTGCTCGGGCAGCATGTAAAATTACATTACGGGCATATAGCAATTCTTGACCATCAGGGTAACGATGAGTCTTCATGTCAGTGGTGTAATCTTCAGCTGAAAGAGCGATACCAATCATCCGATCTGAAGCAGCCGCAATTTCATTGGCGTTTACAACACCCTGAGCTGATTCAATCGCTGCCATCAAGTGAGTTGAACCAACTTCACGACCGAATTCCTTTTCGGCAGATTCAACTAACTGCTCCAACTCTTTAATCATTTCAGCGGATTCAACTTTAGGCAAACGAATGACATCAATATTAGCCTTAACCATGGCCTTAATATCATTTTCATAAAAAGGTGTGTCCAAACCGTTGATTCGAACGACCAATTCAGCATTACCATAATCAACAGTTTTTAAAGCTTCATAAACTAGATAGCGGGCAGCGTCTTTTTCGGTAATTGACACAGCATCTTCCAAATCAAACATGATTGAATCAGCACCGAAAATTCCAGCATCTTTGACCATAGCCGGGTTATTACCGGGCACAAACATCATTGTCCGACGTAAACGTTCTTCAGCAACCATTAAATCACCTTCCAATCTGGCTCATCAGCCATGTCCAAGGCCCGTTGTACAACCGTAATTGCTCGAGCCTTAACCACCATATCCAAGGCCCCCTTGTCAACAACTTTAACCTTGGCATCATGGATATCATAGGTATTCAATACATCAGTAATGGTGGCTTGAATAGCCTTTCCAAACTGTTTAGCGACATCAGAAACCAAATCAAATTCTAAGCCATTACTACCTTGGCTCAGCATAATTTGGATATCTGAGGATTCTAATGTTCCCGCCATAGCGGTTTTCTTAATTTCCATTAATCTGCTGTCCTTTCTCAATTCGCGCCTGTAATTGGGCTAAGTGTCCGGTGATAAATTGCCCAGTGGTAGCTGGTACAAGGTTTTCCCAACCAGCTTGATTGCCCTGAGCAATGGCCTGCCGAACGTCCCGGGCGGAGACAGTTGCTTGATTGCCATCTGCTGCCAAACGGGGCACGATAATCACATCGACTGCCGGTGGCAATTCTTTTTGCAACGTTTCGTTATAAATATTAGTTGTATGAGATTGTGGCTCACTGCCCAGATAGCGACGATCAATCCGCAAAGCTGGCGCAATGTTATTTTTAAATAATCGTGCATCCAAAGTTGTCTGATAGCCAATCACTTGATCCGGATTCTTAATGAAATACGATGGAAAGCTCAAGAAACTAACCATATAATCGCCACCATTAACAACCACTACATTTGATAAATCAGCACAACCAGCGATAACTAAGTCCATTCGTTCTTGGGTTGTAAAGAGTGAGGCATCCTGATTAACCACAAAGACATAAACAAAATCATTGGCTTGAGCGGCCTGTTCTACTAAGTAACGATGGCCCTTGGTAAAGGGATTCGCATTCATCACAATACTAGCAATATTTTGAGCCTGTTGGGGTGCCTGAGGTAAATTAGCTAGGTAATCATCAATATTGGGCGTTCCTCGTTCTAATATGACACCGGTTGGACTATCTGCTAGGCTTTTAAACCCAACGTGTTCGAAACTAACCCGATATTCTGGCTTGGTGAAAACAAAAGCATGAAAGCGTCCCCATTGGGCCATTTGATTTAATAAGGCCGTAATCAAAGTGTTAAAACGAGCTCCCTTTTGGTCACTCCCCTTATCACATACTGCGATGTATTTGATTACTTCGTTGGCAATGGAACCTGTACCGACTAAGTTTTCCGACTCGTCATACATCCCCAAAGTAATCTCTATTTGAGCTAACTCCTCGGGCACAAAATTATCAACCCCACGAGCAGTTAGAAAATTTTCCCAAACCTTTTTTAAACGTGATTGTTGCAAATAAATCGGCCGAATAACTGCTGTCATAACTGATTAACCTTGAGCCTTAGCGTACTCAACCACCTTTTGGCTAACCGCAGCCACAACTCCTTCGCTAAAGACACCAGGAACGATATCATCAGCTTTAGGATTTTGAACCAAGTCGGCTAAACCTTGAGCAACGTTAACCTCTAAATCCATGTCAACATGCTTCAAATCAGTCGCTAACAATCCCTTAAACAAACCAGGGAATACCAAAACATTGTTAACTTGATTAGGCCATTGTGATGAACCTGTTGCTACAACTGCCGCTCCACCAGCTTGTGCCTCTTCAGGCAAAATTTCCGGTACGGGATTGGCTAAGGCAAAAACAATCGCCTGATCCGCCATTTGGGCCACTTGCTCACTAGTCAAAACATTGGCATCGGACAAACCGATGAAGACATCTTGTCCAGCAATTACTTCATCTAGAGTTGATCCTGGCGTTTGAACAACTTCTTGGGCAATTTGACGTTGGAATTCGTTATAACGCATATCGTCAATATGCACGACCCCGTGGATATCAACCAAGGTTAACTTTTTAGCACCAGCAGCTAACAAAATCTTAGCTGTAGCAACACCGGCAGCCCCCATCCCATTAATTAAAATGTTCATATCACTGAGATGCTTACCAACCACCTTAGCCGCATTAATTAAAGCAGCCAATACAACAATGGCGGTTCCGGTTTGATCATCGTGATAAACCGGAATATCCAATTCTTCGCTTAAACGCTTTTCAATGTTAAACACCCGTGGAGCTGCAATATCCTCCAAATGGATTCCAGCAAAAGAAGGAGCCATATTTTTAACGGTATTTACAAATTCATCTTCACTCACCTGATTCAAAGCCATTGGAATCGCGTCTACGTTGGCAAAGTTCTTGTAAATCAGCGCTTTTCCTTCAACAATGGGCAATCCGGCCGCTGGTCCAATGTTTCCTAGCCCCAAGACAGCCGATCCATCAGTAATGATTGGAATTAACTTCCCACTCATAGTATATAGCTTCTTTTTTTCAGGATTAGCAGCGATTAACTTTGCTAAACCTGCTACTCCAGGAGTATAAGCCTCCCCTAAATCAGTATTTGTCTTAATATCGAATTCGGATTTGATGTCCAAAACCCCTTGATGGGCTGCGTGAATATTAAGGACTTCGTCCATATCTACCATGCATTTTCTCCTTACTTTTTTCTAATCAATGTAACCCGCTTCACAATTATTATTTTAGTTGGATTGCAGCCAAAAGTAAAGGTAACTTTTTGAAAAATTAGATTAAATAATCTTATTTTTAAAAATTAAAATGAATTTAGCTGAATTAAAAATCCCAATTAAAAATAAAGTGACTTATATCACTTTATTTTTGCTTGTTAAAAAATGTTAGTTTATACTACTTTATAAATGAATTTAACGGGATGGAGATTCTTACATGGTAACCACTAATGTCCTAGCTCAAATCGCTGAGGACTACTACTTAAATAAAAAATCTTTTGGTCAAATTGCTGAAAAATATGACCTCAGCCGCTATTTAATTAATAAATATCTCAATGAGGCGGTCAAAACTGGCGTAGTGAAGATTGAAATCACCGCCCTAGCCAGCCGTAATCCTCAACTTGAACAAGTCTTTAAAGAGGAATTCCTGCAAACTAATTGCTATATCATTCAAGATAGCACCACTTCAACAGCTACCGAGGAATCTCTATCTAAGTATGCTGCTAACCTCTTGGTTAAACATTTACTGGATAATGATCATATTGTTGGGGCAGCTTGGGGTGATACCATGCTTAGCCTAGTCGAAAGTATTAGTACTGCACCATTGGATCAAATTAAGTTCACCCAATTTATTGGTGATAATATGAAATACAATTCTATGGCCGGAGCCATGCCAATTGTCGAAAAAGCGGCCAAAAAAGTCGCCGGTGAGTTCTTAACCTTACCAGCACCACTGTATTTAGCCAATGATGACTTGCGTCAAAACCTGACTCAGGAACCTTCTTTAGCTAATACGCTCAACATGGCGGCTAAGATGGATACACTCATCACTGGAATTGGCACATTGGCCTCTTTACAATCAATTCCAATTTGGCATGATCATATGGACCAACTCTTTCCGAATTTAGCTAGCAAACAAATTGCCGGTATGATTTATGGTCGGCCATTTGATAGTCAAGGACGTATCCTTAATCCAAACCAAGATAAGGTTTTTGGTCTATCACTTGATCACATTTTACAAGTTCCTAAACGAATTTGTTTAGTTCGGAGTAAATCCAAGTCCCAAGCAACCTTAGGCGTTTTACGGGCTGGCCTCGTCACTGATTTAATTTTTAGCGAGTCGCTCGCCTACCGGATTTTAAATGAAAATGATTATATTTAAAAGCCGTTCAATTAATTGAACGGCTTTTTTAGTAGATATGAAATAAGATAATACTAGCGGGCCAAGCCAGGCTAACCACAATAATAATAAGCCAGCCAAAAGGCCAGTATGGATATAAACGATAATGAGAACGTTGGCCCCCTTCTTGGAAACCACGGGCCGTCATCGCCATTGCTAGACTTTCTGACCAAATTAAAGCTTGAATAATCGCTTTAAAATATAAGGTTGGCGAAAAAATTGATAGAGACTGCCCCCGCATCAAGCCGGCCGCTCGAATACTTTGTAAGGCCTGTTTAAAACGAGGAATAAAACTTACTGCCCCTAAAATACCATAGACAAAAGTCGTCGAAAGTCGTAAATTTTGCTCTAAAGAAGCCATTAACTCGTAAACATCTAATCGGTAACTGAACCAAGCACCAACATAGACAAAAGTTAAAATTCGACTGGCCATAACGCCACCAAAATGAAAGTTTTGGCTGGAAGTGCCAGAGCCATAAAAATAAAAGGACAAAAAGGTACCAGCCATGGGAATTGCCGCCAACAGTAAATAACCCAGTAGCCGTTTTACAGAAATCCGACGCCATAATAGTGAAAGAATACTTAAGAATACTAGCAAGAGATTGGCCCAAATCGACTGCGTAAAGGCCACTTCCAATGAAATAGTCAATGAAAATATAAAACGCTGCGTCAAATTCATGCCCTTACCTCCTGACTATCGTTTAATTGCCCCGGCGTAAAGACAAGATGATAATCCAAAATTGGGACTAAAGGCTGAACTTGGTGCGAAATGATTACTAATGACAAGTGGCAAGCCTTCTGCACACTATCAATTAGACTAACTAAAATTTGAGCACTCTTTACATCCAGCCCTGCCAAGGGTTCATCTAACAATAAAACAGCCGGTGCCATAATCAACATCAAAAGAACCTGTAGCTTTTTTTGTTGTCCACCGGAAAGTATATAAACTGAGTGGTCACGATGATTCTCCAATTGTAAGGTCGCTAAAACCTGATCCACTCTTTCCTTGGTCCAATAATCTTTCTGGTTAGAACGAGCTAGTACTTGATTAAGTTCTTCTTGAACTGTAATGGTCAAAAATTGTTCCCGAGCATTTTGGAAAACTAAGGCCACCTGCTTAAAATATTTTTTACGGGAAATTTTGCTGACTAAATGTTTTTGATAAAACAACTCCCCCTGGTAGGGTTGTAATTTAGCTAAAGATTTTAATAGGGTCGACTTCCCCACCCCATTGGGGCCGGTAATTAGACTAACCGCATTAGCAGCTAGTTGTCCCTGATAATTTTCTAAGAGACCCTGTCCCCCACTACTTAGATTAAAAGCATTAAAGGTAAATAATGCTGCCGATGCTTGTTGTTTTGATAAGTGATAGCTTTGAGACTGCCAAGCAAAATTCCCCCATTGGTCTGGATTTTGCCATACCAACCGACGATCTTTGAGTTGATATAAGTTATTAATCAGGGGCAAATACCCATAGGCATCATGGTCTGAAACCAAAATGGCATAGCCCTCTTGAACCAATTCTTTTAAAAGGGACTGCAATTCAGCCCGAGCCTTGCTATCAACAGCTGCAAAAGGTTCGTCTAATAGTAAGTATTTAGCACCCAAGGCTAAGGTTTCTACCAGTGCAATTTTCTGGAGTTCTCCGCCTGATAGAGTGATAAAGGAACGATGATAAAAATCAGTCATACCAACCTTATCTAAAGCCCAGGCAATGCGCCGGTCAATTTCTTCAGCCGGTAAGGCCAGATTTTCTAAGGCAAAAATTAATTCCTCGGAAACAGTGGGCATGGCAAACTGTTCGTCTGGATGTTGAAAAAGTAAAGCTACTTTTTCAGCCCGTTGATTAGCCGGCAATTGACTGACCGAGGCTTGATCCAAAGTGATTTGTCCGCTAACTTGCCCACCAAACTGCGGATATAGACCAGCCATAGCCTTCAAAAAGGTGGATTTTCCACTACCAGAAGGTCCCATCAGCAGCGTGAATTCTCCCGAAGACAAGGAAAAATCCAAATTGTCAATAATCACAGTTTGATCATAAGCAAGGGTTAGATGCTGGGTTACTAAAGCCATAACTTTCCTCTTTGATTATTCTTTATCGCTTTTTTAAAATTTGTGATCGTTCCAAAAGGTTCACAATCCAATAAACCAACAATCCTGCAAAAATAAAAATTGATATAAAGCGGGCGATAAATAGAATCAGAAGCATTGACCAACTATAATGCAGGTAACCACTTTTAATCATCGACCAAGCAAAGGTGACAATCGTTCCCGTTAAAGTTGACAACCATAAACCAGCTTTCCAATTTCGATAACCAGTCAAAGCAAAACCTAATTCCGAACCAACCCCTTGAATCACACCAGACAACAAGGTGCTAACCCCGAAGGTACCACCCAAAAGCATTTCACCAGATGCACCTAATAGCTCCCCTAGGACACCGGCTCCAATTCGCCGCAACAAATAACTGGCTAACGGACCAGCCATCATCCAAGGGCCTAAAGTTAATTCGTCATTGAGCGGTTGTAAACCTACGGCCCCTAAAAGCACGCCGGTTACCTGATAAACTGAATCCATTAGCCAGTAAATTAAGCCAAAGGCAATTCCAATTAAGGCTAACCAGATAACCTCTTGTAAATGCCAGGTCGTTGACTTTGTTTCTTGTTGCATGTTCATTCCCTCCATTTTGCAAGAGGAACCACTGTGATTAACATAAAAACCACTGATTCCGTGCTAAAGAACACAGAAACCAGTGGTTTTTTCATCCAGATTGCTATCTTCCTTCGCAGGTATTAACCTGACAGGTTCGATGGGTATAATCTCAACCAAAAGTGGTACCCCAGATATTAATTAACGTTCTCATCATACAATAAGTTATTTTAAATTACAAATTATTAGTCCCACAGAAACTTTATAACTGCTCGATCAACCGTACTATTTTCATGGAGTTGACTATGTTGAGCCTGCTTACCCTTAATTAGTAATTCTCGATATGAATGAACCTGATTACCGAGTAAATATTTCAAAGATTGCGAAGAAACATTGGTAACACTACCATCTGAGTGGCTACCGTCTTCTAAATCACCGTAGATATTTAATACATCAACAGTCGACATATCAAAATTTTGACGATGATCTAATAAATACTGATAATACGATTTAATCAGTTCTGGACGCCCGTCTGCAGCTAATTGATTTGAATTAGCCGGATCATCCATAGCACGAATCCCATCAAAATGTCCAGCAATCGCCACATATTTATCTAGCTGCGGTAACTGTTGCTGTTGACCATAGTCAGCTAAGTAATACATCAGCGTCAAATTTCCCATTGAATGGGCCACCACATTGAATTTTTTGAAATGATAGCGCTCCTGTAAGCTAGTTATTACTTGATGAAAACCAGCCGCATTATAATGAAAATCTGAATTGCGATTATCCTCATATATCACTTGAATCACTGGTCTTTTAACGCCTGCTGGCCAATCACCCTCGAACTTAACCTCACCATTTTTATTTACTCGAGCAATTAAAACCCGCTTCACACCGGATTGCTTTTGAGCCGCTGCAACCATATTTTTGGTCGAGTTATAAGTGCCACCATAACCATGAAGATAAAAAGTTGGCACCGTATTAGCTGGGATAGTTGTTAGCTCTTTTACTTGATTTTTGGGATGGTAAAAATAAATTAAAACACTTACCCCAATTATTGTAAGCCCTAATACCAGCAAGCAATAACGCCACCAATGTGTTGTTTTAGTCATCGTTTGATCCTCTTCGTATTGTGGTTCCCATTATATCCTAATTAAACAGCAAGAAAAAAGGCCCCGATGGGCCTTTCTGTTAATTAGCATTAACTGATTTATAAATTGAAATATCAGCTTGATTTTCTGGTTCTTTCAGACCAGTCACGTTTTCAATCTGGAAGCGAGGTCGTTGTTTAACTTCAGTAAAGATTTTACCAATATAAATACCAACAACACCAATTGCGATTAGATTAATACCACCCAGGAGCCAAATTGAAATCATCAACGACGACCAACCACTCTGGGGATTACCAAACATTTTTTCAAAAATGGTATAGACAATTTCAATTCCAGCAATACCAACTACTAAAATTCCTAAATCAAAGAGGAAGCGAATTGGTTTGACACTGAAACTAGTAATCCCATCAATGGCAAAGGTCAACATTTTTTTCAACGGATATTTTGATTGACCTGCTTGGCGTTTACCACGTTCATAAGTTACTTCAGTGGATGGATAGCCTAGCAAAGGTACCATTGCTCGTAGGAAGAGATTACGTTCAGGTAATTTCATCAAAGCTGCTACCGATGTTTTACTCATCAATCTGAAATCAGCATGATTGGGAATTAAATCGACCCCTAACCAAGCGGCGATCTTGTAAAAGGCCAATGCGGTATTGCGTTTAAACCAAGTATCCGTTTGACGACTGGATCGAACGGCATAAACAATTTCATAGCCTTCATGGTATTTAGCGACCATCTGTCCGATAATTTCCGGATTATCTTGTAAATCAGCATCCAAAGTAATCACAATGTCCGCCAATTTACTGGCCTCAGACATCCCCGCCAATAGTGCCGGTTGATGACCGAAATTACGGGACAGTTTCACCCCGATAATATCTGGATTGGTAGCTTCGTACTCATTGACCAAAGCCCAAGTGCGGTCTTTAGAGCCATCATCAACAATCATGATAAAACTGTCGGCAGTAATGGCACCACTTTTCACTAATTCAGAGCGAATAATTCTTAATTTAGTTAGCGTGATTTTCAAGACTTCCTGCTCATTGTATGCCGGTAAAATCAATCCTAAACGAGGAACTTTTTGTCTGATAATCATAGATGAACCTACCTTTCTAAGTTATAGCATCCTTATTTCGCTTCTGATAAATCGTATAGGGTGGTAGATGCCTGCATGCCCCCCTTAGCACTATCACTGCTAGTCGACTGATTATTGTTGTAGTTGACTTTTTTACCGTTAGCTTCAACCCAGGCGATAATTTTACCAATTTGTCCAGTTGAAGACTTAGAATGACCACCACTGATAAAGTAACGAACTTGCCCACTAGCCACTAACTTCTTAAATTGACTAAGTGTCATAGTAGGGTCGGTACCGTTATAACCCCCAATGGCCATCACCGCTTTCTTAGATTTGATAATGTAACCAGAAGCCGAATTTGAATCAGCAGTGGCTGCCAAATACTTGGCCTGCCCTTGATGATCTTCTAAATAACTAAGTAATTTGGTATCAACACTGCTACCTATCATATCTTGACTACCGGACTTAGCCAGTAGCGATGGCCCAGCAAATGGAATTGCCGCTGAGTTATGAGCAATAGTTGGTGTTAGCGCCCACCAGCCTGCTAATACCGTCACAACCAAAGCTGACAAAATAATCTTTACCTGGTGTAACTTTTGACTTGGTAACCACCACCAAGCTGATAAACCAAGCGCTATAATCATTAGAATAACTGCAATCACTGGGTAATAAGACCAAGCATAGTAAGCTTGTAAGGCCACAGTTGATAAGATACCAGTTGTAATAATTCCTTTGGCCCAAGTAGCCTTTTTACCACCCGCTGGCAACAGTTTCTTAACAGCGACAACGCCAATGGCCGTCAATGCCGCAATAGCTGGAGCTAACATAATAGTGTAATAAGGGTGGAAGAAACCAGCTACAGAGAAGAAGCCATAGATTGGTACTAACCAACCGGTCCAAAGTAGCACTTCTTTTTGCTGATCAGTGAACTGATACCACTTGTTTTTACGATTACGGAAGGCAAACCAACCGCTTAAACTACCAATAATTGACAATGGTAAGAACCAACCAATTTGCGATCCCAAATCAGCTTGGAAAAGTCGGAATGGACCAGCAGAACCGATGGCAAAGGCACTACCAATACCACCAGCACCGCCACCCTTAGCATTCTTACCAGGGCCACCTGCTTTACCATTAGCACCACCTGGTCCAGCATTAGTCGGCTTTTGATTACCAGCTCCGGTTGGTGCAACAGTTTGCTTTTGACCATTTCCACCGGGTTGACCCCCATTAGCACCAGGTCCGCCCGCCGGCATCTGTCCAGCTTGTCCAGTAGGTGCTGTCATCTCGGCATTTTGAGCATTACCATTTGACTTACTATTCTTTTTAGTAGTGGTACCCATGCCTGGGAAGGCGCCACCTTTACCAGTTGACTGTCCTAAAAGACGTTCTGTCCCGTTATAACCAAAGGCCAATTCCAGCAAAGAATTACTTTGTGAACTACCAACATAGGGGCGATTATCCTTACTTACCGAATCAACGGCAGTTGGATAAGCTAGGGTGAAGATTGCTAAGGAAGCAAAACCAGCTACTAACCAGGTTAATTTCTTTTTCCAAGGAACCTTGATAGCCAACCAGTAATACAGCACCATGGCTGGCAAAATCATAAAGGCCTGCAACATTTTAATGTTAAAACTGACCCCAACTAGGGCGAAGCTAAGTAAGACCAACCAAAAATTTTTCTTGGATACGGCCCGACTCAAGATATAAACCGCTAAGAGTAAAGCAAAAACTAAGATGGCATCCATGTTGTTAGTACGATTATTAGCCACTACCGTTGGGGTAATAGCCAATAGCAAAGCACCAATTCGACCAGCCCAGGGACCAAATTTAGGAGTCAGTAATTTGTACATCAGATAAACTGAACCTATACCAGCTAAGACGCTGGGTAAGACAATTGACCAACCGTGTATCCCAAAAATTTTAGCTGAAATAGCCATAAACCACAGCGCTACTGGCGGCTTATCAACGGTAATGAAACCGGCTGGATCAAAGGCGCCATACCAAAAGTTATGCCAGCTTTGCGTCATCGACGTAATTGCGGCGGTGTAGTAACTGTTGGCATTACCAGCATCCCAAATCCCCCAACCAAATAAAAATGTACTGAGGACCAGAATGCCGATTAAATACCAATCGAGCGTTCTGTTTCTATTCATGTTTTAGTGCCTCCATTAATTAATGATGTAAGTGTACAAAGGGGGCATTAAAAATTAATTAAGTAAAAATAAGTTGAAAATTAAAAAAACCAGCCGAAGCTGGTTTCATAGCATTTTAGATTAGGATTGACTGGCTGCTGCAATCGCTACTGAAGAAATGTAATTAATTGGCTGGTCAAAGTTGGGCTGGAAGAAGAAGTCGGTCATGGCTAACTGATCAATAGTCATCTTATTTTCAATGGCTAATGAAACCACGTTAGCGGCCTGACTAATATCATGCTTAGATAAGAAAGCGCCTCCAACGATCCGACGAGTATCAACCTCCCATGTTAAAGAAGCAGTCACCTTATCGGTGGTCAACATGAAATTAGGCCGGTAGTCTTCTTGAATGCTAACGGTCTGCGTTTTAACACCCTTTTTAGCGGCACTGGACTGATTAAGCCCGGTTGAAGCATAGGCTAGACCATAAAGTTCCACTGCCGAAGTCGCTTGAGTTCCCTGATAGGCAACTGTTGGTTTAACGATGTTACGACCCACCAGAATTCCTTGACGAACGGCATTAGTGGCCAATGGGATATAATCATGTTCCTGCGTTGGATTGTAAAAGACAGTGCTAGCATCCCCTGCCGCAAACACATCAGGGACATTCGTTTGCATATACTGGTCAGTAACAATTGCCCCATTCCCCAACATATCCACTTGACCCTCAAAGAGGCTGGTATTGGGTACAAAGCCAATACTCAAAATCGCAATATCAGCTGTATAAGAACCCTTATCAGTTGTCACGGTAATTCCTTGGTCACTTTCTTCAAAGCTCACAACCCTTTGTTCCAAGGCCAATTCCACGCCGTGTTCTTGATACGCCTTAGCAAAAACATCTGAATAAGTTTCATCAGTATTGTTAGCTAAAACACGATCCAAGGCATCAATCAAAGTTACCTGCTTATCATTTACCGAAAGTTGTTCAGCTAATTCAGCACCGATATATCCAGCACCAATCACAATGGCACTCTTAATATCTTCACTAACTTTTTTCAAAGCATTGGCATCGTCCCAATTTTTAGCGAGATAAATTTTATCGCTGTCAATGCCTGGTAAATTAGGTTTAACGGCCCGTGATCCAGTCGTAATTACAATCTTATCAAAGCGTTCTTCAGTTTGTTCACCACTTTGTAAGTCGTTAATAGTCAGAACTTTGTCAACTAAATCAGCCTTTCCCACCAAAGTGTGCATATGCACGTGCAAACCCTGTTTTGCTAAAGATTCTGGTGATTCGTAAAACATTCGATCGGGACTGGAAACGTGATTTCCAATCCACAGTGCAATTCCACAGGAAAGAAAAGAAACTGTATCGTTTTTTTCATAGATATGAACTTCAGCATTCGGATTTTGAGCTAAAACTTCCTTAGCGGCAAAAACACCGGCATGGGTACTACCAATAATCGCAACTTTCATTTTGAACTCCTTCATATTGTCAACAAGGGAATAATTGAACCGACCAAATTGCTAATGAAAATATGAGCAATCCACCTACTAGTTATACCACAGATCTTTGCATGTGCCTATATTGATGCTGTCCAATCATTAATTGACCGACTGTTTCAAATCCGACCCGCTCGTACAAACGCTGAGCCTGAGGATTTTGATCATCAACATTTAAACCAACTACTGGTAAATCAGCTGATTGGGATAATTGGTTACTAGCAGCCAATAACTGACCGCCAATCCCCTTACCACGGGCAGTTTCAGCCACTACCAAAGAATCTAAATACCATTCATTGGGATAAACCTCTGAATCAGGGAAAACTAATTCATTAATCCCATATTGTTCTAACAAAAACTGTTGAAAAGTTTGATCTAAAAATGGTTCGTCCTGAGCGGGATAACCAAACATAACTCCCAGTACTTCACCATTCTCGACAGCTACTTGCGCTCTTTGATAGCTGCAACGGCTGTTAGCATCAACAGTAGCAACCTGATATAACAGATTTTGTATCTGCTGGCTGGATAAGTGCCCAAGTAAGGGTAATTCCATATCCTTAAAAATCGTCATTTCTAAAGAAATAATGGCCTGCTGATCAGCGATAGTGGCTGGTCGAATTTGCATGAGTGCTCCTTATCATTTGATAAAATAAAAAACGCACCCGAAGATACGTTTGTTTAAAACCAATTATTTAACAGCATCCTTCAAAGCCTTACCTGGCTTAAATGCTGGTACCTTTGATGCTGGAATTTGAATTTCTTCCTTAGTTTGTGGGTTACGTCCCTTACGGGCAGCACGCTCACGTACTTCAAAGTTTCCAAAACCAATCAATTGAACCTTTTCACCCTTTTGAAGTGCTTCTTCAATTGAGCTCAATACAGCTGCAACTGCCTTGTCAGCATCCTTCTTAGTCAATCCAGTCTTCATTGCAACTGAATCAATTAACTCTTGCTTATTTGCCATTCCTTTTCTCCTATAAGAAAATATTTTTATTTCGTCACTAGAATTAGTCGTATCCCAGTTCATGAAAGGCATAGCTACGCCGTCCATAGAAATAGGATAGCACACGCAACCTTGAATGTGTACCCCTTTTGCCTAATCTAAGGGGTTTTTACGCTAATTTTCATGAAAATTTAACTAATTATTTACGCTGACGGATAATTAATTTCAACGGTGTCCCAGAAAAATCAAATGAAGAACGAATCTGATTTTCTAGAAAACGTTGATATGAAAAATGCATCAACTCTGGATCATTTACAAAAATAACAAAAGTTGGTGGTGCTATGGCCACTTGGGTAGCATAGTAAACCCGTAAACGCCGACCATTATCGGTTGGAGTAGGATTAATGGCAATCGCATCCATCAAGACATCATTCAAATGTGATGAAGGAATCCGCTTTTGGTGATTTGCATTCACGTCCAAAATCATCTGTGGTAATCGATCTAAACGTTGACCAGTCTTAGCTGAAACAAAGACAATTGGGGCATAATCTAAGAACTTAAAATCTTGGCGAATTAAGTTTTCAAAATCCGTCATAGTATGGGTATCTTTATCAATTGCGTCCCACTTATTAACCACAATAATCAAAGCTTTTCCGGCTTCATGCGCATAGCCAGCAACATGCTTATCTTGCTCCTGAATACCTGTTTCAGCATCTAAGACCATCAGGACTACTTGACTATCATCGATAGCTTTCATTGCCCGCATAACTGCATAACGCTCAGTATTCTCGTAGACCTTACCACGTTTACGAATACCAGCCGTATCGACCATGACAAATTCATCATCGTCATTAGTAACAAAACGCGTATCAATGGCATCGCGAGTCGTTCCTTGAATATTGGATACAATCATTCGGTCTTCACCCAAAATGGCATTGACAATTGAAGATTTACCAACGTTGGGACGGCCAATAATACTAAAGCGAACTGCTGGATCATCTTGTTCAGCCGCTTCATCAGGAAAATGAGCAACTACATCATCAAGAACATCACCCAAGCCCAAGCCGTGTGAACCAGAAACTGGATGAGGTTCACCCATGCCTAGGGCATAGAAGTCGTAAACCTCACTCCGCATTTCTGGATTATCGACCTTATTAACGGCCAAAACAACCGGCTTTTCACATTTATACAACATTTTAGCCACGACTTCATCGTCGTGGGTCAAACCTTCGCGACCAGATACGACCATCAAGATAACATCGGCTTCATCAATGGCCAAATCAACTTGAGCCCGAATTTCAGTCAAAAATGGTGCGTCGCCTAACTCAATTCCACCGGTATCAATCAAACGAAAATCATAATTTAGCCATTCAGCGTGAGCGTACAAACGGTCGCGCGTTACTCCTGGTTGATCCTCCACAATGGCAATTCGATCGCCAACAATTCGGTTAAATAAAGTCGATTTACCAACGTTAGGACGGCCAACAACGGCTACTATTGGTGATGACATGTTCTTACCTCACAATTTCAAGAAAAAAGGGACTGGATACCCAGCCCCTTTGAAAAAATAACTTACAGCTTGTCGCCGAAGATGTCGCCTAAGGTTGCGGCACCATCGTCTTCTTGTTGATATGCAGCTACATCGGCACGTGAAGCACGGTTACCTTGTTCTTCACGGTTATTATCAGCAGGCTTTTCTTCCAAAGCCTTCATTGAAAGTGAAATCCGCTCTTCAGCAGGCTTTACATCCAATACTTGAACCTTAACCTTATCACCTGACTTCAACACATCAGCTGGATTCTCAATCCGCTTGTGTGAAATCTGGGAAACGTGAACCAATCCTTCAATACCAGGGAAGATTTCAACGAAAGCACCGAAGTCCTTAACTCGCTTTACAATACCTTCTAAGACAGTACCGGCAGGAGCCTTTTCAGCAACTTCATCCCATGGTCCTGGTTGAGTAGCCTTGATTGACAATGAGATACGACCACGGTCGCTATCCAAAGCCAAAATCTTAACTTGAACAGTTTCACCCTTTGACAAAACATCAGCTGGGTTCTTAACACGGTCATGAGAAATCTCAGAAACGTGAACCAAACCATCAACACCACCAAGATCAACGAAAGCGCCAAAGTCAGTCAAACGAGCAACCTTACCTTCAACAACTTCGCCAACTTCCAAACGGTTAAAGGCTTCAGCCAACTTTTCAGCACGTTCTTGAGCAGCAACTGCCTTACGAGACAAAATCAAACGAGCCTTAGCTGGATCGATTTCAATAACTTCGGCCTTAATGTCTTCACCCTTGAATTGGTTCAAATCTGAAATGAAACGTTCAGCAACCATTGATGCAGGTACGAATCCACGTACACCGTTAACATCAACAATCAAACCACCACGGACGGCGTTCAATACCTTGGCATCGACAACATCGCCTTCGCCAAAGCTAAGCTTTTCCCAAGCCTTGCGAGCTTCCAAACGCTTCTTTGATAGAAGGTATGAAACCCCTTCCTTATCGCTAGTTACGTTAGAAATTACTACAGTTTCGATTGTATCTCCGACCTTCAAGTTGTCGGCCAAGCTGACGTTACGATCGTCAGAGTACTCACGCGCTGGCACAACTCCTTCTTCACCGGTATGCAGACCAATCACTGCCTGGTTATCGTTATCAATGGCCAAAACCTCACCTGTAACGACATCTCCCACCTTGATTTGATCAGCACTTTCAAGAGCTGCTAATAGCTCGTTGTTTGTATCACTCATGACGTCAAACGTCCTCCTACATTTACACTTATAAGGATATTCTAACAAACTCATGCTAATTTGCATAGGGTAAATATAAAAACCACCTTAACTGTCTTGGTGGTTTTCAATAATTTGACTAATTGTTGCCACTACCTGCTCAATACTTTGACCCGTCGTATCAACAACTTGGGCATCTTGTGCCTTGGTAAGAGGACTAATTTCGCGGTGCGAATCTAAGTAATCGCGATGTTCAATTTCTTTTTTAAGGGTTGGTAAATCAGCCTCAATCCCCCGAGCCTGATTTTCCTTGTAACGACGCTGAGCACGTTCATCAACACTAGCGATCAAATAGATTTTGACCTGCGCTTGGGGCAAAACAGTTGTCCCAATATCACGGCCATCCATCACCACGCCACCCGCTTGAGCCAGCTGTTGTTGCCGGTCAACCAAATCTTCACGGACAGCCGCATAAGCAGCAACTTGGGAAACATGATTGGTAATCTCACGTGACCGGATGGCTTCGGTTACTTCTTGGCCATTAAGAAAGACATGTTGCACCGGGCTCCCTGGTTTAAATTCAATTTGTACCTGTGGCAATAGAGCGACAACGGCTGCTTCGTCTTGATAGTCAATCCCAGCCAGCTTTGCTGCTAAGGTAATAGCTCGATACATGGCCCCAGTATCAACATAAATATAGTGAAAATTGTGCGCCAAAATTTTAGCAATGGTTGACTTACCGGCTGAGGCTGGGCCATCAATAGCAACTTGGAAATTATGTGCAATTTTTGTCATTATGGCTTACTTCACCCTCAATGCTTGACCAGCATACTGACTATAGTTGTTAGCATTCAAACCAGGATTTAAACTGATTACTTGCTGAGTTGTCGTACCGTGTGAAACCGCAAAGTTATACAAGGTCTGGCTCGGTGCTAAAACGGCTGTATTACCAGTAGCAGCTTGACTGCTACTACTGCTTTGGCTAGGCTGTTGGCTACTTGACTGAGCACTTTCTGACATAGCACTACTACTGTGTTCACTAGCAGAAGTTGGCTGGCTACTACTTTGACTGCTTGTGCTACTTTTAGAAGAGCTAGAAGAACTAGTTGATTCCGACTTAGAAGCAGACGATTCCTTCTTGCTACTACTGCTTTTACTGGCACTGGGGCTAGGATGATTGCTGATAAGACCATAAATTGGCGCACTAGAAAGCACTACTAACGATACCATCACCAAAAACACGATTAAACGAGCATGACCCTTATTTTGATGAGCATCTTGTTTTGCAGCTTGCTTGTGTTCTGCTTTATTACGCAAACTACGGCTCATTGGTTGTTGATTCTCATTCATCAATTTAGCCTCCAATTAATTCCTAAAAACAGTTTACCATAGGCATTAACTAGAAAATGATAACCTTTTCTTAAGATTTAAAGCGATTTTTAAAAGGGGCGACGAGAATTAATACAAAATAAGATACACCCGACCAAAATAACCCTTCAATTAGATTAAATGGTAAGACCATCCCCCACAGGTAGGTTTTGGTACCAATGAATTTACTGATATCAAAATGAGCAAATTCGCTATACAAAGGCATGGCAATCGTTACATTGACCAGTAAAGCTACAACCGTCATGGCAAGAGTGCTAACTACCAGAGCTAGTACCTTACGTCCTTGTTGTTGGCCAAAATCAAATTCTGGCAGACAAAGTTTCAAGCCAATAATAAAAGTTAAAGCAACGGCTAAATTAACTGGCAAGCCAATATAGGTATTAACCCCGCCATTTAATAGAAAAACTTTTAAAAGCGTTCTTAAAACTAGCACCCAAACGGCACTAGTAAAATCTAGCCAATAAAGGGCAATCACAACTGGGATAATCGAAAATTCAATTTTTAAAAACGATGCGCCCGGTATTAGTGAAAACTGCGGAAAAATCATTAGGGCAAACGAGATTGTTGCCAAAATACTAATGAGTGTGATTTGCTTGGTACGAAGATGTTGCATGGTCATTCCTCCTGAAATATTGTGCAGACAACAAAAAAACTGCCTTTCGTCTCCAGGGTTCACGAAAAACAGCACAAAATAGGCTTTAACTTCTTTATACCCGACTTTACGGTCGGCTCTGGATTCTCACCAGATCAGCTACATAAGTAGGTCGCGGGCTTATCATGACTGCATCACCGCCGGTTAGGACTTTCACCTGACCCCGAAGTTATTGAAATTATTAATATTTTATCATAAAAAGCAATTACTTTCGACGTAAATTACGATAATTACCCTCTTTGAGGCGCTTAACCTCATCGTGCTTTAATGCTCGATATTCACCAGGCTGCAAACCAACCAAGTCTAAAAAGGCATAGCGTTGACGAGTTAGTTTAATAACCGGTAGACCGACCTTCGCTAACATTTCTTTCACCTGATGATTACGACCTTCATGAATGGTAATGGTAATCATACTGGTGTTTTTCGTGTGATCCCAGCGACTAATGGCTACCTTAGCTGGAGCCGTTTTACGACCATCAATGACCACTCCTTGACGTAAAGGTTGAATTTGTTCTTCAGTAGCCAGACCTTTGACCTTAGCTAAATAGGCCTTGTTTACCCTTTTTTTAGGGTGCATTAATTCATTGGCTAAAGTACCGTCATTAGTTAACAACAAGGCCCCAGTAGTATCATAATCCAAACGGCCAACTGGATAAACTCGCTGGCTCACATCACTTAATAAATCCACAACTGTATGACGGTTCTTTTCATCATGATTGGTCGTCACGACACCACGGGGCTTATTGAGCAGATAGTAAACTAACTTTTCTCGCTCTTCAATTGGCACGCCATCCACACTAACGTGATCATGGGGCCCAACTTTAGTCCCTAAAGTCCGCACAATCTCCTGGTTAACTTCAACTCGACCAGTTGTAATCAATTCTTCAGCCCCACGGCGAGAAGCCAAGCCAGCTTGGGCAATCACTTTTTGCAGTCGTTCTTTTTCTTCATCCATGCTTATGAGTTCTCTTCCTTTTCTGTTAGCTTACTAGGCACTTCTGTCGAACTAGCTTGAAATAAATCCTGTGGATCGAGCTCACTATCAGCCAAATTTAATTCAGCAATATCTGGTAAATCAGGCAAATCCTTCAGATTTTCTAAACCAAAATAATCTAAAAATTCAGGTGTGGTCACATACTCGAGCGGACGACCAATTTCATCTCGTCGACCTCCCACAGCAATTAAGCGATATAGTAACAATTTTTGCAAAGTTCCTGCCGAAGACACCCCACGAATTTGTTCGATTTCTACTCGAGTAGTTGGTTGTTGATAGGCAACAATTACCAAAGTTTCCAATTGGGGCTGTGTTAATTTATCGTTGACCGGTGAAACAAAGAGGCGATTCACCACGGGTCCTAATGCTGGTTTAGTTACTAGCACATAGCGTTCTTGATCCAAACGCAAGGTTAGGCCACTTTCGACTTGATGATAGCGTTCTCCCAATTGTTCCAGTAAATGTGGCATGGCCGCCCGATCAAAGCCGGTCGCTTGTACCAAATCATTCATACTAAGCCCTTCATCTCCGGCTACAAATAAAAGGGCTTCTAATTGACTAAGATTGTTCATTGATTATCACTTTAATTAAGATTTCTGCTTGGCGATTACTTTGTGACAGCGCTATTTCACCAGATTTAGCCAATTCCAACAAGGCTAAAAATAAGACCAATAAAAAATCACGCTCGTATATATCAGCCAACAGCTGATCCAAATTTAAGGATTGATTTGGCTTAGCTTGAGCTAAACGCTGACGTAGAGTATCAATCCCCTCACCAATGGTATAAGTTTCTTTTTGAATTTGACGGCGCTGCGGTATTTTAGCCTGTTGACGATTTAAAATACTGTCAAAAGCCAATTGCAAGTCAATTAGCGTCAAACCCGGAGTTAAATGGATTTCTTTTTGTTGATTGGCATCCGTTAACTGGGTTGGTCGGGTAAAGGCATGTTGCTCTTGAGTTACCCGTTCTTGAAAAAACTCACTGGCCGCTTGGTAGCGATGATAGGCCAATAGACGGTCAATCAGCTCTTGACGCGGATCCTGGTAGTCATCTTCAAGCTCATCAACAGCAGCCGGGCGCGGTAACAAATCAATTGATTTTAAACGAATTAAATTGGCCGCCATGACTAAATATTCACTGGCAACATCTAATTCCATTGATTTTTGCACTCGAATAAAATCTAGATATTGTTGCGTAATTTGAGCAATTGGTAAGTCAAAAATGTTCATCTTATTTTTTTTAATAAGATGTAGTAATAGGTCTAATGGTCCCTCAAAGTCAGTTAATTTAATTGTCAAGCTCGTGCTCACGATGGCGTTTGCCTCCAGTGTTGAACTAGCTTTTGAGTGGCCAAACTGCCCATGATAAAGCTGTCCTGATTTAAACGCTGTAAATTATCCAACATTTGAAAGTAATGTTCTTGCGAACGGACACCGGGGGTCAAAATAATATGACGAACTAAAAGTAACTCGGGATTAATTTGTTCAACTCCCAACAGGCCTTGAATCTGACTTTGAGGATTTTCCTGCCAGACATATAAAGTCCGCGAGGGCTTTTGATATTCGGCTAGCTCGACATTTAAATGCGCGATTTCCTTTAGGCCGGGTAACAGCGAAAACAAGCCCATAACCATTTTTTCATCATCTTGACGTGATTTAATCAGCATAAAAACTCCTAGGCGCGTGGGTGAAATTCATCGTACACCTGACTTAAATGTTTCTTTGAAATATGAGTATAAATCTGAGTCGTCGAAATATCAGAATGTCCTAGTAGTTCTTGAACAATCCGCAAATCAGCGCCATTCTCCAATAAATGTGTTGCAAAAGAATGACGGAGGGTGTGGGGTGAAATTTCTTTATTAATACCAGCTAATAATACTAATTTTTTAATAATTTTCCAAACACCTTGACGACTCAGTTGGCGACCATGGTCATTTAAAAAAACGTAATTGCTCTCGCCATTTTTTAATAGTTGCGGGCGACTCTTGACAAAATACTGTTTTAACCAATCCATAGCCAAGTCACCGATGGGGATAATCCGCTCCTTGTCACCCTTTCCTAGCGTTTGAATCAATCCTAAATCCAGATGTAAATCGCTCATTTTTAGATTGGTCAACTCACTAACCCGCAATCCACTAGCATACATCACTTCTAGCAGGGTTCGATTTCGTAAACCTAACGGAGTGGTCACCACTGGGACTTGAAAAAGTTGATCAATCTCATCAATGGTTAAAACAGCCGGTAAAGCAGCTGCTTTTTTAGGAGATTTAACTTTGTCCATCGGATTATGGCTTAGGACATCTTCAGCCTGAAGGTAGCCAAAAAATTTACGCAAGGTACTAACCATATGTGCCACACTACTAGTAGAAGCCCCTTTTGTTTTTAAATGGTTTAACCAATCTAAAATAACCAAATAATCAATTTGCTGAGGAGTGATTTTTTGTGTTGATAAATAAATTAAAAATTGCCGCAAGTCCTGCCGGTAACTTTTAATTGTATTGACCGACAACCCCCGTTCAATTTGAATGTAGCGCAGATAATCCACTACTTGATCATTCAGGGTTTCCATCCTTGACCACCAACCTCGTTCCTGCTGGAACCTGTTCAATTAATCCCTGCTTATAAAGACGACCCAGAGCCCGCTTGAATTGTGCTTTACTAAAGCCAAACTGAGCTCGGATAGCATCCGGATCACTCTTATCGTTGAAAGGTAAGAAATGATCAGTCTTCCGTTGCAACTGCAATAGCAAAAAGCGAGCATCCTCATCCATCACTTGATAAGCCAAGGGTTTCAGCGAAAGATTTAAAACACCTTGTTCGTTAACTCCGATAATGCGGGCTTCCACCTGTTCCCCTAAACGAGGTTCATTATCCCGCTGTGATGGGTGAATGAAACCTAAATAGCATTCGGGCGTAATAACCAAGGTACCGGCCATCTTATTTCGATACACAGTGGCCTTGGTTTTATGATTTTCCTTGACTTGTGAATTGGCCCGTCGTGCAACGGACTGGACAATATCGGCTTGGGCAATTTCACCCCATAAAAGACCCTTATGATCTTCTTTTAAGGATAATAACAGCCGATCACCCTTTTGGGGCCATAAGGTCTTGATTGTGGGTAAATCATCCAAAGAAACCACAATATCTTTGTTTGGTAATCCAATATCCACGAAAACACCCAAATCATGACGGTTGGCAACCACTGTGCCCCAAGCATACTGATCCTTTTGAACCGCTGGGATTGTCTTACTAATTTGTAATTGGTGATTTTGGTTACGATAAGCAAAGCCAGTCACCCAACCGCCTAATTTCAACGGTTTTTGTAACTCCACTTTTTCAATTTGATAAGTTAATCCATCTACTTGAGCGAAAAAATACTCATCATTTTGATCCGTAACTTGCGCCTTGATCGTACTTCCAATAATTGGCGTCATGCAAAATTTCCTTTATTCCTTCAACTAGTTCAAAAACTTACTTGGCGAGCTCTGCTAACAGTGTTTTAACCCGATTGGCCACTACTTTCCCATCGGCACGGCCCTTAACTTGACCAGAAACAATACCCATTACCTTCCCCATGTCACTAGGACCAGTAGCACCACTTTGTTTGATGGCCACTTGCACAACTTCGGTAATTTCATCATCATCTAACTGTTTTGGCATGTAGCGACTAAGCAAGTCAAGTTCTTTTTGGGTCTTGTCAGCTAAGTCTTGGCGTTGTCCATCAATAAATTCTTGCAGTGAATCCTTACGTTGCTTAACTTCTCGAGCAATCACTGCCAACTCTTCATCGCGATTGAGGTCATCTTTTTTTAGTTGAATCTTTTCATTCATCACCGCCGACTTTAACTGGCGGATTACTGAAAGAAGGTCTTTTTCTTGGGCCTTCATGGCAACTTTCATATCATTTTGTAACTGGTTTAAAAGAGACATACATTGCTCACTTTCCGATATTTATATACTCAGTCTACCACGACTGCTAAAGAAAAAACGCCACCAACGTGACGTTTTTAATCGAATTAACGATTCTTCTTCTTTTTGTTGCGCTTACGAGCAGCTTCTGACTTTAACTTACGCTCTACAGAAGGCTTAATGTAAAATTCACGCTTACGGTATTCTTGGAGAGTTCCGTCTTTTGAAACACCACGCTTAAAACGACGCAATGCATCATCCAAAGATTCATTCTTACGAACAATAACCTTGGCCATGTCGATCCCTCCCTTCCAGCACTGTATTTCGCTAACACGACATGCAATATAACGTAGTCTATTATCTCAAATAAAAGACTATTAGTCAACTAAAAAGTCACTAGGCTTCCGGTACGTGGAAGAGACCACCAGTCGACTCAACCTTCCAACCACTGTAGAAAGCTTGTGGATCAACCGCTTGGATGGCTTCTCGTAATTCAGGCAACTCATACTGGGTCACAACTGTAAATAAAATCGCTCGTTCCTGACCAGTATAACCCCCCTGCGCGTTGTCAACAATGGTTACCCCATGCCGCATTTTACACTGAATAGCCTCGACCATTTCTTGAGGTTTTGTCGTTACAATCATTTCTTGCATTTGCTGTTGACGAGTGAAGAAAAAGTCAATTAACTGGGCACTAATAAAGACCCCAATGATGGAATATAGGGCGTACTTCCAACCGTAAGTTAAACCGGCACCAACCATAATGACAGCATTGAAAGCCAAATTAACCGAACCAATTTTATAACCTAAATGCCGCTTGACAATCATACCAATAATATCAAGTCCACCCGTACCAACACCACAGCGGAGTGCCGTTCCCACCGCCATACCATTTAAGGCTCCTCCAAAAATAGCATTTATCAAAGGATCCGGTGTTAAAACAGTGTTGGTGGAAAATAGTGGTACTAAGAGGGCACTAAGTAAAACGGCCCCAGTGGTAAAAATTGCAAATCGACGTGATAGTTGAATCCAAGCCAACACCAAAAGCGGTAAGTTAGTCAAGGCTAATGCCCAAGCAATTGGAATTTGATTATTGGATAAAGTCGACAATAACTGGGCAAATCCGGTAAAACCAGACGAATAGACGTGCCCAGGCAGCCAAAAATAGTTCATCGCTACCGCTAAAACAACCGCATAAAAAATCGCCCCAGCAATTTGCCGTAAATAAAAGTGCTTTAATGAATTCCGTAAATATTTCGTAATCATAAATTTCTATCCCATTCTACCAAGCTAATGATTAGTTGGGATTACTCTTCATCTTTTGGATTTTCAGTTGGTTCAACTTCAAGTCCTAGTTCTGTTAATTGTTTAAAGTCAACTGGTGTAGGTGCTTGAGTCATTGGCTCAGTGGCACGCGAGTTCTTTGGAAAGGCAATAACCTCTCGAATGTTATCCTGACCAGCCAACAACATTGCCAGACGATCTAAACCTAAGGCAATTCCACCCATTGGTGGGAAACCATACTCCATTCCTTCGAGCAAGAAACCAAACGCCTCTTGAGCCTTTTCAGGGGTAAATCCGAGGGCTTTAAGCATTTTTTCTTGAATATCCATCCGGTGAATACGAATCGAACCAGAACCTAATTCGTAACCATTCAGAACCAAATCATAACTTTGCGCATGAGCTTGGTGTGGGTCTTCTCCCTCATCCAAATAGTGCAAATCTTCTTCGTTAGGCATCGTAAAGGGATGGTGAGCAGCAATCCAGCGGCCGAAATCTTCTGAATATTCAAATAATGGCCAATCAACAATCCAAGCAAAACGCCAAGGACGATCAGCTTCAACCAAGTTCAAATCTGCAGCTGTTTGACGCCGTAAGTAGTCTAATGAAGCAGCTACGATATCTTGACGGCCGGCCCCAAAGAGAATCAAGTCCCCAGTTTGAGAACCACTCAAAGTTACAATTTCTTGGACCTGTTCATCATTAAAGAACTTGGCAATTGGTCCATTAAGGCCGTCATCAGTTACTTTCAACCAGGCCAAACCTTTCGCACCAAAACGTTCGATATACTTAGTAAGTTTATCAATATCTTTTCTTGAATAGTGTTCGGCACCACCTGGAACAGCCAACGCCTTCACTACACCGCCCTTTTGAATTGTTTGCGCAAAGACACCGAAATCAACATCAGCCATCATGCTGCTAAGATCTTTAATTTCGTAGGCAATTCGTAAATCAGGCTTGTCAGTTCCAAAACGGTCCATTGACTCTTGCCATGTCAAAGTTTGAATATGGTCAATGTCAAGATCAAAATCAACTACGTCCTTCATGATTTGTTTAATCCATTGATTAACCAAACTTTGAATTTGTTTAGCTGACATAAAACTAGTTTCTAAGTCCAACTGGGTAAATTCGGGTTGACGATCGCCACGTAAATCTTCATCACGGAAACAACGGGCAATTTGGAAGTAGCGATCAAAGCCAGCACCCATCAATAATTGCTTAAAAAGTTGTGGCGACTGAGGCAAAGCATAAAACGATCCCGGAAATACTCGTGAAGGTACCAAATAATCACGAGCTCCTTCTGGCGTAGACTTAGCTAGATAAGGAGTTTCAATATTAATAAAGTCATTTTCATCCATAAAGCGCATAGCACTAGCCATCAGCTTTGAACGAATACGTAAGTTCTTTTGCATTTCTGGCCGACGCAAATCCAGATAACGATACTGCAACTTTAATTCTTCATTGGCATTAACGCCATCTTCAATATAAAAAGGTGGTGTCTTAGAGCTAGCTAAAATTTCGGCTTCTTGAACTTCAATTTCAATTTGGCCGGAAGCCAGTTTGGTATTGATTTGGTCATCAGCCCTTTTAACAACTTTTCCGGTAACTGCTAAAACGTATTCACTACGAGCTTCTTGGGCAATTGCCAAGGCTTGTGGATGCTTGGCATTAAAAGTTAATTGTACGATTCCTTCTCGGTCACGTAGATCAATAAAGACCAATTCACCAAAATTACGGCGCTTTTGCACCCAGCCAGTCAGCGTTACTGTCTGATCTAAATAACTCTCGTTTACTAATCCAGCGTATGTTGTCCGTTCCATTTTCATTCTCCTTGACTGGCAGCTTGCATAATTGTTGGTACAGCTTCTGCCAGTTCATTCAAACTAATTTCGTGTTGTTGCCCACTTGCCATATTTTTTAAAGCGACTACGCCCTTTTCTAATTCACTTGCACCAATAGTAATCACAAAACGGGCGCCAATCCGGTTGGCACTCTTAAACTGTGCCTTAGCTGAACGATCTAGATAATCACGTTGAGCCTTATATCCCAAATAGCGTAACTGCTGGGTGACTGCTAGGCTGGCTACCTGAGCTTCATCACCAATATTTACAATATAGAAGTCAACATCAGTTTGGCAAGCTGGAAGCTGTCCTTGAGCAGCTAACAAGCTTAAGAGGCGTTCAACTCCAATTGCAAAACCAACCCCGGGCGTCGCTGGGCCACCAAATTCTTCCACCAAACCGGAATAACGACCTCCCCCAGCAATTGTTGCTGCCCCGCTGAGGCTTTCATCGTTGGTCATGATTTCAAAAATAGTGTCATTATAATAATCTAGACCACGCACCATACTGCTATCAATTTCATAACTAACATTTAATTGATCAAGCAAGATTTGCACGGCTTGCCAGTGCTCAGCTGACGATGATGAAAGAAAATCTAAAATAGAAGGCGCCTGCGCCACGATGGCTTGATCTTGCGGAGCCTTAGAATCTAATACTCGTAAAGGATTTTTTTCCAAGCGAATTTGTGAATCGCTGGAAAGTTCATCAAAGTGGGGCTTTAAGTAGTCAATTAAAGCTTGGCGATATTGAGCACGGGACTGAGCATCACCAAGTGAATTAATCGCTACCGTTAGGTTTTTTAATCCAAGATTTTTTAGATAATCAACCACCATGGCAATCATTTCAACATCTAAAGCAGGCGAGTTAGAACCAAAGGCCTCCGCCCCAATTTGATGGAATTGACGAAAACGCCCTGCTTGAGGACGCTCATAGCGAAACATTGGCCCCATGTAAAACACTTTGTAAGGCTTTTCATGCTCCGGTCCATATAACTTATTTTCACAATAAGCCCGTACTACTCCGGCAGTACCCTCTGGCCGTAAAGCCATGTGTCGATCACCCTTGTCATCAAAATCATACATTTCCTTGGTAACGACATCCGAAGTATCACCAGCCGAACGAGCAAAAACCTCAAAATTTTCAAAAATTGGTGTACGAATCTCACCAAAACCATAACGATCAAATAATGTCCGAGCTACGGCCTCAATCTTCTGCCATTGATACACCTGATCTGGCAGAATATCGGCTGTTCCTTTAGGACGTTGAAAAGTTTTTTTTGCCATAAATTACTTGTACGTTAATCGTACCCTCCGCTTTATCATTAATTAACCAAATAAAAAGCACCCCAACGACTCAGTCGTTAAGGGTGCTTTTGCACGGTACCACCTTAAATTCAGTGTTAGACAACACTCTCAAGTTGCTTAACGCGCAACTCACGATCAATTTAATGATGTACCTCAAAGGTGTCAAAACTACGCCGTTGCCCCATTCTCATCAACCATGAGGTTTCTAACTGTCAAAACGCAACCTTATCCTTATCATCGGTTTTATTATGGTTACATCATAACTAGAAGGCCGGCAACTGTCAAGCCAGATTTTGATTAAAAAGGAGCTAGCGGGATTTGAACCCGCACACCGCCATACGACGGCTCGACGGATTTCGAGTCCGCTGCAGTACCAGATTGTGCCATAGCTCCACAAGGGGTAGAGAACTACCTACCCATTATAAAATTAGTTAGATGATGCCTTACGACGCTTAGCAGCCTTTTCACGCTCAGCAGTGTTTAAAATAGCCTTACGGATACGAACGTTTTCTGGAGTTACTTCAACATACTCATCATCGTTCAAGAATTCCAAAGACGCTTCCAAATTCATAGTACGTGGTGTCTTAATTGAAGCAGTTTGATCCTTGTTAGAAGAACGAACGTTAGACTGTGGCTTAGCCTTAGTAACGTTAACTGAAATATCGTTATCACGAGCATTCATACCAACAATCATACCTTCATAAACATCCACTCCGGCTGGAATGAACATTTGTCCACGGTCTTCAACACCCATGATGGCATAGTTAGTAGTCTGACCCTGTGTAATTGAAACCAAAGCCCCATTACGACGACCAGGTTCCCAATTACGAACCATTGGACGGTATTCAGCATAGGTATGGTTGTAAATACCATAGCCATGAGTTGCAGTCATAAACTCAGTTGAATAACCAATCAAACCACGTGAAGGTGCCATATACATCAAACGTGTCTGGCCGTTACCAACTGATTCCATGTTTTGCATTTCACCCTTACGCTGGTTCAAAGAATCGATAACAGCCGAAGCATATTCATCAGGAGTATCAATTTGAATTGATTCATAAGGTTCGCAAGTTTCACCATCGATATCACGGAAGATAACCTGTGGACGAGAAGCTTGCAATTCAAAGCCTTCACGCCGCATTGTTTCGATCAAGATTGAAAGGTGCAATTCACCACGCCCAGAAACCAACCAAGCACCAGCCTGACCAGTATCTTCGACACGCAAAGAAACATCGGTATGCAATTCACGACGCAAACGATCATCAATTTGACGAGCAGTTACAAACTTACCTTCACGCCCAGCAAAGGGACTGTCGTTTTGACGGAAAGTCATTTGCAAAGTCGGCTCATCAATCCGAAGCAATGGTAGAGCTTCTGGATGCTGTGGATCAGCAACCGTTTCACCAACGGAAATGTCTTCCATTCCTGAAACCGCAATCAAATCTCCAGCCTTAGCTTCTTTGATATCAACTTGTTCCAAACCAATGAAACCAGCTAACTTAGTAACACGGAAACTTTGCGTAGAACCATCGAGCTTCAAAACTTCAACGTTGTCTCCCACCTTGATTGTTCCGCGCTTAACACGACCAATTCCAATACGACCAACGAAGTCGTTATAGTCCAACATGGCAACCTGGAACTGCAAAGGCTCATCAGAATTATCAACTGGAGCTGGCACTGTCTTAAAGACTGTGTCAAAGATTGGCTTCATTGTGTGTTCTTGCGTCGCTACATCAGGATCGTAAGAGCTAGTTCCGTTCATAGCTGAAGCAAAGATAACTGGGAAGTCCAAATCGTCATCATCAGCACCCAATTCGATAAACAAGTCTAAAACTTCATCGACAACTTCTTGAGGACGGGCACCAGGACGATCAACCTTGTTAACGATTACGATCGGTGTCAAGTGTTGCTCAAAGGCCTTTTTCAAAACAAAACGAGTCTGTGGCATGGTTCCTTCAAAGGCATCGACAACCAACAAAACACCATCAACCATCCCCATGATACGCTCAACTTCTCCACCAAAATCGGCGTGACCAGGAGTATCCAAGATGTTGATTTGCTTATCACCAACTCGAACAGCAGTATTCTTTGAAAGAATCGTAATACCACGTTCTTTTTCGATATCATTGGTATCCATAACACGATCCCCAAGGGCCTCTTCCTTACGGGCATCCAATGTATCTGATTGCTTTAACATTTCATTAACCAACGTCGTCTTTCCATGGTCGACGTGGGCAATAATAGCGATATTACGAATATCTTCGCGAAGTTTTGCCAATTTCCTAGTGCTCCTTTAATGTTGATACTACTCACATTAAAAGCTAGGGAAAGCGGATTCCCTAGCCCTTCAACATCGTTACAATTTCATGATGTGTGCTGTAAGTAGCAACTAATACTGTGTTTGATGATAGCATATTCAGCGCTTGTCCGTCAAGATTAGTAACGATAAATCCCAAGCTTTCCGCTAAAACTCGACCAGCAGCGACATCCCAAGGCATCAATTTTGAAACGTAACCGTTAACTTGTCCCTTCAATAAATATGAAAAGGCAATGCCAGCTGAACCAATCACCCGAAAGGCTAAGGCTTTTTGTGCTAAAGTTTTATACCCATAATCACCGGCAACTAGGCAGCGTCCACTGAGCATCAGAATACTCTGCGATAACACTACATCAGGAGTGGCTGGGACTTTTTGCTGATTTATTTGAACACCAATGGCTGGTCCCCCATGATGAATATCATTTCCCATAACATCGGCAATCCACCCTAACAATGGTTTTCCATCCCTATATAAGGCGACCATGATGGCAAAGTCTGTATGTTCATGAACAAAATTCATTGTGCCATCAATTGGATCGACAAACCAGACATCCCCATCCATATCCACCAGATGATCACCAAAGCCCTCTTCACTAATAATCTTAGCGTGTGGGTTAAAAGTTCGAATCTTTTGATCAAGCCAACACTCATTTTCCCGATCAACATTGGTTACTAAATTACGAGCATTCCCATCCTTATTTTGGACATCCACATGGCTTTGAACCAGTTCCCGAGCTTGATGCATCAGCTCTTCTAACCATTGGCACACCATTTGATCAATATCATTTAATTCTTTGAGCTGACTGTCTGTCATAAGCGTAATTGCTTTCGGGTAGCTTGTTGGGCTTGTTTAATCGTTTGATAAATACTGTAGCCGGTTTGTTGTGCTAAATCACGATCAAAAGTTTTTTGTTCACTTTTAGCTGGCATCACTTGGCAAAAGGCTTGATAATCAGCCAATAATTTCTGACAGTCGATCCCTTCTTCATAAGCCATGAGCACATCATCAACCAAAGTCGACACTGCAATAATATCGGCAGTATTCCAATTGCCATCAATCGGTAGTTGGTAATTATTCATCAAGCTCCTCCTTCGTTTCAGCCGTCTTAGCCTTAGTGGCTGCAATTTTTTGTTGTTCTGCAAATTTAGCAAAACCAAGAGCTCTCCGCCGACTATTTTGATAATTGGCTAAATAGTTTTGATAAGCTTCCTGTCGCTGGGCTAAGGGTATCTCCTGCCATGCATAAACGTCGTGAGAACCACCTTTTTTAACAATATCCACATACTGTCCCGGGTGCTGTTTATCAAACACATCCGGTTCGTAAGGCCATTGCTGGGTGGCTTTTTGACGTAATTGTGCATCTGCCGGATGTTCAATGTCCAAACGCCAATGACTTTTATGATGCACTTGACCAAAATTAAATGATTCTGTATTGGCAATTATTGAAAGTTCATATTGGCCATAATGACTCGGTTGACTATCGATTAAGCCATTATCAAGCGGTTTTAAAACGTCCCATTGGGTGACAAAGTCCCCTCGAACTAAATCAATAATAAACTCAGCATGTTTACTTTTGGCTGTTACTTGAACTTTAAAATTATTAGGGTAAATGAAGCGACCCTGATAACGATTGTGATAAGTAGCATCGGTTTGATAGTCAAGGGATAAGCCATAATAAGTTTGGTAGTTTAGTAATTTTTGATAGTCATTTTCACCGGGAAAATTTCCCCGAATATAGTGAATATTTTGTCGATCAATCCAGTAGCGTAAGAGATGAATTTGCTGGGCTAAGAGCGCTAGTTCTCCATCCCCCTGGGCATATTCGGCCAAGGTCTGTGCTTTAAACACCCGTTGAATATCTTGACATAAAAGCACTAAAAAAAGGGCATGCGGTGCCAGTTGGTCATCAAAGTGATAAGCCCCCTGTATTTGCAAAAAGTGGTACTGATCAATTTTGGCTCCTAATTGGCCTAAAATCATTTGGAGGCGCTGAACTGGTTCTTTTTGACTAGCTTGGTACATCTGCGTGTAAAATTCACTACCAATAGCATGAATTTGATGCCACATGTGAGCCTTTTGCTTTTCAATTTGTTCTAGTGAAGTCAGCTTTTGCTGATACAAGTACTGAGCCGCCTTGCGTTGACTAGCTTTATCCCATCCATCCGTTGACAAAAGCTGGACTTCTTTGTCACTAAACTGAATTGATCCCCGATATTTATCTAATAACCAGCTAAAAGTCATTTTTTATTCTCCACTCAACTGTCTTAATTACTCAATATCTATTCTAGCAAGCAAGCGTTATTTTCTCCATCTCCAAAAGGATATTTAAACATCAACATTGGCAAAGAGCTAAGTTTTGATATACTAGGATAAGATTTTACTTGAAGGAGAACAGTATGAAAGTCCGTTTTACCATGGATAAAATAACCCGTGACGGTAACCCCGTTTTACGGGAAATCAGTCAGGCCGTCCCCTTCCCCCTCAGTGACGAAAATCGTCGCTTAGCCCAGGATATGATGACCTATTTAGAAGTTTCCCAGGATGATGAAGCCAACGAAAAATATGGGCTCCGTCCAGGAGTTGGCCTTGCTGCCCCACAGGTTGGTTATGCCCTTCAAATGGCAGCGATCTTAATTCCAGCACAAAACCCTCAAGAAAATGACGAGGAACCTTACTTTAAAGGCGTAATTTTCAATCCAGTCATTGTTAGTGAAGCCGTACAACGAGGAGCCTTAAACGTTGGTGAGGGTTGTCTATCAGTTGATGAAGATGTTCCTGGTTTTGTTCCCCGTTCCAATCGGATTACCGTTCGCTACCAAGACGAAGAGGGGCAAAGTCAAACCATTAAACTGCGCGGTTATCCAGCCATTGTCTTTCAGCATGAAATTGATCATCTTCACGGACATTTATACTATGATCATATCAATCGAAATGATCCTTGGCATGTTGACGATCAAACTAAATATATTGAATAAAAAAGCAATCCAGCTGGATTGCTTTTTTACTTGCTTATAAATCAAAAATTGACTTCTTTTTACTACGTTTAATATTTGAAACACTAGCAAACTCTTCCAAGGCATTCTTCTGATCTTTATTTAGACGAGTTGGGACTACAACATTAACCACCACAAATTGATCCCCATGACCGCTACCATGTAAGCGAGGAGCTCCCTTTCCACCTAAGCGGAATCGCCGCCCATTTTGCGTACCAGCCGGAATTTTTAGCTTGACATCCCCCTGAACAGTTTTAACATCAATCTCGTCACCTAAGGCAGCACTGACAAAGCTAATATCTTGTTGCAAATAGATGTCAGCTCCATCACGCTCGAAACCTTCAGATGAGGCACTGACCGAGAAGACAACGTACAAATCACCTTGAGGACCGCCGTTAACACCCGATTCTCCTTGACCATTCAAACGCATTTGTTGACCAGTTTCAACACCGGCTGGGACTTTTACCTTAACTTCATGTTGTTGTCCTTGACCATCGGCCTCACGATTATATTTAATCGTTTTCTCTGTACCAAAAATAGCTTCATCAAAGGTTAAGTGCATCCGGTACTGTAAATCCCGTCCTTTACGAGGAGCATTGGGATCAAAGCCGCCACCAAACATTTGACTAAAGATATCACCCAAGTCAGAAAAATCGCTAAAGCCACCCTGTCCGCCTTGGAAACCGCCAAATCCTTGACCGCCGAAACCGCCCTGGGCACCAGCAGCACCAAACTGATCATACTGGGAACGCTTTTGAGGATCTCCTAAAGTTTCAAAAGCTTCCTGAATATCTTTATACTTATCTTCAGCTCCAGGTTCATGGTTCAAATCTGGATGATATTTTTTAGATAGCTTACGATAAGCTTTTTTTATTTCATCCTGACTAGCATTTTTATCTACACCTAAACGCTCATAAAATTCAGTATTATTCACCAGGATACTCCTTTTCTTATTAAACTATGTACACAAACCGCCCCTTTGGACGGTTTGTTTTACTAATTATTACTTCTTATTCTTGTCATCTGGTTTAACTTCTTCGAAGTCGCCATCAACAGTATTGTCATCCTTTGGCTGAGTCTGACCATCTTGTTGTGGAGCAGCCTGTTGATACAACTTAGCAGCTAATTCACTAGCAGCCTTAGTCAAATCTTCAGTCTTAGCCTTCAAATCTGTCAAATCAGCATCCTCAGCTTGAGCATCTTCTTTAGCCTTCTTCAAAGCCTCCAAGGCATCTTGGGTAGCCTTCTTATCAGCATCAGGAAGCTTGTCCCCAACTTCTTCCAAAGTCTTTTCAGTTTGGAAGATTAATTGGTCAGCGTTGTTACGTGTATCAACTGCATCCTTTTTCTTAGCATCGGCTTCTTCGTTGGCCTTAGCATCGTTCATCATCTTTTCAATTTCTTCATCTGACAAACCACCAGCAGCTTGAATTGTAATCTTTTGTTCCTTTTGAGTACCCAAATCTTTGGCTGAAACGTTCACAATCCCGTTCCGGTCAATATCAAAGGTAACTTCGATTTGAGGAACACCACGTGGAGCAGCTGGAATATCTGCTAATTGGAAACGACCCAAAGTCTTGTTGTCAGCGGCCATTGAACGCTCACCTTGCAAGACATGGATATCAACGGCTGGCTGATTATCAGCAGCAGTTGAAAATACCTGTGACTTAGAAGTTGGAATCGTAGTGTTACGTTCAATCAACTTAGTGAAGACACCACCCATGGTTTCAATACCAAGTGACAATGGTGTAACATCAAGCAAAACAACGTCCTTAACATCACCAGAGATAACACCACCTTGAACCGCAGCACCCAAGGCAACCGCTTCATCAGGATTAATTGAGTGGTTAGGCTCTTTACCAGTTAACTTTTTAACAGATTCTTGTACAGCAGGAATACGAGTTGAACCACCGTTTAAAATTACTTCATCAATATCAGAGAATGATAGGCCAGCATCCTTCAAGGCATTCAACACTGGCTGCTCAGCCTTCTTAACCAAATCGGCAGTCAATTCGTTGAACTTAGCACGGGTCAAAGTTGTTTGCAAATGCAATGGACCTTCACTACCAGAAGCAATAAATGGTAAATCAATTTGAGCTTCGTTTGCAGAAGACAAAGTCTTCTTAGCTGTTTCAGCAGCATCCTTCAAACGTTGCAAGGCCAACTTGTCATCACGCAAGTCAATACCGTTATCAGCCTTAAATTGCTCAGCCAAGTAATCAATAACCTTATTATCAAAGTTATCACCACCAAGATGGGTATCTCCATTAGTTGACAAAACTTCAAAGACACCGTCACCTAACTCAAGGACAGAAACATCAAAAGTTCCACCACCCAAGTCATAAACCAAAATCTTTTCATCACGATCTAACTTATCAAGACCGTAGGCCAATGATGCGGCTGTTGGTTCGTTAATAATACGCTCAACTTCCAAACCAGCAATCTTACCAGCATCCTTAGTTGCTTGACGTTGGGCATCGTTAAAGTAGGCAGGTACGGTAATAACGGCCTTATCAACAGTTTCACCCAAGTAATCTTCAGCATAACCCTTGATGTACTGCAAAATCATTGCTGAAATTTCTTGTGGTGTGTATTCTTTATCGTTAGCCTTAACCTTATAACCAGCCTCCCCCATGTGAGACTTAATTGAGCTAACAGTATCTGGATTAGTAATGGCTTGACGCTTAGCGACATCACCAACTTGAATTTCGCCGTTCTTAAATGAAACGACTGAAGGGGTTGTACGGCCACCATCAGGGTTAGTAATAATCTTAGGCTTACCACCTTCTAAGACAGCAACTGCAGAATTTGTTGTTCCTAAATCAATACCAATAATCTTGGACATAAAATTACAACTTCCTTTTCTTATAAAATTTAAACATTCATTAGCTTTTTAAGGTGTGGTGCCTCATTGGGCTGATTCACCAAGTTCATTACTTTGTTGCCACAACTACCATGGCTGGACGGATAACGCGGTCATGCAATAAGTAACCCTTTTGCAAAACTCGAGCTACTTGATCAGCTTCAACATCATCGACTTCATCAGCACTCACGTTTTGAATTCCTTGCATGGTGTTAGGATCAAACTCTTCGCCAACCTTACCTGTTTCAGTAATGCCGTTATCAACTAGGGCTTGACGCAATGTCTTGAGGGTCATTTCAACCCCTTTTTTGATTTGAAGGGCGATTTCATCTTCAGCATCTTCAACCGCTAAAGCTCGTTCTAAATTGTCCACTACTGGCAAAACCGCTGTTGCTAAGCGTTGTCCGTCATACTTACGTATATTTGAAATTTCACGGGCATTACGCTGTTGAATATTTTGCACTTCAGCTTGACTGCGTAACAATTGATCTTCTAAATCCCCCACTTGTTTTTCTAACTGGGCGATTTGATCATCAGCTTCAATTGCAACCTGATCTTGATTAGCAGTTTGGGCAGTCTCTACAACCTGCTCAGTCTCCGCTGTTTGACCATTATCCTGATCTTGTTTTAATGCTTGATCGGTTTGAACTTGTTCTTTGTCCTCTTTTGCCACTGGAACGTCCTCCTGAATTTGTTATACGTAATCTAACATCTTTTGTGTTAAAGCTTGACCAAATATATTTAAAATTAAAGCATTTTGGGCATAAGGCATGCGAACCGGTCCAACCAAAATTATTAGACCCTGATCCTGCTGACCAATTGAAAAATGTCGACTTAAGACGCTATATGAATCTAATAAGTCTTCACCAATCTCACTACCAACTTTAATTGAAATACCAGAACCAGATAACCGAGCTAAATGTCGCAAGGCCTGCGGTGAATCTAACAATTCCAGCAATCGACGAGCCTTAGTCAAATCGTCAAAATGATTTTCAGTCAGTTCCAAAACATTTAACCGCCCACCAACATGAACATGTTCTTCAATAGATTGAGCTAAAACCTCACCAAACAATTGTAAGAAAGCGGCTGGACTTTGAATTTCACGAGTTAACTGAATTGGTAACTCACCGGAATTCATCATCGTCAGCACTTCTTTAACCGGTCGGCCAACCATTTGGGCGTTAATATAAGTAACCATATTGGTTAGCGAATCAGCATGAAGACCTTGCGGTAACTTGAAAGTCTGACTCGTTACTTTACCGTAGTTAGTCACCAGGACGGTAATTAATTGCCGTCCCTCCAGTGGAATCAATTGAAAACTAGAAATTTTCAAATCCACATAAGGTGGTTTTAAAATCAAAGCCGTACAGTTGGTTAACTCCGACAAGCGCTTCGCCGTTTCATCTAGGAAGTCATCAATTTCATGAAAATTACCACTCAAACTGGTTAATAGTAGTTCAATGTCACTTTGACTAACCGACCGACTAATCATTAAATGATCAAGATAATAACGGTAACCAGCAACTGAAGGTACTCGACCAGCAGAAGTATGTAACTTACGAATCAAATCGGCTTCTTCTAGAACCGCCATCTCATTACGAATAGTGGCTGGACTAACTTTAATATTAAGTTGTTCTTGTAACTTTTTTGATCCGACAGCATGGGCCGTTTGCGTATACTGATAAACAATTGCTCCTAAAATCAACTTTTGTCGTTCAGTTAACATTAACTTCCCACCTTTCGGTTTAGCACTCATATTATTCGACTGCCAATAACTATATTATACTGAATCTTTTTTATTTTGCAACATTTTTAGCACTCTTTTTTTTAAGTGCTAAAAAGCAGTTAACGGCTTAATCGTTAACTGCTTTTAAAAGGGCTTGCGCCTGGGCTTTGTCTTGGTGGAGTTGCTTGATCAAAGCATCAGCGCTGACAAATTTTTCTTCACCGCGTAGGTAGGCAATCCATTCAATTTGAACTAACTCACCATAAACTTGATCATTAAAATCAAAAATATTAATTTCGACCGTAATCGGCCGTTCCGCTTCAAAAGTTATATTACGGCCGATACTAGCCATCCCCTGATACCATTGTTCATTAATTTGAATTTTGACCGCATATACCCCAATAGTTGGTAACCATTCAGCTTCTGGTGTTGCGATATTAACCGTCGGATAGCCTAAAGTTCTTCCGCGAGCATCCCCATGCACCACCAAACCACTCGTTTGATGATAGCGTCCTAAATCGGCCGCTGCATCAGCTACTCGACCCTCTAATAAGGCTTGCCGAATTCGACTTGAAGAAACTTTGCCAACATCATTTAGGGCTGGGACAACGGCAACCTCAAAACGATTCCTGCTATAAGTTGCCAGATGTTGCATATCAGCGTGTTCACTAGCTAAACCATACAAATGATCAAAACCAGCCACAACTACGGCCGGATTAAGTTGCATTAAGACCTGATCCACAAAATTTTGTGGACTTTGAACAGCTAAATGAGAAGTTAATTGTAGGCAGTAAACCTGCTTAACCCCTAATTGACTTAGTAAAGCAACCTTTTGCGTTAGTGGCGTTAAATACCGAAGTGGCAAAGCCATTTCTTGAAATACAGCCCCAGGATAGGGATTGTAGGTTAAAACCACCAAAGGCAACTGCCTTTCTTGCGCCAGCTTAGCTGCCGTTTGAATCACCGCCTGGTGTCCACGATGAACACCATCAAAAAAGCCCATCGCAATGACGGTCTTTTGAGCCAGAGGCTTAAAATTTTTAAGCGGAAAATGTAAATGCGTTACTTGTGCTAACATAGTTCACCGATTTGAAAAAACATACCGTGAGCGCCAAAGCGCCTGTTCTGAATTGTATTGATAAACAGCTTTAAGCTGTCCTTGATAGTATAACTGAAGATACCCACTCTCATTAATTGGCCAATCTGAAATTTTTTGTCCATTAGAAACAGCGAACCATTCGGTCTGGTCTAGTTCCTTAATGGGCCAATCCAAAATTTGATTAATTGGTACCACCATCCGCTCAACAATCTGATCCACTGATAAAGCTAAGAGTCCGTCCAAAGAAGTTGCCTGACTTAAATCAAAGCCACTCCCGCTGATACGAGTCAAACGCGTCATGGTTGCTGGTAAATTAAGAAATTCTCCAACATCACTGGCTAAGGTTCGAATGTAGGTTCCCTTAGAAACTTGAGCTTGAAAATCAAAACTTTGATAACGACCATCAAATTCTGGTTGGCTCGTTCGTTTGAAATCATAAATATAAGCTGAACGGGCAGGCCGTTCTACTGGTTCATTGGCTCGAGCATATTCATATAAACGACGACCAGCTACTTTAACCGCCGAATAGAGTGGCGGAACCTGAGTAATTTGCCCGTGAAAATGGGCAATCGCTTGATCAATGTCATTAACCGACAACGGAATGGTTAATGCCTGTTCTTTAATGATAGTCCCCTCGCGATCCTCGGTTTCGGTTTGAAAACCAAGGGTAATCTCCCCCTGATAAGTCTTTGGGCGACTTTGTAAAACATCAATTAATTTAGTCGCTTTGCCTAAAGCTAAGACCAAAATACCATCAACACTAGGATCAAGTGTCCCCGCATGGCCAATCTTTTTTTGACCTAAATGGCGTCTCAAGCGGGCAACAACATCAAAAGAAGTCATGCCAACCGGCTTATTTACAACTAAAATACCATCAACCATTGTGTCACCCATTTACTCGTAATGCAGTTACATACTGACTAATTCTAGTGAGACCAGCCTTAACATCTTCATCACTAGCCGCATAGGACAGACGAATATAAGCTTGACTACTTGGTAAACCACCAAAACATTCGCCTGGAATCACCGCTACTTTAGCAACTTGTGCCATGTTTAAAGCAAATTGATGGCCATCGGTCCCCAAATCAACTGGTAGCTTGGCAAAGATATAAAAGGCTCCTGCTGGTTTAGCGATTGTAAAACCAAGTCCTTCTAAAATTTCAACCATATAGTCTCGACGCTTTTGGTATGTTGCCTTCATCATGTTGATTCGATCATCATCCTCAACCATAGCCATCTGTGCAGCATCTTGAATAAAGGTTGGAATGGCAAAGGCTAGCGCACCATGCACCTTTTGCATTTCAGAAATTGTATCTTCTGGACCTAAGATAAAGCCCACCCGATAACCAGTCATAGCATGCGATTTTGACAAGCCGTTTAGCAAAATCGTTTGCTCTGGTAGTAGTTCCGCCATTGAAACATGTTGTCCTTGATAAGTTAACTCAGAGTATATTTCATCGGAGATAACCCAGATATGATGCTTTTTAAATACTTGCGCGAGTGCTTCTAATTCGGTCCGATTATAGGTCATCCCAGTTGGATTATTAGGATAATTTAGCAAAATTGCTTTGACTGGTACTTCCGAATGTTCAATAGCGGCTTCCACTTGTGCTGGCGTTAATTTAAATTCATGGATCGTCGTATCAACACTGATACAAACCCCATGAGCTAAATCTAACGATGAAAAATAAGGGCCATAAGCAGGTTCTGGTACCAACAAGCCATCCCCAGGAGCTAAAAGAGTTTGAAAAATTACATTGATAGCCTCAGTTACACCGGAAGTAATAATTACTTGATCTCTGCTTTGATAATTAAGATGATAACGTTGATTAAAGTAATCAACCACTGCCTGCCTTAAAGGTGCCTCCCCTTGGCTTTCGGCATAGTGTGAGCGGTTAGCTTCAATTGCTTTAATAGCCGCTTGTTTAATGGAATCAGCTACGTTAAAACCTGGTTCCCCAAAGGTTAATTTAAGCACATCCGGAATTTGACTAATTTCTTTTTGAAAGCCGAGTAGTTTATCTGGGGCCATGTTTTTCACGATAGGATTAATTGTAAGTGGTTGATCCACGATTTGGTACTTCCTTTCTTAATTTAAGAAAAATAATCTGTATGTATGCAGAAAACGCCACCTCAAATAAAGGCAGCGTTTCTTGCAGTTAATCTTTTTTATGAAGTTGGCGAATCAAACTTTCAATATGATCACCATATTGAACCGAACTATCTAATTCAAAACGCAACTCCGGAATTTTGTACACTGTCAAACGACTTCCTAGTTCTTTACGAATCAAGCCTGATGCAGCTTGTAATCCTTGGGCAACTTTCTCTTGCTCACTAGTAGCATCTGACAGAATGGAATAGTAAATCGTGGCAATCTGAAGATCACCCGAAACATCCACACTGGTAATTGTAACGTCCTGTAGGCGAGGATCATTGATTCGCTTTAACAGAAGGTCTGAAACATCACGTTGAATTTCCTGAGCTAAACGCCCAGCTCGTTGTGCATTTGCCATTCTTACCACCTTCCTCATTCCATCATTAAATTGGCATCTCTACCTTATTTAGGCTTAACTTCTTCCATAATGTAAGCTTCAGCTGTATCACCAGGCTGAATATCGTTAAATTTGTTAACGGTAAATCCGAAGTCAAATCCCATCTTAACTTCATTAACAGCATCTTTACCACGTTGCAATGAAGCCAACTCACCCTCATAAACGACCGTACCGTCACGAACGATACGAACCTTAGACTCGCGAGTAATCTTACCCTCTTCAACACTAGCTCCGGCAATGGTTCCAACCTTAGAGAACTTAAAGAGTTCCTTAACTAGGACATGCCCAATAACCTTTTCTTCGTAGACAGGTTCTAGCTGACCCTTCATGGCTGCGGTCACATCATCAATTGCGTTATAAATAACGTTGTAATAGCGCATATCAACTTGATCGTTTTCAGCTTGTGAGCGAGCAAATGGTGTTGGTCGAACATTGAAACCAATAATAATTGCACCAGAAGCTTCAGCTAAGCTAACATCTGATTCATTAATCGCACCAACAGCAGTGTGGATAATATCAACGCGGACGCCATCAACTTCAATCTTCTTTAATGAACCAGTCAAAGCCTCAACAGATCCTTGAACATCAGCTTTAACAATAATTGGTACAGTCTTCATAGCCTTTTCAGCCATAGTGTTAAACAAGGTGTCCAAAGTAACTACTGAACCAGCATTCCGGACTTCTTCACGAGCACGTTTTGCACGTTCTTCACCGGCTGCACGGGCAGTCTTTTCATCAGCCATAACGATGAAACGATCACCAGCTTGTGGTACATCATTTAATCCAGTAATTTGAACTGGAGTTGCTGGTGTAGCACCTCCCATATCTATACCACGTTCATTGGTCATCGTACGAACACGGCCGTAAGTGTTACCAATTACAATTGGATCACCAACACGCATTGCTCCTTGTTGAACCAAAACAGTCGCTACCGGACCACGACCCTTATCCAAACGAGCTTCAATGACAGAACCACGGGCTGGAATCTTAGGATCAGCCTTTAATTCTAGGACATCAGCTTCCAGCAAAATCATTTCTAATAATTGCTCAACATTTTGGCCAAACTTAGCCGAAATTTTAACGAAGATGGTATCCCCACCATACTCTTCTGGTACTAAGTCATAAGCCATCAATTGGTTCATCACGTTATCAGGATTAGCACCTGGCTTATCAATCTTGTTCACAGCCACGATAATTGGTGTTCCCGCAGCTTTAGCATGATCAATGGCTTCAATCGTTTGTGGCATGACACCATCATCAGCGGCAACGACTAAGATTGTAATATCCGTAACGTTGGCCCCACGAGCACGCATTTCTGTAAAGGCCGCGTGACCTGGTGTATCCAAGAAGGTAATCAAACGATCATTCAAACGAGCCTGATAGGCCCCAATATGCTGGGTAATTCCACCAGCTTCCCCTTCAGTAACATTGGTGTTACGAAGATAGTCCAACAAGGTCGTTTTCCCGTGGTCGACGTGTCCCATGATAGTAACAACTGGCGGACGAGGAGCCAAATCTTCTGGCTTGATATCATCTTCATCAAAGAAGCGGTCAATATCAGCGACATCTTCTTCTTCTTTCATCTTGGCGTCAATGTCATAGTCGGCAGCCAAAATTTCAATGGTATCTGAATCCAAACTCTGGTTTTGGTTGGTCACAATCCCTAACAAGAAGAGCTTCTTAATAATTTCAGAAGCATCCCTATGCAAAAGTTTAGCCAAATCTTGAACGTTCATACCTTCGCGATATTCCAAAACTTCTGGAAGTGGCTGTTCCTTACGGACTGTAGCCGGCTTCTTAGGTTGTTGCTTAGCAGCAATACGACGCGACTTTTTAGAACCATGCGGCTTGTTGTTGCGACGTGGGGTTGGCTGACCAGTCCCATTGGTATTACGTTTACGACCATTGTTGCGAGCAGAGTTATTACCAGAAGCTAAAGCACCACCGAAACGGCCACCACCATTGGTAGTGGCAGCTGCTTGAGGTGCTTCTTTACTAGTAGGGGCACTGGTATTGGCCTTTTTAGTCGTTTTAGCTGTTTTAGCTGCCTGACTAGCTTCAGCCGCTTTTTTATTCTGATTAACGTATTCCTTAAGACTGTCATCTTTTTTAGCAGAATAGTTAATTTGTCCTTCACGAGGCTTAGTTGACCAATTTTTCTTTTCACGAACCATAGGACGTCCACTAGTAGGGGTCAAACGCGAATTTGGCCGACTCGAACGACTTTGCCCGTTCCGTTTAGTATTAGCAGCTGGTTTTGAACCAGTTGAACCACCTTGCCTACGGGGTTCATTTTGCGTTTTTGGACGGCTAGGACGACGAGTAGCTGTCTCATTACTTTGCTGACTCCGTGAAGCCCCATCTGATAATTTAGCAGCGTGACGACGTTGCGAAGCTGGCAACTCTTTTCGTTCTGGTCTTGCTTGTTTATGCGCAGGCCTAGGCTGGTTTGAGCTAGAGAATTTCTTTTCTTCTGCCATTAATTGCGCTCCTTTTCGATTAGTAATTGTTTAATTTTTTTACTAAAGCCTTGATCACTAACCCCAAAAACACTGCGATTAGCACCAATAGCTTGACTGAGAGTATCTCGATCAAAGTCTTGCACCAGCTGGATATGATAAAACTGGGTCTTATCTTGAAATTTTTTAGCTTGGCTTTTTCCACCATCATTTGGAAAAAAAACTACTTGCACCTTCTGCTGGCGAATAGCATCTAAAGTTGGTCCAGTACCCAGGACTAGTTTACCAGCTTTCATAGCCAAACCTAACAAATTTCTAATTGCTATTTGATTATCGTTCACCAAAAAGCTCCTGACGAGCTTGCTGGTGGTCAACATACTCAATTAATTCTTGATAAAAACTAGCTGGGATTGCTACCCCAAAAGCCTTTTCAAAAACATGTTCACGCTGCGCTTGCTGAGCAACGTTAACATCTAGGCTAATATAAGCACCCCGACCATTTTTCTTACCAGTGGGATCTAAACTTACTTCGCCTTCTTTGCTGCGAACAACCCGAACTAAGTCTTTTTTAGGAAACATAGCCCCGGTGACGATGTCCTTACGCAACGGAATTTTGCGTGTTTTCATGATTCACCGCCTCCTTTTTAACTGAAATCAGCTGGCGTATCCGACTCACTAACAACCTCATCTTCAGCAATTTCAGGAGCTGCACTTGCTTTTAAAAGGTCCCCAGCTTCACTTTCAGACTTAATATCAATTTTAAAGCCAGTCAAGCGGGCTGCTAAGCGAGCATTTTGTCCCCGCTTTCCAATTGCCAAAGACAACTGGTCGTCTGGTACAATTACCGTCACAACTCGTTCGTTTTCCTGATCAAAGATTACATCCGTAACTTCGGAAGGGTTCAAGGCATTGGCAATGTATTGGGCTTCATCTTCAACCCATTCAACAATGTCCATGTGCTCGCCACCAAGTTCATTGACCACATTTTGCACTCGAACACCCCGTTGTCCCACTAAGGCACCAACTGGATCCAAATCAGCATCATGAGTATAAACGGCAATCTTAGAACGATCACCAGCTTCACGAGCAATGCTAACGATTTCAACTGTGCCATCATAAACTTCTGGAACTTCTTGCTCAAATAATCGTTTTACCAAATCAGGCGCTGTTCGTGACACAAAGATTTGAGGACCCTTAAGGTTATTGTCAACCTTGGTCACCAAGACTTTGATTCGATCACGCATCCGGTAATGTTCATTTGGCATTTGGTCACCAGGGGCCATCACAGCCTCTTGTTGACCAGCTAACATGACATATAAGAAGCGGGCGTCTTGACGTTCCACCTCACCGGTAATGATTTCATTTTCATAGTCCTGAAACTTGTTATAGATGGCTTCACGACCAGCTTCACGCATTTTTTGTACGATGACTTGTTTAGCAGCCTGAGCGGCCATCCGACCAAAGTCCTTAGGTGTTACATCAAAGCGAATTTCATCACCAGGTTCGTAGGCCTTGTTAATTTTTAAGGCGTCACTTAAAGAAATTTCTAGATCAGCATCAACAAAATCTTCATCCAAGACAACTAATTTAACTTGCTTAATTGTCATCTTACCCTTCTTGTCATCAAAGGTGGCTTCCACATTTTGAGCGGCATTGTATTGCTTTTTATAAGCCGCTTTAAGTGCGTTTTCCAAAGCTTCAACAACCACGGTCCGATCAATTCCGCGTTCTGCCTCTAAAGCATTAAGAGCATCGACTAATTCTTTACTCATTTATTTTTCTCCATGTTATCTCTTAAATTAAAACTGAACATCCAAAGCCGCTTTAGCAATTTCATCGTAATTAAATTGTTGAAGGCCTTGATCACTTTCAATTGTAATTCCTTGATCAGTAACTTCAGTAAGCTTACCAGCCCATTTTTTTTGCCCTAAACGGGGTGAAAAAAGGGCTAGAACAATCGGCTCTTGGCCTTCCAAAGCCCACTGAAAGTGCCACTGCTCCACTAAAGGGCGGTCTAATCCGGGTGAGCTAATATCTAACAGATAAGCTTCAGGGATTGGATCATTGTCAACATCGTCCAAAACTTCATTAACCGCCTGAGTAAAGAGCGTCAAATCATCCATGGTGACAGCGACGTGCTCTGGTCGATCAACCAAAACTTCAACGGTTTTTTGTCCGCCGCCATTCTTAATCGAGAGCTGCCACAAAAGTAAGCCCTGATTGTCTAGAATCGGCTGTATTAATGTTAGTAAGGCATTTTTTGCTTGACCTGCCAAGATAATTCCTTTCTGCTAATTAAAACTTGTCCAATTCATAAAAAATGAGCCGGTCGTCAAATCGACCCGCCCATTTACAGTACGCATGTAAATTAACTACCTCAATCATAGCCTAAATGCCTTCAATTTGCAAATTAACAATTTTGGCTACCAAAAATACGCTCATCAAGCGATGAGCGTATTAAGAGAGATAAGCTCAGCTTACCAAGAAGCCTTCCGAACACCAGGAATTTGACCCTTGTGTGCTAATTGACGGAAGTTCAAACGTGAAATACCGAATTCACGCATGTAAGCGTGAGGACGACCATCAACTTGGTCACGGTTATGAACACGTACAGGTGAAGAATCCTTTGGCAATGCAGCCAAACCGATGTAATCACCAGCAGCCTTTAAAGCAGCACGCTTGTCAGCGTACTTCGCAACCAACGCTTCACGTTGCTTTGCCTTTGCAATCTTTGATTTCTTTGCCATTACTTGATCTCCTTAAAAGTTACAACTTTACGAAGTTTGGGTGAGTACTTCTTTAACTCAAGACGGTCAGGCGTATTACGACGATTCTTGGACGTCAAGTAAATACGCTCACCAGTTTCATCATTTCCTAAAACAACGTGAATACGCATAGTTTCAGCTCCTCAGTATTTTTTTAATAGAATTATTTGCTTGTCAATACAAATGTCAATTATACATGGGACAAGGTCATGTGTAAAGGCTTTGACGAATTTTTAACTTGATGACAACTAATTTGGCTTAAAATTGCCCTTCCAATGGTGGTACAACTTGCTTTTTACGTGAGACAACGCCAGGCAAATCAATCACATTATTAACCAATTTTTTGCCAAAAGCACTTTCAATACTAGCCGGTGTATCCCCAAGATACAAAGCCTTTGAGTTAGAATTCAAAATATCAGTAATCACAAACAGGAAGTCTTCATACCCTTCAGCCTTCATAGCTTGTTCTAAGCCAGCCTGACGGGCCAACACATCATCAATATCAACAGTATTGACTTGACCAATTCTAAATTGGTGTCCACCCATTTCAAAAGATTTTGCATCCCCATCCAACAACTCTTGGTCGGAACGAGTTGACAAATCTGTACCAGCCTTTAGCATAGCTAGACCATAACTATCGACATCATCAAGTCCAGCTAAACGAGCCAAACTTGGCAAAGCTTGACGATCCCAGTCAGTCGTTGTTGGACTCTTTAATAGCAAGGTGTCTGAAATAATCCCTGATAAGAGCAAACCAGCCAACTGCGCTGGAATTTCAATTTGGGCTGCTTGTAATTCAAAGTACAAGATAGTGGCCACAGAACCCCAAGGCTTGGCTGTGATATAAAGTGGGGTAGCATTTTGAAAATTGAACTTGTGATGATCAAAAATATGATTAACTGTCACATCAGTCAGGTTATCAACTGATTGTGCTACCTCATTGTGATCAACCAATACCACTTCAGCACTAGTTGCTTCACTAATAATTGGTAAAGGCTCAACCTTAAAATAATCTAATACGTACTTGGTTTCAGCATTAGGCTTTCCCTGTGCAAAGGCCTGGGTATCTAGTCCCTGTTGATTTAAAAGATAACTAGCGCCAATTGCCGAAACAACTGTATCAGTATCGGGATTTTTATGTCCAAAAACTTGTATCTGTGCCATAACTTCACTCCTATTTTTTAATTATTTTATCATATTAATACTACTTAACTAAGGGTTAAAGGCTGAATTTGAATCGCCTGACCAAGTTTTTTAACATCCAAAACTTCTCGGCCATTACTAGTTCGGCTAGCCTGACTATAATCACTTAATTGCAAACTCACTTCCTGCTGGCGCTCCGTTAAAATCGAAATTGCTTGATCATTAGTACCCAAGAGACAAGCCGCTGCCAATTGATAGCTTCGCGTTTTACGTTGTGTAAATATTTGTACCCCTTTAGTAGCACGGTGTGCCAGAGGTAATTCAGCCAAACTCATGTGCTTAAATGCCCCGTTTTCGGCAACTAAAGCGACTTGCGTCATTTTATCATCAGCTAAAGTAGCTGCCACTAGGCTATCGCCCTCTGACAAATTAATCGCTTTAACTCCACTCGTCCGATTGCCAACAACTGGTACTTCATTCAAATCATAACGTAGCGCTTGGGCTGCCTGACTGAAAATCACGACTTGTTCGGATTGAGTAGTTGGCGTAACCATTGTTACCGTCAGTAACCGGCTAGTTGACTGCTTCAATTTCATGGCCATAATCGATTTCTTTTTATAAGCCTTAGGAATTAAATCAGTTAAGTTGGTTTGTTTAATGAAACCATCATTACTTGTTAACAAAACTGTTTGTTCTGATTGAGGATTATCAACCACTAAAGCTGCTACCAAACTTTCATCCCCCTGCCAACTCGTCAATTGCTGGGACAAGTGTTCACCCAAATCTTTCCAACGTAAATCTGGCAAATCAAAGACCGGTCGATAAATGACATTTCCTAAATTCGTAAATAATAGTAAATGCTGGGTAGTATTTAACGTCCCTTCAAAACATACCAAGTCATCTTCAGCCAACCCATTTTCAGGGGCCGAAGCCTTGTAGGAACGTAGTGACGACCGCTTATAGTAACCATTTTTAGAAACGAGTACGCGAACATTTTCTTCTGGGATAGTCACAGCCGTGTCAATGACTAGATCCTCAATTTGATCTTCAATCACACTGCGACGATCGGAGACATACTGCTTGGAAATAGCTTTAATTTCAGCTCGAACCACATCATGTAGGGCATCTTGCTCCGTTAAAATTCGTTGTAACTGTTCAATTTTGGCCTTTAATTCGGCATGCTCGTTTTCTAACTGTGTTACATCCGTATTAGTTAGGCGATACAACTGTAAGGTTACGATTGCTTCGGCCTGCTGCTGTGTAAATTGATACTGGTCAATCAGGTTTTGAGTCGCATCTTTTCGATTTTTAGAAGACCGAATGGTGGCAACCACCTGATCTAAAATCGATAGCATGCGAATCAAGCCTTCGACAATGTGTTGCCGGGCTTGGGCACGTTTTAATTCATAGGCTGAACGCTTCAAGACAACGTCCTTACGAAAGTCTAAAAAGGCTTGTAATCCAGCTTGAAGACTAACTAAGACCGGCCGTTGTTGATGAATGGCCACCATGTTGAAATTATAAGAAATTTGTAAATCAGTTTTCTTAAATAGATAGGTTAAAATTCCCTGAGCATTCGCATCACGGGCTAATTCAATGACAATTGATAATCCTTCGCGATCAGATTCATCACGAACTTCTGTAATCCCAGCCACATCGCGATTTAAACGAATGGCATCAATTTTGGCTACCAAATTTGATTTCACCACTTCATAGGGGAGCTCAGTAATTTCAATTTTTTGTCGACCAGCCTTTAAGGCACTTAGTTCTGTTTTAGCTCGGACAATAATCCGACCACGGCCAGTTTTATAGGCGTCCTTAATTCCCTCTAGTCCCTGAATAATACCACCGGTTGGAAAATCAGGACCCTTAACATAGCGCATTAATTGGTTCAAAGTCGCCTGTGGATGGTCAAGCAAATAAATTAAAGCATTATTAATTTCTTTTAAATTATGTGGTGGAATTTCAGTGGCATAACCAGCTGAAATTCCAGTCGCACCATTAATAAATAAATTGGGTAAACGTGATGGCAAAACCGTTGGTTCATAAAGTGTATCATCAAAATTAAGCACCATATCAACGGTATCTTGACCCAAATCACGCAAAATTTCGTCGGCAATTTTAGAAAGACGCGACTCAGTATAACGCATCGCTGCGGCTGGATCATTATCAATGGAACCATTGTTTCCATTCATATCAATCAGCGGTTCACGGACCTTCCAATCTTGAGAAAGTCGTACCATGGCTTCATAAATTGAAGAATCACCATGTGGATGGAAATTTCCCATGACATTTCCCACTGATTTAGCCGATTTACGGTAAGGATGGTCATATGTATTACCATCTTCTTCCATAGCATACAAAATTCTTCGTTGAACGGGCTTTAACCCATCCCGAATATCGGGCAAGGCTCGTTCTTGAATAATATATTTGGAATAACGGCCAAAGCGTTCACCCATCACTGCTTCTAGCGATAGTTCTTGAATCCGATCTACCATTCTGTTAGCAACCTCTTTCCTTTCTAAGGTCTCTTAAAATAACTCAAGATTTTGATTCTCAGTGGACTTAGGAGCCGATTTCCCTTTAGCCTTACTGCCCTGCTTTTCTTGGAGAACTTGTTCAAAGAAGTTGCTGTCTTGCTGATTTCCTTGAACATTATCCAAAATCGAACCAGTATCGCCCATTGTAAATTGGACATTAGCTTCAATCCATTGTCGGCGTGGATCAACTTTATCGCCCATCAGGGTCGTCACTCGTTTTTCAGCCAAAACTGCATCATCAATTTTAACCCGAATTAGCGTTCGTGATTGCGGATCCATGGTCGTTTCCCACAGCAGGGGCGCATTCATTTCCCCCAACCCCTTAAATCGGGTTAGCTCATAACTAGCTTGGTTTTTAGCAGTAATTTCAGCCAATTCATCATTGGTCCAAGCAAAAGCATCCGATATTTTTTTGGAACGATAACGGACACGATAAAGTGGTGGTAAGGCGATATAAACCTTGCCAGCTTCAACCAAGGGCCGCATATATTTGTAAAAGAAAGTCAATAACAGTGTTTGAATATGAGCACCATCGTCATCGGCATCAGTCATGATAATAACTTTATCAAAGGCCGCATCAGCGATTTTAAAGTCAGGCCCTACACCAGCACCAATGGCATAAATCAAGGTTGAAATTTCTTCGTTCTTTAAAATATCAAGTAATTTAGCTTTTTGGGTATTTAATACCTTCCCACGTAAAGGTAAAATGGCTTGGAATTTACGATCTCGGCCTTGTTTAGCTGAACCACCGGCAGAATCACCCTCCACTAGGAAAAGTTCATTTTTGTCAGAATTTTTTGACTGAGCCGGTGCTAACTTACCTGATAATAACTTTTCCCGAGCCCCTTTAGTTTTACCAGTTCGGCTCTCTTCTCGGGCTTTACGGGCGGCTTCACGAGCATCCCGAGCTCGTAGTGCTTTACGGACAATCTTTTGACCAAAGTCACCGTTTTCTAGTAAGAAACGGCTTAGTGTTTCATTAACAACACTATCAACGGCGCCACGGGCTTCCGGCGTTCCTAACTTATCTTTTGTCTGCCCTTCAAATTGCAAAAGTTGTTCTGGAATCCGTAATGAAATAACGGCCGATAACCCTTCACGGACATCGGTTCCTTCTAAGTTTTTATCCTTATCCTTTAACAAACTAACCCGACGAGCATAGTCGTTAAAAGCTTTGGTCCAGGCCGAGCGAAAGCCCACTTCATGACTACCACCATCCTGGGTCCGCACATTATTAACAAATGACAACAGGGTTTCTGAATAACCGTCATTATATTGAGCCGCCACATCAACGATAATCTCATCGCTTTGGCCCTCAAAAGTCATAACTGGCCCCAGATTGGCCTTATCTTCGTTCAAAAAATCAACGAAGGACTCTAACCCGTGTTCATAGTGATAAACATCGGTTTTAATCGGCTCAACTCGTTCATCACTAAGGATAAACTTGACCCCGCTCATCAAAAAGGCCGCTTCCCGCAAACGTTCAGATAGGGTATCAAAATTAAAAATCGTCGTCGAAAAGACATTTGGATCAGGCTTGAAGGTTACAGTCGTACCAGTGGACGCCTTGCTAGGGCCTAAATCTTCTAGGGTGCCAATTGGTTGTCCCCCATTTTTAAACTTTTCCACCCAGCGATGACCTTCACGAATAATGTCAACACTAAGACTTTCTGACAGGGCATTAACAACTGAGGAACCAACCCCGTGCAAACCACCCGAAGTAGCATAGCCACCCTGACCGAATTTTCCACCGGCGTGTAAAACCGTTAAAATTACTTCTGGGGTTGGCTTGCCAGAAGAGTGCATGCTAACGGGCATTCCCCGACCGAAATCTTGAACCGTGATGGCATTATTGGCATGAATGGTAACCCGAATTTCATCACCAAATCCTCCTAAAGCTTCATCGACAGCGTTATCAACAATTTCATAGACCAAGTGGTGCAAGCCACGACCATCGGTCGAACCGATATACATACCCGGTCGTTTACGAACAGCTTCCAGCCCTTCTAAAATTTTGATTGAATCTGCATCATAGTGAACGTTTTTTGCCACAGTACATTTCCTCTATTATCTAATACAACTGAATTATTCTTCAAAAATTCCAGTGCCAAAACAACCATTAAAATTGGCAATCTATCTCATCATAGAGTAAAAGATAAATCCTGACAATAGTAAAATCCATCAAATCCTCTCATCCACCGGCTGCTCTATGGTAAAATAGTAGCTGTTAATTTTTCATTAAATCACCTTTTAATTAAATGAGGATATCATGTTCGAAACTATTTTAATGTTTGTATTAGCCTATTTATTAGGTTCATTAGTACCAGGTTATTGGTTAGGGAAGTACGTTTATCATAAAGATATTCGTAACGAAGGCTCGGGCAACATCGGTACCACTAACGCTTTTCGAATTTTAGGACCGGTACCAGGATCAATCGTCTTGCTGCTAGACATGTTTAAGGGGACCCTAGCTGGCCTCCTCCCCCTATTCTTTCACAGTTCGATTAATCCCATGTTAGTTGGTTTAGCAGCCATTTTGGGCCATACTTTTTCCATTTGGATTGGCTTTAAAGGAGGCAAAGCCGTAGCGACATCAGCTGGTGTCCTCCTAGCTTACAATCCGACTTTCTTTTTCATGGTCTGGGGCGTATTCTTATTGATTTTATCCTTATCGTCGATGGTTTCAGTCGCCTCAATGATTGGATTTTCCTTTGCAACCATCATGTCCATCTTTTACTACCACGATCCGATTTTAGCAATTGTCGCGGTCGCACTAACTGCTTTTGTTTTCTACCGCCATCGTAATAATCTAAATCGAATTATTCATGGGCAAGAAAGTACCATTCCTTTTGGCTGGTACTATTACCGCCATCATAAAAATTAGTCAAATAAAACATGCCAGAATCATATGATTCTGGCATGTTTTATGGTGCCTTACTATCTAAACTAATGGTAACGGGTCCATCATTTACTAAGCTAACTTGCATATCAGCGCCAAATTGTCCGGTTTCAACAGTTAATCCGGTCGCCATTAAGGCCTGATTGAATTCTTGATAACGTTGATTAGCTAAATCAGGCGCAGCCGCTTGGGTAAAACTAGGTCGATTACCCTTTTTAGTATCAGCATATAAAGTAAACTGTGAAATTGATAGAATCGCTCCTTCAATATCTAAGATGCTACGGTTTAAACGTCCCTGATCATCAGCAAAAATGCGCATCCGCGTAATCTTACGAACTAAGTAATCAATATCTTCCCTTTGATCATCAGGGCCAACCCCAACTAACAACATTAATCCAGCGTCAATTTGACCAATAATTTCAGTATCAATCCTTACTGAAGCTTGGCTGACCCGCTGTAAAATAACCCGCATGGCTTACCTCCACTCAATAATTTGCTTAGTTGAAACCCGAATACGACTAATCGCATGTGGAATCAAACGGCGCATAAACAAGGCACCATGCACCGTGATCAATAAGGCATCCACCACATCAGCTTTAATGATATACAAAACTAAAAACATCAGAGCCGTTGGTGGTAACAAGGTTAAGACAAAGAGAACCCAGGCCCGTTCAAAAGGCCACTTTTGCAATTGTTTGGTCAAATCACTTACATCAACGGTTAATGGTATCAATTGTTTGGCATCATAGCCTTGCTTTTGACGGCCAAAAATCCAAGCCAATATTGGTAACCCAGCGGTTAAAAATAGGATTAACCACCACAAGGCGGGATTATGGATAATGATACGGGGTAAAGTGACAAAATACTTTAATAACCAATAGGGGGTAACCAAGACACCACTAATAATCAGCATCCACAATAGCCAACGTTCAGCCTGAGGTTCTGGTAAAACTTGGGGAGTAAAGTAGGACTTTTGCTGTTGACGATCAACGATTAAAGTGCCATTCTGGTCATTTTGCCGAATCGGCGCAATCGCCATTAAATAATCTTTCAAGAATCTGGTCTCCTCTACATTCTAGTGAAAGGTTCTCTCAACGGTACTAACGGCTGGTAAATTATGTAAATTGTCCATAATACCATGTAATTGTTCAACATTGCGGACCCCAATCGATAAGGAAATCTGCATCATACCACTTTTTGTTACATGTCCATTAATGCTATTGACATACCGTGTACGACTATTTAAAACCCGAATAACGTCATTTAACACACCGCCATTATTTTCGGCATGAACCGTCAAATCTGCAGCATAATTAGCTTTTTGTCCATTGGAGTCTTCCCACTGTACATCCACTAACCTCTGTCCTTGACCCTGTGCCTGACGAATATTGGGACAGTCTAGTCGGTGCACAGAAACCCCCCGTCCTTTGGTAATATAACCCTGCACAGCGTCCCCTGGAACAGGCGTACAACAACGTCCTAAACGGATTAAGAGGTTATCAACACCAGCAATCACAATATCATTGGCCTTATTGGCTTCTTTATGAGAAAAACCAGTTTGATCAGCCGTAATGGCGTGCCCTTCTTCTAAAATTTCACGTTGTAATTCTTGGGCAGCTTGATCAGCCTGTTGCTGACGCGCACTTTCAGTTAACTTTTTAACAACGCCCTGTCCAGCCATGTCTCCATAACCAACAGCGGCTAACATGTCATCGGCACTAGAAAAATGTAAGTCTAAAGCGGCTTGTTTTAATTGGTTTTCATCTAAGAAATCAGCACTATTAAAATGTTCCTGCGTTAATTCCTGACTAATTACTTCCCGACCAGCTACAATGTTATCTTGTCGATTAAGTTGCTTGAAATACTGCTTAATTTTATTACGGGCCCGTCGAGTTGATACCAAATCAAGCCAATCTCGACTTGGTTTAGCATTAGGACTAGTAATAATTTCGACAATATCACCGGTTTTAATCTTGTAATCCAAAGGCACAATTCGACCATTTACTTTTGCCCCAGTCGTCTTTAAGCCGACATTTGAATGAATCGAAAAGGCCATATCAAGTGGACCAGCACCCTGGGCTAGTTCATAGACATCCCCTTTAGGAGAAAAGGCATACACTCGATCGCCAAAAAGGTCACCCTGAACACCAGCCATAAAGTCTTGAGCATCCTGAGCGCTTTCTTGTAATTCCAAAATTCCCTGAATCATATTGAGGGCTTGCTGATTTTTATCGCTAACTTGAGCTTGCTTATCCGAACCATGATTTTGTTTGTAAGCCCAATGCGCAGCCACTCCAAATTCAGCAACTTCGTGCATTTTATGCGTCCGAATTTGGACCTCCATAGGTCGCCCACCTGGACCAATCACCGTCGTATGTAGACTTTGATAACCATTAGCCTTTGGCAACGCAATATAATCTTTAAATCTTCCTGGGATGGGTGTCCAACGGGAATGAATGGTCCCCAAAACAGCATAAGTATCCGGGATTGTGTCCGTTAAGACTCGGATAGCCGATAAGTCATAAATCTCACCGAATTCCTTATGTTTGTCAACTAATTTACGATAAATCGAATAAATGTGTTTTGGCCGACCATACACATCAACGTTTTTCAAACCCAAACTATCAATGGCTGCATTGATTTCATCAACAGCAGTCTGAATATAAGCCAATCGTTCATCACGTTTCATATCCATCAAGGAGGCAATATGATGATAGTCATCAGGATTCAAATAACTTAGCGAAAGATCCTCTAGCTCCCATTTGATTGTACTAATTCCCAAACGATCAGCCAAAGGAGCATAAATATCAAGGGTTTCACGAGCAATCCGCTTTTGTTTATCCGGCCGCAAAGCATCCAAAGTGCGCATATTATGCAACCGATCGGCCAATTTAACAATAATAACCCGGATATCTTTAGACATCGCCAAAAGAAGCTTACGATGATTTTCAGCCAGCCGTTCTTGGGAATTTTGGTATTTAATTTGACTGATTTTAGTGACACCATCGACAATTTGTGCCACTGCTGGGTCAAATTTATCGGCTACATCCGCCAGAGTTGCAGGAGTATCTTCAACTACATCATGTAAATAGCCGGCCGCTACCGTAGCTGTATCCATTCGTAGTTCAGCCAAAATGCCGGCTACTTGAATGGGATGTACAATATACGGTTCGCCGGAATTACGCCGTTGTTCTTGATGTAACTGAGCTGCCCACTGGTAGGCCTGGTTAACTTCTTGGGTGTCGGCTGGTGACATATAAGATGCCACCATCTCCATTACATCACTAGCGGTATAGTCTCGATACTTTGTCATAAGTGCCCCTTAAATTCCGCTTCCTGCTAGTCAATGTGGTAATCATTCTCCCAAATGGGCCACCAAAAGCGAATTAATATCATTGCTATTATATTAAAAATACCCCTTTTTCACAAGCGAACTCTAGCTATACAGTGCATAATTTATGAAATCGGTTTAGAATAGATATTTGAGTCTAAAAACAGATTAGAAAGGTACATATGAGATGAATTGGTTAAGTAAAAAGGAGATTTGGGAACGTAATGTAATCGTTGTTTGGTTTGGTGTCTTCATGACTGGAATTGGCCTAAGTGAAATCATCCCTTTTTTATCATTATATGTTGACACCCTAGGTAACTTTTCTAAAAACGAATTAACACTTTATTCTGGTATGGCATTTGCGGTAACTTTCTTAGTCACAGCCATAGTTTCGCCCTTATGGGGGAAACTAGCTGACCAAAAAGGCCGTAAACTAATGATGCTACGCGCTGCTGCTGGCATGGGCTTAATTTTCTTCCTAATGGGATTTACAACTAATGTTTGGCAACTTATCATTCTACGAGCGATTCAAGGTGCTTTAGGTGGCTTTGTTTCCAATGCCAACGCCTTAATTGCCACCCAAACACCCAAGTCACAGGTGGGCCGTTCCTTAGGCATTGTGGTCACTGGTTTTACGGCTGGTACCCTACTGGGACCAATTGTTGGCGGTGCACTCGCCAGTGCTTTTTCTTATCAACTAACCTTTCACATCACTGGTTTCATCATGTTCTTGGTTTTCTTTTTAATTTTATTTTTAGTTCAGGAAAATCAGCGCCCTACCCAAGTCGACCAACAAAAGCCCCTCGAGAAAATTACCTGGGGGACCTTGCCGCATAAGCATTTGTTGATTTCTCTATTTATTACCACCATGTTGGTTCAGGCTGTAAATATGTCCATTAATCCAATTGTCTCATTGTTCGTCCGTGAATTGGTTCACAACAGTCATAATGTCACCTTTCTAGCCGGGGTAGTAGCGGCCGCTCCCGGATTGGCAACTATCATCGCTGCACCTAGTTTTGGCCGTTTAGGAGACCGAATTGGTACCCGATTTTTAATTCAAATTGGCTTTGTTATTGCTGTTTTGGCCTTTATTCCAACGGCTTTTGTCACCAGTGTAACGATCTTAATCGTACTGCGATTTATCGTGGGGATTAGTGATGCCACCTTATTACCAGCTATTCAAACCCTTCTTTCCAAAAACTCACCTCAAAATATGATTAGCCGAATTTTTAGTTATAATCAAAGTTTTCAAGCCATCGGCAGTGTAGCCGGTCCCATGTTGGGTGCTGTGATTGCTAATCTATATGATTATCGAGCAATTTTCTTAGTGAGTGCTGGCATCATGATTATCAACGCCTTGCTCTTTTCTTGGAATACCCGCCGCCAAACAGCCAAATAAAAACGCCGAGTTGTCAATTGACCACTCAGCGTTTTTTTATGATTAACGTTCCACATGTTCCCAGGAACTTTCTTGTTTGAAAATCTCATCTTGATGGAGCAAGCAACGAATCAAGGACAGATAATCAACCAAGGAAATGACTTCCAAGAATAAAAAGGCCATGGGGGCGGTCAAAAAGAAAATCATCCTCTCCTTTAAAGTTAATTTTTCAGCATTTAGTACTGCAAAAGAGGCATAGGCACCATAAAGTAGTACCAAGGAAATATAGGTTGAAAAATCACCATACTGTACCAAACAAAATAAGGCTAAACAAATAAATCCTGGTTCTAGGAACATTAAAAATTCTTCCAACCAAATCTTAGGTAATTTCCAAAAGGATAACGACAAACTATATTTGGGGTTAAGATTAAAAATCATAGCCCGATATTTAATGAGGGCCTTGAAGCGACCGTATTTCCAACGCAGACGTTGATTTAATAGTTCATGAAAAGTGTGAACGGCTGGTGTGTAGGCAATTACATCATTAGCATAGACAAATTTATATGTGGTATTGCCATAATAAGCCAGTAACTTCATGGTCAAATCAATGTCCTCGGTCACGGTATCACTGTCATATCCGCCAGCTTTCAGTAAGCAATCGCGTCGAAAACAGGAACCAATGCCCCCAATGATATATTCTATATTCAATGGTATTTCGGAATTTTTTAAATAATAACTAACAAAATACTCAACCCGTTGGACATATTCAATAAAATGGGGAGCCTCTTTAATCCGTACATTAGCTGCTGCTGCCAAAACCCGCCGATCTTGAAAATAGCGATTCATCCTGGTTAATGCGTCCGCTGATAGGATTGAGTCAGCATCTAAAACCATAATTAATTCATACTGAGCATAATTAATCAAAGCATTATTTAAGGCAACCGACTTGCCACCATTAGTCTGATCGGCAATCACTAAATTTGGATATTCTAATTGGACAGTCCGCAATCTATTCAACGTATCATCATGGGATCCATCATTAATCACAATTACTTCAAAATTATCATAATCTAAGTTCAAAGCTGATAAAACGCTGTCTCGAATACTTTTTCCTTCATTGTAGGCGGGAATCAAAATACTAAAAGAATGATAGTATGCTGGCTTGGCAGTTCCCTTTTTCAATTTTAGCGTTTTTAACTCATATATATTAGCAAAAAAAATGCCAAGTAAAATTCTAAGGGCAGCATAAAGACCCAGTAGAATAACACTAATAACCAGCCAATTAGACATTCTTTTTATAAAAGAGGTACAAACTAGATAAAAGCGCCCCGACAAAGGCCAATCCAATAATGATAGAAAGACCAACCTGCCAATTGGAATTAACGCGTATACCCGTTTGTGGTAATAACGCGACCCCAACTGCACCTGAAACTACCACGGCCGATGCTTTTTGATACATAATAGCTACCCAACTTTCTCTTTTAAATAAATTATATCACATAAAAGTCCTATCATAGCTTTAAAAACAGCATTTAGCAAAAATAATTGACAACAAATTACAACTATATCAATTTTCTTTTTCAAAGAAGCCCTTCAAATCAGCCCGCCACTGTTCCAGACTAAATGGCTTTGGTAAACCAAAGCTATCTGGTTGACTAAAATTGGTCAATAATGACGCCTGATGCTTGATTTTAAACAGGCCCATATTTTTTCCGTTAGCAATTTGCTGAGCATCCTGGGCTTGATCAATAATTTGGTTAGCCTTGCGTTCTTCAATCCGAATCTTTTCCTGCTGTTGATTCTTGTCAGTTCGAGACAAACTAGTATCGTTATTAATCTTTAAAAATAGTTGCTGGCTACTTTGCCTAATACTCGCTTGGGCTTGTCGTTTTTGCAGCTTTAACGCTAGACCAATTGCATGTTGCTGAGCCATAGCTAAATCAGCCCGTTGCATAATTCGTTGAATGGCTGACCAACTATTAGCCCGGAATAAAGCCAATTTTGCTTGCCCTAACTCTTGGCTTAAAGCAGCCATTTGAGCTTGCTTTTGTCTATCCGTTAGAGTTAAATCAGTCTTTATTGCTTCAGCTATTTTTTGCTGTTTTTTTATTAAAGCCAACTGAGCGGCCTGTTTATAACGGATATTAGGTGAAAGAATTGATGCGGCTAGTAGATCATCATCAACTAGTGGGCTAATATTTCCGGACCCATAATAGTCCCGAATTGGCTGGTCTGACATATATCTCCTGTTTACATGTAGTCAAACTGCATGCTCCTTTCGAATATATTGTAAGCATTAATCAACAAAAGTTAACCTTTTTTAGATGTTATCCAAGCTTGTAAGGCCATTATATTTACTTGGCCGCTAGTCCAACGTGCCAAAGGCTGATAATCATGGCGTTGATTAAAGGCCAAGGGCGCACGATCAATAACTGCTACTGCTTGTCCATTTTCAGTTAAAAAAACTTGTCCCAACTCAAAAAACTTTCCTTTAGTATGCTTACCGATCCGCCAGGTATGGGCTTTGGCATGAGCTTGGGGTAAGTAGTTCCCCGAAGGATCTTGTTCAACCATCAACCCAATAATTTTTTCAGTTGGATACTTTTTATTACTCATCATTAACCACCTTCACACCCATCTCAAATCGGGTCGTATCAATCGGGCCACTAGGTTGCAAGTGTAGTTGATAGTTAGTTAAAGCCTTGGTCATCCACTGCTGAACATGGGGCGGATTTTTGGAAATCATTTGCAGCATCTCCCAATCACGGGGCGTCAATTCATCTAACATAGCCCGCACAATTAAACGCAGAAAATGAATGCCCATGGCCTTACTCAAATAGGCTACCTGACCATATGATACTGGTCGCAACCAAGTATCATGTGACAAATCTGGAATTTCAACCTGGTTAATCCATTCATTGACATCTGCTCGCCAAATAATTTGATAAAGTCCAGGGCTAGGCAAATTCAAATCATTCAAATCTTCCTTGATGTCTAAAGCTTGATTTAATAGGCGCATTTCCCCTGCGCGGTGTTGTCCAACGATCAAAGGATAGACTTCTACGCCATCGTAGAAAAAATTCAAAGAAAATTCTGACTTGTGATTTTCCGGTCCATTAGCTAAATGCTTTTCACGGGGTAAAATCAACACCCGTTGGCCCAATTCCTCTAAGACTTTAATCAACTTTTTTCGGTTACCTGGCACCATAATTGCCTGCGGTTGTTCTTTATCAACCACGGCCATTACATCAGAAATTTCAAGCGGTTCAAGGTACTGTTTATCTGAAATGTGAGGCAACAAGGTTGCGTCACTGCTGTTATTGTTCATCGCAACCGTGTGATACTGCAACCGACGTAATTCCGATAAAATAATCGTCGTTGCATAACCGCCCGAAGCCGATTCACCTAAACGAAAGGCCCCCGAACCAACGACAAGAATACTATCTTTACCCAAGGGAGTCGACTCATCTTCTGTCTCAAAGGTGGCGTAATACTGGTGAGCATTCTCCGGAAATTCCCCAGCAGAAGGTTCTAAGGCTTTATAGGTTGGTTGAATATCATTTTGACGAGCTAAGCGGCGAATTGACTGAAAATCACTATGCCAAAAACGAGCAATCAAGCCGTCGGACAAGCCAGCTTGTTTAGCCTGTTTCAACATATTAGGATCATCAATTTTAGCTTCCACCATTTGTTCTAAAGCGATTAGATGCTTTAACTGGTAGAAATAAAAGGCATCAATATGACTTAATTCTGTCAATTCGTCAACTTCATAGCCCCGTCGTATCGCTTCAATAAATAACAAAACTCGATTATCTTGGGGATGAATCAACTGCTGAATTAATTCATCATCAGAAATATGTTCCATGTAGGTTGGCGAAAAGCCCCGGTTATTAAAGTGGGCGGCCCGAATCGCCTTTTCCAAGGCTTCGATAAAGGTCCGACCAAATCCAATCGTCGAACCTACCGATTTTTGAATACTACTTAGGTTGCGGTCGACTTCAACCCCACTGGCGTGTAGATCACCAAAGGGGAAAACTGGTAACTTAACGGCAATGTGATCCATCATTGGCTCCATCATGGCCGTTTTCGGATGGAAATTGTGGGGTAACACAATATCTTCAAACGCCTGTCCCAAAGACAAATACATGGCAACCAATAGCATCGGATAACCAGTTACCAAAGCCATTCGAGTAGCCATTTGATCAATATAAGGCGCAATTTTAATGATGTAGATTTTACCAGTAACTTCACTCACGGCAAATTGCAGGTGCAAGGCTCCTTGTATCTGCAATAAATCAGCCACTTGAAAGGCATAGGAGCGCATTTGTTCCATAAAACGATCTTGAATCGTTAAAACCGGGGAAACACTAAGCGAATCAGCCGTGTGAATCCCAATAGGATCCATATCCTCACTGGCACCAACCTGCAAACAATTACCACGGTAATCACGTAAAACCTCCAGGCTAACCTCTTTCATACCATTAATGGCCTTAGAAATTAACACTTCATCTAGGAGGGACTGACTTTTAACCTCGTCGACAACCTGCTCTAAATCGTCCAAGCGTTCAACAATTTGGCGGGTGTTACTTTGCACAGGATTGTTGGCCCGAACCACCAAGGGTAAGGATAACGACCGCATTAATTCGTTAACTTCAGTTTGGGATTTTGCAATTTTACTTTGAATCACGGGCAAACCGGCATCGATTAATAGTTGATTTAACTGAGTAATATCGGCTGATTCACGTAGTACTGCCGGATTTAAGCCCAAAGTACGCGGAATTTGGCCATCATCAGTATGCCATTCATTTAATATTTGATTCCAAAGTCGTAAGGCTCGATGTCCTCCAAATAGAGGCGCCACTGCATCAATTTGATGGTCTTTAATGATTTTTTTTATATTGGTGACGGTTAAAGGTTCCCAAAAAGTTGTCGCCGCAACACTCTCCAAAGCGACCGAATAGGGATTATCATCAACCACAAAAACGTGATAGCCATGCCCATGTAATTCAGGCAAAACCTGATAAATAGCCGCATCATTTTCGCCCTGAATCCCAAAATCATTGGGTCCAGCCCCCAGAAATAGGATTTTATTTAGTTTAGATTTAGTTGTACTGTTCGACATAGTCGGCCACCGTTTCAAAGAAATCTGCAAAAATCACATTAGGTTCAATGGGGCCTGGCGCCCCATCAGGGAAAAATTGCACACTAAAAGCTGGATAATCACGATGTCGTAGTCCTTGGATTGATTGATCAACTAAATCACGGTGGGTCACAAACATCTTTTTACGATCAACTGTCTGGTCATCCACGACATAGCCACGTCCCTGCATGGCATAGAAAATTTCTTGGGAAATAATTTCTTGAATTGGATGATTCATCCCATGATATTCAGCCACCAAGGGATTTAAAGTCGCCCCATTAGCCATAGCAAAAAGTTCGTGGCCTAAGCCAATGCCCAACATGGGGGCTTTAGTCTGTAAGACACGAATTAAGGTAAACACACTTTCTGGCAAACTATTAGGATCGCCTGGCCCACTGGACAAAACAATCCCGTCAGGATCAAGAGTTAAAACCTCTTCAACACTAGTCGTGTAAGGCAGCACTGATACATTGCTGTCATAGTCACCCAGCATCCGCAAAATTCCATGTTTCAAGCCAAAATCAATCACTACAATATGATAGCCTCGACCCGGATTAGCATAGGCCTTAGGTGTGGCAGTATTTTGCACTTGTTGTTTAGTTAATACCGTTGCGGCCAGCTGGTCACGGGCATGATCATCAACATAATCAACAATCGTCGCCTTTTGAGGACCACTTTCTCGTAAGTGTCTGATTAACTGCCGAGTATCAACTTGACAAAGACCGGGAATATTATTTTGTTTTAAAAATCGATCCAAGCTCATTCGACGTTGCCGGTTAGTTGATATTTCAGCTAAGTCATGGACAACCATTCCCCGAATGGTGGGTTTAACTGATTCGTATGCCTCGGCATGAATCCCATCGGCTCCTACTACAGGCATGGCAAAGACAATCATTTGACCATCATAAATTGGATTGGTAATACTTTCTTGGTAACCGGTCATCGCCGTTTGAAAAACAATTTCACCAAAGGTCGTTGCTGGCGCACCAAAACCCTCTCCTACAAAAGTAGTACCATCTTCTAATATCAAGTGCCGTTGCATGCCTTCCTCCTTGGGAGATTAGTGAATAATTTCTACCGCATCTTTACCATCAATCTCTTCCACTGAAACTTGAATTTTTTCATTTTGAGCTGTTGGAATATTCTTACCAACAAAATCAGCGCGAATCGGTAATTCCCGGTGCCCACGATCAACTAGCACTGCCAAAGAAATTGATTTAGGTCGGCCAATATGAATTAAAGCATCTAAAGCGGCGCGAATCGTGCGGCCGGTAAAGAGAACATCATCAACCAAAACGATGTTTTTGTCGACAATGTTAATTGAATCCTTTTCATCCAAGCCCAAGTGATCGCCATGGGCTAAAACATCGTCACGATAATTGGTAACATCAATGGCCATAACTGGAATTGTTTCTTTTTCCAATTGCTCTAGCCGGTTGGCAATTCGATGAGCTAGGTATTCACCTCGCGTTTTAATACCCACTAAAACCAACCCTTGTCCGCCCTTATTACGCTCTAAAATTTCGTAGGTAATCCGAGTCAGGGCTCGTTGTAGAGAGGCTGAGTCTAAAACAACTTTATTAGCCATGGTGTTAATACTCCTTGTCTAAATTATCTTTAATCCTAATAATTGGTTCTAATTTTGCTAAAACGTCTGTAAAATAAGGCGGTAAATCACTGGTAAAAGTCAGTTCTTGACCAGTACTTGGTTGCGTTAGCGAGAGCGTTTTAGCGTGTAAGAGCTGTCCCTTTTGACCTAGATTGGTTGCCAGACTACCCTTGCCATATAGCGGGTCACCAACCACTGGATGGCCAATATAGGCCAAATGAACGCGAATTTGGTGAGTTCGTCCAGTTTCTAAACGTAATTCCAAAAGGGTGTAACCAGGATAGCACTCTTTAACCTTAAAATGAGTCAAGGCCTCACGTCCTTGCGCTAACACTGCTTGTTTTTTACGATCTACCGGATGGCGGCCGATTGGCGCATCAATCTGGCCCTCATCTTCATCAAATTCACCCTGTACTAAGGCATAGTAAAGCCGGGTGTTTTTGTGAGCCTTAAGTTGCTCTGATAAGACCTGATGAGCATGATCATTTTTAGCAACCATTAAGAGACCACTCGTATCACGATCAATGCGATGCACAATCCCTGGTCGAAACTCGCCGTTAATTGAAGAAAGCGGTGCATGATGTAATAAAGCATTAACTAGGGTGCCATCCGGATGTCCTGGAGCAGGATGAACTACCATCCCCCGGGACTTATTAACCACTAATAAATCATCATCTTCATAGACGATATCTAGGGCGATGTCTTGTGGTACTAACTCACTAGCAACTGGTTGCGGTGGATTAATGCTAATTTTATCCCCTGCTTGTACTTTATAAGAGCTTTTAACGTCTTTGCCATTCACTAATACATGCTTTTTTTGAATTAAACTAGCTACTTGAGAACGAGAATATTCTTGATCTAGTTGCGCTAATACTGCGTCTAATCGACCAGTTTGCTGATCGTTGATCAAAAACTGCTTATTTTCTGTCATCTTGCTTTATTTCCTTTAATTTGCGAGCCATGCGCTTACTAATCCAATAGGTTTGTAAACGACTACCGGATTGGATGCTAAGACGGCGGCCATTTAACTGCCAATATAAGCCATTGTCCAAATTATATTCGGCATAAGTTCGCCGTAAAGCGTACCCCATAAATAATTGACTGCCAGTTAGATAAAGTCGGTGACGAGCAAAGGCAAAAATACCAATACCCACTAAAACAACTAGATAAATTGTCAGCCACAGAGGCATTTGGTACATTCGTTCTGAGGAAATAATAACCCCTAACATCGTTAAAATTGCCCACCACATCCATAATATTTGATTCCAAGAATCAAGTGGTTGATAAAAACCAGTTGTAGGACCCATTTCATGCTCCTTACCATATTTAAAATCACTCCTATTTTACCATGAAATTTAACCAAAGCTTGGCAAGACTAGCCAGCCAGCCCTATAATAACTTGCAAGGAGTAATAAATGTTAATTAAAATTCACTTTGATGCTGCCCGACAACCAAGTACAGGTCATTCAGCAGCGGGATGTTTGTTAATTATTAATGGTCAACAAGAGCAATTAAAAGTACCCCTCCCACTCACCAATGACAACCATCAAGCTGAGTTTTTAGCAGCTATTTGGGCCCTATCCAACTTACCAACTGGCAAGCATCAGTTACACCTATATTCGGATTCAAAATTACTGGTTGATGCCCTCAATAAAAACTATGCCAAACATTATCAAATTTATGTGGACCGCCTGCATACAATTTTGGCCGCTTATCCGCTTGTATTAATTGATTGGGTTAGCGAAAAACAAAATCAAGGACCACACCATTTGGCCTTACAAGCATTAAAAAACGCAGATCGATTATGATCTGCGTTTTAATCTTGAATTAAGAGTTGATATGCCCAACGGGCAGTACTGATATTATCGCCTTCTTGCATATGGACTGTCCCGCGTTTTTCAAAACCATTATTAGTAATGACTTTTTGCATTGGTAAATTACCAGGATGCGTATCAATCCGGAAATCACGAGCGCCTTGGGCATAGAAATAAGAAATCAAAGCGGTCATAAAACGTGGTGCTAACCGTTGACCACGATACTTATCTGACATAGCTACTCGATGAAGGCTAGCATAGTCATGGCCATCAACGAGCCAATTACCATCTTCTAGGGCAGTATATAGTGGATCTTCGCCTTCAAAAGCGGCCGCATAACCAGCTACTTGATCGTCAACAACTAGTACAAAAGCTTGATGATGATCCATATCTTTTTGAACAGTATCAAGGTTTGGGTATTCTCCCTGCCATTGGTCTAATCCCTGTTCCTTTAGATACTTCTTCGCCCCTTGTAGAATTTCCACAATCGAGGCCATATCACGGGCTTTTGCCCGGCGCATATAAACTACTGGCATTGACTTGATTGGCATACCACGGTCAGTGGTATACATCTCCTTTCTATGTTTTCACAAAGTGTAATTTTAACACAATCTAACCAAAAACCAAATAAAAACGAGGTAATTACCCCGTTTTCATTATTATTTAACTCGCTTACCCCAATACTGATAATAATCAACTCGCAAAGAGCCATTATAGAGCTTACGTTTTTTAGTTGCTTTTTGACCGAAAGACTTTTCAAAATCTAAATCACTAGTCAAAATATACTTACTCCAACTAGGATATTGGGCATACAAAGTCCCCATTTGACGATATAATTCCCGGGCTGCCTCTAGTTCACCTAAACGTTCTCCATAGGGCGGATTAGACACTAAGACACCATTAACTTGATCAGTTTTCCAATCTTTAGCAGCTAACTGCGCAAAGTGAATGTCTTGTCCCAGGCCAGCATGCTTGGCATTTTCCTGGGCAATGGCAACCATATTTTCATCAATATCATAACCGGTAATATTTAATTCCCGATCATAGTCAGCTTGAGCTTCGGCTTCGTCACGAACCTGATCAGACAACTTAGTATCAAACCAATCCATTTGCTCAATTGAAAAGGAACGAATCAAACCAGGCGCAATATTGCGGCCAATCAAAGCTGCTTCAATTGCTAAAGTACCAGAACCAGTCGTGGGATCAACAAAGGGACGATCTGGATGCCAATTGGTTAGTAAAACCAAAGCCGCTGCGAAATTTTCCTTCAGCGGTGCACCACCCTTATTCACACGATAGCCACGTTTAAAGAGTGAATCCCCCGTCGTATCTAAAGTTAAAATTACATGGTCTTTTTCAATCATCACTTCCAACTGGGCAAAGAAACCATTTTCTGGTAAACGCGTCCGGACATGGTATTCCTCTTGTAACTTTGCTACAATCGCCTTTTTAGTAATCGACTGAACATCGGGTACACTAAACAGGGTTGATTTATGCGAACGCCCAGCTACCGGAAAGGCACTGTCATAGTTCAAATAGTCTTGCCAGTTGAGCGCTTTAACTCCCTCAAATAATTCTTCAAAAGTTTTAGCCTCAAACTCGCCAACAATAATTTTAATCCGATCAGCCGTCCGCAACCATATATTACTACGTAAAATATCAGCCTGAGTTCCCTCAAAACGAACACGATAATTTTCCACCTGGGCATCATAGCCTAGCTGACGCAACTCTTTACCGACCAATGCTTCCACACCAGCAGCAGCAGTTGCCATAAGATGATAACTTTTTACCATAATTTTCCTTTATAATTAAAACACTATGCAATTAAGTCAATTTGAAGCTTTAACTCAATATATGGATTTAAAAACCCCAATTTATCTTAAATATCCGGCCAGTGACCCCAATGGTAATCCCGTTAGTCAACTTAAGTTTGCTGCTAATCACCGAGATTTAGTTCTAGTAATTGGACCAAAACCGCTTTCGCTGGGTCAGTTAATGGCCCAAACGGCTCAGGTGAGCTATCAAGCTCAACTATTACGCCCCAATGGGCAGTCAATTTTAGGATTTCAGTTAGATAAAAACTACTACATCTACTTAAATTAAAAGCTACATGTCCTCAATTTTACCACTTGGTATCTTAACCTGAGGGGATTGATTTTGCGATGTAGCAGCTGCCGTTGACGGCGCATAACTAACTGCTCGCCGTTTAACTTTAGCCATCTCCACTGCTTGAGGTGAGGTCAAATTTTCTCGTTGCCAATTAGCCAAAATAGCCTCAATATAGCGCAAAGAACGGGCATTGTTGGCGATAGCTTCTTGAATGGCCAGCAACATCATATTGGGATCAAAATGATCCTGATCAAACCAATGACCCACAGTTTGCATTTCCATGGGTGAAAGCATCCGTCCAAACTCTTGTTCCAAAATTTGTAAAACCTGACGGCGACTGCTAGCACCAGTTGAAAGCGTGGTCGCTTCAACTGCACTATCTGATACAGCCTTCCCAGCGATTAATTTATTCAACATCGGCGTAAAATCGTAACTTTCTGTTTGCCGATTGCGCCCTTGAATTTGAACCAATTGGCGTTTGAGGAGACTTTTAATCCGATCAATAATACTTTGACTTGTTACCTGCATAATCCGCGCCAAAATCTCTGGCGTAGCTTGGTCCCCACTATCTTGTAATCGTTGAATCTCTAAGTATAAAACCAAATCATCGTTATCCAAACCCAATTGACGATAATGGAGCAACAAATCATTGCTAATACTGGTATGACCAGCTTTTAAATATCGTTGTAGATTAGCTTCCATATGAGCCTCCTTTCACTCTAACATAATAAAAACGTTCAAGTTCTAGCAACCTGAACGTTTTTTATTTCCCTTAAGGACGGATGCGGTGCATCATCCGTGGGAATGGAATCGCTTCTCGGATATGATCTTCTCCAGTAACAAAAGTCACCATCCGCTCCAAACCTAAACCAAAACCAGAATGGGGCACAGACCCGTACTTACGCAAATCCAAATACCAGTTGTATTCGTCCAAGCTCAATCCCTCTTCTTCAATTCGAGCCTTGAGATAATCATAATCAGTATCACGCTCTGATCCACCAATGATTTCCCCATAACCCTCAGGTGCCAACAAATCCGCACAGATGACGACATCATCACGACTTGGATGGCGCTTCATGTAGAAGGCCTTGATTTTCTTAGGATAGTTGGTAATAAAGACAGGGCTTGAGAAGTGGTTAGCTAGGAAAGTCTCTTCTGGTGAACCAAAATCAACACCCCATTGAACATCAAAGTTATTATCTTGTAACAACTTGATGGCATCATCGTAGGATACCCGTGGGAATGGTAACTGTGTATAAGAGCGTAACAAATCCTTATCACGCTTTAACAAATCCAATTCCTGGTCATTTTGTTCCAAAACTTTATTAATCAAAAAGGCAATATAGCGTTCTTGCAGTGCCAAACTCGCCTCTTGATCCATAAAGGCCATTTCTGGCTCTATCATCCAAAATTCAGTCAAATGACGGCGCGTTTTTGATTTTTCCGCCCGGAAGGCTGGCCCAAAGGTAAAGACCTTACCAAAAGCCATGGCACCAGCTTCAGCGTATAACTGACCAGTTTGCGATAAGAAAGCTGATTGACCAAAATAATCAGTTTCAAACAGTTCGGTCGTACCCTCTGGTGCTGAACCAGTCAACAAGGGTGCATCTAATTTAATGAAACCCTCTTGATTGAAGAATTCATAGGTAGCCGCAATCAAAGTATTACGAATCTTAAGTGTGGCAAAAGGCTTGATGTGACGCAAGTATAAGTGGCGCTCATCAAACAAAAATTCTGTTCCATGTTCCTTTGGTGTAATCGGATAATCCTGGCTAGCACCAATCACTTGAACATCACTGACAGCCATTTCATAACCAAAAGAAGAACGGCTGTCTTCGTGAATTTCACCAGTCACATATAGGCTCGTTTCTTGCTTCAATTCCTTAGCGGTTTCAAAAACATTTTCGGGTACATCAGCTTTAACCACCACGCCCTGAAAAAAAGCAGTTCCATCACGTAATTGCAAGAAAGCAATCTTACCACTACCACGCTTTTGCCGAAGCCAGCCACCAATTCGTACCGTTTGGCCTACATAATCTTTTGCATCAATAATTTGAATGGTTGGAATTTCTGTTTCTGTCATACCTTAGGACTTCAAATGTCCCTTCTCCTATCTTATTTACTGTTAAAAAAATTTTTTAAACGACTAAGTGCCTGATCCAAAGTAGCCTGATCCTTGGCATAACTAATTCTTAGATAACCAGGCATCCCAAATCCTTCACCACTAGGTAAAGCGACATGACTTTGAGTAAGAATCGCTTGAACCAGTTCACTGGTTGAGTCAAAGCCCAATTCAACCATACACTGGGGATTAATCTGAGGGAAGAGATAAAACGCGCCCTGCGGTTTAGCTGGCAGGTTGAAAAAGCTCATCTCTTCTAACTGCGCATAGGTAGCATTCAGACGCTGCTCAAAGGTCTGACGCATTTCTTCCACGCAATCCTGGCTGTCTGTTAAGGCTGCCAAAGCAGCATACTGCGATACTGCACTAGGGTTAGAGGTCATGTGCCCTAATATTTTATTCATTGCCCCAATAATCCGAGGATCGGCTAAAGTCCAGCCAATCCGCCACCCTGTCATGGAATAGGCTTTAGAGACACCATCAACAATAATCATACGACTATCATTTAGCTCTTGAAGTTCTAAGCCGGAAGTAAAAGTTGCCCCGTTATAAACTAATTGGCCATAAATTTCATCCAAGATCACATAAGTGCCAATTTGATTGGCCCAATTAAGGATACCGGCCAATTCCTGACGAGTATAAACCTGTCCAGTTGGGTTGGTAGGTGAATTCAAAATCAAAACCTTAACCGGATGATCCAATGCTTCTAAATCAGCCAAAGTTAATTTTAAACTTAGATTATCAGGCAAAATTGAATGGAAATGACCACCAGCCAATTTAACCTGTTCAACATAAGAAACCCATTGAGGACGAGCAGTGACTACCCAATCTTCTGGATCCAGCAAAACCTGCATTAAAACATACAGTGACAGCTTAGCTCCGGTAGTTACCGTAACATTATCAGCGCCAACCTTACTACCATAGCGAAGGTTCATTCTATCAGCAATCGCCTCTTTTAAAGCTGGAATGCCACTAACAGCTGTATAAAAGCTGGTCTTATTAGCTTGGATCGCTTGAATAGCCGCCGCATCAATATGGGGAGGGGTTGGAAAATCCGGTTCCCCCATACCCAAATTAATCACATCAATTCCCTGCGCTTGCATTTCTTTAGCCTTCCGGCTCACCATTAATGTAGGCGAAGGTGTTACTGCATTAACCCGCTTTGAAAATTGATAATCCATCCCTATGTCCTCCCTAAAGTCCATTGATTACTCGATAGGCCTTACCAGTTTTAAAATCTAGTGTTAGGTAGTTTAACTGACCGTTATCACTAGTATAGCTAACTTCCCAGACTGGAACGCCCTTGAAATAGCTGATATTGGCGGCATAAACCCGCTTTGGATGATAACGATCATTCAAGAGCTTGGTTAACTGCTGATTAGACATACCATCACTTCTTGGAAAAGTTGTCACCTTTTGCGAAGAACCTTGCACCACAGCAACCTTTTGCTGGCCTTTGGCGTTTTCACCAATGACGGCATAGGTGGTCTGATCGCGATAATCAACCGTAATTTGGTTTAAATTCACTAAGTCGGTTTTTTGGTGCACTATTTTTTCAACCCGACTTTCAGCTGAACGCATCGGTGCTAAAGCCCAGTAGGTATAGCCGGCACCCAGCACAACTAACAGTGCAATAATGGCGACGGCAATAATGATAATCTTGGGCCACATCACTCGTTTAGGACGCTGGCCGATTCGCATGTTTTCTCTAAATTGCATAATGGCGTACTCACTTTTCCCTGGCAGGACTTGTCTGTAAAATATTATAGCAAAAAAAGCTAGTCACTTTGACTGGCTTTTAATTTTCAAAGGTTAATTCAAGTGAAATTGATAATATTTCACTAAATCAGTTGGAAAATTACGATTAATTTGCAAGCTGGTTGGTAATTCTCGCAAAATCTTACGTGTTAAAGGACTCAGAATTAAGCCATGCTTAACCCCTTGTAAAGCGGTTAATAAAGGTTCCCAATCATCAGATTGGTCCCAAAAACGAAGATCAGGAATCACAACTGCATTGGGTAAGACCGTCTTATGTTGCCATAAAGTTTCTAGATAACTAGGCCCGACAATCATCATAAAACGTCCCTGTTGGTACTGGCGCTGTAACTTTGCTAAGGGAGCCGTTAAATCTTGAGCGACCACGCTATAATCATCCCCATACTGATTACGCAACTTTTGATACCACTCACTAATCAAATTATCCGTTGGTAAAATAAAGAGTATCGGACCAATTTGGCTCTGGGCTAACGCCTGCAAATGCGTATTAAACTGTTGATTAGTTGGAACCATAACCGGTAAAGCCATCTCGGCCAAATCTAGTTGACCCTCATACCAGTTTTTAGGAGCAATATCATCTTGGAAAAAAGTTTTTAAATCAGCCGGTAAAAAGTCATTCATCAAGATTAACCGCCGAACCTGACTAGCAAACTGAGCTTTGCCGAGATTGACTTCATCAATAATAATTTTTAACTTTTGTATTCCTGATTCATCACTGGTTAACCGCGTATCTAATAAAAATTGACGGTGTTTTTGCAAATAATTGATCTTAACCAAGGCTTGATCTAATTCAAAATGGCTAAAGTCAGGATGGATATTTTCTTTTTGCAAGAATTGAGCTAAGTCACTCAAATGGACTAAGAAGTGTTTAATTCGTTTCAAAGCGCCTCTTGCCTGCCCCTGTTCGTAGAACTGTTCCAGCATATTCTGGCAAGTTGCCACCTTACTCTTCAATAATTTTTGAAGGGTAAGTGATTCAAATTCAGAACTCTTTTCAATTAGATGTGCTAGTACTTCACCATAACCTGTCAAGGGTAAGCTTAGCCCATAGTGATGGCGCAGAGTTTTACGAAATTCCAACGAATTTTCCAAAATAGCTAGCGGCCATTGCATCAAATGACGCTGCTTTTTTAAACGTTCTGCCAAGGCCCAGTAGCTATCAAAACTCATCAAAACTAATTGTGATTTTTTAGCCGCTTGCCAAGCCTGTTGATAAAAGGCTCCCTTCTGATTGCTCCGAACCAGGTCACGAACTTGGCGGTGGTTTAAGCCAACCATGATTTCAGCCAGTAACCCAGTTTTGGTTTGACTCAACCAAACCAACAAGCGAGCCTGCCACAAAAAACCATGTTCATTCCCTAAAGCTGCCAAACTTTCATGCAACCGTTTGGGATCAATATATTGATTGGGCTCAAATAATGTTGTGAAACTAAAAGTCGCTAAATCAGATTGTTGATTAAACTTTTTTAAAATAATTTCTTGTTGTTTAAGTAGATTACGATCCTGGGTAATTAACAGGGTTGGTTGAATTTTAGTAAAATATAAAGCCAGCAAAGAACCACTGGTCTTGCCCATTTTGGGTCGAGTTATCAGGTTAAAAACGCCACTTTCTTTACTCTTTAAAAAATCATAAGTTTGATTAATTAGTTGATTTTGACCCGGTCTTAAATCTCGTTCTTCACCAATCAATTGTGCCTGAACTCGACTATCGTAGGAGAAGATCGAATCTGTGGCTGATTTAGTCAAACAAAGTCCGGCACTTTTCGATTGTGATTCAAGCTGCTTAGTCTTACCATTTAAGGCCAAGGTCAAAAAAGCCTGTGTTTGTCGCAAAAGACCCCAATCATAGGCTTTAAGTTGCGCCTTGACCTTGCTTGATAAACCTTCAGCCTTTTGCCAAAGTTTTAGCAACAACAAGGCGGTTGCCTCGGCGTCGGCGCTAGCTCGATGAGCATTTTGCAGTGGCAATCCCAGATAACGAGTTAAATCAATCAATCGATAACCGGGGGCTGTTGGTAGTAGAATTTGGGCCAATTGAACAGTATCAATTGCCTCCAATTCTAATTTTGGTAAGCCAACCCGCTCAAACTCATTATTTAAGTAAGGATAATCAAAATTAACGTTATGCGCTACAATAACCTGATCGCTTAGCAAGTTTTGCAAGAGCGGTGCCAATTCCTCAAAATAAGGCGCGTCGACCACATCTTTTGGCGTGATATGGGTCAACTGTTGGATTGACCGATCAATATCATGGGCTGGATTCACAAAGGAATCAAAATGCTCAACAATTTTTCGATTTTTAATGAAGGTAATGCCAATTTGAATTATCCGGCCACCAGCGCTCACACTGGGCTTGGTGGTTTCTAAATCCACAACGGCAAAGGAACCATGCTGATTCATAGCCATTTCCTTTAATTTAAATTCTAATTTTTAATCTTCCTATTAACTACTTATCTTACATTAATAGTCATCACATTAATGTATTTTACACTACTTACCCCAATGCGGTACAATGTAAAAAGTTATGGAGTATGATATGTCCACAGAAAAAGTCGGCGTCGGCTATTCCCACGCCAAAGCAATTTTAATTGGAGACCATGCCGTCGTTTATAATCAACCAGCCGTGGCCATCCCCCTGCTAAACATGACCGTTAAGGCCACTTTACTACCGAGTCCGGTCGACCAAATGGTGAACCTATCTGGTTTTAGTGGCTCATTAAATGAATTAGGAGCCGATTTAGAAGGCATTCGCCAGTTAATAATACGATTACTAAGCCATTTTAATATGGTCAACCAGCCCTTTAGCCTAACGATTGAATCAAATGTCCCTCAAGAGCGCGGATTTGGTGCTTCAGCTGCCTTGGCAACTGCCATTACTGAAGCTTTTTTTGATTATCATCATCAAAGCATTGACGCCGCTGAACTAAGTGTCTATACCAGTATTTCTGAAAATGTGGCTCATGGCTCCCCTTCAGGCATTGATGCTGCAGCAGTTAGTTCTAAAGATCCAATTTGGTATGAAAATAAAACCATTGAAACTTTTCAAATGAATCTTTCAGCAACCTTAGTTTTGGCTGATACCGGCGTTCGAGGTCAGACCCTTCGGGCTGTTGGCATTGTTCGAGATCTTCTAGAGACCAACCAAGAAACTAGCTGGGCAGCCATTAATCATCTCGGCGAAATTGCTAGTGAAGTTCGCCAAGATTTGTATCATAATCACCCCAAACATCTAGGGCAATTGTTTACCATGGCTCACCATGAATTACAGTCCCTCAACGTTTCCCATCCTAAGTTGGATAATTTGGTCAATGCCGCCCTCCACAGCGGTGCCCTTGGCGCTAAGCTAACTGGCTCTGGAATTGGCGGGGCCATGTTTGCCCTAGCCAAAGATAATAACGATGCTATTCAAATCGCCAATGCCCTCAGTAAGGCCGGTGCTCAAAATACTTGGATTCAACCTTTATGACAAAAACAACTGCAACTGCACATACCAACATTGCGCTAATTAAATATTGGGGTAAAAAAGATGCCCAGCTAAATTTACCAACGACTAGTTCGCTTTCGCTAACTCTAGATAAATTTTATACAACCACAACGGTTGAAAACAGCGATATTGACCAACTAATTATTAACGGTCAAATGGCTGACCCGAACCGAGTTCATCATTTTTTAGATGGCTTGCGGACTGAACTAGGTGATTTTAGTCCACTTTTAATTTCCTCACAAAATCATGTGCCCACAGCTGCTGGTTTAGCCTCTTCGGCTTCAGCTTTTGCGGCCTTGACGGCAGCAACTACGCGTCATATCGGCCTGGATTTACCATTAACGACCCTGTCACGCCTAGCCCGGCGAGGTTCTGGATCAGCAACCCGTTCCTTATTTGGTGGTTTTGCACTATGGCAGGCTGGTACCAATGACCAAACTTCTTACGCTAATGCTCTGCCCACATCCAATATCCCAATTAGTTTATTAGTGGTAGAAATTTCTGGCTTACAGAAGAAAATTTCATCTAGTGATGGCATGCTACGAGCCATGACTTCCCCTAAGTATGAGCAGTGGGTTCATGATGCTAACTGGCAAATCACAGCCATGCAGACAGCATTACAAGCCGGTGATTTAACCCAGGTGGGTCAATTAGCCGAAAATAACGCATTAGCCATGCACGCCTTAAATTTAAGCGCTAAAGACCGACGTTTCACCTATTTCACACCTCAGACCATTCAAGTCTTAGATTTGGTTAAAAAACTACGTCAAAATGGTTTAATTGCCTATGCCACTCTTGACGCAGGGCCAAATGTTAAAATTATTACCCATGCCGACCAGGCAGCTTATATTCAAGCACAGCTCCATCAAGAACTACCAAAATTACGCGTTACGATTGCTCATCCTGGCCCAGGGGTAAGCTATGAGCAATAATGGTCATTTTAATATTCCCGGAAAGCTCTTTTTAGCAGGTGAGTATGCAGTTACCCAAGTCGGTAATCCAGCACTGATTGCTGCTGTCCAAAAGGGCTTACAAATCACGATTGCTGACCAAGCTGATTACAGTCAAATTGACTCCGACACCATACCAGAGGCACTGATATTTGATATTAACCAAGTTATTCAGCCAACTAATTCACGTTGGGGTTACGTACAAGCTACTTTACAATTAGTATTAGCCTACTGTAAACGGACTGGTTTGACAGATACCTGGTCTAATTTTAAATTAACAATTAAAAGCGACATGGTTGCAAATGGACAAAAGTTAGGTTTAGGTTCTTCAGCGGCTATCACCGTAGGGATTGTCCGTGCCTTAAATTTCTTCTTTAAATTAGATTTACCCCTTTTGACCCAGTTTAAATTATCAGCTTTAGCCCATCTTCAAGTTCAGGGTAATGGTTCTTTAGGGGATGTGGCTGCCATTACCTATGGTGGCGTAATCGCCTATCAACGACCCCAGTTTACAACTTCAATATCTGCTCAAGGTGTTGACATAATTGACCAACCATGGCCAGGTTTAAAAATTACCCCTCTAGTCTGGCCGACCGACTGGCAGTTACTTTTAGGAGCAACGGGCCAGGCCGCTGATACGAAAAAAGCTTTAGCAAAAAATCGTTTAACCGCTAGCTTTTACCAGGATAATCAGGCCATTATTAAACAATTATTACAGACAGTCCAGGTCGGTAACTATACCGGCTTAAGACATAGTTTAAATGCCAACCAATCCTTACTCACCAGTAATTTACCATCGGCCTATCTCACACCTAAATTACACATTCTCTTAGCTAGTTTAGAACAACAAGCCTGTGCCGGTAAAGTTTCCGGAGCAGGTTTTGGGGATAACGGTTTTGCCATCCTCAATCATCTCGAACAAAAGCAAGCCCTTGAACCGGTTTGGCAAGCGGCCGGAATTCAGTGTCAATTGCTAAAAATAGCGCCAACTAGAACAGTTTGACGGAGATTTATATGGAATCACAACAAGCCCAACGAAAAAATGAGCATTTATCCTTAGCGGTTAAAATGTGGCGCCAACAGCAATTAAAAGTTATCGGGGCACCTTTTGAAGCAGTCCGCTGGGTGCCTAATTCCTTACCTGAATTAGGGGAGAACGATATTACCTTAAATCAAACAATATCCGGCCTAAATTTTAGCTGGCCATTTTACATTGAGGCCATGACAGGCGGTTCTAATTACACCAAGGAAATTAACGGCCAACTGGCTCAAGTGGCTAGTGAAACTGGCATCGCCATGGCCGTTGGTTCCCAATCAATTGCCATTAAAGATCGTCAAGTAACTGATTCCTTCAAAATTGTTCGTCAAGCAAATCCCAACGGAATTGTGATTGCTAATTTAGGAGCCAATCATCCTCTCGACCATGTTTTACAAGCCGTTGATATGCTTGAAGCCAATGCCTTAGAAATGCACGTGAATGTCGCTCAGGAATTGAGTATGGCCGAAGGAGATCGTACTTTTTACTGGTTAGATAATCTAGCTAATATTATTGCTAAATCACCAGTACCAGTCATTATTAAAGAGGTCGGCTTTGGTATGGGAACATCCAGTATTCAGCAAATTGCCGCTCTTGAGCCGGCCGCAATCAATATTGGCGGCACAAATGGTACGAATTTTGCCACCATTGAACAAGCTCGTGACTTAAAAAACAGCAATCCAATTGATTTTAGCCATTATGGTTTTTCAACAATTGAAAGTTTGTTAGCTGCCCAAAAAGCTCAAATTTCCATCCCCATCATTGCAACCGGTGGAATTACTAAGCCAAATGACATTATCACCAGCCTCATATTAGGGGCTACCCTAACCTCTTCAGCCGGCTACTTCCTATCGACTTTGGTCACTCAAGGCCCAACTGGGCTTTACCAAACAATTACCGATTGGCAAAAAGCCCTACCAAAATTCATGTTAGCCTTGGGCGTCCGTCAAGTTAATGAATTAAGGGCAGTCCCTCGGATTTATAATTCAGACTTACAAAATTTCATCCATCAACTATAAAAGCAGCTGTCTCTTAAGCGAGACAGCTGCTTTTTACTACTTAATTATTTTTTGATTTCATTATGACTGTACCAGTTAATCCTAAAATCAGTCCTAGCAAGGCTGGAACTAACCAGCCAAAGCCAATGGACGCACCAGGAATCACGCTCTGGTACCACCCAGTTTTTAAAAGGCCGTTGGCAGTGGTATAAGAAACCAATCCGCCTAATTGATTGGCAAAGGGTGCATTTGATAGACCATCAAAAATTGCTGGAACTAAAGTAAAGAAAATCGTTGTCCGATAAATTAGTTTGTTTTGTTTAATCCAAGGATTTAACAAACCCAAAATAATTAACACAATCGCCAGCGGATATAAGAACATCAAGACTGGCGCTGCCCACTTAATAATTTGATCCAAACCTAAATTAGCTACCAAGAACGATAATACAATCGTCACTGCCAACCAAAGACGGTAAGAAATTTGTGGAAAAATGCGATTAAAATCCTGAGCAAAACTAGCCGTTAAGCCCATGGCGGTCGTAAAGACTGCTAAAGTACCCATTACCCCCAAAAAGGCTTGACCAAAACTACCAAAATAAAACTGCATAATTTGACTAAGGGCAGTGGCACCATTTTCAGAAAGAGAAACCTGTCCCAAAGAACTAGCTCCCATCAAAATTAAACCAATATAGACGGTCGCCGTACCCAGCATAGCCCAAAAACCTGTTTTAGCAATAATTTTACTAATCGTACCGGCTTGGCGGTAACCCATACTTTCAATGGAACGCACAATTGTAATCCCAAAGGTTAAGGCAGCGATAGCATCTAAGGTGTTATAACCTTGCAGAAAAGCGGCCGAAAAGGCATGGTGCGTATACTGACTAGTAACAGGTTGCTGCAAACTACCCATTGGGTGTAGCCAGCCTAAAATGAAAATAATAATTAATAAAATAATAAAAATTGGATTCAAATATTTACCAATTAAATTGATTAGACGCTTACTTTGAATACTAGCCAGATAAACTAGAACAAAGAAAATAATGGAAAAAATAACTTGTCCGCTACCGACCCAAGTCTTGGGCACCCAGTTAGCAAAACTCAGTGAGTAAGCAACCGTAGCCGTTCGAGGGGTTGCAATCAAAGGTCCCAAAGAAATATGGCAGGCAATCAAGAAAATAACGGCAAAACTAGTACCAACTGGTCGGGCTAAATCATAAATTCCAACCGAACGAGTGGTAGAAAGAGCAATTAGAGCCGCTAAAGGAATTAAGGTGGCACTTAGCAAAAAGCCACCGGTGGCTGATAGCCAGTGAGCACCGGCCAATTGGCCTAAATGCACGGGAAAAATTAAGTTACCAGCCCCAAAGAACAGACCAAATATCAGCGATACTAGTAAAATAATTTGTTGTTTCGTGAGTTTTTTTTCCATATCTTTTCCTCATTATCCACTTAATACCACATAAAAACCCGCTTGATTTATCACTAAATCAAACGGGCGTAGATACGCGGTACCACCGTAATTTTTACTCAAATCTTAACTACCTGTCTTTCAATCAACAGAGAGCCGTACGAGATATCGGTCGTGACCGGTTGATACTCTTCGCATCAACTTTCTCCAGAATTACTTTCATACGGTAATGCCAACACCTTTTCACTTAACGGCGCTCCCTAAGTAGCAACTACCCTATTACTCTTTCCTTCAAAGAAGTGTAAGGAAATTTTATCGTATTTTTCTAACTTAATCAAGTATTAATTAAAAATAAATGATTATTTTTTAAGAATAGCTTCAATTCGGACTAGTTCATCAGTTGAAAATTCTGTATTTTGGGCAAAAGCCAAATTATCCAATAAATGTTCAACCTTACTAGCACCAATAACCACACTGGCTACACGCTGATCTTGCAATAACCAGGCCAGAGCCATCTGGCTTAGTTTCTGACCACGAGCTTGGGCTATTTGATTCAAGGCCTGCAACTTAGCTACTACTGCATCTTTCCCTTGATCAAAGAGGAACTGGTTAGTTCGATGAATTGGGAAGTCAGCTGGAATACCATTCAAATAACGATCCGTCAACAGTCCTTCAGCCAAAGGGCCATAGGCAAATAAACCGGCATGGTGCTGGTTTAAAGTATCCAACAAACCTGAATCTAAAGAGCTTCGGTTCAACATGTTATAAGAAACTTGGTTGCCAATAAATGGTGTCCCTAAATCTTCAAAAATTTCTGCAATAGCTGCTGTTTGCTCAGCTGTATAGTTGGACACACCAACGTAGAGCGCCTTTCCTTGCCGAACTAATAAGTCTAGAGTCCGAGCTGTTTCTTCTAAACGAGTATTGGGATCCCAACGGTGAGCATAAAAAATATCAACGTAGTCCAGTCCCATCCGCTTTAAGCTCAATTCCAAGGCGTTGACCAAAGTTTTTTTACCAGAAAATTCACCTAGAGGTCCCGGCCACATATGATAACCGGCCTTGGTTGTGATGACTAATTCCTCACGGTAGGGCTTCAAATCTTGCCGATAAACCTGTCCAAAAGTAACCTCGGCAGTCCCATTACTTGGCCCATAATTAGACGCATTGTCAAAACTAAAAATACCACTATCAAAGGCTTTTAAAATAACATTACGAGAATTCTCAAGGGGCATTTGATCCCCTAAATTACGCCACAAACCAAAAGATACTGCTGGTACAATCAAACCAGAATCACTAACCCGTCGGTAGGGTAACTTATTATAACGATTTTCATCAGCTGCATAGACCATTAATTCATACCTCCAAAAGATTTAAAATGTTGTGTGCTGCTCGTTGATGTTCAACTAGATTGGGATGGCGACCAGTCACATAAACCTGCCAATCACTGGTATCTACTACCTCAAAACAGTCAAAACGCTGAGCTTCCGTTTTAAAAATATCGACAAAAGCGCCATTATAGGGCGTTAATAAAATAAACCGAGCTTGGTGAAAGCGTTTGATTAGCTCTAACAAATAGACACGTAAGCCAAAGGCAAATTCCTGCCGGTTGGCACCATAATTCGCATCATTTAAGCCGTAGTTAACGACTACTAAATCAGTTTGCACCCGCGGGCGGGCAATGGTTTCCCCAATTTTCCACAGCGCTTCAATAGCACTGGGCTCTTGAAAAGGTGCATGACTGGTAAGACCGGTTCCCCCATATGCAATCCGAGCCAAAGGTCGCTGCAACGCCTGCGCTACCAATTGCGGAAAGCTCAATTCCGGGTGATGTTGTAGGCCATCCATACACTCACCGGCTGTAATTGAATCACCCACAAAGGTTACATAAGGCTTTTGAAAACCAACCGGTTCCAAGGCATGCTGACTGGTTACAGACATTAACCGAACTCCTTGTTGCCATAAAGCAATCTGCCCCATCGTCAAATTTTGTAATACGATTTGATGCCGATGGGTGCCTGCCGGCAAGTCTAATCTAAGCTGATTATCAATTGGTAAAACAACTTGAAAATCATGCTGATCAATTGACCACAGCCACTGTAATCCCGGATAGACTTGAGATAGAGTGACCACGACCGTATCGGCTTGATGACTAATAAAATTTAATTGCGCACCATACTGACTGGTGACAAAATCACCATCAGCTTTCCCCCATTCGGGAGATAAAATTTTCTCTAAATCAATTTGTTCCATTATTACACTTCCGGATTATCCGGGCTCAAGAGAACCGGGGCAATACTTTCATGGGCAATGACCCGCTTCAAACCGGCTGCAAAAGTTTCGGCAACCGATAAATCTACCAGCTTTGAAAAACGCTTGTTATCCGGTACTTCAATGGTGTTTGTTACTACTACTCGTTGAATTGGTGAATTTTCCAAAAGTCCGACAGCTGAACCCGATAATACTGCGTGTGTTGCCACAGCTTCAATATGGTGGGCTCCCGCTGCTTGAATGGCTTCACTGGCTAGTACCATCGAACGACCGGTATCAATCATATCATCCAGAATCAAAGCAACTTTACCAGCTACATTGCCAGTAATTTGATAAGGCTTTGTCCGTTGATCATCTTCATCTTGACGTCGGTCAACTAAGGCCCATTGAGCGCCCAAAATTTTAGCAAAGCGTTGTACCATTTTTAAGCTACTAGGGTTAGAAGCAACTACGACAACGTCATCACCGATTAGACCCCGTTCATAAAAATAGTGGGTTTGAACTGGCATCGCTAAGAGATGATCCACCGGAATATCAAAGAATCCTTGCACTTGACCGGTATGCAAATCCATCGTGAGCATTCGCTTAACGCCCTGACTTTCTAACATATCGGCAATTAGCCGAGCCACAATTGGTTCTCGAGAACGGGCTTTACGATCCGAACGCGCATAGCCAAAATAAGGCATAATCACGTTAATGGATTTAGCTGAAGTGCGACGAACCGCATCAATGAAGATCATCAACTTGATGAAATTATCATTAACTGGATCACTAATGGACTGGATAACATAAACATCCATCCCCCGCACTGAATCCTCAATCCGTTCATAAATTTCATTATCTGCAAACATTTCTAGCTGAACTTTGGCTAAAGGTAAGTCTAATTTTTCTGCTATTTCTGCTGCTAAAGTGGGATTGCTACCCAAATCAAATAAACGATATTCAGGATTACTAGTCATTTTGTCTCCATTTGTATATGTAAATTTAGCAAACGTCTCTCTTGCCTATTATACCAAGTTTAAGAATCTAGGGCATAAAATCATAGGGGCTAGTGCCTAGCATCCCCACCAAGGGATCTTGACTAGCCTGTCTTAAAGTTGCCTGATTTAAACCACCAGCAGATCCAGCCGAAACAGATTGTTCTTCTGTTTCAGTTAGCATTGATTTAATCGGCTGGTTATTTTGGGGGACTTCCTTAGATGGAACAGGCCGAGCGGTGGTCTCCACCTGACCTTGTAAACGATCTACTAGGCTAGTTTGCCGTTTGGGAACCGCTCGGCTAGCAGCCGTTTCAAAAGCCGAATAGTTACCAACCATAATTAAGGCTTCTTTAGCTCGTGTAATGCCAGTATAAAGCAAATTACGATTAAGCATAATATAGAACTGGTCAGTTAAGACCATGATTACCAAGCGAAATTCATTTCCCTGAGCCTTATGCACGGTTGTCGCATAGGCTAAAGTTAGCTGATTTAAGGACTTTTTGGGATATAGTAACTCCTTACCGTCAAAGTCAACCACTAAACTATCTTCATGGCCCTGGCCATCACTCCGATAGTGGACTGCAATCACCTGCCCCATGTCGCCATTGTAAACATCTCGTTCACTATCGTTTTCTAATTGTAAAACCTTGTCACCCTGGCGGAAATTAATTTGTCCATGTTGGAGGCTCTTTTGACCTGGTTTAATCGGATTAAATAATTCTTGAGCCATTAAATTCAAAGCATTAACGCCCGCTTCGCTTTTGTACATGGGCGTTAAAATCTGCACTTCATTAGCAGAATAACCCTTTTTAAAAGCTGCTTCTAACACCTGATAAATAGCCGAAGGCACTTGCGCACCATCCACCATAAAACTAGCCCGGTCCCCCTGGTTAGCCGCAAAGTTTTGCGGTAAATAACCAGCTTTGATATCAGCAGCTAGAGCATTAATACTGCTTCCCCGACCCTGACGATAAATTGTATCCAATTCAACTTGAGGAATCACCTGACTCGCTAACATGTCAGCCAAAACATTACCTGGGCCAACTGAAGGTAGCTGATCACTATCCCCAACAAAAATCAGGGTAATGTCTTTAGGTAAAGCAGACAACAACTGGGCTGCCAACTCAATGTCTAACATGGAGGCCTCATCAACGATAAGTAAGCCACCATCGATTGGATTATCCGCATTAAATTCAGCCTCTCCACCGTCGGTGATACCTAATAAACGGTGGATTGTGCTGGCCTCATAGCCAGTAATTTCAGTCATTCGTTTAGCGGCTCGACCAGTTGGTGAAGCCAAACGAACCCGCTGACTTTTCAACCAATCGGTCCCAAAACTTCCTTGTTGGGCAACAACTTGAACTAGTTTTTGCCAGGTAGCAACCATACTTTTGATAATGGTCGTTTTCCCAGTTCCAGGCCCACCAGTCAAGACAAACAGACGCGAAGCCAAACCAGTCTGCACCGCTTGTTGTTGCTTATCGTCAAGCTCAATTCGATCTGGTACCACCAAATGTTGACCAACTTGGTTAACATTGAGCGGAAAGCTACCTGGAGAAACCAGCAGCTGCTTTAATTGTTGAGCTACGGTAACTTCAGCATCATAAAGTGGTTTAGGATAATAGCGTTGCTGATCAACCACCACCCGATGAGCTGAAATCAATTCATCCAAAGCCGTTTGAATAGCCTCTGATTGCTGGATATCAGGCTGTCTTAATAAAGAGTCCGTTGCGCTTTCTAACTGGGCCAAAGTTAGAAATGTATGTCCCTGTCGAAAAGTTAAAGCGTTCATAGCTGCATAAACAGCCGCCCGCATTCGCTCGCCATTATTGTCTTGAAAGCCACTTTTTTGAGCAATTTGGTCGATTTTTTTAAAGGATAGGCCGTCAAATTCAAAGACAAAACGGTAAGGATGGTTAATCAAAATATCCTCAGCCTCATCTCCATATTGATCGTACAATTTCCCGGCTAAGTCAGCACCAATCCCGTATTGGTTTCCCAATTGAAAAAAACGCTCCAATCCCAAATTCAATCGGAGCGTGCGATAGAGATTTTGCGCGAGGGCTGGTTTAACCATTCCTGCTAAGACACGAGGATCATCTAAAATTAATTGGATAGCATTCAAACCCAAACTATTCACAATCTTAGCCGCCGTCTTTGGCCCTACTCCTTTAAACTGGCCCGAAGCTAAGTACTTGATTAAACCATTTTCGTCTGGTGGCAGTTCATTTTCATAGCGTTGGGCTTTAAACTGCTGACCATACTTGGGATGGCGCACTAAATCACCATAAAAATTATAGACTGAACCCTCCTGCACATCTGCAAAAGTACCGGTGACAATAATCTCAGGCTCTTGCCAATCAGCCAAGGTGCTATCCTCTACTAATACCGACAAAATTTTAAAATAAGAATCACTGGCCGCAAAAATAATATTTTGCAGCGTGCCACTAACCATATCCAATTGTTCTTCTTGTTCAGTCATACAAACCCTTAAATGGTTGTTGAATCATCTTGTTCTTTATTTAAATAATCAGTTTGATTCCAGGCTTTCACATCAAAGTGTTGCCCATCTTCGGTCGTTAAAATAGTGGTCGAAGTATTACTTAAGCCACCGCGTTGACGAATTTCAGAACGAGCAGTCCCCAGTAAGGCATTCAAACCAAAGGAAAGAATCAAACCATGGGCAACTAATAATACTTTACCATCCGGATATTGCTGAACCAAATTAGTAATCAATCGTTGAAAGCGTGTGACAGCGGCCGTATAGCCCTCTCCATCAAATTCTTCCCCTTCAAACTCTTCTAAATGATTCCGATACTGATCGTAGGCTTTGGGAAAATCCTTGGCAACTTGACTAGTCAATTCCCCTTCCCACTGACCCAAACCAACTTCTAGCAAATTTGAGCGGATTGATAGTTGGGGAGCATCTTGCCAATCACTCACAATCACCTCGGCTGTTACCCGGGCTCGCCGTAGTGGTGAAGTATAAGCATGATCAAAAGTTACGTCCTTTAAATAATCCGCCACCCGGTGCATATCCTGATAACTAGTTGGCAAAAGCGGTGAATCGCCTTGGCCACCTTGAAAACGCCGTTCCAAATTCCATTCCGTCTGACCGTGTCGTACAAAGTAAAAATCAGTCATGCTTTACCCGCTCGATGATGCCACGTTGCACCAATTCATCAATAAAGAAATGATAAAGTTCAATCAATTGAGGGGCATTCGGATTTTTAAAAATATCAATCCGTGCACGATCACCAGCAGCTACCGTACTCATCTTAAAACCAGTCAAATCAGGGTTAATGGTCAACTTAAGTTGTATGGCCTGTTCCAACAGTTTATCGGGTTCCAAGGCCCGATGCAAAACAAAGGCACCAGCATTATTTGTAATAAAACCAACATCCAATAAAGTATATTTTTTAATTGTTGCGTTCAGACGATAAGTAGTATCGCCTGGAATGGTCACTTCTTTTGCAAATGCCATTGAAATCTCCACCTTCCATAATACGTAAAGTCTATTTAATTATATCAAAAAATCGACCTTCACAACTAGGCCGATTCTGCCTTTCTACCGCTTTAAACGTTAAAACGTAAACCTTTGGGGTAGAAATTTTTTAATTGTCCATTCACATATTTAGCCCAACCTAAACCATTGCCTTGGACCAAAATTAAGACCCATCCCTTAGCAAAGTTTGTTCGACTGGTTAACACATCGCCATGTACATACTGGGGCCATTCGGCTTCATCAAGCTCGTAACTTTGCTGAACTTGCTGAGCGGATAATGCCAACGCGAGGGCATGGTCTGGTTCAAATCGCCGTTTTTTAAAACTCCCCAAGGCTAAACCTGGTCGTAGAATTTTAAATGATTTCAAATCCGGACAATCGACCGGAACCAAAAATACACGTTCCCCAAATCGGACTAAACGCCCAAAATCTAAGTCAAAGTTCATCAGACTCTGCCTACAAAAGTCAGTCAATAAGGACTGTTCCTCGGTGGATAACTTAGCCGGTTTCAATACTTTAGGAACTGACACTTTCCTATCATCATCTGTCTTAACTAGGCGGGCAACAAAATGACCTTCTCCTTGAACTAGATTAGGCCACAGGCGCGCTGTCCCCTGCAACTGTTCTAAATTATCTCCCCAGGCCACTTGGCCATCACTAATATGGCTATTAGCTGGTTTAATAATTGGATCAATCCTAAATTCTGGATATGTTGCCACCAACCAGGCAATCATCTGCTCATCTTCTTCGGGAGCAAAGGTACAAGTAGAGTAGACCAAGGTCCCGCCCGGTCGTAACATTTGAACAGCTGAAGCTAAAATTTCTTTTTGGCGCAAGCTACATTCCAAAGGATAATTTTCATGCCAATATTGGATAGCATCGGGATCTTTACGAAACATCCCCTCCCCCGAACAGGGCGCATCCAAAAGAATTTTATCAAAATAACCCGATAATTTTTGGGCTAATTCCGCCGGCGTTTGGGATGAAACCACAACATTTTGCAAACCTAACCGTTCCACATTTTCACTTAAAATCTTAGCCCGGTTCATGAAGATTTCGTTGGCCCATAAGAGTCCTTGCCCCTTCATGAAGGCCGCTAAATGAGTCGTTTTTCCACCAGGAGCAGCCGCTAAATCTAAAACACGTTCACCAGGTTTAGGTTCTAACACTTCCCCAACAAATTGAGCCGACGGTTCTTGTGAATATTGCACCCCCGTCACATGGGCGATACTATGTCCATCTACGCGCCCATAGTAACCCCACTGACCATAGGGTAATTTAGGATCACTGGATTGACTTAAAAAACTGGTCAGATCCTTAAGGGGATTCAAGCGATAGCCCTTTTGCACCGGTTGATTAAAGCTCGCAAAAAAAGCCGGTGCATCAGCACCAAGCAAATTTTCATATTTTTGAATAAAAGCCTCTGGTAATGGCATTAGTAACCTCGTGACTACTTTTTATAGATAAGGGGCGTCAAATTCAGGATCTTGACTAGTCAAAATCTTAGGACCGTCTTTGGTAATGGCCAGCGTATGTTCATACTGGGCTGACCAAGAGCCATCGGCCGTGCGGACTGTCCAACCATCTTCTGGTGTATCATCGGTGATAACTTCCCAACCGCCCATGTTAATCATTGGCTCAATGGTAATAACCAAACCTTCTTGCAAACGCACACCATGTCCTGGCTTACCATAGTGGGGCACTTGTGGATCTTCGTGCATAGTTGGTCCCACACCATGCCCAATATACTGGCGCACATCGCCATAATGATGCTGATTCTCAGTGTAATCTTGAATGGCCCAACCAATATCACCAATCCGGTTACCAATAACTGCTTGATCAATACCCAAGTAAAGAGACTTCTTGGCTACATCCATCAATTGCTGAACCTCAGGGCTAACTTCGCCAACCGCATAAGACCAGGCTGAATCGGAAACGGCCCCATCCAAGCCAACCACAGTATCCACTTTAAGCAAATCACCATTTTTAAGCTTCAAACCCTTACGGGGTAAACCATGGGCGACTTCGTCATTAATACTAATGGTAGTGGCATATTTAAAGCCTTCGAATCCAATTTGCAAAGGCACGGCGCCATGACTTTCAATGTATTCACGACAACGGGTTTCAATTTCCCAAGTATCAATACCAGGCTTGACTAGGTCGCGAACCATATGGTGCATGCCGGCAAGAACAGCCCCTGACTTGCGCATCGCTTCAATTTCTCGTGGTGATTTTAAACTAATCATATTTTTCTTTCTTGGCCTCTTTTGTTCATGATTGTTTAATCAATTTATTTTGATTAAACAGCAACTCTATTTTAACAAAATCCACCAGTATAAAACCAATAAAAAAAGCCACCCGAAGGTAGCTTTAATCAATACCAAGAAACTTGGTATTAGTGCTTGCGCTTGTAGCTCAATACACCAAATGATGCAGCAACAGTAGCAGCAGCCAATGCAATCAAACCAGCTTCATTGTTTGAAGCCTTTTCAGCAGTTGCAGGCAATGCTGAGGCAGCAGCCTTCTTAGCAGCAGGTGCTACAGCAGGCTTAGCGGCTGGCTTTGCAGGAGTAGCAGCTGATGAAGTTGAAGTTGATGCTGGAGCTTGGCTCTCTGATGTAGTACTTTGAGTACCTTCACTCTTAGGAGTTTCGCTCTTAGGAGTTTGACTGTCAGGAGTTGGAGTTACTGGCTTAGCAGCAGGGAAATCCTTAACTACAGTTGAGTCAGTTGAAGTAGTCTTTGTTGAAGTAACTTGGATGTCATTCCAAACAACGTCATTACCTTGTCCAATTTCATCTGACAAAGGAACTTGTTCGAACTGGAATGCGTACTTACCATTAGTTTGTGGAGTAAAAGTGAACGTTGTTGTGTTTTCACCAGCTTTGTTAGCATACAACGTACCTTCAGCCATTACAACACCAGGCCCTTGTGGGTCACCACTAGTAGTTACAACCTTGAAGTTTACTTGACTGTGAGCTGCTTCAGTTCCCATTGCCTTAGGAAAGGCCTTAGTACGATCACCAGTTACAGTGAATGTCTGAGCCTTACCGTTAGCTTCAAAATTGTAAAGTTGAGTAGTGTCATTAACACCGTTAGCGTTAACCTGATTCTTTGAATTTGTGTGTTTTACAGTGCTTACAGTTTCAGCATGAGACTTGTAAGTCTGAGTCAAAGAACCATCAGCATTCTTTGCTTCAGTAGTAGTTGTAGTTGTAGTTGTCTTTGAACCATCTGCATTAGTAACAGCAGGAGTGGTAACAGTACCAACAGCAACAGGCTTCTCGCCTTCCTTAGCAGTTTCGTGCTTAACATTAGTGTCAGCAGCTGCAGTTGTTGCTGCAGTAGTAGCAGCAGTAGCATCATCAGCGTTTGCTGATTGTGCAGCAGCAGGAACCATTGCCAAAACAGCAGCTCCGGCAACCATCCACATCTTACCTGACTTAAACATCTTATAACGTGTATCAGTCATATATCTTTCCTCCATCATTTCACATGATTACTGTGTGCAATCATTTTCAGTAAATCGAATAATCTACCGACCGGCGTGCACTTTCTCCGCGTGTAATTATTTCTTACAACAATTAAAGTATACAGCATAGGAATGTAAAAAAACAAAAAAAATTTCCTAATTTAATCAACTTTATTTAATATTTTATAATTTTATTGTTTATTATTTAATTATTTAAATTTTTTAATGGTTGATTGTTGCGTAAAATCTACAATTTCAATAGGAATTTAACCTTCAATATTTAGTTTCTTCTTTTGAAAGAATATGTTTGACAAAGATACCAATAGCCACCATAATTAAGATAAGTTGAACAAAGGAGATTTTAGTTATGAAGAACTTTTTGCTTGGATTAAGTCTTGTTGGTAACGCAGCTTTGGCATACACTTTGCTAAAGGATCAAGATTCAGTACGTGAATTACGTGATCGTGTTGATGCTATGACCGATGAATGGTCTGGTAAGGCACAGCAAATCAAGGGTGCCGTTACAGGTAATACCGGTGATAAGGTTGAAGGCTCCTTTAATGAAGCCAAGGGCAATGTTAAGAATGCTGCTCAAGACGTTCAAAGTGACGTCAAGGATGCTGCTAAAGATGTTAAAGAGAAGGCCGAGGAAGCCCTTTCTTAATCAATATAATTAATATAAAAAAGACCAGCCAGTGCTGGTCTTTTTTATTGCTCTTTTATCAAGTGAAAAAACACCCCAAGGTGTTTTTTCACTAAATTCTTATTAGTGCTTACGACGGTAAGTCATATAAGCAACAGCACTAGTCAAGCCTAAGGCTGCAAGAATCATAGCAACTGTGTTGTTGTTAGCGGCTTCTTGGGCAGTCTTTGGCAAAGCTGAAGTGGTTGTCGTCTTAGCTGCAGGAGCTTGTTGCCCCTTGTGGGCAACTGGAGTCGTTGCAGCTGAAGATGTGCTAGTTCCCTTTGTGTCAGTACCAGCATTAACGCTGCCACTTTCTGAAGTTGAAACTGCACTTGACTTTGAATCAGTCTTGGACTGTGAATCGACAGTTGAACTTGGCATAGTTGAACCACCGTTGTTAGTAGTCCACGAAGATTCGTCAGCCTTGAAATCAAAGGCTTTACCATCCATAGTCGTCATGTTAGTAATAACCAACTTGGCTTCTTCGCTTTGGAAGTAAGTAACCTTCATGTCGATTGGTGACTTTACAGCTGAAGCTGGCAAAGTTACTGACCAAACACGACCATTACGAGTAGCTTCAACACCGTTGAAAGTCCATGACTTCAACATACCTGACAAAGCGTTACCATCACCAAAAGATGAACCATTACCGAAGGTAAATGACAAAGTCACGTTCTTACGATCAGCACTGTAAACCACCTTGGCAGGCTTCTCAAACATCTTGTCCATGACAGAGGCTTCGGAACTGTTTTCCTTAACCATCTTGAATTCAGCTTTGTATTCAGTGCTTTGGGCAGCAGTTGAAGTACTTGCAGCACTAGTTGAAGGTGCTGGGGTTGCACTAGTAGAAGCAGAAGGCTTTTGACTTTCACTAGCAGTTGAAGTCTTTGGCGCTTCAGAAGCTGAAGCTGAGGTCTTCGGAGCTTCAGAAGTTGAGGTGCTACCACCATTAACTGGAGTAAATTGGTTAACAGCATGAAAATCAGCATTTTGAGTTGATCCAAGAGCTGAAACACTCATAATAATAGTTTTATTGAAATCATCCTTTGGCAAAGTAACAGAAATATTGTTACCTGACGCTGTCACTGGCTTGCCATTAAAGGTCATGGTCTTAACCAAGTTGTTATACATAGTTGCGTTGGTTCCTGATAATTCACCGGCAGGAGCCAAAGTCAAAGTTGCTTGATCACCCTTCAAAGTGATAGTTGCTGGGTTAGCAAAAATACCTTGCATTTGCGAAAGATTTTGGGTGCTACCAGTTTCCATAATGGCAAATGGCATTGTATAAGTACCATCGGCATATCCATTGATACTTTGTTGTGCTTGAACAGCAGCAGTATCGGCTGATGCGACTGGACTAGTGGCAGCGACAGTAGCAGCACCCATACCAAGGGCTACGACACCAGCAGTCAACCACAATTTACCGGCCTTGAACATCTTCACGTGTTGCTTTACTTGCTTATTCATAAAAGTTTCCTCCTAAATACACTTTCACTTGTATTCAGTATACCACAATGATTATTTTATGAATTCTACTTTTTGCGACGGTTAAGACTGGCACCAGCACTAATGCCAAAGAAGGCCAAGGCAGTTGCTAGCACTGCAGCAGAGGCATTGAGACTAGTTTGACTAGTTTTTGGCAAGGACTGGGCACTAGTATTGGCTGATGGGTAGCTACCAGTTAGGGGCGCTACCGCACTATTGATTTGTGGAAAATCAACTACTGTAGCTGCCGATGAAGTTGATTGGGCACTACCATTCACAATTGCCGAATTATTGGTTGACTTGCTACCTTGGTGGGTAGCATCAGACTGTGAATTAGGTGTGATATCGCTAGGAATTTGACTATCAGCCCCCGAATCATCCATATTCCAATCCTTTAAGTAAAGATCAGCTTCTTCCGTTTGGAAGTAAGTTACCTTCATATGAATGGCGTTCTTCAAAGCGTTACTTGGTAAAGTTACCGTCCAGTTACGGCCATCACGCACGGCGGGCACGCCATTGAAAGTCCATTCTTTCAACATGTTAGCCAACAAATCACCACTACCAAAAGTAGTATCCCCCTGAGTAAAGGTAAAGGTCAAAGTGGCTTGCTTCCCGTCGGCACTAATAACAACCTTAGCGGGTTTATCAAACATCTTATCCATAACGGATGGCTCAGCGGTACCAGACTTCTTCATACTGTAATCAGCAGAGTAAGTGCCAGGAACAATGGCCTTTTTAGCATTTTGGCTATTAGTGACTTGAGATTCACTAGTAGTTGAGTTGCTAATACTGTTTGACTTAGAATCTGAACCTTGTGAAGCCGGAGTTGTACTAGTTGAAGTGCCAGTTGACTTACTGTTGGAATCACTGGATTGGTTATCAGAAGCTGTTGATTGACTGTTAGTACTTTGTGAAGCTTGACTAGTTGGCACTGAAGGGGTTTGACTAGTCGAGTTATTAGATGGTTTGTCTGGTGCCACAAAGGCTGGCACTGCATCTAGGTATAATTCTGCTTGCTCAGTTTGGAAATAACTTACTTCCATCAGAATCATCTTATTAAGATCCGTAGTTGGCAAAGTTACTGTCCAGTCCAAGCCGTTCTTTTGAGCGGGTACGCCATTAAACTTCCAATAATGCAACATATCTGATAGGGCTTGGCCATTACCAAATGATGAACCGCTATTAGCAAAACTAAAAGTCAAAGTTGCATTTTGTCCATCAGCACTGTAAACCAACTTGGCTGGTTGAGAAACCATCTTAGCCATAACTGAAGGTTGATTACTACCATCATGGCGAATCATCTTATAGCTAATTTCATGGCTGTTAACACTATTGTTATCAGTTGTTGATTGACTAGTTGAGCCTTGACTGTCTGATACTGTCGAGTCGCTGATCTGGCTAGTTGTGTCTTGGCTGTCAGAAGTCGTTGAATCGCTGGTTTGGCTAGTTGAAGCTGCTTTTTGACTATTAACTTGGCTCAAACTGGTACTAATAGACTCACTCACAGAGGTACTTTGCTTGGCACTAAGCGCTTCACTCAAACTAGTTGAAGCACTTGCTACTTTACTTTGACTTTCACTCTGACTTTGGTCAACACTATTAGATTTGCTTAGTGAATCACTTTGTTGTTCACTAACTTTTTGACTCAAACTAGCTCTAGCAGACTGGCTTTCACTACCTGCCTTACTTGAGCTTAAACTAATTGATTCTTTTAGGGTTGTACTAGTAATGATTGATTGACTTGCTGATTCACTAGTTTTTGTGCTGGCCTGGGTACTAGCGGATAACGAAGTAACATCCACAAAAGCAGGCATTTTATCCATAAGTAACTGAGCCTGTTCAACTTGGAAGTAACTCACCTCCATGAGGATGGCCTTATCTAGATCCTTAGTTGGCAAAGTCACTGTCCAATCTAAGCCATTTTTAGTAGCTGGGACATTATTAAATTTCCAATAATGCAGCATATCCGATAGCGCTTGTCCGTTACCAAATGCTGAACCACTATTGGAAAAACTAAAGGTCATGGTAACGTTTTTACCATCGGCGCTATAAAAAACCTTAGCCGGCTGGGCAATCATCTTAGACATCACTGATGGAGTCTTAGGATCATCAAAGCGCATCATCTGAAAGCCAACATCATGCTTATTGACATCACTGTTAGGCGCAGCAGATTGGCTAATTGGCGCTACTGAATCACTAGCAGTACTAGTACTAGCTGACGTTTTGCTATCAGAAATAGTAGCGGTACTTGTTTGACTAGCTGTACTAGTGGAGTCAGAGGCCGCCTTAACTAAAGTTGCCGACTTAAAATTAAAATCAGCCTGTTGATGGTGTGGATAAGCAACATCCATCTTAATAGTTGAAGCAAGAGCTGCCTTATCCAGCGTAACGGAACGGGTAATACCACTCTTTTGTGATTCCACCCCGTTAAAGGTCCACGAGGTCAACATATCAGACAACTGTGCTGCCGTAGTAAACATTGAATCATTGAAGGTAAAGGTCATGGTAATTTGATTACCATTAACCACTGCCGTAGCTGGATTACCAAACATCGACTGCATCATGGATGGCGTGGTTTTACCACTTTCATTCATAACGTAGTTAATTTGATATTCACCATCAGCTAATTGCATTGGATCATCAGCACTGCTCGTACTAGTAACTTCAGCGGCCAGCGCTGGTGTATTGACTTGGGTAGCTGATACCGCTCCCAAAGTAGCTACCGTAACCCCGGCTGTTAACCATAGTTTCCCGGCCTTGAACATCTTCACTCGATGTGTTTCTTTTTGAACCATTTCCTTCTCCTCACATATCTAATTCCAAATAAAAATTCAACAGTAGTATACCATATTTTAATGGATAAAATGCCCATATAAAGCTTGTTTATCAAGCGATAAGGAGGGTAACTTTCCTAATAAAAGAAATCGGTCTACCTGAAATATTCAGATAAACCGATAGAAACCTTACGAATAAACAAAGAGCCAATTAAAACATCGTTGCCACCAGGCAGCTGTCGCTTCATTTTGAGTACTGATCATCGCTAAACCTCGATCAGTTTTTTGACTATTAGGAATATACTCTGTTTTTAAAGCCGGTGTCAATTTCACTATCCTTTGACCATTCTTAACAGGGGCCTGATTAATTTTGTTTGGCGGATAAACACCTAAATTAGATGACTGAGCTTCCTTAGGAACCCAATAAGTTTTCGTTTCTTGCACAACAACCGCTGTTTTGCCAGTTTTTACTGCTGAATTAACGACTGTACCAGCTCCAGCAATGGTCTGACCAGCAGTAAAAGTACAAGGCACAGTATGTTCTAAGACTTCATTAGCCACATCAACGGTATATTGGTAACGTTCAATTTGGTCCGTGTAACGCCCGGCACCACTGACAACCGTAATCAATTCATGACCAGCACGATCCTTTAACAAACCAGTAAATGCACCCCCAGAATCAGGAGTTGAGCCGGTTTTTAAGCCTTCAAATTTAAAATTATCAGCATTATGTAAATTCGGTAAAACCTGTTGTTTAAACTTAGAGTACTCAGTTTGAGCAATCTTATTTACATCCGGCGTCGGGTGATAAACTAAGCCCAACTTTTGATAGTACTCTCGCAAACTAGGATCCATTTTCAAATCCTGCCAAGCCAAGGTAGCTAATTGCGTGACCGTTGCCTTATTTTCAGCGTTTGGCTGGGCATTTTTCACCTCAAAATCAAAGGCATCTCGATTAACCTGACCAGCAGCGTTGTACCATTTAGAACCTGTTAAATGTAATTCATCAGCCCACTGCTGCAGTTCTGCTTGCTGGCTTTTATCTTTAGGTTTAACGTACTCAGCTAAAGCCAAGGCTGCATCATTAGCCGAACTGGTAAACATTGCACCATATAACGCCCGAACAGCAATTGCTTGGCCTGCATGAATATCCAGATGAGCATACGTATCCGAATCTTTATTCGACCAATCCGTATGCTGATTAATGGGTACCTTGTCACTCCACTTAATTTGCCCCCGTTCAACTGCTCGCAAGACACCATAAGCTGTTAACATCTTAGTTTGTGAGGCAATCCCAACTAATTGATTAGCATCTTTTTGTCCCAAAATTTGACCCGTCTTGGCATCAATAACTATCGCATACTTGGCTTTAGTGTGTAACGTAATCGGTTGAGCTGTAGCAACCCTCTGAGTTGGCTTAACTGGTCGTTGCTGGTAAAAAAGCAATCCTAAACCCACACAAAAAAGGCCGAGCAGAGCCAGGCCTAAGACGATTATCTTGCCCCTACTACGGTCTGAAGATTGTGTGTGCCTATCAAAAAGTTGCAAACGGGTCTTTTGTGTTGGCCCTTGATTAGACTCTTTATTCATGTTCTCTGTATCCTAAATTAATGGGTACCGAAGAGTCGATCACCAGCATCCCCAAGACCAGGCACGATATAGCCCTGGTCGTTTAGTCCTTCATCAATTGAAGCAGTAAAAATATCAACATCAGGATGCTCAGCCAAAACGGCCTCAACCCCTTCTGGAGCTGAAACTAAGGTAATTAACTTAATTTTTTGAGCGCCACGGGCCTTTAAAGCACTAATGGCATCCCGAGCTGACCCACCCGTAGCTAACATTGGATCAACTAATAATACTTCACGACTTTGGATATCTTCCGGTAACTTAATGAAATATTCGACTGGCTCTAAACTTTCTTCGTCGCGATACATCCCAATATGCCCCACTTTAGCAGCTGGGATTAATTCCAAAATACCATCAACCATGCCTAATCCAGCCCGCAAAATCGGCACCACGGCTAATTTTTTACCCGTTAGTTGCTTTTGCGTAGTATGGGCAACTGGCGTGTCAAAACTAATATCTTCTAGCGGAAGATCTCGACTAGCCTCATAGGTTAGTAACATCGCCAATTCATCGACTAGCGCCCGAAAATCTTTTGTACCGACCTCTTTATGCCGAATCATTGTCAACTTATGTTGAATTAGAGGATGCTTAACTTCGTATACTTTACCCATTGTTTTTCTGGCTACTCAAGTTTGCCAGCTCCTTTCTAGATTGCTTCTTAAATTATTATATCAAAAAGCAGCCGCTCCTTATGACGATTGTCATTATTTTTAATTTTGGGTATAATGACAAAGTTCGCGTCTATAGTTTAACGGGATAAAACGAGGACCTCCTAAGTCTTTGCTCCCAGTTCGAGTCTGGGTGGACGCATAAAACATGTTGATATATCAACATTTACAAGCAATCCACACGACTTTTGCACGAATATGATAAAAGCACCCCAATTACAATCAGGTAATCAGGGTGTGTTTTGTTATTAAAGACCAATTCATTTTAGTTAGAGAAACTTGAATAATATGGTTATGTATATTATATCAAATATGTACGGGCCGCAGCCCTTAAGTTAGTCATAATTTAATAGACTATTGCTGTCGCTCCAGATAACGCCGTAACGCTTAATAAACTAAAATTATTTGTTTTTAGAAAGCAAATCACGGATTTCTTCAAGCACTACAAGCTGAGGATCAGGTCCCTTATCCACCTTCTTAGGCTTGATTAAATACTTGTTTATCAATTTAACCATGACAAACACTACCAAGGCTATCAAGATAAAGTTTATTAAATCGTTTAAAAAGGCACCATAGTTAAATACTAAGCTATCTGTTACCTTAAGCTTCAATTCTGATAAATCAGTTCCTCGACCAGTAACCAGTCCCAAAATAGGATTGACTAAATTAGTAGTAAATGATTTAACAACCGCTGTAAAGGCAGACCCGATAATTACACCAATGGCTAAGTCAACAACATTACCTCTACTAATGAAGTCTTTAAATTCGCTTAAAAATTTCTTCACTGTCCCCTCCTTCAAAGTATGGTATTAATTTTTTACAATAAAAAAGCTCCGTTAAGGAACTTAATTACCTGCTAGAACACTTTTATTGATTATTTAAAAGCGTCTTTTGCCTTATCAGCTACATCTTTAGCAGCATCCTTAGCATCAGCCGCTACATCCTTAGCTTTACCTTGGACTTCCTTTGCCTTACCCGCAAGTTTGTCCTTAGTTGCATCTAATTTTTCTTCAAGTGACATATCATTTCCTCCTTTACACTTGATAATTTCAGTATACACAAAACGTTATAAAAAATTAATAAAAATAAATCATGGACCGACTTGCAAATTTAAAGCAAATACGCAACTTGGACCGCTATTTTTTAAACTGGTCTTTTTCAACCAGTTTAGATATGTACGGGCCGCAGCCCTTTTATTAATCGTGGTTCCAGAACTTATCAGCATCATACCAAATAATATCGTAGCCCTTGATGTACTCAATTCCTACCGCATTAACTTGCGTATCATAATCATCAATCGTGCCAGAGTTATACGTTGGCTTAAAGCGAACCACATCCCCAGCTTTGAAGTCTGACTGGCTTCCATTAACATTTTGTAGTAGTACCGCAGGAATACCATTGTCAGTCCAATCAAATGGTTCAGCAGTTAACTCATCAGCACGTACCTGGAAGATACCGTTCACACGCTGTGCGTCCGTTACAGTAAACTGTCCTCCAAGCACAAACTCATTGCCACCAGCCTTAAATTGGTCAATCGAAGTAGTCGGTGTTTCAGTCACAGGACGATCAATCGAAATAGGTTCATTTGAACTACCTACATAGTGGAAGAAATGATACTCTGGCTGGCCGTCAAGTCCCCAGTAGTAATCATGGTCAAGAACTACCACGGCCTCGTTCCAGCTACCTAGTGTGTAGTAGCACGAACTAATCTGATTAGATCCATCGACAAACATACCAGTATGGCAAGCACCGCCAGCCTGTTCTCCGTAATTTCCACCCCAGATATAAATATCACCAGCTTGTACTTGGTCGCCAGATACTTCAACAAATCCAGCAGCTTCCAAGTCTTGCTTCAAAGTACCGGTAAAGTGTGACCGCTTCAAATAGCTATCATCAATCGCACCAGCTTGATTCAACAACCAGTAAACAAAACCAGAGCAATCAAAGTAGGTCGTACCATCAGCACTTAGCCCATCACGCTTATCCCAATCCATTGAATAAGTAACACCATGTAACATGCTATAAGCTGCGTTTAAAGCTTTCTGTACATCATATCCCATTATTTAGCACCTCCATTTACAGGACCATTCACATAGTTCTTAATCGTTGGCAAGCCAACTTGTTCAGATTCATTGACATTTGAAGTTACCGATTCAGCATTGCTTGTGTGCAGGGCATTCACAGCCATCTCAATTGCTGCGCTAATCTGTTGTTCACTGAACTTACCAACTAAGTTGTTAGCTACTAGACGATTGCTAACGTAACTAATGGCCTTGTACTTCTTTTCAGTGCCAGATAGGTCGCTGTTTTCCAATGACCCGACGGCTTGGTCAACCCAACCTAAAAAGAGTTGCACGTTGTTGTTCTTTGTCTTAGACTTCAAAAATTTAACTACCCCGTGAACTACCGGAGCACCAAGTACAATCAATGTCCCAATCGTTGCAAGTGTATCTACTACGTTATTCATATTTACCTCCAAAATAAAAAGACTAAGCTTCCTTAGTCTGTGAATTTAATATCGCTATTTCTTTCTGTAATTGTCCAACTTGTTCGGTTAAGTTATCAATTACCTTGTTCTGATTATCGACCGTTTCTTTTAGCTGCTTGTTCTCGACTTGAAATTGAACAACTTGTTCTTTCAGGTCTCGAATTAGGTCGCTCTGGTCTTTAACCATGGAACTAAGTGTATCTTCATGTTTACCACGAAAACCTAAATAAGCGGTTACTATTGCGGCAAACGCACTAATAGCTGCCACAGTAACTGTATTATCCATTCTCGCCCCCTTTCAGCTTGTATGGTGGCTCTCGCTTAGCGATTAGCATAATGCGCAAAACTACCACACCAAACAGCAAAGGAACGATCGTAATATGATTATCTGATAAGTCGTCAAATAAAAAACTGGCAGTTAAAAACGTCCACATGAACGCCATAGCAGTCAGCAATATAATTCGAATTCTATACCAGTAAAAGTCCCACACAGCGTTTACTAATACCAGAATACCAAGTACTAGGAAAATCATGCCCGATGTGACATCGTCCGTCCAATCAAGAATAGGAGGTAACCGATGGTGTAACTGTTGGGACTGCACTAAGATAACTAGACCTAACATGATGGTTTCCCACGCCGTGATTATCATATCTTCATTTAATAAAATGTGCCGTTTCATATACCCTCCTAATTTGGCATTGGATCAGCCGTTAAATAACTGCCTGATGACCTAAAATAGTTACCAGCAACAACAGCCTGCGGCATATAGGTACCACCAGCATTATTAATTAGCATGGCACCGCTTGTACCGAATCCAACAACAGGTAATACTGCGATTGATTCAGGACGGTAACCCGTTGGAACGAGTCCGGAAAAATTACCTGTTTCTGCTGTTGCAAAACCGTTAGCCGTTACTATTACCAACGGGCCACTTCTAGAAAATGTAAATTTAACTCCATTAACTATTTTGCTTACCGACTTAAAAGTTAGCCCACTGGATAATGCAACAACATCGTCAGTAGTTACAAATGTATTTTTATCTGGCATTTATACCCCCCTACACAAATGATGGATAGAATGCAGCACCTTCTACGTTCATATTTTTAACATGCACAATTCCCCAGGCATCATCTTGTTTACCTGGATCATAGGCTGTATCAGTTCTAAACAATCTAATCAAGATATTGCCAGTAGTAGTTACTTTCACTTGAAATTCAAATGATAAGCGATAACTATATCCAACAACACCACTAGCGGCAGAAACAGCAATAATATAATCAGTAAGCGGCGGATTAATATTATTATTTAAACTAACGCCCGTTGACTGCCAGTCCCAAGAACTATCTCGCTCTGACAATGAACCATTGACATAAATCTGTACACCAATTGGGGTCTGATAAAACGTAACATGTACACCCCACAAAATGGCATCAAAGGTGTACATCAAATTTCTAGAAATACCTTCCGTTAATGCAATGGTCCCAAAAGTTTGTTTGTAATTGCTAAAGTCATTCCTACTAGTTACGTGAGCAGCGTTTGGGTCATTAGCCGTGTTGGCTGATAAGGCATTAGTGGCTACTCCTTGTAGTGAACCTTTAATTGGATTAGTAAAGGTATTGCTACCAGTGAAGGTATTATCATCCCCCTTAGATGCCAGGCCCTTACCATTAATCTGTGCGGTGACGTTATCGAGTGCCTGCTGTAGCAACTTAGTTGCCGTCTCCATGGCCTCTAGGTTTTGTGTTGCTCCCTTGAAACGACTATTAAACTCATCAATGACTTGCTGAACACCATCTAAATACAATTTAGACTGGCTCTGTGTAATCATGATGTTGTTTTCAATCACTTGAAAGCTAATCGGAATAGTAGACAAAACAGTCGTATTGTCATTAGCTTTAATCACAATGAATGCTTCCATCACGGGACCGGGCGCTTGATAAAACATGCCAGGAATAAGCAATGAAAAACGGCCAGTAGTGATTCCACTCGTGTCGTTCATGGTTGAAGCCGTTTTAACAACTCCAGCGCTATCCTTTACTTCTAACGTGACTGTCTTATTGGTCAAATCATAGTTAGATTGACCATTCTTAATCCATAGATGAACTTCACGGTTATTATCGCCTTGTCGGCCATTAAGTGCGTCCACAATCGTTGCTGAATTAGTGCTTAATTCCGTATTTAATTCAACGTATTTTGGCATTGAATTCTCCTTTATAAAATTTTACTGTCAGTTAAGACGGCTTGTAGTTGATCTAAAATGTTTTCCATCTTAGCTACTTGATTTAGATAGTTAGCCTGGACATTATCGCCATTAACTTGATTAATTTCCTTAAAATCGACTACATCAATGAAATTACCTAATTTATTGGTAAATCCATTGCCATTAGTCGTGGTAATCAACCAATTAATGCGATTTTTAGCCAAATAAAAAGCCCTCCACAATTGTTGGAAAGCTACTTCGTTATATTCAGTTTGACCAACGTTAAAAACAAATGTCGGAATATCATCAATAATTCCGGCCTTTTTTAATGCCAATGAATAACTATCATATCTACTTTTAATCGCACTTAGACGACTAATTAAACTATTAAAACTCATGTGGTCACCTTCGTCGTGATTAATCGGCCATCATCGTTAACCGTTAGTTTAAAGTTTGTCCCATTAGGAGAAACTAGTAACACTGAAGCAACTGATTTACCACCACTATCGCCAGAGGGAAATCCTTTATTAATAGCGTCAATCAGAACCTGTGGAACTCCGGTAATTGCTTTCCAATGAGTATAGGCATAGGCACGGTTACCAGAACTATCAGCATATTGAATAATAGGTGTACTATCTGACATTTAAACCTCCGATACCTTTCCAATAACCCACATATTCGTTTTAGTAGCTTCTCCGCCTCCATTAGCTGACATAGTGCCTTTTAACTCGGTAATTTCACGATTACGAGCATTGAAAGCGTCTAGGAAATTTTGACGAGTATTGTTTAAGCTAACTTGCATACTCCCAGGAAAGAACGGTGTATCAGTGATAGAAACAACTTGGACTTTAGTAGTTATACCTGATTCAGGAATAACTAACGTCCATTGTTCACCCTTACTAATATTTTGAGCTTGCGTAGTAATTGTTAGTGCTAAATCTGGTTGAGTCACTAACATTCGTTTAGCTGTGGCTACGTTGCCAGAAGTGTCATTGTTCTGATCGTTTTCAACTCGTTCTCCGTCCCTAATACCCCACTGCTTGATGGACTCCTCATCCGTCACATAAAACGGTTGAAACTGTGGTGTATCGTTTGTTGAGACAATCTGCACTCGATTGACAATATTAGAAGAATCATACTGCAACTGAACATCACTCGTATCGTGACGGTAATAATAAGCCTTACCAGTCTTTTTAACCCAGTTTGCTTCACTGAACAAATTAATGGTGTGATTATCTGGCACAATAGCGTAAATGCCAAAATTAGAAGAAATAGTACTTAATCCGTCTGTGACAGTACAGTTGCCAAAATCAGTTAACGTCTTGTGAGTATTTATATCGCCAAATACTTGATAATGATATTCAGGGGCCACACTCATCAGGAAATTTAGTGAATCCTGCAAGCTGTAAGATACATCCCCTTTTCTAACTTCGTTTTGACGTCGATTATTAAGCTGATAAAAAATATGTGTGGCAGTAACTTGAATAGTGTGTACGCCACCAGAATAGGTATCAGTAGCTTGTTTAATGATGTATTCTTGCCCGTCATATAACACACTGTTTTCAACCTGCAGCAGCGCAAACGACAAGCTACTGTCATCATAAGCAGTAAAGGTAACCTGATAGCTACTATTCTTTTCCCAAGTAGTTTGAAACGTTGAAAAATCAAGAGCAGTCAACGGTAATTTGGTTGTCTGGTCTCTGCTCCTGATAATAACTTTGCTGTTAGTATTCAACTAAAAATATAAGAATGGAAACGAAAAGGTAACATTAGCACCACTTAGACCAGATACAGTGATGTTATTGTTACCTTTTGCTAATACGATGTGGCTAAAGTCGGTATCAACTTGTCCAGCTTGTCCATTCTTAAAGAGGGTAATGCCATTCATTACAAGTTCATCGTTACCGCTTAAACTGGTATTAGCAGTAAAGCTAGTGCCATTAGTCTGATTAGTGACAACGACCGATGAACCGTTCCCCCTAATCTTAATAATTAAATCGTGGTGTTGAATATAGGGGTCAATTTCTAAATCACTAGGATTGTAGATATTAAATGAATTGCTAGAAAATGAATAACTTGGAAGATTGTCTAAATCAGGAATACCCATGCCAAAGTCTAGCTTATCTTGGTTACTAGCAATCTCATCACTTCTAAAAGGTGTGATTTTAGTTCCGCTAATTACCGTGAAAGTGAAATCAACTTGTCCATCGTCTGATTGACTAAGCGGTGTTATATCGGTCGGATTAGCCACCACCCACATTGCTTTACCTGGATTATCACTCGTTCTGATTCTCAAAGGAACACGAGCATATAATTCACGTTGCAAGGCCGACTTTGACAAATTAAAGTCCCCACGGTTTAACCCCTTAATCAATAACGAAACCGTCACAGTCGAACTATTGAATGCAATAGACTGCAAACGCTGGCCATCACTGCCAGTAATAGCTGTGTAGTTAGGATTCAACTGTGGAGCACCACTTCTAACCTCCAATAAGGTTACGGACGGTAGTCGAGCAGTTAAATCAATCTCTTCATGACCTTTTTTCATCACATATAATCGACTCATTTATTCCTCCTCAAATTGATTGATACTTACGCATAGCCGTATCTTGTGCCATTTGTTGATACAAAGCACGGTTGTCATGATTACCACTACTCAACATACTGTTCAATTGGTCTTGATTGATACCGACCATTTGCGCCATGAGCATGATTAATGTGTCTAACTTCTTGTTAGTCTCAGCGTTATCAACCGTAGTAGGTTGTTGACCATCTCGAGCTGCCATCGCTACGGCAGTTTTACCAAGTAACTCAAATCCACGGGCGGACTTCATCGAGTCCAAAGGGATAATCATTTCTGGCTTATTACCCTCAGCAATTTGAGCTATCTGATGGTTTGATACAAGACCACCGTTAGCATATCCATGTCCTTCACCAATACTTGGCATGTCTGGTCCATAGGTGTGCTTGATATAGTTAATAGCTGCTAACAAGTTATCGTAACCATTGAAGATGTTACCGTGACCAGGGAACGCATAAGCATTAAACGTAGAACTAATAGTTTGCATTAATCCTTTGGCTAAATCACCCGTTATTGTGTTGATATCTGTATATCCGCCCTGGGTAACAGTCTCATCACCATTAGATTCGGTAGCGATCTGGCGCATAATCTTATCTACTGCCCAACTTTCGGTACTCATACCGTTTTCTTTCAGGGCATCGACTACTTGACTACGCCAACGTTCGACACCGGCACCACCAGGAGCCGAGCGAGACATGCTCTTTTTGACTTCTTCCAGGCCTTTTTTAAACCAATCAGCAATCGGATTGTAGAGGTTATCCCAGACACCGTGAGCCATATCGCCAAAATTGTGTAGGCCAGAATACATACTATCAGTGGCCTTAGTAATCATATTGACTACATTCTTAAGTGGGTCTTTTAGGAAACTAGTAACAGCTTCAAACTTATCACCGATCCAGCTAGATACATCGTTAAATGCCCCCTTACCCCAGTCAATAACATCGCCAACAATTCCACCACTGGCATACTTCGTCACACCGGCAGCGTTCATAATCTGTTTTGTTTGTTCGCCATTATAAATACGGGTACCAACTGGCAATGGCAAGACATGGTCACGCTTGTTAGACATCTTTAACTGGCCGTCTGGTAATTGAATGAGCTCCTTCCAATTCTCACCTTTACCATCATTAATCATCGACATACGAGTCTTAACAATACCACCACGCTCAAAATGTACAGGTTCTAAATGATGAATACTCGTTTCGTGGCCGGTAAAGAACTTCCAAACATTATCAATAGCGTCAACACCTTGGTTAATGATACTAATAACGCCGTCCATTCCTTTTTTGGCAAAGCTTTTAATATCTCCCCAGATTGAACCAAAGAAGTCAGAAAATGAACGCCACATATTATTCCAGACTTTACCAATGCTATCTAGCACACTTGAAATAGTGTCATGAATACCGTTGATGGCATCGCTACCGGTTTTAGTAATCCACTTCCAAATGCCAGAGAAAAACGAACTGATTGAGTTCCAGATATTCTCCCAAGTCTTTTGGATATTACGGATAGTGGTTGTAATGATGTCTGATAACCACTTAATAATTGGCTCAAAGAACTTAACGATACCGTTCCAGATAGACTTGAAGTAATCTGTGACACCATCCCAACATTTATTCCAAACCTTTCCAATTGGTGCCAACATCTTGCCTAATGTTTTAACTCCGGCAGAAAGTATTTTCCAAATACCATTCCAAAAATCATTAAAAATACTTATAGAGCCCTTAATGAAAGAACTAAATATTTTAGAATATCCAGCCAATATTACCTTTATATCTTTACCAATAGCTTTCCAGTTTCCTGTAAAAATATGGTAAATAAGCTTCATTGTACTTGTAATAACTTTGGCAGCGCCGGACAATACGCCTATAACTGTCTTAAATACATCAGCAAATATTTTTGCAACGGGTACAATAGCAGCAATAAGCATTGAAATAGCTACTCGAATACCAGTAAAGGCAACTCCAAAGGCAATACCTAGCGGTATTAAGGCTACTGTAATGGTTGTTTTAAACACATCTGCTATTACTTTTCCAAATTGTTTAAACTCTTTTTGATGTTCCTTTAGAAATTTATTAACACCAGAAAATATATTTCCAAAAAACTTACCAAATTCAGATAGACCATGTTGTATTTCCTTTGTATCTACTGAAAATTCTTTTTTTACATTACCCCACGCCTTATTGAATTCTTTACCAACACCACTAAATATTTGGCCAACGCCTTTAAATGAACCTTTAAGTTCTTTATTAATGTCTTTACCAATGGGATTGAACGCTTTAGATATTTTTTTACCAATATCTCCAACGGATTTACCAATCTTTTTACCAGCATCAGCTAGTGATTTAAAGATACCATCGACAAATTTCTTAAACTTGGCATTGTGCTTATAAAGTTCGTATAAACCAACCCCAAGAGCAACTAAAGCAGTTACTATAAGTCCAATTGGATTTCCGATTACCAATCCTTTGAGTGCTAGTCCAAACCCTTTAACAGCAGTGGTAGTTTTTTGAATAATCGACATTCCGGTTAAGGCTGTTTTAAAAGATCTTATTACACCAATAGCTGCTCTGGCTGTCTCAAAACCTCTAAACGCCGATAACGTCCCTTTAATTGCTAGATTAACGCCTAATATAGAACCAGCTAATATCTTGAACGTTGTGGGGTTTTTAGATGCAAATGATCCTAGAGATTCTAATAGTGGCAAAGCTATTTTTAGAGTGGTTCCCATAACTCCAAAACCGGTTTTACTTAGCTCTGCGACCATTTTAAAGAAATTTTGAATATCTTTAGCGTGATTAGCTATATAATTTCCAAACTGCTCAATCTTTTTAGTAGCTGTTTCCATAGCGCTATTTGCAAAATCAGTAAAATCTTTTGATTTAAACTGTGAAGAAAACGCTTGAGAAACAACGTTAAATGACTTACTAATCTGTTTGCCTAGCTTATCGAATTCTTTAACGGTACGTTCATCAGCTACCCATTTTGAAACAGATTCAAATAACGGATTCTTGGTATTAAGGATAGGTTCTGTTAATGAGCCTATCAGCATCTTGCTCTGTGACTTAATACGACGTTGCATACCGGTAAAGGTACCCATCATGTTTTCACTGGCATCTTTATACTTATCGCCCAGCTCATTCATGACCTTGGTAGCATCTTCAGCAGATATCTTTCCATCAGACATTTGCTTACGCAGTTCGGCCATTGTTAACTGTGAATTATGTTGAACTTCTTTTTCATATTCAAGTAACTTTTCACCATACATTGGCAATTGGTCAGTGATCATATTAAAATCACCAAGCTGCATTTTAGAAGAAGTCATCATGTGAGTGAAATTAAGTCCCAAGCGTTGGACTTCTTCGTTATTCATTCCCAATGTATCAGCCATTGTCAGCATTGACTTAGTTAACTGTTCAGTCGGTTCTTTTTGATTGAATACATGGTAAAACTGTTGATCTAATTCATTGACTACATCGCTAGATTGACCAAATGCAGTAGACATGTTGTTAATAGACTTAACCATATCTTTTCCCTTGTCGGCACTATCAGTCAGTGTCGTCCAAGTAGCATTCATTACCTGTTGTTCTTTATTGTAGTCATTAGCCGACCGAACCATGTCAGATAAGTGTGTTTGAACTGATGTTAATGTGTTAGTAAACGCACTAGCAGCCACATTACCAAGAAAAATAGTCCTGAAATGATGGTTAGTTTTATTTAACAGTTCGTTAGTTTTGTTTAACTGCTCTCTTAAATTAGCCAGCTTACCAGTGTCAATATGAATGCCTTGATGGTTAAGATCTTTAATCTTAGAAGTAGTTTCCGCAATCTTTGCTGACATTTCAGCCACACGCAATTCTTGTTTTTTATAAGAACTACTGTTTTTGTCGCCAGCTTCAGCTAGTTTATTTAATTCTGACTTTTGAACGTCAAGAATTTTGTTGTAGTTAACTCTAACCGAGTGTAGCTGTTCCAGCCGTGCTTTTTGAGCTTCTTCAGTCTTACCTTCGGCTTCTAGCTTGCGTACTCTAGCGTCAGTCAAATCGTTTGAGTGCTTAATATCATCGTTAAGCTTAGCCAATCCAGATGACTGATACTTATAGGACTGGGTAGCTTTGTCTAACTGACCTTGATAGCTGTTTAACTGTCGTTCGGCTTTTGCTAATTCCTGAGTTAAATAGCTTTGTAGCTTCTGACCTTTTTCGGTGCTGGTGTTGGTGTTTTCCAACGCACCTTTTAAGGCCGTGACCTTTTCACGCTGCTTATCAACGGTGCTGGATAATCCCTCATAGCGAGCCTTAGAAGCATTAGCACTATCTCCAGCAGCCTTGAGTTGATTCTCTTGAATTTTCCACTCGTTATTAGAGTTCTTAACTTCTTGGGTTAAGTCCTTCAATGACTTTTTAGCGTTAGTAACGTCTAAAGATATGTTAGTCGCCATCTCATTAGTTATCTTTGCCATTAGTTAACCTCCTTTCTGTGCCCTGCACGTTATTAGGGTCAATACCCAATTCTTGCAAATATCCAGTAACACCTTGTGGCCTATCTTCTTTAGCTTGCGCCGACATTACTTCTAACATTAAATAGTAGTCCTGTGCTTCGTATTCTTCGGGCATAACATGCCAATTAATCATGGCCTGCTGTTCATTGTAGGCAATATCTTTTAAAACATTATCTAAATAATCGTGGCGCTCCTTTACGCTTTTAAAGTGTCTTTTTCACCACCTTTTTCAGATTCTGAACCGGTCACCTTGGTCGCAATTTCAGTTGCAAAGTCCAGCACATCATTAAAACTATGTTCATCGTCAATATTTTCAATCTGATTATCAGTTAATTTCAAAGTTGATTGGATGTAATCTAGCGCAGTATCTGACATCTCAATCATGTTATCCATGTTTTGCTCATTTAGTGTCAACGCTGCAGTACTGTTGGAATCATCAATTGCTTGACTATCTTCTTCATTTTGCATTTGTTTTAGCTGGATGCGGTTTATAGATTTGATGAAAATAATTGACTTCTTAAAATTCTTATTACTTGTCTTAACCACGACCCGCTTAGTGGTACCTAACATCTTTTTCACATCGATTTTTACTGACATTTAATATCTCCTATATTTTTAGTTTGGTGCCTGATTTTCAGACATAATAAAAAGCCGCCAAAGCGACTTGTAAAAATTAGTGTCCTGCTGGTGTGACTGGGTTTGTATTAGTTCCCGGATTAACTACTGCTGTAGTTGGAAATATATCACTAAACATCTTTGCTTCATCAAAGTTATCATCCCATCCGTAGTAATTCTTACCAAATCCATCATCGCCACGCTCAACGGGGCTAAAGGTAAGTGCATCAGTAGTCCGTTGTTCTGATGCATTATTAGTTTGCATGTTCTTAGAAGCTTCGGTAACTACTGAACCATATAGACCTACATACAACTTTTTGTTTTCATCAAATGAATCTGATGATTCAACTAAAATAGCGATTAAGTTGTTTGAGTTGGCCTTACCATCAATCTTATAACCACCACGTCCATCGTGTTCATCACCAATTAAACGCTCCTTGATGGCGGCTGGTAAGTTATTAACCGTTAATACTCCTTGAACATTACCCTTAGCTGAAGCCTTATAAACGACTTTGTTTGATCCATAAATATCGGTTGTAGCCCCTTGTAAGTTCGTCATGTTAAACGAAGCAATCCCCTTAGAGCTCGTTTCATTAATTAAAAACTTACCATCAGTATCGCTAGCTGAACCGTTAATGCCATCAACTCCAGTGATGACCTTGAATGTGGTTGCGTCTACTTTTGCAACCCAAGCATTTGTAATTCCTAATGTTGCCATAAATTAAACCTCTTTCTCTATGTTTACTAAGAATGTCTGATAGTCCTGGTAGGTATCTGGGTCTTGCAGCCTGCCCCTCACATTACTAATCAGATATCCTTTACTTTCTAAATATCTGAACAACTTCAACTCGACCTCATCGTAATCCAGGTCGGAATCAGAAGCATAAAAAATCTGAATTTGAAGCGTATAGGTCATGGTGTGAAAGGTATTGCTACCGTAATTTTCTAACTCTTGGGTAGCATCTCGGACTAACAAAAAAGTGAGGTCTGTTTTAGCCTCACTTTCATCTATATTTTTTACAAATACATTATCTGCCCAATCAACGCCAGACTTTACTGCTTCATATAAATCCATTAGTGCCGTCATTTATTCGCCTTTCTCTGCTGTAACGCAGTTAAAGTATCATGAATTGTGGCATACGTCTTTTCTTTTGATGCAATGATTGCTTTGTCGTAGAATGAATCGCCTTTCATCTTGATAGTGCCATCATTAAGGAAACGAGCAATACGAGCATGGTTGGCATCCTTAGTTTCAAAACCAACGGCCGTATTCCCATCCTCTTTAGTACCATCAAGGTTTCCTGTGACATAAGAGTCAGCCAGATGCTTTAGCTTTCCTTCTTTACGATGTGGATTATAGTGACCAGCTTGCTTAGTTGCTACGCTCAATTCTTTTTTAAGCGTTTCAGCCCCTTTACTGGTCACTTCTTCCCGTTCTTCAACCGTCAGATTAACCAGTCCGCCAACTTGGTCAAGCCAACTATCCATTTGTTCCTCAAAACTCATGGTTTTTCAGGAAGGGCCAAGGTAAGCAGGTCAAAAGTTTCACGGGCGGAACGATCGTCTGATGAGATAAGCACCACGTCATAGACAATCCCTTTAATTCTTACTTTTACTTGTTCATTTACCTTGTCATCATGTCGAATGGCAATCATTTTAGTATGCTGCTTGTTAACACCTAAGAGTGTGAACTGCTGATTCAGCGTTTGAGTACGATAACCAAACCAACGTGAAAAATCAGAAACAAAAACATTGTTCTTATTCCCATTTTTAGGGTTAGGTTTAGTTTCATAATGACCAAACTCACACCGTTCGTTAAATTCAAGAGGGTTTATTGCCATTTTTCACCTCTTCTAAGCTAAAACGCTCATATTCTCCCCGCAATTGGCTAATGATCGAATCAGTAGCCAAGTCTACTGGATAAGACTGAACTAGTGATAATGAAGTTCTAAACGAGTAATAACCACTAGCAAGCGCAATAATAGCTGTTTCTAATAGTGGTTTAACCTCTTCTTTGTCCCAAAAACTAGGAAAATCAATCCCAACTGCGTTCTTCACATACTGTTCAGCAGCCATTGAATACCCATTTAACAACGCATCATCTTCATCACTATCAATTCTTAATGATGTTTTTAGTTGCTTAATATCTACCTGCATAAATACTCCTTAATAGCCGCCTGTCACTGACATACTGTGTATTTGTAGGCGACTAGTTAGCTAATTAGGCCTTGGGAGTTTCCGATGTAGTAGCCTTTTGGTCAGCAACTTCCTTAAAACTACCTGCAATAACAGCATCAGTATCAGTTGGACGTACATCAAAACGATCAATTACACGAATCTTAGTTTGGTCACGTTCAAATGCTCCGGCACCAACATTAGTTGATAGCAAAGACATTTGTTCACGGTCAAATAACGTGATAGCCTGCTTCAAGTCCCCAAAGTAAAGTGGGTGTGAACCAGATACATCTGGCAACCACTTATCTGATACAACCTTGACTGTCTTACCATCAATCATGTGAACATCAGGTTGAGTTGGGTCATGTTGTAGTAAATAGTTACCGAAAGCGTCCTTAACCTTGGCCAAAACTCCGTATCCGCTTTGGTTAGTGATAAAGATTGAGGTAGTAGTGATGGCTGGGTCAAGTTGAACGTTAACCATGTCCTTAATATCATCAAACTTAGCGATGGTTGGCTTCTTAGGAAGTACCTTCATTTGCTCGATAATAGCTGCATTACGAGTAACAGTTACCTTCTTAGCAATCCACTGTGACAACCAAGCCAAAATGTTTTCAGCCGTATCCTTCAACAAAGAATTAGTAATCGTTTGAATACCTGCATAACGCTTGATTAAGTACTTAACTAGGGTCAACTTTGGATCGTCAATATCACCAATTAGGTCATCTTCATTATCCAAATTAGTAAGCGGTGTCACATCCGTCCATTTTTCGTAAACTCGTGAACCATTGCTAGTTGTAACGTGTTCGACATTAACTAATTCTTGCAAGCTTTCATACTGACGTACCAAGGCATGAATAGTCGTCTCAATATCTTGAGGAATCGTCAAACCAATACGGTTACCACCCTCGTCTGTAGATGAATTAACTTCATTCACGACGTTAGGAATGCCATTAACATAGTCCTTAAATTCATCAACAAACTTACGCTTTTGGTCTTTTTCCTCCTTGTCCAACGGATGTACCTCGGTATTCACAATTTCTTCTGCCTGAGCATTTACCAAGTTTTCGTGAGCTAAATCACGCTTAGCCTTAGCGTTTTCAATATCATTCTTGATAGTAGCAACTTCTTCAGCAGTCACAGTGTCATCATCTACCATAGCTTGTGCCTTAGCTTGTAAATCGCTTACTTTTTGACCAGCAGCAATCCAAGTTTCATTTAAAGCATTTACGTTTTGTCCCATCTGGAACCTCCTTAAATTTTTTCAAGTAAAATAGCCGCCTTCTGACTACGTAAATCAGATAAACGACTATTTTCTTTTTCTTCTTCAATTTTTTCATTTGTTTTTAAAGTCTTGACTGACTCGGCCTTGTTAATTAAATTCAATAATTTATTAACAGCCCGTTTTGGAATAGCTTGTTCAGTTGAATTAACTGGCTGCAATTCATCTTCGTTGACAAACATAATCTGATCGGCGAAACCTTTGTTAACTGCGTCTTGCGCACCTAACCAAGTTTCATTAGCCATCATGTTCAACAACTCGCCCTGGTCAATTCCTGTCTTAGCTTCATAAGCTGAAGCAATCGACTTATCAATACCATCAAGAATATCAATTTGCTTGGCCATATCGTCTTTGTTACCGACTGTTCCAGACATTGCCTGGTGAATCATGATTTGACCAGTTGGACTAATATTGACTTGATTACCAGCCATTGCAATCACAGAAGCTGCACTGGCGGCCAATCCTTGAATATTAACCACTACATTACGCTGGCATTGACGTAAAGAAGTATAAATTTCACTAGCAGCGAAAACATCCCCACCATTTGAGGCGATATTAACCATCACATCATCATCACTACCATCGTTTAAAGCGTCATTAACACTCTTGGGACTAGCACATTTCATCTCAAAGAAATCATAAACAATAGCCGTATCATCATCTACGACTGTTCCTTTAATATCAATTTGGGTCATTATTGGCGTCCTCCTTTCCATTAGGTTCATACTCCGGCATATCTTGTGGAAGATAACCAGAGTTCTTGAGCAACCATTGAGCTTGCTCTGCACTTAGTAATCCGTTTTGTTGGAATGTGGCAATATTGGTCGTGTAGTCATCATTAACTGGATCAATGGCCGGTTTAATATCCATGCTTACTTGAGTATTCAGTTTATTTTTTAACTCGCTTACAATCGCCGATGAGTAGCGGGTCAATGACTTAGCATATTCACCGCCAATCATTTGCAGTGAACTCTGTTGGTCTCCAGTTCCGTTCAAAATACTATCTGGAACGCCGTAAGCCTTAGCAATCTGTTTAGAAGTCCAGTCAGTTTGCGCAAGTAGCTTGGATACATCTCCCTTAACCTCTAGCGGAGTGTAGTCAGCTAGCTTGTCAATAACAACTGGTCCATTACCACTTGATGTCATTTGCTGTACAAACTTACGCGAGATAGCCGACTTAGTTTCTGAGTTAACTAGACCTGTATCAATCTTCAAAATTCCTGGGGCCATAACTGATTTAGCTAAGGCACTCAATGTTAGATTGTTAGACGACTTCTTAATTGCTAACTCACTAGCTAATGAACGCAGCGGGCTGACACCAGTAGCACCACCATTCTGACTTAACAACCTAAAATGAATCATGTCGCTAACTGGGATATTTTGAATTACCCCAACTTCTGGAGAATCAAAGGTCACATTATAGAACAAACCTGAATAATCCCGTAAGGCAAACACACTCACTTGACTTGGCCTCAAATATTCCCAACGCTGATCAGTTCCGTTGACATTACGCCACCGATAAGCAAAAGCCTCTCCACCTAACAGCAATTGTGCAAAAACTGACTGCCAAAACGAATGCGTATTTGACCAATTACCATTTGGATTATCAATCAAGGCCTGCATACGGTTATCATCAGCATGCAATACTGACGTCGCTAAGTCACTACTCAACTGAAAGACAATCGAATAAATGTCTGAATTAAGCAGTGCCTCACTAGCACTAACATAAGTTGAGCTACCGTCCTGCACCTTGATGAAGTTAACAATATCATCATCAGATAAACCAATTTCATTCCCACCAATTACTAAGCCATTTGTAATATTAGGCTTAAATAACGGCAATCCTAATCACCCCCTTTATTGTTTTGCTGAACTGCAATAATCTCGCTAATATATCCAGCAATCAGCAATGTAATAGCTAATCCTAGCCAACCCCACCGATTACCGAAGCTAAAAGCAAACATATTAGCAAAAATAGCGCCAATTACGAAGCAAATGGCATCAAAAAAGCGCCATATAGGCGCCAATAACTGCTTAAAAAACATGGTTTAACCTCCTAAATCATGCCAGATTCTTTCAAAAGATACTCTGCTTTTTGCTCATCAGTCATTCTTTCATACTGTTTTTCAGGATCATTGACCGTTGAAAACGACTCAAAATGGTACATTGCTTGGTAAAAAGCGTCAATTAAAGCATCCACAACATCAATTTTTAGTGTTGCTTTGGCCTTATCAACCTGAATCCCTATCTTATCTTCAATGATTTGCGCATTAATCAGTGCTTTTTCCATGATTTTGTCATTAAAACGTGACAATGAACCCTCAACTAGCGATGATTGCAGAAACTTAGTGGGGTCTTTTAATTCACTAGTACGTTGTCTAATCGCCATCAACGGCCATGAGGTATTGACTTCGAGTTGCTTAATAGCTGGAGTTGCGCCCCAAGCATCATAGCCAAAGAACACAACATCTAACTGATTATCCTCTACGTAGCTCAATAACCAAGCGTATACCTGGTCACTATTAATCAATCCCTGTGGATGACTGGTAATCGTACAGTATCCTTCTTTTTCTAACTCACGATAGTTAATGCCATCTTGTTTTTCTTTAGCTTCAATGCTGCCTGCCTTCTCCCAAGGAATAAATGAGTGCTGTGATATGAACCAGTGATGGTCACCGTTTTCATCTCCATGCGGATAGACAAATGCAATGGCAGTGTTATCACTAAACATCGAGTAATCAAAACCGATATAAACTTGTCGACCATTAATATCAAAGCTAGGAATAACAGCACGCTCAATATCAGCAAGCTTCAGATAACTATTTGTAGATTCTTGCAACCACATATTCAAGTTCTTATTTTGGAAGTCGCTCAATGTACCAGATAAGCTATCACTATCACGCTTATCAGTTAAACCAGCCATCAAGTTATCACGCTGTGACTTCAATCCCAACAAAGGATTACTCTTCAACCACGTTTTAGGTTTATAAGTTTCGTCCAAGCTATCCTGACACCAGATTAAACCAAGATAACTATCAGCATCACGCTTATAATCTTGTTCCATCGCTTGCTGAACCATCTTCTCATCATCATGAAACGGCACGCTTGGGTCAGGATAGGCCGTTGATATTTGAACAAATTGCCGATTCTTAACCTTAACTTGACCAGAAACAATCTTAGATATTCGATCACGGCTGGTTATTTCACCAATTTCATCAACAATAGCCGTCGTAAAATGATACGAATCATACTGACCAGACTCATGAGAGATAGCACGAATAACATTGTTAGGTTTCTTCATGATGATTTGGTCATTTTGAATAGCCAATTCAACTTCATCAGCAAGTTTTTTAAAGGGGCCATTGTTACTAATTGACTGCATCATCGTCTTAACATAACCGAACAGCTTCTTTGTCTGTTTAAAGTTAATTGACGAAACTAAAAAGTCCTGGTTCTCTAAACCAAGACTTTCAATTAAGAATGAATAAGCCATTAAGATAGCCATCAAATAAGTTTTCCCTTGACCACGGGCAACCGATACAATCGCACGACTATATCTTTTACCACCATGTTGATCACGCCAACCAATTAACTGGGTTAAGATAAACTCTTGCCACGGCATTAACTCGGTTGGCTCTCCGGTATCAACATTAGGACACAAAGCAGCAAAGGTTAGAATATGTTCAGCCTGTTTAACTGAATACATATAGTCAAACTCATTAGCTAGCTGACGTTGTAAGTCTCTAACATGCCGGAAGGCAGCTAACTGAATTAAATAACCAGCTTTCACCTTCTCATCAAGGACATCTAAAGCATACTTGGTACCTTTGTCCTTGAATTTCTTACGGACTTCATCGACTTTTAAATTGTGATAAGTTCCCAACACATCGTGGGTTGCCGTTAAATCAATCTTAGTCATTCATTTCCCTGAAACAATTGCATAATCTCTGCTGTAGCGCTCTGATCATCGCCATCAGTCAAACCGTCAAACAGTTCTTGTCTACTTTTAGGGCTCAACCCTAACTCTGATCCAATCTTGGTTAAGTTTTTAATCGAATCACTATATATCTGTGTCATTGGGTTCCGTTTAAATCCTTTGAACGTATGTTCGATAACTTTTCCGGTCATATCCTGAACGGGGTCATACATTGCTTGTACTTCCCCATGTTTACGAATATGCATATAAGCATTTCTATAAATTTCATACTGAGTGCAGTAAGTTTCTACCAAAACAGAATCTACTCTAATTACATTGCTTTTAGTTTCTAAAAAACCGACAACTTTACGCCAAACAATGCCAGATTGTTTGCTGAAATAGTCCGGAGGGTTGGTGCGAAGCTTCCCGCCGTTAACAGCATAGTCCGGTTTTTTAGTCATAATTTTTTAACTCCTTTCTGGAGGGGTACCCCCCCTACCTAAAATTTTCAAAAATTGAACTTTTTTATAAGACGACGATATGTGAGCGCTCTCTCGTTCAGCCAAACGGGGGCGGGGGTATCTAGCTTTTTATGCCCTCATTCGTACAAGTACACCACTGCAAAATAAAAACGCCTAAATCGCCTTATAGGCGTTCAAACGTCATTCATTATCTTTACAATTGTGGCTACATCATTGATAGCTCTTACTGGCCTTAACCAGTTATCCTTACCGGTACCATAGTAGCTTTGTTCCCACCTCGTCTTAGCGGTATGACAAGACGGACAGACGACCGCTAGGTTTCTTTGATTTGCTTTGAGCGTCTGGTCTACTTCTATCGGTACGATGTGGTCAACAGTCTTAGCAGCCGTCACTCTACCTTGCACCTTACAGTACTGACACAGGTAGTGTTGGTTACTAAGTGTTGCTTGTCTTAACGCTACCCAATGTCTAGTTCGATAGAACTGATACTGACTAGACTTGTTTCCATCTCGATTACGTACCACTGTGTTGTAACGATGAGTTGCTGTCTTATCTCGTGGCTTGTATTCACGCTCTTGGTCTTTATGTACCTCACAGTAATGCTTAGGCAACTGAACCATCGTGTGGCAACCATTAGCACGGCAGCGTATTACTCTAGCCAAACGCCCACCAACCGATTAGGAATAGGACAATTAGAATACCAACAGCTACCTTCCAACCTAGTTCAACAAACAGAGCGATGATTGCCCCAATCCCAAAGAAGAACACTGAGAATACTGCGCTTAATATTAGAATGATAATAATTATTCCAAGCAAGATTAACATATAAATACTCTCTTTCATCAATAATATACAACGACATGATAATACTTCTTCATGTCATCGCACCACCTCCAATCACTTATAAATTTTATGTATTAATGTTGACGCGTATCAATAAATTTTTGTTTACGACGGCCAACATTATTTTTATTTTGGTTATGAAGATACTTCTTAACTTTAATTTTTTTCATGCTAACAACCGCAATACATGAAACAAGAATAGTAATAAATCAAGCAGTCCAAAAATGACGCAAGCAGTTGTTAATCCCATAATGATAATTGAAATAGCTTCAAATACGCCAGTCCTAAATCCATCCAAGAAACATTGTATAAATTCCTTATTCATCTTCATTCTCTTAACCACTCCATGTGCCTAACATAACCTATTGGACTTAGTAATAGTTCCTGTCTCATTGATTGATGACGTGCAACCTTGGTTTCCTTGTCGTTATTGTTACGCTGAATATACTTACTGTTCACTTCGGTTGAGCCCTGTACACGCTGCTTCATTACTTCTGGTGGAATCACTTCTCTTTAGCCCCCAAATTCTTAATTGTTGCTAAGTCCCAAATACCTAATTCATACATCACACGAATGACATTCTTTTGGCGGGAATGAT
>NZ_CAKOET010000005.1 GCF_933208495.1 Convivina praedatoris
TAGAGGAACCACCTGTATCCATCTCGAACACAGAAGTTAAGCTCTAGAGCGCCGAAAGTAGTGGCCGGAACGCTGGCTGTGAGGATAGGACGATGCGATGCCGTACATAGATTTAAAAAGACATCCTATTGGGTGTCTTTTATTGTATTTCAATCTTTGATTGTTTAGAATATAAGTTGTGATTATATTTTAATTTATGCCTTATTTAGAAAGGTGGTTTCTATGGAAATGGAACGTATTAATGACCACACAATTCGGATAATGGTGGAGAATGAAGATTTAGAAGATCGAGGAACTTCTGTTAAAGATTTGTTAAGCGATCGTACGAAAATTGAATCTTTTTTTTACAACATTTTATCCGAAATTGACGTGGATAATGATTTCATGGATAATGATAAAGTTTCTTTTCAAATTTTACCTAACAAGAATGGCTTAGAACTTTTTATCTCGCGTATGGATAGTGAGAATGGTATTTCTGATATACTTGATACCATTGTTGGAGGAAATGAGCTTCGCAATGATACTAAGGATGAGATTGACAATCTTTCAGATGAACGGCGTTCTGCTCTAATGGGGCAGGATTCATTTGGAAATCATGAAAATTCCGATAATAAGGTGCGGCCGGTATTAGTTTATCGTTTTAGTGAAGTTGAAGATTTAATTAAATTAGCTGTTTTAATGAAAAACGTTAAACTTATTAATACGTTATTCAGTTATCAAGGGGAACTTTATCTTACTGTTGATTTTAGCAGTTTAGAATGTAGCGAAGATCAATATAATTTTATGTTAGGTAGTTTTTATGAATTTGCTGAATTATCAAAGTTTAGTTATGACGCTTTGGTAGAACATGGTCAGGTTGTTTATTTTAGAAGTGCTTTAAAGCAGATAGCAAAATTATTTAGCTAATATCACATGTAATTAATTATTGGGAATATTAATATGAATTTATTTTTAGTGTTATTTTTAGTTGTTTTCTTTTGGCTACTATTTGTTGGGGTTTCTTGGTTGTTCATGTTTTTATTGGCCAAGAGCCGAGGAACTGTCTTAAAGGGTGATGAATTTTATCAAAAAGCGACTGATGAGCATGGTCAGTTGATTGACTTACGTGATAGTGCACCATATAAGCGTTCTCACATGCGGAATGCTCGGAATATTCCGACTTTAAACTTTACTCAGGGGAAGTCAGGCCTACGCAAGGACCGTGACATTTTTCTTTACGATGATAGTATTCGAGGAGCAATTCGGGTTGCTGGGATTTTAAAGAAGCAAGGTTTTTCAAAGAATAAAATCTTTATTTTACGTGGAGGCTACCGTCAATATAAGGGGAGGTAGAGCACAAAAAAGACCGCATCTCGCGGTCTTTTTCTTTGAATCTTAGTAGCGTGATTGATGAGCGGCAACACTACGGCGAACAGCTGCTTTAGATACTTTGTCGTAGTGTTCTTCTGCTTTTTGTTCTGGTTTAACAACTAATTGGCGATACCCCAATGCACTGCTTACAACAGCAAAGGCGGAAACGGCTAGTCCCGTCAATACACCAAATTTAAATGTTTTTTTCATTACTATCTCCTCTATACTACGTATACACAGTATTATCGTTTATTTTTGTTCTTTTGTAAATGTTTTTTAGAAAGAGAAGGATTTATGGTTGCCATTCCGATTTTAGTCATAGCTGGTCCAACTGCTTCGGGGAAAAGTTCCTTAGCTTTGAAGGTTGCAGAAGAGTTCAACGGAGAAATTATTTCAGCAGATTCAATGCAGATTTATCGTGGATTGGATATTGGAACTGCTAAGCCAACTGTTGCTGAACAGGATCAGATTTGTCATCATTTGATTGATATCGTAGATATTAATCAAAAATTTTCAGTTCATGACTATATAAGATTAGCAGATCAAGCAATTTTGTCTGTGCATCGGCGTGGTAAACTACCAATTGTGGTCGGTGGAACAGGCTTCTATGTTAAGTCACTTTTAGGTTTACAATCCTTAGAATATGGTGAAAGCAACTTAGATGAAGTAGCTGAACTGGAAAAATTAACAACAGTAGAATTACGAGATTTACTAATAGATTCTACTTTAGTAACTGATAGAGATAACCGTCAACGTCTCATTAGAGGTATTCAAAAGCAGCAACACGGTAAAAAGACAAGTCCGGTTAGGCCGATCTATGATGCGCAAACAATTGCCTTAGCATGGCCACGTGATATTTTATATGAGCGCATAAATCAGCGAGTGTTACTGATGCTTGAGCAAGGACTAATTGATGAGGCCCAGATGTTGTATAACACTGGTGGTATTGCCTTACAAGCCGGCCGCGGAATTGGCTATAAAGAATTTTATCCATACTTTAATGGTCAAGTAACACTGAATGAAGTTGTTGAACAAATTCAACAAGATTCTCGTCGATATGCTAAACGACAGTTAACCTATTGGCGTCATCAAATTGATGGGTTGGAATGGGTTGATGCGGGAATGGCTTACGAGCATATACGAACCTATCTTGCCGATTAATAAAATTTTATTAAGTTTAAAATGGGGAGTTGAAATGACAGTTGACTATTTAACAGCATTGAATGATTTACGTGATGGAAAGATTGAAGAACTTAAAATTACACCTAGCGATTTTGCAGCTTTTCAAAAAGGGTGGTCGCAATTTCCTTATCAAAATACGGTGCGAGGAATTGCCCATAGAGGTGGACATATCACTTACATTCGTTCAAAATAAGATGTGTAGTAGTGAAAAATATGCTACAATAATCTACGAGTAAAATAATAATTAGTGGTGACCCATGTGGATCTACCACGAAATGAGAGGCAAAATCGTGGTTTTTTCATTTGGACAACAAAATGTTGGTATCGACCTAGGGACAGCCAATACATATGTCTACCTAGAAGGTAAAGGGATTGTATTACGTGAACCTTCTGTCGTAGCCCGAAATACCGAAACAAACGAAGTAATTGCGGTAGGTACTGAAGCTAAGGAAATGCTAGGACGGACACCATCAAGTATTTCTGCAATTCGTCCGATGCGTGATGGCGTTATTGCCGATTATGATACAACGGTTGCGATGATTACTTATTACCTAAAAAAGGCTCTAGGTGGCCGTATGGGTCATCCTTATGTTACCTTAGGTGTCCCTTCAGGAATCACTGCAGTTGAGCGTCGTGCGGTTATTGATGCCGCTCGTGTAGCTGGAGCTCGGGATGCCTACGTATTAGAAGAACCTTTTGCTGCTGCTGTTGGAGCCGGTTTGCCAGTCATGGATCCAACAGGATCTATGGTTGTTGATTTAGGTGGGGGAACGACTGATGTTGCCACCATTTCGCTTGGTGGGATTGTTTCAAGTCGTTCAACTCGTTTTGCCGGTGATAAGTTAGATGAATCTATTGCTAACTATATCCGTAATAAATACGAAGCAGCAATTGGTGAACCAACAGCTGAACGCTTAAAGATTGATATTGGTACGGTTTCGTTGGAAGAAGCACGTGAAATTGAACCAGCAATGGTACGCGGACGTGATTTATTAACTGGTTTGCCAAAGACCTATGAAATTAGTGCTGAGGACGTTGCCATGGCCATTCAAGAGCCAATTAGTGAAATTGTTAATGCAATCCGTGAGACTTTGGAAGCGACCCAGCCTGAAATTGCTGCTGATATTATTGATCACGGCATGGTCTTAACTGGTGGTGGGGCATTGCTCCGTGGTATGGATTCAATGATTCAAGAAATTACTAAGGTACCAGTATTGATTGCCAAGGATCCACTTGATGCTGTTGCCAATGGTATTGGTGAGTCACTGAAGTCACTTGATGTATTACGTCAAAAATAATTAAGTTTAACAGAAGCGTGGCGCTTGCGCTACGCTTTTATTTTTCACACCTGGGGAAGGAATAATAAGAATGCGTAAATTTTTTTCTTCAAAAACTGCAGTGACTATCATCATTGGTTTCTTTGTCATAGTGGGTTTGATTGCAGGATCAAATTGGTGGGCACGTCGTACGAATACCACACCTTTTTTTCAACGCTTTATGAATGATTTAGCGGGGGGAATCAGTCGTGTAATTTCTGTACCAACCAATGCAGTCGGGAAAAGTGCTGATAGTGCCGGCAACTTGCTTAACACATTTGCAGAAAACAAAAAATTAAAATCAGAAATTGATAGTTATGCCCAAGACAAAGTTCGTTTACAAACTGTTGAAAGTGAGAATCAATCTCTAAAGAAACAGTTGAAGTTAAAAGAGACTTTGACCGATTATGATACTGTTTCAGCAGTAACCATTAGTCGTTCACCTACGACTTGGAAATCACAGTTAGTTATTGATAAAGGGGCCCGAGCTGGTTTAAGAAAAGGTATGCCAGTATTGGCTGGTTCTGGTATTATTGGCCGAATTAGCGAAGTAAATACGGTTAATGCTAAAGTGGCTTTAATATCTGATACTAGTGAGGATGCCAACCGTTTTGCGATTACCATTAAGGGGACCCACGGAGACGTCAATGGAATTATCTCTGATTTTGATTCAGAGCGGGGGCAGTTAGTTATGGGTCAGATTACTTCTAGCAATGAAATTAAAAAGGGTGATACTGTTCAGACATCTGGATTAGGTGGTGTGATTCCAGCTGGCTTGTTTGTTGGTAAAGTTGCAGAAGTAACGACAGATGATTATGGTTTGTCAAAGAAAGTATATATTGAACCAAGTGCTGATTTAGGTAATATCACAACGGTATTAGTGGCAGTTTCACATATGGAGACGAAGTGATGGCATTTTGGCAGTTAATTCGATTTCGAGTTATTTATCCGTTAGTTTTATTCTTTTTATTATTCTTAGATGGTAATTTAATGTCTAGTTTAGGTGGGGTTTTAAACCATTTTCCTTTTCATATTTTACCGCTATTAACTTTGATTTGGTTGTTTTATGCAATTGAATTTGAAGTTACCAATCGTATTCCATTTTGGGTGTATGTTGTTGTGATTGGCTTGTTATTTGATATTTATTACACTGGGATTTTAGGTTCTTACACGATTGCTTTTTTGGCAGCCTGTGTGGTGATGGAGCGTTTGCGTCCCTATTTTGATGAACGACTAATGAGTGGCTTATTGTTGTGCTTAATTGGTTTAATTATTTATCTATTGGTGACATATGCGACTGGGTTTATTATTAATATCGCCGATGTTAGTTTAGGACGGTTTCTCCTATATGAATTAGTACCGACGTTGGTCTTAAATATTATCATTGCGGCCTTAGGTTACTATCCAGCTTGGTCATTATTCCAAGTTCTATCATAATTCTTGACAATCTGATAAAAACTTTGTACAATGAGAAAAACATTTGAAAACGATGAGTAGAAGAGTAATTTACTACCTCATATCAGGGAGCTTACGGTAATTGAGAGTAAGTATGGATAGTGAATGAAACACATCTACGAGTGCAAGATTGAATTTGAGTAGGTTTTGCCGGTGATGGCCGTTAACACATTCAGTTTTAAACTGATTGAGGCTGTATTAGTGATGATGCAGCGGATAATGAGGTGGGACCGCGGAAACGCCCTCTAAGTGCTTATTAGCATTTAGAGGGCGTTTCTTTCGTTTTTAAATAATTGGTAGTCATTAACCGTGACATAAAGAGGGGGCAATATGAAATATTTGATGGAAATTTTACCAGGGATTTTGACCGGATTACAGTCGACCTTAGGGGTATTCTTCATTACTCTGTTGGGATCAATTCCTTTAGGAATTTTAGTTTCTGTAGGGATGAAATCGCCTTATTTTACAATTCGATGGCTCATTAATGGTTATATTTGGATTATGCGTGGTACGCCATTATTATTACAGTTGATATTTATCTACTATGGTCTAAGTATGATTGGGATTAACTTTCCTCGTTTTGAAGCAGCCGTACTAGCCTTTGTTGTTAATTATGCCGCTTATTTAGCTGAAATATTTCGTGGAGGATTACAATCAATCCCTAAGGGACAATATGATGCGGCTAAAGTATTAGGATTTAGTCGAAGTCAAACTTTCTTTAAAATTGTTTTGCCCCAGGTAATTAAGATTATTATGCCATCCTTTGGTAATGAAGTGATTAATTTGGTTAAAGATACTTCACTAGTATATGTTATTGGCTTGGGTGATATTTTACGAGCAGGGAGTATCGCCGCTAGTCGAGATGTAACTTTAATTCCTTACCTAGTTGTAGGAATTCTTTATTTAATCATGACTGCAGCCGTTACTGTCTCACTCCGTCGTAGTGAGAAGCGTTTAAGTATTTGGAGGTAAATATGTTAGAAATTAAGGGATTAACCAAAAAATATGGTCAAAATGTTATTTTTAAAGACTTGGATTTAACGCTGAATAATGGAGAAGTATTGAGTGTTATTGGTCCTTCGGGAATCGGTAAAACCACATTAATTAAAATTATGACGGGATTAGAGACGGCTAACAGTGGACAAGTTTTCATTGATGGAGAAGAATTTGGCATTGGTGATGGTCGCTTAAATGCTAAAATTGGTATTATTTTTCAAGACTTTAATCTTTTTCCCAACTATACTGTCTTAGATAATATTACTTTAGCACCTGTAAATGTTAATAAATTATCCAAAAAAGCTGCTAAACAAGAAGCCATAGAATTGCTTGATACATTAGGGATGAAGGATAAAGAAATCCTATATCCCTATCAGCTATCTGGTGGGCAAAAGCAGCGTGTCGCCATTGCCCGTGCTTTAGCAATGCATCCCAATATTATTGCCTATGATGAACCTACTAGTGGGTTAGATGAACATTCAACACGTCAAGTGGCTGCCGTAATTAAACAGTTGAAGAGTAGCGGGGTTACCCAATTGGTGATTACCCACGATCAATATTTTGCAGAATTAATTTCTGACCGTATATTTGATTTTGCCCAGGAGGTACAAAGATAATGGTTAGTCAACGGAAAAAAATTATTGTCAATAGTATAGTTGGATTAGTCGTATTGTTTGGTGTGGTTTTTATTGGGCTGGGTTTGCATAATAAAAATCAAAATAAGGGTCAAATCGGGGCTCATAATGATGAATGGCCACGGATTAAAAGTGAAAAAACAATTACAATCGGGTTGGATGATACCTTTGTACCTATGGGTTTTCGAGATAATAGTGGCAAATTAGTCGGTTTTGATATTGATTTGGCTACTCAAGTTTTTAAGGATTTGGGCATTGCCGTTAAGTGGCAACCAATTGATTGGTCCATGAAGGAAACTGAGTTAAATACGGGGAATATTGATGCAATTTGGAATGGTTATACTGCCACGCCAGAACGGGCTCAAAAAGTTGCCTTTTCGAATTCATATCATCGAGTTACTCAGGTAGTGGTGACACTAAAGAAAAATAATATCAATAGTTTTGCCGATATGAGTGGTAAGATATTAGCTGATCAGAATTCCTCAAGTGGTGATGCCGAGTTGAATGCCAAGCCTAATATTTTGAAAAAATATATTAAAGATAATAAGGCTGTTGGTTATGATACCTTTGATAAAGCGTTTAATGATTTGAATGCTGGTCGAATTGATGGTTTACTTGTTGATGAAGATTATGCTCGTTACTATATTAGTCATCAAGATAACGCTGATAATTACCAAATTGTTAAGGGTGATTTTTCAATGACGGATGATGTGGTTGGCTTCCGTAAGGGGGATGTTGGCCTACAAAAAGCAGTTAACGAACAATTTAGTAAGTTACAAAAAAATGGCTGGATCAGTGATTTAGAAAAGAAGTGGTTTGGTCAGTGAGAAGCGCTATAGGCGCTTTTTTCATTAAAAAAATTTAAAGAGAGATACTGAGTATTTTGAAAATCAAGAGCTATCAAATAAACCAACGGGTTAAGTTGGTCGTTGTGCCCAATTGTCAATTTAAAACAGTTCAATTAGCCGTTAATTTTGCCAGTACGGCTAGTAGTTCTCAATTAGTTAGTCAACGGGCCCTACTATCTTATGTACAGGCAGTCAGTTCTGCCAAATATATTAATCAACAAGCAGTTGCTCGTCAGTTAATTTCCCTATTTGGTAGCCAATATCAAACCGATGTGCAACTTTTTGGCAATCAACATCAGGTACGGTTCTTATTACAATGTCCTAATCCGCAATATATTAATCAAAATAGTGATTATCTTGAGATCAATTTGGCCTTTATTAGGTCAATGATTTTTGAACCACTCCTAGACTCAGCGAGCTCATTTAATGCTGGTATTGTTCGTCAAGAAAGACAAAGCTTACTAAATGAATTGTTATCAGTAGCTGATGATAAAGTTGATTTTGCTCTAGCTCAATTACGGCAATTAACCATTCCTGTGGTAGCGCTTCAATCTTCAGCATTAGGTACAGTTGAGGAAATCCAATCAATTTCTTCTCAGCAGCTTTATCAGACACACCAAAGAATGATTTATCATGATCAGGTGACGATTACGGTACTAGGGGATGTAGATGCTAAGCAGCTATTTAAAACTTTTAGTCAATGGCCCTGGGGTGATCTTGAGTTAGCTGACCAAACTGAACAACGTCCATTTATGGACTTGTCACAGCAAGGATTATCCATTAAGAATGAGCTTAGGCCTCAGATTGAACAGGCAGTGTTAACCAAAAATTACCTTTTGCCAATTAATCCCAATAGTGATCAACGTTTTACGGCCTTGGTATTAAATACGATGTTTGGCGGTGCTCCGATTTCTAAGTTGTTTATGAATATTCGTGAGAAACACGCTCTTTGTTACAGTATTGTTAGTCGTTGGCAGTTAGATTGGCGGTTATTGACTGTAATTGTCGGCTTAGGTGTTGATACAGTAGATAGGGTAAGCAGTATGATTGAAACAGAACAGCAAGCATTAGCAGCCGGTGATTTCTCTGATCAACTATTAGCTGATGTTAAAGAAATATTAATTAATGACTATCTTAGTCAATTGGATGTACCGATGAGTGTTTTGTCGATTATTTTACGACAAGAAATGACCCAATTGAAGATCACTCCTCAGGAATGGATAGCTAAAATTAATACTGTACAACGTGATGATATTCAATCTTTGGCGCAACAAATGCGGGCTATTTACCAATACAATTTACTGCCTGAGGAGCTCTAATGATTAAAAATTATACTAATCTTGGTGAGAAAGTTATTGAAGAGGTCTTGCCAAATGGTTTAAAGTTGATAATGGTTCCTCGTGCCAACTATCATCAATGCGTCGCAGTTTTAAGTACCCGGTTTGGTTCATTGACTCAAAAAGTGACCGTGGACGGACAAAATATTTTAGATATTCCAGCCGGAACGGCCCATTTTTTAGAACATAAACTTTTTGACAAACAAGACGAGGATGCTTTTTATCGGTTTAGTCAGCTTGGTGCTGATGCTAATGCCTTTACAACCAATTTACAAACCAGTTATTATTTTTCTACTAGCCAAAATTTAGCTGCCTGCTTACAACATTTGCTAGATTTTGTACAAATACCATATTTTGATCAAAGCAAGGTGGTCAAAGAACGTGGTATCATCGAGCAAGAAATTCAAATGTACCAAGATGATCCAGAATGGCGTTTGTACATGACCTTGTTGGAACAATTGTATCCTAAATCACCATTAGCGCTCGATATCGCGGGTAGTCCAGCTTCATTAAAGCAGATTACGGATGACCTGTTATATCAAATCCATCACATCTTTTACCAGCCTAAGAATTTAACTTTGCAGGTAGTTGGGAAATTTGATCCGACAGCAATTTTTAATTTAGTACAAGCCAATCAAGCCAATAAGGTACCAGCAATAGTTGATTTTAAAACCTTTAACCCGACTTTAGAAACTAGGCTATCGCAAGATTTCCAAGTTACAGCTAATGTTACTATTCCTAAAGCCGCTTGGGGAATTCGTTTCCCAGCTGGTGATTGGCAGGGGCTGGCAATGAGTCGACGAAGTTTAGTGGCAGATTTACTACTTGATATTTTATTTGGAGAACAGACTACTTGGTATCAAGATTTGTATAATAAAAGTATTATTGATGATAATTTTGACTTCGAATACGTTCTAATGCCCCAGTACCAATATTTAACTTTTTTCAGTCAAACTCATTTTTATACGCAGTTAGAAACTGCTTTATGTTCACGCTTGGAAAATTACCATGATTACCTCTTAAATCACCAACAAGTTTTTCTTGAATTGCAAGCAGCAACGTTAGGAGAAGCAATTATCCGGTTGAATTCATTAGAACAAATTGCGCTTCGGGGGGATGATATCTTGTGTGGGGTTAATCTCTTTGATAAAATTGATGTATTAAAGGAAATAAAATTTAAGGATATACTTGATCTTGCGGATCAGTTGTTTAATCAATTTGAACTCAGTCGAGTAATATTAAAAAAGTAGGCGAATAACATTATGTCAGAGGTATTAACTGAAGCAATTAGTCAACAGTTAAAAGACGCCCGTCAACAGCAGGGATTGTCACTAGATGAATTAAATCAAAAAACTAAGATTCAAACTCGTTATTTAAAAGCACTTGAAGAAGGTGATGCAGATACTCTTCCTAGTGCCTTTTATGTGCGGGCTTTTGCACGCCGCTATGCCGAAGCAGTCGGACTTAATCCAGATGAATTATTGGGTGAAAGTGAAGAGAGCCCAATTGTGCCGAGTGATTTAAGTTATGCGCACCGTGATGATGATGGTGTCGTTCGAGCTGGTGTAGATCATAATGAGAGTGCGAAAACTCGTTTAATGGGGTGGGTTCCTAAAATTTGGGTTGGCTTAGGAATTTTTGTTGGACTACTAATTGTCTGGTTAGTGATAACGCAACTGGCTAGCAGTGGTAAACAAAGTAGTTCACAGAGTCAGGTTGAAGTGTCATCATCTTCAGTATCCAAAGCTAGTTCCTCATCTTCTTCGTCATCATCAAAAAAGGATGAGATTCAATTGGGACAAGCACAGACCAATGCCCAACAACTAACAACGACCTATAATATTGCCGGTCAGCAAGCTAAAGCCCATAAGTTGGTAATTAAGGCTAGTGCTACAGGTACAACGGTCAAAGTTAATGATGCTACCAGTAAAATTTTGTTTAATGAAACTGTAGCTGCTAATACCGAGAAAACTGTTGAAATTCCAGCTAATACTACAGCTGTTAATGTTCAGTTTGGTACGGTTGCTAATGGTACGGTGTCATTGGATGGTCAGGCAGTTGCTATTAATAATTTGCCTACGATGCCAGCACCTACAACCTGGAATCTTCTGTTGAATTTTAATAAGTGAGTGGTATTACAATGAATTTACCGAATCGATTAACTGTTTTTCGTATCTTCTTAATTCCCATATTTATGCTGACATTATCAATTCCGTCTACTAATAGCTGGGGTGTTTTAAATATTGGATCCGGGCATACATTACCGTTAACTTGGTTGTTTGCGGCAATTATTTTTGCTGTTGCTTCACTAACGGATTTTTTGGACGGACAGATTGCCCGTCGTAAAAATTTAGTTACTAATTTTGGTAAGTTTGCCGATCCCTTGGCAGATAAGTTATTAGTTATGACGGCCTTGATTTACCTTACGGCCTTTGGTGTAGTGGCACCATGGATGACTGCCGTTATTGTAATTCGTGAGTTGGCTATTACTGGTTTACGAACTTTACTTGTAGAAAATAATGGGAAGGTTTTGGCAGCCGCCTTACCGGGTAAAATTAAAACATTTTCGCAAATGTTTGCCATTGTCTTTCTTTACCTGCATAATTGGCCAGTTGCTGGTGTGCCAGTTGGAGAAACATTGTTGGTTATTGCAGTTATATTTACTATTTATTCAGGAATTGATTATTTTTGGCAAAATCGTCAAGTATTTTCTGACGGATTATAAAAATGAAAGCGCGTTGGCGCTTTTTTTCGTATAAAGAAATGAAAGGATAGGGACGAACAAATGTTCGAATTATTCTTGATTTTCTATTATTAAACAGGTAAACTAATCGTAATTAATAAGGAGTTAACTTACATGGTTGCAAAGAAAAATGCTCAAAGTAAGCAAGATGGTCGTCGAGCGGCTCTAGATGATGCATTGAAGCGGATTGAAAAAAATTTTGGAAAAGGATCGATTATGACTTTGGGTGATAATGTTACTACCCAAGTGGAGACCATTCCTTCTGGATCTGTTAAATTGGATATTGCTTTAGGGGTTGGTGGATATCCTAAAGGACGAGTCATTGAAATATATGGTCCGGAATCCTCAGGGAAAACAACACTGGCCTTGCATGCAGTCGCTGAAATTCAAAAAGCTGGTGGTACGGCAGCCTATATTGATGCTGAAAATGCTCTAGATGTCAAATATGCAGAGGCGTTAGGTGTTAAGAAAGAAGAGCTCCTTTTATCACAGCCTGACACTGGGGAGCAAGGGTTGGAAATTACGGATGCCTTAGTTCAATCGGGGGCAGTGGATATGGTGGTTATTGATTCGGTTGCTGCTTTAGTACCTCGCGTTGAAATTGAAGGGGAAATGGGAGATGCCCATGTCGGTTTACAAGCCCGTTTGATGAGTCAGGCGCTTCGTAAGTTAGCTGGGACCTTGAACCGAACGGGTACGATTGCTATTTTCATTAACCAAATCCGTGAAAAAGTTGGAGTTATGTTTGGAAACCCAGAAACTACTCCTGGTGGTCGAGCTTTGAAGTTTTATTCCACTGTCCGTTTGGAAGTTCGGCGCTCAACTCAAATTAAAGATGGTTCAGATGTCACTGGAAACTTGACTAAGGTCAAAGTAGTTAAAAATAAGGTAGCGCCACCCTTTAAAGTGGCGGAAGTTGACATTATGTATGGGAAAGGGATTTCTCAAACCGGTGAAATTTTGGATCTAGCAGTTGATCAAGATATTGTTGATAAAGCTGGTGCTTGGTATGCCTATGAAGGAGAACGAATTGGGCAGGGCCGTGAAAAGGCCAAAGAATATTTAGATGATCCTGAACATACTGAGTTACGTGCTGAACTATATCATACAGTTCGTCAAGCCTATGGCATTGGTGATGAGACCGATGAGGCTGTACAAGAAGAACCCGTTGAGCCAGAAGCTAATCAAGAGCTTAATTTGATCGATGATGATCAAGCAGATCAACCAATTTCATAATAAGTAATTTACTAAAAAGAGGGCTAAATTAGTGCTCTTTTTTGTTACAATAGACTTGCTTAAGTGAGTCAGTTACTTGAGTTTGTTAGTTATACGTACAGCAATCACAGTGACAGTATGTTGTGGGGGATGGTTTCATGCCAAAAATGCACCGTGGAAGAACAATCTTTGCTGGTATTTTAGTTGTATTAGCATTGCTAATTGGAACAGCTTACCTAACGCGAGATAAAACTTCCTCAAGTGTTTCAATTACAGCCGTTGGTTCAACAGCTCTTCAACCCTTGGTTGAAGCAGCCGGAGAAGATTATGCCAGAGATAATGCTGGTGTTTTTGTAAACGTTCAAGGAGGAGGAACAGGAACAGGTCTTAGCCAAGTTGCTCAAGGAGCAGTTGATTTAGGTAATTCTGACCTTTTTGCTGCAGAGAAAAAAGGAATTAAGGCTCAGGATCTAGTTGATCATCAAGTTGCTGTAGTCGGGATTACCCCGATCTTAAATAAAGGACTTAATATTCATGATTTAACTTCCAAACAGTTACAAGATATTTTTACTGGAAAAGTAACTAATTGGAAAGAATTAAACGGTCCGGATCAAGAAATTGTTGTGATCAATCGCGCCGCTGGTTCTGGTACTCGTGCAGCCTTTGAAAAGTGGGGATTAGACGGGGCTAAGAGTTTAGAAGCACAAGAGCAAGATTCTTCTGGAATGGTTCGTTCAATTGTTTCTAGTACTCCGGGCGCAATTTCTTATGTAGCTTTTGCCTATGGTAATAGCAGTGTTACTAGTCCGGCGATCAATGGTGTTGCTGCCAAAGATGAAAATGTTAAAAATGGTACTTATCCAATCTGGTCTTACGAACATATTTATACCAAAGGTAAGCCTAATCAGGCTGTACAAGGATTTCTTGATTATCTTATGTCCCATCAAGTTCAATCTAAATTAGTACCAAAGTTGGGTTATATTTCAATCCATGATATGGATATTAAACGTAGTATGGACGGACAGATAACAGCCAATTCCTAAGTCGGGTGGGAGAAGATTATGGATAGTATTACAGAAAAAATCAAGAGACAGTCTGAGTCAACTCGTAAGGATCGTTTCGGTCGTACACTGAGTTGGACTGCGCTAACTTTTATTGTTTTAGTGGTAGCTTTAATTTTTGCTTTTGTGTTAAGTCGTGGCTTAAATACCTTTATTGCTAATAAGGTATCAGTTACTGATTTTTTGTTTGGTACAACTTGGAATCCATCCGTGGTTAATCCAAAAACTCATCAACCTTTCGTGGGTGCCTTACCGATGATTATGGGGTCTTTTCTAGTTACCTTTTTATCAGCAATAGTGGCGACTCCATTTGCGATTGGTACTGCTTTGTTTATGACTGAAATCGCTAAAAAACGTGGGGCTAAAATTATGCAACCTATCGTGGAATTGCTAGTTGGTATTCCTTCGGTTGTATATGGATTCATTGGTTTAACGGTAATTGTACCCTTTATGCGGGGCGTTGTTGGTGGATCGGGATTTGGTATTTTGTCAGGAACGATTGTTTTGTTTGTGATGATTTTACCCACAGTTACTTCAATGACCGTCGATACCTTGAAATCGGTACCACGTCATTATCGTGAATCGGCGTTGGCCATTGGTGCGACTCGGTGGCAGATGATTTATAAGGTAATCCTCCGTGCCGCCACTCCTGGTATTTTAACTGCTGTGGTATTTGGTATGGCGCGAGCCTTTGGAGAGGCTTTGGCGGTTCAAATGGTTATCGGAAATGCAGCATTAATGCCTACGGGATTGACTACCCCAGCCTCAACTTTGACATCGGTGTTGACGATGGGAATTGGTAATACGGTGATGGGCTCTTTGCAAAATAATGTGTTATGGACATTAGCTATGATTTTGTTACTTATGTCATTGGTCTTTAATTTAATTATCCGCATGATTGGTAGCAAAGGGGAGTTGAAATAATGAACGCTAAATTAGCTGATAAAATTGCTACTACGGTTATTTATGTTATTGCCGGTATGGTGGCTTTGGTTTTATTCTCCATGCTTGGATTTATCTTGGTACAAGGACTACCTCATCTTTCTTGGCACTTTTTAACTTCACCGGCGCTTTCCTTTGAAGCTGGTGGAGGAATTGGCATCCAATTGTTCAATTCCTTTTATCTATTAGTTTTGGCTATGGTTATTAGTTTTCCAATTGCTTTGGGTGCGGCCATTTATTTAAATGAGTATGCGAAGAAATCAGTTTGGACTAATATTATTCGAACTGCGATTGAAATTTTAAGTTCACTACCTTCTGTAGTTGTTGGTCTGTTTGGCTTTTTACTTTTCGTTGTTCAGTTTAAGTTTGGCTTTTCAATTTTATCTGGGGCGATTGCCTTAAGTATTTTTAATTTGCCACTATTAACTCGTTCCATTGAGACTAGTTTGGCTCAAATTCCCTATTTGCAACGGGAGGCGGGGGCTGCTTTAGGGTTGTCCCGCTGGGAAACGGTTTTACATGTTGTTTTGCCAGCCGCAGTTCCCTCAATTGTAACTGGAGTTGTCTTATCAGCGGGCCGGGTATTTGGTGAAGCAGCCGCTTTGATTTTTACCGCGGGGCAATCGGCACCAGCTTTGAACTTTATGGATTGGAATCCTTTCAATATCTCCAGTCCATTAAGTCCAATGCGTCCGGCGGAAACATTAGCAGTTCATATTTGGAAAATTAATTCGGAAGGAATCATGCCGGATTTGAATTTAGTTTCGGCTGGTGCTTCAGCTGTCCTAATTATTGTTGTTCTTATTTTTAATTTTAGTGCCCGTAAACTTGGTATGAAGCTCTTTAAAAAGCTAACCAGCTCTTGAGGTAATACATGACAAATCCTAATATTGATTTAAAACCGTTAAGTGAGTTTATTGTTGACGAAGCCCCGGAACGTTATATCTATGATATGAATTCTGGTAAACATGAAGTGGCAATCGCCACCAAAGGTCTCCAGGTACGTTATGGGGATAAGCTGGCGCTGAGCGAAGGTGATTTAAGTTTTGAGCGTTATAAAATTACTAGTTTGATTGGGGCTTCAGGTTCTGGAAAATCAACTTTTCTACGTTCATTAAATCGAATGAACGATGATGTTGCTACAGTTAGTGGTAAGATTATGTACCGCGGATTAGACATTAATTCGGCTGACATTGATGTCTACGAAATGCGCCGTCATATTGGTATGGTCTTTCAAAGGCCAAATCCATTTGCTAAGTCAATTTATGACAATATCACTTTTGCCTTAACTCAACGTGGCCGTTATACCAAGGAACAGTTGGATGAAATTGTTGAGACTAGCTTGAAACAAGCGGCTTTGTGGGACCAGGTTAAAGATGAGTTAAATAAATCGGCCCTAGCTCTTTCTGGGGGACAAGCACAGCGTCTGGTAATTGCTCGTGCTTTAGCCTTGAAGCCCGATATTTTACTGTTGGACGAGCCTTCGAGTGCTTTAGATCCAATTTCTTCTGCTCAAGTTGAAGATACACTGTTAGAGTTGAAAAAAGATTACACAATTATTATTGTGACGCATAATATGCAGCAAGCGGCTCGAATTAGTGATTATACTGCGTTCTTCCATATGGGCCGTGCAATTGAATATGATTTAACTCGTAAGATCTTTACCCGTCCTAAAGTAGCGTTGACAAATGACTATATATCAGGTAATTTTGGATGAAAAATCAAGATAATATTTTAATAACGCGTGATGTACGGCTTTGGTATGGACAAAAGGAAGCCTTGCATGGAATTGACTTAGACTTTCCTCAAAAAGGAATTACAGCCTTAATTGGACCGTCTGGTTCTGGTAAGTCGACTTATTTGCGGGCGCTGAATCGGATGCATGATTTAGAAGATAATGTAACGGTAACTGGCTCCTTTACTTTTGATGGTAGTGATATTTATGCGCCAACTACGGACACCGTGGAATTGCGCAAGAAAATTGGGATGGTTTTTCAACAACCTAATCCCTTTCCATTTTCAATTTATGACAATGTTGTCTTTGGCTTAAGACTAGCTGGTGTACGAGATCGCCAGACTTTGGATGAGGCCGTAGAAAAGTCATTAAAGGCCGCTTCCATTTGGAAAGAAGTTAAAGATTCGCTTAATAAGTCGGCTTTGGGACTATCGGGTGGTCAACAACAACGTGTTTCTATTGCCCGTGTTTTGGCTACTTCCCCAGAATTGTTACTATTAGATGAACCAACCTCGGCTTTGGACCCGGTTTCTAGTCACAATATCGAAGAAACTTTGATGAATTTGCGTGATCAATATGCCATGATTATTGTGACGCATTCTATGTCACAGGCATCGCGAATCTCAGATCGAACGGCTTTCTTTTTGGATGGTGATTTAATTGAAGTTGATGATACACGTAAGATTTTCTTGGATCCGAGTCAAAAGAAGACCCAAGATTATATTAGTGGACGTTTTGGATAATCTAACAACAGAGAGGTAATAGAATGCGACGTTTATTTGATGAAGAGTTAGCTGATTTAGATAGTTCTTTTACAGAAATGGGTGAAATTACCGCTAAGACAATCCAGGCTGCGGTACAATCCTTTATTAATCACGACCGTGAAGGGGCTCACAAAATTATTAATAATGATTTTAAAATCAATGAGCGCGAAGCTGCTATTGAAAAAAAGTCATTTGAAATGATTGCACTTTACCAACCGGTTACAACTGACTTGCGTGAAATTGTTACTATCTTAAAAGCAGTTTCAGTTCTGGAACGGATGGGTGATCAAGCTCGGAATATTGCGACTTCAACAATTCGAGTGAAGGGTACCAAGCACATTAAAAAGGTTGAAGAGCAACTAGGTGAAATGGGTGAGTTAGTCGCTCAAATGGTTTCTGAAGTGATGTCTTATTACGTTCAAAACGAGGCCTTAGGGGCTGAAACAATTGCTGCTAAAAACCATGAGTTATCGAATAATGCTGCTCAAGTGCGAACTGATTCAGTCAATGCCATGAAAGAAGATGCTCAATTAGTTGATTCAGCGGCCGATTATTTGGTTATCGCTGGATATATTAAGCGTATTGGCGATTATACGACCGATATTGCTGAATGGATTGTTTATAAGCGGACTGGAAAAATTATTGAATTAAATCCTGGTTATAACTACTTTATTTAGTCTAAAGTGCCCTTCGGGGGCTTTTTTTATTTATGGGCTTATTTTCGTGACTTGACTGAATTTGCTATAATAGTAATATCAACGGGTCATAGCTAAAAAGTTTCGACCTGTTTATATCCGGAGGTAAGATGCGTTTTATTACTAATGTAATTATTAATATGGCTGTTTTTTTAGCCTGTTCGATGCTCTTTCCAGTTGGTTTTCAACTAGCCGACATGCTGACAGCCTTAGTAGCTGCTATATTATTAGCTACTTTAAACATTATCCTTAAACCAATTTTATTTGTTTTATCTTTACCAATTTTAGTGCTCACTTTTGGACTATTTACAATCGTGATTAATACAATTTTGCTAGAGATAACAGCTCATCTGTTAAATGGATTTGCATTTACTAATTTTGGTTGGGCAATGTTAGTGGCAATTATTTTAGCCGGTGTTAATTTTATTTTTAATGACCGAAGTAAGTTAAAGATTGAGAGATATTAAGATGGCACAAAATTCAGTGACCGTTAGAGAATTAGTTAATAATACCCGTTTGAAGATTGTTGCGGGAAAAGAATATTTGGATCGACCAATTACGACTTCTGATATTAGCCGACCAGGATTGGAAATGACTGGGTATTTTAATTACTATGCTCCTGAGCGAGTTCAGTTATTAGGAATTACAGAAACCTCATTTTCAACACGAATGCAACATGATGAATTATTAATGGTTTATCGGAAGATGGCTAATGCGAAGACACCGGTTTTTGTGGTTTCAACTAACTTACCAATCAGTGATGAGTTAAAGCAGGCCGCTAGTGAGGCGCATATTCCGATTTTAACTACCTCGTTAACTTCTTCGCGGATTTTATCTAATATGACCTATTATCTAGGAGATCAGTTGGCCCCACGGGAAAGCGTTCATGGGGTATTAATTGATGTCCACGGAATGGGTGTTTTAATTACTGGGGATGCTGGAATTGGCAAAACAGAGGCCGCTTTGGAACTGATTCAGCAGGGAAAAGCTCGTTTGGTAGCTGATGATCGGGTTGATATTCATCAAGAAGATGAAGAACGTTTAATTGGGGAACCAAGCGAAGTTTTGCGAAACATGATGGAAGTTCGTGGGGTTGGTATCATTGATGTGCAACAGGTGTATGGAGCTGTTTCTGTACGTTCCCATGCTTCGATTATGATTAACATCCATTTATCGAATGGACGTATTGGTGAAGAAAATTTTGACCGTTTAGGTAATGAAAATGATTCCCTAGAAATTTTAGGTGTTAAATTAAAGCGTATGGTTGTACCGGTGACTCCTGGTCGTAACACAGCGAGTGTTATTGATGCAGCGGCGGTTAAGTTTAGGACCACTAATATGGGCTTTGATGCGCTAGAGACTTTGGAAAAGCGAATGACAGCTGAAATTAGTAAGAATGAAAAAATTGATGCAAAGGAAAAGCAAGAAAACAATGACTAAAATTGCTGTCTTAGGGGCTGGTTCATGGGGAACTGCACTGGCCAATCGAATTGCCAGTAATGGCTTTTCAACGGTCTTATGGTCACACCGGGCTGAGCAAGTTGAAGAAATTAACCAAACTCATACTAATGCTGATTATTTACCTGGCACCCAACTTTATCAGGGGTTGCAGGCAACGGCTGATTTGACCGTTGCCATAGATGGAGCTGATATTATTTTAGTGGTTGTACCAACTAAGGGTATTCGTGAAGTCGCTCAAAAATTAAATAAAGTGTTATTAAATTTACAGCATTCTGCCATTGTCGTGCATGCTACCAAGGGATTAGAAGAGGGGAGTCACAAGCGAATTTCTGAAATGTTGCTTGAGGAAATGGAGGCAAAGACTTATACTGCTATTGCAGCTATATCTGGGCCTTCCCACGCTGAAGATGTGGTGAAAAATGATTTAACTGCGGTTTCAGTGGCTAGTCCAGACCTTAAAGCTGCGCAAGCTATCCAAGCGGTATTAGCTAGCCCAACCTTTCGACCATATACTAATCAAGATTTATTAGGGTCCGAATTAGGTGGGGCCTTAAAAAATATTATTGCGATTGGCTCAGGCATGTTAGTTGGCCTGGGATATGGCGTAAATGCCCAAGCGGCTTTGCTAACACGTGGTTTAGCGGAATTACGCCGCATTGGTGTGGCAATGGGCGCTCAGGCAGAAACATTTCTGGGACTGGCTGGTATTGGTGACTTAATTGTGACCGGTATGTCGGCTAATTCACGGAATTATCGGGCCGGCTTTGCCTTGGGACAAGGACAATCTTTACCAGAAGTCCAAGCCCAGATGGGAATGGTAATTGAAGGGGTTAATACAACTAAAGCTGTTTTTGAGTATGCCCAACAGCTTGACCTTGAAATACCAATTACCCAGGCCATTTATCAAGTGCTCTATCAGCAAGCTGATATTAGGGCTGAAATTGAAGCTTTGATGACTCGGCCGCTAAAAAGTGAAAATTAACATACAGGTGAGAAAGTAGGATACATTATGAAACCAGTGCGTAAAGCAATTATTCCGGCTGCCGGCTTGGGAACTCGTTTTTTACCAGCAACTAAGGCCTTGGCAAAGGAAATGCTCCCAATCGTTGATACACCAACGATTGAATATATTGTTCGGGAAGCAATCGCTTCTGGAATAGAAGATATTGTCGTGGTTGATGGGAAATCTAAGCGGTCAATTGAGGATCATTTTGACTCCAATCCAGAATTGGAAGATAATTTAAAACAAAAAAACAAATTAGAACTTCTAAAAGTAGTTGAAGAAACGACTGACATTAATATGTATTTCATTCGTCAGTCCCATCCTAAGGGACTAGGGGATGCAGTTTTAACTGCTAAAGACTTTATTGGTGATGAACCCTTTGTGGTTTTGTTGGGTGATGATTTAATGCAAGATGATGTGCCTTTGACCAAGCAATTGATTGATCGTTATAACCAAACTGGCGAATCAACGTTGGCCGTTATGGAGGTGCCTCATTCTCAAGTTTCTGAATATGGGGTGATTGATCCGGCGACACGGGTAACAGATGATGGCCTTTACCGGGTAAAGAGCTTTGTTGAAAAGCCCCGTCCCGAAGATGCCCCTTCTGATTTGGCTATTATTGGTCGTTATCTCCTTACGCCAGAAATCTTTGAAGAACTTGAGAAGACTAAACCTGGTAAGGGTGGAGAAGTCCAGTTGACTGATGCCATTGATTCTCTTAATGACCGTCAGCACGTTTATGCTCACGAATTTAAGGGAGAGCGTTATGATATTGGCTCAAAGATTGGTTTCTTGGAAACTAATATTGAGTTTGGCTTAAAGCATCCACAAACTAAAGACCAGTTGCGAGCCTATATTAAGGAACTAGCAGCTAAATTGTAATTGAGATGAAAGAGGAGGTAAGTGCAAACCTCTTTTTTTGATAGGTGGAGTGAAATATGACGGAAATAAAACAATATGACGTAGTAATTATTGGTGCCGGCCCTGGTGGTATGACGGCTGCCACCTATGCCTCCCGTGCTGAGCTATCTGTGGCAATGATTGATCAGGGGATTTATGGGGGACAAATGAACAATACCGCTGAGGTAGAAAACTACCCTGGTTTTGATAGTATCATGGGTCCTGATTTAGCTGAAAAAATGTATGCCTCCTCAACACAATTTGGGGCTGAATATACTTTTGGCCGAGTAACCGGCATCGAATTGCTTGATCACAACCGTAAATTAGTCCGGACTGATATGGGGGATTTAGAAGCTAAAGCAGTTATCATTGCAACCGGATCAGAACATACGCATCTCGGTGTCCCTGGTGAAGAAGCTTATCAGGGCAAGGGAGTTAGTTACTGTGCGGTTTGTGATGGAGCCTTTTTCAAGGGAGAAGATGTTGCGGTGATTGGTGGTGGCGATTCAGCAGTGGAAGAGGGACTTTACTTGGCTAATTTGGCCCGTTCGGTTACAATTATTCACCGACATGATCAATTAAAAGCACAGCCTATTTTACAAGAACGTGCTAAGAAGAACGATAAAATTAAGTTTCTCTGGCATACTGAAGTACAGGCGATTGAAGGGGATGAACAGGAAGTTCAAAGTTTGTCCTTAATTAACAATCAAACTCAGGCTTTGAGTACCATGTCTTTTGCTGGGGTCTTTATTTACATTGGCTTAAAGCCTAATACTCAAGCATTTCTTAACTTAGATATTGTTGATCAACACGGTTGGATTCCGACTGATGAGCAGATGGCTACTAAGATTCCCGGTATTTATGCTATCGGGGATGTACGTCAAAAGACCCTGCGTCAAATTACAACAGCGGTTGGTGATGGCGGAATTGCCGGACAAGCAGTCTATGAATATGTTAGTCAGTTAAATGATTAATGATAATAAAAAAAGCAGTTGCCAGATGGCAACTGCTTTTTTACTGAAGATTTATTTAACGATTTCGCAAAATTCTACGATAACGCCATCAGGACCTTGGACATTGAAAAACTTAATGCCTTTATCCCAGAATGGTAAATGTTGAACTTCTGAATCGATTAAATCAAAACCTTCTGCCTTAGCGGCCTTAAAAGCAGCATCAGCGTCAGTAGTATTCATTGAAATGTGGTTGATAGCACCGGCTTTACCAGCGACTTCATCAGCCTGCCAAGTTTCAATTACAAGGTGATTACGCTTCATGAAAATCACCTTACCCACTGGGAAATCACCTGTTTTTTCAAAGCCAAGTGATTGCCAAAAGGCTTCCGCTTGCTTTAAATCTTTGGTTGGAATTCCAATGTGTTGAACATCATCAAAATAATCTGTAAAAGCCATATTATCAATCATGTAGCCAATTTATCATTAACTACATACTCCTTTCAAATACCTAAATTAATTTTCAACGGAAATTGCTTGGTGCTTTAACTTAGGGAAGATGCTCTTATCTGCCCAACCAGTGATATTTCCCTGCAATAAGAATGCAAAAATGGTACCTAGTCCATAATTACTAAAGTCTGGATAAACAATCAAAGCAATGATACCGATAATGGTTGGTGGAATGTAAGAAACCCACATGGCAATTCCGGCATTTCCATTGAAATATTTAAAACGTAAAATCTGCATTAAATCATCAGCAGGATGGAGAACAATATTAACACGTTGGTAGATAGAAATAGCAATCGCAATGAGGGCTACCCCTGTAAAGTTAAGGAGAACATATAAGATGTCCATACCCCAACCATGGGCCTCGGGTAAAATATTGGCAAATGCAGTGGCAAAGATACTAATCAAAGCTGAAAAAGGCACCATGAAAGCTAAGTTTCCCAGGAACCGTTTCCAATCTAGCCGACGCTCTAACACCATGTTTAAGATTGCAACCAACATACCAACTACGAAGAAGACAATCGATAGGGTGCCAGGCTTACCGCCTAGGAAAGAAACATTCCAACCGTTTTGGGCGGCAGTCCAGTAGGCTGATCCTAGAAAAGCAGGATGAATCTTTTGGCTAGTAACAATGGTTAAAACATTTCCCATTGAGTTAATAACTAGGGAAAAAGCAAAGAAAGCTAGGGAGGAACCCCACGACATGGTGCGGGCACTTTTCTTCATGATTATGCCTCTTCGCCGCCAACCTTAACAACAGCCTTAGAAACAACACCAAGACGGCCATTTACAAAGTCATCAACTTGCTTGTAATCCAATTCGTGAGACATCAAAGGCTTAACGTTAAGCTTACCAGATGAAAGCAAAGCTAATGAATCTTCAAAAGCGTTAGGGTTGATGAATGAACCTTGGATAGTAAGCTCCTTTTGGAAGACTTCATAGGTGTTCATTTCAAATTTGGCATCGGGACCACCAACACCAAACATCAATACTTGACCACCACGAGCAGCTGACTCGATGGCCATTTCTTGGGTTTGTGGCAAACCAACGGCTTCGATGACAACGTCGTATTCACCAGTAGGTACTTGATCACCCTTAGCAGTGTTGAAAGTGTTCTGGGCACCAAATAATTCCTTGTTCATTGCCAACTTTTCATCAACGATACCAGCCAAATCAACTTGGTGAATACCGTAAGCTTGTAAGATTTGAACGAAAAGTTCACCCATGAATCCGTCACCAATTACCAAAGCCTTTTGGTATGGTGATGGCTTAAGCAACTTGATACCGTGCACGGCACATGAGATTGGTTCAACAATTGCAGCTGACTTCAAATCAACGTTGTCAGGAATTGGGTAAACAACTGAAGCTGGAGCAGTGAAGAATTCTTCAAAACCACCGTTACGTGTAACACCAACTGCTGAAAGGTTCTCACAAAGTTCAGGACGGGCAGTGTGGCAATACTTACATTCACCACAGTAGATGTTAGGGTCAACAGTAACACGGTCGCCAACCTTTACGTTAGTAACGGCTGAACCGATTTCTTTAACAACCCCTGAGTTTTCGTGGCCCAATACGATTGGTGGAACAGCATCAGCTGAACCAGGCAAACCAGCATATAGGGCGTGGTCAGTACCACAGATACCAGCAAAGGCAGTGTGAATCAATACCTCGTTGGGCTTTACTTCGGGCTTAGCAATATCTTGAACTTCAAGTTGCTTCTTACCAGTTAAAACAAGTGCTTCCATGAAGACTTCTCCTTTTCAAATCCTTAGTTTTAAGATGCAACGTCTATGTTAAACCGGTAACAATGGTGTGTCAACTGCCATTTAAATTTTTTAAAAAATAAGCAATACTTTGTTATTAAAAATACATATAAAAAGGCTTGATTTCACTAGATTATGGCTACTAAAAGCTTTAACTTTGATTGGTAATTGATAAGGTATAATAAATGTTACTAAGTGATGGTTGCGATACTTTGTGATTTACATGTTAATAATAGTAGGAAAGGAGTTAAATATGCTGTTTGAACGAGAAATTATGGCCGATCCCTTAAACGCTGAATTTACTAAAAAAGGTTGGCATCCGGTTTATTGGATTGATAAATCGGCGCGCATTCTAATTGTTGGCCAAGCACCAGGACGTAAGGTTCAAGATACTGGGATTATGTGGAATGATGCCAGTGGGGATCGTTTACGGGAATGGTTAGGAGTCGATTGTGATACTTTTTATCATTCGGGCTTGTTTGCCGTTTTACCAATGGATTGCTACTATCCTGGCAAAGCTAGTAGTGGGGATAAACCGCCACGCAAGGAATTTGCTGAGCAGTGGCATGCCCGCATGTTAGCTAAAATGCCGGACATCCAACTAACAATTTTGATTGGTTCTTACGCACAACGTTATTATTTAGGACTTTCTCGTCAGAATCGGATTACTGATGTCATCCAAAACTACCAAAGCTATTTGCCAAAATATCTGCCCATTGTACATCCCTCACCGCGTAATAATATTTGGTTAAAACGCAATCCATGGTTTGAACAAGACGTGATTCCTGAATTACAAAAAAGGGTGCAAGCAATTATGAAAGAAAGCTAAGTTTTTTAGTATGTTACTTTTTTAATTGGTAAAATGTTAATTAGAATAACAATAACTAGGAGGAATAATAAATGACGCAGGAGAGTAATCTGCAGAAATGGCAGGCAGCTAGTTTGCCAGTCGATTTAGCACAGGAATTGGCAGCCTATACGCCTGCTGAACAAGAGGATGCTTTTTATCAAGATTTAAGCTTTGGAACTGCCGGTATGCGGGGATTGATGGGTCCTGGTAGTAACCGGATGAATATTTATACGGTCCGCCAAGTGACCGAAGCCCTAGCGCGTTTTATTGATGATCAGGGAGCTGAGGCTAAAAAACGTGGGGTCGTCATTAGTTTTGATTCCCGTCATCATTCCCAAGAATTTGCCCAAGAAACAGCGCGGGTTTTATCACAACATGGAATTCATGTTTATTTATTTAGCTCCTTGCGTCCGACTCCTGAACTTTCTTTTTCAGTACGTTATCTAAAGGCTTTTGCCGGTGTCATGGTAACGGCTTCTCATAATCCTAAGGAATATAATGGTTACAAGGTTTATGGTGAAGATGGTGGTCAAATGGTGCCCGATGCTGTGGCGGCTGTGGTTGCTAAGCGGGCTGAAATTCAAGATATTTTCACGATTGCTACTGATGAAAAGGAAGCTAATGTGGATATTGTCGATGATCAACTTGATAATGCTTATCTAAAGGAAATGAAGACCGTTACGGTTGATCCAGCCTTAGTGGCTGCCGAAGGATCACAGTTAAAGTTTATTTATTCACCTTTGCACGGAACTGGTCAATACATTGGCGAAAAAGCGCTACAACAGGCTGGTTTCACTAACTACACGATTGTTAAAGAACAGGCCATTTTGGACGGTGATTTTCCAACTGTTAAAAAGCCTAATCCTGAAGATCCTGCGGCTTTAGCCTTGGCTATTGAATATGCTAAGCAAAATGGTGCTGATGCAGTGGTTGCCACTGATCCTGATGCTGATCGGATGGGCGCTGCTGTCCGTTTGGCTAATGGTGAGTATCAAGTATTAACTGGAAACCAAATTGCCGCGGTTTTGGTTAACTACCTATTAACTGCTAAGAAACAGCGCCAAGAATTACCTGACAATGGCGCCATTGTTACTTCGGTTGTTTCATCTCGTTTTGCTTCAACGGTTGCCCAAAGCTTTGGGGTTACTACTGTAGATGTGTTAACTGGCTTCAAATATATTGCCGAGATGATTGATCGTTTTGAAGCGACCGGCGAACATCAATTCCAGTTTGGTTTTGAAGAAAGTTTTGGTTATTTGGTAAAGCCTTTTGCCCATGATAAAGACGCTATTCAGGCCTTGGTTTTGTTTGCTGAAGTAGCGGCTTATTACAAGTCTAAGCAACAAACCTTTGCCGATGGACTGGAAGAACTCTTTGAACGTTACGGTTATTTTGAAGAAAAGACTGTTAGTTATGAGTTCCCTGGTCAACATGGTCATGAAGAAATGGCAGCAATTATGAGTACTTTCCGTCAGGAAGGACCCAAGACCATTGGTGGTCAGTTAGTCCTAGCTACACAAGATTTTGCTAGTCAAACTGAGTATGATCGTGATGGGGCTACTAAAACTTTGCCACAACCTAAGGCTGATGTTTTGAAGTATTGGTTGGCTGATGGTTCTTGGGTTGCTTTGCGACCATCTGGTACTGAACCTAAGTTAAAACTCTATGTAGGGGTTACCGATGATAGCGCAGCTGGTGCGCAAACTAAATTAACTGAAATTGTTAATGATATGGAAGTTGCTTTGAAAAAGAATTAGACAGATTTCGGAATATTTGCTACAATAACAGACGGCTAAGAGCCAACAATTAACGGCAATCCGCTGTGCGTGGAGCCTACGGGCGAGTGTATGATTGGCGATCAGGAGAACGACATGCGTCAAAATAGTATTTTAGAAAATGTTACTTCAGCCCAGTTACGTACTGATATCCCAGTATTCCGCGCTGGAGACTCTGTTCGAGTTCATGCTCGAATCGTCGAAGGAACTCGTGAACGTGTTCAGTTATTTGAAGGCGTTGTAATCAAGCGTAAGGGTGCTGGTATTCAAGCTACCTATACTGTTCGTAAGATTTCTTCAGGTGTTGGTGTGGAACGTACATTCCCACTTCACTCACCTCGAGTTGATAAGATTGAAGTCACGCGGTTCGGTCATGTTCGTCGTGCTAAGCTTTACTACTTGCGTGCCTTGCAAGGTAAGGCTGCTCGTATTAAAGAGCGCCGTCGCGATATTTAATAATGAAGGGTCTCCACTTAGTGGAGACTTTTTATTTGTTAGAAGGAATAGTTATGGGTGAGTTTTTAACAACTAGTGATTCACGTAAAATATTGCATGTTGATCTGGATGCTTTCTATGCTCAAATTGAAATGCGCGATAATCCCCGTTTGAAAAAAGTACCGTTGATTGTCGGTCGTGATCCGCAACAATCACATGGGCATGGGGTCGTAGCTACGGCTAATTATTTGGCTCGAGAACTAGGCGTACACTCGGCAATGAGTACGGTAGAAGCTATACGTTTGGCACCACAGGCGGTTTTTTTACCGCCTAATTTTGATAAATATCGCCAAAATTCACGTCAAATTCATGCTATTTTTCATGCCTATACCGATAAAGTTGAAGCAGTTGCCCTAGATGAAGCTTATCTGGATTTAACAAATCATGCTTTGAGTGGCGCTACCTTGGCGGCTAAAATTCGACATGCGATTTTAAAAGAAACTAAATTAACGAGTTCGATTGGTATTTCGTATAATAAGTTATTGGCAAAATTAGGTTCTGAATATAATAAACCTAATGGCGTTACGCTGATTGATCATCAAGATGCACAAAGTTTTATGGCTTGTTTACCAATTGAAAATTTTCGTGGTGTTGGTAAGCAAACATTACGTAAACTGTTAGCGATGAATATTCATAATGGGCTGGACCTCCGGCAATTATCCCAGGATCAGTTACGGGCTGATTTTGGTAAAATGGGAGAACACCTTTATTGGCAAGCTCGTGGGGTCCATTTTGGTCAAGTTGATTGGCAGCGACAACGTCATTCAATTGGTAAGGAAGCAACCTTTGACAGCCCCCTGCGTACTAGGGCTGAAGTAAGCATTGAATTTCAGTCTTTAGCGAAACGGGTTGTTGATAATATGCAGGCTAAAAAAATGGTTGGACGAACCTTAAACATTAAAATGCGGGCTGATTCTTACCAAACCATTACTCGGGCAATTACCTTATCAGAGCCCTGGCAGCTAGATGTTAGTAATTTAGCCCGTAGGGCCCAAGAAATATTTGATAGTAGTTTTGAAAATGATTTTTCAATTCGTCTATTGGGGTTAACTTTTAGTAATTTACAAAGTAATTCATATGTTAATCTTTCCCTATTTGATGATTAATAAGTAGCACAACGTCAATTATTAGTTATGTGTATAATGGAAGTGTTATTAGAGAATGAAGGGGTTTAGCATGGCAACCATTCAGGAAGAAATTTTAAATCAAATTAAGCGATATGATACAATCATCATTCATCGCCACCAACGGCCTGATCCCGATGCTTACGGATCACAACTAGGTTTGAAGGCTTTGTTGCAAGCTAGTTTTCCAGAAAAAAATATTTATGCAGTCGGTAAAGAAATTCCAGGATTATCTTGGATTAGTTCATCTGAGCAGTTTATGGACGATATTCCTGATGCTACTTATAATAAGGCCTTGGTGATTGTGTGTGATACTGCTAACGATCCTCGTGTTGATGATCAGCGCTGGCGCCAGGGTCTTGAAATCATTAAAATTGATCATCATCCTAATGATGAACCCTTTGGGGATTGGCAGTGGGTTGCTGATGAAAAAGCCGCTACTAGTATCATGATTTATGAGTGGTATGAGGCCTTGAAAGATCAAGGTTTGCAGATGACGGCTGAAGCAGCCCGATACTTGTACATTGGCATTATTGGTGATACTGGGCGTTTTTTGTATAGCCTGGATCAAGAAGTTTTCCGAGTTGTTTCAGAAATCTTTGCCTATCAATTTGATTACCAGTCAATTTATCTGCACATGACTACTGTTTCCGAGAGTGCTGCTAAACTCTCAGGATACGTGTTACAGCACTTAAATATTTTGCCATCTGGTTTTGCCTACGTAGTCTTAACTCGGACGCTTATTCATCAGTTTGATCTGGGGGATGCAGGAACATCCTTTATCGTGCCACTACCGGCCAAAATTGATCGAGTCAAAGCTTGGGCTATTTTTGAAGAGCAAGATGAGGGTAATTACCGCGTTCGGATGCGTTCACGGAGTGTGCCTATTAATAAGATTGCCCAAAATTTTGATGGTGGTGGTCATCCGATGGCCTCCGGTGCCTGGGCTCAGGATCAAGAAGAGATTGATAAAATCATTAAAAGTGTTGACCAAGCAATTTTGGTTGACGAACAGACTCAGCAGGTAAAGGATAAACTGGATGACTGACCAAACAAACTATTTTGGTGAATTTAATTTAAAAAATGATGTAATCTCAGCGTTGACTAAGATTGGTTTTACCAAGCCAACTCCGGTTCAAGCTAAATTAATTCCTGATATTTTACAGGGAAAGGATGTGGTCGGCCAATCTCAAACTGGTTCGGGTAAGACCCATACCTTTTTGATTCCTATTTTTAATGCATTAGGGGCAGATTTAGAAGCTACCCAGGTAGTGATTACCACACCTTCGCGGGAATTGGCCGCTCAAATTACTCGAGCTGCTCGTCAAATGAGTGATGCTATGGGGTATGAAAAAGTTTCCATTGCTGAATATGTTGGTGGAACTGATAAGCAACGGCAGTTGCGGCAGTTAAGCAAGCATCAAGCCCAAATTGTGATTGGTACACCAGGAAGAATCCGTGACTTAGTTGCTTTAAAGGCGCTACGATTGACTTCAGTGAATACTTTAGTGGTTGATGAAGCTGATATGACGCTGGATATGGGGTTCTTAAGTGATATTGACTATATCGCTGGAGCCATGCCGGAACAGTTACAGACCTTAGTTTTCAGTGCTACTATGCCTGAAAAGTTAAAGCCATTTCTAAAAAAATATCTGGATAACCCGCATTTTGAGGAAATTCCAACGACTACAGTGATTGCTGACACGATTGATAATTGGCTTTTGGCCACTAAATCAAAGTCTAAAGAGGCTGTATTAGATCAACTTTTGGGGATTTTGAATCCTTATCTAGCTCTTATTTTTGCTAACACTAAGGAGCGAGCTAAGGAATTAAGCCGACACTTACGGGAACGAGGCTTGAAGGTCGCTGAAATTCACGGCGATATTAATCCGCGTGAGCGTCGTCGAGTCATGAAAGATATTCAACATTTAGACTATCAGTATGTGGTAGCCACTGATTTAGCAGCTCGAGGAATTGATATTGAAGGGGTTTCCCACGTCATTAACGATGGGATTCCTAATGAATTAGAGTTCTTTGTTCACCGAGTTGGGCGAACCGGTCGAAACGGGATGAGTGGGATTGCGATTACCCTGTATAGTCCCGATGAAGATGCCGCAGTAGTTGAATTGGAGAACTTAGGGATTAACTTCCAGGCGATGGAAATTCGTCAAGGTGAAATTTCACCCATTAAAGACCGACGAGCCCGTCATCAACGAGTGGCAACGACTAATAAGTTGAAGCCTGAGATGATTGGGATGGTTAAAAAGAAAAAGAAGATTGTTAAACCGGGTTATAAGCGTAGGATTAAAAACACCTTGAAGCGTGAGCGGCAGATGGAGCGTCGTATTGAGCAACGTCAAGAACGTCGTGCTGCTCATAAAAAATAAAAAAGTTCAAAATCAAACGATTTTGAACTTTTTTAGTGATTACTATTTGATTGAAAATCGGCTTCATTATCAAATTGAAAGGCCAATAAAGAATTCGTGATTGATTGAGTTGCCATCTCTGAATGGGGCACACTAGTACTTGTTGTGTGGCTGGAACTAGCGGCCTGGGATTGAAGAGTTGGCGTGATACGATTGGAACTAGTTGAATTATTTAGGAAATGCTGATCAACCTGCTGTGACTGTTGAACGGGCCTAGCAGAACTAGTTGACTCACTGGGAAGGTCTGATACAGCTTGTTGCTGGGACTGATCGTTAGCCTTCTTCAAAAAAGTGTCTCGTCGTGCGACTTCCTCGGAAGGGTTGTCGGTGTTTAGGGGATGATCTAAGTCCGTTAAAATATTAATGACGACCCGATGCGAATGATTTTTAATGACGTAACTGCCTTCGGCAATGGCTCCAACTTGATTTTCTAATTGTTGCGCTAAAAAGCCCGTTTCTAAATTAAAGTCAGCTTGACGATTAAGGTCTAAACGTTGGTGTACTAAGGAACCTTTGAGAAACCAAATTTGTTCGGTACTACTTTGGCGTGAAATGTCTAAATCACCTAAGCCAGCTGTTTGAAAAAATTGTTTAAGTTCTTCAATTGTATCTAAAGGAAATTGACGGGCTAATTCTTTACCTGCCCAGTAGGCAATGCCATGATAATCAGTTTGTAGTAAATTGCTTAGCAGCGCATCCCGCAGTAGAAGAGTTGCAAAGAAATTGACAGATTGGGGATGGGCGTTCATCTCGTCATAAGTATTGATATTCATAGTTGATCCTCTCTAGAAATTTATTATAACAAAACTCCCTTCGATTAAGGGAAATGCTTGCAATATAAGACCAACTGTTCATAATAAAATATATGATAAATGATAGTCGACCAATTGGAATGATGGATTCTGGCGTAGGTGGTTTGACCGTTTTGTTGGCGGCCCAACAGGCTTTACCTCAGGAACATTTTGTATATGTAGGTGATACTGCCCGGATGCCTTATGGTAGTAAACTTGCTAGTGATGTAGTGTCTTTTAGCCAAGAAATTGCGAATTTTCTAATCAATAATTATGATATCAAGCTCTTAGTTATTGCCTGTAATACTGCGTCAGCCTGTGCCTTACCAATTTTAGCTAAAGAATTAAATATTCCTGTTATTGGGGTGATTGATGGCGGTGCTCGAGCGGCTGTACAGCAGAGTCAAAATCAAAAAATTGGGTTAATCGCTACTCAGGGAACGGTGAATTCTGGTAAGTATCAGGCTGAAATCAAGCAATTAAATCCTAATTTAACCGTAATTGCGCAAGCAGAACCAGAATTTGTTACCTTAGTGGAAAGTGATCAAGCTAATAATTCTGCCTATCAACCGCTAATCAATCAACACCTAGCTATGTTTGTTAATCAAGGTGTTGATACCTTGGTGTTGGGATGTACGCATTTTCCGTTACTAGGCAAAATGATTCAAAAAGCAGTGGGCGATCAGGTTACCTTAATTGAACCAAGTTTTGAAACGGCCCATGATATTAAAAAATATCTTATCCAACATGAAATGTTGGCTAGCCGGGACTTGCCTCCAAAACCTAATCGCTATTTTACTACCGGAAATTGTGCCACCTTTGCCCAAATTGCTAGTAAATGGTTACAGCCCACTAGGCCATTAGTGGTGTCCCATTTGGCAATTAAACAAAATGCTACTCAGGAATATTTGGAGGAAGTTGTATGTCCCGATTAATTATAGCCAGTAATAATGCCCATAAACTTAGTGAAATTAAAGCAGTCTTACAAGCACAAGCAATTGATTTACCAGTATTGGGCCTAAAAGATTTACCGCAACAACCTGAAGTAGTCGAAGATGGGGATAGTTTTTTGGCCAATGCTCGTAAAAAGGCTTTAACGATTGCCAGCCTGTATCCAACTGATTATGTTTTGGCCGACGATTCCGGATTGGTTATTCCAGCCTTAAACGGTGAGCCAGGGGTATATTCGGCCCGCTATGCTGGAGACCATGATGATGTGGCCAATAATAAAAAAGTTTTAACCAAACTACAAAATGTGCAAGGCTCTCAAAGAGCTGCCTATTTCACGACCGTAATGGTTTTAGTTGGCCCTGATCGGCCTGAATTAGTGACTCAAGGGCGGGTAGATGGTTTTATTACCCAACATCCACACGGACAAAATGGGTTTGGCTATGATCCAATTTTTTGGCTGGCTGATGCCAATGCAACCATGGCTGAAATTTCAGCTAGCCAAAAAAATGCAATTAGCCATCGAGGACGGGCCTTGGCGGAATTAGTTCAAGCTTTACCAGCATGGCTGAAGGAGTAAAAAATGGGTAAAATTTTAATTGTTTCAGATGTACATGGAGATCGGGCGATTTTAGTTGATATCTTAAATCACTGGCACAATCAGGTGGATGCAATTTTCTACAATGGGGATTCCGAATTAGCCGCCGATGATTCAGTCTTTGATGGAGTATCAACGGTAATTGGCAATCGGGATAGTGATGCTAATTTTGTAGAAGCACGTTCTACTACTGTTGACGGGGTAACTTTTTTCCAAACCCACGGGCATTTGTATAATGCTCGGGACTTTATCCATTGGGCTAATCTAACGGATATGAATCAAGCTGCTAACGAAGCCCAGGCTCAGGTCGTTTTGTTTGGTCATACTCATCAATCTGGGACTCAAGTTTATGATCATAAGCTATTTATTAATCCAGGATCAACGACCTTACCAATGGGAGAGTATGCCAGTTTAGGTGGTAGTTATGCCATCTTGTCAATTGAACCCCAGCAGTTAATCGTTGATTTTTATAACCGTCAGCACCAAGAACTGCCTGTTTTAAAAGCAGTGGTTAATCGTGATCAACTAAAGTAATTTTGAGCTAAACCTGCTTATCAGTAAGCGGGTTTTATTATTTAATTGGGTTTGGTTACTTGTGTATAATGGAGTTGTTATGGAAGAAAATCAACCAGAATTTAATTATTGGGATGCTCCTCAAAATGAAACCGATGAGCTTTTGCGTGAGGTAGCGGTAAATGCTAGCGAACAAGAAGATGAATTTTCTTTGCGTCCGCGCCGGCTAAGTGAATATATTGGTCAAGAAGCCCTTAAAGATGAACTATCGGTCTATATTGCGGCCGCTAAACAGCGCCAGGAAGCCTTAGATCATGTGTTACTCTTTGGCCCTCCCGGGTTAGGGAAAACGACTCTGGCCATGATTATCGCCAATGAAATGGGCGTTCATTTAAAAACGACCTCCGGACCGGCCATTGAAAAATCAGGCGATCTTGTGGCGCTATTAAATGGGATTGAACCTGGGGATGTTGTTTTTATCGATGAAATTCATCGCTTACCCACGAGCATTGAAGAAATGCTGTATTCAGCCATGGAAGACTTCTTTGTCGACATCATGGTTGGACAGGGGCCAACCGCACGAGCCGTTCATTTTCCCTTACCACCTTTTACCTTAGTGGGTGCGACGACTAGACCTGGTATGCTATCTAAGCCTATGCGCGACCGATTTGGTATTATTAATTCTTTGCGCTATTATCAGCCAGAAGAATTACAAGAAATTGTTAAACGAACGGCCGACATTTTTGAAACCCCGATTACTCCAGAGGGAGCCTATGCAATTGCTTCTCGTTCCCGGGGAACACCGCGAATTGCTAATCGTTTGTTAAAGCGAGTACGTGATTTTGCGCAAATTGCTGGTAAGCCAGCTATTGATGCATCTATCGTAGAAATGGCTTTAACTAAACTACGGGTTGATGAACGGGGATTAGATGAAATTGATCATAAATTGTTACAAACGATGATTGATTACTATGAAGGGGGTCCGGTTGGTTTAAATACCATTGCGGCAAATATCGGTGAAGAAGCCGAAACACTTGAATCAATGGTGGAACCATATTTGCTTCAGATTGGTTTTTTGCAACGAACCCCGCGAGGTCGTCAAGTGACTCCCGCGGCTTATCAACATCTAGGAATGCAGCAACCTGAACCCAAATAAATTAAAGGAATTTGTATGACTGAAAATAAAGTTTATCAATTATCGGATTTTGATTATCATTTACCCGAAAAACTCATTGCCCAAACACCGTTAAAACAGCGGGATCAATCTCGTTTGTTGGTTCTTAATGCTAAAACTGGAGAATACCAAGATCGTCATTTTTATGATGTTTTAGACTATTTAAATCCAGGGGATGCCTTAGTAATGAATAATTCCCGGGTTTTGCCGGCTCGGTTGCATGGTGTCCGGCCAGAAACCGGTGGTCATGCCGAAGTTTTGTTACTACGACAGGACCGCGGCGATGTTTGGGAAACGTTGGTTAAGCCGGCTAAGAAATCCCCAATTGGTTCAACTATTGTTTTTGGTAATAATCCGGATCATCCTTTGATGACGGCAACCGTAGTTGGCGAACTGGAACATGGTGGTCGCTATGTTGAGTTTTCCTATGAAGGTATTTTCATGGAGTTGTTGGAACAATTAGGCGAAATGCCTTTGCCACCGTACATTAAAGAAAAATTAAGTGACCAAGAACGTTATCAAACCGTTTATTCCAAAGTCGAAGGGTCAGCTGCAGCGCCAACTGCTGGCCTACACTGGACCCCAGAGCTATTAGAAAAGGTTCGAGCCAAAGGCGTGCAAACGGTAGAATTAACCCTACATGTTGGCTTGGGAACTTTTCGGCCAGTCGAAGAAGAAAATATCGAAGATCACAAGATGCACTCTGAGTTTTATCAACTGACTCAAGAAGCGGCCGATACTTTGAATGCCGTTCGAGCCCAAGGCGGTAAAATTGTCGCTACCGGAACCACGACGATTCGGACCTTAGAAACGATTGGCACTAAATTCAATGGGCAATTACAGGCTGACTCTGGTTGGACAGACATCTTCATTAAACCTGGTTATCAGTGGCAGGTCGTGGATGCCTTTATTACTAATTTCCACTTGCCTAAATCAACCTTAATTATGTTAGTGGCAGCCTTTACTGGCCGGGAAAATATTTTAGGTGCCTATGAACATGCAGTTCAGGCCGGTTATCGTTTCTTTAGTTTTGGCGATGCAATGTACGTTCATAAATAAAAAAAGAACCTCATTAGAGGTTCTTTTTTTATTGGCTTAAATTCTTAAGTCGATTTAAGCCCGTGTTATAATGACAGCATGAAAGAATATCAAAGTAATGGGGTTATTGATACCCAAAATTTAGCCCAAAAAGTCGCTCAAATAACTTATCCAGGACTGGTTATTACCTTAAACGGCGATTTGGGTGCTGGTAAAACGACCTTTACGAAGGCTCTAGCTCAGGAATTGGGGGTAAAAGCCCGGGTAAAAAGTCCAACTTTTAATATTTTAAACATCTATCAGGGACAGGATTTTCCAATTTATCATTTTGATGCTTATCGTTTAGAAGAAAGTGGCGCTTTAGATCAGGGATTTGAAGATTATATCGAGACTGATGGTTTGACTTTAATTGAATGGCCTCAGTATATGGCTGATTTGTTACCCAACGATTATTTGAGTTTGGATTTTATTCGACAGGCGGGAGACAATCAACGTTTGATTCAAATTACTGGTCAGGGAACTGGCACGAAATTAGTGGAGCAGTTGGCATGATCAATCAGGATGACTATAGTTTAGCAACCTTAAATGCTCAATTGGCACCATTTGCTAGTCAATTAATCAATCAATTACAGCAAGAAAGTGATACCTTTACGATTGGCAGTGTGCGTGACGGCCAAGACGGGATAGTCGAGTCAACTGACGATAGTCCGGCTAAAACATGGTTAATTTTAAAAACAGAACAGCCAATTGGCCTGGCTTCGATTGAACAAGGTGAAATCGGTTTGGCCATTTTAAAGAAAGAACAGGGGCAGGGGATTGGCCAAATGGTGGTCCGAGCTTTAATTGACTGGGTGCAACAAGTTGATTTAGCCTATTTATGGTTAGATGTACAAGAACACAATGTACCGGCTATTCATATTTACCAAAAAATGGGCTTTGAATTTACCGGTGCTTCGCAACAATTAACCCTGCCCAACCAACGACAGGTTGTCATTTTACGAATGGAGTTACCCTTAAAATGAACTTTGTGGCAATTGACTTTGAAACTGCTAATCATGAGCGTCATTCAGCATTATCTTTAGCCTTAGTAGTGGTGCGTAATGATCAAATTATTGATCAATTTTATAGTCTGATCAAACCGGCAACTTATATTAGTGCCCGTAATACTCAAATTCACGGGATTACCAAAGACGATGTAGCCGATGCGCCCGAATTTCCAGCGGTTTGGGATAAAATTGCGCCTTTATTTACTGAAGATCATTTGGTGGTTGCTCATAATGCTAATTTTGATAGTAGTGTTTTAAAGGCGACCTTAGCTTATTATGGTATCGCTGAACCACATTATCAGTTACTTGATACCGTCCAAACCAGTCGGCGATTATTAAATTTAGAAAATTATAAATTAAATACCGTTGCAAAAAGTTTAACCATTCGTTTGGATCATCACCATAATGCTTTGGCCGATGCGATTGCGGCGGCTCAAATTTTAATTTATGAACACCAACAATTTGGACCTGCTCCGCTAAAAGCTTTGGTCCGTAATAAATAAAAAAGTAATCAACCAGTTGGTTGATTACTTTTTTATAGATTAATTTCTAATTCAATGGGGGCGTGATCCTGTCGAGCTCCAGTATCAATAACGCCTGTTTTTTCAACTAAATTATTAATCCGATTGCTGACGAGATAGTAGTCAATCCGCCAGCCAGAATTATTGATTTTACTGGTTTTAGAGCGCTGCGCCCACCAAGTATAAAGGCCGGTTTGGTCAGGATGTTCTTGACGCATGGTATCAGTAAAGCCAGCGGCTAATAACTCAGTAAATTTTTGCCGTTCTTCATCGGTAAAACCAGCCGAATGGTGGTTGCTGTTAGGATGTTTTAGATCAATTTCTTTATGGGCAACATTTAAATCGCCACTGAAAATAACTGGTTTGCTTTGGTCTAGCTCACTAACATACATCCGAAAAGCATCATCCCAGGCTTGGCGATCGGGTAAGCGATCTAAATTACTACCGGAATTGGGTGTGTAAACTGTTACTAAGTAAAAATTGGGGTATTCTAGGGTAATTACCCGGCCTTCCTGATCCATTTCACCCGGAGCTCCCAATATTGGATAACTAACATTTTCCGGTTTGTTTTTAGTTAAAAACATAGTACCAGAATAGCCCGAACGGGCGGTACTGGATGAAGTATAGATTTGATAATCAGGAAAAATTTCCTGGAGGGCTTTTTCTTGTTTAGGTGTTAAACCAGTCGCCTTAAGCTTGGTTTCTTGAATAGCCAGTACTTCTGGTTGGCGTTGGGCAATTTCATTTAAGACTGCCCAAGTCATTTCTCCACGGGGGCTGCTGTGCGTAATTGCGGCATTAATTGAATCGATGTTCCATGAAATAAATTTCAAAAGAGACCTACTTTCTACTTAATTTAATTGACTATATCGGCGCATAAATGGACTAATTTGGCCACTAATTTGCGTGGGTAGGGTGACATAATAATCTTGGGCAAGCTCCTGGGCAATGGCAGAATGAGCATAAGTAGCAGCCATCACGGCTGAAGCTACTGGATGAAATTGTGCCGAAAAACCAGCAATCATTCCGGCTAGAGTATCGCCCATCCCACCTGTGGCTTGATAGGGACCCCCAACTGGAATTTGGTACACTTCATTTTTAGTATAAATTTGGGTGTGATTACTTTTGAGAACTAATAAAGGTTGGTTCGTATAATCTTGTAACGCCTGCCAATTTAAATCAGTTTGATTTTGATTGGCAATGGCAATATGGCTTAGGCGTTGCCATTCCATCTGATGTGGGGTCAATACCAAGTGACAGACTGGTAGCACTTGGGGATGTTGTGCTAAAAGGGTCAGGGCGGAACCGTCGATAATCAAAATTTGATGGGGCTGGATACTGGCTAGCACCTTTTGAAGAAGGGGTAGTTGATCACCCAAACCAGAACCGATTAAGACTACATCACTGTTGACAATTAAAGCTTTCAAATCTTGTTGGTAGTCAGTTACCATGGCTTCAGGCGTGTGGCAGTGAATTGCCGTAAAATTACTGGGATCAGTGGCAACTGAGACCAAACCAGCACCACTATGAACGGCCGCCATAGTGTTCATTATCACGGCGCCACCGTAGTTAGTATTTCCGCCAATGATTAAAACACGGCCGAAGCTTCCTTTGTAGCTGACACTGGATCGTTTAGTGATGACTTCTTTTAAAATTTGATCGGTTAAAATCCTCATACCTAGCCTCCTCACTAAACATTTTACATGACTGACATGTATAATGAAGAGTAAGATTCTAGAAATTTTAGAAAGAGCTTAGAATCAACCAACATCAAATGTTTTCATACGGAGGTAGCAAATGACTGATTGGCAAAAAGAAGCACAAGTACGGCAAGATGACTATTTGACAGATTTAACGACTCTATTGGCCGTTAAATCTGTCCGTGATGACCAGCAGGCCACCAGCGAGGCACCTTTAGGACCGGGGCCTAAACAAGCCCTAGACACCATGTTAGCAATCGCAGAACGGGATGGTTTCCGGACTAAAAATATTGATAATATTGTTGGTTATATTGAAATTGGACCTGAAGATAGCCAAGACTACGTGGCTTTGTTGTCGCATGTTGATGTCATGCCAGCCGGTGAAGGTTGGGAGACCGATCCCTTCCAGGCTAAAATTACCGAAGATAAGGTGATTGCCCGAGGTGCTTCTGATGATAAGGGACCCGGCATGGCGGCCTATTATGGTTTTAAAATTATTCGTGATTTAGGACTGCCTTTGAAACATCGGGTGCGTTTGATTTTTGGTACTGATGAAGAAAATGACTGGACGGGCATGACTCGCTATTTTGAAGTTGAACCAGCGCCGTTGCTAGGATTTTCACCGGATGCGGAATATCCCATTATTAATGGTGAAAAGGGTAATGTTCAAATTGAAATTAAAAGTGCGGCCAGCAATGGCGGCAGCGTCACTTTAGAACGCTTTGAAGCTGGTATGCGTACCAATATGGTACCTGGTGTAGCCCGGGCCAGCCTTAAATTGGCAGAACCGGCAATTATCACAGATGATTTTAAAGCCTACCTAAATTACCATCCAAATGTGAAGGGCGAATTAAATATTGCAGGACAGGAAGTTCACGTAACGCTTTGGGGCAAACAGGTTCATGGCGCTATGCCAGAGACTGGCGTTAACGCTGGCACATATTTGGCCAGTTTCTTGAAGCAATATGATTTTGGTGGGGATGCTGCTGAGTTCTTAAATTACCTTGGTGGACCCGCCCACAATGATACGCGTGGCGTTAAGTTTGGTGTTGACCATGCCGATGAAGTCATGGGCGCTTTGTCAATGAATGTTGGTATCCAAAAGTTTGTTGCCCAGCAAGAGGCCTTTTTAAACTTTAATTTCCGTTATCCAAAGGGCATTGAACCAGAACAAATTCTAACCAAGTTGACCCAAGCTACTGGCTCTTGGGCAGCGACTGTTACCATTGGTGGACATACTCAAGTGCCTCACTATGTAGCTCCTAGTGATCCTTTGGTTCAAACGTTGTTAAATATTTATCATGAACAGACTGGCTTACCCGCTTATGATCAAGTTATTGGTGGTGGAACCTATGGGCGCTTGATGAAACGGGGGGTCGCTTTTGGTGCTTTATTCCCTGATTCACCGGATACCATGCATCAGGTCAATGAATTTGCCTTGATTAGTGATTTAGTTCGCTCAATTAGTATTTATGCACAAGCTATTTTTAAAATTTCGGCTTTAGATTAAGGCTGAAAACTTGAGTTAATCCCGCTTTTAGTCTAAAATTGTAGGGAGTTAATTATTGGAGGATTTAATATGTCTAAGTGGACACCGGCAACGGATGCAAAGAATCGCGGTACATTAGAATTTACAGTACCTCAAGAAGAGGTAAAGCAGGGCTTGAAGGCTGCTTTTGAAAAGAATAAGGACAAGATTGCGGTTCCTGGTTTCCGTAAGGGAAAGGTGCCCATGGCGCTTTTTATCCAAAAGTTTGGTGAAGAAGCTCTTTACCAAGATGTTTTGGATCAAGTTTTGCCTGCTATTTATGAAGCAGCAGTCTTGGAAGCTGGCATTAACGTGGTAGGACGTCCAGGAATTGCCCCCGTATCAATGAACAAGGGTGAAGATTGGCAGTTAAAGGCTGAAGTAACAGTTGCTCCTGAAATTAAGTTGGGAGAGTACTTGGGTCTTGAAGTACCTGCCCAAGACGAAGCTGTTGACGACGCTGCCGTTGAACAAGAATTGGGCCAAATGCGTGAGAACCAAGCTGAATTGGTCTTGCAAGAAGATGGTGTAAAGGCTGAAGAAGGCGATACTGTTGTGATCGACTTTGATGGTTCAGTAGATGGGGAACATTTTGATGGTGGTCAATCCAAGGATTATTCTTTGGAATTAGGCTCAGGACAATTCATTCCTGGCTTTGAAGAACAATTGGTTGGTCATGAAGCTGGCCAAGAAGTTGACGTTAAGGTTACTTTCCCTGAAGAATACCAAGCTAAGAACTTAGCTGGTAAGGAAGCATTGTTTGAAGTAACTATTCACGAAATTAAGCGTAAGTCATTGCCTGATTTGGATGATGAATTTGCTAAGGATGTTGATGAAGACGTTGAAACTTTGGCTGAGTTGAAGGAAAAGGTTCAAAAGCGCCTTGCTGACGAAAAGCAAGCAGCTGCTAAGGACGCCTTCGAAGACGCTGCAGTAAACGCCGTAGTTGATAATGCTGAAGTAATTGGCGATGAAATTCCTGAAGCAATGCTTCAAGAAGATATCGACAACCAAACTAATCAGTACTTGGGTCAGTTGCAACAACAAGGTATCTCACCAGAAATGTTCTTTAAGATTTCTGGTCAGACTAAGGAAGGTTTGAGCGCCCAGTTTAAGGAAGGTGCTGACCGCCGTGTTAAGACTGGTTTGGTATTGGATGCCGTTGTTAAGGCTGAAAACATCACACCATCTGATGAAGAAGTTAACGAAGAAGTTAAGAGCTTATCTGAACAGTACCATGTTGATGAAGCTCAAGTTCGGGCTGCTTTGTCAGATACACTTTTGAAGCATGATATCGCTATGCGTCAAGCAGTTGAAAAGATTGTTTCATCTGCTAAGGCTATTCAAAAGTAAAATCAAGAAAAAAGCCTTCGGGCTTTTTTCTTTTACCCTGCTTGATAACTATTTTAAGATTGATAAAATAGAGGGTACTTTAGCTTATAAAAAAGGAAATAAATATGGCCAAAACACCAAATTATTCACCTGAGGTTCACTGCAGCTTTTGTGGCAAACCAGCTAGTGAAGTTAAAAAACTAGTTGCTGGCCCAGATGGATTATATATTTGTAACGAATGTGTTGATTTAGCTGAGCAAATTATTCAAGAAGAATTTGCTGCTGAACAAGGTGAACACTTATTGGATTTGCCAACTCCCCATCAAATTGTGGCGGAGTTAAACGACTATGTGATTGGACAAGAAGATGCTAAAAAGACCTTAGCAGTTGCTGTTTATAATCATTACAAGCGGGTTAACGAAAATAATCTAAAAACTACTGAAGTTGAACTACAAAAGTCTAACATTGCTCTTTTAGGACCTACAGGTTCGGGAAAGACCTATTTAGCCCAAAGTTTGGCTCGTATTCTGGATGTACCCTTTGCCATTGCTGATGCTACGACTTTGACTGAAGCTGGGTATGTAGGAGAAGATGTTGAAAATATCTTGCTTAAGCTCCTACAGGCTGCCAATTTTGATGTTGAACGGGCTCAACAAGGAATTATTTATGTTGATGAAATCGATAAGATTGCTAAAAAATCAGAAAACGTTTCTATCACGCGTGATGTTTCCGGTGAAGGTGTCCAACAGGCCTTGTTAAAGATGCTAGAGGGAACCATTGCCAGTGTGCCACCTCAGGGTGGTCGTAAGCATCCGCAACAAGAGCTGATTCAGGTTGATACGACCAATATTCTCTTTATTGTCGGTGGAGCTTTTGCTGGTCTAGAAACCATTATTAAAGAGCGTTTGGGGCAACGAGTAATTGGTTTTGGTTCTATCCAAGGGAATCGTAAAAATGATGAATTGGATGACAAAAACATTTTGAAACAAGTGGAACCTGAGGATTTGTCTAAGTTTGGATTAATTCCAGAATTTATTGGCCGTTTGCCAATTTTGACTGTCCTTGATGAGTTGACTGTTAAAGACTTAACTCATATTTTGACTCAACCCAAAAATGCCTTAGTGAAGCAGTATAAAGCCTTGTTGGGCTTAGATGAAGTTGATTTAGAATTTGAGTCAGCAGCCTTACAAGCCATGGCTGATTTGGCGATTGAACGAAAAACAGGTGCTCGTGGCCTACGTTCAATTATTGAAGCGGTGATGAAGGAAGTTATGTATGATATTCCTAGTCGCCCTGAGATTGCCAAGGTAATCATCACTAAGGAAAGTGTCCTGGGCCAAAAAAGTCCTGAATTAGTCTTAAAGGAAAAGAAATAAGATGGAAGTCCACAATGTTGAAATCGTTATGAGTGCGGTTAATCCCAGTCAGTATCCAACTGATGGACAGCCGGAATTTGCCTTGGTTGGTCGTTCCAATGTAGGGAAGTCTTCTTTGACCAATACCTTAATTAATCGTAAGGGATTGGCCAGGACTTCTTCTCAGCCTGGTAAGACTCAGACATTGAATTTTTATCATGTTGAAGACTCTTTTTATTTTGTTGATGTGCCTGGTTATGGCTATGCCAAAGTATCTAAGAAAAAGCGTGAGGCCTTCGGTCAAATGATTGAGACTTACATCTCAACGCGTAAGCAACTTCGCGGCGTGATTGCCTTAGTAGATGCTCGGCACGCCCCTAGTCAAGAAGATGTGATGATGTATCAATGGTTGGATTATTATAATATACCAATTTTAGTAGTTGCTACTAAATCAGATAAAATTGCTCGTGGTAAGTTTAACAAAGCTGAGTCAATTGTTAAAAAGAGTTTGGAATTCAATCCCGATAATAGCACATTTCAATTCTTTTCTTCGCAAACTAAGACCGGGAAGGATGAAGTTTGGCAGTGGATTGAAGACCATATGTAATTAAATATATAAACTATACCATTGTTTATTTAGGATAATTGAGTACAATAGAGTCTAGGAGGTTGTTGAAATGTCAGAAGATACAGCAATTTTTGCCGGAGGGTGTTTCTGGTGCATGGTCGAGCCCTTTGATAGTCTACCTGGAATTATCAAGGTTCGTTCGGGTTACACTGGGGGACATGTACCCAATCCGACCTATGAACAAGTCTGCAGTCATACAACTGGGCATACTGAAGCGGTTAAAGTCTGGTTTGACCCTGAAATTATTTCTTACCGTCAGTTGGTAGATTTGTATTGGCAAGTCGCTGACCCAACCGATGCAATGGGCCAGTTCCAAGATCGTGGTGATAATTATCGTCCCGTGATTTTTGTCAATAGTCCTAAGCAACGCGAAGTGGCGGAAGAATCCAAGCAAGACTTAGCCACGTCACAACGTTTCGATGACCCAATCGTAACGACAATCGAGGATGCGCAGCCATTTTATGACGCTGAAGAGTATCACCAAGATTTCTATAAAAAAGATCCTTTGCGTGAAGCAGCTATGATGGCTCCGCGGGTTCGCTATCAGGAAAAATATTGGGAGGATAAGCAATGACCAAATATTCTCAAGATGAACTCAAGCAACGGCTAACGCCAGAACAATATGATGTGACGCAAAATGCTGCAACAGAACGGCCCTTTACTGGTAAATATGACCAGTGGTGGGATGACGGCATTTTTGTCGATGTTGTCAGTGGAGAACCTTTATTTTCTTCTACGGATAAATATGATTCTGGCTGTGGTTGGCCTGCTTTTACCAAGGGAATTAATGATTTAGCCGAATCAACTGACCATTCCTTTGGCATGACTAGAACTGAGGTTCGTTCAAAAGAAGCCGGTTCTCATTTGGGACATGTTTTCCCAGATGGGCCTGCTGATCAAGGTGGTCTGCGTTATTGCATTAACTCGGCTAGTTTACGTTTTATTCCTAAAGCTGATTTACAAAAAGAAGGATATGGAAAGTATTTGACTTTATTTGAATAATAATCATGGTTGAAAAGTCCGACGGTCGTTGGGCTTTTTCGATTTGGTAAAAATGTTACAATAGGGACATTGAAAATCGTTAAATAAGATAAATCGTTGGATGAGGTTATGGTTGAAACGAGTAATTTAGTTAAGGATAATTTAACTGGTAGCAGAATTGGTGTCTTTTTTGGTACTTTGGCGCCCATGCACATTGGACATCAGGCCGAAATTTATAAAGCAGCAGCCTTAAACGATGGTGTAGTAGTGATTGTTTCGGGTTATACAGGAGATCGGGGCGATAAAATCGGGCTACCGGTTGAAAAAAGATTTCGTTATGTGCGGGAGGCTTTTAATGATGAGCCTAGTATTAAGGTCGATTATATAAATGAAGATCATATTCCCGTTATGCCTGGCGGTTGGACGGAATGGACCCGTCTTTTAACAGAAACTATCCAGCGTAACATCGTGAATCCAGATGCCCAGGTAACTTTGTATACTGGTGAACCAGAGTACCAAGCTAAATTGCAAGAATTACTGCCCAATAATGGTCGCTTTCAGGTTAGTTTAATGGATCGAACAATTTTACGGGTATCAGCCACTGCCATTCGTAAAGATCCTATGGTTAATTGGGATTACATTAATCGAGTTTTTCGTCGGCATTTTGCCCATAAAATTACCATAATGGGCGCTCCGAATACCGGAAAATCAACGCTGGTTCGACGTTTAGCTCGTACTAGTAATTCACCTTTTTCAGATGAATATGCTCGACATTATCAAGAAGAATCCAATGTTTGTAACGATGAGTTGATCCTAAAAGATTATATTCGGATTATTCAAGGACAATACGATGCCAATTCTAATGAAATTAATTCACCAGCCAATAACGGATTAACTTTTTTTGATACAGATGCCATGGTAACGATGGCTGAAGCCCATATCTTTTTACCAGCAACCGATAATGAACAACTTAAGGCTTTATTTGATAATACAATCAAAGAAGAGGAGATTGACCTAATTTTAGTGATTCCACCTTTTGAACAAGAAGGGGTCGATAATGTCCTACAAAAACGTTTTCATCAGGAATTACTTAAAATTATTGAACAATATGGTTTTAGCGATAAATTAGTGATTTTAGATCGACCTGGTAATCGTGAAGATCGTTATGGTTACTATGCCCGTTATTTACAAGCTTTAGATGCTATCCAAGATCGTTTGGGGATTAATTTAAAGCATATTTAAACAGTAGAACCAACGTTTTGTTGGTTTTTATTTTATCAACTAATGCCAACTCAGAGGTAGAAAGGACGTAACCATGAATCCAATCTATGCACAGGTCATTGTGGATGTCCCAACGCAGCAAACTAATCAACCCTATACTTATGCAATTCCAACAAATTTGTTTGATTTAGTGCAAGTGGGGATGCGTGTGAAAGTTCCCTTTGGTAAACGTGATGTCATGGGCTTTGTGGTGAATTTAATTGATCAAAAACCATCGGATCGTATCCAAATTAAAGCAATCCAATCTGTTATGGATTTGGTGCCCGTACTTAATTCAGAATTACTGACCTTATCGGCACACCTAGCCCAAGATGTTTTTGCCTTTCGGATTTCAGTGTTAAAAATGATTTTACCCAATGCCCTTAGTGCTACTTATCAGTATTTAATCCAGCTTCAGCCGACCTTTATATTGAATGACGAAAGCCAATTTTTACAAGAATTAGATCAGCAAGTTGTGCAATTAAGTGACTTCACCTCACGGCAACGACGTTTAATTTCAACCCTAAATCAGCAAGGACAGCTAACGGTGGAAATGCTGATTCAAGACCGGTTAGGTATCAAAACGCAACGAGCTTATCAAATTACGGCTGACGATGATTTGCTGGTTCAAGCCCAGCTAAACTTGCGAGCCAATGCGCATCAGCAATCCCAACTCTTAGCTTTTGCCCGACAAAATTTAGGCCAAGCTTTTACCCAAAAAGAATTAGTTGAAATGACGGATCTTAGCTCAGGGACTTTACGGGCCGGTGTTAGTAAAGGGTGGTTACAAGTTTTAGCGGTTGAGAAGCTACGCCGACCGCAAGAAACTATGAATCAGGCTCATGAAGCTAATTTAGCTTTGAATGAACAACAACAACAGGCCTTTGAAAAAATAATAACCGCCCATCAAAATCATACTTATCAACCGTTTTTGTTAGAGGGAATTACTGGTTCTGGTAAAACCGAAGTTTATTTACAAGCAGCCCAACAGATAGTTCAAGATGGCCGTACGGTCCTATTTTTAGTGCCTGAAATTGCTCTAACTCTACAGATGATTCGGCGGGTAAGTTCTCGGTTTGGATCAGGTGTGGCAGTTTTGCACTCTGGTTTGAGTGAAGGTGAGCGTTACGATGAATGGCGGCGGATTCAACGTGGTGATGTGAATGTGGTAGTCGGAGCTCGCTCAGCAGTTTTTGCCCCCTTGACTAATATTGGCCTCATCATTGTTGATGAAGAACATGAAGTGAGTTATCAACAACAGGATAATCCACGCTACAACGCGCGCCAAGTAGCACTTTGGCGGGGAGAATATCATCACGCGCCCGTCATTTTAGGCTCAGCTACGCCGTCATTAGAAAGTCGCGCTCGTGCCCAAAAGGGGCTTTATCAACTACTAACACTAACAAAAAGAGCAGGGGATGCCCATCTACCAACCGTTCAAGTTGTTGACATGCGTGAGAGTTTAGCTGATAACCAGGAAACTAATTTTTCACCTGAATTAAAGCAAAAAATAATTGAGCGAATTCAAACCCATCAGCAGGTCGTTTTGTTACTGAATCGGCGTGGCTTTTCTAGCTTTGTCATGTGTCGTGATTGTGGTTACGTCCCCCGTGATCCTAACTGTAACTTAGCTATGACCTTGCATTTAGATAGCCATTGTTTAAAATGCCACTATTGTGGTTATCAAACGACCATTCCGCATCGATGTCCTCAGTGTCAATCAAATCGAATTCGTTATTATGGTACGGGTACTGAAAAGGTAGCCAGGGAGCTAGAACAAATACTACCCGAAGCTCGAGTAATTCGCCTAGATCAAGATACAACCCGAAAAAAGGGTAGTTTGGCCAAAGCTTTACAGGATTTTGGTCAGCAAAAAGCTGATATTTTACTGGGGACACAAATGGTTGCCAAGGGATTGGATTTCCCAAATGTTACTTTAGTAGGGGTTTTGAATGCCGATACGGCGTTAGGTTTACCTGATTTTCACGCTAGTGAGCGGACCTTTCAGTTATTAACTCAGGTAAGTGGCCGGGCAGGTCGGGGTCAAACGGCTGGAGAAGTGGTAGTTCAGACCTTTAATCCGGAGCATTATGCGATTGCTTTTGCACAAAAACATGATTACGAAGGGTTTTATCGCTACGAAATGCGATTACGTCAAGTCGGACAATATCCACCTTACTATTACACGATTCAAATTCAAACGAGTGACTTGGATGAAAATGTGGTGGCCGTTCATACTGCCCAAATTACCCGTTGGTTAAAAACCCAGCTTAAAAAAGACGTGATTATTCTCGGTCCTTCGCCCCAACCAATTGCTAAATTAAAAAAACGGTACTATTTTCAAATCTTATTAAAGTTTAAAAAGCCCCATGAAAACGATGCGCTTTTACAAGAACTAATTCAGCTGGCCCAACAGATTAAGGGAAATTTTCAGGTCAACATTGTCCGTAATCCGCTGACATTTATGTAAAAGCAAAAGTTTGGTACAATAACAGTAATTACAGGTGCTCGAAGTCTTTCGAGCCCTTTTCGTTAGTGAGGATAATTATGACATATCGGGTAGTATTTATGGGCACCCCCCAATTTGCAGTACCAATTTTAGAAGCCTTGGTTGCTAGTAATCAGTATGAGATTTTGGCGGTTGTTACTCAGCCAGATCGACCACAGGGACGTAAAAAGACTTTGACTGCTAGTCCGGTGAAACAAGTAGCCCTGGAACATGACTTACTGGTGCTGCAACCAGGAAAGATTGGCCAGTCAGAAGCGATGAATCAAATTATTGCCTGGCAACCAGACTTTATTATTACTGCAGCTTTTGGACAATTTTTACCTACAAAACTATTGAATTCAGTTAAAATTGCTGCAGTTAACACCCATGCCTCGCTCCTACCAAAATATCGAGGGGGCGCACCCGTTCACTATGCCATTATGAACGGTGAACAAGAGACTGGTGTTTCCATTATGTACATGGTGAAGGAAATGGATGCCGGCGATGTTATTGACGTTGTCCGAGTACCAATCCAAGATGATGACAATGTCGGTACCATGTTTGAAAAGCTTAGTCTTGCTGGTCGTGATTTGTTGATGGCGACCTTACCTAAGATTGCCAGTGGTCAAATTCAGCCAGTTACCCAAGATCCATCAGCAGTGACTTTTTCACCCAATATTAGTCATGAACAGCAGCAATTGCATTTTAAAGATGAAACAGCCCAGCAATTAGACTGGCATATTCGTGGTTTGTATCCAACGCATCCGGCCTACATGCAAGCTGGCGGACAACGTTTTAAGCTAGTAGCCGTTAAAGTACTAAAGGAATCAACTGATCAAGAGCCGGGAACCATCGTTGCCAAAGATAAAAAAACTTTGACGGTTGCTGCAGCTAACCATACTCAATTGTTAATTTTGCGCTTACAACCTGCCGGTAAGCCAGCCATGGATATTGCTGCCTACTTAAATGGTGGAGGACGTGATTTGTCAGTCGGACAAGCTTGGGTTGAGGATTAAAAATGTCAGTAAAAAAAGTTAACAGTAATAATCCACGTGTTTTAGCGGTGCAAACCTTAAGTCGAGTCAAAGATGGCGCCTATTCCAACTTACAGTTAAATCAAGTGATCAAAAAGCATCAGTTGTCAGCAGCTGATCGCTCGTTACTAACAACTCTCGTTTATGGCGTGATTCAACATCGCTTAACTTTGGAATTCTATCTAGCCCCCTTTATTAATCCCGCTAAAATTGACCCCTGGGTTCGTGAATTATTATATACGGCCTTATTCCAATGGCAGTTTTTGGACCGGGTGCCTAAGCATGCTCTATTTAACGAAAGCATTGAAGTTGCTAAAATTATGGGACATCAAGGAACTGCTAAATACGTAACGGCCATTTTACATAAAATGGACCGGGAAGGATTACCCAATTTACAGGCAATTGATAATCCAACTGAGCGCTTGGTCGTTGAATATAGCGTACCGCATTGGTTAGTGGAAAATTTAATCAGCCAAGTCGGCCAGTCAAAGACTCTTGCTATTTTAAAGAGCATTAATTTAGCACCTAAACAGTCGATTCGGGTCAATAGCGCTTTGTCCACCGATGATCAGGTGGTTGCATCCTTAGAAGAAGCTGGTTTAAAGGTTAAAAAATCAGCTATTGTGCCGCATGCTTATTTGGTGACAGGGGGCCATGTTGCCACTAGTCAAGCCTTTTTAAAGGGTTGGATAATACTTCAAGATGAAAGCGCCATGTTGCCGGTAGAAAGTATGCAGTTAAATTCGAGTGGCCAATCGGTATTGGATGTTGCTGCAGCACCAGGTGGTAAAACCACACAAATTGCTGCCGCCGTAGGTGAGGCAGGACATGTTTTGGCACTGGATATTCATCAACATAAAATTAAGCTGATTTTAGACAATGCTCAGCGTTTGGGCGTGGGAAATCAGGTTAGCGCTCAAATGTTAGATGCCCGTCAAATTCCAAATCAGCTAAGTCAACAATTTGATCGTGTTTTGGTGGATGCTCCTTGTTCGGGTTTGGGATTATTACGGCGTAAGCCAGAAATTCGTTATGAAAAAACTTTAGCCGATGTGGAAAAATTAGCAAAACTACAGGGAGAAATATTAAGTGCATCTAGTCACATTGTGAAAAAAGATGGTATCATGGTTTATAGTACTTGTACCATTTTGCAGCAGGAAAATAGCGATGTTGTGCAGCAGTTCTTAGCTCAACATCCTAATTTTGAACTGCTGGCTACTAAGACGGATTTTAATTTGAAGTCTGACCGTCAAGAAAAAACATTGCAGATTTATCCTGATGATTACCTGACGGACGGTTTCTTTATTGCCACCTTCCAACGCAAGGAGTAATGTTCTATGCAAATTGCCTATCAAACGAGTGCCGGACCTTTACGAACTGATAACCAAGACGCTGTTGGTGTCTTTTATAATACAAAAAAAGCCCCACTTATGATGGTAGCTGATGGGGTTACTAGTAATCCCGGTAGTCAGCAGGCTAGTCAAGTAGTTATTCAGTACCTAGGTGCGCAATGGGAGATTAGTCATTTTGACGATTTAAAACAAGTGCAAGCATGGCTGGTTAGTCAGGTGCACCTGGCTAACCAAGCGGTGATTGAAACAGGCCGCCATCAGCCTGGCGCAGCCCAGATGGCAACAACATTAGTTTTAGCAGTGGTGATTGACCATCAATTATTAATTGCTAATGCGGGTGACTCCAAGGCCTATATCTTACACAATCATGAATTGAATCAACTGAGTTTTGACCATAATTTAAAAAATGAGTTATCGCGGGAACAAGGAAAAGTCTATGATGATTCTTTGCCGCAAGGAAATAGTTTAACGCGTTATTTGGGCGTAAATGACCAAGTGGACTTAGAGTTTAATTATGGTAATTTCTTTTTAGAGGATGTCATATTTTTGACTTCGGATGGTTTATCAAAGGTTCTTAGTGATGATGATATCGTTAATATTATTGAACATAGTCACTCGGCTGCCCAGCGAGTTGAAGATTTGATGGCAGCTGCAGTAAAACTCAATGTTTCCGATAATATAACCGCATTGATTGCCCTTGATGATGAGAGTTGATGAGCTAAGCTCATAAAGGATAGAGATTAGAATGCAAGCAGGGACTATAATTGATAATCGATATCGTATCATCCGCCCACTGGGTGGGGGTGGTATGGCCAATGTTTATTTGGCTCATGATCAAAAGCTCAATCGTGATGTTACTTTTAAAATCATGCGAATGGACTTACGTGATCGCCAAAACTTAGTCAAACGTTTCCAGCGGGAAGCTCAGGCAGCGAAGGATTTAGTTAATGAACATATTGTCCAAATTTATGGAACTGGTGAGTACGACGGTTCCCACTATATGGTCATAGAATACGTTGAGGGGATGGATTTAAAGGAATATGTTTCGCAGCATTTTCCAATTCCTTATCGTAAAATTGTCGATATCATGCTCCAAATTTTGGAAGCAGTCGAAGTTGCCCATGATTCTGGCATTATTCATCGGGATTTAAAGCCGCAAAATATTTTAATTAATGACGATGGTCAAGTTAAAATTACTGATTTTGGGATTGCAGTCGCCAAAGAAAACCAAAATCTAACCCAAACCAATTCCGTCATAGGTTCAGTGCACTATATTTCACCAGAACAAATTGCTGGGGAAAGTGCTTCCGTACAATCTGATATTTATGCTTTAGGGGTGATTTTATATCAGTTGATTACCAAGCAGGTACCATACGAAGGGGAAACGGCGGCGACAGTTGCTTTGCAACATACTACTGGCACAATGCCGTCGGTTCGTAATTTTGACCCAACCATTCCACAACCCCTGGAAAATGTGGTTCTTAAAGCAACCGCTAAAAATCCGGAAGATCGATATGTTAGTGCCCTAGAGATGGCGGATGATTTGCAGACTTGTTTGTCACCTAGACGTGCTCATGATCCTCGCTATGTTCCCTTGGCTGATGATGCCACTCGGGTGATTCCGCTGGATGAATTAGAGAATTATCCCTTACCAGAAGAGCATGAAAAAATTAGTAGCACAACGGAAGGGGAAAATATTCAAACTGTCGTTGATCAAATTATTGACTATGCTAATCGGGGCTATGCTATTAAAAAGATTGCCGGTCTAGTTGATCGTACCCCTCGTTACGTGCGTAAGGTCCTTAAAGATAATGGTATTAAATTCCATGACAAGCGCCGTTGGTTGCTTGCCTGTGGTTTAGTTTGCTTACTGGGGATGGTTATCTTTTTCGTTAATCAATCTCAGACAAACTATGTTAAGGTCCCAGATTTAAGTAATTTATCGCAGAGTCAAGCAACTAGTAAACTGGAAAGTGCCCATCTAGTTGCAGATAATAATGTGACCTATACCACTTCTAAAACAGTTAGTAAGGATGAGGTGATTAAGACTTCGCCTAGTGTGGGAAGTCGGGTAAAGCGTGGCAGTAAGATTCGCCTAATTATCTCAACTGGGGCCGGTAAAATCCGTTTTGGTGATTTTACTGATTCTGATTACGGTGCTACGGCTGCCCAATTAAATGCGCAAGGCTTTACTGTTAAAAAGGAACTAACAACGTCTAATGACGTGCCAGCTGGTAAAATTATTAGTCAATCCCTTGAAGCAGGTAGTTTGGTTGATCCAACTGATACAACCGTTACTTTTGTTGTTTCTAGTGGCGTGGCTAAGGTCAATGTGCCAGATTTTTCTGGTAAGACGCGAAATGAGGTCCAGGCTTGGAGCCGGGCCAACAATATTACTGTTTCTTATATATCACAAACTAATCAGGCACCTAAAAATGAAGTCTTAACGCAATCATTAAGTGCTGGTTCAAAAATGTCAGTGGACCAGACTTTAGAAGTAACCATTTCTGATGGGCCTGCTTCATCCAGTTCTGCTGATAGTTCATCTTCAGCTAGTTCAAGTAGTTCCAGTGGGGCTAGTTCATCTAGTCAAAAGAGTTCAAGTGCCTCTTAAATAAATAGTACGAATTACAGCAGGTCATTACACAGGTAATGGCCTGCTTTTTATTGAGCGAAATCGGCTATTAAATTTAGGCATGGTATAATAGCAGCATGAAAACAGGTAGAATTATACGCTCATTAAGTGGTTATTATGATGTTCAACTGGCCGATGGTACGGTTGAACGTACCCGGGCTCGGGGCCAATTTAGGAAATCCAAACAAAAACCCGTTGTGGGTGATTTTGTTGATTTTGAAAGTGAAAATGATGAAGGCTTTATTTGGCAAATTAAGGTTCGAGAAAATGAGTTGATTCGGCCACTGATTGCTAATGTTGACTTAGCAGTTATTGTAACGGCTGTGCGACAACCGGATTTTACGAATAATTTATTGGATCGACAATTAGTGGCTTTAGCAGCTGCTGATGTTCAACCTGTGATTTACTTCTCTAAATTAGATTTACTAGATGCTAGTCAAAGGGCTGATTTTGAACAAGTAATCCAGTTATACCGCCACATCGGTTATTCAGTTGTCTGTTCTGACCAAAAACCTTTATTCCAGCTAAAACAATTATTTAAGGATAAAGTAGTTGTTTTTATGGGCCAAACTGGGGCCGGAAAATCAACTCTGTTAAATCAAATTGCTCCAGAGCTAAATTTAACCATTGGAGAGGTTTCTAAAGCCCTTAGCCGCGGTAAACATACGACTCGGCAAGTCTCTTTAATTACTATACCGAGTTATGAAGCAATGATTGCTGATACACCTGGATTTTCATCATATGAAGTTTTTGATTTTCCGGTTGAAGACTTAGCGGACTATTTTCCAGAAATGGTAACCATTAGTGGACAGTGTCGTTTTCGGGGCTGCTTACACTTAAATGAGCCTGGTTGTGCGGTTAAAGCCGCCGTTGAGCTTGGCACGATTGCCCCATCACGGTATAATGATTACAAGCTATTTTATAACTTAATTAAGCAACAAAAGCCCCGTTACTCAAGGGAATAGAAAGAAAAGAGGACCTTTTTCATGGCAGGAATTATTGCCCCATCAATTTTAAGTGCAGACTATACGAATTTGGAACGAGACGTTAAAATCGTTGAAAATGCCGGTGCTGAGTATCTACACATCGATATTATGGATGGTAGCTTTGTACCAGCTATTTCGTACGGGCCTAACTGGGTAAAGCAGCTGCGTCCCGAGACAAATATGACTTTGGATGTGCATATGATGGTTGTTCATCCAGAAAACTTCATTGATCAATTTGCTGATGCTGGCGCTGATATTATTGGGGTTCATGTGGAAGCAACCCCTCATATTCACCGAGCCTTGCAAATGATTCAAAATCGTGGTGTTAAGGCAGAGGTTGTGATTAATCCAGGAACGCCAGTTAGTGCTATTCAACCAGTTTTGGATATGGTTGACCAGGTCTTAGTAATGACGGTCAATCCTGGTTTTGGCGGACAAAAGTTTTTGCCATCAACTTTGGACAAGATTAGTCAATTGAATACTTACCGGAATATGAATGATTTGAACTTTGATATCGAAGTTGATGGTGGTATTAATAATGAGACGATTCGTTTAGCCTATGAAGCTGGTGCTAACGTCTTCGTTGCTGGTTCTTATGTTTACGATAAGAAGGACCCAGCTGCTAAGGTAGCCCAATTAATGAAGTTGACTTCTGGATCAGTTGTGACCGACTAATTGAGGAGGGGATTTAATGCAGGTTAATATTTTAGCAGGTGGGTATCCAGACCTTTGGCCAACCGATATTTTTGATCAACCAGGTGTATGGATTGGTGCTGATCGTGGTGCTTGGCGCCTGCTAAAGGCTGGAGTTAATTTTCAATTGGCAGTTGGCGATTTTGACTCCTTAAATCCCCAGGAATATCAATTTTTAAAAGAGCATTTTCAACAAGAAAATATTAAACAAGTTCCCACGGTTAAAGATTTTACCGATACCCAATTGGCTCTTCAAATGGCAATGACCTTTGATTGTGACTTGATTAAAGTGTATGGTGCTACTGGGGGACGAGTGGATCATTGGCTTAGTAATTTATGGATTATTAACGAACCCGTTTTTCAACCAATTATTGAAAAAGTCCATTTTGTGGATTGCCAAAATGATATTAGCTATTTACAACCGGGTTATAAAACCATTCAGCATCTTCCTGGTATGAAATACTTAGGTTTTATGCCTTTGGGTCTAGTTGATAATTTGCATATTATTGATGCGAAGTATACCTTGACATCTGCAGTGAATTGGCCTAAGATGTGGTCATCAAATGAATTTGTCGACGAATTGGTACATGTTAGTTTTGATTCTGGAATTATCATGGTTACCCAGACAAAAGATAGGAGCAACGATGACAGTAGCAGTAGTAACTGATGCAACTTTTGAGAAGGCTTCCAGTCAAGGAGTTAGTATCACTGATTTTTGGGCTCCTTGGTGTGGCCCTTGTAAGATGCAATCACCTGTTTTGGACGCTTTGTCGGAAGAAATGACGGATGTCGACTTTTTAAAAATGGATGTAGATCAGAATCCGCAGACACCAGCCGATTTTGGTGTTCGGGCGATTCCAACCCTGTTGCTTAAAAAAAATGGGGAAGTAGTTGACCGTTTAACTGGTTTCCACAATAAAGAGCAATTGGCAAAGATCTTAGAGAATTATCTATAGTAGCTTGTCAAAGTTCGGCACTTCTGGTAAAATTTATTATTGTTGTAAGAAGAGCGTTTAAGATAAAAGGCTCACAAAAGGAGGGTTGAACATGGCAAAGGATGCTATTACTGGCGCACGTACACGTTTCGGCAACCAACGTTCACACGCACTTAACTCAAGTCGTCGTAGTTGGAAGCCTAACTTGCAAAAAGTAACGGTTAAAATTAATGGTTCTGCACCTAAAAAAGTTTATTTGACAGCACGGACTTTGAAGTCTGGGTTGAAGAACGGTTCCATTGAACGTGTTTAATGAAAAGTCACTATTCAGTGGCTTTTTTATTTTTTGAATTAATCCTCGAGCTTATCAATAATCGGAGCTGGTCGAATATGATACAATAGAAAGCAGCAAGTACGTACTGGAAGGAAAATAGAGAATAGCAATATTCCCTTCACTGAAAGAAATGGCAATAAAAATTAAAACCAAAAATGGTGAGATTAACATTGAAAATGATGTTATCGCTAGTATTGTTGGCGGAGCAGCGATTGCTAATCCTGGTGTAGTTGGCATGGCTTCTCGAGCCGCTTTGCGAGATGGAGTGGACCAGATTTTAAATCGAGAAACCTATGGTCGCGGAGTGGTTGTCCATCAAAAAGATATTGGCTTGAGTGTCGATGTTTATGTGGTAGCCCAATATGGGATGCGCTTGGCTGAAATTTCAAAATCAGTCCAAAAAAAGGTTAAGTATAATTTAGACGCTCAATTAGGCGTTCGTGCTGCCGAAGTGAACATTATTATTCAAGGCATTCAAACGAGCGACTATCGCTAGGAAGAAACATGACAAGTAAAAAAGTAACAACCATAACCAATGTCGAATTTGGCAAAATGATTAATGCTGCTGCAGCCATGTTAGCTGCTAATGCTGAAAAAATTAATAAATTAAATGTTTTCCCAGTCCCAGATGGTGATACAGGAACCAATATGAGTTTATCTATGGCCAGCGGTGCTCAGTACGAGCGTGATGCTTTGGATACTCAGATTGGGGCCTTGGCCAAGGCAACTTCTAAAGGACTATTAATGGGCGCTCGTGGTAATTCGGGCGTTATTTTATCGCAAATCTTTCGTGGCTTTGCCAATAGTGTCGCTGATAAAGATACTATGTCAGCCCGTGATTTGGCTGACGCCTTGATGGAATCTGCTCAGGTGGCTTATAAATCTGTGATGAAGCCAACTGAAGGAACGATTTTAACGATTATTCGTGAAGCGGCTAGTCAAGCTAATCAAAGTGCTAAAGAAACCGATGATGTTGTGGCTTTGATGGCTGCTGTAACTAAGGCTGCCCAGGCTGCCTTAGACTCAACCCCTGATTTATTACCGGTCCTAAAAGAAGTTGGCGTAGTTGATTCTGGTGGACAGGGACTAGTTTTTGTCTTACGTGCTTTTTATGAAGTACTTAGTGGACAATTTAATGAAAATGAATTGACGGCTCCCGATAATGCCGAACTTGATCGGATGGTTGAAAACTTACATGCCGGTGCCCAGGCGGATAGTAATTTGGATCCAGCCGATATTCAGTACGGTTATTGTACGGAAATCATGGTCGAAATTGCCCGAGGAACAACATTTGATAAGCAGTTTGATTATCAAGAATTTTACGATTATTTAGCCCAACTAGGTGATTCTTTGCTGGTGATTAATGATGATGAAATCGTAAAAGTGCATGTCCACACTGAAGATCCAGGATCAGTACTGCATTGGGGAACTGAGTATGGTTCTTTGGTCAAGGTTAAAGTGGATAATATGCGTGATCAGCAACAGGCTGTTATTGATGAACAAAAGCGCCAAAATGCTCAGCAAACTGGTCAAGTGAGTCAAGCAATCAAGGTACCTGATGTAGCAGTTATTGCTGTTGCAGCTGGAGATGGTGTGGCCGAGCTTTTTAGAAGTTTAGGAGTTTATACTGTTATTAGCGGTGGCCAAACCATGAATCCTTCAACGGCTGACATTGTACAAGCTATTCAAGATAGTGGAGCTAAGGCGGCTGTCATTTTGCCCAATAACAGCAATATTTTCATGGCTGCTGAACAGTCCGTTGCTTTAGCTGGTGTACCGGTTGAAGTTGTAAAAAGTCGGACGGTTCAACAGGGATTATCGGCTATGTTGGGCTATAATCCTGAAGGTAGTTTAGCAGATAATATGGCTGAAATGACGGCCTTGTTGGCGGAAGTCAAGTCAGCACAAATTACCCAAGCAGTCCGGGATACTAGCTTGAATGGCCGTGAAATTCAACATGGAGACTGGCTAGGTATCGTCGATGGTGAGATTGAAGTGGTCGGTAAGAAGCTTATGACTGTGGCTACCGACACGATTCAATCCATGTTAGATGATGATTCCGAGATTGTTACGGTTATATATGGACAAGACGCAAAGAAACGTGATGCAGAATCATTAATGAAGTGGGTTCAGGATTACGATGAGGATTTAGAAACTGAGATTCATGCTGGTAAGCAACCGCTTTATCCATTCTTAATTTCAGTTGAATGAAAAAAAGTGGAACTGTGTAGCGGTTAGGAAATCAATTCCTCCGACACGGTTCCACTTTTTATTTATCTTTTAAAATTACATTAATCCTAAGGCACTGACGGCGGCGTAAATAACGCCACCAACCATGATGAAGACCATTAGAAACGACATGAAAAGGGTTAAACGGTGTAACTTCGTTTTTTCCTTTTTTTCAACCTTGGGAATTGGTCGCTTATCTAATTGTTCTGTCACTTCATCAGCTAACTTTTTATTAATCTTAATTTTTTTTGTATTCGTTGCCATAGCTTTCCCTCACTTAGAATAGTAACATGGTATCATATTATTTTTTAAAATTGAAATTTAGAGGTGTTTATGGATTGGAAATATTGGGCCTTGGGGCTGTTAGGGATTTTAATCTTATTGTACTTATTTAGGCGTTTTTCTCGCACCTGGCGCCAAGTATCATTTTTTGATTTAGCCGTATTACCGAGCTGGATCACCCTCTATATGACGATGGGATTAGCTTTTGGCGTATCATATTTACCATTTATCTTAGTAATATGGTTATTCCTTGGCTTGATTTTTTCTTGGTGGTTATTAGGAAGGAATTGGCCAGTTCATGTTTTTTTTCATAAATATTGGCAATGGAGTGCCTTGGTAGCTATTTTAGCTGAATTAATAGTTGTAATTATGGCTGTCTACTTACAAAAATAAAAAAACCTTAAGGACTTAATTAGTTCTTAAGGTTTTTTTATGGTCTTCAATTAAAACTAAGTGGTAAAAAAGTGGAGGAAAGTGGGGGAATGTGGTAAATTAATCTTAGTAAAGTAGAGGGAAGGAGGCGATTTTTATGTTCATGGGAGAATATTCACATACCGTTGATACTAAGGGTCGCCTGATTATTCCTGCTAAATTTCGCCATCAACTGGGGGATAGTTTTGTCATCACCAAGTGGATGGAGCATGCCTTGCGGGCAATGCCTCGCGATGTTTGGGAAAATCTCGAAAAGCATTTAAATCAATTACCGATTGGAAAAAAAGAAGCGCGGGCTTTTAAGCGCTTTGTCATGGCTGGTGCTTTAGAGGCAGAATTTGATAAACAAGGTCGAATTGTGATTCCTAGTAATTTGCGACAGCATGCCCAGTTAGATAAAGACGTCGTCATTACCGGAGCCGGTGATAGTTTTGAAATTTGGAGTAACCAAAATTGGCAAAACTACACCCAAGCTACTGCTGAAGATTTTGATGAAATCGCTGAAGGTTTGGTTGATTTTGACTTTTAAGGCCCGTATACGAGCAAGGAGACATAATGGCATTTGAACACGTAACTGTCCTATTGAAAGAGGCCGTTGAATTTTTAGCGATCAAACCAGATGGTATTTATGTTGATGCTACTTTAGGCGGTGGCGGTCATACCGGTGAAATCCTTAAACAGTTAGAAACTGGTCGTTTGTACAGTTTTGATCAAGATGATGTAGCCATTGCCTACAATAAAGACCAGTATGCAACCGAGATTGCGGCCGGTAAATTAGTACTAATACATCAAAATTTTCGTGATTTAAAGTCAGCTTTAGCTAGCTATCAGGTTAAACACGTTGATGGGGTTCTTTATGACTTAGGAGTCAGTTCGGTTCAATTTGATGATGGTCAGCGTGGATTTTCCTATAATCACGATGCGCAGTTAGATATGCGGATGGACCAGCGGCAGACGTTAACGGCTTGGGAGATTGTCAACCAATGGTCTTTTCAAGACCTTTATCGTATTTTAAGTCGTTATGGTGAGGATCGATTTCCAAAGCAGGTTGCTCGCAAGATTGAACAAAGCCGGCAATCAAAAAGTATTGATACCACGCTAGAACTGGTTGAAGTTATTAAAGAGGCCATTCCAGCCCCAGCTCGTCGTCACGGCGGGCATCCGGCTAAACGAACTTTTCAGGCACTAAGAATTGCAGTTAACGATGAATTAGGTGCTTTGGAAGATTCTTTAACACAGGCTTTAGATCTATTGGATCTAAAGGGGCGTGTAAGCGTAATTACTTTTCAGTCGTTAGAAGACCGTTTAGTGAAGCAAATGTTTCGTGAAAAAGCGAGTGGACCAGATTTGCCAGCTGGACTGCCGGTTCTACCTGGTCAGTTTGAAGCTGATTATCGTTTATTAAGCCGCAAGGCTATTAAACCCAGTGAAAGCGAAGTTCAAAATAATCATCGAGCTCAGTCAGCTCAGTTACGTGCAATTGAGCGGATTCATTTTTCAAAGGATTAGGAGTTAATTTTATGGCACAAAATCCAAGTTACCGAACCACTAATTTAGCCCGTGATTTCTCTAATAAACCAGCTAAAAAGAAAGTTTTGAAGCGCTATAAAGCTGCGGTTTGGACTAAAAATGAACGACGTTTAGTTTTTGGCTTTGCTGTAGGAACACTAATAATTATGTTGGCTACGGTTTACACTAGTGTTCAAACGGATAATGTACTTCAAAAGAATGCCCAAACGCAGCGTAAAATGACTCAAATTAAGCAGGATAATGATAGTTTGAGAGCTGATATTCAAAAAAAAATAAACCGTCAGAATTTAGATGATGTGGCTAAGAAATCCAAAATGTCGCAGACGGGTGATAGTGTCCGTAATATTAATCAATAATTATTATGAGTAAAAAAATTAAGCGTCTATCCAATCGAAGAGTGTCAAAAAATGCCAAATTTTTTGGTTTTTTTCTGTTGATTGCGACTGGATTGCTAATTTTGATTATGGGTTTACGTTTGTTACAAATCGCTACCTTAAAACGAGTGAATTCACATAATTTAACCACGGCGACCCGTCAGGCCTTTATGCAAGAGCAAATGGTAACTGCTACTCGGGGACGTGTTTTTTCGACTGATGGCGAAGTTTTAGCGGATAACAGCACTGTTTATGATTTGTATGCCGTCTTAGATAAAAATCAATTTGATGGTAAGAAACCAAAGTATGTTCAAGATAAAAAAGAAACTGCTAAAAAATTAAGCTCAGTGATTGATTTATCTGAGGATGATATTTTAAAACGCTTGGATAGTAACAAACTACAGGTTGAATTTGGTACAGCCGGTAAGGGGTTAGACATTGACCAATACAATAAAATTAAGGCGATGAAATTAGCCGGAGTTGGCTTCATCCCCCAGCCGGCTCGTTATTACCCTAATAATCGGATGGCTTCACATATTATTGGTTTAACCAATTCGATTACGAATGCCTTTGGTAAAAATACTCTGAATGGTATTTTAGGGATTGAAGACACTCGGAATAAAAGTTTAAAGGGTAAGGATGGCGTTAAGGATTATCTGGGGAATCAGGTCTCACAAGGACAAAATCAAGTTAAAAACGGCGATAATGTTACCCTGACTTTGGATGAAAAGTTACAAACTACTTTGGAAAATCGAATGGATGTTATGTTTGATGGCACCAAAGCCAAGTCTGCGATGGCGGTTTTGATGGATAGTAAGACAGGTAAGATTTTAGCAGCTACTCAGCGCCCAAATTTTGATCCTAATTCGCAAGATGGCTTAAAAGATAACTGGGTTAATTTGTTAAATCAATCCACCTTTGAACCAGGGTCGACAATGAAAACAATCACCCTAGCTGCTGCCATCCAAGAAGGTAAATGGCATCCAAATGATACCTACCAATCAGGAAGTTTGAACATTGACGGCGGTCGAATTGTCGATGCTTTCGGGCAAAATGAAGGTGTGCTAACCTATCGAGAAGGTTATTGGCGCTCTTCGAATGTGGCCTTTGCGCACGTTGAACAAGCTTTAGGGGCGACGATATGGAAAAAATATATCGATCGGTTCCATTTCTTAGAGCCGACGCATTCAGATTTACCCAATGAAGCGAGTGGATCAATTTCCTTCCAACAAGCCATTGACCAAGCCAATACCGCCTACGGGCAGGCAATTAATGTGACCACTTTACAACTATTGCAAGCGTATAGTGCAATTGCCAATAACGGTAAAGAGGTAAAACCATATTTGGTTGAGAAAGTGACCGATTCTAAGACTGGTAAAACCTTATATCAAGGCAAAACTACAACTGTGGGGCAGCCGATAACTGCTGCCACTGCTAAAGAAGTTCGTAAATATATGACAGATGTCGTTAATCAGGAAACTGGAACAGCCAAGCAGTATGATTTGCGCGATGCCGGTTACCAAATTTCGGCCAAGACCGGAACGGCTCAAATTTCAGAAAATGGACGTTACTTAGATGGATTGAATAATGATATTCATTCGGTCATGACGATTGTGCCAGAAGAAAATCCGCGATTCATTATGTATGTAGCGGTCCGCCAGCCTAAAGTTTTCCCTGATCCTAATATTCAGCTCACGCTAAATAAAGTTTTCCGTCCGGTCATGCTCCAGGCTTTGAATGATAGCAAGAGTGCGGTAAAATCAAAAACAAATGAAGTTAAATTGCCGCAAGTTACTGGGCAATCAATTGACGATGCTCGTAGTAATCTAGAAAAGGTTGGCTTGCGGGTCGCTGTGGTCGGTTCAACCGGTCGTGTTAAAACACAATCCGTTTCAGCCGGTAGTTATGCCCTTAAAGATCAATTGATTATTCTAAAGGCTAACGGTAAAACTTTATTACCAAATATGAACGGCTGGAGTTTGACTGAAGCGCAACGTTACGCCAATGAGACGGGCTTTAACCTTAAGAGTGATGGGACAGGCTTTATTACCAAACAAAGTATGGACGCTGGCCAAGAAGTTAATGGTCAGTCGGTTGTAAGCGTCGAGTTAAAAGAAAAAGAGTAGGGGAAGATAATGAAGGAGAATTTTTTGGTGTTTTTGATTGCCTTGATCATCACGGTAGGAGGAATGCCATTTGTAATTAAGTTTTTACGACGGTCAAAAGAACAAGCTGTTATTCGTAAATTAGGGCCTGATCATCGTGCTAAAGCTGGAACACCTAGCATGGGTGGTGCTTTATTCATCGCAGCTACGATTATTGCCACTCTTTGTATGCCTAGTTCTTATCAAAGTTGGACTAGTTTTACTTGGACCTTGATTTTGATTGTGGCAGTGGGGTCCTTTGCCGTGATTGGTGGCATTGATGATGCCTTAAAATTAATTCGACATGCGGATGAGGGTTTTGCTTTTAAGCCAAAACTATTAGCTCAGACTTTGAGTGCTGTTTTGATGATGTTGCTAATGTGGGTCCTTGAAGTTCCTTTCATTATCACTATTCCTTGGGTTGGTCCAGTAAATCTCGGTATTTTCTATTTCTTCTTCCTATGGTTTTGGTTAGTTGGTTGGTCTAATGCTACTAATTTGACCGATGGCTTGGATGGTTTATTGGCTGGAACAGCCCTAATTGTTTATGGTGCCTTTACCATTTTGGCTTGGCGAGCAGACAATCCTAGCATTTTGACCTTTAATTTTGCCATCATGGCCGCTTTAATTGGTTTTCTATTTTATAATCATCCCAAGGCTAAAATCTTCATGGGAGATACAGGTTCTTTGGCGCTTGGAGCTGGTTTGGCGATTGAGTCAATCCTCTTGCACGCCTCATTATCGCTTCTCTGGTTTGGCTTGGTTTTTGTTATTGAAACCTTGTCGGTTATCATCCAAACTTTTAGTTATCATTTTTATCATAAGCGCGTCTTTCCGATGGCACCTATTCATCACACCTTTGAAAAAAAGGGTTGGTCAGAATGGCAAATCGATGGTTTTTTCTGGGCGATTACCTTAGTCCTTACTGTCATTGGTGTTCATGTTATCGGTTAATTGTGGTTTTACCACAGTACATAATTGGATAGGAAGTATTTATTAAATGGGACAATTAGTATTTAACGAAAAGAAAGTTTTAGTTTTTGGTTGGGCACGCTCCGGTAAGGCAGCAGCAAAGCGCTTATTAGATTTAGGAGCCAATGTTACAGTGGTTAATCGTGATGCCTATCCGGATGATACCGATTATCAGCAGTTATTAGCAGCTGGTGTTGAATTTGTCATTGGAGATCAAGCTGAGCAACTTTCACCTGATTTTGCCTATGTTGTTAAGAACCCGGGAATTAATTATGACCATCCGTTGGTTAAGAAAGCGCTAGCGTTAAAAATACCAATTTTAACCGAAGTTGCCGTTGCATTATCAACTTTTCAAGGCCGTTTAATTACGGTGACTGGTTCTAACGGAAAGACAACCACCACTTCATTAATCGGCGAAATGTTAAAAGCAGCTGGTGTTCCAGTCACAGTTGCCGGTAATATAGGTACACCAGTGTGTGAGGTGGTGGGCGCCTTAAAATCCTCGGATACGCTCTTGTTGGAGCTTTCGAGTTTCCAATTGTTGGGAATTCCGGCTATTCAACCCGATATTGCCTTGATTACCAATATCTTTACCAACCACATTGATTACCATAAAACTCGGGAAAACTATGTAGCGGCAAAGTTCCGGATTACCCAAGATCAGCGTCCTGACCAAATTTTGGTCCTCAATGCTCAAGGAGCTGATAGTCCTGATTTTGCAGCTAAAACAGCTGCTCAAGTTTATGGATTTTCACGCTCGGGAAATCAAACCTTTGCCCACGTAAATCAAACTGAACTAATTGTTGATGGACAAACGGTTTTGCCATTGAGCCAAATCCGTCTCGTGGGACCACAAAATCTGGAAAATATTCTAGCAGCAGTCGCGGTTGCTAAACTAGCTGGTGTTTCTACTACGGCGATGGCAACGGTACTAAAAAGTTTTGGTGGAGTACCTCATCGTTTACAGCATCTTTTTGACCGAGAGGGTGTGGCTTACTACAATGATTCCAAAGCAACCGATATTGAAGCAACCCAAGCGGCTTTAGATAGCTTCACTAAGCCAACAATTTGGTTAGCAGGGGGCTTGGATCGTGGGGATGATTTGACGCGTTTAGCCCCTAATTTAAAGCATGTTAAAGGGGTCATTGCCTTCGGACAAACGCAACAAAAGATAGTTGAATTAGCTCGATCCCAACATCTACCAGTGATTACTGCTGTTGATGTGGAACGTGCGGCGCCGATGGCCATTAAATTAGCGCAACCAGGCGATGTAGTTTTACTTTCCCCTGCTGCAGCTAGTTGGGATCAATATGATAATTTTGAAGTTCGTGGGGAAGTTTATACCAAAGCCCTGCAGGAAGCATTTGAACAAGGAGAAAATTGATGAGGGTAATTTTATCAGGTGGTGGTACCGGTGGACATATCTATCCAGCTCTAGCTTTATCAAAGATTATTAAGGAACATGAACCTGATTCTGAATTTTTATATGTTGGTTCTTTACGTGGAGTTGAGGCCAACATCGTTCCTAAAACTGGTATGGACTTTGACCAACTGGAAATCCAAGGTTTCCGTCGCTCTTTAGCACTTGATAACTTTAAAACCTTATATCTATTCTTAAAAGCAGTCCATCGAGCTAAAAAAATTATTCGAGATTTTAAACCGGATGTAGTGATTGGAACGGGTGGTTATGTCAGTGGAGCAGTCGTTTATGCTGCTCAAACTCTAAAAATTCCCACAGTTATTCATGAACAAAACTCAGTTGCTGGGATTACTAATCGTTTTTTGGCTCGCAAAGCGACGCGTATCGGCTTGGCCTTCAAGGCGGCTGAAAGCCAATTTCCTAGTGAAAAAACACGGTTAGTTGGTAACCCTCGGGCCCAAGAGGTGGCTGGAATTCAATCTGACTTTAGTTGGACAGAAATTGGTTTAACTGATAAGCAACCAACTCTATTGATTTTTGGCGGATCGCAAGGAGCACCAGCCATTAATAAGGTAGTGTTACAAGCAATGTCTGATTTTAACCAGCGTAGTTATCAGACCGTAATCGTAACCGGACCAAAGCGCTTTGATAGTTTCCAAGCTCAGTTAAAAGAATTGAATATAACGACGCAAGCGCAAATTAAAATTTTACCTTACATTGACAATATGCCAGCTGTGTTAGCTAAAACGGCTGCTATTGTTGCCCGAGCTGGCGCCACTTCCCTAGCTGAAATCACCGCCTTAGGAATTCCCTCTATTTTGATTCCGAGCCCTTACGTAACTGGTGATCATCAACGAAAAAATGCGCAAAGTTTAGTTGAGGCAGGGGCGGCATTGATGATTACTGAAGACCAGCTTTCTGAACAGAAATTTATGGCTATTGTTGACCAAATTATGCTTGATCAAACGGTACGGGTCGATATGGCTAAAAAAGCCGCAGCTATCGGAGAACCCCAAGCTGGAGAAGCATTATATCGTTTAGTTTTGGATGCCATTGCGGAGTGATATCTTGAAGAAAAATCATTCACAATTTAGTAAAAAAAATACACATAAAAATTCACTACCTAGTCGTGTTGCAGTTTTTTTTATGTTTTTTTTACTGTTAGTGATTTTTTTTAACTATTGGCGTCCTTGGGAAAAAATTAGTAGTGTCCATGTTTCATCTGTTAATATTCCAGAACAAAATGTTAAAAAGGTTTTAAAAATTGATTCCGGTAGTTATCGTTGGCAGGTCGTGGGGCAGGAAATATTTTTAGTTCAGCGTCTCAAAATAGCCAACGATAAAATTACGGATGTTGATTTTAAATTATTGGGTCAAAAATTAGAAATTATTGTACATGAGCGTGTTAATGCTGGTTTTTTCTTACAAAATGGCCAGTGGTACGAATTAGATAGTCAAGCCCGTAAGTTAAAAGTTGATAAGCCCAACGGGATTGCACCAATTTATACTGGTTTCAAAGAGGATCAGCAACGTAGTCAAGTGGCTAAATCTTTTACCACTTTGAACTATGCGATTCGGCATAACGTCAGTGAAATTATTTTTGCACCTGATAAAAATAATAATCAAAAAATTATTTTGGTTATGAATGATGGTAATACAGTGTATGCTAGCATCCGAAGTTTTGCTGATAAAATGAAGTATTACCCTAGTATTGTGGCGCAGATGAACGATAAAGGAGTTATTGATCTCCAGTATGGTTCTTACTCGTATGCCTATGGGAATAAAAGTAAAGAATAATACGAAAAAAGCTATTCTAGCACAACACTATGTTATTTGTTTATGTTAAGATTATATTTAGGTTAGTTTCTAAATTTTTTGTTAAAAAAGGGGAAGTTTCATGAGCCAGACGGGCATGACAGTAGGATTAGATATTGGTGCTACTTTAATTAAAGTAGTCGTGGCGCAAACCGATGGACAACATTTTAATGTGATTGCTACAGGTAATGCGCCATCCCGTGGAATTCGTAATGGCATCATTGTTGATATTAATGAGACTGCCAGTGCGATTCGACAGGCGATTGATTATGCTCGTGAAAAAGCTAACATTGAAATTCAAGAGGTAGTTGTTGGTTTACCTGCTAACCAACTAGAAATTAGTAATGCAGATGGTTTAGTATCCATCGAGAATCAAAATAAGCGAATTACATATAACGATGTTGCCAACGTTACCGAGCAGGCCTTAGCTAGTTTATCCAAGAATGGCAAAGAAGTCATCGAGTTAGTTCCTAGTGACTTTGTTGTGGATGGCTTTGACGGCGTTAAGAACCCTAATGATATGATTGGGGTGCGCCTTGAATTGCGTGGACTAGCCTATCTTGGTCCTAGTAAGATGATTGATAATATCCGAATGGCGGTTCAAAAGGCTGGCCTACGAGTTAAAGAATTTGTCTTAGCGCCATTGGTAATGGGGGAAACAATCTTAAATGATGGAGAACAGGACTTTGGTTCGGTACTCATTGATTTAGGTGGGGGGCAGACCACTGTCTCGGTTATTCATGACCATCAGTTAAAGTTTACTTTTGTGGATCCTGAGGGTGGCGATAATGTTACTCGCGATATTTCAACGGTGTTGGGTATTTCATACAATGATGCTGAAAATATCAAACGGGACCATGGCTTTGCTACACCTAGTCAAGCATCGGCCAATCAAACGTTCTTTATTGAAGTAGTTGGCGAAAATGAAGCCCAAATTACTAACGAAGAGTATTTAGCTGAAATCATTGCTGCTCGATTAGATCAAATTTATGATCGAGTGATTGAGCGTTTGAAATTTATTGGTGCTATGGATCTTCCGGGTGGCTTCATTATTACGGGTGGTAATTCAGCACTGCCTGGTTCACTGGCTTTTGCTAAAGAACGGCTTGGTGATAATGTGCATATGTCTGTACCAGATCAAATTGGTCTGCGACATCCTGCCTATTCGCGTGCTTTGTCCTATGTTTTGTTTAATAGTTCGGAAACGCAGTTACAAGAGGTAGTTAAACGGGTTTTGATGTCTCAGTTTGATGAGGAGGACGGCGCCAGTCACGTTGCACCATATCATCAAGTTACTGGGGCTGGTGAAGCGATTGAAACGCAAATCGATGAAGAAGATGAGATTTACGTTGATGAGCAAGCTGGCGGTGGCCTTTTGAACCGTTGGCGTACAAGGATTACTAACTTATTTAAAGAAGAAGACGACGATAAAAAATAACATTTTTTAAGGAGTGAATTTATGGGTTATTCAATGGATGAAGCGCAAAGCAATGGCGCCGTAATCAAGGTAATCGGAGTTGGTGGCGGTGGTTCAAATGCTGTTAACCACATGATTGATGAAGGAATTGGTGGCGTTCAATTTATTGCAGCCAATACTGATGTTCAGGCTTTAAACAAGTCACAAGCTGATATTAAGGTTCAAATTGGGCCAAAATTGACTGGCGGATTAGGTGCCGGCTCAAATCCAGAACGCGGTGCTAAGGCTGCTGAAGAATCTTCAGAAGAATTAGCAGAAGCCCTTAAGGGTGCTGATATGGTTGTCATCACTGCTGGTATGGGTGGTGGAACAGGTAACGGCGCTGCACCGGTGGTGGCACGGATTGCTAAGGAACAGGGGGCATTGACTGTTGCCGTTGTGACTCGACCATTTTCTTGGGAGGGTCCTAAGCGTAGTCGCTATGCAGTCGAAGGCTTGCAAGAGCTATCTGAATCAGTAGACTCATTAATCGTGATTACTAATGAGCGTCTTAAGGATCGGATTGATTTGCGCACGCCGCTGTCAGAAGCCTTTAAAATTGTTGATGATGTTGTCTCGCAAGGTGTTCGTGGTATTTCTGAATTGATTACTAACCCTGGCTTTATTAACTTGGATTTTGCCGATGTTAAAACGGTTATGAAAGATGCTGGTCCAGCCTTGATGGGTGTTGGTGTAGCTAATGGAGAATCTCGGGCAGCTGATGCGACTAAGGCGGCTATCTCATCACCACTCCTAGAAGTTGATATGGCTGGTGCCGAAGATGTTTTGTTAAACATTACTGGTGGACCGGATATGTCATTGTTCGAGGCACAGGCTGCTGCTGATGTTATTAATCAAGAAGCGGGTCGTGATGTCAACGTAATCTTTGGAACGTCGATTGATGAAAATCTGGGTGACTCAATTCGAATTACGGTAATTGCTACTGGACTCCAAAAAACCAGTGGCGTTGACCCAAAGAATGCGATGCGTCAAAAGCAAGATGGTTTGTTTACTAAGCCTAAGGCTGATGACGAAAAAGAATCAGTTTTTAATCGTGAAGATGATCAAACTACCGTTAAAGAAGACGGTAATCTTAAAGAACCCCGGGATCCATTTGCTGATTGGGATATTTCTTCAACAGCAACTAAAGGTGACGATGGTCGCTTTGATGGCATTCAAAAGCGTAGTTTTGATCCAGTTGAAGGCGATAATAAGGGTGTTAATTTAGATTTATCTTCTGAAGATGATGATAAGCCACCATTCTTCAAGAAACGGTAAGGAGTTATTATGGCATTTGATTCAATTAAACGTTTGTTCAGTAGTGATGATGACTACTATGAGGAAGAAGAGTTCCACGAAGCACCAACTCAAGAAGTTCCAGCTGGTGCTAAAAGTTCAAGCAATAATGCTAATCGAGGTAAAATCACTAACCGTGACTTAGCTACAATTAGCAGTAAGATTGCTTTGTTTGAACCTAAAGTTTATTCTGATTCACGTGCAATTGCTTCCCAAGTATTGGGTGGTGAAGCGGTTATTGTTAATTTCACTCAAATTGATGAAGGACAAGCCAAGCGAATTTTAGATTTCCTAGGTGGTTCAGTCTATGCAGTTGATGGTGAGATTGAACGAATTGGACAGTCAATTTTCTTAGTTACACCAAATACATTTGAAATTTCAGGTTCACTTAGTGATAATTTAGAACCTGCTAGTCGGTACTAATTCTAATGGCGCTTTTTTTATCAATCGTAAGTTATTTTATTCAATTTTATAGTTTTTTAATCGTGGTATTTGCTTTGATGTCTTGGTTGCCAGGTGCGGCCAATTCGTGGTTAGGCCGGGAAATTAGTCGAGTAGTTGTACCTTATCTACGGCTATTTCGTTTTATCCCGACGGTGGCTTCAATTGATTTCTCGCCGATTATTGCTTTGTTGGTCTTGCAGTTTGCGATGAAATTATTATCAAGTTTGTTCTGATGGTAAGTGATGATCGAATTAAACAACATTTTCGACCGGATGAGTTTGCTTTTATTGCTCAAATTGAAGATTGGTTAAGACGAGTAAGTTTCGACAGCCGGGAGTTTTTAACGCCTTTTTTAAACCCGCGCGAGCAATACATTTTGAGTAGTTTAGTGGCTCGTCAAAAAAATCTTCAGCTATCCTTTAATGGCGGGGTTGCCTCAGCGGAAGCCCGTCGGGCTATTATCGCTCCTGATTATTTTGATTTATCCCAAGCCAATTTTGAAATTGGTTTACTAGGCATTGATTATCCACAAAAATTTAATCATTTGCGTCAAGCTGATATTTTAGGGGCTGTTCTAGCGTCAGGGCTGGACCGAAAAAGGCTTGGTGATATTTTATCGGATGCCAATGAAAATCAATGGCAATTATTGATTGATCAGCAATTGGTCAATTTCATTACACAAAATGTTGACCACATTGGGAACAGTAAAGTTAACTGGTTAGCATTAGCATTGAATTCGGCTTACGATAAGTTGGATGCTGGACAGGAAGAATTTGCCTTGCTAGCTTCAATGCGCATTGATTTAGTTATTGCAGCTATTTTTGGCCTATCTCGTCAAGTAGCCAAGACTATGATTGATCAAAAACTAGTTAGAATTAATTGGGCTACTTGCCAAAAAGCGGATAGTTTAATTGATATCGGGGATATCATTTCGGTACGTCAATACGGCCGATTGCGTCTATTAACCGTTACGGGACGTAGTAAAAAAGATAAAATTAAAGCTACTTTTAACGTTATTAAACGGTAGTTTGTTGTGGTTGAATGGGAATGAGAAAGGAATTAATGATGGCATTAACACCGGATGAAATTTTAAATCATGAATTTACTCGTAAGGGATCTAAGGCTTATTTAGCTAAAGAGGTTGATACTTTCTTAGATAGTGTTAACAATGATTATCGTGAGTTAATTGCTCGCTATGATCATTTAAGTGCTACCAATGAACAATTAGAGACGCGGGTAAAACAGTTAGAAAGCCAGCGAGAAGAAGTTAATCAGTCGATTATCTTTGCCCAAGAGATGGCCAACAAGGTTCGTCGTGAGGCTGAGGAAGAATCACAAAAGCAGGTTAATCAAGCTCGTGAAGCAGCTACTCAAATTATTGATGATGCTCGTGGTAAGGCTGATGTGGAAGCTAAGCGTTTGGCCCAGGAAAATGTGGACCTTGTTAATGAGCAAAACCGCTTACGTGGTGAAGTGATTAAGTTTCGGGACTCCTTTGCTAATTTGTTAACCCAACAAAAGAACCTATTAGAAAGTCAGCAACTAGATGAAGCCGTATCTTTGTTACCAACTAGTCAAATTTCGGTTAATGCACTTGAGGCTAGTCCGGTTGAAACGCCAGTAGTTAATACTGTTGAAACAGATAACATGGAATCGGCTGGTGTAGTGGCTGAACCAGCTAATCTCCCAGCAGTTGAAGCGAGTGGAGATACTGCTCAACCAACTGATCAGCAAGATGATGATCCAACGTTAGTTGTTTTCCCAGACAATCCCTAATATAATAGACAGTAAATTGAGGTAATCCAGAAGGATTAATGACATGCTCAAAGCGAGCCACGTTGGTGTGAGGTGGTAGTCTCTGTTATTAATTGGATCAATTACCATTCACCCAGACTGAAGATAACAATTGTTAAGTTTGGGCGGTTCAGACCGTTATCACTGATTAGAGGGTTGTAATTTACAACTAAAAAATGGGTGGTACCACGTTTAGACGTCCTGTGCAACAATGTTGCACAGGACGTTTTTTATTCAAAAGGAGGCAGTTTTTATGAAATATAAAGATACATTAAATTTAGGTAAGACTAAATTTCCAATGCGGGGATCACTCCCTAAAACTGAGCCCGAGCGTCAAGCAAAGTGGTATCAGAATAATCTCTACCAACAACGTTTAACTCAAAATGAGACGAAGCCGCACTTTAATTTACATGATGGCCCTCCATATGCGAATGGAAACATTCATTTAGGGCATGCTTTAAATAAGATTACTAAGGATATTATTGTCCGTTATAAGAACATGACCGGTTATTATGCACCCTACGTACCAGGGTGGGATACCCACGGGTTGCCAATTGAACAGCAATTAACGAAAGCCGGCTATGATCGTAAGTCCATGCCTAAGGCTCAGTGGCGTAATTTGGCCAAAGACTATGCCTTAGAGCAAGTTGATAAACAACGTGAAGACTTCAAGCGACTGGGTGTTTTAGGGGATTGGGAGCACCCCTATTTAACACTTCAACCGGAATTTGAAGCGGCCCAGTTACGTGTCTTTGGAAAGATGGCTGGTAAGGGTTATATCTACAAGGGTGCTAAGCCAGTTTATTGGTCTTGGTCATCTGAATCTGCTTTGGCCGAAGCCGAAATTGAATATCATGATATTGATTCAACTTCACTTTTCTATGCCAACCGAGTTAAAGATGGCAAGGGGCTACTAGACTATGATACTTATTTTGTGGTCTGGACGACCACACCCTTTACGGTGACTGCTTCTCGGGGAATTACCTTGGGTCCTGATTTTGAATATTCAGTGGTTCAGCCAGCGGGTGAAAAACGTAAGTTTGTGCTTGCTACAGAATTATTGCCGCAAGTTGCGCCTAAGTTTGGTTGGGATTCTTGGGAAACATTGGCCACTTATAAGGGTCAGGAGTTAGACCAAATAACGGCCTATCATCCTTGGGATTCTGAGGCCGAAGAACTAGTGATGAACGCCGATCACGTTACGTTGGATTCTGGAACTGGCTTGGTTCATACAGCACCAGGCTTTGGTGAAGATGATTATAATGTGGGCAGCAAGTACCATTTGCCAATTACTGTGACCGTTGACGAAAAAGGGTACATGACCGCTGAAGCTGGTCCCGACTTCGAGGGGAAGTTTTACGATGATGTTACCGGCTTAGTGATCAATAAATTGCAAGATGCCAACCTATTTTTGGCCAAAGAAAAGATTACTCATTCCTATCCATTCGATTGGCGTACTAAAAAGCCAATTATTTGGCGAGCAGTACCACAGTGGTTTGCCTCAGTTGAAAAATTCCGTCAAGAAATTTTGGATCAACTTGATAAAGTTAATTTCTACCCTGGTTGGGGTAAGAAGCGCCTTTACAACATGATTCGCGACCGTGGTGATTGGGTTATCTCCCGTCAACGAGTGTGGGGTGTACCGTTACCAATTTTCTATGCAGAAGATGGGACAGCCATTGTCGATGAACAAATTATTGATCATGTAGCCCAACTGTTTGAAGAACATGGCTCGAACTATTGGTTTGAACATAGTGCTAAGGAGTTATTACCGGCTGGTTATACCAATGAACATTCCCCTAATGGTGAATTTACCAAAGAAGAAGACATTATGGATGTGTGGTTTGATTCGGGATCATCGTGGAACGGTGTTTTGCGACAACGACCACAATTAGATTATCCGGCTGACCTTTACCTTGAAGGTTCTGATCAATATCGTGGTTGGTTTAATTCATCCTTGATTACTTCGGTGGCTAGTTATGGACAAGCTCCTTATAAAAACTTGCTATCGCAAGGATTTACCCTAGATGGTAAGGGTAATAAGATGTCAAAATCGCTTGGCAATACGATTTCTCCTTTAGAAGTTGCTGACCAAATGGGCATTGAAATTTTACGTTTATGGACAATTACTGTCGATACTTCTCAGGACATGCCGGTTTCTAAGGAGATCCTAAAGCAGGTTTCTGAAAGCTATCGTAAGGTACGTAACACTTTGCGGTTCTTACTAGCCAATACCAGTGACTTTAACTATCAACAGGACCGGGTGGCCTTTGCCGACCGTCAAGCGCATGATCAGTATTTTACTGTTCTCTTAAATGATTTCGTCAAAGAAATCCGCACATCATATGATAACTATCAGTTTAACGATATCTTTAAGCGTTTGATTAACTTTGTGAATGTTGATTTATCAGCCTTTTACTTAGATATTGCTAAGGATGTTGTCTACGTTGAAGCACCAACTAGCCCAGAACGTCGCTCGATGCAAACTGTCTTTTATGAAACTTTGTTGTCCTTGACTAAGTTATTATTGCCAGTTTTGCCTCATACTGCTGAAGAAGTTTGGGAATACTTACCAAACGAAACTAGTGATTTTGCCTATCTTTCAGAAATGCCAGTCGTACAAGATTTAGGTGACACGAGTGCTATGATGGACGATTGGCAGGCCTTTATGATGATGCGAACTGCTGTTAATAAGGCTCTTGAAGATGCTCGAGAAGTTGAATTAATTGGTAAAAATGCAGAAGCAGCCGTAACCCTTTACCTAACTCAAGTGCAAAAAGACGTCTTGGCCCGTCTTGGTTTGAATACTCGCTTGCTGTTAATGGTATCGCAGTTGGATCTTGAGGATGTTAGTCAGGCTGATGAAGCCAGCCGAGATTATGATGGGCTGCAAGTAACAGTTAGCCATGCTCGCGGTAAGGTTTCACCACGAGACCGTATGTACCATGAGGATTTGGGGGCAGATTCAGCCTTCCCAGAGCTATCTAAACACGAAGCCGAAATCGTCCGTGAATTCTATCCAGAGGCCGTTAGTGAAGGCTTTGAATAATTATTAAGTAGAATGTCAAGTATATTTGCTTGACATTCTCTAGAAATAATGGCATACTAATACCAGTCATTAAATTAAAGGAGGAATTAAATCATGGCAGTTAAAATTCGTTTGAAGCGCATGGGTGCCAAGAAGCGTCCTTTCTACCGTGTGGTAGTTGCTGATTCACGTTCACCACGTGATGGTCGCTTTATTGAAACTGTGGGTACTTATAACCCAATCACTGTGCCAGCTGAAGTAAAGTTGGACGAAGAAAAGATTATGGGATGGCTAGGAAATGGTGCACAACCTTCTGATACTGTTCGCAACCTTTTGACTAAGGCTGGCATCATTGCTAAGTTCAATGCTGTTAAGTCAGGTAACGCTGCTCCTAAGGCAAGTGGCAGCAAGCCATCAGCTAAGAACACTGTTGCTGAAATCAAGGAATACTTGGATGCCCAAGGCATTTCTTATCCATCATCAGCTAAGAAGGCTGAATTGCTTGAATTAGTATAATTTTAAAAAACTACCGTTGGCGTAAGGCCAAGGTAGTTTTTTTGTGAGGAAAGAAGCCTACTTTATCCCTAAGACCTTGGTATAATGATAGTCATGGAAGAAAAATATTATAAAGTCGGAACCATTGTGAATACCCATGGAATCCGCGGTGAAGTGAAATTAAAAGCAACGACTGATTTTGCCCAGGAGCGTTTCGCCAAGGGCCAGCTGGTTTATTTGGACAAGGACCAAAGCCAGTATCAAGAATTAGTAATTAAAGCCAGTCGACCACATAAGGGGATGTGGTTACTAACTTTTGAAAACTATGCTGATATTAATTTGGTAGAAGTGTTTAAGGGCCATGATCTTTATGTAAGTGGTAGCCAACGACAAGATTTGGCTGCTGGCGAATACTATTATGATCAAATTATTGGCTGTCAGGTAGTTGATTTAAACCAAACAGTTTTGGGTGAAATTATTGATATCTTTACTACGGGGGCTAATGATGTTTGGACTGTACGGTTAACCACTGGTAAAGAGGGGTTAATTCCCGTGATTCCTGATGTTGTCAAAGATGTTGATGTGGCGCAAAAACGGATTACTATTGACGTTTTAGAAGGGTTATTTGATTAATGCGAATTGATGTTTTAAGTCTATTTCCAAATATGTTTGCCCCTATGCACCAATCAATTGTGGGAAAAGCCATTGAACGGGGAAAGTTAGATTTTCAAGTAACCGATTTTCGTGATTATACGACCAATAAACATAATAATGTTGATGATTACCCTTTTGGTGGTGGTGCGGGGATGCTTTTAACTGCTCAGCCAATTTTTGATGCTATTGATCATATTGAACAGGAAGCTGGTCAGCGTGGACATGTAATTTTGATGGATCCAGCTGGTCGTAAATTTGATCACAAGGTCGCCCAAGAATTAGCTGGTTATGACCACTTAACTTTCATTGCGGGACATTATGAAGGTTATGACGAACGGATTCGTGAGCTAGTCGACGAAGAACTATCCTTGGGAGACTATGTTTTAACTGGTGGTGAGTTGGGTGCCATGGTGATGATTGATGCGACCGTGCGTTTCTTACCAGAGGTTTTAGGCAATCAGGCGAGTGCTAATACAGATTCGTTTGAAGATGGGCTATTAGAGTATCCCCAGTACACTCGACCAGCTGAGTTCCGTGGCCGAACGGTTCCGGATGTTTTGCTCAGTGGGAATCATGCCAAAATTGCCGAATGGCGGTTAAAGGAATCCTTACGACGCACTTATCTACGTCGACCAGATTTATTGACTAACCGAACTTTAACAGCGCAAGAACGCGATTTTTTGGACGATATTAAAAGTGAAATCGAAGAGGGCTGAAGGCTCTCTTTTATTTTTGGCCGGATCCATAGCTAAATTATGGTAAAATATTGTAGTTATACGGGATGATTGACATCATTTCAATAGAGGATAAATTATGCAGCTCGAATTTTTAGGGACCGGATCAGGTCAACCTTCCAAAGGTCGAAACGTCACCAGTACTGCGCTTAAACTGTTAGATGAGCGGAATGCTGTGTGGCTTTTTGACGTTGGAGAAGCAACACAACATCAGATTTTAAAAACTAGTATTCGTCCGCGTAAGATTGAGAAAGTGTTTATTTCACACTTACACGGGGATCATATTTTCGGTCTACCTGGATTTTTGAGTTCTCGTTCGTTTCAAGGGGCTGACAAAGATGAACCTTTGACAATTTATGGACCTAAAGGGTTACGTTCCTTTGTTCAAACAGCGTTGCGAGTTTCTGATAGTCATCTGTCCTATCCCATTCATTATGTCGAAATTCAACCCGGTATTATTTTTGAAGATCAAACTTTTCGAGTAATTGCTGCACCAATGCGACACAGAATTGAATCCTGGGCTTTTCGTATTGAGGAAAAAGATCATGCTGGGGAACTTTTGGTTGATAAACTCAAACAAGATAATATTCCAGCTGGACCAGTCTATGGTCGCCTAAAAGCCGGTCAAACCGTTCAATTAGCTGATGGCCGCACGGTTAATGGCCATGACTACATTGGACCCCGACAACAGGGTCGGGTTATTACCATTGTTTATGATACCCGACCAAATCCTGAAATCGTTAACCTAGCTAAGGGTGCTGATGTTTTGGTTCATGAAAGTACTTACGGCCAAACGCCGGAAGACTTTAAACTAGCTAAGGCTCACGGTCATTCTACCAGTGCCGATGCTGCTCGAGTAGCCAAGGAAGCTGGCGTAGGACGTTTGATTTTAACCCATATTTCAGCGCGTTATCTAGGCCCATTGTTAAAAAATCTTATTACCGATGTTCGTCAAATTTTCCCAAACACCTATGTTGCACGGGATTTTGACATAGTAGATATTCCCTTTAAAAAGGAGCTCAATGAGTCAAAGTAATTGGCACATTTTACCACAGCCTGATTCCAAAAAGGTGCAAGTATTAGTTGATCAACTAAATATTGCTGCTTTTACTGCCGGTATATTGGTCCAGCGAGGAATTGATACCCCTGAACAGGCCTTGGCTTTTTTACGACCCAATGTCAATCAGCTGCACAGTCCTTTTGAATTCCATGATATGGATGTAGCCGTTGAACGGATTCAAACGGCTGCTTTTGGTGGCGAAAAAATTGCCGTCTATGGCGATTATGATTTGGATGGCATGACCAGTACAACGATTATGGTTGAGGCTCTTGAAATACTTGGCGCTGATGTGACGGCCTATATTCCTAATCGTTTTCAAGACGGTTATGGACCCAATATCGACCGTTATCGGGACCTAATTGCTAATGGCACTCAGTTAATTATTACAGTTGATAATGGGGTGTCGGGTAATGCTGCCATTGAGTACGCTCAAGAACAAGGTGTGGATGTCATCATCACTGACCATCACGCCTTACCAGCTACGCTTCCGCCAGCTTGTGCCATTATTCATCCGCGCCACCCGCAAGGCGCCTATCCTTTTCCTGATTTATCAGGAGCCGGCGTTGCTTTTAAGGTTGCTCAAGCTCTCCTAAATGAGGATCAGCCTGTTGTTAGCTGGGAAGATTTGCCAGTTGATTTTCTTGATTTAGTGGCCCTAGGGGAAATTGCCGATATGGTCTCACTAGCGGGGGAAAATCGGACCTTAGTAGCACAAGGACTAAAACAGTTAAGTATGAGTCCTCGACCTGGTATTCAGGCATTGTTAAAGGCGGCCAAACATGCCAGTCAAGAACCGGTTACAGCCGAAACGGTTGCTTTTAAAATTGCGCCTCGGTTAAATGCAGTCGGTCGGATTGCTGATGCACAATTGGGTGTTGATTTGCTATGTAGTGATGATCTTGAACAAGCCAAAAAATTGGCTACCCAGGTCGAGGCTCTTAATGATCAGCGACGTGAAATCGTAGAAGAGGTCTTTGCTGCTAGTAAACAAATTGCCCTTCAAGACGACTTTAAAGATCAGGGGGTCCTCATCATCGCTGGTCAAGGTTGGCATCAAGGAATTTTAGGGATTGTGGCCAGTCGATTAGTAGATCTATTAGAAAAACCAGTAGTGGTTTTGAGTGAAGTTGATGGTATCTATAAGGGATCTGGCCGTTCTTTTGGTGATTTTGACCTACATCAATTTATGAGTCAGTACCAAGACTTATACTTAAACTTTGGTGGTCATGCTGGTGCCTTGGGCCTGTCAGTTGATTCGGCCCAATTTGCAGATTTACAGAAACAAGTGGCCCAGGGAAGTCGTAATTTAAAACTGGTTAAAGTGCCAGTAGCAGTCACTGCAATCCTGAAAACGACAACTTTAACGACTGATTTGTATCAACAATTATTAATTTTAGAGCCCTTTGGGGTTGATAATCCACAGCCGGTCTTTGAATTTGATCAACCACGGGTATTGGCTAAAACGACCATGGGCGCTACGCAACAGCACCTAAAGTTAAAGTTGCCGGGTTTGCAACAACCAATCGAAGCGGTTGGTTTTAATCATCCCGATTGGGTCCAGGCCCTAGAAAAACAGCCTTTAGATAGCTTTATTGCTAGCTTGGGCATTAATTATTTTCGTGGACAGGAGAATTTGCAGTTGTTATTGAGCGATATAGCCGTTCAAGACCCGCATACAACTACTCAATCAGGGAATCATAAAGTACTTTTTGCCCGAGTGTACAAATTTGTCATCCAGCATCAGGACTTAAATTTTGCACAAAATATAGGCAATGTTGCTGGGCAATTAAATTTAACTGTCGTGCAGGTGAAATTGGTGCTCCAAGTCTTTGTAGAATTAGATTTTGTTACCATTCAAACTGGTTTTGTAATCGTCAACCATACGGCCGATAAAAAGCCACTCAGTGCCTCACCAAGTTATCGTAAATATTTACAAAATAATTAAAATAGAGGAAAGTTAACTTTCTGTAGAGGATATATAAATGAAAAAAATTGATTTGCATGATTATGTTGCAACGGTAAAAGATTACCCTGAACCAGGTATTTCCTTTCGTGACATTTCACCTTTAATGGGCAGTGGCCTAGCTTATCGGGAAGCAATTAATCAAATTCAAGAATTTGCCAAGGATTTGAATGTCGATTTAATTGCTGGTCCTGAATCACGTGGCTTTATTGTGGGATCACCGTTGGCCTATGCCCTAGGAGTAGGATTTGTGCCGGCTCGTAAAAGTGGTAAGTTACCACGGGCAGCAGTCAGTGCTTCGTATACGTTAGAATATGGTGGTATTAATGAGCTAGAAATTCATCAAGATGCTATCAAGCCGGGACAGCGGATTTTGATTGTTGATGATTTATTAGCAACGGGGGGCACAATTAATGCTACCCGAGAAATTATTGAAAAATTAGGCGGAGTTGTTGCTGGGGTGGCCTTTATCATTGAATTAGAGGCCTTGCATGGTCGTGAAAAAATCATGGAAGCCGGAGAAGTACCTTTCTTAGCATTGATGGAATATTGATGTCCAGCATTTTTAAATCAAACTAGCAGATGGAGGATGGCCAGATGTGGTACATTGTGTATTTTTTAGTTTTATTAAACACCATTTTGGCTTTAGTAACGGTCTTTCGTGAACCACGAGATATTGCTGCTACTTGGGCTTGGATGCTAGTTTTGATTTTTCTACCAGTCATTGGTTTTTTACTGTATTCTTTTGCCGGTCGAAAACTACCTAAAAAGCGTTTATTTCGCTATCAAGCGCAAGATTTTAATGAAATTCGTAAGTTAATTGGCCAACGTTTGCAACAGTTGGCTATTCAACCGAATGAACAGCCCATTAAAAATAGCCGAGATAATAGTTTAATCACCCTATTTAATACACTTAATCAGACCTATTTAGCCCCCAATAATCATGTTCGTATTTTTACTAATGGTCCGCAGCTATTTGAACAACTGATTAAGGATTTAAAAGCAGCTAAAGAAACAATTAATATTGAATTTTACACTTTTTACAGTGATAAATTAGGTCATCAAATTCTTGATATTTTAGTTGAAAAGGCTCGGCAAGGGGTTAAAGTACATGTAGTCTATGATAGTTTGGGATCTTTTGGGACCAGCGAATTGTTTTTTAGGCCACTACGGGCAGCGGGTGGGTATGCGCGACCATTCTTGCATACGCATTCAATTTTGTTTGATTTTCGTTTGAACTTTCGTGATCACCGTAAAATTGTGGTGATTGATGGGAAGCTGGGTTATATTGGTGGTTATAATATTGGTGATCAGTATGTTAATCAGAGTCGTAAATTTGGCTATTGGCGTGATACCCATTTGCGGATTACTGGGCCAGCGGTTTACCAGTTACAGGGACAGTTTATTTTAGATTGGAATGCTACCGATATTAAAAATCCAATTAAGGTAACGTTAGCTGAGTATTTTCCATTGGTGTCAGCTGATGGTAATAGTAATTTACAGATTGTTACCTCTGGTCCAGATTCGGATGAACAACAAATTAAAATGGGCTATATTCGGTTAATCCAGCTAGCCCAACGGACTTGTTGGATTCAAACTCCTTATTTAATCCCAGATGATAGTACCTACGATGCTTTGCGGATTGCGGCTAGTTCGGGGATTGATGTTCGGATTATGGTGCCATGTATGCCTGATCATCCCTTTGTTTACCGAGCTACGCAGTATTATGCCCACCAATTAGCGTTTGCTGGGGTTAAGGTTTATTATTATCGTAAGGGCTTTATCCATGCTAAAACAGTGGTTATTGATAATAAGATGGCCTCGGTTGGATCAGCTAATTTTGATTTCCGTAGTTTTAAACTAAATTTTGAAATTAATTCTTTTATTTATGACAAAGCCTTAGCTCATAAATTAGGGCAAATTTTTGAAGAAGATTTGAAGGATTCAACTTTGGAAACTCCGGCCGATTTTGCTAAACAGTCCTGGTGGCTGAATTTTAAACAGCATTTTAGTCGATTATTAGCTCCAATTTTATAAAACAAAAAAATGTCCATTGATATGGACATTTTTTATTGGACTAAATACACCGCTTCTTGAATATTGTCTAGGCTGCGGTAGTTTTGGTTGAGTTGTTTATTTTTTTTCAATTGTGCGGTTTGCCAAAACTCAGCTGAATTTGTAGCTCCGTTGGCTTCGCCAATTACAATTAAATCGCCCTGAAAATTTTCTTGTCGCAGCCATGTTAATAGCTGATAATCTTGTTTATCGGTATCAGGAGCCCAGCTCATAATAATCACTGACGCTGGTATTGTTTGAACGGCTATAAGGGCATCTAAGGCTTGGACCGAGCACCAAGGATGCGGACGTTGATTATCTTGATCTTGCCACTCGAGGGTATCAGTAGTTTGGATGGATTGACCCTGTTGTTGGAGTTCCGCTGAAATCAACGCATTCCCAGCCATTATTTCTAGGGCTGGGCGCCCCTGAATAAAGGTCTTTAAATCATGGATAAAAGCCTGGTTGGGTAAGGACCAAATACCAAAGTTAACAATCAAGTACTGACGTAATTGACTAAACAAGTCATCAAGGGGCATTAACCGTGGATCTGCTAAAATAGCCTTAACACTATATGTTAGCGCTGGTAAAGGCTGAGTAGGTAATTGCTTTTGGGTTAGCCATTTTAAACAATCCAAGACCGCTTGAATTTTATTTTGGACTGACGGTCGGTCTGCAAAAATTTGATATTGTTGCCGTAGTTGTTGTTGAAATTCATCCACGATTGGATTCCTCAAAAAAGTTATTGTAGCAAGAGTTAAGGGGAACAAAAGGTCGTCGTAGGGCTAAATTAATGTTATTGGTTTTTAAACTCCATAAATCAAGTAGGGCTGCAATGGCAATATGAATTGGTAAGTCGTTGTTACTTTCTTGGACGGTTAATTGATTATAAAGACCATCGGGTCGAAGTTCCGGTTTGACACTGAGCAAGCGTTTGGTAAGGTGATAGGTGACGTAATGATTGGTTAAAAAGTTACCAGAAATCATCCAGTTTAACTGATGAACAAAGATTAAATCGCCAAAATAACCTAGATGAAAATTTAATGAGGCCACCGTCCCAGTTGAACTACTGATTTCAAAGCGCGGGATTAGGCCATAGGAGAGTTGCCTTAGGCGAACTAAAACCTCACCGGACAAGCTTTGCACGGTTAACTGGTCGTCTTTTTTACCTAAACGCCCTGCCACTAGGTAGACGGCTTGAAAATTTTGATCAAAAACAATGTTAATGCCATCGTCTTGACTACGATGATGACGAAGATAGTACTTTTCCATAAGACCAATCCCCTTTTCCTTATTTTAACATGAAAGGATAATTGCACCATGTTATCACATACCAGCTGGGCTCCAGGTTTAAATGCTCAATTAAATCCAACTTATTTAAACGAGATTGCTCGTTTTATTGACCAAGTGTACCAATCCAATCAAGCAATCTATCCACCGCGGGAAAAATTATTTGCCGCTTTGGAACAAACGCCTTTATCAAATACTAAGGTTGTAATCATGGGCCAAGATCCCTATCACGAACCTGGTCAGGCCCAAGGGTTAAGTTTTTCGGTACCTGACGATGTGCCAGCACCACCATCTTTGCAAAATATTTTAAAGGAATTAGCTACTGACATTGGTTCTCGCCCTAGTCACGATTTATCATCTTGGGCTCAACAGGGCGTTTTGTTATTAAATTCAGTGCTCACTGTGCCGAAGGGGAAGGCCAATGCCCATCGTGGGCAGATTTGGGAAGGGCTAACCGACGCCTTAATTAAAATTGCTTCAGACGATGCCAAACCAAAAGTATTTATTCTATGGGGACGCTTTGCCCAATCAAAACGTAAGTTAATTGATGAAAGGAAACACCTAGTTTTAACTAGTGTGCATCCTAGCCCGTTATCAGCCTATCGAGGATTTTTTGGGAGTCAGCCTTTTTCTAAAGCCAATGTCTTTTTAATTGAAAAGGGGCGGAAACCAATTGATTGGCTACATTAAGTTTACTTTGTGAAACTAGTCGCTAGGTTTGTTATAATAATAGTATTGAAACATTGATTGGATAGGAGTGTCATATGGATTTGTTTGAACAGTTTAAAGAAAAGATTCAAAAGCAAACACAGACTTTAGTTTTTCCTGAAGGAGAGGATGAGCGAGTTTTAGGGGCCACAGTTCGTTTGGCCCAAGATAAGCTTGTTAAACCAATTTTATTGGGTGATCAAGGCAAAATTGAAGCAGTGGCTAAAGCCCACAATTGGTCAATCGATCAATTAACCATTATTGATCCAAAGCAGTATCCTAGTGCCGATCTAAATGCCATGGAAGCTGCAATCGTTGCCCGTCGTAATGGTAAAACAGATGCTGACACAGCTGCTAAGTGGGTTAAGGATGTTAACTACTTTGGTACTATGTTAGTTCAAATGGGTAAAGCTGACGGAATGGTATCAGGAGCTACTCATCCAACTGGTGATACGGTACGTCCGGCCTTGCAATTGATTAAAACTGCCCCAGGTTCAACCCATATTTCGGGTGCTTTTATTATGCAAAAAGGTGACGAACGTTACGTCTTTGCTGACGCTGCAATTAATATTGACGTTAATGCGGCTACTATGGCTCAAATTGCAATTCAATCAGCTCATACTGCTAAGGTTTTTGATTTAGAACCCAAGATAGCGATGCTATCATTTTCTACAAAGGGATCCGCTAAATCAGCTGAAGTGGATAAAGTTGTGGAAGCAACTCGTTTGGCCAAAGAAATGGTGCCTGAGTTAGCCGACCAAATTGATGGCGAATTGCAATTTGACGCAGCCTTTGTCCCTCAGGTTGGTCAGGCCAAGGCGCCTGGATCTAAGGTAGCCGGTCAAGCCAATGTCTTTATCTTTCCAAGTCTAGAGGCGGGAAACATTGGTTATAAAATTGCTCAACGTTTGGGTGGCTTTGAAGCCGTTGGCCCAATTCTACAAGGATTGGCAAAACCTGTCTCAGATTTGTCACGTGGTGCAAATGAGGAAGATGTTTATAAAGTTGCTATTATCACTGCTGCACAGGCATTGGTACAATGAGAACCAGTTTGGTTCTTTTTTTTTATTTTTTTCTTTCACGCCCCATGTTTTGCGATTAAACCTAGTTAAAACCCCATCAACTGTGGCATAATGAATAGTGGTTTTACTATTATACTCGTATTAGAAAACAATCTGTATCCGGAGGGAACAAAATGAATATTTTCATCAATAAAGGGATGGGTCACGGTAATAGTGGTGTCGAACATGCGCAATTTTACCGGGCCGCTCGTTTTCGTCAAAAGAATATTCCATTTAAACTAGTCTTCACTGATTTGTTGCCAGAATTGCATCAACATATGCAAGAATGGCACTTAGCCGAAGATGAAGTGATTGGCATGTACGATTACTTATTAAGTGATGATCCTGATCAATATCTAAAAACTGGTCTAACTGAGAAATTCTCTTTCCAAGAAGACTCTTTGTGGGACTTAACGAATACACAGCGTCGTCAAGTTCGGCAAACAACTGGTAAATATCAAGAAATAATCATTCGTGATAAGCGTTATTCTGATGACAAAAAGATTTACATCGTTGATGATAGCCGCATTTTCCTGGAAAATGGGGATCATAAAATTTCTTGGCATTTCCGTGAAGTACCTTCTCGAGGGAAAGTACCAACTAATATTCATTTAAATAATTTCCGTGGTAGCGATTATCTTTTTGAAACTTTTGAAGAATTGGTTACCTTCTTTTTAGGGGAACTAGAAAATTCCTTTGATAAGAATATTTACTTTATTGATCGTGGAAATGAGAACGAAGAAGCCTTGGTTCGAGCTAAAAAGCAGGGCGCTGATTTTAAGATTGTTGATATCGTGCACGCTGCTCATTTGGTTGAATTCCAAAACGGTCATCCACTGTTTAACAACTTCTATCAGTACATGTTTGACCACTTTGATACGATGGATGCTGTTATTACGGCTACTAAGTTACAACGTGACGCCATGAAGGACGATTTGAAAAATCAAGTTGAGGTGACTAACTTGAATAAGATTCATGCCATTCCGGTTGGGGGAGCAGACATTAACGAACCTGCTCATCACTGGGATGGTAAGGAAGCCCGTTTTGTTACGGCTTCTCGTTTGCATCCCGAAAAGCACATTAGTCAAATTGTTAAGGCTATTGATGCTTTGCGTAAAGAGGGTTTAAACGCCACATTGGCTATTTATGGATCTGGTGCTGACGAAAAGCCATTAAATGATCTGATTACTGAATTAAACCTAGGTGACTATGTGACTGTTAAGGGGCTTAGTCAAAATGTGGTTAAGGATTTGCAAGCTTATGACGCCTTTGTATCAGCCTCTTATTCTGAAGGATTTGGTTTGACTTATATTGAGGCTATTTCGGACGCTTTGCCAATCGCTACTTATGCTAATTTGTACGGGGCCCAAGAATTGGTCCAAGACGGTGTTAACGGAAAATTGGCTGAATTTAGTCGTCAAGACAGTGACGAAGACCAAAATGTGGTTAACTTAACTGCTGCTATGCGCGCTATTTTTGATGACTACGATCAATTATCACAGGGGGCCCACGAAGTTGCCCATGTTTATCAATCTGATCGGATTGCTGATCAGTGGCAGAAATTAGTAGAGGAGCTATCATGAAAGTTGAATTAATAAATTCCCTTGATTTCCTTAATTTCCCGGGAATTGGTTGGCAAATTGAACAAGTTAAAACCGGCAAAAGTGACGAATTATGGATTGCTACGCCCCATGAAGATGCTGCTAACTTAGTTAAGGGCCTAGGCCTAGATCCTACACGGGTCTATGACATGTATTCTCGGGCTTATTTGTCAGATGTTGACGAAACGCAAGGTATTTGGTTTACGGATTTGCCAGTCCCTAATGAAGCCCAGGCCATTATTAACGACGACTGGACTAAGAGTATTATCAGTCAGGGACACGAACTGGCCAAGGTGCGGTGGTTTGCTAATTCGCAACGCTTGGTTCAGGCAGTTAGTTGGCAAGATGCCGACGGCCAAATTGATTACAAAGATATTTACCAACGTGACGGTAGTATTTTTGCTAAACAATATTTCAGTGAAGGTCAGTTGTTAGAGTCTGACTTTTATGTTGGTGCTCAAGAACCGCAAGCTTGTGACTTTTATTTTGAAGGGCAACGCAACTTTGTTTATGCCGATGGTCAAAAGTATGCAAATGCCGAGGACTATGTTGCTGCGGTTGGTAACAGTTTTCCTGAAAATGAGTATCGGATTACCCAGGTAGGTCGTGAAATTGATTTTGCACCGGATAATACCGTGTTAACTTTGCCAGAATCAGTTGTGGATGATCAAGGTAACATTTTAGGTAACTTGATGAACGTTTTGAACAATCCTGATCATAAGATCAAAAAAGTTCAAGTCAAGCCTCGTGACTTTGCGGTATTACGCAAGGCCCGCTTGAAGCTTAATAAAGTATCATTATTAAAATAATTATCATTTTTTAATTGGAGGAAGTGGCAATGCCCATACATATGATGCCAGATTGGCAGCGGTATCTAAATCAGGTTCCACAAATGGATGCTATGGTGCACCAGGCCAAGTTATTTACTCTCAATAAGGAAGCTGTTGAGCTAGTTGTTTGTGACTACTTACCAAAGTTTCGAGCACTGTTATCGCAAAACGGTTTAGAAAATTTATCCTATTGGTCAGCCTATGATTGCTTGCAAAATGTTAACATTAAACAACAGCGACCATTAGGTGTTCATGACTTTACCTGGCCATCAGATGCACAGTTTATTCGGATGTATGACCGGGTATTGATTATGGTCAAGCGTCAGCACTATGCAACGATTTGGCCCGCTTATCCATCTGGTGATTTGTTTGACCGGATTGATTTGATGGAAAATGATAAACTAAAACAACAATTGACTTTGGATGATCGTGGTTTTGTTTCGCGGGTGGTTAATTTTGAAAATGATGTTGTGGTGCGAGTTGACTATCTAACACCCAGTGGAGATATTGCGGTTCAAGAAAACTACCAAACTGGTTTAGTAACGACTCAGCAAAGTTGGACCGGTCAAAAAACTTTTCCTAATATGAACGCTTTGATTCGAGAGGTCAGTGTTCGCTATCTTAAAGCCCTATCACCAGAAGAGATTTTGTTAGTGGCTCAAACTGGTCGAAATGTTGAAATTTTGGATCAATTACCAGCTGGCTATCAAATTATCACCACTTATAATGGCGATTATGCCGAAAGTACTGTCCAAGTTCCTACTAATAGTCAGCAAATTATTGCTAGTCAACCAGGTGAAGTTCCTGCCTTACAGGCTAATTCTTTGGTTCAAGTACCCTTAGAAGTTATTGCCCCATTTGCAGCGCAATTAGTTTTGGGACGGGCAGCGCCGCATAATAAATTACCAATCTTTTGGACGGTGAATCAGGTCGATGAACAGTTACGTCATCAAATTATGCGGACTTTAATTCAGTTAGCTCAGGAGCATCGTGAGTTGAATATTGTTTGTGAGTCGTCACAGGCAGTCGATGATTTACGAGCAATTGTGGCTGAAGCGGCTCAACAAATGGCTAGTCAACCAGGAAGTATGACCGCGGATGTACAAGCCTTTCAAGACCAATTCATCTTTATTCCACCGCAATCTGAAGGACAGCTATTCGATTGGTTCCATGCCACTTATTTGTTGCTGGATTTTGGCAATCGGCCCAATACTTATTTACAGACTTTGGCAATTTCCAAGGGTATTCCGCAGTTAAATCGGGTAGCTACGCCCTATTTGGTCAATGGGCAAAATGGACAAATTTTGCAAGAGCCAAGTCAAATTATTGCTGTGGTTAATCAGTATTTGGAAGATTGGAATTACTGGATGAGTATTCAAACCGCAGCGATTCGCCTGTCCTATGAATTTGATCAACAGGAATTATGGGAAAAATGGCAAGAAGTGCTTAAACGTGCGCGTTTAGGTAATAAATACGGAGAAAAATAACGGCATGGCTGATATATCGGTATTACAAATTGGACAAGCAGATTGGACAAGTCAAGCTGCAATGGATGGCCTAAAATGGGTTCATACGACAGTTGCTGATTTGCCTACTTTTTTGGCGCAACAAGATGAACCTTTTAAACTAGAACAAGACTACGTTTTGTTGACCGATTTGACACTGGATAGCAGTTTGCTAGTAAGAAAAGTTGAAGAATGGCCGGCTTATCGCTTCATTTACTTGGCTGAATTGAGCCAGATTAGTGTTGAATTGCAACAGGCTTTGTCAATGCGAGGCGCCTTTCATTTTAACGAACAACAGCCACAAACGGTGGCCCAACGTATTTTAGCTGATTTGTACTTGGGACAAATTGCCTTTCCAACCCGTTTTAGTGAAGAACAATTTATTCCAACCATCAATTATGATTGGCAATTCCGTCGTTCTGGTCGTTTTTCAAGCGCCTTTACGGGTGATTTTGGCGATGATTGGCAACAAATTGGCACGTTAAAAACTTTTGCGGGGGATTTGAATCCTAATCAAGATAATTTGATTTATCTGGACTACGATGCCACTGGGACAGCCCAAGTTAGTTTAGAGTGTGTTTTTTTCCACGGTGGTCGTTTACAACAGTTACAGTTTTTGCGCGGTGATGGGTTAGTTAATATGACACCTTTGAAGGCTCCGGCTCGTTATCAAGATTATCAGATTATTGTCTTGGCCAAGGGGAAGGGGACTTTGGATTTACATGCGGTACATCAACGCCGTTCCCGTCACGGTTTGGGAATGTTTATTCCAGGTGGACAGCGTCAGTTGACCGAAGATAATCAAGAAGTGTTGTCCTATTTTAATCCTGGTACGAAAAAGGGACCGATGATTGTTCTTTTTGCTGGTACACGTTTACACGTGGAAGGTTTTGAAATGATGGGACCTTTGGATAAATTAGGTTATCCTTACTTGTTATTCACGGATGCTCGTAGTCAGGGAGGAGCCTTTGACGTTGGTAATGCGGCTTATGAGGCCTTGGTTGTGAAGATTATTCGTAAGGCCCAACAATTTTTGGGATTAACTAGTGACCAGGTGATTATGTCTGGTTATTCCATGGGAAGTTATCCGGCCATCTATTACACACCAGATATCAAGCCTGGTGCTCTCTTACTAGCTAAGCCAATTTTAAATTTGGGTACTTTTACTTCCAGTGCCGAATTTCCACACAGTGGCGTTAACCATGATTGGACTTTGGATGTTCGTCGGCAATTGACTGGTCGAGTCGATCCCGAAGACACGGTTGCCTTAAATCAAAAGTTGTGGCATAAACTTGATCAACTTAGTATCGTTGACTGGCCACAGGTGTCGATGTTTAGTATGGACAGTGATGAGTACGATGGGGTCTCCTTGCCACAGTTATTAGATTATTTGAAAGAACGAAAGGTTCGCTTGAATCATCACGGAGAACCTGGTTATCACGAACAGAAAATTCCAGAGATGATTCGTTTCATGATTGATGAATACGAGCGGATTATTGCCGAAATGATTGCAAAGGGGCGGTAATATGAGATATCAAGTATATTGGACACCCGAAACGCAGTTAATTGAATTGCAAGGGGCAGTAATTGATTTTAAAGCCTACAATGAAGTTGAGTTTCAGCATCAATTTTTGCCTAGTGGACAGCCCATTGTCGGCTGGTACTCTCAGGCTAATTATTTAAATACTAAAACTATGTCGGATTTACCGTATTTGTATCCTGGTAAAACCTATTATTTTGACCGGCAAGTTACTAACTCCGAGCGGATGCACGCCTACTTAGCCGTAACTTTTTATGATAAAGATGGATTGGCTTTGGATACTAAGCAACAAAATGCTGATTGCATTGAAGTGACGGTTCCAGAGGGAACTGACTATTATGAGGTTAAATTGCTTTCAGCAGGAACGGGTAGTTTTATCTTTCGAGGCTTTAATATTCGCCCTAAGGTTGAGGAGGGTTATCTACTCAGTGGCGATCAGCAATTAAATGATAATCTGTATTCCTATCTGGATATACCTAAAAGCTTGAAAAATAAGACCTTACGAGTAATTTTTTCAGAACCAGAGTTTCACAGTCTCAAATACGTGAATGATTTGATTTCTCCTAGTAATCAGGCGGTTTTGTACTTTACTACGGACTTATTGCATGCCGATAGTTATGTTCAAACTGATCTATCTGAAGAAATTAATAAGGCTAAAAAATCGGTACATGCCAACAAAATTGAATTTGTTGGGTATGGTTTGATTTCTAGTTATACGGCCTTAACCTATCAGGGAAAATTCCGTGGGAGCCATGCGGTTATTTCTGATCCCAGTGCTGATCAAAAAGTATCTTATTTGGAACGGATGTCCCCAGCACTAAGGAATCAGTTTAAAAATATTTCCGTTAGGATTAGTGAATCATTAACTGGCTCCTTTGAGTTTTTAACTAGCGCCTTTGCCAATGACTTGCGGGTGCCCGTGATGGTGCCACATCCCAATGAGGATCGGTTAGCTAGTTTACGGTATGATACAGAAACTACTAACTATACTCGCGCTGATACCGTTCATCAGCGTCCAAGTCATCAGGAAAAGAAGAAAAGTAGTAAACTCCATAGTGGTCGGTTACGGAATTTCTTTATGAATGAAGATTAGTTCATCAAAAAAAGCCCCAGTTAAGGGGCTTTTTTACTTAGGCGTTAACAATGGTAAAACGCGTTTGATGATGTTTCGGATGCTGGATTTCTGATAGCATAGCTTGAGCCATCGTACCAGAGGTAGTTAATGATTGATCAGTCGAGTTAAAGAGCAAATTGTCTGCACCAGTAATCATTTGATCACTAGCTGGACCATCTTCAAAGGTAATTCCTGGAGAGATGCCAAACCAATTGACATTGTCCACCTGTTTTAGAAAATCTAATTCAGCCAGTTGATTTTGTGGAATAGCTTGCCAGTCTCGATTAGCTGGGTCAGCGACGATATCATCTACCAGGTTATGCTGATCAGCACCAGTTTTTAAGCTACCAGCTCCAAGGATGAAGGCCAAGCGTGGCTTAGCTTGATTGCGTAAGCAAGCCACTAGGTGTGCGGCTAAATCAACATGGAGGTAGGCTTGATCTGGACTAGTGGCAAAGGCATCAACAACTACATCAAATTGTGTCAGTTGACTCTTAGTCAGGTTAAAGGCATCATCGACTAAAGGTGTTATGGATGGATATTGCTGTTGAAGTTGCGTTAATTTTTCAGCATTACGACCATTAGCGGTAACCGAGAAGCCTTGTGCAACAGCAAGTTGAGTTAGGGATTGACCGGCCATGCCGGTTGCACCAATAATTAAAATTTTCATGATAAACAACCTTCCTTTAAATTAAGTCTATTATACTTTTCATGGCAGAATCTTGCCTTATTTATTAAATTTATTCAACAAAAAACAGCTAAGTATGTTTACTTAGCTGTTTTTGTTTGGACGCTGTCTTAATTATTGACTACAGTTTACCAGGCTGAGTCGAATGCGATTACATAATCAAATATGTATAGGGCTTATATTACTACCAGCCAGATAGGTAGTAAACGCCTACAATACACGTTAAGAACAACGCCAGGGACTTACATCGTCAGTGGATTGGAGTAGTAGTGTGTGCCAGGAGAAATCATACACCGACGAAGGCCCCATAGTATCACATAAAAATATGGTATCGGTTCCGTTTTTATAAAAATTATTAACTTTATTTATTTCCTTTATTATGCAATTTTAATGAAAAATAATCAAGCTGTTTCATTACTAATACAGGATATTTATTCCAAAAAAGAAAAAACTCCAATTTTAAGTTGGGGTTTTTTAGTTGAGGCGGTGCTTTACCAGCCTATTATGCCGATGACAGGGATCGAACCTGCACGATGAAATCATCATACCGACCTGAACGGTACGCGTCTGCCAATTCCGCCACATCGGCAAGATATAACTAATGTATTATACCTATAAAAAAGGCTTGATTACAAGTCTTGACATTCAATTGTTCCGGGGTATGATTGGGGAAGTAAATACCTAATGAAAGGGGGAACTGGAAGATGCTAATTATTAACTGCAATAATAATGTACTCTTTTCCTCCTCCCCTGTTGGCACTCATTGCTAATCGGGTTTATTTACGTTTCCAAATAGTAGACCAAGTTGAGCATGGGTGTTGATTAATAATCATTTGACCCCGTGCTTTTTTAATACCCAATTTTGGAGGTATATATGCAAAGTTATAATTTTTCGGCTGGACCGGCAGTTATGCCGAGCGAAGTTTTGACTCAGATTCAGTTTGATTTGGATCAAAGTCAAGAAGATCATATGAGTATTTTAGAAATTTCACATCGAAGTCTAACTTTTGACAAAATTGTTGATCAGGCCAAAGCCCGCTTACGTGAGTTAATGGACTTGCCCCAAGACTATGAGGTGCTTTTTGTTCAAGGCGGGGGTTCATTGCAATTTGAAATGGTTCCACTTAATTTTGCCAATCAAGCGCATCAAATTGCGGTGTTAGACTCTGGTAATTTTGCGTACAAGGCTGCCCAAGCTGCTCAAGCAGAAGGGATATCGGCCAAAATTGTAGCGAGCTCTCGTGATGAAAAATACCGCTACTTACCACAGTTACCAGTTGATTTTTCGGCTCAAGCTTATGATTATTTGCATATTACGACTAATAATACGATTGAAGGAACCTGCTATCACCAAAGTAATTTACCGCAAACAACCGGTCCTTTAGTAGCTGATATGAGTTCTAATATTTTAGCAGAACCCTATGATATTCGTAATTTTGATTTGATTTTTGCCGGGGCACAAAAGAATTTGGGACCGGCAGGAGTAACCGTGGTGGTTGTCAAAAAGTCCTGGTTAGCCCAACAAAGAGTAACTAACGTAGGGCCGATGATGCGTTATCAAAGTTATTTAGATAAAAATTCAATGTATAATACGCCACCAGTATTTAACATTTATGCCTTGAATTTGGTCTTAGGTTGGGTTCAAGACCAGGGTGGGGTGCCCGCTATGTATGCGGCTAATCAAAAGAAGGCCCAGTTGCTGTATGACTACTTAGATAAATCTAATTTTTATCATCCTTTGATTACAGGAGTAGATCGTTCCTTGACCAATGTTGTCTTTAGTACCGGTAATGGTCAACTAGATCAAACAATTGCCCAACAAGCTCAGGAATATGGCTTATACAATCTAGCCGGTCATCGTTCCGTTGGTGGTTTCCGAGCCTCCTTGTACAATGCTCAGCCGCTAGCAGCGGTAACCGCCTTGATTGACTACTTAGATAAAGCACAAAAGGAGCATCGAAATGAACGTTAAAACTTACAATGCCATTAGTCCTAAGGGATTAAACTATTTAGCTGAACGTGGATATCAACTCAATGCTGACCAGCCCGCTGATGCGATTTTATTACGGTCACAAGATCTTCATTCAGAAACGATCAGTGACAGTGTTAAGGCGATTGTACGAGCAGGAGCCGGTTTTAATAATATTCCGGTTGATGAACTTTCTCAGCGTGGGATTCCAGTCTTTAACACGCCGGGAGGGAATGCTAATGCTGTCAAAGAACTAACCATTGCGGCCTTGATTATGGCCGCTCGGCCGGTCATCGGGGCGATTGATTTTGCCAATAGTGTCCGCGGCGGGGATGTTTCCTTGCGAACTGAAAGTGACAAAGGGGGCTATCGCGGGACTGAATTAGCCGGTAAAACGCTAGGGGTGATTGGACTAGGAAATGTCGGGTCCAAGGTGGCTAATACGGCGCTAGCTTTGGACATGAAGGTAATTGGGTATGATCCCGGTTTAAACGCAAATACAGCTTGGCGGATTGACCGACATGTGCAACATGCCAGTCAAGTGGAAACTTTACTGCAAGCTGCTGACTATGTCACTGTCCATATTCCCTATACGGAAGGTAACCATTTTTTCATTAGCCGTGATAAATTAGCTTTGATGAAGCCAGAAGCAGCTTTGATTAATTATTCGCGCAATGACATTGTTGACAATCAAGCCGCTGTTGATGCCTTAAAAGAGGGGCACTTACGGCGCTACCTTACCGATTTTAGCGATGATGTACTCTATGATAACGACCAAGTTATTATCACACCTCATATCGGTGGTTCAACCATTGAAGCTGAAGAAACCAGTGCTTCGATGGCTGCCCAACAATTGGATGCTTTTTTGACCAGTGGAAACTTAATTCATTCTGTTAATTTTCCAGATATCAACGAACCTTTTACTAGTCAATATCGAGTCGGTATTTTCCATGAAAACGTACCTAATATGCTGGGGCAAATTTCCCAAGTATTCGGTAGTTTCGGATTAAATATCGAAGAATTAAGTAATCGAGCTAATAAGCAATATGCCTACACTTTAGTGGCAATTAATGAATTGGATGATCAGCAAGAAGCTGGTTTGTTAAGCCGATTAGGCCAAATTAACCAAGTATTAAAAGTTCATTTTTACCAGCAAAGCAAGTAAGGAGAATAAAACATGACCGAAGCACTACAATCAGCCGCCATTGCTAAGTTACAAGAACGAGGAGTTGGTCTTTCAGATGTTTATGATGGTGCATCTGAATTTTTAACGAATAAATATCATGATGAAATTCAAAAAGAGTTTTTAAATCAGGCCATTAATCGGGTGTTACATAAGGATGAAGTTGCCGATATTATTTTAACGGCCTTGTATCTAGATGAGCAAGCTGAAAAAATGCCTGCAAGTGAGCCTCTTAAGGCGCGCTTGCAACGCGATGCTAATGGCCATAATGTTGATGAAATTTTAGCAATTGCCATTACGCAGCAGTTTTCGGCCGCCGCTACGGTCCATTACGGTCTCTTAGATGATTTAAAACCAGGTTTAATTGGTCAAATTAATGATCGGTTAGATTCAATTAATGTCTATTTAGATGATATTTTAGCTGCTTTAATTGCTAGTGCGGCCATGACTTACCTAGAAATTTTAGGGGGTAATCAGTATTAAAAGAAGTGCTAGTCTTAGACTTCTTTTTTTGGTAAAATAAAGACTATTCGTATTGTTTAAGGAGATGACACAATGTCAGGACACAGTAAATGGCATAACATTCAAGGTCGTAAAAATGCCCAGGATGCTAAGCGAGGAAAAATTTTCCAAAAGTTAGCCCACGATTTATATGTTGCGGCAAAGGCTGGCGGTGCAGATCCCGAAATGAATTCTTCCCTACGTTTAGTAGTTGAAAAGGCTAAGGCAGCCAACATGCCAAAAGACAACATCCAACGTGCTTTGGATAAGGCTTCTGGTGCTGGTGGGGCTAAGTTCGAAGAAGTCACTTATGAAGGTTATGGTACTGCCGGAATAGCCGTCCTAGTGGAAGCTTCGACTGATAACATTAATCGTACGGTTTCAACGGTTCGTAATTCTTTCAAGCACTTTGGTGGTTCATTAGGAACTAGTGGTTCCGTTGCTTTCCAATTTGATCGTAAGGGTTACCTAGTAATTGATCGCGAAGAATTCCCTGATTTGGATGAGGATACAATTTTGGAAGCCGCCCTAGAGGCGGGGGCTGAAGATGTTCAAACTTCTGACGAAGCTTTTGAGATTTATACTGAACCAGCTGACTTTCAGACTGTGGAAGCTGCTTTAACTGATGCTGGCTATACTTTTGCCGATTCAGAAGTAACAATGATTCCACAAAATCCAATGGCCATCGACGGTGAAGACCGTGAAAAGCTAGATAAACTAGTTGATGAATTGGAAGAAAATGAAGATGTTTTGGCGGTTTATACAACTGCTGAATAAAAAATTGTCCCATAATTATGGGACAATTTTTTATTGTAAGGCTTGGGCTTGGGCGATAATTTGATCAGTAAATAATTTTAAAATGACCGCATCCTCGGCACTAGGCCGTAAATTAATCCGGACAATTTCTGCTCCTTGAGTTGCACCGGTCGGTTGAATTTGTTTTTCAAAGCTGTCCAAGGCTAAACAGTAGGTATCACCGTAGTATAAGTCGCCTGAACCAGCAATTCCATAAACAACCCCGGTTAAATCAACGTCGGCCAAATCCTCAAAGAAATCTAGTCCTTCATCTGGTAGGGAACCTTGGTCATAGGTGTAGGGCACAATGATCGCAATATCGACTTGTTGGAGCTCTTCTACTTCAGTTTGACTGATTTCACTTTTTTTAACTGACAAGCCAGCCTGTTTTAGTTGATCAATAATAATGTCCGCTACAGCTTCATTGTTACCCGTGATAGTAGCAAAAACCACCTGAGCGTTTAAGGGGTGTTGGGCCATTGTAAATCCTCCTGTGCGTATTAATATATTATTATACCTACTTTTAAGTATGTCGCCAGTTACAGTACATCCACTTAGAAAATGCGGTACAATACTAGCAGATTATATTAAAGGAGTGGTTTACTAATGGCCTTAACAAAAAGTCAAATTCAAGCGTTACAATCGGTTTATGATAATGGAATTTTGGATCATGACGATACTGCCCGTCAAGCTTTGGCGCAGGTTTTAGAAGATTTAAAATAATTGTGTCAGCGCAATATTTGTGCTAGACTACCGGTATAAGCAGTGATAAGGACAACCTGTTATGATTCAAGTTTTTAGAGAGCCTACATTTGGTGTGAGTAGGTAGCTTGGTTGTAATCGGACTACCTTTGAGTGATTAGCGAGTAGATGGAAAGTTGATCCGGGTGACACCGTTAACCGTTAAAAGAGAGGCCTGTTTTTAACAACAGGTCAATTGGGTGGTACCGCGGTAAAACGTCCCTTTGAACAATATTGTTCAAAGGGACGTTTTTTAGGAAAATCCTGTCACTGCAAACGAGTAAAAGAAGAGGTATATTATGGCAACAATTAAGTTAACTTTCCCAGATGGGGCTGTAAAGGAATATGAAGCAGGCGTAAAACCAATTGACGTTGCGAATCAAATTTCTAAGTCTTTGGCTAAAAAGTCCGTTTCAGCTAAACTAGACGGTCATTATGTGGGGATGCATGATGAAATCAAGCACGGTGGTGCTTTTCAATTAATTACCACTGCTGATGCAGAGGCCGGTGACATCTTACGTCATTCAGCCTCGCACTTGTTGGCTCAAGCGCTTAAGCGCTTGCCAAAATTTGCAGAGATGCACTTTGGGGTTGGCCCTTACATCGAAAATGGCTTTTACTACGACACTGACAATGGTGCCGGGAACCAGGTTTCTGTAGAAGATTTTCCTGAAATCGAAGCTATGATGCACAAGATTGTTAAGGAAGATTTGCCAATCCTTTCTCGCAAAATTTCTCGTGATGAAGCATTAAAGATGTTTGCCAATGATCCTTACAAGATTGAATTAATTGAAGACTTACCAGCCGATGAGCCAATTACTATTGCTATCCAAGGTGACCATATTGAACTTGATAAGGGTGGCTTGGTCCCATCAACTGGGTGGATTAAGCACTTTAAGTTGATTTCTGTTGCTGGTTCCTACTGGCGTGGTAAGTCTGATAACCCAGTCATGCAACGTATTTACGGAACGGCCTTTTGGAAGGATAGCGATTTAGAAGCTGACTTGCAACGTCGAGCCGAAGCCAAGGAACGTGATCACCGCACCATTGGCCGTGACTTAGACCTCTTCTTTACTAGTCAAGAAGTTGGTTCTGGTTTACCAGTTTGGTTGCCAAATGGGGCAACTATCCGTCGTCAGGTAGAACGTTACATTGTTGATAAAGAATTAGAAAACGACTACTTGCACGTCTACACACCAGTTTTGTCAAACTTGAACTTGTATAAAACTTCTGGACACTGGGATCATTACCGAGATGACATGTTCCCACCAATGGATATGGGTGATGGCGAATTCTTAGAATTGCGGCCAATGAACTGCCCATCACACATTATGGTTTATAAGCACAAGCCTCGTTCTTACCGTGACTTACCAATGCGTATCGCTGAATTAGGCATGATGCACCGTTATGAGAAATCAGGCGCCTTAACTGGTTTGTCACGGGTGCGTGAAATGACCCTAAATGATGGCCACACTTTCGTTGAACCAGAAAAGTTGGAAGAAGAATTTAAGTCTATCTTGCAAATGATGATGGGCGTTTATGAAGATTTCAACATTACTGATTACCGCTTCCGTTTGTCATACCGTGATCCAGAAAATACGGATAAGTACTTTGATGATGATGAGATGTGGGAAAAGTCACAAGCTCAGTTAAAGCGGGCTATGGACGACTTGAAGTTGGATTATTACGAAGCTGAAGGGGAAGCTGCTTTCTACGGGCCTAAGTTGGATGTTCAGACTAAGACTGCCTTGGGTGGAGAAGAAACGCTATCAACCATTCAGTTGGACTTCCTTTTGCCTGATCGCTTCAATTTGACTTATGTTGGAGAAGATGGTCAAGACAACCATCGGCCAGTGATGCTACATCGTGGAATTGTTGGTACAATGGAGCGTTTCACAGCCTACTTGATTGAAATGTATAAGGGTGCTTTTCCAACTTGGTTGGCACCTTTGCAGGTTCAAATTATCCCAGTTAACTTGGGGGCGCATGGCCAATATGCTCGTAAGGTTCAAAAGCAGCTTCAAGCAGCTGGGTTGCGGGCTCATGTTGAAACTAAGGATGCTAAGATGGGTTATTTGATTCGTGAAGCCCAAACCAATAAGATTCCTTATACCTTGGTATTAGGGGACGACGAAATTGAAGGTCAAACAGTTACTGTTCGTCAGTACGGTCAAGATCAAACTAAGACAATGAGTTTGGCTGATTTTGAGGGTCAAGTTGTGGCGGATGTATCAAATTACTCACGCGAAAAGTAATTTCTAATAAAAATTAATTAAGGCAGGCACTCAACGATGAGCAGGATTGTTGGGTGCCTTATCTTATATTTTCAGTAAAGGAGAAAATGATGTCTTTAAATCAAGATAATCAGGACCAGGAACAGCAGCGAGGTCTTCAAAATCGACATGTTCAATTGATTGCGATTGGCGGTACAATTGGGACCGGACTCTTTATGGGTGCGGGTAATTCCATTCATTTTGCTGGACCAGCTATTTTATTGATTTATGCCATTATTGGCTTGTTGATGTTTGTGGTGATGCGTGCGATTGGGGAAATGCTATATGCAGATCCTAATCAGCACACTTTTATTACTTTTATTAGTCGTTATTTAGGTAATCGAACAGGTTTTTTTGCTCGCTGGTCCTATTGGTTAACGGTTGCCTTCATGGGGATGGCTGAACTAACAGCGATTGCTAAGTATGTTCAGTTTTGGTTTCCCCACTGGCCTAGTTGGATTATCCAAATTGTGATTTTACTGGTCTTAACGGCCGTTAATTTGATTGCCGTAGCCCTTTATGGTGAAACTGAGTTTTGGTTTGCCATGATTAAAATTGTGGCCATTTTGGCTTTAATTGTCACTGGAGTTATGATGGCTTTGACTGGCTTTAAAACCGCTGCCGGGCCAGTAGCTTTTAGCAATGTTTGGCAGCACTTTAGTCTTTTCCCCAATGGCGTTGGTAACTTTGTCAATGCTTTTCAGATGGTGATGTTTGCCTTTGTGGGAATGGAATTTATCGGGATGACGGCGGCTGAAACTGAAAATCCCCGAAAAGTATTGCCTAAGGCCATTAATCAGATTCCCTGGCGTGTATTGTTCTTTTACCTGGGAGCCTTGTTTATTATTATGACCATTTACCCATGGACTAAAATTCCGGCTAACCAAAGTCCCTTTGTGATGGTCTTTGAATTAGCTGGGATTAATTGGGCGGCGGCCTTGGTTAACTTTGTAGTTTTGACCAGTGCAGCCTCGGCTTTAAACTCGGTTTTGTTTACCGCTAGTCGTAATTTTTATTCCCTAGCAGTTGAATCCCATGGGAACTTCTTAAAGCCTTTTGCTAAGATGTCAAAGAATAATTTGCCAACTAATGCGATCTTTTTTACTTCATTAGTAGTCGCTTTTTCAGCTATTATCAGTCTCATTCCGCAAATTACAGACGCCTTTAGTTTTGTAACGAGTGCCTCGACTGATCTGTTCTTAATGATTTATATCTTGACTTTGGCTGCCTACTGGAAATACCGTAAGTCCAGTGATTATCTCAAGGATGGCTTCCTGATGGACTTCCCCCAAGTGGCCGTTCCTTTATCTCTGATTATGTTTGTTTTGATTTATATTACGCTTTTCTTTAACCCTGATTCGGTCATACCAGCAATCGGAGCAACGCTATGGTTAGTCGTCTTTGGGCTAATTGCACGCTTACAACCGCAAACTTGAACTAAGTAATTTAAAGTTTATTTAATACATCCCTTGTTACAATGGACTTACTTAAATCGAATGGAGCTTTACATGTCTTTTTTAATTGACTTTGTCTTACACATTGATCATCATTTGGCCAATATTGTCCAACAATTTGGTCCATGGACCTATGTAATCTTATTTATCATCATTTTTGTGGAAACGGGTGCCGTCGTTTTACCTTTCCTTCCGGGTGATTCCTTGCTTTTTGCTGCTGGTGCCATTTCAATGACTGCTGCTGGACAGGCAGCTGGCTTAAATCATTGGCTTTTCATGGTGCTATTTTTCATTGCCGCTGTGGCTGGGGATACCTTAAATTATTGGATTGGACATACCGGTGGCTATCAGTTACTGAAAAAACCACCATTCAATAAAATGATTAAAGAACAGAACATTAAAGAAGCTGAAGCTTTCTTTGAAAAGCATGGTGGCACGGCGATTATTCTAGGACGTTATGTACCAATTATTCGAACTTTTGTACCCTTTGTTTCAGGTGTTAGTCATTTTTCATTTAGTACATTTTTCCGCTATGTTCTAATTGCTGCCTTTTCTTGGAGTTTTCTAGCAACTGGCGCTGGGGCTTTATTGGGCAATATTCCTTTCTTCCAAGAACATTTTTCAGCGATTATTCTAGGGATTGTATTGGTTTCACTTTTACCAACGATTATTGCTGTGGGTCGATCGTTCTTCCAAAAACGTAAAGCCGATTAATATTGATTAGAGATGCCGCGGGCATCTTTTTTTCTACCCTCAAAAATAGGTATAATAGGTATATGAATAATATTAAAAAGTTACAAGAATTAACCAAAATATCGGATCAAGATTTAGCAGAAGCTTTGCAGATTGGTATCGATCAATTGGCTAGTTGGCAAGGTGGGCAGGTGATGCCCAGTGCTAGTCAAATTGAGGAACTATGCTTGGTTTTCTCGAAGGTATTGGATCAACGGGGCAATGCTAGTCAAACCCAAGAACACCCGATTCACATCCGATTGACCAGTGATTATCTCTTTAATTTGGGAATTACTAGTTCGGATTGGATTAGTTTAAAGTGGAGCTTGGAAGGTGAGTGGGCTGGTGATCAGTTAGCAGTTGGTTTGTTTCAAGCTGGTAAATTAGTTCGAACCGTGTCTAGCAATGCCGAATTTATAAAAGCTTTTGCTGGTTATTTAATCTTACAGACCCGAGGTTTTTACGATCCTTACATCGATGAAAAAAATAATAACGCTCAGTATGATTGGCGAATTATTCGTTTAGCAACTGATCAAAACTACGGCGATTTGACGCCGCTCTTAACTAGTAGTAATCCTACGGAGATGTAATAATGACCAATATCATTTTGGCGACCGATGCCTACAAATTAACGCATCATCTGCAATATCCACAAAACATTACTAAGCTGTATTCCTACGGCGAAGCCCGCCAGGGTGGTCGATATGATCATATTTCTTGGTTTGGTATGTCGATGATTTTAAACGACTACTTTACTCAGCCAGTCACCGATGCCATGATTGACGAAGCTCAAAAAGTGGCTGAATTAACCTTTGGCAATGATGGCTATTTCAACCGGACAGTTTGGGAGCAGGTGCGCGACTTAGGTCATTTTCCGGTTAAAATCAAGGCTTTACCAGAAGGTATGATTGTTCCAACTGGGACTGTTTTATTTACAATCGAGTCCACGCAAAGCTGGTTTGCGACTAGTTTGAATGCTTTGGAAACTATCTTGATGCATGTTTGGTATCCAACGACGATTGCGACTAATTCAATGTACATTAAAAAACGCTTAGCGCCCTTAGTTGAAAAAAGTGGTTCCATGGAAAATTTGCCCTTTATGGTGAATGACTTTGGTCTACGGGGGGCAACTTCACTGGAATCCGGTGAACGTGGGGGTAGTGCTCATTTACTACATTTCCGTGGCTCTGATAATATGGCTGCCAGTCGCTATTTTGCCTCAGTCTATGGTTTAGAGGGGCGGGCCTTGTCAATTTGGGCCACTGAACATTCAGTAGCGACTGCCTATGGCGAGGGGCAGGGGGAGTTTGATTATCTAAATGCCCAGCTAAGCCGGACACCGGATGATGCACCGGTGTCAATTGTGATTGATTCTTACGATACTTTTAATTTTGTAAAAAATGTGGTTGGCTCATCGACTATAAAGGAACGGATTAAAAACAGACTGGGGCGAGTTGTCTTGCGTCCTGATTCTGGTGATCCACAAACCGTTGATTTAAAAATTTTAGATTTGCTGGCTGAAATATTTGGTACTAGTTTAAATGAGAAAGGGTATCGTGTCTTAAATTATAATGTTGGCTTAATTCAAGGCGATGGTATGAATGCTGATACCATGATTGAACTTTACCAAACTCTATTAGACCATGGTTGGTCTAGCGATAATTTGGTGGTTGGATCTGGTGGGGGCTTGTTGCAAGAAGGTTTTACCCGTGATACTGAGCGTTTTGCTATTAAGGCGGCTTATGCTGAAAATACAGCCGGAGAGCACCTGCAAATTCAAAAACGTCCTAAAACTGATTCTTCTAAGATTTCAAAAGCAGGTCAGATGAAGGTTATCTACGATGCCCAGGGTAAAATTATTACCGTACCTGCTAATCACCCTGGGCAAGATTTATTAGAGACTGTTTATGATAACGGTTACATGAAGCAAATTGATGTAAATTCAATGCTTGCTCGGGCTGAAAACTTTCACGATTTTTAAAAAAGTGCTAAACTGTCGTTAGTACAAACGGAGGAAAAGATGCGGACTGATTTATTGCATATTCAAAGAATTTACAATTTTATCGGCCCTTTTTTCTCAAAAGCAGCTTCCTTCGGGAGCTGTTTTTTGTTTTTTTAACCCCAAAAGAGGAGAAATTAATGACCAAAGTTAGTAAAAAGAATGTGGTAAATGAAGACTTTATTAGTCGTTTACACTTGCAAGACCCGCATAATTTAAAGGCTGTTTCGGGTGGAGATATTAATTTAGCTTATTCTTTGTACAGTGGTAATCAGCATCTATTCTTAAAGGTGCAACCGGATCATCCAGCTAGTTTCTTTGACAGCGAGGTAGCTAGTTTAACAGCCTTGGGTGAAGTTGTATCGGTTCCAAGAGTGATGGCACAAGGAGAGGTACAGGGTAGTGCTTATTTGCTCTTGACTTGGGTTGAATCAGGTCGTGGCTACCAAGATGATTTAGGGGCTACTGTTGCTAAATTGCATCGACAAACGGCAGAGCAGTTTGGTTTTGAATTGAATAACTTAGTTGATTTTGTGCCTAAAGATAACAGTTGGCAGGATAACTGGGGTGAATTTTTCATTAAACAACGTTTAGAGCCCCTGATGAAACAGGCTCAGCAAGCCAAGTTTTGGTTAACTCAGCGGGGCGACCATTTTGATAATTTAAAGGAACAAATTCGTCAAGATGCCCACGTTCAAACAGTTAAACCTTCTTTACTTCATGGTGATTTATGGGCGGGCAACTTTATGTTTGATCAATTTGGGCACGCTGTTTTAATTGATCCCAATGCTTTTTATGGAGATCGCGAATATGACTTGGGAATCAGTCGTGTTTTTGCCGGTTTTAATGAAGACTTCTATGAAAGTTATCAGGAAAACTTCCCACTAGATGATGGCTGGCAAGAGCGAATGAAGTGGTATGAATTCTATTACATTTTGATGCACTTTGTGCGTTTTGGTGACATATATGCGCCACGTTTAAATAATTTATTAGTTAGTTTTTAAACAGAAAAACACCTCAACCGGGGGTCATGGCGGTTGGGGTGTTTTATAGATAGAACTTATATTAATAGCTTGAAGAAATTTAAAAGGATGATCAAAATTTATATGGCAATGAAGGACTAGCGTTTAGGAAACGTTGATTAGGGTTGATGAAGTCGTAATTAATTGATCATTCTCATCGGAAACAAACATGCTGACGCGATAAACGCCATCCTTGATATAGGGCATGCGAACGTCATTGATGACAAATTTTTGATTAGGTTGGCTGAACTTTATTGTTCGTTTTTTACTCCAAACCAGTGGTATTTCTTGATTTTCATTGACTTCACTGTAAAGAAAGGAGATTTTATGCATGTTTAGTAGGGCAAAATTGATAGCACCAAAACAAATGGAAAATTGAATATAAAAATCAGTCCGTTGAATCGTAGTGGTGGGCGTGGTTAAGCCAATTTTAGATAGGTATAAATAACCAATCTGGTTCATTATCATTTTGTACTCCCCGTGATAAATCATTGACAGAATTAAGGTTATCGCTGTAGCGATGATAATTTTTAACGTGAATTGCACGTATGTACTGGGGCTTACATTGTCAGTGGTAGGATTACAACGCCGTCACGCTTTGAGGTTAAAACGACTGACAAAGGCCCAATATTTAAGGGACTTATATCACTAGTGCAGCACGTGAGATTGTGTTCATATATTGGCTAGTGAAAGCCCCGAGAAATTTTAATTTTAGCTTTAAGTGTTGCCGTTTTCACAAAATAACTTGTTTGAAAAAATGCAACTAAAGACATCTTAGCATAAGATATCGGTGGTTTTTTAGTAAAAAAATAAAAATAGGCCAATCATGTACACAGTGGGAAAGAAATTTGATGTATAAGATTTAGATCGAACTATACCTTTAAAAATTGGACGAAATAATGATATTTATAAAAAAGAAAGGGAAATAAATTTAAGGACTATTTTCGTGTTAAAATTATAAAAAATGGCTGATAAAAGTATTTTTTCACATTTATAGGGGTTTTAAAGACTTGTTTTTAAATAAATTGTTAATGATGTCTATTAAATAAGCAGCTTACATACATTTGTCATTTTTTAATTATGTAATATAATGAGCAAAATAAAGGCTTATTTTTATATGGGCCTTTATCAATGTTTTGATGGAAGCACGAAAGGAAAGATTTTGCCACGAGTTCGTTACTATAATCCAGATAACTTTGGGAAAGATTCTGAAAGCAAAGAAAAGCAACAGAATGAACGCGAGCGTTATATTCAACAGGCTAGTGACGTGAATGATCAGTTTATCAATCACAGTCGAAAAGATAAAGAAATGCGCTCGAATCGACGGAAGTCCATGCGAGAAGATTTATCAAATGGATTCCTCAATTATGGGGATCACATGGATTGGCTATAAGTTTGATGGTAAATAAAAAGACGGCTCTTTAGTAAAGAGCCGTCTTTTTTGAATGCGTCCACCCTGCATTTACTAATAAAATAGATAAAAGCACTAATACCAATGTTTATGCTGATAAACGTTTATGTATCAATGTTCATAAAGGTTTTAAATCGTCTTTTTTTAGTTGTGTTTTGAAGCGCTTTATCACGTTTTGAAACACTTTTACTCGTGCAGTCGTGCAAAAGTCGTGCACTATAATTTGTTGATTAGATCTTGCGCTTTTTTATCTTCCAGCTCTCTTTTACTCTTGAAAAGGTGGGCATATATTTCAAGCGTAATATTTACGTTAGCGTGTCCTAATCGTTCGCTTACATATTGGACAGATACATCGTTCGCTAAAAGGTAACTAGCATGTGTGTGGCGAAGACCATGAGAAGTTATTATTTTTGAATCATCAGCTATTAAAAATTCTCTAAGGGATTTGTTAATACCATTCGTTGTCAACGGAAATCCGTTACGGCCTTCAAAGACAAATTGCTTGCCAAAACCCCATACTTTGAATAGGTCGACCAACTCATCAGATATGCTAATAGTTCGATTAGATGATGGCGTTTTTGTTGGCTTAAAACTTTGAGTAACTAAATCCCAGTTTTTGTTAATACTGATTGTTTTATTTTCTAAGTCAACATCTGTAGGAGTTAGCCCGGCCGTTTCAGCATAGCGCATACCGGTCATGAGTTGCGTAATAATCATATGGGCTGATAAATCATTTGACTCCTTAGCTCTTTTCATTAGTTTCTTTAACTCATCATCTTCGAGAAACTTATCAATTGGTTTTTTACCTGCCTTTTTAGCCGCGACGTAAACGTTTTTGGTAAAATCTCGATTAATTATTTCCTCATCTACGGCGTAACGTACAAAAGCGGTGATGATCGTTTTAATTCGATTAGCTGATGACTGAACGTGTTCCTGTGAATAATCATTAATCAGTGTTTGAAAGTGGGCAGCAGTAACTTCATTTACTTTTTTATTTTTCCACTGCTCATTGGCAATGCGAATAGCATTCTGATACCAAAGTTTTGTTTCTCTTGATATTTTTGGTTCTTTGAATATTTGATACCACTTTTTCATCTCATCAATGAATAGTGAATTTGAATTGCCTAGTTTACCGAGTGATTTTTCATATTCAACTTTTGTAACCCACTCGTTTGCTTCTGCTTTTGTAGCAAATCCGTTTTTCTGTTTTGTTTTTCGTTTACCATCAACGGTTAAAAATACGGAAGCCGTCCAAGTTTTAGCATTTTTACGTTTAAAGATACTAGCCATAGATACCCCTTATAAATTAACAAAACGGCTATTTTGACAAATTACAATCATAATTAGCTACTGTAAATGTTCAAAATCACGTTTTTGCACAAATAAAAAGGCCTATAGCCTTTATGCTGGTAATAACAGTTGGGGGTTGTCTAAAACATCGGTAAAAGGGGTAATATAGACATTTTTATTTGTTAATTCACTTTTAGCAGTTTTTGATATTTCCTGGATTTTTGTACTTTTTCTTTTACTGTCATTAATTAATAGTGTGTATTTGTTTACTTTACGATTAACTGATTGCATTCTTGATACATCATAGTTAAATATCTTGGCTTGGTTAATATCATAAGGCCTACCAGTTGTTTGAATCAGCGATTCTCCAAATCGGTGGCTTGGGATACTAAAATCAAAATGTAAATCTGATCCATTGTGCCACGGAACCGAAAAACTAGGGACAAAGTTAATTTCAGATTCAGTCAGTATCTCTGCTACCATTTCGTTAAAACTACTGCTGATTTTTGAATTGGATAAATAAATTAAGTCGTTAACTCTAAATATGGCTTGTAAAAGACGATTTTTAGCGGGTCCAAATTTATTAGCGACTGTTTTAATTGTTAATTCTTTTGTATCAGAATCGAGTAATATGCCAAAATCAGATAAGATATTTTCTAGTATTTCTTTTCTTGTCTTAGACCGATTGTTAACTGTAATGCCGTGTGATTCAAGATTAAAAAGTGTGTATCCACTATCTGTAAGTCGAATCTCATTATTGTCTAATATTTGTGCATAAATTTGGATATGATCAAAATCTGAATCAATGAAAGGTGTTGAGATTGAAATTAACCTATCATCAACATTGGTATACTTAAACCCGCTAGAAAGCCAATCGAAGTATATATTTTTTAAATCGTTTGACTTTAAAGTGTCCATAGTCTATCTCCTCTGTTATTCGATGATTATATTTGTATATTGGATGACCATTTGTAAGGTGTCAGCTAAGCAATTCAAATGTATAAACTTTTTAAGTTTATCAATAGGAATAACATTCTTAGAAACGGATTTATCAGTATGAGAATAAAAATGAAGGTGTGATCCCTCAATTATTTCTTCATTTTCAGTATTCATATTATTTGTGTGGCGTAATGTTTTTCCAAAATCAAATCTAATCATGAAATAATCATATTTGTTAAATCGAATGCCAACAGAAAAGTGATCGGATTCAATACCTTGATAAGTGTTGATTTCGTATAGTATACCATCTTCACTAAATTGAACTAAGTTATTATGTTTGTCATATAGCTTCATTTTTTCACTACTGATCACAGGGATTAGCTGAGCAATCAATAATTCGTCTAATTTCATTGAGTGTTTAAGAGACTTTTCGGCATACAATAGCTCAATTTTATTGATGAATGTTAAATGGTCTAAATCGTATGTTGTCATTATAAATTTCCTTAATATAATTATGTACGCCCCGAAGGGCATGGAGGTTAGCACTCCCCATATAAGAGAGGTTTGGTTGGCTTTTAACGTGATTCCCCAGCACTATGTAGTAGGACTTACATTGTTAGTGTGGGAAATGTAAATATTCACAAGGAGTCACTAACAAATGCCTATATGTAGAGGGGACTTACATCATCATTCAGGAAGCACATTTGGAATTATTGGGTTAATTTTTAGAACGGATGATGAATGCCCGGTATGTATTAGGACTTACATCACTAGAATACACGGGGATAACGGTATCATTGTTTACTAAAAGAGAGAGAGTTAGCTCTAGTGAATGCCTATATTATTGGGACTTACATCGTCAACAGGAAAGAGGGATTAAGCATATTCAAGGAGAGAAATTGATTGACGAATGCCCTATGATCAATTATTTAAAGTCAGACATCATTGGACCTGGTTTTACATTCGGTACTAATTTAACAATGTTATATGTCTGAGAACTGTCTAGTTCCTCGTTGTTTTTCGTTAATGATAAGTTAGTTATACATGTGTTTCCTGTAGTAATAACTTCTATCGGTATATCAAATGAGGCATTCAAAATGAAACTATTATTATCTAGCATAGATTCACTATCAACAGTTAATTCAGATGTATTTATGTTTAATTGTCTTAATTCAGTGACTTTATACCCGTCTACAGTTCTAGAATTAATGAAGAGTTTATATTCTGTATTTAACTTTGCACCAAAGATAGTTACATGTAATTTTCCAGAAATAAGTGCAGCACGAGGGTTTCCTAATGTTAAAATATACGCAGGACTGTTGTCATCATTTAAATAATATAATTCGGTAATTTTTTCTAACATTGTTATTTCTCCTGGAGGTGTAATGAAAAAAGATTGGTTTGATACTATGTTATCTTGGGGCCCATCAAAAGTGATGAGCTTTTTGTTCCTTTTTGTTTTACATGTTGGTTTGGCTGCGAGTGTGTGGTATACAGTAAAAAATATTATTAATATGATTTGGCATTAATTGTCTACATGTATCTCATTATTATTGATTGTTAGGTTACTGACTTGTATTTTTGAAATAGTAGAACTGTTTATTTTATGATTCAATTCTGCGTTTTCGGTGACTAAGTCATCCCTTTCATTTGATAGTTCTTGATTAATATTATTTTTTCTTTCGATAACTATAAACTGATAAATATTGATAATTAAACATTCAATAAAACATAAAAACAGTAATAGGGTAATATTGAATTTTTTATTATAAATAATTGTTGGTATTACATAGATAGTTAATGAACCTGTAGCAAACGTTCCTACTAACCATAGTAATGCCTTTTCTAATCTTTCAATATTAGCCACCACCTTTATAGTTAAAATTATGTACGCCCGTGAGGGCTTTTTTATTTAGTTCAAGTTAATCTTGAAAGCGTCATCGGTATCTTTTGTTAGACCATTATAAACAAGCTGTAACTTGCTATCTGGCTTTGCTTCGCCGATTAAGTTTCCTGTAATGCTTGCACCGGATTCGAGAGAACCACTGTTCATCTTATCTACACTACTTGGACCTACAATAGTACTATCTGGTTGCTTACCGTTTTCATCAATAGCAAAGTAGGTAGGATTGTAGTCAATCTTTGATTTAGATTTATTAGTAATAGTCAAATTAACAACCACATATTTTTGCCCATCACTAGGCTTCTGATATTCATCCCCATCATTCATATCAACTTTGTTTACCTTGTATTCAACACCATCGTAAGTAACCGTATCTCCGACGTTGTATGTCTTTGTGTCTTTTTTAGGAGTTGAATCTTTGGTTTCTTTGGTGACCGTTTCGGTAGCTTTGTTCCAAGCGTGAGAATATGCCGATTGTGTAATTAGAACAATTCCGATAGAAGCAACAGCTAGAACAGTACCGATTATTGACAATATTTTTTTGTTTTTTCTATTAATTAAGAGAGCTATCAATCCTAAAATTAATGCAATAATCCCAAAAAAGAAAGCTACATTATTAATGATAGGTACCCACGACAAAGCTAAAGCAATTCCCCCGAATACGATTGCTAAAATGCCTAGAACTTTTCGTTCATCTTGTTTCACATCGTTTCTCCCAACAGCTTTTAGTGTGGATCAGTTGACTGCACATATATGTATGCTGCCCCTGCAGCTTATAATCCCAGTATCTGTTTTTTCTTTGCGTCAAAATCTGACTGAGTGATAATGCCATTATCTAGTAACTCTTTTAATTTAGTCAGATCATCGAGTGAACTAATGGTTGATGGGTTTTGATCATTAAATACTTTTTCAATTTTATTAAGTTTTTGGTCAATATTTTCAGCTTGTCTGATTGCAATATTTACTGTTGAAAAGGGACTATCTATTTTTTTAGCTTTTGAATTTTTATCAATGTCTAAACTGGTTTTAACGGTAAACTCGTTACCGTTTGCTGTTATTTTTAAACCACAGCTTATAAACTTACTTTTATCTATGCCCCGTCTAGCTAGTCCTCCAATAATGGTTCCAATAACTGGAAGCACTAGTGTTCCAACGGTTGCACCAACAGCCCCTGTTGATTGTCTGTCTTCTACCTCAACATATAGTTCATGAGAATTAATATTTGAGTAGCGATAGTATCCAAAATCGCCAAACATAGCGATTTTATTAACATCATCAAAATAAACAAATACATTCCGTCCTGGAGCACTGTTATATATTGAATTTTTCTTTATTTCTTTTTTATTAGTATTAATCTTTAATATAGTTTGTTTTATATCTTGGACTGTTTTGTTTTTCAGCCTACTAATAGTATCCTTTTTATTTTCATGACCCAGAAGGGGATAACCGCTTTTTAGCGTACAATCTTTGCAAATAATTCCGTCTTTCAAACGAAATGATGGCGATAGAATACCAATTGATTCACCATTAATATCACATTTTTTAGGCATATAGTTTCCTCATTTAATATTTTTACCATCAAAATCATAACTAACGCTAACTAGTTTACCTATAATCTGAATAGGTGGGTTATCATTAGCAACATCATCTTTTTTATATTCAAACGGCTTAAAATCAGATAACCAGCTATCTGGTTCAAAACGAATTCTATCTGGATATTGATAAACATGCTTTAAAGTAGCGGCATCACCATTAATGATGACTGCGCACACATCACCATTAGCAATATCAGATGGGTTAATTTTTGCTAAGACTGCAACTGCTCCATTTGGAACGATTCTATTCATACTTTCGCCGTTAACACGGAGTGCTAATAGGTTATCTTTCCCATAACGTTTAATTAGATAATCGTCTATTCTTATATTTCCATCTATATCCTCTTTAGCACCTTCAGGGTAACCAGCAGCGATGCGACCATAAATTGGGATAGATGTAGTGGCTAAAGTGGATGAGATAGTTAGTTCATTAGGTATTGTTTCCGGAACGAATCCAGCTAATGTCAATATATCATCGTTTGATATATGTATTCCCTTAGCTATCTTATATAGTGTTTTTGGAGATGGTATTTCTCTGTGACCATTTTCTACTTGGCTAAGATATGAATGTGACAAATTACCTTTAATGGCCGCTTGACGAACAGATATATTTTTAGATGTTCTTATTTCTTTAATTGCGTTTCCAAAATCACGTTTATCAACCATACATTCCTCTTTGTGTTGTCTTTATGTAGTGATTGTAATATAAAAGTGACCGAAAATAATAAATTTAATTAAAAAAGTGTTGCACTTTAATAACCACAATGCTATACTATGTTCATAGCTTAAGGAAAGGAGTTAACGATATGACAGCATTTAAAGTTAAAGACCCAATGCTGTTGCGGGAGTCTATTGCTTCTAGTGGAAACAGTATCAATAGTTTTTCAAGAAGCATTGCAACAAGCCCCACCTCGATTATTAAATATTTAAATGGTATGCCTGTTAGACCAGATAAAGCTAAGAAAATATCTGATTTCTTGGATAAAGATATCCATTATTTTTTTGAATTTAGTGGTCACAAAAAAGCAACAAACCAAGAATTACAGAACCACTAATCAAACAGAAAGGAGTAGCAAATGGTTGAAGGAAAAATTGTTGACGAAATTTTCAAATTTACTATTGATGTTCTTCAGGATAAGGACACAAAAAAGAGCCCAGAAATGGTAGGCGCCATTGCTGAACTCTTAAAAACCACAGGTTTTTTCTAAGATTGGTAGATATAGCTAATCTGATTAGTATTGATGCAGTAGGTAGTAACAGATTTTACATATTCACTCGAAACAATATTTTGAACAGTTACACCATTGTCACCAATACGATTTATAAAATGATTAGCTTCGATTTCCTTACCGTTACTGAACACAATGGTTACTTTTTTATCATCGCTTAGCTGTTGATAAAGGAAATCTTGCATAGAATTAATTTCGTTCATGACTATACCTCCTTTCATAGTTGATAAGGAAAGTATAGCAAAACTAACCAAACAGAAAGGAGGCGATTGCATGAAAAATAAAAAGCTACTATCACGCCAGGATGTTAACCAACGTATCGCACGATTAATCATGTCACTGTGTGATGAATGTCAGAAATCAAAAAGCCCCACAATCGCGGCAACGATTGTAGAGCTGAAGAAATCAATTGGTTAGTAGTTATCTAAACCTGGAGTGATTTCTCGAACGATGGTGTTGAAATCAAAGGCTGCTTGTTCCGCAGTGAGTGGTTCTACTTGACTAATAGTTGTATCGCCAATTTTTGCAAACAAACTTTCATTGTACTGATACATTGCCTTCAAAATTTCAATAGCTTTTTCATCAGAGTTCATGACTATACCTCCTTTCATAGTTGATAAAGAAAGTATAGCAAAACTAAACAAAAACCAAACAGAAAGGAAGTGAACAGCATGCCGATGGAAATTTGGCAGAAAATTTATCCATACTTAATTTATTTAATTGAAAACGATATAGAAAATAAAAAGACCACCAATGCTTTTGCAATAGTGGAACTTCTTAAAATGATGGATTAATCATTTAATTACTTGAATTGACGAAATTGAGTCCCTATCAATTGATAGGTTAGTGTCACCGGTTAAAGTTAAGCTTCCAAAAACTTCATTTATATCGATGTTCTCAATATCATCAATGTCAATAGGGTCTCCCATAAATGAGTAAGTTTTAGCATAAATAACATTATAGACCATAATAGCCCGTAAAGCCTTTGCCCTATTATTTGTTCTGATAATAATATCCATACAATTTTCCCTTTCAATTTACTAGGCACTGCAATGCCAGTAACAAAGGGATATCACACAAGTTAGGAAGGTAAGTATCTAGCAATAATCAGTCGACGAGTGCCCGGCAACAAAAAAGCCACCATATAGGCGGCTGTATTACCAACAGTAGCGACACCAGAAATGGCATTTGTAAAGTCAGGGACTTTGATACCATTAGCAATCTTACTGATTGCATCTACTTGATTTTGAATAAGTTCAGCAGTACTTGTAACTGACTTTGGAAGAGGGTTACTAATCATTGTATCGAACTTCATAGTAGCACCTCCGTCAAACGAGTTAGTTAATTCAGCAATTTGGGCGCTCTGTTTCTTCAATTGTTATCGTATTAGTTTTTTATCTAATACTTCTACATGTTGCCATGCAGTTCAGCATATCTTTTCAACTCATGGAGTTGTCGGGCGCTCGTGGGCTGATTATTGTTAGCACTCACAGCCTATGCGTTGCACTTTCTACTAATTATTTCAGCTTATTAGTAGCTTAGCTCAGGGTTGTCTCAGAGAGATTTTCCTTGAATTCACCCGATACAACTTATACATCACTGTATAAGCGGGCAATACACTTTATTTTATCAAAAAGGAGAAGTAAATGAACGAAGTAACAAAGTTTAACTTTGAAAGCATAGATGTACGTACAGTTACACAAAATGGTGAGACATGGTTTGTAGCTGCTGATTTGGCTAAGGTATTAGATCTTAGTAACACTACGGTAGCTTTGAATCGTCTTGAAGATGACGAACGGTCTAAGTTCAACTTAGGTCGTCAGGGTGAGGCAAACATTGTTAGTGAAGCGGGGCTTTACAACTTTATTGGGGCTAGTCGAAAAGCAGAAGCTAAGAAATTTATGCGTTGGGTCAATCATGAAGTGCTGCCAAGTATTCGCCAAACTGGCAGTTATTCAATTAGTACTGATCCGTTGTCAATTTTAAAAACAACATACGATGCTTTGAAGTTACAAGAAGCTAAGCAAAACAAGTTAGAAGAACGCTTTGACAATTTCGAAGATGCTCAAGAGATTCGTAGCTGGGAACAGCAAGAGCTGCTTAACTTGCGCCGTAACCGTGTGTTTGCAATCTTAGGTGACAAGTACACCAAGGCTTACAAAGAGTTGTCTAGCGAAGTGTTCCAAGCTATTAGCAAGGAATTCAAGCGTCAATTCAACGTGCCACGCTACAACGCATTACCACGGAAGAAGTTCGATGAAGCTAAGAAGTTCTTCAATAATTGGGAGCCTAATAACTTGCTAGAACTTGCTATCTGTGGCGCTAGCCAAGAAACAGCATAGGGGAGGTGATTGATATTACAAATTATAGGTTTGAGAATACTAAGATGTATTCCATTGGCGAGATTATGGAGAAACTGGAAATTAAGTCTTATGAGACCTTTCGAAAGTATTTTAAAAATAAACCAGGTTTTCCAAAACCAGTAGTACCGAGTAAAACCCATCCTAAATATGATGGGTTAGCCTTAAACAACTTCTTCTTCAAGAAGGCAAATAAATATGCATAGGAGGTAAAACATGGAATGGGTTTTATTAGTATTCAGTACAGTATTACTGTTCGTCAGCTTCTTAATGTTAATTAGCTTAAACGATAGAGTAGAACAGTTAACTAATTTGCTTAATGGAAAGGTAGACCGATGGGAGCTTTAAATTTGTGGCTGAATGACTTCATTATCTCGGTGATTGTTGTCGCAGCCATCGGTTTAATGATTATGGCATTTATGGTCGATGACAACCCAACTGATGATGAAATCAAGCGAGACGTAGAACGTAATGAAGAGCAACAAAAAAGCGCCTAACCAATAACGGCTAAGCGCAGGGTATAAATTGTCCGTGCAAAGAAATTTATACCTCTAATTGTAACACATGAAAGGGGTAAATATGGCTATTAGTAACATTTTAGAACAGCCGATGTATGGTGAGGGGTATATGCCTTTAAATCTTGCTAAACAGAAAGTCGTACGGGCTTGGCGTTCAGAACCTAATCAACTGGGTAAATTCTGTTACATGACGATGGAAGACCTGGAGAACGATTATGACACTGTCTACGAATTAACAGAAGACAGCGGTCAAACGATCGTGGCTGGTTCGTCTCTAGGCGATTACATTAAGCAAGTTCATGACGGCTATATGAATGTTGGTATCTTTGCACACAATATTGATGGCGATGACATATTAACAGAATTGGATTGGGAGGAAGACTGATGGCTAACGAATTAATGATTGTTGACCAATGGGGCGAGAAGTTTGGTGTCAAAGATTTAAACGATAAAAAGTTTTTGGAAAATATCACTCCTCAACAGTTAGAAAATATCGCTTATCGAAAAAAAGAAATCGATCCAGCTTTAAAGAAAGTTGACGAGGTATTAAAAGAACGACTCAATAAAGGAGAACAATTCCCGCACATTTGTTTTTCTGAAACAGAGCGTTCAGATATTGACCAATCAGAACAGACAAAAATTGCTTTTGTTAAAAAGTATGGTTGGGATGCTGTCGAGGTAAAATCTCCAGCAAAACTAAAGCGAAAGTATGGAGAAGATATCCAACAAGACCTAGATAAGGTAATTGTTTATACTACTGGCCAACGCCTTAAATATGAATGAGGGGTGAATGAATATGATTACATTCCAACCAGGCCACATTGTCCCAGCAGGAAATATGTACTTTATTTACGGAGATGGTGGCACGGGTAAAACCAGCCTATCTAAATTGTTTAATGGACGTAAGGTGCTATTCAGCTTTGACGGTAGTTATAACGCTTTAGTTGATACAGACGACACGTTTGTGTTTGCTTTCGACCACTCAGATGCGCCAAATCTGCAAGGTAATGTTTGGCAGCTAATTAGCCAAGCAGCTATGAGCGACAAGTTTGACACCATCATTTTAGATAATGTGACGGCTTTGCAAAATTGGGTGCTGGAAAATATTGACGGTGCCAGTAAAGATGGCCGTCAAAATTATCAGAAACTACAAGTATGGTTTCGTGATTTGGGTATGTTACTTAGAAGCAGTAAAAAAACAGTTCTAGCAACAGCCCACCAAATCGATAATGGGTCAAATGGTCTAGATGGAAAAGGACGGTTTGAAGCAGACATGAACGCTAAGACATTCAATGCTTTTACAGCTCCATTTGATGTCGTTGGTCGCATCTACAAAGAGCAAAGTAAACGATATATTGACTTGGATTCAGAACAAGGAAACCACGCTAAAAATCGCTTAGATGAACGCACTTTAATTGGTGCTAATGAACTACTACAACCACAACAGGAAGTTAAATTAGAGGAGAAAACAGCATGAGCTTTAACGTAACAGTAGATCCAAACAATGTATTAGGTACATCAGTAGAAGAGGCTGGTAAGTATAACGTTCGAGTGCTTCCAACATCAGAAGCTAAACAAACTAGCACAGGAAAGGAAATGGCAGTCCTTAATTATGAAGTGACTGACGGAGATTATACAGGCGGACAAATTCGTTATGACAATATCGTTTGGGATGAGTCTGATGCTGACTCCATGAAACGCTCACAGAAGAGCTTTAATACGTTACTTGTTGCTGCTGGTGTTGATGCAGGGGTTCAAGTAAATAGCATTGATCAGTTTGTTAAGGGCATGATTGGCAAAGAAATGAGCCTAACTGTTGATTGGCGTGAATGGAACGGCAATATCAATTTAAACGTTAAGGCACATAATCCTAAGTTGCCAGATGGAAGTGAACCAAATGGCGTTACACGAGACATGTACGCTTCCAAGAACGGCATTGAACAAGCAAACGGCAATAGTGTAAATTCAACTACTTCACATCAACAAGCTAAGCAAACTGGGTTCAATCCATTTAGCGGCAGTCAAGTAAATATCAGCGATGATGATTTGCCATTCTAATTAATTGGTATAGGTGTTATATATGCAAAAATCAGTTCTTAAAATAAATAGAAAAGTTGGATTTACGCAAGTATATAACTCGGCTGTGAATGATTGTGAATTGTCCTTACAGGCTAAGGGTTTGTTACTAGAAATGTTGTCAAAACCTGATGACTGGGTATTTTACAAATCAAACATGCAGGACTGGGCTTCTAATGGCCGTGAAGCAACACAAAACGCCTTCAAGGAATTGGAGGAAAAAGGATATGTCAGTTCTCGACAGCTACAGAATGCAGACGGTAAGTTTGGGAACTTGGAAATATCTGTTTACGATTATCCGTTGACGGAAAACCGGTCACGGGAAACCGGTGACGGGAAACCCGTTAACGGAAAACCAGCAACTACTAATACTAATATAAATAATACTAATAATAATACTAAAAGTAATACTACCCCTACCCCTTCACAGGGGAGTGAGACACCTAAGCCATCTTCTCGTAAATTAACCAAATCGGAGACTGGTGACTTTGAAAAACTATGGCAGTTATATCCCAAGAAAGTTGGCAAAGGTGGGATTAGTGGTGCGATGAATGCTTATCGAAAAGCAATTCGGAGCGGTACTACTAACAAAGAAATTCAAGATGGCATCATGGCCTACCGTGAAAAACTAGAACGGGACGGTACAGAGTCACGGTTTATCAAGAATGGCAGTACCTGGTTTAACCAACGGGGTTGGGAAGATGATTACAGCGTGCCAATCACTAGCAAGCAAAGCGATCTAGATAGATTAGCAGCACAGTATGGAGATTGGTAATGCAGGCAATTGGAGAAGCGTTAAAGCCACTAGATAAGCTGCCGCAAGTACAAGAAGCTAAGCAGGCTTTAGCTAGTATGTCAGCTAAAGAGCAGGCGGAATGGTTTTATAACCATCACCTAGAAGCTGACGCACAGGCTTATCAGTCAATCATCAACGGCCGGCGTAAAGAATTTGAGCGCTTTAGCGTCTGGGGCATGATGGGCAAGCAGTCGTTTAGCTTTGATAAATGGCACCCAGAATTGCAAAAAGATAAAGTACGGGCCCTAGAAATTAAGCGTCAGGCATGGAAGTTAGCTGAATTGGTTCTCCGGGGCGCTGGCCGCAATATCACAGTAGCCGGCGAACCTGGTACAGGTAAGACAGCGTTAGTACTAGCAATGATTAACCACATTCAAGAACAGTCAGACAAGACGGTCATGTTTATTAGTATCGCTACCCTAGCCGAGAAGCTCCACCAGTTCAGAGATGAACAAGTCCAGCGACGCGTTCAGCATATTAAGCAGCTCATGCAAAAGGCTGATGTGCTGGTGATTGATGATTTTGGTACCGAAGTTGCCAACGGTTCAGCTAGTGATACCTTACAGCGGTTTTATTTTGAAATTGGAGAGGCTCGGCAAGCTAGAGATGAAAACGGACAGCGAATTTACACCACAATCATCACGACTAACTTAAATTCCAAAGAGATTATCGCTAAGTATGACCCCAAGGTTGTTAGCCGATTAATCAGCAAAAAAGCAGAGAATCAATTGAAATTCAAAGGATTGGAGGACGTCAGAGAATGACATTTGGATCAGTAAAAGACGACTTAAGATTTCAGGCTGTTGTCGTTAACGATGGCCGTATTGAAGAACGTGACCAGCGTATCTACGATAATTTCAGAGAAGCTAGTAATCGAGTTAGAGTCCTAACTGAACGTACGGGAAAGGTATGGGCATTTACGACTATTAAGCCAAATCAGTACGTTAACAAGTTTAAACAAGCAAGAGAAGCAACTGGGCTATCGCAAGAAGAGCTAGCGCTTAAATCTGGTGTTAATTTAAAGGCCATTCGAGCACTTGAAGTTGGCAAAGGGAATGCAGGAAGTTATGTCTTGAGTCGCTTGTCACAGTGGTTAAATACACCAGTCGATGCGATGAAGGGGTGGAATTGATGAGCAAAAAATATAAATTAACGGACGAAACAATCGAACGTTATGGTCACACACTTTACCGAATTGAAGCAGTTACTAGTTTTGGAATTGTAATTGCTGGTGAACTGGGTGGTTTTATCGAAAAAGAAGACAACCTAAAACAGTCTGGCAATGCTTGGGTGTCTGGCAATGCTTGGGTGTCTGACAATGCTTGTGTGTCTGGAAATGCTCGTGTGTCTGGCGATGCTTGTGTGTCTGGAAATGCTCGTGTGTATGGCAATGCTTGGGTGTCTGGCAATGCTTGGGTGTCTGGCAATGCTTGGGTGTCTGACAATGCTTGTGTGTCTGGAAATGCTCGTGTGTCTGGCGATGCTTGGGTGTCTGGAAATGCTCGTGTGTA
>NZ_CAKOET010000006.1 GCF_933208495.1 Convivina praedatoris
ATCGAACGCTTGTTCGTATATCTGTTCAATGCTGGAATAACGCTCTCCTTTTGCTAACTTGTATGTAGCAAATTCTTCACGGGTTAAGCTATCACCATGCCAAACAATACCGTCAATATTTCTAATAGCTAGATTAAACAATAGGAAAGGAATGGCACGGTCTGAAAATTCTTCACAGTAATAATAAGCGGCTGGATTGTCACACCAGCGCTTAATCGTTAGACCACCAGTACCAGCGCAAATATCTGCATTACTTGTAGTTGTACCTAATAGAGCATTAGCAACCGTTGCAACCCCATCAGGTGTGTAGTCTTGCTTCTTGCCTTTACGGTCGGCCTGCTCCATCTGAAAGAACTCCGTAAACCAATCAAACGATAAGTCGGACTGCTCAGCTAAAAAAGAATCAAATAGCTTAGTCCGCTGATCACTATCCAACATGATTTTTTCTAGCTTAATCGGAGCTTGATAGCTTTCTTTTACGTCAATCAATTTTAGAAAATCTAATGCCATGTCGCCCCCTCTAATAAACTCCTTATGTACGCCCCGAAGGACGTCAACATTATTGATGATACATAGGCCTTTTAACGTGTTTCCCCAGCACGTATGTTTACACTTCTCTTAACGTATTTGGGTCGAGCTTAACCAAGTTACTAATCTTAACGTTAAATTTATCTTCTACTTTTGCTTGAATTAACTCATCTTCTGTTAAGGCAACTAATAACCACGGCTCTTCATCTGTATAGTCTGTAAATCCGTCAACAAATCCTAATTTATTTAAGTCTTTAGCATCTTCATCACGCTTCCACATCGTCAAATAAAGGTGCTTACTTGGCTCATACCAGCAATATTTATTTTTGTTTTTGTTTAAAAATTTATTAACCATAATTTAGACTCCATATGTACGCCCCTCCCGTCGTTAGAAGGGCGTGTAACTGATTAGTAAGCACACTTAGAAAAATTACCATTCCACCGGTCATTTCTAGTTAGCTTGATGGGTCTTACATCTCTAGGAATGCCCGTGTATTAATTTTCAAGTAACTCTGGATTCTCGTGAATGTTGCCAATGACTTCAAATTGCATTTGGTCATATTCTGAAAATGCTAATGTAGGATAATCAAATCCACTTTCATAAAATCCTTTAATATTGAAGCAATACTTTTCATATACAACAATTCCTAATTTTGGAACTCCAATAAGGATGTCAAACTTAACAATATCTCCCTCATAAATTTCTTTACCATTCTTATCTACTAGTCCGATATATTGTTCCAATAGGCGTTTTTTACCTTTAAACGAGTTTTCTTCGTGAGCGAATCTGAATCCAACCATATCGTCATAATCCTCTCGAACGCCATAACTCATACCAGGAATTTCTCCACCATAAAATTCTGCACGGGTTTCGTCCCATTCCCTAAACTTAATTTCTCTCATATGATTTCCTACCTATCTGTGACAATAACTGAGTCATTATCACCAATGTAAATCGAAATCTTCTTACCTGTTTGATTGTCGACTAGGTTTAATCCGTGACCGCTACGATCGAAGCTAAACTTACCTGTATAGTTGTAAATTTCTTTACCCTGGTAATCTAATACTTTAATATTTCGAACTTGCTTGTCGCTGTCATATTCAATCTTCATGGCCTTTATGTCCTTAACGTATGAAGATGAATGTGTGTAATTATGATAAGCCGACATTCCAGCTAGAATACCAATCACAACTAACATCACAATTCCGGATATAGTAGCATTAACAAGTGGCTTATCACTAAATACATCTTTAATTAGTAACTTTGAAATAGCGTAGAAAACCAATGCTGTAATAGGTACTAACGCCCACAATCCTAACCAAATCCAAAGTGATAGCGGTGTTGGGTTTATATAAAACATATTTATTTCTCCTTCTCAATTTGCTTATACTGCGATAACTTCTAACCTAGCCACACCATCAGTTTTATAAAAATCGTGATGTAGCCCTCTAACGTGTACCATGTTGTCATTCACCAGAAACTTACGACCTTGTACGCTTGCATTCTGCATTCCGTCTAATATAAATTTTTGCGTAAAAGCCCAATTATCTGAGTCAATCCGTTTGTCAGTCAGATACCAGTTAAACTGCACCACGCACGGCCAGTCGAATGCCACACCGTCCACCATCGCTTGCATGACAACCGCCCGACAATAATTAGTGGCCGTTTTCTTCGCTTTGGAAGCGATATAACGATTCGCACGCTCCATCGAGATGTATTTATTCAACGTGTAAGGTCGCAATATATCTGGATCAAACACCAACTTATTCATACCGTTGCTTAATTTCTCTTTTGACATATTCAATTGCGATGTCAATATAACTCCACATTCCGGTCTGTTTAGCTCTAACCATACACTCAATCGCCATTCGTGCATTCAATCCGATATCGAATTCATCTTGTAAATATTCAAAGTCAACTAGCCGGCGAAATCTTTGACCTAGTTCATTTTCAGTTAGGATGTGTCTTAAATAAACTAGAGCCTTTTCTAAGTCTTGCTTCCCTCCTTTATTTCTATGACGAATCAAGTATTTAACAACATTTCCCTGGTAATAATTCAGTTCCCATTCATCGATAATATCGAATACTTCTGTGCCATTCTTACCGACGTAACGCTGTGGGCGTACTAACTCTTCCATGCACTACTCTCCCTCATCCAGCTCAATCATTTGTAGACGATTTGTTCCATGACTAATTCTTTTCTCGTAAGTTTTAGTTGCCATATATTGCAAATAATTAGGTTTCTTGCCTGTCTTCCTAGCAATTTCAGTAATCGTGCCATCACAGATATACTCGTCACCCTTATACAGTGCGTATATCCTGTCCATCTTTCTAACAGCGACTGTCATACATAACTCCTATCATCATTCCCACCGACCGTGTTAAGTCGGTATAATTGCGCTATTTCAGCGTTTACTCTAATACCTGATAAATGGTACTTAGCCATTAAGTTTGCTTCGTCATAATGCCAAGCATCGTGATGGACACGACATAACGCCTCAACTCTGCGCCCCATGTGATTCACCTTGTTGCGGTTGTTACCCTGTCCGATACGTGAACCTTCCAAATGATGGAGGTCGGCCTTCTTACCGCAGATAACACAAGATTTATTCATCAAGCAGGCGTATTCCCACTTGCTGACTTCTTCGGGTGCCAACTCTTGGATTGGCAGGAAACTTAAACCAACATTGTGGTCCAAGCAGAATTGCAACAGCATACTGATAAATTCGTTAGCCTGACTTTTCACACCCTTGCGGTCGCTTAGGCTGAAATCTTCCACGCCATAATATCTGGCATACATCGCTTTGAAATTGTCGTAAATCAGGTTAGGATAACTCGCCCAATAACCACCAATTTCACTCTTGGCAATGTCACCGATAATCGCCCAAGCAAAGTTACGCTGTTGTGAATTCACATGGCGCTTGTCGTCAATGTATATCCCAACTTGATGTGTATGCTGTGGGTCGTATTTGTCCAGCTTGTACAGCTCGCTATCGTCGTTTAATTCAATCGTTAAAACTGAACCTCGACGGCTAAGCACCTTTCCGGTTAGTTCCATATCCAGACTCCAAAGCAACTAAGGCTTCGTACAATTTCCAAAAGTATTCCTTGCTTGGCACCTTCTTGTCATTCTCATAGCAATATATTGACGAATAAGAGATACCGGTCATCTTGGCAAGTTGCTTCAACGTCATGTGGTGGCACTTACGAATGGTCTTAAGCGTTATGCCAAATCCGTTGTTAATCATGTCATCGACTGACAAATCTTTGTTTTTCCTAAAATTACCGTTGATAACATCCACTTCTGGAATCTTCAAAAGCTCAATAAACTCATCTACGAAGTAAGTCTTAACCTCGCCTGTATCTTCAAAAATTTCATACGTCAGATACTTCAAATCATGACCATAGCGGCGATTAAACTCGCTAATTACTTGGTCACGTGTCCATCCAATGCGCTCACGATATTTTTTTAAATCAATGTTAGTGATTTCTTCCTGCATGTTATGGCCTCCTATCCCTTGGTTTTAATGCCTCTCAAATCATCCAATGCGGCTTGAAAGTCGTCACTAGGTTGCTGATTATCACCGCCGGTCACCATCTCAGGCTCTTGTACTTGTCGACGACCAAAGTTATTCGACTGTACCTTTGGCTTTTTCTTCGGTCGTTGACCATTTACAAACCCAAGTTCGTTAGCCGTATCGGAATACTGGTCAAATTTCTTAACTAGTCCGCTAGACGTCAACATACTTGGATCGCTCCATGTATCAAACACCCAATGCAACACGTCTGAAAACTCCTGGTACTTAACACCGTTCATGACTAACTTGCTGAAAGTCCCTTTATTTTTAACTTGTCGTCTAGTTGCTTTGTTAAATCCATCTAGCATTTTCTCCGCTAGGAATGGATCGAATAATTGCTCATCACTCTCATCCCCCTGTGAGGGGGTAGGGGGTGTATTATTAATTGATTTATTAGATGATTTATTAAGTGATATATTATCTGCCCCGATTTCGGGGGTAGGTACTCCCGATTTTAGGGGTAGGGTACCCTCATTTTTGGGGGTAGGTACTCCCGTAGATTTCCCTTCATCAGGTTCAACAATGTACAGATAACGTTTACTAATTTCTTTGCTGTTTTCCTTGTATACCACTTTGCTTTTTAGTAACCCTTTTGTGTACAAATCACTCAAAGCATTTTGTACCGTTTTGATACTTTTATGATATTTTTCAGCAAGGCGTTTATTACTTGGAAAAGCCGTGCCTGTTGTATTTTCCAACGTATAGACAAATCCCAGTAACCTAACTTGAAAATCATTAATATTGTCTATCTCATCAACCCAAGCAGGTATTTGAGTGAAATATTTAAGATCTGACATTATTGCTCCAAACTACTAATTATTCAGTGCTTCGGCAATTGGTTTTAACATCTCTTTGATGTCTTTTCCACCATATAAACCGTCGTCGTCAATGCTGTCCCATAGCTTACCGAACTTGTATTTAATTGCTTTCTCAAATACTTCTTTCTCAGTTAGCTTAGGTGGTTGATTCATGCGTAATCGTCGTAGCTCAGCCTCTTTTACGATTTCATTTTCAATCGCATGCTTAAGCTTTCCGGTTGCCGTAAATGATCCAATCTTACGCCATTTAGTAATAGTTAACTTGTGGTCATCATCAAGCTTTCGAGTCTCATTTTGTTTTTGTACAAATCCCTCAAGAGTTGGCAGCCATTCAGATAACTTACTATTCTGAAATTCAGTAAGTTGTTCACCAGCATCCTCAAAGATTGATTCCATTGTGTCGAGCGCTGCAAATGATTGGCTGTTTTCTTCTTTCCAACGCTTAACTAGTTCTTTTTCTTCTGCTTTAGCAACTGACTTACCTTGCTTAATAAATCTATTCAAATCAGCACGCTTACCGCGCATTTCGGCAGCACGTTTTTCATCAGTAACTGGGGTAGACCAATCGAAAGATTGAATACTTGCAAGTGCATCATAAGTTCCAGTTAATTCACCATCTCGAACTTCAATAATTGGTTTCACTTCTGTAACCGTCATTTACTTAAATCCCCCAATTCATCAAATAATTGTCCGTCCGTCGGCTCTTTTTTATTGTTGTCAGTGAACGGATTGTCACTAGTTCCATTTGTAAACTGCTTATCGTTGCCTTGTTCACTTGACCCAATAAAAACATCATTCGGTGTGACATCTAACGTTTGATTGATTTCGCTCTGGGTGTCTTCACTCATAGCGCGTTGCATTTCAGAAGACTTAGGTGCGTATTGAATCAATGATTTAAGCACGGTCTTTTTCGCCATGGAATCAAAATCAGTCTTCCAGGGACCGTTCTTTGATTTTGAAAACTTATTACGATGGGCCTCAATTTTTTCAATTGTCCAGTAGTCTGACTTTCTAAATCCATTGATTAATGTGAAGAAAGCATAGTATCCAACTACTTTCCCAGACTCTTCTCCATCAGTTACCAGTTCTTGAGAATACTTATCCCACTTTGGGTTTTCACCTTCATAAACGGCTACTGATCCAAATGATTTCATTTGGCCACTGCGCATTGCTAACTGCAGTAAACCTTTATAGCCGAGCTGAAACTGTGCATTTCCTTTAAAAGGAACTAGATAAGCCTCTCCAACTGTTGGTAACAGTGAAAGTCCCAGAGCGCTGGCTTTGGTAGCTTCTGTAATAACAGAATTCAAACTAGCATCTTCAAGAGCTGGATTATTAAGAATTGTAATTGCAACTTCACCAGCAAATGATTCAGCAGCTTTACCAGCCGTTGCTTTAAATTGTTCTATCACATCCGGAGTCTTGAGTTTCCTTACTAAGTTATTAGCCATTAGCGTTCCTCCCATTCCAAATCCGTTAAGATGTCATCTCCGTCAACATCGTGTGCAAAGATACCAACATTGATATAGCCGTCGTGAACTTGCTTGATATAGTCTCCTAGCGATGAACCAACCACGATCGTTTGACCGTCTTCTTCTGTTAATTCGTAGACAGTGTCATAATCATTTTCTAGGTCTTCCATCGTCATGTAACAGAACCCACCCAGTTGATTAGGCTCTGAACGCCAAGCCCGCACAACTTTCTGTTTAGGAAGATTTAAAGGCATATACCCCTCGCCATACATCGGCTGTTCTAAAATGTTACTAATAGCCATATTTACCCCTTTCATGTGTTACAATTAGAGGTATAAATTTCTTTGCACGGACAATTTATACCCTGCGCTTAGCCGTTATTGGTTAGGCGCTTTTTTGTTGCTCTTCATTACGTTCCACGTCTCGCTTGATTTCATCATCAGTTGGGTTGTCATCGACCATAAATGCCATAATCATTAAACCGATCGCTGCGACAACAATCACCGAGATAATGAAGTCATTCAGCCACAAATTTAAAGCTCCCATCGGTCTACCTTTCCATTAAGCAAATTAGTTAACTGTTCTACTCTATCGTTTAGGCTAATTAACATTAAGAAGCTGACGAACAGCAATATTGTGCTAAAAACTAATAAAACCCATTCCATGTTTTACCTCCTACATCGGCCTCTTATAGGTCGTCTTTGCTTTAATAAAGGCCAACATTTCCGACTCTGGATAAACTGGCCTTTTTTGATTGGGATAATAAAATTCAGGACATCCCGGCATGCTGACTAATGATTCAACCTTTTCTCGAGATGTCTGCATTTCTTCCATCAAGCCTTGAATGTTAAACATACGGCTTCCATTTGGATCAAAAGCCATATTCCCCTCCTTTCTATATTTTGCTATCCTTTTGTTACTGGCATTGCCGTGCCTAGTAAATTGAAAGGAGAAAATACCATGAAAAATAAAATTATATTTGAAAATGCAGAAACGAATGAGCATTTAACAATCCTAGATGTTCAAAAAATTGATATTTCATTTTCAGATACTCAAGTTAAAGATTCATTCTCTGGTATCGACCTAGATCAGGCGTTCGTAAACTTATATGATCGTCATTGGTCAAGTGTAAAAATAAACGATAATAAAACACTTTCTAGTAGATACTGGATTGCTGAATCTTATGAAGAATCAAATTAATGGTTATTCGGAACTCTGACTTTTACGTCGAGTTCTTTTTAATTTAACAATGAGTGTAAGCCCATCTGGATATTCCTTTGTTCGTCCTATTCTAAAACCAGCAATATCACCCAAATCTAATAATTTAATAACACGCTTTTTATCAATTAACATCACTCAATCGCCTCCTTTCTGTTTGGTTATTATTTAGATTTGCTATACTTTCCTTATCAGCCCCACGCTGAAATTTAGGAAAGGAATAACTAGGTATGAATAAAAATGAATTTCCTGTTTCTCGTGAAGCTTATGAATTGCAAATTATCATGCTAGAAAAATCTAAAAAATTCATAACCGACAACGACATTGATGAGAACTCTAAACAAGGCCAAACACTGATGAAATTAACCTATGAATTAGTGAACGTTTCTTTTGATTTCGTGAAGGATAATTTTCCAAAATAGCATTGGTGGCGTTAATCCTTGTCTGTAAGCTATACTCATCATTTCTTGAAATTTCATCAAGCTGTCTAATTTTTAATTTAGATAGTTTTTTATTTTGCAATTATGTTCTCTCCTTTCTGTTTGGTTATTGGTTCTGTAGTTCTTGGTTTGTTTCTATTTTTCGAACATTTAAACCAAAAAAATATCAGAAATATCAACATTCAACTTTTTGGCAATTGCTTTAGCTCTCATGGGTCTCATCTTACCGCCATTGACATATCTAGTCATTGCAGCAGAGTCTGTACCAATGTCAGCAGCTAGCTTTGAAAGATTATATCCATTTTTAATAATCAGTTTTTTAAACTGTTCAGGATGTTTCAAACCAACATTACTAGTCTTAATAGATGTTGCCATTTTACGCCCCCTCTCTATCTGATGTATTTATCATAACACGTATGCTTTTATTTTTCAAACACTTTTTATATTATTTTGTTTATTTTTGTATTTGTTATGTTTATTCTTGTTATTAAAGGATTAATAAAATGACTGATACTAATAATTTCGGAAACAAAATAAAACAAATAAGGGAAATGAAGGGATTTTCTCTAAGACAAACAGCCATGCAAGCTAAGATGTCATCATCATATTTATCACAAGTTGAAAATAGCAGAGTTGAAATTCCTACTCCAAAGACTTTATATAAAATCGCAACCGGACTACGTATCGATAATGATGAGATATTGAAACTGGCTGGAATCGTTCCTGAAAAAATACCAAACGAGCTTACCATTTCATCTACACCGGCCACTGTATCAATTCCAATTTATGGTCGGATCGCTGCTGGGTACCCTGAAGGTGCCAAGGAAGATATAGAGGGTACTGTAAAAATAGATGATGATTTGATTCAGCGTTATGGAAAAGATAATTTACTAGCTCTTAGAGTCAACGGTGAGAGTATGAATAAATTCATACCTAACGGTGCCGTAGCTATTCTTGCCAAGTTAGATACTTGTGAAATAACCAACGGTGACATTTGTGGAGTGATTATTGATAGTGAAGCTGCGACGCTTAAACACGTTTACCAATACCCTGACAAAATCAGGTTTGAGCCGGACAGTTGGTTATCTGAATTTAAACCATTCGAATACAAAAAAGAAGATGTCGAAAACGATAACCCTCCTATTCAAATTATAGGTAAGTTAGTACATCAACAATCGTCATTTTAAATTTATGCACAGAACTACATTACATAAGAAGCCTATACTATGGTTTGTAATTGGAGTAAATAAAGGTTTAGAAATGAAGTTATTTAAAAGAAAAGATGAAAAACTTGAAGAAAAAATAATAACCCTTAATAATTCTATTGATGAAAAAAATAATGAGCTAAATATCATTAGAAAAAAGATTGTTTTAGCAAATCAAGACCTTGAGAATATTAATAATGAAATTGAAATGGGTTTTTATGAACCTACATATCAATTAACCGATAGTTTGACATTAAAAGAAAAATTAAAAGGTATTATTGAATCTGAAAAGCTACTTGTTAGAAACAAACAAGCATTTATAATTACCCAAAGCTATACTTTCAATCAATCAATAGCCAAAGGCAAAACAATGCAGAATAAAAGCGGCTCTGCACTTATCAGAGCGTTTAACGGAGAAGCAACTGGAATAATAAATAAAGTAACTGCAAATAATTACGAAAATAAATTAGAATCTCTCACAAAAAGCTATGAGAAATTAAACAGTCTTTTTGACAGCTTTTCATTTGTTGTAATATCGAATGAATATTTAAAATTAAAAATTGAAGAACTTACTTTATCTGTTGAATACGCATTAAAAAAACAAGAAGAAAAAGACATTCTAAAAGAACAAAGAGAGCGTGAAATCGAGGAAAAAAAGCTTCAAAAAGAAGTAGAAATTCAACATAAGATAATTGAAAAAGAACGAAAGCAGTACCAAAATGCATTATCCAAACTAGAGAAACAAGAAAAAAATGACGAAATTCTCGAACAAATTGCTTCATTGAAGTTAGAATTGCAACGACTTGATGATGACGCAAAAGAACTTGATTATCGAATTTCAAATTCAAAAGCTGGTTATGTATACATCATTAGCAACATAGGTTCATTTGGACAGAATGTCTACAAAATTGGAGTAACTAGACGTCTTACACCGATGGACAGAATCGATGAATTAGGAAGTGCGTCTGTCCCATTTAAATTTGATGTTCATGCACTTATTTTTTCAGAAAACGCATTCCAACTAGAAAGAGAACTCCATAAAGAGTTTACAAATAGTCGTGTTAATCATATTAACAATAGAAAAGAATATTTTAATGTATCTTTAGATGAAATCAAGAAATTTATTAAAGAACAAAAAAATATAACAATCGAATGGCATGATCATCCAGAAAATTCTGAATTTGAGTTATCTCAGAAAAGCAATCAAAGAACCAATAGATAATCAACGTGCAGGCAGGAACCACGTTAAAAGCTATAGGGAGAGGAAATTTGAACAAAAAAGTATTAATTCCAATATTAGCAGTAATTGTTATCGCAATTATCGGAGTAATTGGTTTTAAAGTTTACAGTGATAATAATGTAAAGGCAGACTATACTACGACGGTTGCAGAGAAAAAATTAAATGCCGGTGAAAACTTGGACGGAAAAATAATAGATGTTGAAATTGCCAGTGTAGAAAATAATACTCCTCTTGGTCAGAATATATGGGCTGGAGAACACCTGAATTTCTATCCAGATAAACAGCAACACAACTTAAAAAAGGGACAACATATCAAGTTTAAAATATCAGAAACAAAATCATCACTTGGATCTTGGTTTATTAAAGGAACTGTTGTTAGTACTAAATAAAAAAGCCCCGCGGGGCGTACATAGGGCATTCGTCAACCAATTTCTCTCTTTAATACGCTCAATTCCTCTTGACGATGTAAGTCCCGATATATAGGCATTCACTAGAACTAACTCACTTATTCTCCAGTAAGCAATAACACTATTATCCTTGTGTATGCTAGTGATGTAAGTCCTAATACATACCGGGCATTCATCATTCGTTCTAAAAATTATCCCAATAACTCCGAATATGCTTCCTGGATGATGATATAAGTCCCAATTACATATAGGCATTTTTCAGTGACTCCTGATGAATATTTACATTTCCCATACTGACAATGTAAGTCCTACTACATAGTGCTGGGGAACCACGTTAAAAGCCAACCTAACTTCTCTGTTATAGAGGAGTGCTAACCTACATGCTCTTCGGGGCGTACATAGGGCATAAGCCTTTTTATTTGTCCCAATTTGTTAAATTTTAAGGTTTATTACAACTATTTCTTCATTGTAAATTGTCAAAATGGCGTTTTTGTCAATTTACATCACGTTGTATGCCATGCAAAAGTTTAAAAATTACAATTATTCAAAAGTTGGTTAGGAAATAAATATGGCGACATATACCAAAACACAAGGCGGAAAATACCGAGCTAGAGTATCTGTTAAAGAAAATGGTAAATATAAACAAATTAGTAAGCAAGGTTTTCGCACAAAAAAGGAAGCTATTTTGTGGGCATCTGAAATCGAAGCAGGCTATGTTGATCGAGTAAAAAATAAATATGAAAATATGCTGTTATCAGAATATTTTGAAAAATGGGTCGACACCTATAAATCAAAGATGGAATCAGCTACTCAATATCAGTACCAAAACACGCTCGATAATATCGTTAAGTATCTGCCCGATGTGAAGCTACTGGATTTCACCCGCACCGACTTTCAAAATTTTATTAACGAGTTTGGCAAGGACCACTCAAAGGAAACCGTAGCTAAAAGAAAAAATCATATTAGCCAGGCTTTAGAAGACGCCTATGCTGACGGAATCATTAAGAATAACCCCACTATCCGTATTCAGCTTGTAGGTACGCCTGGTAAGTCGGCTTATGACAAGTTCCTAGAAGATAAGGAACTAATAAAATTGGATCGTTACGTTAAGGAAAAATTGATTCAATATCCACATTCAAAATCATACCTAGCTATTTATATTTCAATCCATACCGGAATGCGTATTTGTGAAATTATGGCGCTACAATCTGATGATATTGATTTTAAAAATAAGACTATTTCTGTTAATAAAGCACTTGACCAGTACCGTCATGTTAAATCAACCAAAACAGAGTCAAGCAACCGGGTTATTTCTGTTGATGACGACTTACTAGAAGAACTTAAAGGAATCGATGGGCCAATAGCAGATGTTAGCAATTATGGAGCTGGTAAGACATTAAAAAAGGCAATCAAGGAGCTTGGTATCAAGACCGTATCATTTCACGCTCTAAGACACTCTCACGGTTCTTTATTACTCAGCCAAGGTGTTGATATTAAATACGTTTCTGCTCGCCTAGGTCACAAGAATATATCCACTACAATCGACGTGTATACCCACCTTCTTAATTCTCAAAAGGAAAGTGAGGAGGAAAAGACACAACAGATTATGACATCCGTTTTTAAGTCTAAATCCGTCTAAAAAGTGTCTAAATATTTACAGAACTACACAGAATTAAACATAAAAATACCGAAAAACACAGTTAACTATAACAAAGAAAAACCCCGGTGTAATCACGTTAAAGGCGATTATACCGGGGTTTTAAGAGTTTTATTAAAACATATAAGAATGCCGACTGCCGGACTCAAACCGGCGACCCCCTCATTACTAGTGAGGTGCTCTATCAACTGAGCTAAGTCGGCAAAAGAAGCACTCAGATATTATATCACATAGTATCAGATACTTCAACAACATTTTCTTCAAATGTTGAGATACGGGTGACAGGAATCGAACCTGCACGGATTACTCCACTGGAACCTAAATCCAGCGCGTCTGCCAGTTCCGCCACACCCGCATTGCTTTTAAACAACCATTTTATTTTACAAAAAATAAAAAAAATCGTCAAGCTTTTTTTATAATTTATCAATATTTCTCATAGCAACTACATATAAAACAATCGTTCTACTGATAGCATATACTGGCACAACCAAAATCATACCAACAATTCCCCATAAATTACCAGCCCCTAATAGTAATAACATAATCGTTAAGGGATGAATTTGCAGGCTCTTGCCCAATACAGCCGGATAGATAATACTTCCAGTAATCTGCTGAACAACAGCCATTGCTACTAGAACAATAATAACTGCTTTCCAAGACAACGGAATAGCCAGAATAAGGGCTGGAATGACACCAATTCCCGGTCCCACATAAGGCACAATATTGGCAATCCCAGCAATCAAGCCCAATAACCAAATATAAGGCAGACCTGCAATCCAGTAACCTAAGCTCATGGATAATCCGACAAACACCATTTGAATTGCCTGTCCAGAAATATAGCGTTCAATCGTCTGATCCATTTGACCAGCTAACTCGGCTATTTGATCATTATGTCGATCAGAAAAAAACTTTTGAATAGCCGGAATTAATCGATCGCCATCACTAAGCATGTAAAATAAAATGATTGGCACTGTTAGAATGTTTAACGTTACCGTGGTTGTTGTAACGATGACGTTCTTTAACGTACCAGCTGTGATAGACACGGCAGAACTAGCATATTGATTAATGCTATTTTTCAAATCATCTTCACTAACTGTAATGTTTAACCGCTTAAACCAATGACTGTGCATCAGCTGGTCGGTGATTTCACGTCCCTGACGTATAAAAGATGGAACAGAATTAATTAAATTAGTTATTTCATTAATAATAATTGGTACAAAAATTAAACAGGCACCAATAACTACGAATAAAAACACCAGAAAAGTCAATATTACTGCTAAATTATGCGATATCATCCAAGACTTAATCCGAACTTTCTCAATTAATTTTAACAATGGTTTTAACAAATAATACAAAAAACCTGAAATCAACAAAGGCATGAAAACAGTAGAAATAAATACTGAAACTGGGTGCATGACAAAGTCAAACCGCAAAACTACGTATAACAGAAGGGCTAAAGCTAATAATTCAATAGTCCAAAAGAAAAGTTTTTTACTTTTTTTATTCGGAAACATCCGTGACCTCGTGTAATTTCGTTAATAGTTTATGTTGCACCTTAGGGAGCGAAAGAGCTTGCCACTCTTCACTACTTAGATAACGTTGATTGATTGCTAACTTAGTTGGGGCTTTAACTGCCACCAACCATATTTCCCAACGTCGATGAGTAAAAATATGAACAACAGGTTTAATGGTTAGTTGTTGTCCATCAAGATCATCAATTTTATCAATTTTTCGTAATGGAAAGGTCCAAAAATCTGATAGCAGACCTGTTGCCGGTCGTTTTTCAAATAGCAAGTCGCCTGCTTCATTATAAACTACCTGAGCCTGCCACAATTCTTTACGCGGTTTAACTCGTTTAGTCTTAACCGGATATTTATCTTCCACGCCATCTCGATAAGCCGCATTGTACTCCTTTACGGGAGAATTAAGCGTATCTGGGTTGCTAGCCTTCATATAGGTCGATCCCAAATCCATAATAGCCTGGTTAAAGTCTCCTGGCCGCTTAGGATCAACAATTGGAGCAATCGCATTATAAAATATTTTTCGCGACTTGGGCTGACTGATATCAGCATCAATTTTTAATAAACGACCAAATACTCGGTACTGGTTACCATCCACAGCTGGTACTACCTCATCAAAACAAATTGATGCAACCGCTGCTGCCGTGTATGGCCCTACGCCAGGTAATTCCTGTAAATCATCGCTACTGTTTGGCCATTGTCCCTGCAAGTTGTTTACGACATACTGAGCCGCTCGTTGTAAATTACGAGCACGGGAATAATAGCCGAGCCCTTCCCATAGCTTTAAGACCGTTGCTTCATCCGCCTGCGCTAAAGTCTCTACCGTAGGTAAAGCCGCCATAAAGCGATTAAAATACTCAATAACTGTCTCTACCCGCGTTTGCTGCAACATTATTTCTGATACCAAAACACGGTAGGGATCATGATTTAAACGCCATGGAAGTTGACCACGACCTTCTTGGTCATACCATGCTAATAAAGTAGCTCTAAAAGAATTAATTTGTTCCTGATTCCAAATTTCCATAACTGATATTATACACTTGAAATCGACTTCCTTTTAGAGTAAAATAAAATTTTGTATTATGTATATTTTAAATTTAGAAATAAGGAGTGTATTATGGCATTAAAGAAGCCTCTTAATTCATTTGCCCGTGCTCGTAAGGTCGGACATAACGCAGCAAAGAAAAAGCGCCAAAGTGCAATCGCCCAACTACAACAATGGGCCAAGGGTAAAGTTGAAGAAATTCCTAATACTAAATAAAAAACTAGCTTAGCAGCTAGTTTTTTATTTACCTATATACTTGTTTAGCACTAAATTCATCGGTATACTAAATACTAGAAATTGATTACGGCCTTGGAGAAGTTTACATATGATTATCGCGGTCCAACCAAAACAAAAACGGCGGGCAGTCTTTGTAGCTTTATTAGCTATTATTTTAGGTGCCTTAATAGGAACAAACTTTCCATTTCCTGGTAATATCGACGAAGCTGTTCGAGCATTCATGACAACGATTCAAACTCCTTACGGAGATATCATGATGGCTATTTCAACTTTCCTTGGTTCTCCAGCAATGGATATCATTTATGTCATTATATTAGCAGTTATTTTGCTACTGGCTGATTTGAAAATACCAGCAATCTGGACCATTTCAACCATGCTATTGGGACAAGGATTAATGCGAATCATTAAGATTCTCGTTAACCGTGACCGTCCCGTGGGGCATTTGTTGACGGATAGTGGTTCTTCCTTTCCTAGTCAACACACTTTCGGAGCTTTTGTTGTTATCTTCATCATGTTCCTGTTAGTAATGCCTAACATTTCTTCAGCTGTTACAAGAATCTTAGCTAAGTGGGCAATCATTACCATTGGCTTTATGGTGATGCTGTCACGTTTGTACCTTAGTGCTCATTTCCTTTCTGATGTAATAGCAGGTTTACTGTTTGCCTATGCTTGGGTAATTTTAGCTGCAGCCTGTTATCCTAAAATGGCTAACTACCTTAAAAATAATTTCCGAATGTTCCAGCATGAAGAAATATAAAAAGAACGAGGATTTAATTATCCTCGTTCTTTTTATATTTGATAATCTTCGTCATTCATGGATTCAACTTCACCCAACAAGTAACCATTCCCAACTGCAGAGAAAAAATCATGATTAGCAGTCGACGTCGAAATACCATTCATAACTACCGGATTAACATCCTCTGCTCCATCCGGAAAGAGTGGTTCTTGTCCTAAATTCATTAAAGCCTTATTGGCATTATATCTCAAGAAAGTTAGCACATCTTCTGTCCAACCCAACCCATCATATAATTCATGCGTATATTTTTCTTCATTTTCGTACAATTCATATAACAGATCATACATCCACTCTTGTAACTTTCCCTGCTGTTCTTCATCCAAACGATTAAAGCCAATTTGGAATTTATAACCAATATAGGTTCCATGGACCGATTCATCACGCAAGATTAACTTAATCACTTCTGCCACATTATTCATCAAGTTATGGCCCAAGTAATATAGGGGTGTATAAAAACCAGAATAGAATAGGAAAGTTTCTAAGAAAACAGAAGCTACCTTCTTTTGCAAAGATGTACCCTTTTGATAGATATCATTAATCCGGTTGGCCTTAAATTGTAAAAATTTATCATGGTTGGCCCAATCAAAAATCTCTTCAATTTCAGCTTTATAGTTTAAAGTTTCAAAAATAGATGAGTAAGACTTAGCATGCACGGACTCCATAAATTGAATATTATTTAAGACAGCCTCTTCTTTTTGGTTAACAGCATCAGCCCGTAAAGCCGCCATACCGTCTTGTGACTGTAGAGTATCCAACGTTGTTAAACCACCAAAAACTCGATTAACAACATCGCGTTCTTGAGCAGAAAGCTCCCCATGCCAAGTTCTCAAATCATTAGAAATTGGAATTCGAGTATCTAACCAAAATTGCTGTGTTAATTTTTCCCAAGTTGCTTTATCTAGTTCATCTTCAATATGATTCCAATTTATTGCTACATAAGAACCATCTTGTATATGTCTCATTTTAACTCCTCTACTGTCGTTTTAATTTTTTGATAAATTTTTTGAGCATCAAAACGACTTCCACGTAATTCATAGTCGGCTAAAAGCGGTACCTGATATTTTTGGGCATAACGTTTAGCAGTTAAGATATATTGAACGTTGAAATTTCGATTACCCGATCCAACAATACCGACCAAAAACTTACGATTATCCGAAAAATCAATATAATCGTCTAAGGCGTTAGTAAATATTTCAGTTACTTCTGGTCCAGTACCCGTCCCACCGGTTAAATAGGTTGGTACAATAGCTACAAACGGCTTCGTTACTTGTTCGAATTCAGTTTCATCACCAATCAGTTTACTATTTAAAATATCTCCGTTTGCCTCAGTTACTTCCCGCAATTTATTAATAAACGATTCAGTATTTCCTTCTATTGAAGCATATAAGACATTGATGGCAACCATGTAATTAAACCTTTCAAAATTAAATCGAACAACTCTCACACTCATTTACACCAGACTCTTCATTGTCATCAGTGAAAGTCCGTACATAGTATAACGACTTAATTCCCTTTCGGAAAGCATAGTTTCTGAGAATAGAAAGATCACGAGTCGTCATTTTATTGGTGCGACCATCTTTCCATTCATATAGACCGGTTGGAATAGTAGAGCGCATGAATAACGTCAAAGACATTCCCTGATCGACGTGCTCTTGAGCCGCTGCATAAATATCAATGACCTTACGCATATCAGTATCATAGGCCGAAATAAAGTATGGCATGGTTTCATTATTCAAACCTGGAGCTGGATAATAAATTTTACCAATCATTGCTTCTTGCCGCTCTTCGACACGATTAACAATTGGGAGCAATGAAGCTGTCGTATTATTAACATACGAAATTGATCCAGTTGGTGCGATGGCATGCCGGTAAGCATTGTACAACCCATACTTTTGGACCTCATTACTCAAAGCCAACCAATCATCTTGATTTGGTACTGGTAAATCATGTAAAAGCTGAGCAACCTTAGCAGTTTTAGGCTGATAACTGTTATTGATATAACGCTCAAAATATGAGCCATCGGCATAAGATGATTTATCAAAGTCCTTAAAAGTTTGTTGACGCTCACGGGCAATACGCATTGACGCTTTTAATGAATAAAAATTAAGCATCATAAAGAAGACATTAGTGAAGTCTAACGATTCCTGATCACCATATAACATCTTATTTTGAGCAAAGAACGCTGCCAATCCCATGGCGCCCAAACCAATCGCATGATTAGATTGATTACCATATTCAACGGATGGTACAACATTCAAATTAGAAGTATCCGACACATAAGTTAACGCCCGAACCATTGCTTCAACTGATGCCCCAAAATCAGGACTTTGCATCATGTTAACAATATTAATTGATCCTAGATTACAACTAATGTCTTCCCCCAATTGCGTATACCGTTGCTCATCATTAATTTTAGAAGGAGACTGAATTTGTAGGATTTCAGAACAAAGATTAGATGACACTACCTTACCAGCAATTGGGTTAGCCCGATTAACTGTATCTAAATTAATCACATAAGGATAGCCAGATTCCTGTTGTAGTTTAGATATTTCTTCCTCGACCATTCGAGCAGAAAGCATACGCTTATTGATTTTAGGATTAGCCACCATGTTGTCATATTCCACAGTCAAATCAACATAATTAAAAGGTACACCATATTCTGCTTCAACATCAGCCGGGCTAAACAAAGCCATCATCTGATTATTTTTTACTAACTCATAGAATTTATCAGGTATTGTAAGACCCAAAGAAAGGGTCTTAACCCGGACTTTTTCATCAGCATTTTCTTTTTTTGTGGCCAAAAAAGTTAGCAAATCGGGATGGAAAATAGAAAGATAAACAACACCAGCACCTTGTCTAGCACCTACCTGCGATGAAAAGGTAAAAGAATCTTCCAATAACTTCATGATAGGTACAATCCCACCAGCAGCGTTGTCAATTTCCATGACCGGTGCACCGGCTTCACGAACATTAGAAAGGTTAATACCAACACCTCCACCCATTTTAGAGAGTTGCAAAGCTGAGTTAACCACTCGGCCGATTGAATTCATATCATCAGACGATTGTAAAACAAAACACGAAACCAACTCTCCACGACGGGCACGCCCCGCATTTAAAAAGGACGGTGTAGCCGGTTGATAACGTTGGTGCACCATTTCATTGGCAATATTAAGAGCCAACTGCTCATCCCCATCAGCATAAAACAATGAATTAGCAACAATCCGATCCAAATATCGTTCAACATAATAGGCGCCATCATTGGTTTTAAGAGCATACTGATTATAAAATTTAAAGGCGGACATAAAGGAACCAAATTGAAAATTTTGTTTTTCAAGGAAGTCGTATAGCTTTTCGATGAAATCCATATCATACTTCTCAATAAAATTTCGCTCCAAAAACTGATTATCAATCATCCATTCGAAACGTTCTGCCACTGAGTCGAAGTGCTTTAAATTAGGATTTACATTTTCGCTTAAAAAAGCCTCAAGAGCTTCTTGATCCTTATCCAACTGAATACGACCATCTTGAGGAATGTTTAATTGATTATTTAAATCAAAGTAAGTAACTTCGTCGATATTAATATTTTTTAAAGACATACATGCTCCACTCTAGTTATATGGCAATAAAATCCGTTAAGCTTGAATTTTCTCTAACTCACTTGGACGGAAGCCGCTGAAATTCAATTCTCCACTCATGACCACTGGAGTCTGACGGAAACCTTTTTCACGCAATTGATCTATGTATTGGGTCTCTTGGGAAATGTTAATTTCTTGATACTCAATACCCTTCTGATCTAAAAATTTCTTTGTCATCTTACATTGCACACAATTATTTTTAGTATAAACAGTCACGGCTAACATAGTAACGACCTCCTTTAATTTTTTTGATTTGCATTTTTCCATTGGAAAAGCTATCTACTAGTTTACCTATTTACCTTGATACTTCAAGGTCAAAATTTAGCCTCTCAAACATTTGTTCCCATTAAAGCCCGACAGCAATAGCTTTCATAAATTAATATTAATAAAACAAAATTTTACTCATTTTTCAGTAGGCTAATTTTTACCAATTTTGGTGAAATTTGTTATAATATGCCCTAGTGTAACATTTATTTTTACTATTTAAAGAAAGAGGTATTTCTTTTGGACTCTGGCCCCTCGATGATGACTAATTTTATTATCATCTTATTTGTCTTATTACTGGCTATTTTGTTTACCCTAACTGAGTATTCGTTAGTCAAAGTACGATTGAGCGCTTTACAAGCTATGCAAGAAGATCGTACAACCCCATCAAAAAAAATCAGCCAAGCGATTCATATGGTGGAGCATCTAACAGAATATCTTTCGACCGCCCAGGTTGGTATTACTTTAACTAGTCTGATTTTAGGTTGGATTGGAGAAGAAACCGTTGCCAATTTAATCTTATCGTCACATATTATCCCTAGTGAATACGCTCACGCAGTTGCTTCTGTAGCTGCTATTGTCATCTTTACAGTCATTCACGCCGTATTTACTGACTTAGTACCTAAAAACATCGCTATTGAAGAACCTATAAAAGTCCTTTTGTTAATTGTTCGTCCGGTACGCTTCTTCCATATCGCTCTTTTTCCGCTGATTTGGATATTAGACCATCTGTCAAACGCTGTTACTCGTTTACTTGGCTTCCAAGTAGATAACGATCATGATATCTACTCTCAAACTGAAATTTTATCTCTATCAAGAAATGCTGCTGAAGCCGGTGAGTTAGATGATGAAGATTTAACTTTCATGCAACGTGCCTTTGAAATGAACGATAAGGTCGCCGTTGATATTATGATTGATCGAACATCAATGGACGTTATTGACGTCAAGGATACGATTAACCAGGGGGTTGATCTCTATCTTCAAAAACGTCATTCACGTTTTCCGGTTGTGGCTGATAATGATAAAGATAAGGTTTTGGGCTATGTTTTTAATTATGATTTAGTTCGCCAAGGCCGAATTAGTGGCAACGAACCAATCGCTAAAATTATGCGTGACATCCCCGCCGTACCAGAAAATATGGATTTACATGATGTAATGGATGAAATGATTATGAAGCGCTCACCCATTGCCGTTGTAGTTGATGAGTATGGTGGAACGGCCGGAATCATTACCGACAAAGATATTTATGAAGAGTTATTTGGCAGTGTTCGAGACGAAATGGATGATCAATCCGATGAATACATCGAAAAACTTGGTGATCATCGCTATAAGGTATCTGGTAAGACAACCTTATATGATTTCCAGCGCTACTTTAATACAAACGTTAAAGAATTAGATGACGATGAAGCGGTTACTTTAACCGGCTATGTTTTGAAAAAAGATCCGGACTTTAGAACCGGCGACACCATGCAAATTGCTAATTTCCAAATTATGGCCTTGGACTATGATAACGCCTTTATTCCTGAATTTGCCGTTAAGGAACTTCCTAAACCTTTCCAGGATGTTAATAGTAATGGTATTTATGATCATGATGAGGATTTGTCAGAAAGTGCTACCAGTTCTCCTAATACATCTAGTTCAAATTCTCAAAAAGATTAATCAATCTAGCTCACCAATAATTAGTGAGCTTTTTATGTACTCTCAAATAATGATAAACTGGAGGAAAAGACTCATACGATGAAAGGAAACTATACTTTATGGCAATTACTATTTACATGGTCCGCCACGGTGAAACCTATTTTAATTTAACACGTCGCTTTCAGGGACATTCGGATGCTCCTCTAACAACCAAAGGTATCCAAGATGCTCATCAAGCTGGGCAACGCTTAGCTAAAATAGCTTTTAATGGCGCCTACTCATCCGATTTAACGCGAGCTATCCACACGGCCCGCTTTATTTTAGCTGAAAACCAAGCCCAATCACCCAAAGAGCCCGTCCAATTACCCGATTTTCGTGAAGAGAATTTTGGCTCTTTTGAAGGAGTCGACTCTCAGGTCACTGTTACCTATCTAAATGGTTTTGTTCAGCCTATTTATAATGACTATAGCGCCATGGTGAGGGACATTGGTATGAAGGCTGTCATGAACTTGTTTCACGATCATGACCCCTATCAATTGGCTGAAAACTATGAACACTTCTATGAGCGTATTCAGCACGGATTTGAATTACTTCGTCAAGCACATCATGATGGTGATCAAGTCTTAGTAGTCGCTCATGGTACGACAATCCGTGCAATTGCTGATATGTTTGGTCACAGTGACCTAGCCTTGGACTCAGTCAAAAATGGAGCCGTGATGCAACTATCACTAACCGATACCGCAGCTGAAGTAATTTCCTTCAACGATACTGAAACTTATTTTTAAGAAAAAGGCAGTCTAAATGACAGATGATACACTCCGTCCGGTTTTACTAGCCGGGCTTCAAGGTCAACAAAATCAAAATATTGATTATGAATTGGCCGAATTAGCTAACTTAGCTGAAGCAAACAATCTCCAGCCAGTTGAAACATTCTTACAAAAACTAGACCGGCCCAACCCAGCGACTTATTTTGGCAAAGGTAAAGTCGAAGAACTAGGACAAGCAGTTCAAAGCTATGAAGTAGATTTAATCGTTGTAAACGATGAGCTTTCCCCTTCACAAATTCGTAACTTAGAAAAATTAACCGATGCTACAGTTGTTGATCGAACTGGTTTAATTCTAGATATTTTTGCCCAACGAGCTCAAACTAAAGTTGCTAAACTCCAAGTCCAACTTGCTCGTTTGCAATACCAACTACCACGTTTACGTACTAGCATGTCGGTCAGTCTTGACCAGCAGACTGGTGCTGGTGGCGCAGGATTTACCAGCCGTGGATCCGGTGAAACTAAGCTAGAACAATCCCGTCGTCGTATCACCAGTGAAATGGTTCATATTAGACAGGAACTTGCTGAACTAATTAAAGACGAAGATACTCGTACCACTCAACGTCAAGCTAGCCAACTTCCGACCGTCGCTTTAGTTGGATATACTAATGCCGGTAAATCAACCCTGATGAACCGGCTATTAGAACGCTTTGGTGTGGGTGCAGTTAACGCCACCACAAAACAAGTCTTTGAAAAGAACATGCTCTTTGCCACTTTAAATACTACGGTTCGTAAGTTAACCTTGACCGATAAACGTCAGTTGCTATTAAGTGATACGGTTGGTTTTGTTTCTAAACTCCCCCACAACCTAGTTGCTGCCTTTCGCTCGACTTTAGAGGCTGCTGGTCAAGCTGACTTGTTATTACAAGTTGTTGATGTTTCTGATTCAAATTATCAGCAAATGATGAAAACGACTGAAGAAACTCTTCAGTCGATTGGTGTAATTGGTCGACCAATGATTACCGTTTTCAATAAGGCCGATCAAACCAACTTACCCTATCCCACAGTTGATGGCGAAAATGCAATTACTATCTCAGCACTGGACTTAAAATCGCAAGATGAATTAATTCAGCTGATTGAGCAAAATATTTTTGCTGATAGTCAACCAGTTAAATTAAAAATTCCTTTTAGTGAAAATAAACTAGTCGCTACTTTGAGTAGCCAACATGTCTTCTTACAGGAAGACTACACCGAAGAAGGCACAATTATTGAATTAATACTTTCACCGCAAGAATTGGCTAAATATCAAGCGTACCAAATTTAAAAAGAACCGATTCTTAGTGAATCGGTTTTTATGTACAAAAAAACAGCCATCTCTGACTGTTTGATTTAATTGCCCCTGCTGGGATCGAACCAGCGCATGGAGGTACCAAAAACCTCTGCCTTACCACTTGGCCAAGGGGCAATAGCTATTTATTTATAACCGTTAGCTATGATACGGTATGGGAGCGGTAGGATTCGAACCTACGAACCCGAAGGAACGGAGTTACAGTCCGTCGCGTTTAGCCAGACTTCGCTACACTCCCGCTGTCTCAAACAACCTTTATATTATAACAATTTACAAATTAATAATCAATCATTTTGCCCAAACTATTTTAATCGCCGTGAGAGACCTAAGGCTATAATAATCATCCCTAAAGAAATGGCAAATCCAACTCGAATACCTGCCACTTCGCCGGCTTCAGTACCAACCAGTGAGGCAGCAATCGACATAATTCCTACGATAATTGCTGTTCCAACTGAACTAGCGATTTGGCGAAACATACTGTAAGCTGGGATAGCATCTGGAATTAAGTCGGGTGATAACGATTTAACCGCCTGCGTTTGAATCGGAATTAAGACCATTACTAAACCTAACTGACGAATAAGCTGAGCCCCCAATAAAATCCAAAAGGCAAACTTCAGCTTTACATTAAGTTGTAAAATCGTACCCAAAATATCTAAACTTAATCCAATTAAAGTTAACTTCTTGATGGAATAACGGTCAAACCAACGGCCAGAAAGTGGTGACAATATCCCTGTTAATACGGCTCCTGGTAAGATTACCCAGGCTGAAACAAGTGGATTCTGTTTCATAACACCTTGAATCAAGAGTGTCAAAATAATCGTATTACTAAACATAGTTGAAGTTAACAAAAAATTAATGCTGTTAGCTAAATTAAATTGCCGATCTTTAAAAATTTGTAAATCGATTACCGGATTGGAGACGTGTTCTTGATAGTGTAAAAATAAAAAGCCACATACAATCCCAACCAGTATGTTACCTAGCACTGGCCAAGAAATAAAGCTCATCGTGCCAATATTAGAAAGGCCAATCAAAATTGCAGTTAAGCTAAACGACAGCAATCCCAGTCCCTGATAATTTAAATGTTCATCGCCTTGCTTTTGTTCCTTGGGCAAGCATAGCCCCGCAGCTATAATTGTTATTGCCATAACAGGAATCAACACAATAAAAAGATAACGCCAAGAAGCCACGTTTAGAATAATGCCAGCAATACTAGGGCCAATAATTGGTGCAAAATTAAACACCATCCCCACTATCCCCATGACCATGCCCCGATGTTCTTTAGGGGCGTATTTTAAGCCAGCAACCATCACCAACGGGAACAATACTCCGGCTCCTAGAGCTTGAATCATACGACCTACAACAACTAACCAAAAAGTTAGCGCTAGGGCCCCTAAAATTGATCCCAATAAAAATATCGTCGCAAAACTCAAATATAAATTTCGCATTGAATATTTTTTAATTAAATAAGAACTGGCTGGAATTACCAAGGCCGATATCAGCATATAACCGGTCGTTACCCATTGAACCTGGGAAACCGATATATGAAAAGCAGCCATTAAATTTGGCAAGGCAATGTTCATTAAAGTGGAACTAAAAGCTCCCAAAAACGAACCCACAACCATAATTGCTAATCTTAATTTATAGCTTAATTTCATAACTTATATCTCACCTATTTTTTATAAAAAAACACTAGTTTCTACACTAGTGTTAATAAATCTAAAAGGCTGATTGCCAATTAACGTCTAATAACTGCGACATTCGTTTAGCATACGATGGATTATCATTTTGATCTTTTAGAACTTCCTTTAAAGTGGTTAGATTATCAGTAATAATACCATCTGTGTTCAAGAACACCATTTGTTGCATGTCACTTTCATCATTAATTGTCCAAGCCAGCACCCGTTGATTATGACTATGAGCCTCATCCACAATTTTTTGATTCAAAGTGGTTTCTTCTAACGTGTACAAATTAGCATTAGTATTGGGCAAGATTAAAGTATACGGCAAAATAAAACTAGCCGGTATTTTCGGCATCAGTTCTTCTGATTTAGAAATAACACGATAATCTAAAGAATGAATCATGTCATGATCTTGCATCAACCGTTTACTGTATTTCTTTTTAAAGTTATCCATTAACTGTGGACTATCATATTTAGTTGTCTTAATTTCAACCAAAAGTTTTTGATTCAATCTTTCTGCTGTCGCTAAGTAATCATCAAAACTAACTATCCGAGCCGTTTGGCCATTTTCATGGGCTGTCAGCTTGGTAATCTCAGCCAAAGTCATATCATGAGGAATCCGATCAACCCCCGTTAGGGCCTTTAAATTCTCATCATGCATGACAACGAACTGATGATCTTTAGTTTCGTGCAGGTCCATCTCGACATAATCCGGCTTAACCTTAGCTGTTCTTTCTAAAGCCGGTAAAGTATTTTGAACACCATTACCAGCGTCAACCCCACGATGTGAGATTGTCAACATATCCTTAGCACTACCGAACGAACCAACTAAGTAGGAAATATTAAATAGTACTAGAACCGCTGCAAAGATAGTAATACTAATACCAAAAATTGTTTTAGCCCGTTTTTGACGTCGGAAAGTCGCCCAAATAGTAGGACTCTTTTTAAGTGGAATTTCATTTGGGAAAATAATAATAAAGGCTAATAAAGTCGTTTCAAATATTTTTAATAACACTTCAATAATTTCAACTGAAAAAGTTAAGAAAATACCCGAAGTAAAGGCCAAATGCTTCCAATGAACATCAAACATTTCCTGCAAGGTAACCCCGGCCAATTTGGCCATAGTGATGCTAGTCACAGTTAATGCCGCAATAATTCCTACCCGAATAACATAGCGGATAAAGTGCCCTTTCGTTTCGGCCCAACTAGTATGAACTGCTTCCTTAAAACCATAATTATTATCTAGCATCAATGGTAAAACGCGTACTAATCGAATCGAAAAGTAAGTTAAAACTAAGAAACCAGCAAAAATACATACCTCATAATATATATTTTGAGATAAAAATTCTAAAATAAAATCTGGAATAACTAATTTTTTAAGTAAACTTGATGTGAAAAAAGACGAAGAAGTTGGTAATACCAAAGCTACATATAGTAAGAAAACAAAAATACCTAGAAGTGAAGATGATCGTAAGCTATTCCAGGCGGCCCGCCCAGCGGCCGATAATTCCAACCCTTTACCACTAGAAATTCGATAGATACTAGTCAACATAAAGGCAAATTGAAGATAGGTTGTTAATAACATCAATACCGCTAAGATAATTATTAATATCAAGGGTAATCCGCCATATTTCAGTAACACACCTAAATTATTATAAGAAATATAATTAATTCGAAAAACAGCTAAAATAGCTTCCAAAGCTAAAGTATAAAGTGGAATAAATAGATGCTTGATGACAGCTTGCACAACCACCACTAAAATCGCATATTGCCACCAGTTTTTGTAAAAGGCGCTATTGCCACGCCATAAATATCGTAATGTTTTCATAATAAAGCTCTACCCCATCGCAATTTAATTTTCTTAAGAATAGCATAAGCTAGGCATTTTAAAAACACCTCATCATAACAAAAAGCACAACATCAATCGATGCTGTGCTTTTTGTTATGATGCTATTTATTTTTCAGAAATCCAATTCCGCTTATTGCCAGGGAAAGCCCAATTCCACTTACCAAAAATTTGGATCATAGATGGCACAATCATCAACCGAACAATGAAGGCGTCGAATAGAACACCAAAGGACAATGCTAGTCCCATTGACTTAATAGTTGGATCAGGATTCAAGGCAAAACTACCAAAGACCGCAATCATAATCAAAGCTGCTGTAATAACGATTGGACCACTATCCTGTAAAGCCACAATCACAGCACGGCTATTATCACCTGTCTTCAAGTATTCTTCACGAGCACGAGAAACCATAAAGACTTCATAGTCCATCGCCAAACCGAACAAAATACCAATTACGACCACCGGTAAGAAGGAAATCAATGGTGCACCCTTACTAATACCAAAGAAACCTTTCATGAAGCCGTCTTGCATTACCAAGGTAGTGAAGCCAAATGAAGCTAAGAGGGAAATACCAAAACCAGCCATTGCAATCAAAGGAATGACAAATGATCGGAATACTAACATCAATAAGATGAATGCCAAACCAATGATAATACCGGCAAATACTGGGGTGGCCCGGTTAAGTTTATCGGTAATATCTAGGTTCACGGCACTAACACCAGTCAAAGTGATTTTAGCATGATAGCTGCTTTCAGTGGTCTTAGAATAATTCTTAATCTGATTAGCTAACTTTTCAGTTTGCTCAGATTCTGATCCCTTCTTAGGAATCACAACCATCATGGCATACTTACCATCAGCACTTACTTTATAAGGCTTTGATGCTTGCTGCAGAATAGTTGCCTTAATTTTAGCAGCAGCCTCGGCCTTTTGCTGATCAGTAGGCATCTGCCCGGTTGCCTGAGCTTGAGCCATAGCTTGTTGCTGCATCTGTTGAGTTAACTGGGCCTTTAAGGCTTGGGCCTTAGCCTGATCAACCATTGGTAGCATTGTTTTAGTGCCATCAAGCCCATTCAGATGATCAGCAATTTTAGCCAAATTCTCTTCATCATCAGCAGTTTTATCTAATTCCACCACTGCAATCAAAGGTGAATTGACCCCTTCACCAAATTTATCTGAAATAATATCATAAGCTTGACGTTCAGTACGATTTTCGGGTAAAGAGCCATTATATGGCATACCCATACGCATATGTTCAGCAGGTACAGCCAATCCAAGCAAGACTGCAACACCAACGATTACAATTGTCCAAGGGTGCTTAACCAAAAATGAAGTTGCCTTACTTGGATTAGCAGCCATTTCATCAACTGTCTTTGTATTAGGCTTGATAAACTTCTGAGCCCAACTAATCATAGCTGGTAGGAAGGTCAAGGCCGAAATGAGGGCAAAGAATACACCTACAGCTGCGGCAAATCCCATAGCTGAGACAAAGTCAATGCCCAAAAGGCTCAAACCGCATACTGCGATAATAACTGTCACACCGGCAAAGATAACTGACTTACCAGCCTCTTGTAAAGCCCGACCCAAGGCTTCGGCTTGATCACCATCGGTATCAGCTAAATCAGTCTTATAGCGGTTCAAAATGAATAAGGCATAGTCAATACCAACTGCCAAACTCAACATAACTGCCAAAGTTTCACCAACGTTAGCTAGATCAAAGAAGTTTGTCCCAATCGTAATCAGTAAGACACCACTACCCAAACCAACCAATGCACTAACAATTGGCATACCAGCAGTCACAAAGGATCTAAAGAGAATTAACAGTAAGATAAAGGCAATGGTTACACCAATAATTTCTGATGTACCACCCAAATCCATTGGCGTTACTCGGGCTGAACCAGTATAAGCCAAGGTAGTGCCTTTGTCCTTAACTTTATCATCAAAAATCTTACGAACATTATTAACTAATGTGTAAGGAACGTTTTGACCACTTTGTTTAAAGGTCACGTCCACATAAGTAGTCGTTTTATCTTCACTAATAATACCAGAATCATAAGGATTAGAAATTGACTTAATATCTGAGCCATATTTATCCTGAGCCTTTTGGATAGCTTGAGCAACTTGGCTTTTGATTTCATCACTATTAACGCCATCGCCATCCTTATGCTGAATAACTACTTTCAAGGTTCCACTATTCGGATTTAAATCAAATTCCTTTTCCAAGGTTGATTGAATTTCAGTGGAGGGAATCCCAGAAATCGACAGATTAGTGACGAAATGTGACCCCATACCAACTGCACCCCAGACAAATGCAACTAGTAGCACTAGCCATGCCAATAGGGTTTTGAATTTATTATGATAAATCCATTTTCCTAACCGTTTGAGCATCATTTGCTCCTCCTATATATAAAAAAGTAACTGTGGGTTATTCTACTAGGGTGTTTTAGCTGGGTAAAGAGATAAAAATGGTATACTGTCTATAAAGTAGACAAATTTTAAAAAATGTATAGGTGAACAAATGTCAACCAAACGATCCCAATTAATGAACCAACATATCACCAGTGTTACCATGCAAACTTTACAAACGGTACCCTTTTCTAAATTAAGTATCAAACAAATTTGTGATATTGCCGACATCAATCGCAATACCTTTTATCGCCATTTCCATGATAAATATGACCTTATGAATGCCATCCTATCAGTTACCTTTAAACAATTTTTTGAACACGTTGATTTAGATACATTTAAAGCTTCACCGTTTTCAATTCTACAAGACTTGCAGATGAATCAATATATTGATATTTTAGATTTTCAACTCCAGGATACCGAATTCAAAAAAATTTTTGATGCAGCAGTGTTCAAACACCTGTTCAAATTATCCGATGATCCTGAATTTATTTGGACTCTCGGCGAAATCTATGTAGTCAGCATTTGGAATCAGCAACGTAAACATCCCTATGACAAAGCCGATGGCTACCGCATTTTAGATGAAATTATTCGCACTAAACGTTTCCCAACTGATTAATCAATCTGACAGTTCACCGATAAAATGTAGTTGAGGACTTTTCACTAAAGAATTAGGGCTGCTACCATATACTCCTTGTGGCAAATCCATTCCCAACTTGGCATAATATTTCGTCCAATAATCCTGTTCTTTGGGGCCACCAAATTCCAGAGGATTTAATTTAAAAATATTCTGTCCCTTAAAGGCTTCAGTAATCAACTCTGAGCAGTATAGGCCTTCATCATTTGGCAAAAAGCTATAATTATAGGGGCGATTTAAATTATCTTGCGCCCTGACAACCGCCCGAGAAATATTATTTCCCCGAGCATTAATCCGATACAAATCAACTAATCCTTTCCGTTTCACCAGGAAATCAGTTAATGTTTCTGTTAAACATCCGTCTGGCATACTAGCATGGATGACCCATATTTCTGGTTCAATCTGAGTCACAAGTGCAACATGGATATAACTATTTTGACCTGTACTTTGCGCAATCATTTGGTCTAATTTTTTATGACCACTTCGCACAAAGAGTAAATCACCTTCACGAATTTCCATCTGCATACTCTCCAATATAAAATTTAACTAAAGAAAAATCAGCTCATTTTGTATGAACTGATTTTTTCATCTTATACATTAATCTTGGTCAACACCGAAATATTCCATTAGCTTAGCGCCACGACGGGGACGCTTTTTCTTGTCGTCCGCTTCGGCATTATCTTTACTTGACTCTTTATTGGTACTTTCCGAATTTTGGGCTTCACTTTCAGAACGCTGTTCATTCGTTGACCCAGCATGTGACTGTGATTCCTCTAAGGAAATACTGTGATAGCTGCTGTTGAAAGTAGAAAGAGATTCTGAGGCTGACTGTTCTTCATCCATAGAAGCCACTGATTCACTATTAGCCTGTGACGTACTCATTGAAGCAGTACTATCTGATGATGATAGCGAAACGCTTTCAGATTCTGAGGCTGAATTAGAAACTGAGCGCGATGTCCGAATCGAAGTTAAGTTTTCAGAAATCAACATTGATAAACTATCAGAATTTGAAAGCTTTAATGATTCTGATTCTTGCGTCTTAGTTGACTGAGCAATCGATTCACTTTCCGATGTTGAAGTATGTGCTAACTGGCTCTCATTTACTCTAAAAATCGTACTTTCTGAACGGGGTTCAAAGCGAGCTCCGGCGGTAGCATAAAAATTACGCATCTCCATCTCAGAATGGAGTACTGATTCAGAGTTAAGCTGTGACAAGGACTCAGAAGTACTACGTACACTAGCATTCGAGTTACTAATGGAGTTATACGCACTGGTTGAACCAGAATCAGAGCTACTTGTTGACAATGAATAAATTAATGAATCTGAAGTTGAAGTACTTTGTACACTTGAATTCAACTGGCTAGTCCAAAGAGAAGCCTCATTAGAATGCGACTGAGAGAAGAAGGTCGAACGAACAACACTGTCAGAACGTGACTCCAAACTTTGTTCAGACTCAACCATACTCTGTAAGTTAGATTCAGAAATTGCAACAGAAGTTGACCGTAATTCTGACCAATGCGCTTCAGTACTAAGAGATTGCGATTCCATGTCAGATTGCAAACGTGATAAGTATTCCTTGTTAGACGTCGAATAATTATGTGAAACCGATTCACTAGCTACACTTGAATTAGAAACACTAACCGAATCCTCCACCAATTGACTATTTAACGTTGAAACACTATCAGAAACTGATGTTTCAACACTACGCATTTGACTTTCTTCTTCTGCTCGTGAAATTGAAGAAGACAAAGACAAGGATGAAATCATACTAACTGCATTTGATTGGCTAATTACACTAACTGTTGATTCTTTTTCAGATGTCGATTGACTCATGAATGTTGATTCTTGTGCACTAGTTGAGTCTGCAACAAAAGGTGAAAAGTCTGAATTATTACTCATGTTTACCATCTCCAAATAAATTTTATTCTAAATACCGAACTTTACTAGGCGTTTAATTAATTGTTATTAGTGGTTACACCAGTAGCGGGTAAATCATTAGCTTTATCACCATTACCCATGGTGCCATTAATATGATTTTGCTTAGCTGCTGGACCGCCGTAGTAACTTGGAATCTGACTACTATTACCACCTAATGAACCATTTCCAGAAGCATTAGCGACTCCTTGCCCTGCTCCAGTGACACCAGTATTCGTACCGGTTTGATTGCTATCAGAGTTCTGAGACTGTCCCTTTTTATCCGGATTAGCTGTTTTAGAACTAGCGTTGCTGCTATTTTTTTTAGCAGTCGATTTTTTAGAACTCGTTCTTGAATCAGATTGCTCTTCTTTTGAATTTTGACTAGTAGTCATGGCCTTTATATTATCTGACAACAATAGAATTGGTGTCATAAAAATCATCCCCACTGAGGCAATCCGTAAAAATTTTTGAAAATTAGAAGGCTTAAGACCCCGCTTGCCCAGAAAAGCTGTTGCAATCTGAACCAAAGAAATAAACAAACTAAAATAACCCAACCATAAAATACTTTGGCTCATACTCTGAACAAATTGATTTAAAATCAATAATATAGTAGTCAAAACAATGGCAATCAATAGTCCATAGCGGTAACGAACTCGCGCTGGTTTTGCCGATGCTTGTCTACGAAAGAAAGCATAAATAACTTCTAACGCAATTAAAGCTAAGCTAATATATAAAATCCAGTGAACTAATAAATCAGCCACATCTAAACTCCCTCTCAAATGATAATAGATAACAGTGTTGAATATTAATTACATACATTCTTCCCAATCTGATATACCTTTCAAGTATATCATAATTCATTTAAAATTGGCTGGGGGAACTACTCACCCCTAATTTAGTTCACTAAGGTAGTAAAAAATGAAAATAAAAAAAATCAACCGTAGTTGATTTTATTTTTTAAATGGTAATTTTTTTAATATTTTTTTCGAAAAACCGTTAACTTCTTTAGCAACTGCTTCCCGTTGTTGATGCTTGCGTTGCTTGGCTTCCTCTTCTTCTAATGCAATTTCCTTGCTGCGTTCAATAATCTGTTCATCGGCATAGTACAGCTTAATGTGGGTGTCAGGACTAACAACTAGACCTGAATGAGGACGAACAGTAATAATTTTATCAGCTTTTTTATTTGCCAAACGTGAACCAGGAACAGTTAAAGAGCTAGAATACTCGAAACCATAACTTTCTAACAATTTACCAGCTTCTTGTGGTGATAATCCCTTTACATTGGGAATTTTAATATAGTTTTTACGCTTAGCAACTTCTGAATTAACAGTCAACGCGACTTTTTCTAACACAGCTGGGCTCATAATTCCAACCGTCATTTTTTCTAAAGACTCCACAAATCTATTCTTGGCCAAGCCATTACCTCCTCGATAATATGAATTTAAACATGCCATCAATTGTAACAAATTCTTTAGCCAATATGATAGAAGTTTTCATAGATTAAGGCAATAAAAAAGAGCCAAATTAAATTGGCTCTTAAATTTAAGAATTCTTTTCGCGTAATTCCATTTCAATTTCTTCTAATGACTTACCGCGTGTTTCAGGGACTAAGTACTTAACAAAGAAGAGTGAAATAAAGGCAAAGACGGCAAAGACCCCAAAAGGCCCACCAACATTATTATGGAAAGCAGCTAGTAGAACCAAGAAGAATTGGGAAACCAAAAAGTTTCCAATCCAATTGGCTGCAGAACCAATTGATGATCCAATCCCTCGAACAGAGACTGGGAAAATCTCACCGATTAGCAACCACGCAATTGGCCCCCATGAAATTGCAAAACCAAAGATATATGTTGCAATCAAAAGCATCGTTGGGATGGCTGCAATCTTCACACTAACTGTATAGTTAAGAATGGTCAAAAGGCCTAAGGAAACAGTCATAACTACTGAACCAAACATCAACAGCGCCTTGCGGTCAAAGCTATCCATAATCATCGTAGCCAAAATCGTTACGGCAAAGTTAACAACACCAATCCCAACTGAAATCCAAATAGCCTGTCCAGCATCAAAGCCAAAGCCCTTGATAAAGACTTGTGGTAGGAAGTAAATTACTGAATTAATACCTACCAACTGCTGAAGAAACATAATCCCCACCGCTACAATTACGGCTGGACGGGCAATGGTAAAGAGATCTTTTAAACCACCCTTAGGCTGCTTTTGAATCTCAGCCATTTCCTTTAATTCCACGTCAACTTCTTGGGGCTTATCCTGACGCAAACGAAGCAAAACCTTACGAGCATCCTCTGACTTACCTTGTGCAAATAGGAAACGAGGAGACTCAGGCAACAATAAGCCACCAATGAATAGCAAAACGGCTGGAATCAAAGCCGACGCTAACATCCAGCGCCAATCACGAACATCCAAAAGGTTGTGTCCCAGGAAGGCCAAGTTAGAAACATAGGCCAGAAGAATTCCTGCAGTAATCATCAGTTGGAACATAGTTCCTAGAGAACCACGATGCTCGGCCGGTGCTAATTCGGCTAGATAAGCTGGTGTCAAGGCTGAGGCTGCTCCCACGGCCAAACCTAAAATAATTCGAGCAATTACCATTGTGACAAAGCCTACAGCAAAAGCAGTTAACAGTGAGCCGGCAATGAAGAAACATGCCGCCACAATCAATAATTTCTTACGCCCAAAACGATCTGACAAAGGTCCAACCGCAAAGGCGCCAATTGTTGAACCAATCAACACAGATGATGTAATAAATCCAGTTTGTTCAACAGACAAGTGGAAGTCTCCTTCGATTAATGGAGACGCTCCGGAAATGATACCTGTGTCAAAGCCAAACAAAAGACCGCCCAAGGCACCAAAAATAAAGATAAAAATAACATTTGCTCGCATAGCAAACTCCTATTGAAATATTAGCCGTTCATGGCTGCTGCCATCTCCCTCCCCGCATCAATTTATGATAACGGTTTACTGGCCTTTTTAAATATACATGAACACTATTTGGATTGCAATAAGTAAAATGAAATCGCTTACATTTAATATTCTGTTCACTTTTAAAAATCTTAACTGCAGGCCATAAAAAAACATGTAATCAAAAAATCGTTACATGTTTCATAAATGCAATTTTAACGCAGCGTCATCATGATAAAAGGTAATGTTGAAAAAAGATTTTGCATAAGGTGGACAGCCATACTGTTACTAATTCGACCGGTTCTCTTATAAACAAAGGCTAATACCAAACCTAAAGTAGTATAGGTTAGTAGGTCCAACAAAGTGGATACTTGCCATTTAGTTAAGATGACATGAGCTAGACCAAAAAGAAAGGCCGAGAGTATGGGACCATACCACCAGTTTTTCTGGCTATCAAAGTAATCAAATACCAAGCCTCGAAAGAGTAATTCTTCCATAATGGGTGCCAAAATAATAATACAAAAAAGCATTGCCAGTAAAGAATAAGTTCCGGAAGAAGTTATCAATTCAGTGATGCCTTCTTGGTTAGCCGAAACAGCGCCCTTAGTTCCTAACAAGGTGACTCGAATCATACCACAGACGACCAAACCTAATAAGCAGACTAACCACATTCGAATTAGCCACCAAGCTTTTTGAAAGTTTTTAAAATTGATTGGTAAGATTGAAAAATCAGGCTGACGAACTTTAATAACCCGAATTATCACCAAAACATAGAGTAACGATCCAATCAAGCCAGCCGTTAACAGTCCCAATCGTTGCAGCACTGAGAATCGTGGTAAGACGGAAACCTGAATCAGGCCGGAGACAAGAATATCCCAGACAAAAAAGCTAATAAAAATTAATATTTGTTTTAAACGTGTCATATTATTTACTTAAACTATCCTTTTATTCGTCTTTTATAAATGTATCATAAAAAGTATATTAATTTGTTCGTTGTTAACCCCAACTTTTCCTGCTACACTGAAATTATAGTTTGCAGATATAATCGGTTAAAAATGGTAACCAAGTTTCTACCGCACACCTAAATGTGCGACTATCGCAACGGACACTGGTGATTTAGTGCTGGCCCCGCGATGGACAGCACTATTTTTTTGGAGGAAAATCATGGAAATTAGTAGCATTAAGAGTAAAGGTCAGGATTTGATTCTCGGTCTACAGCACGTTTTAGCTATGTATTCTGGTGGCGTCTTAGTTCCTCTGCTAGTCGGAACCGCTTTACATTTTTCAGCCAGTCAGATGGCCTATCTTATTTCCGTTGATATCTTCATGACCGGAATTGCCACCCTTTTACAGGTCAAACGGACACCAATTACCGGAATTGCCATGCCGGTGGTACTTGGATCAGCGATTCAATCAGTTTCACCCCTAATTAACATTGGCACCACCCTAGGAGTCGGGGCCATGTATGGGGCGACTATTTCGGCCGGTATCTTCGTCTTTCTAATTGGTGTCCTCTTTGCCAAATTACGCTACTTCTTTCCACCAGTAGTTACCGGATCACTAATCACCGTAATCGGCTTTACCCTAGTACCAATTGCCTTGCTAAATTGGGGGGGCGGTAATAATCAGGCTACTTCTTATGGCAACATGACAAACCTGCTCTTAGGAATGATAACCATTGTCATCATTTTAGCCTTTATGTTACTAGGCCGTGGCTTTATTAAAGCCATTGCCGTTTTGCTTGGCATTATCATGGGCACGATTGTTGCTGCCATGATGGGACAGGTTAGCCTAGACTCCGTTGCTCAGGCTAGTTGGTTCCATCTACCGCAACCCTTTTTCTTAGGTATGCCTACTTTTCACACCTCTTCCATTGTAACAATGATTGTAGTGGCCATGACAAGTTTAATTGAGTCCACTGGTGTATATTTTGCTTTAGCCGATCTAACCGGTCGTAAGCTTAGCGACCACGACCTAGCCAACGGTTATCGAGCCGAAGGATTAGGGGTTATTCTATCCGGGATTTTCAATACCTTCCCCTATTCAACTTTCAGTCAAAATGTTGGTGTGGTAAGGTTATCCGGTGTTAAAAGTAAGCGCCCAATCTATTTTGCAGCTAGCCTATTAATTTTAATTGGTCTCCTACCTAAATTTGGGGCTTTAGTGACCATCATCCCCAGTGCTGTTCTAGGTGGTGCCATGTTTGTCATGTTTGGTACGATTGGGGTACAAGGAGTTAACATTTTACGTAATGTTGATTTTGATAATGAGAAAAATTTAGTGATTGCGGCTCTATCGATTGGTGGGGGAATTGGGATTACGGTGCATCCCGAATTTTTCCAACACCTTCCTCAAACCTGGCAATTGGTCTTAACCAATGGTGTAGTGGTGACCACAGTTCTAGCAGTTGGTTTAAATATAATTTTAAATGGTTTTCATAAACAAAAGGAGCAAACAGTATGAAGTTATTGGAAGAACGAATTAAAAACGAGGGACGCATATTAGGAACCGATGTTTTAAAGGTTGATCGCTTTTTAAACCATCAGATTGACCCAATGTTAATGCAGGCCATCGGGGATGAATTTGCTGATTTATTTGCCAATCAAGGGATTACCAAAATTTTGACAGTTGAATCTTCCGGGATTGCTCCAGCGGTGATGACTGGCTTAGCCTTACAAGTACCAGTCGTCTTTGCTCGTAAAAACAAATCATTGACCCTGCCCGATGATGTCTATACCGCCGAAGTCTATTCCTTTACAAAACAAACGACCAATCAGATTATGATTGACCGTAAGTTCATTAATGCTGATGATAAGGTTTTGATTATTGACGACTTCCTAGCAAATGGTCAAGCCGTCCTAGGACTACTAGAAATTGCTGATGCCGCTAAGATTGACGTAGTCGGCGTGGGTATTGTCATTGAAAAAACTTTTCAAAAAGGGCACCAGCTCTTAGCTGAGCGAGGTATCCATTTGGAAAGTTTGGCAAAGATTAAGGCGTTTGAAGATGGTGAGGTTGTGTTTGGGTGAGAAATAGTCAAAAAAATTTATTGTGAACTTTAATTACTTGATTGAATTAGATGTTCCAAATATCCCGCTTGTATCATGGAGAAATTAAAAACATATTTTATCGATTTAATAATATTTTTTAAATGGCTTAAGTCTGAATCCCACCCCTGCCCATCAGTAATATAAATAAAATCATGAATAGAATCATCAAATATTTGCTGTCGCAAACTAAATTCTCCACCACTTGCCTTAAGTTTTGATCCTTGTGATGAAAAATTATTAATTTCAAACAGATATAATTTATTTTTCTTTACATCATATAAACTACCATCAAATCTTACATTAAATAGTCTTTGATCAAGTACAACCTTATAATTATCTTTTATATATTGATACGTCGACTGTCCATGCCACTGAAAATTATATTTATCTGCCAAATTTCGTAAAACAGATTCAATATATAATTCGCCACGCTGTCCGCTCCTATTTTTACGGCCATTACTATCCATTCCAGCCTCTACCCCGGTGGAATAATCCTTTAATGATTTAGTAATACCTTTCAACAATAACTCTTCTAGCCCAGAATCATGAATGAATTGTAAATATAAATCAATATCATTCAATTGTATTTCCTTAAAATCTAACAGGTAATCTCCAGTTAAACCTTCAACTTTTAATTTTTTATCTGATTTTGGTTTTTCAAACTTATCATTTCGAATTCCGAGTAATGGAGGAATTAATTTTAATAAGTTTGGTTGATCTAAAAACAATTTTTTTAAGGCAGCTTTATCCTTTCCAATTAAATAATCTAGTGTAAATATACCCGGACCATATTTCGCAGCATTTCTTTTTACATTCTCAAAATTTATCCAATAATTTGCCGGTAAAGCCAACGTCTGACGGCTATTCACAAAATCACAAAATTTTTGTTCAGCCGTCCTTTGCATATATTTATCATAACTTTCCATCATATAATTTTCCCCACATATACCTTATCAAGGTTTGTAATTCTCTTTTTTGCTATCTCAATATATTGACTTTCAATATCTATACCAATACTTTGCCGTTTTAATAATTTTGAAGCTACCATTGTGGTTCCACTTCCCACGAAAGGATCAAGAATTAAATCCCCCTGCTGAGAACTAGCTACTATAATCCGTTGTATTAATGCAATGGGTTTTTGAGTAGGATGTTTTCCAAACATTTTTTCACTCCTTGACGTATTACTTGTTATCCAAACATCTTTCATTTGTTTATTATTATTGATTGATCGCATTAGGTCGTAATTAAACGTTTGATATCCGTGCTTTTTTTTGGCCCAAATAGCGGTTTCAGTTGAGTGAGTAAACATTCTTCTACTTAAATTCGGGGCTGGATTAGATTTTTGCCAAGTAATATTGTTTAAAATCTTCCAATTTCCTTTATTAAGAAGATAACCAAGTGTATAAATATTATGCATTGTGCCAAAAACCCATATTGTTCCGTCCTTTTTTAGTATTCTATAGGCTTCTTCAAGAAAAGTAGAATAAAACTTTTCTGGATCATCCGTTTTATCCCAATTCCCCTTATTAACTGATACAACTTTGCCACCACTATTACTAAAGCCTCCATTACTTAAAAAATAGGGTAAGTCAGCAATAATAACATCTATCTTATTATCGGGAATAAGACTCAATATTTTCAATGAATCGCCTAATACCAACTGGGAATCAGCATCTTCATAAACTAGTGAATAATTTTTATTTTTTTCCAATTTATACTCCAACATTAGTTATTAGAACTTCACCTACTTTCCCCCTACTAGTACCATTAGCACTAATACTACGATTAGCTAAAATCCTATTTACTCTAATTCCTGGTATTTGACCATACAAATCATCTATTAATGGTACATCCGAATTGGATAGCAACACAAACACACCCTTTTCATGTAATTCTAGAAATGTATCTCTTAATAAAAGTTGTTGTTCGTATCCAAATTCTCCAGAATACGATGTAAATGAACTAGTCTTACTAACAGGTATATACGGAGGATCAAAGTAGACAAAATCACCTGATCTTGCTTCTAAAACAGATTTACTAAAATCACCCCTCATAAATTTGATTTCTGCATCATTTAAATAACTTGATACTGATAAAATCCGCTTACTATCCGCTATTAGGGGGTTTTTGTACTTTCCATAAGGTATGTTATTCTGTCCTTTTTTATTCACACGCCACATCCCATTAAACCCTGTTTTAACCATATATATAAAGCGTGCTGCTCTTTCAATATCTGTCATCTCTAAAAGACGTCCATCACGATCTGCAGATCTTAAATTTAGGTAGTAATCTTTAGAATTATATTTTTCATGTAATTTAAGAATATCCAATAGTTCATAGGGATTATCCCTAACTACTTTCCATGTAATAACTAATTCAACATTAAAATCATTTACAACCGCTTTTTTAGGATGGAGATCCAACAAAAACGCTCCCCCTCCAACAAATGGCTCGAAATAAGTACCATATTTTTTTGGAATAAATCTTGATAATTCCGGAAGTAATTGCCTTTTCCCTCCAACCCATTTGATAAATGGGCTTAATTCAAAGCTATTATTTTTATCTATCATCTAATATTAAACCCACTATTCTATATACGTGATTCAGCTACTTTTTTTATTAATTCTAACATTATATGAATTAGAGTAGCACTAAACAAACTATTATTATTTAAACAAAAACCACCAACCTCTCGGCTGGTGGTTTTAAAAACGAAAATATTGATATTAACGCTTTGAGAATTGTGATGCCTTACGGGCTTTCTTAAGACCTGGCTTCTTACGTTCCTTCATACGTGAGTCACGTGTCAAAAGACCAGCAGCCTTCAAAGCTGAGCGGAAGTCAGGATCAACAACCAACAAGGCACGGGCGATACCGTGACGAGTTGCACCTGCTTGACCTGAGAAACCACCACCATTAACGTTAACGAATACATCGTAGTTACCCAATGTTTCCGTAGCGTTGAATGGTTGCAAAACAACTTCACGCAAGTTAGGGAAAGGGATGTAATCTTCGATGGACTTACCGTTCATAGTAATTGCACCAGTTCCTGGTACCAAACGTACCCGGGCAACTGAGTTCTTACGACGACCTGTTCCGGCATATTGTACTGTTGCAGTCATATTTAGATTCTCCTTTCTTAGATTAACTTGTCGATGTCAAGTACTTCAGGCTTTTGTGCAGCATGCTTGTGATCAGCACCGGCATACACGTGCAAGTTCAAGCCTTGTGCGCGTCCCAAAGTGTTCTTAGGCAACATACCCTTGATTGAAAGTTCCAAGAGCTTTTCAGGATCTTTCTGACGGTAGTCACCGGCAGTCCGTTCCTTCAAACCACCTGGGTGGTTTGAGTGATGGTAATAAATCTTGTCAGTAGCTTTCTTACCAGTCAACTTTACTTCACTAGCATTGATGATGATAACATTGTCACCCATATCAACGTTTGGTGTGAAAGTTGGCTTGTTCTTACCACGTAAGATTGAGGCAACAACCGTTGACAAACGTCCCATTACGACGTCTTTGGCATCAATGATGTACCACTTTTTTTCGATTTCGCCTGGCTTGGCTAAAAATGTTGTACGCATAGTGCGCTCCTTTAATTTCTTGTTTACAGACTTGGTCGTTCCTTACCAAGATAATTACAATAAGTTTCCGGGGCTTATCGTGAGGTAAACAATACCGTTTCTCATTCTACCCAAACCAGGTAGTTATGTCAATGTTTTACACTGAAATTCTACTAATCAAAGGTTACATTTTCATTACCGGCATAGGAAGCCAACCGAGCCGAATGAATCGTTAATTGGTACAATATCTCTTCTTCTGGATGAGGGTGCATCTTAGAAAAGATTGGCGCCTTAAAGTAACTAGCCACCTCGGACCACTGCTTCTCAGAAGGTGCCATGGTTGCTTGATTAGACTCAATCCGAGCACCATTTTCATTTAATAAAGTTAAAATCGCAACTCGTTCATTTTGGGCCAATTCCTTAACCTTAGTAGCATCCGGCTGACTTACCAGATACCAAACATTCGGTTGCTGAGGATCTGGGGCAAAGCCCATTAAGCGAGAACTTGGTTGATTATCAGCAGCAGTTGAAATCACAACCAAACCTTTAGCTGCTTGCATATACTCTTCAAATAATGTCATCAGTAATAACCTCCATTTGATATTAATTATACGCTATTTCGTCCAGATATAAGCCAGCGGCTGGGGCAGTATAACGGGCTTGTTCACGATCTTTAACCTCAATCAAGCGCACAATATCATGTATTGGTCGACGGCCAGTACCAATCTCTAAGAGCACACCCACCATGATTCTGATTTGATTATATAAAAAAGCATTTCCTTCAAAAATAAAAACCAATTCCTGCTCATCAGCTTTAACGATTACATCTGCTCGAGTAATTGTCCGCACGGTCGTGGCCGTTTCATTACCTGAAGCAGCAAAGGAGGCAAAATCGTGCTCGCCTATTAAATCGGGTAAAGCTTCTTCAATCCGTTTGGCATCTAAATGCCAATGGAAATGGCCTGTGTAAACTCGTTTAAAGGGATCAACGTAATCCTGAGTTGACACGCGGTAAAAATAGCGCTTAGAGTGGCTGCTAAAGCGAGCGTGAAAGTTGTCTGAAACTACCAAAACTTCTTTAATCAAAATATCACGGGGCAAAATAGTATTGAGGCCCTTGCGAACCCCTTCGGCTGGAATGTTAAAGGGTAAGTCAAAGTGGATGACCTGGCCATATGCATGCACCCCCGTGTCAGTCCTTGATGCGCCTACCACCTTAATAGCCGGCTGAGGATTTTTCCCCATTTGATTAACTGCTTTAATTAGTTCGCCTTGAACCGTACGTTCACGCTCTACTCCGCGTTTACTTTGCACTTGGAAGCCGGCAAAACCGGAGCCATCATAGGCAACAACTGCTCGATAACGTGGCATTTCTCACTCCTTACCAACCCTTTAAATTAATTAAACTAAAAACAATAATAAACAGCACCATCATTAAGCCACTGATATAGTCAGCTCGATGATAGGCCAAAATTCGGTACCGAGTTCGATGATCAGCATCTTTAAAGCCACGCACTTCCATGGCATTGGCCAAATCTAAGGCCCGTTGTAGAGCTCCGACAAAAAGTGGTACTAATAACGGTACAACTGCCTTAGCCCGCTTAATCGGTCCTCCGGTAGAAAAACTCATCCCCCGTGATTTTTGCGCATTCATAATTTTTTGCGTCTCATCCATTAGCAAGGGCACAAATCGTAAGGCAATTGACAACATTAAGGCCAATTCAGCAACGGGTACTTTCAGTTTTTTTAAAGGACCAAGTAATGACTCCAGCGCTGATGCAATACTAGTTGGTGGTGTTGTTAAGGTCATAATCGTCGACATTAAAATAATTAAAACAAAGCGAATCACCACATAAATAGCGTTAATCAAACCAGGTAGTGTAACTTTGATAAATCGCCACTGCCATAGAACTGGCTGCCCATCTGTGAAAAAAATTTGTAAAATAACAGTAAAAAGAATCAACCATAGAATCGGTTTAATCCCTTGCCAATACAGATTTAATGGCTGTTTGGTCAGATAAATCACACCGGCTAAAAAAATCGTCGCCACTAAATAGGTTCCCCAACTGTTAGCAAACAGTAAAATCATAATATAGACAAAGGTTAAGATAATTTTCGTCCGTGGATCCAACCGATGAATCCAACTGTTGCCAGGAATATAACGGCCAATCACAATACTATTCATGGATTGTAACCTCCTGATTAATGGCTTGAGCCAGCTGTTCAAGCGTCAATGGCCGCTCTTTAAATTGCCATCCTTGCGCCATTAATTGCTGAGCAAACTGTCCGGCCGTAGGTAAATCCAAATGTACCTTTTTAAACCAAGATAAGGGCCGATTAAACAATGTTGTCGGAGTTTCAGCAGCAATAACTTGCCCTTGGTGCATGACTAAGGTCCAATCAGCAACAGTCATCACTTGATCCATTTGATGTGAAATCAATACTACCGTCTTATCCTGCTTTTTTAGATTAAGCATCAGCTTAACTAATTCAGCTTGTCCCAATGGATCTAAACCAGCTGCCGGCTCATCTAAAACGATAATTGGCGGATTCAAGGCTAAGGTCCCGGCAATCGCTACTCGACGCATCTGTCCTCCAGAGAGAGCAAACGGGGACTTATCCCAATGTTGACTGGGCAAACCCACCATCGTTAAAGCAGCTTGAGCAGCTTCTTTGGCGGCCAAGTGGTCTTGCCCAAAGTTTAAAGAACCATACATCACATCTTCTAGCACCGTGTTAGCAAAAAGCTGACTTTCAGGAAATTGAAAAACCATCCCTACTTGCGCCCGCAAGGCTACTAATTGCTTTTCTTTTGTTTGTGAGGTTAACTCAAAGTCATTGATTATTACTTTTCCGTTGGTGGGTTTCAATAAACCATTAATATGCTGAACTAGGGTCGATTTACCCGAACCAGTTTGTCCAATAATAGCGGTTATTTTTCCAGATGGAATTGTCGTTGAAATGTCTTTTAAAATTGGCTGAGATAAACTACCCTGGCCATAACTAAAATTTACTTGTTCAAAGGTGATAGCCATGCTAACAACTCCTGCTGGTTCATATAATTTTGTGGCCGTGGGTCTAATCGTTGAATCAACTGCATACTAAAGGGTAGCTCCAAACCAATTTTTGCTAGAGTAGCTCCTTGGGCAAAGACTTGATTAGGTTGCCCGTCCATAACTAACTGACCATCATTAACAACCACCACTCGATCGGCTAAACTGGCTTCATCCATATCATGGGTAATCGTAATTAAGGTCAACTCTGATCCATATAACTGCTTTAATTTTTTTAAAGTAGCTTGAACCATTTGTCGCCCATCAGGATCTAACATGGCCGTCGCCTCATCCAAAATAATAATCTTAGGTTCCAGGGCCAAGACGCTGGCCAAGGCCACCCGTTGTTTTTGTCCACCAGAAAGATGATGCGGTTCACGATCAGTAAATTCTTCCATGCCGACCACTTCTAAAGCAGCCTGAATTTTAGCCGACATTGCTTCACTAGGAACCTCTAAGTTTTCTAAACCAAAGGCAACATCATCAGCAACCGTTGCACCGACAAATTGGTTATCAGGATTTTGAAAAACCATACCAATTTGACCCCGAATTTCATCCACGGAATCTTCTGATAAAGTCTGACCCAGAACTGCAATCTCGCCTTCATCGGCTACTAATAAGCCTAAAATCAACTTAGCTAAGGTCGACTTTCCGGAGCCATTGTGACCGACTAAAGCTACCCATTGTCCCTGCTCAATATTCAGGTTCAATCCATCGAATAGAGGTTGATTTTGATCATATTGATATTTTAAATTTTTAATTGTAATTGCTTTTTCCATTAAAGGCTATTTTATCATAATTAAAATAACAATGACTTTCTCACTAACTATCAGTCCAGTTTTCATTTTTCACAAACTTATCACCTAATAACGGTTCAAAAAATGCTCTATAGGGATTATAATTATAAATTGAGTTATGTATTAAAAAATAATATTTCACAAGGAAAAAATATGACTAAAAAAAATATCATAGTCGTCGGAGCCGGTTTCGGTGGTGTTTTTGCTACCAAAAAACTAGCTAAGAAACTCCGCGCTAAAAAAGATTACAACATTATCTTAATTGATAAGCACTCCTACATGACTTATATGACGGAGTTGCACGAAGTAGCCGCTCAACGAGTTAAACCAGGCCACGTCCAAGAAGATTTAGAACATCTTTTTGCCCACGATACTAATGTTGAATTAGTAACTGCTGAAGTTGAGTCTATCGACAAAGACAATAAAACCATTACAACAACGCGCGGTACCCTCCCTTATGAAAAGTTAATCATTTCAGTCGGAGGACAATCCAATGACTTTGGTACACCCGGTGTTAAAGAGTTTGGTTTTGAACTCTGGTCAATGGAAGAATCATTACGTATTCGCCAACAAATTGAAAATATTGTTGCTCAAGGGGCGGCCGAATCAGATCCTAAGCGCCGTGAACAACTACTAACCATCGCAGTCGTTGGTTCTGGATTTACCGGTGCTGAATTAATGGGTGAATTTATTGATCAACGTAAAGTTCTTGCTCAAACCTACAAACTTGATGAAAGTGAAATCAAGTTAGTTTTGTTAGAAGCTGGTGATGCCATTTTGCGGATGCTTAGTGACCGCCGTTTAGCCGATAAAGCCTACCAATACATGGTTAACAACGGTGTGGACCTGCGCATGAACTCAAAAGTGACTGGTGTCGATGAAAACGGCGTTATCTTTGATGATGGTAGCACCCTACCAACCAAGTCTTTGATTTGGACTGCTGGAGTTAAAGCTAAGTCAGCAGTTGCTGGCTGGGGCTTTAAAACCGGTCGTGGCGGTCGAATTGAAGTCGATGACTACATGCATGCCATCAATGATGACGAACAGGTCAACAAGGACATTTACGCAGCTGGTGATACCATTTCCTATGTTGATGAAAAAACTGGACCCGTACCACAAACAGTTGAAGGTGCTGAAAATGCCGCTAAGACTGCCAGCAATAATATTTTAAATGACCTTGGTTTAGTCGTTGATGCTAAGACTTTTGGTGACTTGGTTAAGTACCATGGTTATGCCGTTTCCATCGGTTCGCACTATACGGTAGCCTCTCTAATAAAAAACTGGAACTTCTCTGGCTTCTTTGCTAGCTTGGCTAAGCACGGCATCAATCTTTACTTCTATTCTCAAATTCGTTCTGGTTATTCAATCTTCCACTACATGCTCGATGAATTCTTTCGCACAGCCGACGGGCGTAATCCTTTCCGTGGTACAGTTTCACGTCAGGGAAATGTACTCTGGGCGACGCCACTTCGAATTTTCTTAGGTATATTTTGGATTTTGGCTGCGGTGGAAAGTCTAGGCCATTTGGGCAACTTCTACTGGCAAGGTGGCCTAGCTAGCTTCCTTGAAATCATTGCTGGTGCTGGTTTGTTAATTGGTCTCTTTACTTGGTCGGCCGGTTTTCTTTCAATTCTTTTGGCTCTAGCTGCCTGGATCTTTAATGGATTTGATATTTCTCAACTCTTTATCATCTTTGGTAGTTTAGCCGTAATGAACGGTTCTGGTCGCGGATTTGGTGTTGATTTCTTTGCCGTACCACTACTTCAAAAGATTTTCGGAAAAGCTTGGTATGGTCAAAGTAAATCACAATACGATGATCTTGATAAATAGCGTATAATAGAGGGGTGTGGATTTTTATCCAGACCCTTTTGTACATAATAAATTAAGTAAGAAAGTATGATATGGCAATGCCCAACGACTTTACCCTATCCTCAATTTGGGATGATTTTCCCAGATTAAAAACTGAATTAAAAGAAGTAATCGCTGTAATTAACGACAGCTGGGAAATCAATTTTTCAGAAATTGACCAAGCTATTCGCAGCCAGCTAGCTGCGGGTAAACTACTACGACCAGCTCTAACTCTGTTATTTACTGAATTAAGTGTTGAACCAGACCGGAATAGCCACGAACAAGCGATTAAGATGGCTGCCAGTGTAGAACTCTTACATTTAGCTACTCTTATCCACGATGATATTATCGACGAATCCAAGCTTCGCCGAGGTAGTCCTAGTATCCAGAGTGCTTTTGGCAAAGACACTGCCGTCTACGCTGGTGATTATCTATTAACTGGTATGTTTTCTTTAATTAGTCAAGTTAATAAACCCAATTTAAACAACCAAGTCATCCACAGTATTCAACGTATTCTTTTTGGCGAATTATATCAAAAACAAAATCGCTATAATACAGAAAACACTTTTGAAAACTATGTCCAACAAATGGATGGTAAAACCGGTGCACTCTTTGAACTTGCTATGTTTTACGGTATTCATTCCGGGACTAGGAATGCTTCAAGTACAATCAACGAATTGGTCAACGAGTTTGGTCGTAAATTAGGAATTTCTTTTCAGCTGTTTGATGACTATCTAGACTTCAGTAATAATGGTAACTTAAGTACCCTTGGTAAGCCCAAAAATCAAGATATTCGAAATGGCATATATACTGCTCCTGTACTGTTTAGCCTAGAGGACGAACAATATCGTGAAGCCATTTTAGATTTGTTGAACTTACGAGATAATATCAGTGATCAACAACTAGATGAATTACAGGAATTGATTCTGGCAACATCGGCCATGGAACGTTTGGAAGACTTATTATATAAGTACCAGCAAGATTTAAACGACCTCATCGAGAAATTACCTTCACCAGACTTACAACAAAACCTACAGCGATTAGTTAATAAACTAATTAAACGCCAAAGCTAATAAAAAACCCTGTTACTTATAAGTAACAGGGTTTTTCATATAAATCAATCAACAAGCTCCAAAATAACCATTTGAGCCGCATCACCACGGCGTTGAACAGTCTTTAGAATGCGAGTGTAACCACCATTTCGTTCAGAGAAACGAGGAGCAACATCATCAAACAACTTTTGCAAGACAGTTTGAACCTTAATGTCACCATCATTTTCCTTGACGTCAGCGATTTCGTTACGAACAAAGGCAGCTGCCTTACGACGTGAAGACAAATCTCCATGCTTACCTAGGGTAATCATCTTATCAGCAGTCTTACGTACTTCCTTAGCGCGCGCTTCAGTTGTAGTAATACGACCATTGATTAGCAAATCAGTAGTCAAATCACGCAACATTGCCTTACGCTGAGAAGATGTACGGCCTAACTTACGGTATCCCATCAGTGAATCCTCCTTTTCCAAATATTTTAAAAGATCAATTAATCTTCTTTACGGAAACCCAATCCCATGTCAGTTAACTTTTCTTGAATTTCGTCTAATGACTTACGACCCAAGTTACGAACTTTCATCATATCATCTTCAGTTCGATCAGTTAATTCAACAATGGTATTGATACCAGCTCTTTTCAGACAATTGTATGAACGAACTGATAAATCCAAATCTTCAATTGGTGCTGAATCGGTTGAACTAGCAACAACAGGTTCTGATTCCACCATTACACTAGCTTCAGAAGCTACAGGTGAAATGTCCATAAACAAATTTAAGTGTTCAGTCAAAACCTTTGAACCTAAACTTAAAGCGTCACTAGGTGTGATTGAACCGTTTGTCCAAACTTCCATCGTCAACTTATCATAATCATCACGAGAACCCACACGAGTGTTTTCTACATGATAATTAACACGATCAATTGGCGTATAAATAGAATCAACTGTCAAAACACCAATTGGCATTTCTTCACGCAAATTCTTATTTTCATCGGCAGAAGAGTATCCACGACCCTTTACAGCAGTAACTGTCATGTGCAGTGACTTACCAGAAGCTAATGTAGCAATGTGCAAATCAGGGTTAAGCACCTCAATATCTGCACTTCCTTGCAAATCAGCAGCTGTGACATCCAATGGACCTTGAACATCAATCTCTAAGCTGTGTTCTTCTTCTGAATCAGTTGCCAAAACAACTTTTTTAAGGTTCAAAATTAATTGTGTCACATCTTCAACAACACCATCTACAGTTGAAAATTCATGCACGACACCATCAATTTGAACAGTGTTGATTGCCACACCAGGAAGCGATGATAGCATTACTCGACGCAAGGAATTTCCTAGTGTCGTACCATAACCACGTTCAAGGGGTTCTATGACAAAACGGCCATAGCTGGCATCCTCTTCAATGGGATGAATTTTTGGCTTTTCAAATTCAATCATCAGTAAATTCGTACCCCCTCTTTCAAAGCAGAAGCAATGAAATTCAATTAAACACGACGACGCTTTGGTGGACGTGATCCGTTATGGGGAACTGGCGTAACATCCTTAATAGATGTAACTTCCAGACCAGCTGCTGCCAAAGCACGAATTGCTGATTCACGACCAGAGCCAGGGCCCTTAACAGTAACTGCAACTGAGCGCATGTTCATTTCCATAGCGCCCTTGGCTGCAGCTTCAGCTGCCATTTGAGCAGCAAAGGGAGTTGATTTACGACTTCCCTTAAAGCCTAATGCACCGGCTGATGACCATGCAACAGCATTACCTTGAGCATCAGTAATCATGACGATGGTATTGTTGAAAGTAGCATGGATATGAGCCACGCCAGTTTCAATATTCTTTTTCACTCGACGCTTACGCGTTGTGCGACCTGCCATAATATTTGCCTCCTTTTCAATACTTTTTATAATTTCTCGGGTTAATTAAATAACCAACATTACACAACTAAGGTTGTGATAATCATGTGCGGCATCGATTAGGATACAACGCTTATAACGAAAGTTAGACCTTCCCTACAAATGCTATTCTCCAAAAACGAGTACTGCTAAAGAAGTAATCTTTACTTCTTCTTACCAGCAATTGCTGTAGCTGGGCCTTTACGAGTACGGGCGTTGTTCTTCGTGTGTTGTCCACGAACGGGCAATCCCTTACGGTGACGAATACCACGGTAAGCAGCGATTTCTTGCAATCCCTTGATGTCAAGTGACACCTTACGACGCAAATCACCTTCCAACTGCAAGTTCATTTCACCGATAGCATTACGGATAGCATCTTCTTGATCAATGCTTAAATCACGTACGCGCACGTCTTCTGAAACCTTAGCTTCTGCTAAAATCTTTTGTGCAGTTGAATTACCGATTCCGTAGATGTATGTTAAGCCAATGACAATACGCTTGTCACGTGGCAAATCAATACCTTCAATACGAGCCATAACAATTTACCTCCTTGTTGTATTTTGAAAATAACATTTATGTTTAATTTCAATCAATATTAATGAAGCTGGTAAGTTTACTTACCAGCACGTTGCTTATGCTTGGCGTTTGCAGGGCAAATAATCATTGTCCGACCATTACGCTTGATAACACGGCAAGCATCACACATTTTTTTAACTGATGGACGTACCTTCATAATCTATTCCTCCTATTCGGTTAACTGATTATTAGACCGTCCCGTTTAAATTAACGGAAACGGTAAGTAATACGACCCTTAGTTAGATCGTAAGGCGACATTTCCACTGTAACACGGTCTCCAGGTAAAATACGAATAAAATTCTTACGAATCTTACCAGAAACATGAGCTAAAATTACCGCCCCATTTTCAAGTTCAACTTGAAACATTGCATTGGGCATCGTCTCTTTGATTTTACCCTCAATTTCAATGACATCATTAGCCACGCACGTTACCTCCAAGTAAACGACACAATTGATAAGTGCATAACCTATCGAATTATATCAGAATTATTAATCTTTATCAAGAAACTTAGTCTATGCTAAAGCATCTAGGATTTCTTTAACTGACTTATAGATACCATCTAAATCACCATTACCATTGATAGTGTGTAAAACACCTTCAGCTTGGTAATAATCAACCAATGGTAAATTAGCAGCCTTATTAACAGCCAAACGATTATCGATAATCTCAGGAGTATCATCAGCACGACCACGCCCTAACAAGCGTTGACGCAAAATGTCATCTGAAACTTCAAAATAAAGAGTAGCTGACACACTGGTGCCATGCTCTTGTAAGTACTGATCTAAGAAACGCGCTTGGTCCTCATTACGAGGATATCCATCAAGCATGAAGCCATGCTCTTGAACATCTGCTTGACCTAGTCGATCAGCAACCATAGCATTTGTTATTTCATCAGGAACCAAATTTCCAGCATCCATATACGAACGCGCTTGCTCACCTAATTCAGTATTCTGGGCTAAGTTAGCACGGAAAATATCGCCTGTACTGATATGAACAACGGGATAATCTTTGACAATTAAATCACCTTGAGTTCCTTTACCTGCACCAGGCAAACCCAAGAGAATTAAATTAATAGCCATTAATAGCCTCCTATTAAGCTAAAAAGTTATTGAATAAATCCTACATAATTCTTCTTTTGAATCAGACCTTCAATTTGTCGAATTAAATCAAGTGTAACCCCGATTGTAATTAGCAAACTGGTACCACCCAATCCAATTTTTTCGTTTAAGCCCCAAACATCTGAGGCAATTAAAGGAACCAATGCCACAAAACCAAGGAACAACGCTCCCACAAAACTTAGGTGCAAAAGCATCTGCGTGATGAACTTTTGTGTCTCTAAGCCGGGTCGCACATTGACAATGTAAGCCCCTTGCTTTTGAAGATTTTCTGCCAATTTTTCAGGATTAACTTGAACAAAGGCGTAAAAATAAGTAAAGATAATAATCAATACTGTATAGAAAATGGCACCTGAAACAGTAGTCATGCTAAAGACTTGCTGAAGCACCTTATACCACTGCGCAGTTCCAAACTTATCTTGAAAGGCAAACAAAATTGTCTGTGGTGTACTAATAAATGAAGAAGCAAAGATAACTGGAATAACTCCAGAAACATTTAATTTAAGTGGTAGATAGGCTTCGCTTCCATAAGAAGCAGCCGACCTAGTGTATTGTATTTGCAACCGACGAGTTGCTTCATAGAACCAAGTCGTTATACCAACAACCAAAATAATGGCAGCGATAATCACTGCGGTAAATACCCAACCAGTAATCAAATCACTTTGACTCCCAGCCTGTAGGACATTCTCTTTATAAATTTCATAAAGGCCATCTGGAATTTGGGAAATAATACCAGCAAAGATAATCATGGAAACCCCATTACCTAAACCTTTTTCAGTAATCATTTCACCCAGCCAAACAGCAAAAAATGTACCTATGGTCATAACTGCCCCAATAATAACAAAGGACATAACATTATTCGTCTGCTTAACTAATCCATAAGCGGAAAGGGAATTAAATCCGGCTGTAATACCGATTGACTGTAGAAAAGCAAACACAATGGTTAACCAACGCGTTGCATTATTCAACTTTCGTCGACCAACTTCCCCTTGCTTACTCCATTCAACAAAGCGAGGCACGATATCTAATTGCAAAAGTTGCACAACAATCTGTGCAGTAACATACGGCGAAACTCCCATTGCAAATAACGAGAAGTTCAGTAGTCCACCACCAGAAAAAATATTTAGAATATTCAAAAGCCCATTGCTAGCCATCGAATTCATAGCGGCCGGATTAACACCAGGCACTGTGATATGAATTCCAATTCGATAAACAAAAAGAATTAGAATAGTCCAGCCCAATTTCTTCCGAATGTCTTTCTCACGTACTGCATTAAATAACGTGCTAAGCATTAAATCACCTCGGTTGAGCCACCAGCTTGTTGGATTGCTTCAACTGCCGCTTTAGAGAACTTATTAGCCTTGACAGTCAACTTCTTTTCAATCTTACCTTCGCCAAGAATCTTAACTCCAAATTTTGCGTTCTTTACCAAACCTGATTCAATTAGCAAAGTTGGAGTAACTTCAGTACCATCGGCAAAAGTATTCAACTTTTCCAAGTTCACGATAGCAAATTCTTTACGAGAAATGTTTGTGAATCCACGCTTTGGAATACGGCGGTACAATGGCATCTGTCCACCTTCAAACCCCAAACGTGTCTTTCCACGGGCCTTTTGACCCTTTTGACCACGTCCAGCGGTTTTACCGTTTCCGGATGAAGTACCACGACCTACGCGGTTACGTACTTGACGTGAACCAGCTGCTGGCTGTAATTCATTCAAATTCATCTTTTGGTCCCTCCTTTTTATTTTTTTACTTTACTTCTTCAACACTCACAAGGTGAGCAATGTGGAAAATAGCGCCACGGATCGCTTCGTTATTAGGCTTCACCACTGAACTAGACACACGATTAAGTCCAAGAGACTTAACAATGGCACGTTGCTTGGGTAAGCGATGAGCCGCACTCTTAATCAAAGTGATTTTTAAATCAGCCATATTATCGCTCCTTATTCAGCTAAGTGTTCTAGTGAAACTCCACGCATCTTAGAAACTTCGTCAGCACTCTTAAGCTTTGACAAAGCGTCAAATGTTGCGCGCACAACGTTAACTGGAGTAGAAGATCCAAGAGACTTAGCAGTCACATCGTTAATTCCAGCCAATTCCATAACAGAACGAGTAGAACCACCGGCAGCAACACCAGCACCTTCCTTGGCAGGCTTAACAAGAATCTTACCACCACTCCATTCACCGATAATATCGTGAGGAATAGTTGTACCAACCATTGGCACAGTTATAAGATTACGCTTAGCATCTTCAACACCCTTACGGATTGCTTCAGGAACTTCTTGAGCTTTACCAGTTCCAAAACCAACGTGTCCTTGCTTATCACCAACAACAACTAAGGCAGCAAAACGCAAACGACGTCCACCCTTAACAACCTTGGTAACACGGTTAATAGCAACAACGTTTTCTTCTAATTCACCAACTGAATTAGGACTAACGAATTCAACCATTTTATATTCCTCCTTTCCTTAGAACTTCAATCCGTTTTCACGGGCTGCATCGGCCAAAGCCTTTACACGACCATGATAAACGTAACCACCACGATCAAAAACAACTTCTTCAATGTTAGCTGCTTGAGCGTGTTTAGCAATTAATTCACCGACTTTAACGGCTTGTTCAGTTTTTGTACCGGTAACATCGGCACTTTGTGATGAGGCACTTGCTAGCGTTACACCCGCTACGTCATCAATCAATTGAGCGTAGATGTTAACATTAGAACGGAAAACGTTCAAACGTGGGCGAGCAGCAGTACCAGAAATTTTACCGCGGACACGCTTGTGGCGCTTTAAGCGGAGCTTATTTTTATCTGGTTTTGAAATCATAGCTGTGCTTTCCTTTTCTTTTCAATAAAAGTATTAAAATTGTTAAAAATATAACTGCTGATAAGAATAGATTACTTACCAGTTTTACCTTCCTTACGACGAACAACTTCGTTCTCGTAACGAATTCCCTTACCCTTATAGGGTTCTGGAGGACGAACAGCGCGAACTTCAGCAGCAAAATCACCAACGCGTTGCTTTGAAATACCAGAAATCTTGATAGTCAAGGCATCAGGCACTTCAACAGTTAACTCTTCACGATCTTCAAAATCAACAGGGTGTGAATAACCAACACTCAAAGTCAACTTTGAACCTGACTTAGAAGCACGGTAACCAACACCGACCATCTTCAAAGTCTTAGAAAATCCTTCAGTTACACCAGTAACCATGTTTGCAAAGTTAGCAGTAGTAGTACCGTGCAAAGCGCGGTGCTTGCTGTCATCACTTTCACGAGTGAAAGATACTTTGTCGCCATCAACATGCATAGTAATGGAAGGAACGATTTCGCGTGACAATTCACCCTTCGGTCCCTTAACTGTTACTAATTGTCCTTCCTGTGAAACAGTTACATCAGCAGGAAGTGTAATTACTTTATTTCCAATACGGCTCATGGTAAGTCTCCTTTCTTAGATATATTACCAAACGTAAGCCAGCACTTCGCCACCGACTTGCTTAGCACGGGCGTCTTTATCAGTAATCACACCATTTGATGTAGATAAGATAGCGATTCCCAAACCGTTCAAGACCTTTGGCAATTCCTCAGCCTTGGCATACTTACGCAAACCTGGCTTTGAAACACGCTGAATTCCTGTAATAACACGTTCTTGGTTTTCACCGTACTTTAAGAATACACGGATAACACCTTGCTTGCTGTCATCAATGTATTCTACGTCGCGGATGAAACCTTCGTTTTTCAAGATTTCGGCGATACTCTTTTTAATGTTAGATGCTGGAATTTCAACTGAAGCGTGACGCGCTAAGTTGGCGTTACGAATACGAGTCAAAAAATCAGCAATTGGATCAGTCATAGACATCTATCGATATCCTCCTATTATTTTTGAACGTGGTCAACAATTGACACGCTCTTAACTATTTAAGACCCTATAGTCCTAAATAGTTAAAAACGCGTCACTCGATGAGCGACTGCATTTTTAAATACTTACTTTGCAAAAGGCATTCCCATTTGTGCCAACAACTCATGACCTTGTTCGTCATTTTCAGCTGTTGTAACAATAACGATGTCCAAACCGCGAACACGGTTAACTTGGTCAAAGTCAATTTCAGGGAAAATCAATTGTTCCCGAATACCCAATGTGTAGTTTCCACGCCCATCAAAAGCTTTTGATGAAACACCGTGAAAATCACGAACACGTGGTAGGGAAATGTTAATCAACTTATCTAAAAAGTCATACATACGCTGTCCACGCAAAGTAACCTTAGTTCCAATTGCCATACCTTCACGCAAACGGAATCCAGCGATTGACTTTTTTGCTCGTGTAATTACTGGTTGTTGACCAGCGATTAACTTCAATTCTTCAACCGCTTCATCTAAGTTCTTTGAGTTAGAAACAGCATCACCAACACCCATGTTTAAGACAATCTTCTCAACCTTGGGAGCTTGCATTGGTGAAGTAAACTCAAACTTTTTGATTAGAGCAGGTTGAACTTCATTAACATATTTTTCTTTTAAAGTAGTTGCCATGAAAATGATTTCACCTTTCGACTATTAGCCTAGTACGTTACCAGACTTCTTTGAAACACGTACCTTCTTGCCATCTTCAATCTTAAATGCCACCCGAGTAGGCTCATTAGTTGATGGATCAAGCAATTGCACGTTAGATACATGGATAGGCGCTTCGATATCGATAACACCACCCTGTGGATACTCGTTAGAAGGCTTTTGATGCTTTTTAACGATGTTCACGCCTTCGACAACAACACGGTCCTTGGCAGCAACAGTCTTAGTAACTGTTCCTTCCTTTCCCTTGTCCTTGCCGGCAATGACGCGAACCTTATCACCTGTTTTAACAAACATGATAGGCTCTCCTCCTTGTCAATATTAGAGCACTTCTGGTGCCAATGAAACAATACGCATGTAGTTGTTGTCACGCAATTCACGTGCAACAGGACCAAAGATACGCGTACCTACTGGTGACTTATCATCCTTAACGATGACAGCAGCGTTTTCATCAAAGTTGATGTATGAACCGTCTGCACGACGAACATCAGAAACAGTCCGCACGATAACAGCCTTAACAACATCACCCTTCTTAACGTTACCACCAGGCATAGCTTGCTTAACAGTCGCAACAATCATGTCACCAATGCCAGCAAACTTACGACCAGAACCACCGAGCACTTTAATCGTCAAGATTTCACGTGCGCCAGAGTTATCGGCCACTTTTAAACGACTCTCTTGTTGAATCATGGTTCATCCTCCTTGTTAGCAATTAATTACGACGATTGGTAGTTACTATTAAAGAATAACAGATTCTTCAATAACCTTAACCAAACGGAAGTGCTTAGTTGCAGACAAAGGACGAGTTTCCATAATTTGAACAATATCGCCTTGCTTGGCAACGTTGTTTTCATCATGGGCCTTGAACTTCTTTGTATAGCGAACACGTTTACCGTAAACTGGGTGGTTGACATAAGTGTCAACAGCTACAGTAATAGTCTTGTCCATCTTGTCAGAGACAACACGGCCACGGTAAACCTTACGAGCATTACGTTCTTCACTCATTTTCAGCTTCTTCCTTTCGTCTTACTTGTTAGCTTCTGCTAACTGTTGCGCACGAATTACAGTCTTAACTCGTGCAATGTCCTTACGAACCTTTGAAATACGGGCCGTGTTTTCTAATTGACCAGTAGCCAATTGGAAACGAAGGTTGAACAATTCTTCCTTGAATTCGGCTTCGCGCTTTTGCAAATCCGCAAGTGACAAAGCTTTTAATTCATTTGCTTTAGCCATTATTCAGCCTCCCGAGCAATAATCTTTGTACGTACAGGCAACTTGTATTGTGCTAAACGCAATGCCTCAATGGCAACTGGCTTTGAAACGCCACCAACCTCAAACATTACCTTACCACGCTTAACTGGGGCAACCCATCCTTCAGGTGCACCCTTACCATTACCCATTCGAACTCCAACACCTTTTGATGTATATGACTTATGAGGGAAGATCTTAATCCAAACCTTACCACCACGCTTCATATAACGGGTCATTGCAATACGGGCAGCTTCAATTTGACGATTCGTAATCCAACTTGAAGTAGTTGCTTGCAAGCCGTATTCGCCAAAAGCAACCGTCTTACCACCCTTAGCCTCACCACGCATGTGGCCACGGTGTACACGACGGAACTTAACACGCTTTGGTACTAACATGTTTGCTTCCCTCCTTACTTGTTATTTTTCTTCTTAGGCAATATATCACCACGGTAAATCCAAGTCTTAATACCCAAATTACCGTAAGCGGTTTTTGCTTCGTCCCATGAATAGTCGATGTCGGCACGTAAAGTATGCAAAGGAACAGTTCCTTCAGTGTATTGTTCGATACGAGCAATATCAGCTCCATTCAAACGTCCTGAAACAACAATCTTAATTCCCTTAGCCCCAGCACGAGTAGCACGTTGCATTGCACCACGCATAGCGCGACGGAAAGCAATACGGCGTTCCAAATCACCGACAACTTGTTGCCCAACCAAGTGAGCGCTCAAATCAGGCTTCTTGATTTCAATAATGTTAATGAAAACACGCTTTGAACGACCGCGGTCGTCCTTATCGGTCAACTTTGACAATTGTGTCCGAAGCTTTTCAACTTCAGAACCACCCTTACCAATAACCATTCCTGGCTTAGCAGTGTGAATCACAATATCAATACGTGACTTTGTACTACGTTCAATTTCAACACGATCAACTGACGCATCAGCCAAGTTCTTTTCGATATACTTACGAATACGCAAATCTTCAAGAAGTTGCTTAGAGAAATCAGCCTTGTCAGCAAACCATTTAGCATCCCAGTCGCGAATGACACCGACACGGAATCCAGTTGGGTTAATCTTTTGACCCATTACTTTTCCTCCTTCTCAGCAACCACAATCGTGATGTGACTTGTGCGCTTGTTAATAGGTGAAGCAGAACCCTTTGCACGAGGACGGAAACGCTTCAACGTAGGCCCTTCATTTGCAAAGGCTTCTTTAATGATTAAGTCTTCACGGTCAAGTGAAAAATTATTTTCAGCGTTAGCAACAGCTGAGTTCAAAACCTTATAAACATCTTCAGAAGAATGATTAGGTAGGAACTTCAAAATTGCAAATGCTTCATTCACATTCTTGCGGCGGATAGTGTCAAGGACGAGGCGAGCCTTACGAGGGGCTACACGAACAATCTTGGCAGTCGAGCGCGCTGATGTAACTTGTTCAGCCATTTTTCATTTCCTCCTTACTTAGTCTTTTTATCGTCGTTCTTGTGTCCCTTGAACGTACGAGTTGGTACAAACTCACCAAGCTTATGTCCAACCATATCATCTTGTACATAAACTGGAACGTGCTTGCGACCATCATAAACAGCAATGGTAAATCCGATAAAACTTGGGAAAATCGTTGAACGGCGTGACCAAGTTTTGATCACTGACTTCTTTTCGTTGTCAGCCTGCGCTTCGATTTTCTTAAGCAAGTGCGGGTCCGCAAATGGTCCCTTTTTTAAACTACGAGCCATTATTTGTCTCCTTTCCCTTACTTACTCTTCTTACGACCACGAATAATGAACTTAGTTGAGTTCTTCTTCTTGTCGCGAGTCTTCTTACCAACAGTCTTCTTACCCCATGGAGAAAGTGGACTTGGCAAACCAACTGGAGCCTTTCCTTCACCACCACCGTGTGGGTGATCATTAGGGTTCATAACTGATCCACGAACGTGTGGACGCTTACCACGCCAACGGTTACGGCCAGCCTTACCCCAGTTAATCAATGAATGTTCAGCATTTCCAACTTCACCAATAGTTGCACGGTTAGTTGACAAAACTAAACGCACTTCACCAGAAGTCAAACGAACGATAGTATATTTACCATCACGTCCCAAAATCTGTGCTGAAGCACCAGCAGAACGTGCCAATTGGCCGCCTTTACCATTCTTCAATTCAATATTGTGAATCAAAGTTCCTTCAGGAATAGCGTTCAATGGCAATGCGTTACCAATCTTAATATCGGCATCTGATCCAGAATGAACCTTATCGCCCACCTTAAGACCCTTAGGGGCCAAAATGTAAGTTTTAACACCATCTTCATAACCAAGTAAAGCAATGTTAGCAGTACGGTTTGGATCGTACTCGATAGCCTTTACTGTTGCTGCCTTATCATCCTTGATACGCTTAAAGTCGATGATACGATAAGCCTTCTTGTGTCCACCAGCATGATGACGAACAGTCATACGGCCGGATGAGTTACGGGCACCAGTTTTTGACTTTTTAACCAACAAACTCTTTTCGGGGGTCGTTTTTGTGATTTCAGAAAAATCTGAAGAAGTCATATTACGACGACCGTTAGAGGTTGGCTTATACTTCTTGATAGCCAATGTCTTATCCTCCTATTTTAAAATTAACCTTCGTTAAAGATTTCAATATCTTTGGAATCAGCAGCCAGCGTAACAGTAGCCTTCTTAAGCTTACGAGTGTAGCCAACATAACGTCCCTGACGCTTTTTCTTACCACGTACATTTGCGGTATTTAAACCAGAAACCTGTACATCAAAGATTTGCTCAATTGCCTTTTTAATCTCAGGCTTTGTGGCTCGAGTGTCAACTTCAAACACATAACGCTTGTTTTCAGTTTGAGCCATAGAAGCCTCTGTAATGATTGGGCGGCGAATAATATCACGTGCATCCATTAGGCAAGACCTCCTTGGATTTCTTCGAGAGCTGATTGAACAACCACCAGCTTATCCGCATTCACAACATCAAGAACGTTAATTCCATCAGCATGCATGATTTGCACATTAGCAAGGTTACGACCAGACAAGATAGCATTTTCGTTATCGTTATCTACAAGAACCAATGCCTTGGAATCAACAGATAGGTTGTCCATAACCTTTTTAAAGTCTTGTGTCTTAGGTTGGTTGAAAGCCAATGAATCAACAACCACTAACTTACCTTCAGCAACCTTTTGTGATAATACTGAACGTAAAGCTAATTGATAAGCCTTACGGTTAATACGGTAAGCGTATGAACGAGGAGTAGGTCCGAAAACAATTCCTCCACCACGCCACTGAGGTGAACGGATAGATCCTTGACGAGCGCGACCTGTTCCTTTTTGCTTCCACGGCTTCTTACCACCACCGGAAACAGCTGAACGGTTCTTAACGGCATGAGTACCCTGGCGCATTGAAGCGCGTTGCATCAAAACCGCATCAGTAATAACCGCGTTGTTTGGTTCGATGGAGAAGACAGCATCATTTAATTCCAATTCTGCCGCTTGACTACCATCTTGCTTTAATACAGCAACTTTAGTCATGATTGATTGTTCTCCTTTCTATATATTTTTAAGCTTCTTCTGAAACAGTAGCAGGCTTTGCGCCAGCCATCTTGATTTCAGGATGTTTTGCATTAACTTTAACAGTTGACTTAATTGTCAAAAGTGACTTATTAGCCCCAGGTACATTACCCTTAAGTAGCAACAGGTTGTTTTCCACATCAACATGAACAATTGCAACATTTTGCATTGTACGTTTGTGGTTACCCATGCGACCAGGCAACAACTTACCCTTAAATACGCGGTTAATAATAGCACCCATTGAACCAGGACGACGGTGATAACGAGAACCGTGGCTCATTGGTCCACGAGACTGTCCCAAACGCTTAATTGCGCCCTGGAAGCCATGTCCCTTTGTGATGCCAGTGACGTCGACGTAATCACCCGCTTGGAATGTGTCGACTGCGACTTGATCCCCAACGTTATATTCGCCTTCCGCATCACGGACTTCACGAATGTAGCGCTTAGGGGCTGTGTTTGCTTTTGCAACATGGCCTTGTTCAGGTTTGTTTGACAGAACCTCGCGCTTATCTTGATAACCCAACTGAACTGCGTTATACCCATCGGTTTCAGCAGTCTTAACCTGCAAAACAACGTTTGGCGTTGCTTCAACAGCAGTCACGGCAATCAATTCGCCAGATTCAGTAAAAACCTGAGTCATACCGACTTTGCGGCCTAAGATACCTTTAGTCATGACTATTCTCCTTAACTTCATTGCTCAGAAGCAATGTATTTAATTACAACTTAATTTCAATTGCAACACCTGATGGCAATTCAAGCTTACGCAATGCGTCAACTGTCTTGTCAGTAGGGTTCACAATATCGATCAACCGCTTGTGAGTCCGCATTTCGAACTGTTCACGGGCATCCTTATACTTGTGCGGTGAACTTAACACCGTGTACAAAGTGCGTTCCGTTGGCAATGGAATTGGGCCAGCGATTTTTGCACCTGTGCGCTTAGCCGTCTCAACAATCTTATCTGCTGATTGGTCTAAAATGCGGTGTTCGTATGCCTTCAAGCGGATACGGATCTTCTTTTGTGCCATTTTATGCCTCCTCGTTGATTTCGTAAATCAGCTAACTCCGATCAAAAACCGACAACACTTGCTTGTGTTTGCGCGCCCATGGCAACGCGGCCGCGCGTGTCGCAACCTTAATCATCATCGCTAAACGTTGATACACCAGCCTTTTCAGGTGGCTATTAGCTATACACCTGAAAGGCGTACCTAACTATAGTATCAGAAAAACCCTTGCTATACAAGGGTTTCCTACTACAAATATTTATTTTTAACGTTTAGTCATTTTGAATTCTAAGAAAGCATCATTATATTTTTCAGTCCATTTTTGGCCCAAATTTTGATACACTTCCAATTTATCTAAAGTAACCTGACTCGGATAAAATTGACGATTGTTCTGAACTGATTTCGGTAGCAATTCATATGCCTTTTGATTAGGCGTCGCATAGCCAATATATTTTGCATTCTGCGCAGCATTTTGAGGTTGATTCATAAAGTTAATAAAGGCATAGGCTGCATCCTTGTGCCGTGCATTACGGGGAATCACAAAATTATCAAACCACTCATTTGAACCTTCACTAGGTACTTGATAAGCTAAATCCGGATTTTTAGCCATGGCCTGAGCTGCTTCTCCAGAGTAGGTAATTCCTATATTAGCTTCACCCTGAGCCATGTACATTTTTAATTCATCAGCCACAATAGCTTTTACATTCGGCATCAAAGAAGTTAACTTACCCTGAGCTGCTGCTAAATCGGCTGTAGATTGATCATTCATCGACTTAGCTTGAGAAACCAAAGTCATCCCCAAAATATCACGAGCAGAATCAACCAATAAAATCTGGTCTTTAAACTTTGAATCCCACAAATTATTCCAATGAGCTACAGAACTGGCCGAAATAACTTTTTTATTATATAAAATTCCTAATGTTCCCCAAAAATAAGGTATCGAATAACGATTTTGTGGATCAAAAGTTTGATTCAACAAACGCGGGTAGTAATTATTCATCCCCACTAGCCGATTGTAATCCAATGGCTCCAACAGATTAGCTTGTATCATCTTATTAACTGTATAGTCAGAAGGCACGGTTAAATCGTAAGAGGTCCCACCCTGTTTAATTTTTGTAAACATCGCTTCATTGGAGTCAAAGGTATTGTAGTTAACTTGGTACCCAGTTTCTTTGGTGAATTTCACTAACAAATCAGGATCAATGTAGTCACCCCAATTATAAAAGTCTAACACTTTGTCAGAATGTTGTTGATTGTCTTGGGCCTGAACTAGATAGGTCTTTAAACCAAGTAAAACTAAAATCACCGCAATGATGATTGCCCCTCCAGTTAATAGTTTTCGCATCTTATTCCCTCTCTCCCGGTAAGACAATCTTAGTTAGTTTATTTTTACGTTGACGATTAGCTCGTTGATTAATTAGGTAGTAAAAAAGGACTAAAATTATTGAAACTAAAAACATAATCGTGGATAAAGCATTAATTTCTAAACTAACTCCCTGGCGAGCTCGTGAGTATATTTCCACTGATAGCGTAGTGAAGCCATTCCCAGTTACGAAAAAAGTCACAGCAAAATCATCTAAAGAATAAGTAAATGCCATAAAGAATCCAGCTAAAACACCGGGTGAAATATATGGCAATGTCACCTGTGATAACACTTGTTGATCATTAGCCCCTAAATCTTTAGCAGCGTCAATTAGGCTATGACTCATTTCCTGTAATCTGGGTAAAATCATTAGCACCACAATCGGAATACTAAAAGCAATGTGGGCAAATAAAGTAGAGACAAATCCTAACGAAAATCCACAAACTGTAAATAAAATTAACAAAGAAGCACCAATAATAACATCAGGTGAAACTAGCAAAACATTATTTAATGACAAAAGAGTGTTTTTCCAAACTCGGTTTTTTTGACGATTAATCACTAATGCGCCAACCGTCCCAACTATGGTCGCAATTAAAGCTGATAATAAGGCTAGTATCAAGGTATCTAAAACAATTTCTATCAAATGGTAATCACTAAACAATTCCTGATAATGATTCCAGGTAAAGCCTTGCCAGCCCTGCATCGTTGTGCCAGCATTAAAAGAATACAAAACCAAAAAGAAAATCGGCGCATATAATAAAGTAAATAGTACCATTAGGTATAAATGAGCAGTTTTATTTTTCAACATTTTCTACCTCATTTCTCTCTAGTTAGTAGCATTGTGATTACCATGGCGATAATCAAAACTACACCAATTGTCGAACCAAACTGCCAATTTTGAGTAACTAAGAAATGTTGTTCAATAGCGGTTCCCAATGTAATAACTCGATTTCCACCGATCAAACGTGTCACCATAAACAAGGACAGACTCGGAATGAAAACGGCTTGAATACCGGATTTTACACCTGGTAACGAAAGCGGCCAAATGACATTTTTTAGAGTTTGCCAACGATTTGCACCTAAATCTCGACTAGCCTGTTCTAAAACAGGGTCAATATCAGTCAACGAATTAAAAATCGGTAAAATCATAAAGGGAATTTCTATATAAGCCGCGACAATAATAAAGCTCCAATCAGAAAACAATAATTGATGTGTCCCTAGTCCCAAGCTTTCAGCCAGCTGATTAATTGGACCCGTCTTTGCCAAAATACCGATAAAAGCATATGTTTTTAGCAACAAGTTAATCCAGGTAGGTAAAATTATCAATAACAACCAAAACTGTTTGTACTTAAGGCTATTAATTATGTAGGCCGCTGGATAGCTAATCAGTAATGTCACAGCAGTGATAATAAAGGCATACCAAACCGAATTAAAAGCCATCGTTAAATAAGTGCCACTAACAAAAAACGTTTGGTAATTTTGTAATGTTAAATGGCCATCTGACCCAACTAAAGACTGCCACAGCAGCAACATTAACGGGGCAATCACAAAGAGCAATAGCCATAGACCGTAGGTGCTATAAAAAGTTAGGCGCGTAAAGCTAAATTTATTTTTATTAACTAACATAAATTTACTCCTCGTAGCGTTCTAAACGAGCATCAAAATCATTTTCAGATTCGTTAAAGCGCATAATATGGATATCTTCTGGATCAAAAGTCAACCCAACCCGTTCGCCGATTGTTGCTGAATTAGTCGCTTGAACCTGCCATTGATTACCATCATCGTCTTGAGCAGTAATTTCATAAAAATCACCTCGAAAAGACTGATCTTCAATCGTTACTACTAACTTTCCATTTTCAATAGTGGTTAAGTCTAGATCTTCAGGACGAATTACCACTTCAACACGCTCTTCCGGACGCATACCCGCATCGACATTAATAAAATCTTTCCCGACAAAATGTACCAAATAGTCACTTTTCATAATGCCTTTAACAATATTGCTTTCACCGATAAAATCAGCTACAAAGTGGTTAATTGGCTCATCATAGATATCCTCTGGCGTGCCATTTTGCTGAATAACGCCGTCATTCATCACAAAAATCCAGTCCGACATTGCTAAAGCTTCTTCTTGATCGTGCGTAACAAATACAAAAGTAATACCTAAACGCTTTTGAATGGTCCGCAACTCCTGCTGCATATCTTTTCGCAGTTTATAGTCCAAAGCTGATAGTGGTTCATCTAGTAATAAAACTTCAGGATCATTAGCTAATGCCCGTGCAATAGCAACTCGCTGTTGTTGTCCACCTGATAGCTCATTTATTTCTCGATTACTAAAATCTGCCAGCTTGACGAGTGATAGCATGGTTTCCACTTTAAGCCGAACTTCATCTTTGCTTAATCCCTTTAATTTAGGACCAAAAGCAACATTATCAAAGACATTCATATTAGGAAAAAGTGCATAATTTTGAAAAACTGTATTAACGCGGCGCTTTTCAGCTGGCAGATGATTAATACGTTGCCCTTCAAATAAAATTTCACCGCTGTCTGCTTGGAGTTGTCCAGAAATTAATTTTAAAATCGTTGACTTACCAGAGCCAGATGGGCCCAACAAGGTATAAAACTTACCCGCATCCAGTGCTAAATCAATTTTATTCAAAACTTTAGTACTACCAAAAGATAAATCTACCTGTTGAAACTCAATAATTGGTTCTTTATTTTCCATGACATTCCCAACCTCAAATTTTTAGTTCTTCAATTCTACAATAACTTAACTTTTTAATTATAGTCTCCAACAAAAAAGAGCGCTACTAAAGTAGCACTCTTTTTAGACAAATAGATAAGATTAAGCTTCCTTACCTTGCGCCTTAATAATTTCTTCTTGCACATTCTTAGGAACGGCTTGATAGTGATCAAATACCATCTGGAATGTTCCACGACCCTGCGTAGCTGAACGCAAAGTAGTTGCATAACCGAACATTTCTGACAAAGGTACCTGTGCCTTAACAGCAAGCACTGGTCCACGGTTTTCTTGACCTTCAATTAATCCACGACGAGCAGAAACATGACCCATAACATCCCCAAGGTTGTCTTCAGGTACAACAATATCAACCGCCATGATTGGCTCCAAGATAACTGCGCCAGCAGTCTTAGCACCTTCACGCAAAGCTAATGAAGCAGCAATCTTAAAGGCAGCTTCAGAAGAATCGACATCGTGATAAGATCCATCGTACAACTTGGCCTTCAAGTCAACCAATGGGAATCCAGCCAAAGGACCAGCCTGCATAGCATCCTTCAAACCAGCTTCAACAGATGGAATATATTCACGGGGAACAACACCACCAACGATGGCATCTTCGAATTCAAATCCAGCACCTTCATCATTAGGTGAGAATTCAATCCAAACATCACCATACTGTCCCTTACCACCAGACTGACGCTTGAAGAATCCACGCGCTTGAACAGTCTTAGTAAAGGCTTCACGATAAGCAACCTGAGGAGCACCAACAGTAGCTTCAACGTTGAATTCACGGCGCATACGATCAACCATGATATCCAACTGCAACTCACCCATTCCAGCAATCAAAGTATCACCAGTTTCAGGGTTAGTTGTAGCACGGAATGAAGGATCTTCTTCAGCCAACTTTTGCAAAGCATTAGCTAACTTATCTTGATCAGCCTTAGTCTTAGGTTCAATGGCCAACTCAATAACTGGGTCAGGGAATTCCATTGACTCCAAAACAAGTGGGTGATCAACATCAGTCAAAGAATCACCAGTAGTAGTGTTCTTCAAACCAATAGCGGCAGCAATATCACCAGAGAACACTTCTTCGATTTCAGTTCGTGAAGTGGCATGCATTTGTAGCAAACGACCAACACGTTCACGGTTATCTGATGAAGTGTTTTGTACGTATGATCCAGACTTCAATGTTCCAGTATACACGCGCATAAATGTCAAACGACCAACGAATGGATCAGTCATAATCTTAAAGGCCAAAGCTGCGAAAGGCTTGTCATCATCGGCAATCAAGTCAACTTCTTCATCAGTCTTAGGATTAGTGGCAACATATGGACGCACTTCTAAAGGTCCTGGAAGATAGTCAACCACGGCATCCAACATCATTTGAACACCCTTATCCTTATAAGCTGAACCAGCTAATACAGGATAGAATTCAAGGTTCAAAGTAGCACGACGAATAGCTGCTTTTAATTCATCGATTGAAATCTCTTCACCTTCAAGGTACTTGTTCATCAATTCTTCATCGACATCAGCAACTGCTTCAACCAATGTTTCACGACGTTCAACAACCAAGTCTTGGTATTCAGCTGGAATTTCACGTGCTTCCCAATTTGAACCAAGCTCATCAGTTGGGTAGTAAGCCTTTTGACCAACTAAGTCAATCACACCTTCGAAGTCATCTTCGGCACCAATTGGCCATTGAATAGCTTCAGCATTAACTTGCAAACGTTCGTGCATTGAGGCAACAGACATTGCAAAGTCAGCCCCCAACTTATCCATCTTGTTAACAAAAACAATACGAGGAACGTTATAAGTAGTTGCTTGACGCCAAACTGTTTCAGTTTGTGGTTCAACACCGGCAGCACCATCCAAAACCGCTACGGCACCATCCAAAACACGCAAAGCACGTTCAACTTCGATAGTGAAGTCCACGTGACCTGGGGTATCAATGATGTTAACACGGTATGGAGCATGTTCATACTGGTCAAAGAATCCACGCCAAACTGCTGTAGTAGCGGCTGACTGGATTGTAATTCCACGTTCCTTTTCCTGGTCCATGAAATCCATTTGTGAAGCACCGTCATGGGTTTCACCAATCTTGTGAATCTTACCAGTATAGTACAAGATACGTTCTGTAGTAGTGGTCTTACCCGCATCAATGTGAGCCATGATTCCAATATTACGAGTACGATCAAGTGGGTATTCACGCTTTACCATTGTGAGTTTTCTCCTGATTCTGTTCTACTTGCAACAAAAAGCGACACAAATTATGCGCGCTTTAGCTGTAGTAATAAATATCTGTGATAAGTGTCAGCTATGCTAAACCTATGGCCTAACAATGCTAGAACCTTACCAACGATAGTGAGCAAAGGCACGGTTGGCTTCAGCCATCTTATGAGTGTCTTCGCGCTTCTTAACTGATGCACCTGTATCATTGGCAGCATCAATAATTTCTTTGGCCAAACGTTCGTCCATTGTATGTTCGTTACGCAAACGAGCATAGTTAACCAACCAACGCAATCCCAAAGTTGTACGACGATCAGGACGTACTTCGATTGGCACCTGGTAGTTAGAACCACCAACACGGCGAGCCTTAACTTCCAATACTGGCATGATATTTTCCATTGCTTGTTGGAAAACTTCTAGCGGATCATTACCAGTAGTTTCCTTGATACGATCAAAAGCATCATACAAGATAGTTGAAGCAGTTCCACGCTTTCCATCGATCATCAACTTGTTGATCAAACGTGAAACTAACTTTGAATTGTAAATTGGGTCAGGTAGAACTTCCTGACGCTTAGTATAACCTTTACGTGGCATAAGTCAGTCTCTCCTTCTTACTTCTTAGGGGCCTTAGTTCCGTACTTTGAACGGGAAGTCATTCGGCCATCAACACCGGCAGTATCTAACGCACCACGGATAACGTGATAACGCACACCAGGCAAATCCTTAACACGACCACCACGAATCAAAACAACCGAGTGTTCTTGCAAGTTATGTCCGATACCAGGAATATAAGCAGTAACTTCGTATAAGTTTGACAAACGTACACGAGCGTACTTACGCAAAGCCGAGTTAGGCTTCTTAGGGGTCATAGTCCCCACACGAGTAGCAACTCCACGCTTCTGAGGTGAAACGTTGTTAGTGGCTTTTTTCTTCATTGAGTTGTAGCCGAAGTTCAAAGCTGGTGACTTAGACTTAGTCACTTGGGACTTACGTGACTTACGAACCAATTGGTTAATTGTAGGCATCCTACTATCTCCTTAAAATTTGTTTGACACAGTTCCAGGCGTGCCATTTTTGCTATTAAACAAAAGTGCCCGACGGGAATCTGTTTGAAATTGCCTTTACAGCGCCGTTTAGCACACTGTGACTAGGTCACAGAACAGATTACTTAAAAGCACGACAAATATAATAGCAGAAATATTATCTAAGTCAAGGTTCTTAGCCAATTTACTTTATAAAATTTGTGCAGCTTGTTCGTCTAATTAAGTATGCAAGATATTTTAATTTTATGTTTTTCAGCCATTCTAATTTCAACCCTATTATGTTTAGTAGATCGCAGTAATCAAGGAGTCTCTTTATGGACCAAACGTTCCTATTGTTTTAACTGCCATCACCAATTAAAGGCTTTGGACTTAATACCAATTATATCGGCTTTATTACTACAAGGGCGATGCCGCCACTGTCATTTTAAATTTGGACTGCGTTTTGCTATTTACGAAGGAATAGGTGCCATAATTTTATATCACTTTTGGGGCCAATGGCTTACTTTTATTATTTGCTTGGCTCTGCTTTTTTTAACCGTTGAAGATCTGTATCAACAGCAAGCTCACAGCAATTATCTTTGGCTCATTAACCTAATACTTTATATTCAAAAATATCACCATACCTCTCTGTATTTACTAATTACTATTAGTTTGCTGAGTTGGTGGTTAATTGCATATCGAAAGGTATTGGGTAGTGGCGATTATCCGGTTTTAATTTTATTACTATTAGATTTAACCTATATCCAATTCGCCTGGGCCATGTTATTAGCTACTGGATTAGCTTTCCTTTTCTTTTTCAAAGCATCCCATCGACCTGCAATTGCTTTTATTCCTTTTCTGTCAGTCAGCTGGCTTGTCATAAAATTATTTACATAAAAAAGGAGCTATATCAGCTCCTTTCTTCTTTAAACTTTAACCAGTGGTTTTATAGTTAACTTAATTTTGCCATTCTTAGCACCAATAGTAACAGAATCTTCAGTCGTAATCTTACCAGCTAGGAGCGCTTCGCTCAGCTGATCTTCTACGGTTGATTGCAAAACTCTACGAATTGGCCGAGCACCATATTCTGGATCAAATCCAGCTTTAGCCACTGCATCGATAGCAGCTGGCGTCATTTTAACGCGGATTCCTCGCTCAGTGATTCGATCTAAAATATCCTTACTCATTAATTTAACAATTTGATGTAATTCATTTTCATTTAGTGGGTTAAAAACAATCACATCATCTAGTCGATTGATAAATTCAGGGCGGAATGTTTCCTTTAATGTCTCTCGGATTTTTCTAGCAATTGCTTCGTGATTGGTAGAAAGGTCACGAGCGCCAAAACCAACTGATTTTTCGTCACGCAATCGGGTTGCCCCCAAATTAGAAGTCATAATAATGATTGTATTCCTAAAATCTACTTTACGACCTTTAGAATCTGTTAAAAATCCATCATCAAAAACCTGCAACATTAAATTAAAAATATCCGGATGAGCTTTTTCTACCTCATCTAATAAAATAACTGAATATGGCTGTTTACGAACCCGCTCAGTCAATTGTCCGCCTTCATCATAACCAACATATCCGGGTGCCGCACCAATTAATCGACTAGCTGAATAGCGTTCCTGATATTCCGACATATCAACCCGAATCAAGTTGTTTTCGCTACCAAACATTGATTCGGCCAAAGCCTTAGCTAACTCAGTTTTTCCAACACCGGTTGGTCCCAAAAACATGAAATTACCAATCGGACGCTGCGGATCTTTTAAACCTGAACGGGCTCGTCGAATTGCCCGTGCTACAGCAGACACAGCATCATGCTGCCCAATCACACGTTGACCTAAAACTTGTTCCAAATTAATTAAACGTTGTTGTTCATTCTTTTCTAATTGTGTAACCGGCACACCAGTTTGTTGGGCCACTACCTGAGCAATGTCTTCTCCATTGACAGTGAGACCGTATTGATCAGGTTTACTTTCCTTTTTGGACTGACGATGTTTCGCTTTATTAATTTTTTGACGCAAAGTGATTTCTTCTTGTCTTAACTGAGCTGCTTGTTCAAAATCAATTGCAGCTAAAGCCGCTTCTTTAGCTAATTGAATTTTTTTCAATTCAGCTTGTTTTTTCATCAATGGCGTAGTGCGGTCAATAGCATCCAATCGAACTCGTGCAGCAGCTTCATCCATTAAGTCAATTGCCTTATCTGGCAAAAATCGACCAGTAATATAACGAGCGGACAAGGTAACTGCACTCTTAACTGCTTCTGGAGTAATAGCCACCTGATGATATTTTTCAAATTGAACACGTAAACCCATTAAAATTTCTGTGGCTTCATCTATTGACGGCTCTTTCACTACTACCTGAGCAAAACGCCGTTCTAAAGCTGCATCAGTTTCTACGTATTTTTGATATTCATCAAAGGTTGTTGCCCCCAAAAGTTGGAGTTCTCCACGAGCTAAAGCCGGCTTTAAGATATTAGCTGCATCAATGGCTCCTTCAGCACCCCCTGCACCAATTAGAGTGTGTAATTCATCAATGAAAAGAATGACTTGTCCGTCGCGTTCAATTTCTTGTAAAATTTGCTTTAAACGATTTTCAAATTCACCACGATACTTAGTACCTGCAACTAATGATCCCATATCCAAGGCCATTAAACGCTTATTTTTTAAGTTATCTGGCACAGCTTGATTTACTATTTTTTGGGCCAATCCCTCCGCAATAGCTGTTTTCCCAACACCAGGTTCTCCCACTAAAACAGGGTTATTTTTAGTTCGTCGAGATAAGACCTGAATCACTCGTCGAACTTCTTGATCACGTCCGATAACTGGATCCAGACCACCTTCTTTAGCAATATGGGTCAGATCACGAGACAACTGATCTAGGGTAGGTGTACCAATTTGTTCCTTATTACGCTCTTTTTGTTGCTTCATTTGTTTGCGTAAATCAGTTACACCTAATTTTCGTAAAATAACGCGATTTATCTCCTTTAAATTAGCATCCAAAGCTAACAAAATACGAGAAGATAGCACATTACTATCTTGCAATAGAGCTAGCAATATATGTTCGGTTCCTACTTGATGCTGTCCTAAAAGTTGCGCTTGTTCGTTAGCTAAGCGAAGAATTTCAGCTGCTTTGGGTGAATATGGCAAATAGGTACCGGGTTCATAGTGTTCAGTTAAACCATATCCAGTAAAATGTTCAATCTCTTCACGAATATCATCAACTTGGATATCAAATTGAGTTAAAACGCTGCTAGCCAACCCATCTTTTTCAATGGCCAAAGCCAATAGTAAATGTTCAGTGCCAACTGCTTGATGCTTAAAATGTTGTGCCTGTTCTTGCGCCAAAATTAATACATTCTGTGCACTATTCGTAAAATCATTATCCATGTATTGCCTCCTTAAAGTTAGGCATCCAACGAGAAATGTTGGAATATATTATACCGCATAGACTGTTTTTATCAAAATTATACCAAGCAAAAAGTCGAAACAAATGTTTCGACTTTTTATATTAATCTGGATTCTTTAATGATAATTGCCACTGTAAATAAGCATTAATAAATGGATCAAGATCCCCATCTAAAACAGTTTGAGGCTGATTAGTTTCAAAGCCGGTCCGATGATCCTTTACCATCTGATAAGGATGGAGTACATAGGAACGGATCTGTGATCCCCAACCATTTTCCAATTTTTCACCACTAATTGCAGCTCGTTCGGCCTCTTGTTTTTCCAGTTCTAACTGATACAGCTTAGCCTTTAATAGTCGCATCGCATAGTCACGGTTTCCATATTGAGTTCGCTCAACAGTAGAAGCAACAACGATACCAGTTGGTTCGTGGGTCAAACGTACCCCTGTAGAAACCTTATTGACGTTTTGTCCTCCAGCTCCACCAGAACGAAAAACATCCATCTTAATGTCTTCATCTCGAACATCAATTTCAATAGAATCGTCTAATTCAGGCATCACATCAATGCTGACAAAGCTAGTATGCCGACGACCGGCACTATCGAACGGTGAAATACGAACAAAACGGTGGACGCCCTTTTCACTGCGTAAAAATCCATAGGCATTATGCCCACTAATTTTAATAGTAGCACTATCAATTCCAGCCTCATCACCCGGATTGTAGTTTAAAACATCCACTTTAAAATCATGTTGTTGTGCCCATCGTGTATACATCCGATAGAGATTAGCACCCCAATCAGTTGATTCGGTTCCACCTGATCCAGGATGGATTTCCAAAATAGCATTGTTAGCATCATATTCACCAGTTAACAATTGCTCAAGATTATAAGCTTCAATATCTTTTTGTGTTTTCTCAATTCCAGCACTGAGCTCTTCCATCATTTCAGCATCATTAGCATCCTCTGATAGCATTTCAATTAAAACTGCTAATTCTTCAGATTGATTAACTAGATGCAAAAAAGAATCCCGACGTGTTTTTAAAACATTATTAGCATCAATTATTTTTTGAGCAGCCTCATGATCATCCCAAAAACTAGGAACCGTCATCTGATTTTCATAATCAGCAATTTCTTCAGTCAACGCCTCTAAATCTAATGATTCTCTAAAATGATCAATATTTGTTGTTATCTCTTCCAAAGCCCGTTTAGCATCAACTAATTCCATACTTATCCTCTCCTCATAAGAAAAGCGAACCGAAGTTCGCTCATCATTTTACGCAGATATATTATGCCGAATCTCAGACTTCATGAAAGTCCGAGTCGCATCATATTCGATATCAGCAATCATTTTATTGAAATTATCAAAGGCCTCGCGCTGATATTCAATCAATGGGTTTAATTGCCCATAACCACGTAAACCTACTCCTTGACGTAAACGATCTAAGGAATCAATATGATCAGTCCAATGTTGATCTGCCGAGCGTAAAATAACAATCCGTTCAAACGCTAACATTTGTCCTGGCTCATAAAGCTGCTTCTTTTTATCAGCAAAATTCTGTTGAGCAATTGCAAATAACTTATCTTTAATTTCTTGGCGGGAAAGATTATTCAGCCGAGTGAGCCCTTCACCACTAACTGATAGTGCATCACTAATAAAGTTAGAGATTTCGTCCAAATCCCACTTACTAGGATCATTACCAGGAGTCTGAGCATCTACAACTCGGTCAATAGTACGTTTAACCATTGGAATAAATACATCATCCAGAGAATTTTTTTCATCAAGTACTTGGTCACGTTCTCGATAAATCAATTCTCGTTGCTCGCGAACAACATCATCATATTGTAGGACATTTTTACGTGTGTCATAGTTGTTTCCTTCGACACGCTTTTGAGCTGATTCAACCGAGCGAGTAATCCATCGGTGCGTAATTACTGTATCTTCTTCGTCCATATTCATCCGCTCTAGCAGCAAACGCACTCGTTCTGCACCAAAACGAATCATTAAATCGTCTTGCAAAGATAAGAAAAATTGTGAAAACCCGTGATCCCCCTGCCGACCAGCACGTCCTCGTAACTGATTATCAATTCGACGAGATTCATGTCGCTCTGTTGCAATCACAGCTAGACCACCAAGTTCATCAACGCCTGGTCCCAACTTAATATCAGTACCACGACCGGCCATGTTGGTTGCGACGGTAACTGCTCCACGCTGTCCCGCGTTAGCAATAATTTCAGCTTCCTTAGCGTTATTCTTGGCATTCAAAACATTATGTGGAATATGATGTGCTGTTAATAACTTAGAAACTAACTCTGATGACTCAACCGATCCGGTTCCCAGTAGTACTGGCTGGCCCTTCGCATGAAGTTCGGATACCATCTTTACAACTGCATTAAATTTCGACTTTAGCGATGGGTAAAGTAAATCAGGACGATCCAAGCGTTGAATTGGCTTGTTAGTAGGTATCTCTACGACGTCCATATTATAGATTTCACGTAACTCTTCTTCTTCAGTCTTAGCGGTACCAGTCATACCCGAAAGTTTACGATACATACGGAACAAATTTTGATAGGTAATTTGTGCCATTGACTTGTTTTCTTCTTGAACTTGCAGACCTTCTTTAGCTTCAATAGCTTGGTGCAAGCCATCAGAAAGACGAGTCCCATCTGAAATACGGCCTGTAGATTGATCAATCAACTTGACCTCACCTTCTTGAAGAACGTAGTCCTTATCACGCAAGTAATTAAAATTAGCTCGCAAGGCTTGGTCGATGTGATGTGTTAGCGCAGTATCTTTAGGACCATATAGATTATCTAGGTTAAAGAATACCTCTGCGTTTTTAATACCCTCTTCAGTCAAAAGCGTATTTTTACCTTCTTCGTCAACCTTAAAATCTTCATCACGTTGTAAAGTTTTAACGAAGCGATCAGCTTGCTGATAAAGTGGTGAAATTCCTGATCCGGGTCCTGAAATAATCAAAGGTGTTCGTGCCGTATCAATTAAGATTGAATCAGCCTCATCAATTAGCGCAAAATTCAAACCACGCTGCATGATACGATCTTCAGCACGACTAACCATGTTATCACGTAGATAATCAAAACCAATGTTGAAATTAGTTGAATAGGTGATATCAGCATCATAAGCCTTACGCTTATCTTCTGGTGCATCATCTCCAACGTTAACCCCAACAGTTAAGCCTAACCAATTATAAAGCTCGCCCATCAGCTCTGCATCTCGGCGAGACAAATAATCGTTAACTGTAACAACATGAACACCACGTCCTGGGAGGGCATTAAGATAGACTGCCATTGTGGCTGTCAAGGTTTTACCTTCTCCGGTCTTCATTTCGGCTAAGTTGCCACCGTGCAAAACCACTGCGCCCATAATTTGAACGTGGAAAGGATAAAGGCCTAGTACACGTTTAGCTGCTTCACGCGCTACCGCAAAAGCTTCTGGCAATAATTGGTCTAAAACATCCGCTAAAGCTTTATTATAAGCTCGATCATCCTTAATACCCTCAGTGGCATTTTTAATAGTTTGCTTAAACTCAGCCGTTTTCGCTTGCAAATCTTTATCAGATAATGCAGACATAGCGTCAGCGTAGCTTTCCACTTTCTCAGTTATTGCTTCTACTTTTTTAAGTTGTCGTTTAGAATTATCAACTAACTTACGTACTGGATTAACCATATTTTTTGATGCCTTCACTTATTCGCAAAGGACTCCCTTCATACTAAAATCAATAACAAACCGTGATGGTAAACTAAATATAATTATAACAAAAAAGACTTGAAAAATACATATCACAAGTCTTGTTCATTATTATCAAAAATGAGGCGTAGCCGCTAACACTTCTTGTCCCCCCATATAAGGACGCAAGACCGTTGGAATAGTGACGCTACCATCTTCGTTTTGATAGTTTTCTAATATAGCTGCTACTGTTCGGCCAACAGCCAAACCTGAACCGTTTAAAGTATGCACTAACTGTAGCTTGTCTTGTTCATCTCGATAGGTAATATGCATTCGACGGGCTTGAAAATCTTCAGTATTTGAAACCGAAGAAATTTCTCGGTAAACATTTTGGGCTGGCATCCACACTTCAACATCATAGGTTTTAGCTGCTGAGAATCCCATATCTCCTGTTGATAACATGATTACATGATAGGGAATTTCTAGCTTTTGCAAGATATTTTCTGCATTTGCAGTCATTTTCTCTAACTCATCGTATGACTGCTCTGGTTTTGTAAACTTAACCATTTCAACTTTGTTAAATTGGTGCAAACGAATTAAGCCACGTGTATCACGTCCTGCTGCTCCAGCTTCCTTGCGGAAAGATGGTGAGAGAGCCGTAAATTTAATTGGCAAATCTTCGGCTGGAATTGTTTCACCAGAAAAATAATTAGTCAATGGTACTTCAGCAGTCGGGATATAAGTTTGTTCTAATCCTTCAACTCGATAAGCATCATCAACAAACTTAGGATACTGACCCGTTCCAAACATTGCAGTATTATTAACCACAATGGGGGTAATCATCTCGGTATACCCTTCTTTACGATGCTCATCTAACATAAAATTATAAACAGCACGTTCCAGACGAGCTCCATCACCAATATAATACAAGAAACGTGCTCCTGATACTTTGGCCCCACGTTCAAAATCCAAAATGCCTAGATTTTCTCCAATTTCAAAATGAGGCTTTAACCACTCAGGGGCACCTTGCAAAACCTGGGGACGCTTAGAATAACTAGCTTCATCAGGTTGCCAACGACGTTGTTCCACATTAGCGCTTTCATCAGGACCCACTGGTACTTCTTTAGCCGCCAAATTAGGCAAGTGAGCCGCAATACCTTCTACGCCTTGCTCCAAAGTAGTTCGTTGAGCATCTAATTCCTTAATCTTAGCACCGACTGTCTGCATTTCTGCAATAGCTTGACTAGCATCTTCTTTTTGACGTTTAGCAAAGGCAATTCTATCTGACACTTCGTTTCGCTGAGCCTTTAATGTCTCAACTTCAGCAATTGTTTCTCGACGCCGTTGATCTAACGCCAATAAACGATCCAATGTCTCTGCTTCCACACCACGATCAGCCAAACGAGTTCGAGCTTCATCTGCATTTTTTCTCAAATAACGAATATCTAACATAACATCCTCCAGAATATTTAAGTAAACAAAAAGCGTTTTCATCCAATTGTAGCTACCTACAAATCGGGACGAAAAACGCACTTCCGCGGTACCACCCGTTTTCTATGTCAAAAACATAGCTCTCATTCAAACAGATAACGGTGTCACCGGATGTAATTAGCATCAACTAGAACTTACTGGAATTTCAACCCGACATTTCACATCAAACAATGTCTTTCTGCGTTGGTTTACTTATGGTAAGGAACATATAGGTTAATGATAGCACATAAAAATTTAGAAATAAACAAAAAAGGAAGAGGATTCCCTCTCCCTTGTCATGGGCCTGACAGGACTCGAACCTGTGACCCCTGCGTTATCAACACAGTGCTCTAACCAGCTGAGCTACAGGCCCCTCTTTGCTTCTCTTGCCGAAACAAAAGCGAATGACGGGAATCGAACCCGCATAGCCAGCTTGGAAGGCTGGAATTCTACCATTGAACTACATTCGCATGCTGGAACTTTCATTCCTATGGCGCGGGACGGAATCGAACCGCCGACACATGCAGCTTCAATGCATTGCTCTACCAACTGAGCTACCGAGCCATCTTCTATTCTTCTTCATAGAAACGGTCACAGCGGGGCTCGAACCCGCGATCTCCTGCGTGACAGGCAGGCGTCCTAACCAGCTAGACCATGCGACCAATTGCGGGAGTAGGATTTGAACCTACGACCTTCGGGTTATGGGCCCGACGAGCTACCGAACTGCTCCATCCCGCGATAATATTATTCGTGGTTCCCCACTTAAAGGAGAATGAGGGATTCGAACCCTCGCGCCGATTTCTCGACCTGACGGTTTTCAAGACCGTTCCCTTCAGCCAGACTTGGGTAATTCTCCATTATATTTTGTGTCCTTAATGGACCATGTTGGACTCGAACCAACGACCGGACGGTTATGAGCCGTCTGCTCTAACCAACTGAGCTAATGGTCCCGCTTCGAGCCTATCGCGGCGGGGGGAATCGAACCCTCGACCTCTCGGGTATGAACCGAACGCTCTAGCCAGCTGAGCTACACCGCGATCGCCTTAACTGATTTTCTTCAGTCATCGGGACGACAGGATTCGAACCTGCGACCCCCTGGTCCCAAACCAGGTGCTCTACCAAGCTGAGCTACGTCCCGTACTTTTCCCAGGTCTTTGCCCCGGCCATTCTTCTGTTAGAGTTTCTTTCAACTCTATGCACCTAGCAGGAGTCGAACCTGCAACCTCCTGATTCGTAGTCAGACGCTCTATCCAATTGCGCTATAGGTGCATATGCCGGCGACCGGGATCGAACCGGTACGATGTTTCCATCGCAGGATTTTAAGTCCTGTGCGTCTGCCTATTCCGCCACGCCGGCATTCCAAGCGGAAGACGGGATTCGAACCCGCGACCCCCACCATGGCAAGGTGATGTTCTACCACTGAACTACTTCCGCATTATATGCCGACTAAAGGACTCGAACCTTCGACCCCCGCTTTACAAGAGCGGTGCTCTACCAACTGAGCTAAGTCGGCAGCTTCTATCCCGACGTGGCTTGCTTTGACTGCCGTAGTCAAATGGACGCTACAGGGATCGAACCTGTGACCCCCTGCTTGTAAGGCAGGTGCTCTCCCAGCTGAGCTAAGCGTCCAATATGGAGAGAAAGGGATTCGAACCCTCGAAGCAG
>NZ_CAKOET010000007.1 GCF_933208495.1 Convivina praedatoris
CTCGCTTGTCAACAACAACTTTTTTAAGTTGTTCATCTCGCTCGCCTCGCAACAGAACTTTATTACTATACCAAGTTTCTTTTTACTTCGCAAGCTCTTTTTTATATTTTTTATTTTCTCTCCCACTCTTGGCCTTGCACAGTATCTCTTACCACTACTCCTTTAGCCAGTAGTTCATCCCGTAGTCGGTCCGAAGCAGTAAAGTCTTTCATCAATCGTGCTTGAGCACGAGCATCCAGCAGCTGTTGTTCTTCCTCATTTAAGGATTCTTTTAGCTCCAAGTTATCAATGCCAAAAATACTCGTTAAAGTTTGGAGAGCATCTAGTAGATGGTGAGCAGTTGCTAGCTGTAATGAGTTTTGATCAGCGTACTGGTTAATTAGCGTAACTAACTCAAAAATTACTGCTAATCCGTTCTCAGTATTAAAATCATCATCCATCGCATCCATAAAATCAGCTTTAATTAATTTTAACTGTTCTTCAACAGCTGCGTCGGTACTATCTTTAATTGATTCTACGGCTACACGTTTAGCCAATCGGCGATAGGCCCGACGAATACGATCAAGTTCTATTTGGGCTTGTTCCAGCGTAGTGTCGCTATAATTAATTGGCCGACGATAGTGCGTTTTGGTCAACAAGAAGCGTAGGGTTTGAGCATCGGAATACTGGGAAAGTAATTCATGCACCGTCGTAAAATTTCCCAAAGACTTAGACATTTTTTCTTGATTAACATTTACGAACCCATTATGTAACCAATACCTTACAAATTCTTCACCACTATGAGTTTCTGATTGAGCAATTTCGTTAGTATGGTGTGGAAAAGCCAAGTCAATTCCACCACCGTGAAGATCAATGGCTGGGCCAAGATACTTATCAATCATGACCGAACATTCAATATGCCAACCGGGACGACCAAAGCCCCATGGTGAGGACCAAGCTTGAACTCCCGAACGATGTTCACCCTTCCACAGAGCAAAATCAATTGGATCTTCTTTGCGCAGTGCCTCTTGAGCGTTTAAGCGACCAGCTGCGTTTTCTTCCATTTCGTTTAAATTCTGGTGGGATAGAATACCATAATTAGAGAATTTTCGAGCCCGAAAATAAACATCCCCTTCAACCTCGTAGGCATAACCTTTTTCCAGCAAATCAGTTACAAAGTCAATAATTTCAGTCATTACCTCAGTTGCTTTGGAACGGACAGTGGCCGGTATAATATTTAATTTCGCCGTATCTTGATCAAAAGCCATTTCATATTTTTGCGCCAATTGAGCTTCAGTCAACCCCTCTTTTTGAGCTTGCTGAATAACCTTATCACCCAAATCAGTGAAATTAGAAACGTAGTCCACCTGATAACCACGGTATGTTAAGTAACGACGAATTGTATCAAAGGCACTTGCTGACCGTGCATTTCCCAAATGAATATAGTTATAGACCGTTGGACCACAGACATACATTTTAATGTGGCCTGGGGTTATCGGATTAAAGGTTTCTTTAGTTAGCGTATAAGTATTATAGACTTTTAACATGGTTGCTCTCCGTAAATAGTTCCTCTAATTATAACAAATAAAAAAAGATGCTTGAGCACCTTGCATCTTTTCAACCATTAACCTAAATATTTTTTAGCCACGGCATCCATAGTTGCCAAAACCTTATTTTTATCCAGTAATACTAACATCTCTGGTAAATTAGGACCTTGAATCTGGTGTGTAGTAGCAATTCGAATCGGATTCCACAAATTACGACCCTTAATCTCTAAATCGTTTTGAATTGAACGAATAGTCGCCATATATTCTTCAGCGCTAGCATCCGCTGGCAAAGCTTGATAGGCTTTTTTCCAAGCCTGATAAACTTTATGGCCATCTTCAGAAGTTAGATATGATAACATTTCATCAGAAATTTCACCTAACTCAAAGAATGGTTCCCGTACCAAATCAACAATTTGACGGGTATATGAAATACCATCCACTCCGGCTACCTCAATCACATTAGCTAGCCAATCTTTTTTCGTCTGGGCCTGTTCTTCAGTAATTAGGCCAGCATTAACTAGTTCTTGAATTAACTGTGGCATTACCTTCTCTTTATCACGGCGCATCCACTGGTTATTAATCCACTCTAGCTTCTTTTGATCGAACTTAGCATTGGCCTTCGTTAAACGCTTTTCGTCAAACATTTGTTTAAATTGATCAAGACTGAAAATTTCATCTTCACCTTTTGGTGACCAACCCAATAGGCCAATAAAATTATCCATGGCCTGGGGCTGATAACCCAATTCACGATACTGTTCGACAAACTGCAAAACATCGTTATCACGTTTGGATAGTTTTTTTCCGGTAGCAGCGTTAATAATCAAAGCCATGTGTCCAAAAGCAGGTACTGACCAACCCAAAGCCTCGTAAATCATCATTTGCTTAGGTGTGTTAGAAACGTGGTCATCCCCCCGTAAAACATGGGTGATTTTCATCAGATGGTCATCAACTACCACTGCAAAATTATAAGTTGGCATACCATCAGCTTTTTGGATGACCCAATCACCACCAACTTCTTTGGCACCAATTTCAATATGTCCCTTAACGATATCATCCCAAGCATAAACTTTATCTTCTGGCACACGGAAACGAATTACGGGTTTCAAACCTTGTGCTTCAAATTCAGCGTATTTTGCTTCCCGCTGACTGTCGGACAAACCTTCATATTCATAAACATAATGCGGCGCTTGTTTTGCTGCTTGCTGAGCTTCTCGCTCTTGAGCCAACTCTTCCGATGTCTTATAAGATTTATACGCCAAACCTTTTTTCAATAGATCATCGATGTAAGCTTGGTAAATGCCATCAGTATTCCGTTCTGATTGGCGGTAAGGGCCAAACTCACCACCCTTGTCAGGAGACTCATCCCAATCTAAGCCAAGCCAAGCCAAGTTTTCTAGCTGAGATTGTTCCCCATTAGCAATATTACGATTAGCATCAGTATCTTCAATTCGAATAATAAAGGTACCGTTGTAATGGCGGGCAAACAACCAATTAAATAGGGCAGTCCGAGCATTTCCGATGTGTAAATATCCAGTGGGTGATGGTGCATAACGAACGCGAACGTCGTCAGTCATTGTATTTTCTCCTATCTACTTCAATTTAATTAAAAAGTTCAAAAACTAGTATACAACAGATTCCGTCTAAAATTTACTCTAGTGCAATCTGCAGCGCTTCTTTTAAGGTAGTCACACCAAGGACTTGCAAACCTTCTGGCAACTCAGCACCGGATAGATTATTCTTGGGGACGATTGCGCGTTGAAAACCTAATTTTCGAGCTTCTTTTAGGCGGCTTTCAATATCAGCTACACTCCGAATTTCCCCAGTTAAACCGATTTCGCCAATAAAAACATCACTAGGCTGTGATTCTTTATCACGATATGAACTAGCAATTGCGACGGCCACTGCTAAATCAATGGCTGGTTCATCTAATTTAACACCACCAGCAGCTTTCAAATAAGCATCCTGATTTTGTAATAGTAATCCAGATCTTTTTTCTAAGACGGCCATGATTAACGAAACTCGATTACGATCTAAACCACTAGCCGTTCGCTGCGCATTCCCAAAAACTGAGGGCGTAACCAAAGCCTGCAGTTCTACTAAAATCGGACGGGAGCCTTCCAAAGCCACCACAATGGCCGAACCAGTGGCACCAGCCAATCGTTCTTCTAAGAAAATTTCGGATGGATTAGCCACTTCTACTAGGCCACGGTCTCGCATTTCAAAAATGCCCAACTCATTAGTTGCACCAAAACGATTTTTTACGGCACGCAAAATACGATACTTATAATGTCGATCCCCTTCAAAATAGAGGACCGTATCAACCATATGTTCTAAAATTTTCGGGCCAGCAATGGCGCCATCCTTAGTAACATGCCCCACAATAAAAATCGATATGTTATTAGTTTTAGCCAATTGAAGTAAATCAGCGGTCACCTCTCGAATTTGAGACACTGAGCCAATGGCCGAACTTAGGTCCGGTTCTTGCATTGTTTGTACGGAATCAATCACCAAAAAATCCGGTTTTAGTTCTTCCACCTGTTTTTTAATCGCGGTCATATCGGTTTCTGGATAAAGGTAAAAATCTTCACCGCCAACATGAAGCCGATCCGCCCGTAATTTAACCTGACTGGCACTTTCTTCTCCGGTCACATACAAAACTTTGCCGGCATGGGCTAATTGACCAGATACTTGGAGTAACAAGGTGGATTTACCAATTCCGGGATCACCACCAATCAAGATCAAAGTTCCCGCAACCACACCGCCACCCAAAACACGATTCAACTCTTGTAACTGCGTTGCTACCTTAGGTGTATTTTCCAAACTAATTTCATTTATTTTTTCAACCTTAGCCGCCCGGCCATCTAGACCAACTCTAGCTTTGCGATTGGTATTTTCAGGTTGGATTTTTTCTTCAACAAAGGTACCCCACTGTCCACAGTTTGGACAGCGTCCTAGATAACGGGCGGAATTGAATCCACACTGAGAACAAATAAATTGTGTTCTTGCTTTAGCCATTAATACTCCCCAGTGGAGCCGAATCCACCTTGACGTTGGGCTTTGGGGATCGTTTGATCGTTATCAGCTAACAAGTAAGGTAGGAAAATTCCTTGGCCAATCCGCTCCCCCTTCTTGATGTGAACGTCTTGTAAGCCAAAATTAATATATTGGAAAAAAATTTCACCCTCGTTGCTGGTATTATCATAATAATCAGCATCAACAACACCCACACCATTCGGCATCATCATTCGCTTTTTAATCGGTGCACTGGAACGAGCCACTAATTGCAAATACTCACCAGCCCCCATGTAAGCTTTAATCCCCGTGGGAATTAATACAGGCTTAAGCATTTCTTGCCAACTAGGGTCGGCTAACACTTTATCAAGGCGCGTCAAAGCTAATGGATTAAGTTTGCGAAATGCATCTTGATGAATAATGCTAGAAATTACGATATCTTGAGCCGCTTCAAAATCATATCCGGCAGCTTGAAAGGTACTGCGTTGTGGCAGTGTTAAATCCTCATTTTGATATTTACTAACAATTTCAAAACCCCGTGTTGTCATTTGTACCACCTCTTAATTTTATCCTTTCTATTATACGGCATTAAGTCGCCTTCCTCACAGTCCGATTTATCGTATAATGAAACCATCTAGGAGGAAAAAACTATGGAATTCCAACATGAACAAGGCCGCTATTACTATCTAGCTGCCAATACTTTATTAGCAGAAATAACCTATCAGGCCAACTCTGACAACACAATCTTAGCAATTGACCATACCTTTGTTGATCCAAGTTTACGTGGCCAGGGTGTAGCGCAGCAGTTAGTTCAAGCAGTCGTTAGCTTAGCTCGGGAAAATCATCAAAAAATCCAACCCCTTTGTTCCTACGCTATCGCTTTCTTTGAACGCTATCATGATGATTATCAAGATGTTTTAATTTAAAAAATCAGCACAAACAAAAAGGATCAAACCTAGGTTTGATCCTTTTTCTATTACTTATCATCTGTAATAACAGCTGAAATCACTACTTTACCATCAACCAAGTTAGCAGCTAATTGCTTTTCACCTGGATTATCAAGATAGAAATCAGTTACTTGATCACGAATCTGTTGTTCAATTACTCGACGAAGTGGACGAGCACCCAGAGCCTCGTCATAGCCTTCTTCAATCAAGTGATTCTTAACATCATCAGAAACTGCTAACGTTAAATCCTTCTTGGCCAAGGTCTTATTAACATCATTTAACATTAAATCAACAATTTGCCTTAAGTCTTCTTTAGTTAAAGCACTGAATTCAACTACGCCGTTGAACCGGTTTAAGAACTCTGGACGGAAGTATGGTGCCAAACGATCCATTAACTTCTTGTCACTTTCTTCATTACCGTTACCAAATCCAGCGTTAGAAGTAGCGATAATCACCGTGTTTTTAAAGTTAACAACGTTTCCTTGCCCATCTGTCAAACGACCATCGTCCATCACTTGCAAAAGCAAAGTCAATACTTGAGGGTTAGCCTTTTCAATTTCATCAAGAAGCACGATTGAGTAAGGATTACGACGAACCTTTTCAGTCAAAGTATTACTGTTGTCTTCATAGCCTACATAACCGGCGGTAGCACCAATCAACTTTGAAACAGCAGTCAAGTCAGAATACTCACTCATATCCAAACGAATGATATTTTCCTTACTACCAAACATATCAAGCGCCAATTGCTTAGCTAGCTCAGTCTTACCAACACCTGTAGGCCCAACGAAGAGGAAGGAACCAATTGGTCGATTACCTTCATCAAAACCAGCACGGTTACGACGGATTGCTCGGGCAACCATTTGAACAGCTTCATCTTGACCAATCACCTTACCAGCCAAACGCTCATCAATCTTCTTTAAGCGTTCGATATCTGAAGCACCCATCTGAGCAACTGGAATACCAGTCAAACGCTCAACTGCTTCAGCCACGTCATTTGGTGTTGCAGTAACCTTCTGATTCTTCTCAGCTTCAGCAATTTTCTTTTGCACATCAGCAATTTCATTTTTAACTTGCAAAGCCTTTTCGTAATCTTCACCGTTAACAGCATGATCACGTTGACTTTCTAACTCACTCAAGCGATTTTCCAAGCTAACCTTACTAGTTACTGGGTTTTTAGCACTCAAGTGAGCGGCAGTCATATCAATTAAATCAATCGCCTTATCTGGCAAACTACGCTGTGGAATATATTGTACTGAGTAATCCACCGCAGCCTTAAGCACAGATTCTGGCAAAGACACATTGTGGTGCTTCTCATAAAGTGGGGCAATTCCCTGCAAAATCTTCAACGTGTCAGCTGGACTTGGTGCATTAACTGTTACTTCGTTGAAACGACGAGCCAAAGCAGCATTCTTCAAAATGGTATTACGGTATTCATCTTGAGTTGTTGCACCAATCAAGGACAACTCACCACGACTTAAGGCGGGCTTCAAAATATCAGCCAAACCTTTACCACCATCTTCACCACCGGTACTTCCAGCACCAAGAATTTGATGGATTTCATCAAAGAACAACACCACATTACCAGCGGCCTTAACTTCTTCGACTAACTTTTGAACATTTTCTTCAAAAGCACCCCGGAACTGAGTTCCGGCTTCAATTGAAGAAATATCGATGGAATAAATTTCCTTACCTTTGATTGGAGCAGGAACATCCCCATTCACAATCGCCTGAGCTAATCCTTCCACAACCGCAGTCTTACCAACACCGGCATCACCGACTAAAACAGGATTGTTCTTAGTCCGCCGACTTAAAATTTCGGCAGTCTCTTGAATTTCGCGGTTACGACCAATAACAGGATCTAACAAACCGTCGCGAGCTTCTTTGGTTAAGTTACGACCCAACTTAGCTAACATACCGCCGTCTTTAACCTGACCAGGCTGTTGTGCGGCTGGCCGACCGTTACCGGCTACATTGGCACCAGCAGCTGCGTCTTGAGGTAATTTACCAGTTTGACGATATTGAGCGAACTCTTCCGGTGTAACCTCGCGGCCATTAATTAGGTAGCGACGGTTTTCTGAGTTCATGCCGTTCATACCACCCATCATGCTATTAAAAATACTATTCATGTCTGATCCAAATGGATCGTACATTCCGTTGTTGTTTGCCATAATATATATCTACCTTCCTTGTTAATTTTTAATATTTATAAAATAGAATTAATTATTCTGTTCGGATTCATCTTCGTCATTAAGATAATGATGTTCTAGCTCACGAAGCACCTGCCACATTTCCATATGTTGCGCTCGTGCTAGAGCATCTAAATCACGAAGATTAAGACTTGTAGCAGTCGTTTGAATCTTATTAAAAGAACGATGAATCGTGGTATAGCCATAGCCCGAGACCTTAGAGACTCGATAAATAGTTAACGCTCGATCATCTAAATACGCTTTGATATTGAAGCGTACCATCATCTTCACCTTCTTTCATATCTACCCTCGCCCTCCTTACGTTTATTATTATAGCACATATATGATATAACACAAGTGTGCTATATCTATTTTTCACTTTTTTTTATAAAATTAGGAAGCATTTAAACTTAAAGTACTGTACTTGGCCGGAGGCCTTCATGTCAAAAGATTATTATCAAATCAATGTTCCCAAACCACTCTTGGAGAAGATTGGTATTGCCCATGGGGAAGAGGTTGAAATCACCCTTAAAAACAAAGCTGTTAATATTACCCGTCCAAATCAGGAAAATCAATCAGAAGATATTTCAATCCGATGGTTCTTATTTCCTTCATTGATTAGCACGGCGATCTTCTTCCTGGTAGCGTACTATCAACAGCGTAGTATCATCCCACTGACAGGCAGCAATTCAATTGCAACTTCCGTGATTTTGCTGGGTGAAATCAGTGGAATGGTTGGTTTTATCTGGACCCATGTACAACAAACTCGCCAGTTATCTAGCCCTGAAGACCGGCGTGTGGCCTGGCGTTTAACACCGACGCTCATCATCGCCTTTGCTACCATGCAAGCCTTTATTACCATCGGTACTTTTTGGGCCATTGGTTATCTTTTTCAAAATGCAAGTTTTGATTTAATTACTGCTACCATTTTATTTTTTATGTTTATTAGTATCACCAATTTTTTGATGATTTATTCTGCCTTACTAGCCTCAACTACTTACATAACAGCTTTGTTAGTGCTAACTATCGTCGGTGGTGTGTTGGTTTCGATGGTGACCAATAGTCAATTATTATGGTGGCAGCATAACTTTAGTTTTTTAGGCACAAATCAAGCCCAATTTTCTTGGACATTTAATGCCACGCTCATGATTTCAGGCTTAATTTGGATTACTTTAATCGACTATTTATTTGTACCAATTCAACAGCGCTTCCCTAAAAATTGGCGATTAATTACGCTACGAGCCCTTTTAACTTTAGATGCGCTAAGCTTAGCCTGCATCGGCGCTATTCCAAACAATCAGGGTTTGTTTCATATTTTGCACGATTCAATTGCTAATTGTCTGATTCTTTTTACTGCCATTCCAATGATTGGTTTAAAAGTCCTTTTACCAAATGCCACTAAGGAATTCATCACTTTTTCTTATTTAACTGCCGGTGGTATGGCCATTTCCATGACCCTTTTTTACATCATCCGCTACCTATCACTGACTGCTTTTGAAATTATTGCCCTTGCATTAGCCATTAGTTGGTTACTATTGTTGATGCAGCACATCCATAAACTATTTCAAACCGATATCCATTCTTACTTTGTTCGGATTGAATAATAGCCACCATAAAGGAAAAATATGTCTTCAAATTATAAACAAGGTTCATATGCAAAGCGTCCCAACCGGAATCAAATTATGGTTAAAGTTGGCCAAAAGTTCCCCCTTACCATTAAACGCTTAGGAATAAATGGTGAAGGAATCGGCTATTTCAAGCACAAAATTGTCTTTATTCCTGGAGCTTTGCCTGGTGAAGTCGTGACTGCCAAGGTAACCGAGGTACAAGAAAAATATCTTCAGGCTCGTGTAGTAACAATTCGTACCGCCAGTCCAGATCGAGTAACCCCTGTTGATGAATTTGCTGATCAAGTCGGTGGTTTTGAACTTGAGCACCTAGCCTATCCAGCCCAACTCAAATACAAAGAAGATTTAATTCGCCAAGCGCTAGAAAAATTCCAACCCAAGGGCTGGCAAGACTATACTATTAAACCAGCCTTGGGTATGGACAATCCCTACCATTATCGTAATAAAGTTCAGTTTCCAGTCCGAAAATATCACGGAGATATTATTGTTGGTATGTTCCAGCGTGGTAGTCATGATTTAGTTGATCTTCCCGATGTACAGACCCAAGATCGTTTAACGATGAAAATCGTTCGTCAAGTCGCTAAAATCTTAGATGAATTATCCGTTTCAATTTATAACGAAGATAAGAATAAAGGGGTAGTTAAAACAATTGTGGTTCGTTCTTCAGCAACCACTGGACAGGCACAATTAACTCTCATTACCAATCAAGTTGATTTTCCTGGGTTACCAGCGCTATTAGAAAAAATTCAGACTAGTATGCCAGAAATAAACGGTATTTTCCAGAATGTTAATCCTGGCCGTCAAAGTTTAATTTGGGGTGAAGAGACCTTTAAACTCTGGGGATCTGATTATTTGGAGGAAGAAATTCTAGGACAAAATTTTGATTTATCCCCACGCGCCTTCTTGCAACTAAATTATGAACAGATGTTAGTTGCCTATGAAGAAGCCTTAACTGCCCTACATCCCCAAGCAACTGACCGATTAGTTGACGCTTACGCTGGTGTAGGAACCTTAGGCCTTTCGATTGCACGACAGGTCAAGGAAGTGCGCGGCATGGAAATTATTCCAGAAGCCGTTGCAGACGCCAATCACAACGCCGAAATAAATGATATTCAAAATGCCAGTTATGAGGCCGGAACGGCTGAACAAATTTTACCTAAATGGCAGGATGAAGGTTGGCTACCAACTGCTTTAATTGTTGACCCACCACGCTTAGGCTTAGATATCAGGCTAAAACGTGCTATTTTAAAATCTCAACCTAATAAAATGGTTTACCTATCATGTAATCCCTCTACACTCGCTCGCGATTTGGTTGATTTAAGTAAAATTTATCGAGTTGACTATATCCAGCCCATTGATATGTTCCCACAAACACCACGGTGGGAAGGCGTTGTCAAACTAAGCAAACGTTCAACATCTAATTAAACCAAAAAGGTCCCTCTAACGTTTATTAGAGGGGCCTTTTTTATATAGTTAAGTTGCTAATTTAATCCGTTGAACCTGGCGATGATTGATATAGTACATTTCATCATCGGCCAATTGAGTTAACTGGCCACTAAATGGTACAGATAGATAATTCTGATTAGACAGAACACCACCGTATAGGCCGACTGTAAAATTATTTTTCACCAACCTGCTAATAGGGTCATAGTTTGTGTTTAAATAAGTACTATTAACCATTAAGAGGAGATGAATTCCGAATTTTTTACCTTGTTGGAAAAGTAATTCTAATTGCTTAACTTGAATTCCTAACTGAATCAGTTCCTGTAAGTCAGTAATATAAATAACCCTGTAATAGTCAAAGTCATTTTTAACTAAACCTTGTTTTACGATTGCAATCAAATCTTGAATTTTAGCCACTATCCTCTGTCGAGCAATCCGTTGCTTTAAAGAGCAATCACGTAGCTCATCATTCACATCTAAAACAAGCCCTTGCCAGTTCTTAGGAAGACTAGTTAATGTTTGTAAAATGATTTGATGTAAGCTATCGCGCTGAAGTAGTCCATCATAAATTAATGAATACACCCCTTCCTGGGTTAAGGATAGTGAACAGATTTTTGCTTCTTCTAATTCTAAGCCAATTGGTAATTGTCCCTTTTTTAACATTAACTGGATTGCTGATTGTGTCCAAAACTTTTTAAAACTAAGATGTCGAGGGACCATGGGAATAGCTGCTGGAACAGCCCCAAACCAAGCATGTTCTAGCGATTTAACCATTGCCCGTATCGTCGATAAGCTATCTTTTCCTGTAGCCACCAGTCCCGTTTGAGCAGTCACTACCCGTCCTTTATATTTCAACTGCAGGCGACCCGGTATATTTTCGACTGGCAAGCGATCACCTCCCAGTAAATGATAGACACTGTGCTCATCATTTAAATAATAAATTAATTTATTGGAAACTAAACTACTCAGCGCGAGACGTAGGCTATTTTCACGCAAGCCAGTTAACAGGAGATACATACCTAATCGACTACCTGCTTTTAATAATTGGACTAATCCTTGCTCAAATTCCTGCTCAAAACCAGCACCATGCAAATTGTCATAACCATCAAATACAATCACTTGAATTACTTCGGGCTCTTTGACTTGCTGACAGTACTGTTGCCAATTAGTTGCCTGATGTTGTTGTAGTAGAGTTTGACGACGATTTAATTCCTGACATAAATAGCGCATAAATTTCAAACATTTTTCAGAATTTTCTAAGGAGCAGACATCACGCACATGCGGTAGTGAATTAAAAATATATAGCCCATTGTGACTAAAATCAAATAAATTAAACTGAAGCAGTCGAGGATTATTCTGTTGCGCTAAAGTCATAATTAAAGTCTGTAAAAAGGTACTTTTACCAGTACCAACACTCCCCAAGATGATTGTATGTCCGGCTCGTTGTATATCAAAATACCAGATAATCTGCTGTTGTTGATCTGGTAAATCAATCCACCCCATCGGAGCCTTTAAATTAAGGTTTTTTTGCCAATTTTGCTCATAATCGATACTATCCAAGTTGATTTTCCGTGGTAAAGGTGGTAACCACGGTTTATCAGGTAGTTGATACCGACTTTGGGTCTGTACTCGCTGAATTTCTCCTAAAATAGCATGCAATTGGCTACCACTAGCCTTCTTCCACAACTGAGTAGTATTTTTCAAAGGCGGAATTGCTTGATTTTGTCCAAAACGGTTAATCAACCAAATATCATCAGCTATTGACATGGGGTTCGATGCCTTGAACGTGTATTTAGCGCCACTCCAAGCTGATTGGAACAATTCATAGCGCTCATTATTTCCAACTTGAAGATAAGCTCGACCAGCTTCTACAATATCGGCTGCATCGGGCGTTTTTAATATTTCATTGGAATCGGCCTGATTTTGGACCTTTAAAGCGAGTTTACAATTCATATTAGACCAAATTTGTTCGTCCACAATCCCACTAGGCTTTTGAGTCGCTAACACTAAATGAATGCCCAAGGAACGCCCGATACGCGCGACTGAAATTAATTTCTGCATAAATTCCGGCTTTTGAGCCTTTAGCTCCGCAAATTCATCTGCTACTAAAAATAAATGAGGTAACGGTTTTTGCGGTGATGCTATTAAAGAAACTGAATTAGTCCCTTTTTGTTTTGCTCGATAGGACGCCATATAATCATTAATGTTGTTCACATGATACTTTTTAAATAACTTTTGACGCTTATGTAGTTCAGCCCGAATACTTAATAAAGTCCGGTTTAGAAGCGACCCATCTAAATTGGTAATGCTACCTAGTAAATGAGGACACTCAGCCAACAGATTGGCCAACCCACCCCCTTTAAAATCAATAGCAATAAAACCAACATCCTCAGGACTAAAATTTACCGCCAACGATAGTAGATAACTTTGCAGTAATTCAGATTTACCCGATCCTGTCGTCCCGGCGATTAAGCTATGAGGCCCGTGTTGACTTTCATGCAAATCAAGTTCGAGAACTTGATTAGATCTTCCAAGTCCCAATGGTACCGCTAAACTCTGACTTGGATTGGCTCTTTGCCAGCGTTGGGCAATGTTTAATTCTTTTACTTGACTTACCCGATAGATATCCAAAAAAGAAACCATTGCTGGTAAAGACTGCTGCTCTAATTGCGGATGGATTAAATTCGCTAAATTCCGAATAAACCGTCGTTGACAAAAACTATTAGTTAGCGATAAGGCCGCAAAGGACTGCTGATAAGCATCCCCCTTCGTCAGCATTTCGCCTACCAGAGTATTGTTGTAGGTTAGAACAGTATCAAGTTCAGATGGTAACTGTCCCTTGTTGCCTTGTACCCAAACAATGCTGATGCTTAAGGAGCTTAAATCCGACAATAATAATGGATAAATTGGATGCTGTAATAGCCATTTGTCTTCCAAAACCACTAATAAATAATGAATAGCAAACTTGACTTTATTTCCACTAGTTGCTTGAACCCGCGCTCGCCTTTGGTTTAATAGTTGGTGAAAAGTAGTTAAAACCAAATACTGGCTCTGCTCATCATAAACAAATCCACGTAAGTCTATTTCTGACAAATCGAGTTGTTTTAACCAGCGCAATGGCCACCAGAATTTTTGATCTTCCGAAGGTAGTAAAACTAAAAATTGAACATGTTGATAACTATGAAAAAAAGCAAGTTGTAGTAACCAATTTTTAACAATTAAACGAGCAATTGCATACTCAGCCACTAAACCGACATTGGTTTGCAAATTTAATGTTATGGGTGCCTGGAATAGATGTTGCTGAGGTTTCAACACCGCTTGCCGTATCTTTACCCAAATACCGGTTGTTTTCAACTCATCATCTTGATATTGAAAGCGATACTGGCTGGTAATTCTTCCCGTACCCACTCGAATTTTTAAAAAATCATCCTTATTTGGTACCCGTTCATAAATACGACTATCGTAAGTGTCAGCCATAGTCATTAGCTGCTTCAAATCCGGATAGCAATCAGCCAGGCGCCGGCTTTCCTGACGCTGTAAATAGCTTAACCGAGCACACTGACGATACAAATATTGCCAGTAATTTTTTTCATCAGCTTGTTGTCGGCGCTTTTGTTGACGTTTATTTTTAAAATATTCCGTCAAGCTCAGGCCAATCGTCACCACAGCCATGATAATCATGGTTATCATCATAACAGGGTTCTGGTGTGATACAAGTACCAACACCCCACTCGCTAAAAGCATCCCCAGCACTGGAATAATGGTTCGCCACAATCCAGTATTAGATTCAGCTGTCATTTGTTGGGGCGTCTTTAACTCAATATCATCACTACTCGGCGGGGCTAATACAAAACGGGAACTAGGATAATGATACGGAAAATCCTTTGGTGACCACTGCATTCCTTGTTGAGGAATTAAACATTTAGAATCATAACGACAACAACCACACACTACCATTATCTGCCAGTATGGTCCTTCATTGATGATTAAGAGCCCATTACAAAAAAGCGTATTTCCCGGCTCAAAGTCGATTTCATCGCCACCAACTGATATGGCCGACCCATTTAAATAAATCTGTTTATTCGCTGCTATTTCAGGAATTTGTAAGTGATAAGTGCCCACTTTTATAGCTGGCTTAACATAAACAATCTGATTAAAAAACTCATTAGTACCTACTAGGTGGCCTGGCACATTTTTCCCACTGATGAGTAGTCGTTGATTAGACGGTTGCACAAAGGATAATATCATTTGTTCATTAGCCACTAACACTACTAAATAACTAGTCGATAAGGAAATAACTTGTCCTAATTCAATCGGTCCGTCTTCATTTAGTTGGACTTGCCCCTGTTTCAGCCAAATTCGCTGGCCATTGGGTAATTTTTCTTCCCATTGTGCTACTGATAGCTCCCCTTGCCAAAAAACAGTATCCCAATAGTAAATTTTAAAAAGGCTAACTGTTTTTTGCACGACCATTTTCTCCCAATTTTTTGTTATATAAATCAATTTCCTTTTGATAAGTATTTAATCGTTTTTCCTTTTCTTCATCGTCTAGTTCTTCATTGCACTCCGTTTCCCGGACCAATTGCTGATAAGCTCTAACAATCAAATCCTGATTTCCAAGTCCCTTAGCTATAGAAATAGCTCGCTGTGATTGAGATCGCCCTAAATAAACCCAATACAATAAATATTGACGTGCTGATCCAGGCATAATATTTTGGCTATTTGACTGACGCTGATCATGATTAACATCTAAGTTAGCGTAAGCAAAGGCAGTAATATACAACAGTTGATGATCAAAACGCTGCGGGTCATCCTTCCTTAAAGTGGTCACGGTCGTTTGATAGTGTCCTTGTTGAAACTGGGATTGGGCCCTAATTACTCGCTGGTGAAATAAGCTTTCTTGATAGCCGTATCCTAAAACAGTTAACAACGTAATGACTAAGACCAGTAATCCCCCAAGTCCCCATTGATAAAAACGATGCTTAACTTTACTAATCTGTTGATATCGCTGGTTATTTTCTGATATTTGCTCAGCTAAACTATGATTTAAATATGTTGATAAGTCTTGTAAATCTTGAGCTTTTTCCAGAGCTAATATTAGTCCCTCCTTAGGCTCATATTCATACCGCAAGAGGCCTGCGTTAGCACTTAAAAGTTCGTAATCTAAATGGGGCATCATCAAATAAGTGACGAGCGCTCTTACCTGTCTAAATTGGTTATCATTGCTACAGTCGTGCCACTCAATTAAACCAACAACGCCCCGATGAGCCACTTGTAAATAATTATCCCCCGCCCACAACAAATTATCTGGATGCCAAAAAACTTGGTTTTGCCCTTGTTGATTTAAAGCTAAAGTTACCAGAGCAATAGCCATTTGTAGACGCTGAAATAGATTTTTTTGAAAAATAATTTGCGATAAAGTCGGCCAATGACAGGGATTATCGTAGGAAATCTGGAGCTCAGTGGCGTTTAAAATAACTCTTCCTTTTAAAAAAGTTGTAGAGGCATCCGCTAAAATTTCCTCCAAAAGCGCCATATCAGTCATAGATAAGGTAACCAATGGTAAGTTAACCTGAAAACCAGTCGTCACTTGGTTAAATTGTATTTTACTGTCCCCATTACTGATTTCAGCCATATTAGTTTGCCACCAACTCAACTATTAACCGCTCCCCATCGCCAATTGCTAAGGCCGATATTGGCCCTTCAAACGTTTGGCTCCTTTGCCAAAGTCGCAAACGATAGGCCGTTTGAATCCCAAACCGTTGTTGTAATAATGGTTTTAAACGTTCATGCAACTGAGCCACCGTAATTTGGCGACTAATTTTTAAATCTAGAGATTGCTCTTGATATATTAATTCTAATGCTATCCACTGCTCTTCAACTGTCATCGCTCATAACCCAGTGACCCTAAAAATCCCCAACCCCCTTTAGGCCATAATCCTTTCAACACTCTCCATATCGGTCCCCAAGTCAGTGATTGACTGCTAGTTACTTGTTGATAAGTCAATAAAAAATCCAGCAGTATCCCAGCTATTGCCCTTATTTTTTCTCGCATAAACACGTTCCTCTTCCATAGTTAAAATAAAAAACGATAGCATACCGCTATCGTCTGGCATTTAATTGAGTTTGCTAATTATTGCAAGCCAAAACGTTGCGCATCTTCTTGATCACGCTGCTCCACCGTGGTTGCATATTGCTTCAATTGGTTATTAATTGAAACCAGCAGCTCATTAAATTGATTTACTTGGCCTTTTAACTGATTATATTGCTCCAAATAGGCCCGAAAAGCGGCACCATTCCACTCTTGTTCAATGGCGCCATTAGTTTGTTCCACCTGGTTAATCGCATCTTGAACCATATCACGGGCAGTGATATAAGTTTGTGCTTGGGTCTGTAATTCTTCGGGGGTAACGGAAATTCTTCCAGCCATATTCATTGTTCTCCATTCTGATTGTCTTATTCAATTCACTACTACACTACTGCCGATGTTGAGTTAGTAAGCCAATGTGTCCCTCTTCAAAAAATGACCTTCCTGTCTCCATCAACAACACAACAATTTATAAGAAAACATCAAATACTAGTCGACGTCCTCAAAATGATTGTACGAACTGGCTTTAAAATTTTTATATCAAATAAAAACACCAGCTAGTTTTACCTAACTGGTGCTTAAATTCTACTTATTATCTTTTAATTATTTTAGTAATCGTCACTTAATTAGAATTGTTCTTCCAACAAAGCTTCAATTTCAGCCAAACTAGGTTGGCGTGGGTTACCAGGCGTGCACTGATCGTTATAAACCAAATCAACTAACTTGGACAAACTATCTTCAAAGTGCTTGCGATCAACCCCATTAGCGGACAGGCTTGGTACAACATCCAAATCCTTGAAGAGCTGATCAATCTTAGCCAACAAAGACTTAACTAATTCAACATCATCCTTACCTTCCAAGCACAAGTGACGCGCAATATTTGCGTAGTCGTGTTGGGCAGTGTATGTCTCATAACGTGGGAATGGCGTCCGCTTAACGTTACCGGTAACAGCGTTAAAGGCGATGGTCTTTGGCATAGCAATCGCAATCGCCAAACCGTGTGGCAAACCAAACTCTCCACCAGTCTTATGGGCAAGTGAATGGTTCATACCCAAGAAGGCGTTGGCAAAGGACATTCCAGCCAAAGTAGCCGCATAGTGCATCTTGATCCGAGCTTCTCGACCGGCATTAGTTGGGTGTTGTGGGTCATAGTGATAGGATTCAACCAAGTTATTAAAGATTAACTTAATGGCTTGCAAGGCCCAAGGGCGAGTCATTTCAGAGGACATAACTGAAACATAAGACTCCAAGGCGTGTGACAAAGTATCAATTCCAGACAATGCCACTGTGTGCTTTGGCACTGTCATAACAAATTCTGGATCAACAATAGCAACTTCTGGGGTCAACTCATAATCAGCCAAAGGATACTTAACATGGGTTTCATCATCAGTAATAACCGCAAATGGTGTTACTTCTGAACCAGTACCTGAGGTAGTTGGAATAGCTACCATTTGAGTAGCCTTGGCATGGCTGAACTTGACAATCCGCTTACGGATATCCATAAACTTCTGTGACAACTTAGCAAAGAGATTCTTAACTGCATCAGAATTTTCTAAAATGCCTGGGTTTGACAATGAATACTCATACATGAAACGAGCAATCTTACCAGCATCAAGGGCTGATCCACCACCAAGCAAAATCACTGTATCAGGCTTAAATTCAGCCATCCGCTGCGCAATTTCAGTGGTTTGTGAGAGAGTTGGGTCAGGGCGCACAGTGCCATAGATGCTAGTTTGGATTTGGTCTTCGTGTAATTCTAACTGACTCAAAACCTTATCAACAAAGCCAAACTGCAACATACCAGGATCAGCGACGATAAAGACCCGCTTAACATCTGGCAAATCTTGCAAATAGCTAATTGAGTTAGACTCGTAATAGATTTCCTTAGGCAAACGAATCCATTGTGGTCGACTCCGACGGCGAGCCACTGTTTTAACGTTAAGCAAATCGTATGTTGACAAGTTGTGAGACAATGAATTCTTCCCCCATGATCCAGTTCCAAGTGTCAATGATGGTCGCATTGCGTCGGTGTAGATATCCCCAACACCACCAATTGAATCGGGTTGGTTAACTAAGATACGCGAAGCACGAATCGCATCGGCATATTCCTTAACAAACGGATCATCTTGGGCACCAATTTGAATAGCGGCATTGTGTCCAGCTCCTTGATAGTCAAGCAAAGCACGGACAATGTCGATTCCTTGCTGGCGATCCTTAGCCTTATAAACCGAAAGTAATGGTGACAACTTTTCAGAGGATAGGGCTTCACCAATATTTTTAGGATCCAACTCGAAAAGCAAAACATCTTTACCGGCTGGTAACTTTACGCCAGCCTGTTCAGCAATCCAACGACCACTCATACCAGCCACTGGCCCAGCAACACCATACCCTTCTGCATTCTTTTTGAACACGAAATCCGCAATCTTTTGGGCATCTTTTTTAGGCACAACGTAGCCACCGTCGATTTGCATCCGTTCCATAAACTCGTCATAGATGCTAGCATCTACAACTGCTGAGTTTTCAGTGGCACAAATCATACCGTTATCAAAACGCTTTGAAAGCATCAAGTCAGAAACAGCTCGATGAACGTTAGCAGTCTTATCAATATAAACCGCTCCGTTACCAGCACCAACACCCATTGAAGGGTTACCAGAAGTCAAGGCCGCATGAACCATGGCCGGTCCACCAGTAGCCAAGATTGAGGCAATATGCGGATTTTGAATTAAAGCAGTTGTTCCTTCCAAAGAAGGCTTCTCCACCCATTGAATAAAGTTTTCAGGAGCACCGGCCTTAACGGCTGCATCATAAACAATCTTAGCAGCGTGAGCCGATGACTGCTGTGCTTGGGGGTGAAAGGCGAAAATAATTACATTACGAGTTTTGGCTGCCAACATTGACTTGAAAATAGTCGTTGATGTTGGGTTAGTGGTAGGCACAATCCCAGCCAAAATACCAAGGGGCGCAGCTACTTCAACCTTACCCAAAATTTTATCTTCAGAAATAACACCAACCGTCTTATCGTGACGGATTGCATTATAAACTGATTCTGAAGCAAAGCGATTCTTAGTATCCTTATCCTCAACAATACCTCGGCCAGTCTCGTCGTGGGCTTCGTGGGCTAACTCCAAAGAATGTTCAGACCCAGCTAAAGCCATCGCCGCCACAATATTATCAACTTGTTCTTGCGAATAGTTTAAGAATTCCTCAGCTGCCTTTTGAGCTTTGGTAATTAGTCCGGCCACCATTGTCTCAGCCGCTTGCTTACGAGCGGCTTTTTCTTCCGGTGTCAAGACTTTTTTAGCTGTCTTCTTTTCAGTGTCTTTTGCCATTTATTAAAATTCCTTTCGGTTAATACCTGTTCGATGGTCTAAGTGTACAACAGTCAATAATGAAAATCAAGAGATTTTGTGATTTATTTATCAAATTAAATTACTACTATTTTTTTTAAAAAAGCCTTTTTATTAGGATATAACATATAAAAAGTAAATTTTCATTATAATGGATTTTCATTTATCGCTTCACTCTGTGATTTTAATAACATTAATTATCATCCTAAATATTTGGTATAATGAGAGGGTCAGTTTATCAATTGGAGGGTAATATGTATTATCGTGATGGGGAGTATTATGAACTAAAACCCTCCCAAACTTTTTTCTACTTTATCGTGGCCTTAATGCTCAATGCTTTTGGAAATGGATTGAGCGTAGCTAGTAATATGGGCTCAGCCCCTTGGACAGCCGGAGCAGCCAACTTAGCTCACCTAACTAGCTGGCCTATTAGCCTTTTTCTAATGTTAATTAGTACTACCGTGGCTGTTGCCAATCTCTTTTTTGCCGATGATTTTGATTTACGACGGCTACTGGGTAATGTGTTCTTTGGCGTCGCCTTTTCCTTTTTAGTCGGATTTTTTACCAACTTCTTTACCCATTTGGGAGTGACAACCTTACCATTAGCTTGGCGAATTCCGATTGATTTATTTGCCGTGATGAATGTCGGTATTGGAATTTCAATTTATCAGCGAGTCAATCTGATTATGCATCCGATCGATGATTTAACCAATATTTTACGGTTTAAGTACTTTCGAGGAAATGCCAGCAAGGCTCAAATGAGTAACTTTGTAGTGGCCATTGCCATTTCATTAACTTGTTTTTTATTTAGCCATCAACTAGTAGCCCTCAACATCGGAACAGCTTTTTCCTTTTTCTTCCAGGGGAAAATTATTGCCATTGCCGATCAACGAATGTTCCCTCACCTAGTTCATGGTGATCTTAATCGAATTCATCGCATTAGAAAAACCAACGCTTAAAACGTTGGTTTTTTTACTTAAATATTTAAATCTTGACTAGCCCAGTGATTAATTGGACCAAATTTATGACCAACTTCAATGGACTTAGAAATAGCAGCCACCGTAACATCATGAGCAATCTTGATTGTATGCTTTAAAGGCTTCCCTTTAGCCAATTCAGCAGCAATCGTGGCCGAGAAGGTATCCCCAGTCCCGTTAATATGTTCCGTATCATAATAAGGATGGACTAACCATTCCTCACTTCCGTCAGCATAGACAACATAGTCATAGACTTGCTCTTGACCAGGACGATGCCAACCTTTCACTACCACATTATCTACACCTAGTGCCTGAATCGCTAAGGCAGCCGCCTTTTGGTCATCCCGATCCTTAATAGTTAAACCAGTTAACAATTGAGCCTCAAAAAAGTTCGGTGTTGCCACTGTAGCCAAGGGTAAAAGCTCTTGTTTTAAGCTGGTAAAGGCCTCATCTTCTAACAATTGAGCCCCGTGTTTGGTCGTAATAACTGGATCAACCACCAAAGGACCAAAATCAGCATTTTTATAAGCTGTCACTACGGTTTTAATTAAATCAGCCGTTCCTAACATACCAGTTTTAGCCGCTTTAATTTTAAAATCGGCCGCTAAAACTTCAAACTGTTTAGCCACAAAATCTAATGGCAGATTTTCGGCAGCCTGAATGCCATAAGAGTTACCAGCCACAGCGGCAACTAAAACGGACATCCCGTAGGTCTGTCGGACAAAAAATGTGTGTAAGTCAGCCTGCATACCGGCCGAGCCATCACAGTCTGAACCAGCAATTGTTAGCACCTGTGGAAAATCGTTAATCATCGTTCCCCTCTTTTCTCACTGAAAAACTGTTGTGTAACCCGGTTAACCAAGTTATTGTTCAGTAAATAATAGGTCATACCTACTTGAACTGGTAAAAACGGTACATTCTTTACTAGTCGTGGCGTTATAAAACTAACAAAAGTTTGCCAACTATGAATCCGGCTGTACATCATGTTTAACCACAAAGAATTCAATCCCACATTGACAATAACAATGACCAAACTAACAGTAATAATCACCCTTAGCCAACCAACCTGCTCTTGCTGATAGTAACCATCAGCGTATATCAGTGCGGCTAGAATGGCTGATACAGTGAATCCCAGGAAAAAACCAGCCCCCGTGGGAAACAAAAAAAACTTTAAAACATCCATCACCGCGGCAATTAGCATTGACCAAAGCGGACCATACCATTTAGCAATTAAAGACGTTGCTATGAAGGTAAAACCAATTTGCAATAGTGGCAAACTGAAGGTTAGTCGTCCTAAAACGATGCTTAGTGCCATTAACAAAGCCAATATCACTAGTTGACGTGTGTTGAGTAGTGGCAACTGCCACTTACTTCGTGTGAAATGTTTCATATTCTGAACCTCCGATGGGAGTGTTCACCGTTATACTGGTGAATGCGATACCTGCATCGCACAAAACTGTTTCGTCAGTGGCCCACATTCCGTTTCCACTGCACTTAACGCACAGGTATCTACCCCTAATTTTATTTTGTCCAAAGACAATCTCATTGTATCAAAAAAACCGTCCATAATTGGACGGTTTAGTAGTAAAACTTACATTTTTTCTTCTAAGTCAATATTAGGATACTTATCTTTAAACCAATTCAAGGCAAACTTATTTTCAAATAAAAATACCGGTTGGTCATAGCGATCACGAACCAACAAATTACGAGAAGAAGCCATCTTTTCATCCAACTGATCTGGATTAATCCAACGGGCAACTTTTGAACCAATCGGTTCAAAGGCAATTTCTACATTATATTCATTTTCCATCCGGAACTTGAAAACTTCAAACTGCAGCTGTCCGACCGCGCCAATGATGTACTCCGTACCACTCCAAGATTGATACAGTTGGATCGTTCCTTCTTGGACCAACTGAGCAATTCCCTTATGATAGGACTTTTGTTTCATGACATCCTTGGCGATTACCTTATTGAAATATTCCGGCGTAAATGTTGGTAAGTCAGGGAATTCAACTGACTTTTTACCAGAATAAATCGTATCACCAATCTGAAAATTACCTGTATCATATATACCAATAATATCTCCAGGTACCGCAGTCTGTACGTTTTCACGTTCCTCGGCCATAAACTGGGTCACATTGGATAACCGCATTTTCTTACCAGTCCGTTGTAAGGTAACGTCCATCCCGCGATCAAATTCACCGCTAACGATTCGCAAAAAGGCGATTCGATCACGATGACGGGGATCCATGTTAGCCTGAATTTTAAAGACGAAACCAGTAAATTGGGTATCACTGGGTTCGACCAAGGAACCATCAATCGTGGCCACCGGTACTGGCGCTGGCGCATATTTCAGATACTCCCGTAAAAATTCAGTGACTCCAAAGTTAGCTAAGGCTGAGCCAAAAAAGACTGGGGTTAACTTACCGTGTGCAATTGCGTCCTCGTCAAACTCGTTGCCAGCATCCTTGACCAACTCAACCTCGTCTTCGCCTTCAGCCACCACTTCAGGATTACTGCTGGCGTTTTTAAAGGGAATTAATTCGTCTTTTTGTAAGTCATAAATTCCTTGTAAAATCTGACCAGAACCAATCGGCCAGTTCATAGGATAAGCCTGAATACCTAGAACTGTCTCTAATTCATCAACCAAATCCAAAGGAGAGCGAGCATCACGATCAATTTTGTTAAAGAAAGTAAAGACTGGAATACCACGTTGCGAGACAATCTCAAATAACTTTTTAGTCTGTGGCTCAATTCCCTTGGCCGCATCCACGACCATGACAACTGAGTCAACCGCCATTAAAGTTCGATAGGTATCTTCAGAAAAATCCTCATGACCAGGAGTATCCAAAATGTTAATTCGCTTACCATCATAGTCAAATTGCAAAACTGATGAAGTAACCGAGATTCCGCGTTGCTGTTCAATGGCCATCCAATCAGATGAAGCTAACTTTTTAGCCCCACGGCCTTTAACAGTACCAGCCTCACGAATCACGCCTCCATGAAGTAATAACTGCTCCGTTAAGGTTGTTTTACCTGCATCGGGGTGAGAAATAATGGCGAATGTTCGCCGATTTTTTAGTTGCTCTTGAAAATTATCCATAGTGCCTTTATTCTACCTGAAAAAAGCTTTAACTGCTAGCAGTTAAAGCTTTTTCTTTATTTTTGATCTTTCCTATATTCTTCAGCTTCGACTGGGGTCGCCAAAACAAAGTGACCATCACCAACCTCAACCATACTACGCTCCTGCCCATCACTTTCTCGACTAGGATTATAAGTGATAGCCTGACGCTGACGTTCAGCTTCAGGATCAGGTACCGGAATCGCTGACAGCAAACTTTTGGTATAAGGATGTAAAGGATGATTATAAACGGCATCAGCTGGGCCAATTTCTAACAACTTACCCCAGTGCATTACCCCAATTCGATCTGAAATATATTTCACCATCGAAAGATCATGAGCAATAAAAAGGTAGGTTAAGGAATGTTTCTTTTGCAAATCTTTCATCAAATTGACAACTTGGGCTTGCACCGATACGTCCAAAGCTGAGATAGGTTCGTCAGCAATGATAAATTTTGGATCCACGGCTAGCGCACGAGCAATCCCGATTCGTTGCCGCTGTCCACCGGAAAATTCATGAGGATAACGACTGGCGTGATCTTTATTTAAACCAACCAAATCTAATAAATGCAAAACTTGAGCATCTCGATCTGCTTTGGATTTAGCTAGATGATGAATATCAATTCCCTCGGCAATGATGTCTTCAACCTTCATCCGGCTGTTCAAGCTAGCATGCGGGTCTTGGAAAATCATTTGACTATCCTTACGGAAATCAGACAAAGCACGCCCTTTTAACTTAGTAACGTCTTGCCCATCAAACAGAATCTGACCGCCACTGGCTTGGTAAAGTTTGAGAATAGTACGCCCCAAAGTTGTTTTACCAGAACCAGATTCACCCACGAGGCCAAACACTTCGCCTTCATAAATATCAAAACTGATGTTTTCTAGCGCATGCACGGCATTTGAACGTCCTTGATTAAAGGTTAAATCAAGATTTTTTATTTCAACTAGTTTAGAAGTTTTATCAGTTGTCATTATTTAAACTCCTTGTGCCTGCATATCGTGCCAGTGCTGCCAACGTTGCAAAATTGGTGCTGGTGGCGTCACTTTGGGTGCGCGTTCATCAAGTAACCAAGTGGCTGCATAATGACTGTCACTGACCTTAAAGAACGGTGGCTGCTGTTCATGGTCAATTGCTAAGGCGAATTGATTCCGGTTAGCAAAAGCATCCCCCTTAGGTGGATACAGCAAATCCGGTGGGGTTCCAGGAATAGCTTCCAAACTTCCCTGCTTAGTATCAGTCGTTGGCATGGAATCTAACAAACCCCAAGTATAAGGGTGCTGTGGATTAAAGTAAATCTCATCAACGGTTCCATATTCAACAATTTTACCGGCATACATTACCGCCACACGGTCAGCAATCCCAGCTACGACACCCAAATCGTGGGTGATAAAAATAATTGAGGAATGGTACTTGGCCTGTTGATCCTTCATCATTCTTAGAATTTGCGCCTGAATAGTAACATCCAAGGCAGTTGTCGGTTCATCAGCAATCAAAATATCTGGATTAGCTGCTAGAGCAATCGCAATCACTGCTCGTTGACGCATCCCCCCTGACCATTGGTGAGGATAATCATTGATGTGCTCCTTGGGCTCAGGAATACCAACCCCGACCATCAACTTTAAGGCCTGTTCCATGGCTTCAGCTTTACTAACATTTTGGTGCTTTAAAATCGGTTCAGCAATTTGTTGTCCAATCTTCATGGTAGGATCCAAGCTGGTCATCGGGTCTTGGAAAACCATGGCAATTTCATTACCACGAATTTTTTGCCAACCTTTAGCATCCAACTTAGACAAATCATTACCCTTAAAAATTAATTGACTATCCTCAGCAATTCGAGCATTTTCAGCATTCAAACCCATTAAGGTTTTGGTAGTGACCGACTTACCCGAACCAGACTCCCCAACAATTGCTAAGGTTTCCCCTTTTTTTAAATCAAAGGAAATATTACGAATAGCTTGGACTTTACCAGCGTAGGTGTTGAAATCAACTACTAAATCTTTTACTTGTAAAATTGTATCATTCATCATCGTCGCTTTACTCCTCACTCGATCGTGGATCAAATGCATCCCGCAACCCGTCACCTAATAAGATAAAGGCCAATGAAACAATCACCAAAATTGCTGATGGAATCAAAATTTGGTAGGGATAGAATTGTAGCATATTTTGGGCATCCGAAATTAATGAACCCAATGAAGCAGTTGGTGGCTTAACGCCCAAACCAATGGCTGACAAAACTGCTTCAAAGATAATGGCACTAGGAACAGTCATCATAATTTGCACAATAATTGTCCCCGTCATATTGGGAATTAAGTGTTTCAAGGCAATTTTAACGGGACTCTCACCTAAGTTTTGGGCGGCTAAGACAAAGTCTTGTTCCTTCAAGGATAGGGTCATACTCCGAACTAACCGAGCCATGTTAACCCAGTTAGTCAAAGCAATCGCAATAATAATGGAAGTAACCCCACTGCCCAAAACCAAGGCTAGCATCGTCACAACAACCAGGTTGGGAATAGAAGAGATAATTTCAATGATCCGTTGCATAACCATATCAACCCAACCACCGCGCCAGGCCGAAAAGACCCCGTAGGAAACACCGATTAACAAATCAATAAAGGTGGCTGCAATCGCAACTAATAAGGAAATCCGTAAACCAACAACCACTCGTTTAGCAATCGAACGACCCAAAGTATCAGTTCCAAAAATATAGTGTTGGCTCACATCATTTTGCTCGTAGGGATTAGTGGTATCACTAGCACCGGGTTGCTTACTTTGACCATTCCAACCCGGAATTGGCAGTCCAACATTAGGGGGTAAATTTTTATAACGCGTGACTTCATTGGTATTAAAGGCATTAGCTTGATTTTGACTTACAAAGAAACTGGAAACCATGGCAAAAAGCAACATACCAATCAAAAGCCACATCGAAACTACGGCAACTTTATTCTTCTTCAAACGACGCCAAGCATCCTGCCAAAAGGACAAGGTCGGCTTATTAATGTTTTCTCCGGCATGGTGATTTAGAATACCAACTACGGCAAATGCTTCATTCATTTTTGTCATGTTGGCCTCCTATTGCAAACGAACGCGCGGATCAACAACCGCCGTCAAAACATCAGTAACTAAAATCATAAACATCAACATAGCAGCATAGACAATCGTGGTACCCATAATCACTGGAAAATCCTTTGTCGGAATCGAGCTAACAAACTGCTGCCCAATACCCGGAATAGAAAAGATATTTTCAACCAAGACCGACCCAGTTAATAAGTTAGCTGCCATGGGCCCAATCAGAGTCAAAACTGGAATCAAAGAGTTCCGATAAGCATGATGATTAACTAATTCCTTATCGCTTAAACCTTTAGCTCGAGCTAACTCAATATAATCAGAATGTAGCGATTCAATCATTTCCGATCGCACAAATCGTGCCGTTACCGCCGCAGGTGCTGCAGCTAGGGCTAAGGTAGGCAAAACTGTTTCTGAAAAAGAATCTCCCCAACCTGAAACAGGGAACAACTGCCACTCGTATCCAAATAAGTAGAGCAAGGCAATGGCAATAATAAAACTTGGCATTGCAATTCCTAAGGTTGAAAAAACACCTAAGGTTCCATCTAATTTACTATTTTGATGGCGGGCTGATACTGATCCGAGCCACAATCCAACAACCAAACCAACAACCAAGGCCTGCAAACCCAATTGAGCCGAGATTGGCAAGCGCTGCCCAATCAACATACTAACGGACTGGTTTTGATATTGGAAAGACGTACCTAAATCACCATGAAGCGCATTGACCAAGTAAGTTAGATACTGTTGCCACAAGGGCTTATCCAAACCATACGTTTCATTCATCTGAGCAATTGCTTGGGCGGATAGATGCGGATTATTAAAGGGGGTTCCTGGCATAATTTGCATCAGGAAGAAGGTTAGTGTGATAACAATCCATAAGGTAAATAGTAAGATTATTAATCGTTTTAAAATATATTTAGTCATTGATTAAGTCCCTAATTGAAATAAGAATTGACGGGCGTCAATTCTTATTTCACTATTTATAATTACTTGTCAGTCCGATAAGCGTGGGTCAAATCAATTGGCAAACCAGTTGAATTCATAACCACATTCTTAACATTTGGACGAACTAGATAATAAGCATTCCATGAACCCAAAGGATTAATGTTGGCTTGATCCTTCAAAGCCGCTTCAGCGGTCTTGAAATCGTTACTACGGGCTACCGGATCATTAGCATCACTACCATCAGCCTTAGTGATAGCATCAATGTAAGCTTGGTTCTTAAACTGACCATCATTGTTTCCAGCAGTAGGAGACTTAAAGAGATCATAGAAAGTTGACCCATCAGGATAATCACCCGTCCAGTTATTCAGAACAATATCAAAGTTTTGGCTTTGCTGATCTTGCAAGCGTTGTTTAAATGGCACAAACTTTTCGGTCACGCTAATGCCCTTTAAGTTCGATTCCCAAGCTTGCTTTAGATAATCAATATAGTTCTTAGTGATTGGGGTATCGGCATCACCTAACAAGGTTACATCCATCTTGGTTTCGCCGACTTCCTTCAAGCCTTCAGCAAAGAGCTGGCTAGCCTTATCTTTATCATACTCATATCCCGGATTAACAAAGGTAGCTAAATCTTGGCCATTGGCAGCTTTCGTCAAATTATTTGATACAAGACCAGTCGCTGTGTCAAAGATTCCACCGGAAGCCTGCTTAGTGGCTTCTGCCCTGTTAGTAGCCATATTCAAAGCCTGACGAATTTTTTCGTTGGCCAAGAATTTATTTTTACCAGTTTGGTTGTACTCAAGATAAGTACTGGCAGCTTGTGGTACCTTGGTTACATCCTTGTTATTCTTGTTAGCCTTATAAATTTCTGGTGAATTATAAATACCAGCGCGGTCGATTTCACCCTTTTTATAAAGTTCAACGGCTGTTTCCGGCTTCTTAACTACCTGCCAGTTAACCGTCTTAGTCTTAACATTTTTGGCATCCCAATAATTATCGTTTTTGACCGTCTTGAACTTGTTGTTAGTACCATTCCAGCCTTCTAACTTATAAGGACCAGAATAGATTTGCTTTTCAGCTGTAGTTCCGTACTTAGATCCTTGCTTTTCCACAAAACTTTGTTTTTGTGGCATAAAGTTAGTGAAAGTTAAGAGAGACTTAAATTGTGGCATAGGATTATCTAGCTTAAAAGTAATCGTATCCCCATCAGCACTAACACCCAAATCACTGACTGGCTTTTTACCGGCAGTAATATCATCAGCATTTTGCACACCCGAAGCTAGATAAGCATATTGAGAGGCAGTCTTAGGATCGACAATCCGTTGCCAAGAGTAAACAAAGTCTTTGGCCGTTAGGCTGGAACCATCCGACCACTTCAGACCACTACGTAGATGCGCTATATAAGTTTTCCCATCCTCGGAAACATCAACTGATTTAGCCAAATCGGGCACAGGCTTACCATCGGCATCCATGCGCAATAGATTAGCACCCGTATTACCAGCAATAGTAGAAGAATACTGATCAACTTGTTTTGACAAATCCATCGTTTGAATTTCAGTTACCAAAGCATAGTTCAAAGTATTTTTATCTTTACTCTTATCAGCGCCCCACCAGCCAGCGGCCCGCGTTCCCCCAGCCACAACTAACACTGCAGCAGCAGCCAAGGTCCATTTCTTCCATGTTTCCATTGCGAATCCCCCTCGCTTATCATTTCATGTTTACAACTTTATCACATCATTTTACCATTTTCAAATTTTTCTATAATAAAAAAGCGATAGATGCTAATCTATCGCTTTTCTTTAGGCTAATTTTTTATCAAACCACTTGGCAATTAGAGATAAACCATAATTCAACAAAAAGTACACAACGGTTAGCATGACTAAGACCGGTACGATATAAGTTGAATTTTGGGCGTAAACAATTTGTCCTCGATAAGTCATTTCAGCCAAGACAATTCCAGATGCCAAACTCGTATCCTTAACCAAAGAAATTAACTGAGAAATAATCGGTGGAATCATTTTTTTATAAGCCTGAGGCAAAATAATATACCACATCGTTTCCATATTGTTTAAACCGTTGGCTCGAGCGCCTTCAAATTGACCAATATCAATTGAAGCTAAACCACCTCGAACAATTTCAGCCAACATGGCCGACTCAAAGGTACTCATGGCAATCACCGTTGCCAAAAAGATTGGTAGGTGAATACCAATTCGTGGCAAAGCAAAGTAAACAAAGAAGATAATCAACAAAAGTGGTAGATTACGAATAATATTGTTAATTGTACCCACAAAACTCGAAAAGTATGGAATCTCTTCAAATTGAATAATACCGATAATAGAACCCACAATTAAGCTAATAATAACTGAAATCACGGAAACACCGACAGTAATTACAAGGCCACCCAGAAGATAGTTAATGTTGTCGCCAGAAAAAGCGCTTAAAATTCCTAATGTCACCATTTTCTCTCCTCCTTATGCCTTGGCCTTCAAGTGTTGTTCAAGATATTGCATATAGTAGCTCAGTGGTAAAGTCAAGACTAAATAGAAAATCCCAACGATAATGTAAGCTGTAAAGGTATCAAAAGAGTTGGCTGCCACCATATTCCCTTGATACATCAAATCCAACCCCCCCACAAAGGCCAAAATTGAGGAGTTCTTGACTAAATTGATGAACTGATTTCCCAATGAGGGCAAAGCCACTCGAAAGGCTTGGGGCAAAACGATATAGCGCATGGCCTGACCAAATTTTAGCCCATTGGCTCGAGCACCTTCCATTTGACCTGAGTCAACCGATAGAATACCGGCTCGAACTGTTTCAGCAATAAAAGCCGAAGTATATAGCGTTAAGGCAATTGTCCCAGCCGTAAAACCATTCATTTTAACGACCTTAGCCACCGCTAGATATAAGAAAAGCGTAATAATCAATAAGGGAATATTACGAAAAATTTGGACATAGATGTTGCCGACAATCTGCATCCAGCGTGTTGGCAAAACTTGCATAATTGCAAAGAGAGTTCCTAATAGCATTGAACCAACTAAGGCAACCACGCTAGATAACAATGTATAGCCGAAACCTTGTAAAAACGTTGAAAAATAATTTTGTAATAATCCCATGCTTAGACCTCCAAATCGCGCCAGTCTAATCCGGGCACCTGACTGAACCACTTCTCAATTAATTGGTTATATATACCATTTTCTTTAATTGTTGCCAAGGCCCGGTTCGCTTGATCAACCATTGGTTTTTGATCATGGTCAAAAGCAATACCATAAGGGCCATTGGTGAAATTACCACCAACAATTTGATAATCTGGATTTTCATTAGCAAAACCATACAAAATCGCATTATCAGTTGACATAGCTTGTCCTTGACCGGCTTTCAAAGCCTGCATAGCCGAAGCATAATCTTGTAAAGCTACTACATTTGCCTTAGGCGCAAACTTTTTAGTTTCCTTAGCAGCGGTGGTTCCAACCACGACAAGAACTGTATATTTAGGATCGTTCATGTCTTGAATGCTGTGGATTTCTGACCCCTTCTTAACTAAAATAGACTGTCCCGCATTAAAGTATGAGTCAGTGTAATCAACCACTTTAGCTCGTTCAGGTGTGATGGTCATCGTCGAAACTGTCCCATCAATGTTAGTATTCTTTAATAGTTGAATTTTAGAAGCAGATGAAACCGGTACATATTCAGCTGACATTGGCACCCCAGTTTGCTTTGAAATTTGAACTGTAAGCGCCTTAGCGATATCAACATCAAATCCAACCGGCGTAGCTGTTTTAGTATTCATCAAACCGAATAATTTTGTATCAGCTTTGACGCCCCAAATAATTTTCCCCTGCTTTTCCACCCGGCTCAATGTATCTTGGTGTTTAGCATTTTTTTCGGCGGTTGCTGTTGCCCATAAAAGGCCTAAAATCAGTGTCGCCGCCAAAATAATCGTGGCGATAATTCCAAATCGCCTTTTTTTAGCTTTTTCCATTATTTATTCCCTCAAGCACATTTGATTACTGTTGCAACATTCTCAAAAGGCGTTAGTGATTAGCCACTTGACTCAAGAACTTCTGAGCACGTGGTTCACTTGGGTTCTTAAAGAAGGAATCGGTGGAACTATCCTCCAAAATTTGACCATCAGCCATAAAGATAACACGATCAGCCACTGCTTTAGCGAAACTCATTTCGTGCGTCACAACCAACATGGTCATCGAAGAATCAGCCGCAATATCACGCATGACATCCAAAACATCCCCAATCATTTCTGGATCCAAGGCTGAAGTTGGCTCATCAAAAAGTAAAGCCTTAGGCTTCATGGCTAATGAACGAGCAATCGCAATTCGTTGTTTTTGTCCACCAGATAATTCACTAGGCATATTGGCTGCCTTATCAGCCAAACCAACTTTTTCCAACAACTCCATAGCAATCCTTTTATTCTCAGCCTCATCACGCTTTAATACCAAGCGAGGAGCTAACATAATGTTTTCGATTGCCGACTTATTGTTATAGAGATTAAAGTGCTGGAAAACCATCCCCACGTTCTTACGAATTTTATTCATATCCGTTTTAGGATCATGTAGATCAAAGCCATCTACTAAGAGCTGACCTTGTTGAATCTCTTCCAACCCATTAACCGTTCGAATTAAGGTCGACTTTCCTGATCCAGAGGGGCCAATCAAAACAACCGTTTCACCGGCATCAATTTCCAAGTTGACGTTCTTTAAAGCGTGAAAATCACCGTAGTACTTCTCCACGTCCTTGAATTCAATCATTGACATATGTATTCTCCTCAATATTCCGTTAATAACAGCAGAATCTTTTCGTACCATTCTACTGAAGCATAACCGACCAAATTAATTATCGGTCATGTTTTATGACATGATACCACTAAAGTGCCCATTAAAATCTAATCTAACCTTAATTTTATAATTTAAAATAAAAAAACCACCTATTAGAATGGCGGTTAAAATCAAAGAAATATCACATTAATCAGTCATCTTCTTTTTGATGGCTTAGTGCCGCCACATCTAAGGTTTGGTCGGCTAGATTAGTCGTAAAACTACTTTCGTGGGAAACAATAATTGCATTCCCAGGAAAGGCAGTAATGGCTCGGTGTAGGGCCTGTTTAGTAGTTTCATCCAAGTGATTGGTCGGCTCATCCAGAATCAAGAAATTACTAGGCTTCATTTCCATAATCGCTAGCTTAACCTTGGTCTGCTCTCCTCCAGATAGCTGGAAGAGCGGTTTTTGAGCATTTTCAGCGTTAATACCGGCACCAGCTAAGCGAGTCCGAAGTTCTTTGGGTTGGATGGTTGGAAAAAGGTCTTGCATAACTTGCAAGGGCGTTTGTTGATCATTATCCCATTCCAAATCTTGGTCAAAATAGTTAACTACAGCAGAAGGTGAAAAATCTGCCTTTCCATTCAAAGATGGAATCAAACCCAAAATAGATTTAATCAAAGTTGACTTACCAGCACCATTAAAGCCACGGAAGACTAACTTTTCCTCAGTCGTAATTGAAAAAGTTACCGGCTCCAAAATTGGTTGTTCGTAACCCACCGATAGATCGGTTACAGTCAAGGCATTGGCCGACTGTGTTTCTATATAAGGGAAGTTGAATTTAGCAACTGGATTTCCAGACGGCGGATCAACCCGATCCATTCGAGCTAGCATTTTCTCGCGTGACTTAGCCTGTTTAGAAGTTGAAGCTCGAGCTTTATTCTTAGCAATAAACTTTTCAGCTTTTTCAATTTCAACTTGTTGCTTTTCGTACTGACGCAACTGTTGTTCCGCCCGCTCTTCCTTCTGGTGCATGGCCTTTTTGAAGGAACCACGATATTTGGTGATTTTACCAAAGGAAACGTCGATAATCGCATTGGTAACCCGATCTAAGAAATCAAAATCATGCGAAATAATCATAGCGGCACCGGGAAAATCTTGTAAGAAATCCTGTAACCATTCAATATGGGCCACATCCAGATAGTTGGTTGGCTCATCTAAAATGATGACATCATCATTTTCCAACAAGAGTTTAGCTAAGATAACTTTAGCACGCTGTCCACCCGACATTTGCTCCAATTCACGATCCCGGCCAATTGCCTCAAGACCCAAACCAGTAATGACCCGCTCAATCTCGGTATCCAGTCCGTAAAAGTCAGCCGCATCCAATTCTTCTTGCATGCGCCCAGCTCGTTCCAACAGCTTATCATCCATAGTTTCAGCGTACTTCTCGTATAACTGAGTCGCCCGCTTTTGCTTATCATATAGATCCTGATAAGCTGTATGCAAAAAGTCAACCAGCGTCATACCCTCTGGAATTTCTGCATACTGGTCCAAATAGCCGATCTTAAGGCCTTTCGCCCAATCAATCCGACCAGCTAAAGGTAAGACCTGTTGGGTCAAAATTTTAATCAGGGTTGATTTACCGGCCCCGTTTTGACCAACAATTCCCATATGCTCACCGACTTGGAGTTCAAAATCAGCGTCTTCGTATAAAGTTTTTTCTGCGTAGGCCATTGTGAGCCCACTTACTTCTAATAATGCCATAAGTACTAGTCTATCACAGTTTTTTGAAAGTCACATGACAAGCCGTTACAATAGGGGTAATCTCATATTAAATATTAAAGGTATAACTCATGAAACCACGCAAATTAAATCATAAAGTCATTCCAACCCAAGACCCTGACCGAGCCTATCGCTTTTGGCGCGATGTATTTGATATTCCCCAAGCAGGACCCAGTAATCAACGCCACTTACGCTTGGATCAGGAGGACTTAACTTTTGTAGTTGGTCCAACTCAAAAGAATTTTGAATTATTAGCTCGTGACCATCAAGCTAGTCTCCGTCAGCATTTAGCCAATAATTTTGTACCAATTTTAAGAACCGAAGAACGCTATGGTAACAAAATCGCCTTTATAGTAAATGATTCAGAAGGAAATCAAATTACCATCGGAGTCAATCAATAGCAAATTTTAATAAAAAGTTATTGCATGTAGGCTATTTGCATGATATAATATTTTCTGTTGTAAAAGCTGGTCAGCTAGCTCAGTTGGTAGAGCAACGGACTCTTAATCCGTGGGTCCAGGGTTCGAGCCCCTGGCTGACCACTAATAAAAAGGACATCCTAGGATGTCCTTTTTTGCTGTCTTGTTTTTGAACACCAACTCCCTTAAATTCAGGGAACTTTTTATTTTTACCAAGGCAATAACCAAACTAATAATAAAATCAGCGTATATTGCAATAAATACAAACCTAAGCCACCAATATTACGCGGGTTCAAGTTAACCCCAAAGCGAATCGAACTTCCCTTATGACTTGGCACTCGCTGTAGCCATAACGGCTCTGGATATTGGGGCCGAATTAATAAATAATTATTAACCATTGGTACAAAAATCATCAATAGAAACAAAAACGTCAGTAAGCAGCGCAGCCACAATGCTCCCTGCCATTTGAATATGAAATTAGCTATTATGAGGCCGATTAAGCTCACCAGCGTCGCCAAGCTAATAGCCTGCATAACATTGCTAATCCGCTGTTTGCTGGCCTGCAAATCTTGTGCCTCCTGCTTAAATTCTTCCAAAATACGCGGATCCTGTTTTAATAAGTTATCCAATGAAAGTTGATACATTTCACTGATTTTAATAATACTCACTAAGTCCGGCATCCGCTGGTTATTTTCCCAATACGAAATAGCCTGTCGACTAAGATGTAAATGTTGTGCTAAAGCTTCCTGGGTCATCCCCCGCTCTACTCGCCGGCTCTTAATAATTTCGCCAATTGATTGTGACATATCGGTCACTCCTTTCATAAGTTCATTTTTATTATGATAATTAGCGCTAAATTTTGCTGTCACAATCCGTTGCAACGGTGATATTCTAACCTTTTCCAATAAAAAAAGTCCGTAAACGGACTTAAATCGAATGCAGTAAATTAATCTCGATGTGCCTCTAAAACAACTCGGACTTCATCTTCAACTGGGATACTACCTTGGGCACCCGGACGACTAACCGTTACTGAAGAGGCAGCAGCACCATAGGTCATGGCTTCAACCAAATTATCCAAGGTCGGATTTAGCCGTGTTACCAATGCCCCAATGAAGGTATCACCGGCTGCGGTCGTATCAACAGCATGGGTTTTAAAGGCGGGCACGATGTCGCATTGACCTTCTTTATTCATATAAAAGGAACCTTGCGACCCTAAAGTAATAATAACCGTTTTTAGACCACGCTCGGCATAGTATTTAGCATTGGCTTCCATTGAAGCACGGTCGCTAATTTCAATGCCAGTCAATAGGTAACTCTCATGCTCGTTAGGAGCAATGATGTCAGTCAAAGCTAGCAACTCTTCGGGCAAACCACCCTTTTCTGGCATAGGAGCTGGATTCAAAACCGTGATTACCCCATGCTGACGGGCAATCTTAAAGGCTTCAATCGTGGTGGCAATTGGTGTCTCCAACTGGGCAACCACAAAGGCTGATTCAGTAATTGCTTGTTCTTGAGCGTGAACATCTTCCACCGATAGTTCTGCATTAGCACCAGCATAAATATAAATAATATTATCACCAGTTTCCTCTGAAACCGTGATATAAGCTTGCCCGGTCTGACTTTCTTCAGAAATTACCACACAACTGGTATCCAAATTAGGACTTTTCATATTTTTTTCAATATCAAATTCAGGTCCAACCTTGGTAATCATGTGAGTCGTTGCACCGGAACGAGCTGCAGCTACCCCTTGATTCAGTCCCTTACCACCCATCATGGTTACCACATGTTGGTCAGTAGTTAAGGTTTCCCCGCTGGTCGCAAAACGCGGTACTTTTACAACTCGATCAATATTTGTTGATCCTAAAATGGTCACTATCTTAGGCATGCAATTGCCTCCTTGATTAATTTCTGCTTGTGAAAAATAATTTTAACAGCTTTATTATATCAAATTAGCCATTATCCAGCTATCAGACAGCAGTGACTTGTACAGCTAGTATGGTCATATTTTCACTTAATTTCTGCTATACTGTCAAAGTAAACTACCATCAATGGGGGACTTTTTAAAAATGGATAATGGCAAATTAGCAGCAGCCAAACAAGCATTGGATTATATGCCAAACCAAGGTGTCATCGGACTCGGATCAGGATCAACCGCTTCAATATTTATTGAATTGTTAGCTCAAAAAGTTCAAGCAGAACAACTAGATATCATTTGTGTAGCAACCTCAACCCAATCACAAAAACTAGGTGCCCAGCTAGGGCTCAACGTGGTTGATATTGATGAAGTGGAGCGGATTGATATTACCGTTGACGGTGCTGATGAAGTTGATCCCGATTTAAACGGCATTAAGGGGGGCGGAGCCGCATTATTGTTTGAAAAAATTGTGGCCTTAAACTCTGATCGGAATATTTGGGTCGTTGATCCCAGCAAAGAACACGAGCGCTTGGGTCAGTTCAAACTACCCATCGAAGTCATTAAGTTTGGTTCTCACCATCTCTATCGCCACTTTGAAAAGTTGGGCCTATCCCCAAGCTATCGTCAAACCAATGGAGAATACCTACTAACCGATTCCAACAACTACATCATCGATGTTGATGTTAGCGGAATTGACGATTTAACAGCGCTAGCAACTCAATTAGACCAATTAACTGGCGTGGTTGAACACGGTCTCTTCTTAAACATTTGCGATGAACTAATCGTAGGCGGTCAATAAACCACCTAACCTTTTAGGCCTATATTTTAAAAAATAAGATTGGATTATCTCATGATTTCAATGACAACAGCATTTAAAAACTATTGGAAAAATTACTTTAATTTCAGTGGAGATGCCACTCGTGCTGAGTATTGGTGGATGGTGATTTGGAGTTTCCTCTTTACCATCTTTTGGTCAGCAGCTGGAACCGCAGTGGCCTATCATCATACTAGCGCCGCTAAAAAATTGATTAGCGCCACCGACTACACCCGACTCAACTTACCTCCAGCCGTCATGGCTTGGATGGGCATCACCGTCTTTGTTGGTTTACTACTAGTCATCCCTTCCCTAAGCTTGGAAGTTCGACGCTTACACAACACTGGCCTGGCGTCATTTTGGGTCTGGCTATTAGTCTTAGCTGACTTATCAACTAAAATTGCGACCGAATTTGTCAATAGCATGCCTTTAACCATCGCGACGGCCGTTTTATCACTAATTATTTTCATCTTGATTTTGATACCATCTAATTTCTTTGAATATGCCCACATCATTGGCCGTGATCGATAATAAAAACCAAAAATGCTATGAACCCCGAGATTTAATTCCAACAAACTTCGGCGTTCATAGCATTTTTAGTGACTTAATTTTTTGAAAATAGACAGTAGACCGATTCCACTAACATTCCAATGGACATCAGGTACATGGCATTCATTCCCTGATTATTCATCAACAAATATAAGGTATACACCCACAGCAAGGCCAAAATGGCATGTAAAATTTTATTAAATTTCATCATTTCCTCCTCTCACTAAGATAAATGATAGCACAAGCATTTATTCAACCCAAACTGTTGTATACTACAGGCGTAGAAGGAGGAGAATTATGTCAACAAAATCTACACCAATTTATGATAAGTACTTTTTCAATGAGAGTGCCTACGACTATCACGATGGCGGCTATGTACCCCTGGAAGTTTACGATTCACCGGCAGTGCCCCTGAATATTCCAGCACTACTCAAGCCAGATAGAGAGACCGATACTGACGTCTGGATGACAGTCCACGCTCAACCGGGAGAAACCCAAATTTTGCCGGGTGAAAAGACCAAAACCTGGGGGTATAACCAGAGTTTATTGGGGCAAACTATTGTCTTTCGTAGCGGGAAAACCTACCACGTTACGCTAAAGAACAGTCTACCTGAATTGACTACCTTCCATTGGCATGGCTTGGATGTCCCCGGTCCCTTTATTGATGGTGGCTGTCATGCCCCAATTTATCCTGGTCAACCCAAAGAAATCACTTTTAAAGTTGATCAACCAGCTGCAACAACCTGGTTGCACGCCCATCCTTGTCCTTTAACCGGCTGGGATGTTTGGCATGGTTTGGCTGCCATGGTTTATGTCAAAGATGCCCATGAGGACAGTCTACCATTACCTCGTAATTATGGTGTCGATGACATTCCCGTTGTTTTACAGGATCGTCGTTTCCACGAGGATAACCAGTGGAATTATGACGCTGATTATGATCCTGATGGTACCGCTGGACCAACGGCCTTGATTAATGGAACGGTTAATCCGGTGTTTGACGTGACTACCCAAAAATTACGTTTACGGTTCTTAGATGGTGCTAACCGGCGTGAATGGCGCTTGCACCTCTCAGATGATTTGATTATGACCCAAATTGCTTCGGACGGTGGTTTATTGCCCGAACCAGTTAAATTAACCAAATTAATGATTACTTGTGCTGAACGAGCTGAAGTTATTTTGGACTTTAAAGATTATAAAGCCGGTGACCAAGTTGTCCTCTATTCGGATGACACACCGATTTTAACCTTTAATATTAAGGACTTTGCTCCTGACAATACCGTTTTGCCGGATCAATTAGCTGAAATCACTTATCCTGATGTTGATCCAAATGCCAATATTCACCAAGTAGTTCTGGCTGGAACCGATGAAGAAATCACCATTAACGGTCGTAAATTTGGCATGATGCGGATTGATGACCGCCAGCAATTAGGCGTCACTGAGTACTGGGATATTACCAATACCAATGATTGCTGCGGTGGTATGTTGCACCCTTACCACATGCACGGTGGCTCTTTCCAAATTGTTTCTCGTAATGGTCAAGCACCTTATCCCAACGAAATGGGTTATAAGGATACGGTCAGTGTCAATCCTGGTGAAACTGTCCGGATTAAAATGCGCTTTAATTATGCTGGAGTCTTCATGTATCACTGCCACATCATTGAACACGAAGATGGTGGTATGATGGCTCAAATGCAAGTTTGGACACCAGATGATCCTCATAAGAAGTATGATTTGATGGAGATGGATACCCTCATGAATGCTTTGGCCGACGAACGAGGCTGCAAAGTTGATGAATTAGTAATTAAGAGCCTAGATTCCTACAAGAAGATGGGCATGGATATGTGTTAAGACATGAATTGATTTCTTAATATTATAAAAAGGCACCCCAGCTAAGCTGGTGGTACCTTTTTATGTTCAATGTAATAGCAATAATAACGTCACGACCATGGCTAGTCCGGCTTGTTTAAATACAATGCTTTTATTACCACTTGAAAAGCTACCATACAATGCCACGGCAATAATATAAATCATGATGGGTAATAACATACTAGGTAAAAGAAACATACTATAAATAATACCAATACCTAACAATCCATTGTAAATCCCTTGATTTTTAAATAACGTCTGGATATTCTTATCTGCCAACTTCTCAGATGACATGTCAAAAACGCGGCCAGTCCTTTTTGATTGAGTCGCAAAAGTTTCCAGATACATAATATAAAAAAATTCAATCGCAACTACTATACTCAAAATATTTATCAAATAAGTCATATTTAACATCCTTTTTAAATTAAAAAATTTAACACTAATTATACAAGTTCCCGGGTTCAATAATCTACGCAACGTTTTTAATTCACGCTGATTGACTGTGATGAGGTTGTTGATGGATTGGAAGAAGGTGCCGATTTGGGTTTGTTCCATTAATGATGGAACTATAATATTGAATTTTTCAAAAGTACTTTTATTTATCATTGCAGTTGCTGTTTGACCAGCAATTGACTTCAGTCTATTTGTTTCTCTTGTCATAACTGCAAGTATAAAAAAAGAATCGTGTTGTACAGGAATAATGGCATTTATTTGTTGATTAAATGCAACAGGAACGGTATTAATAGTATTTTTTCCAATGGAGGCTATACAAGTAATTAGAACGGAATAAGCTGGAACATTACGTGATTTAGACCATCCAACATCTGTCAAGTGTTTAAATGACTGGTGAATGGTTAATTTATCTATATCAGTTGGAGTGACCCATATATGTCCAGATTGACTTGTACTCCAATTACTCTCATTAGCTGTGGGGGGCGTATTCCCTGTATATATTTTTCCCATCTCTTTGAGATCACGCTTTTGCCAAGCTATCAGATTTTCTACGTCCTTTACGCTCTATCTCTGTATAATTAAATCTAAATGGATTTAAAAAATAGGGGATGATTAATCATGGCGTTAAAAGCAACTGAACAAGCAATGATTTGGAAAACATTAAATGATACACGTGGAAAGATTGAACCAGCTGAATATAAAAACTATATTTTCGGCATTATGTTCTACAAATTCTTATCTGAAAAAGCACAATCTTGGTTAAAAAGTATACCTGGTAATCAAGAATGGGCTGAAATTTGGGCGCAAAACCCTGAAAAAGCTTCCGAATTTATGCAATCCAAAATCGGTTATAGTATCCGGCCTGGAGAGATGTTCTCTGATTGGGAATCAGATATTAACACCAGTAATTTTAATATTTCTAATATCTCAGATTCGCTGGCCCACTTTAAGCAAAGTATCAGTCCTGATGCCAAAATTGAGTTTGAGGGTATTTTTGACGACATGGATCTTACTTCTAGTCGGCTAGGTAACAACGATCAAATGCGAACTGCCACGATGATTGATATGATCAGCCTCATGTCCCAAATCGAACTTAAAGATGATGCCGATGTATTGGGTGACTTATATGAATACTTGATTGGTATGTTTGCAGCCAATTCCGGTGCCAAGGCCGGTGAATTTTATACGCCCCACCAAGTTTCCGATATTATGGCCCAAATTTTAACCTATGGTCGCGAAGACATGAAAAACTATAGTCTCTATGATCCAGCCATGGGCTCTGGTTCTTTACTATTAACCACTGCTTCTTATATGAAAAATGATCATGTCCGTGGTGCCATTAAATATTACGGTCAAGAATTAATCACAACAACCTTTAACCTGGCCCGGATGAACCTGATGATGCACGGCGTTGAATACAACGATATTAACCTCCGAAACGCTGATACTTTAAATAACGATTGGCCAGATGGAATCGTAGACGGCAGTGACAATCCGCGGATGTTTGACGCCGTTATGGCTAACCCTCCCTACTCATTGAAATGGAATAATAAGGATCGGGAAGATGACCCTCGCTTCCGTGATGGTGTTGCTCCAGCTTCAAAAGCCGATTATGCCTTTCTTCTCCACTCCCTATACCACCTAAAACAAGACGGTCGGATGGCGATTGTGTTACCCCACGGCGTACTATTCCGTGGGGCAGCCGAGGGAAAAATCCGCAAAAACTTACTAACAAATCGGAATATCACAGCGATCATTGGTTTACCAGAGAAGATTTTTACTAACACTGGTATTCCGACCATCATTATGGTGCTAGAAAAGAATCGTGAAAATGATGATGTGCTCTTCATTGATGCCTCAAAAGGCTTTGAAAAGCAGAAAAACAGTAACAAACTACGACCAGAAGATATTGAAAAGATTGTCTCAACCTTTAAAAACTATAAAGAAGCTGTAGCCACTGGTACGACCATGGAAGACGTCGATAAGTATGCCCACGTTGCCTCAATGGATGAAATTAAGGAAAACGATTTTAATTTAAACATTCCTCGCTATGTTGATACTTTTGAAGAGGAAGCACTAGTTGATGCCGAACAGCTTTTCAAAGATATGCAGGAATTAAATGCTGAGGAAAAAAAGCTTGAAAATGAGCTGAAAACCATGATGGCTGATCTAAATGGTACCGATGAAGAGAGCCAAAAGTACCTAGAATTCCTAAAGGGGGTTCTAAAATGACGAATGTTCGTGATTCAGATAGGTCATATCCCCGAATTCGGTTCAATGGGTATAGCGATGCTTGGCAAAAGCGTAAGTTAGGTGACATTGTAACGAAATTAAAGTCTTATTCGCTTTCACGTGATGTTGAATCTCAAACTGTTACAGGATATAGATACATTCATTATGGTGATATTCATACTGGTATTGCTGATATTGTAAATGGTAAAACAAACTTACCTAATATTAAACCAGGTGATTATTCAGATTTACATATGGGAGATCTGGTAGTTGCTGATGCATCAGAAGATTATCAAGGTATTGCTGAACCAAGCATAATACTTGAATTGCCATCAGAGAAATTGGTTGCCGGCCTCCATACAATTGCACTACAACCCAAATTATCCGATGGCTTATTTTTATACTATTTGTTACATACGGATTCGTTTAAACACTTCGGATATAAAAATGGTACTGGTTTAAAAATTTTTGGTATTAGTTGGAATTCACTTTCTAATTTTGAGGTTGAATTCCCAGGAGTTCTTGAACAAAAACAAATATCTAAATTATTGTTGCGCTTAGAACAGCTGATCACAGTCAATCAGCGTAAAGTTGAAAAGTATCAAGCTCTGAAAAAAGCACTTTTACAAAGAATGTTCGTGTCAGGTGATAGTGATATACCCCAGATTCGGTTCAATGGGTATAGTGAAGCTTGGCAAAAGCGTAAATTGGGTAGTTTTACAGAAACCTATTCTGGAGGAACACCTAGTGCTGATAACTCAAAATATTATGGTGGTGATATTCCATTTATACGGTCTGCTGAAATCAATTTGGATAAAACAAAGCTTTATTTAACTGAAGCAGGTTTAAATAATTCATCAGCTAAACTAGTTGCAGTCGGTGATATTCTGTACGCAATGTATGGAGCTACAAGTGGAGAAGTTGGTGTATCACGTATTAACGGAGCAATCAACCAAGCTATTTTAGCCATTAAACCAACACAAAATGATGACCCACAGTTTATTATGCAATGGTTGAGAAATCAAAAAGAACATATTGTTAATATTTACTTGCAAGGCGGGCAAGGAAATCTTTCCGGTACAATAGTTAAAAAATTAGAAATAGAGACCCCTGTTGAAAATTCAGAAGAACTTAGGATTGGAATAATTTCTCAATCCCTCGACAACCTCATCACAGTCAATCAGCGTAAGGTTGAAACTTACAAAGAGCTTAAAAAAGCTCTTTTACAGCAAATGTTCGTATAAAAAATTCAATATTTCAACTTAATTAAGGATATATTCTAAAAAATATATCCTTTTTCTTATTTTTTCTTTTTATTTTTATAGAGATTATCGTTTTCTTTATGTTTTTTTCTATAAAATCAAAAGAAAAACATAAAGAAAGCTAAAAATATAACAGCTTGGCAAAAGCGTAAGCTAGGGAATCTTGGTAGTACTTTTACTGGACTCTCAGGAAAAACAAAAGACGATTTTGGACACGGTGCTGGTCGATTCATAACTTATATGAATGTATGCTCCAATCCTATTACCAAAATAGAAGGTACAGAGGCCATTGAAATTGATAATAAACAACATCAGATAAAAAAGGGCGATGTATTTTTTACAACCTCTTCTGAAACACCTGAAGATGTTGGAATGTCTAGTGTTTGGACATTTAATACTCCTAATATATATTTAAATAGTTTTACGTTTGGATACCGACCTAATGTAAAATTTGATTTAAATTATTTAGCATTTATGTTGCGAAGCCCCTCTATACGAAAAAATTTTATGTTATTGGCACAGGGAGTCTCACGATTCAATATTTCAAAAACTAAAGCAATGGATATTGAAGTGCCAGTACCAGAAGTTGAAGAACAGAAAATGATTGGTGAGGTATTAGTAAGCATTAACAACCTCATCACAGTCAATCAGCGTAAAAACTTTTATCATCTTCTTTGTTAAAATAAAAATAATTAAAAATATTGTTTTACATTCAAATCCTAAATAAAAAATAACGCAATCAACAAAGGATACTAAAATGGCTGAAGAAAAATTTGAACTAGCTGTAATCGAAAAATTAACCCAAGAAGGCTGGACTTACCGAGATGATCTGTCTGGAAAAACAGACGATGTTCTCTACGAACATTGGCGCGAAATTCTAAACCGGAATAATCGCACCAAACTTGAAGGAAAAGAATTATCCGAAAACGAGTTTCGGCGCTTAGTTGAACAAGTAAATCAGAATAAAAGCCCCTATGCTGCCCAATTGCTTTTAGCAGGTGCTGGTGGCAAAGGGACTTTACCATTAATCCGTGATGATGGTAGCCAGCTTTCTATCGAAATCTTTTACGGAGATGAGGTGGCCGGCGGACATTCGGAATATGAGGTTGTCCGTCAAATTACCTTTAATCATTTAACCAATAGTTTAAGTAAAAACCGTCGCATTGATCTTTTACTGCTAATTAACGGCCTTCCTGTCGCCCACGTTGAAGAAAAAGATGAACACTTGCAGAATCAATGGGGCGCCTTTGAACAGCTCCATAAATACAACAATGATGGCATGTACACCGGACTGATGTCCTTTGTCCAAGTACAATTCATCCTTACTCAGAATTCAGCCCACTATCTCGCCCGGCCGAAAAATAGCGAGTCTTATAATCACGACTTTGTCTTTGGCTGGCGAGATGATAATGGCAGAGACGTGACTGATACCATGGAATTTATTCACCAAGTGATGGGCATCCCCGCTCTTCACCGTTTGGTGACCGTTAACATGATCCCAGATGCCTCCAATGATAATTTAATGGTGATGCGTTCCTACCAGATTCAAGCCACCCGGGCAATTATGGACCGGATGCGGACCATGAAGAATAATCATTTAATAGAAAAAGAAGGTGGTTATATCTGGCATACGACTGGATCAGGTAAAACAGTCACCTCCTTTAAGGTTGCCCAACTGTTAGCTTCCATGGACGATGTTAAGCATGTAATTTTCATCGTTGATCGAGTGGATTTGGTTAACCAGACCGCTGAAAACTTTAAAAACTTTGCCTATGTCACCTTTAAAGATCGAATCAAAGTCGTCAATGGTAACCAGTTAAAAAGAGAGCTGAAGAAAAAACAAGCACCTAACATCTTCTTAATCACTGTTCAAGGCCTAAGTGATGCCGTCAAGCGCGGTTGGACTGACGACCAACGCTTAGTTATTTTAATGGATGAAGCCCACCGCTCAGCCAGCGGCGATTCGGTAAAACGCATTAAACAGGCTCTTCCCAACACAACGTGGTTTGGCTTTACCGGAACCCCTAATTTTTATTCCGATGAGGTCAATGATGTGAAAACTACCCGCGAGGTTTCGACCCATGATGTTTTTGGTCCACGCTTGCACCGCTACACTATTAAAGATGCGATTGGTGATGGTAACGTTCTTGGTTTTGATGTTACTTACTATGAGACTGATATTGAACATGAGGCTGGCGCTGACCTAGATGAAAAGCAGTTAGAAAAAGAAGTCTATGCTTCCCATGCTTTCCGTCAGTCAGTGGCCGAAGACATCGTCCAACACTGGCAAGATAATGCCGCCGGGCCAATTGAAATGGGACACCGAGCCCCTAATCAATTCCAGGGAATGTTGGCTGTCTCAGGTAAACAGGCCGTGGCCGATTACTACAATATTTTTAAAGAGATTGCGCCCGATTTACGCGTAGCCATGACCTACTCGCGTGATGAAAGTAATGGTGCCGGATCGTCTGATTCTCAAGAAGGCCTTAAACAAGCCATGGCTGATTATGTTAAACGTTATCAAACGGCTAACTTTATTGAACATGACGACCCAGGACGCGACTATTTGAACGATATTACCAAACGACTGGCTCGTAAAAAACCCTATAATCGTGGTAATGATGATGATCGTTTAGACTTAGTCATTGTCTCTGATCAACTCTTAACCGGTTTTGATTCTAAATATTTGAATATTATTTATTTAGATAAGTTGCTCCAAGAAGGTCTCTTAATCCAGGCCATGTCCCGAACGAATCGAACCATTGACAAAAATGCTAAACCCCACGGTAAGGTGCGTTTTTACCGGAAGGGCCAAGTCATGGAGGATCATGTTCGCGAAGCCTTAGTTATCTATACCAAGGGTGGTAACGATACACAAGCGGATGCCGAAAAGCACCCTTCCTTGGATGACCAACAAGAGCTGTTTAATGATGATATTCTAGCGCCTAACCAGGCCAGCCAGATTCAAGATTTAGCACCCAAGATTGAACAATTAAAGGAAATAGCCGGCGATGATTTTTCACAAATGCCTCTGGGGGCTAAAGCTCAGATAAAATTCGCTCACTTAGCTGCTGACGTCAATCAAAAGGTGCAACGCTTAGTCCAACAAGGCTATGCCTTTGGCGAAGCGGTACCTGTTTTTGATGGTACTGGCCATATCACTGATGAAAAGGTCACCCTTAGTATTACTTCTGAAAATGATTTCTCAGCTCTCCAAGCTCGATTAAACGATGTTAATCAGGTACTGCCTGATGATAAGAAGTTAGACTTAACCAACATTAAAATTGCTTTGGATAAATATGCCAGTGAAATCATTGATTATGACCTATTGGTTGACCTACTGAACCAATATATGGATGATATGGTACCTGCCAAACGCCAGGCTGTTGAAGAGCACATCACACCGATGGATCAGGATGGTCAAGATGAAATTAGTGAGATTTTGGATGGCATTGAGCGTGGAGATTATCAGAAGCACTTTGATGTGGAAAGTTTAAAAGTTGAACGAACCAAAATTCGTTCGAAAAACACCGAACTAGCCTTGTATAAATGGGCTGCTAACCACAACTTCAATGGCAATCAGATTATCGAAGCTTATGACTTATATCAACCGGGTTTTAAGTTAAACGATACACCCGAACTTAATGCTAAGTTGGAAGAAATTGAAAGACAGAACGACATGAATTTCTTTGAGTCTGTTGATTTTGAAGACGCTATCATAAAATTCTTTGGCAATCTTCAATAAAATTTCACAGATACTAGGATAGTACTCACCGTTTGGTGGGTGCTATTTTTTTATGGAGGTGACCAAGATGTCACAGGAAGAATCAATGTTGTTACACGTGTATTACCGCCGTTGGCTGGATTTATATAAGAAAGGCGCCGTGCGACCAATTACTTATGAAAAGTATGAACGGACCCTCAAACATATCCGCCTACTAGTCCCAGAATTAAGGCTAATTGATTTAAACCGTCAAAGTTATCAAGCGATGATGAATCAATTTGCTAAAAATCACGAAAAACAAACCGTTTTAGATTTTCACCATCAATTAAAATCAGCCATTATTGATGCAGTCGAAGAAGGCTGGGTTCGCATTGACCCCACCCGTAAAATTGTTATTAAGGGAGTCGTTACCCAGCGCCACAAAACCAAGTTTTTAAACCAACAGCAACTAACTAAGCTCTTGGCTCAGTTGACTTTAGGGGATGAATTAAGCTGGGATTACATGATTTTATTAATTGCCAAAACTGGTTTGCGTTACAGTGAAGCACTGGGCGTAACGCCCAACGATTTTGACCTGTCGCGGTTGTCATTATCAGTCAATAAAACCTGGAATTATAAAGCTGAGCAAGAAGATTTTGATGCAACTAAAAATACTGCTTCCATACGTAAAATCCCGTTAGATTGGCAAGTGGCAATGCAATTTGGTCAAATGATTAAAGATCGCCCAGGTGATCGGCCAATTTTTGTTCGAGAAGGTAAGAAGACCTATAATGCTGTCCTCAATGAGCGCTTAGAACGCTATTGTAAGCGAGCCGGTATTCCAGCAATCTCAGTACACGGTTTAAGACATACCCATGCCTCATTATTACTATATGCTGGCGTTTCAATTGGCTCGGTTGCCCGACGATTAGGACATTCTAATATGAATACAACGCAAAAAACTTATCTGCACGTGATTCAGGAGTTAGAGAATTCTGATACCGATAAAATCATGCGGTATCTAACAACGTTAATGTAATGCTGGAAGATGGCCGATGGCCATCTTTTTCAATAGTCATTAAAAACAAAAAAGACGTCCACCAAGATTTAATAATCTCAATGAACGTCTTATATTTATCAGTGGAGAAGAAGGGATTCGAACCCTCGCACGCTTTAACACGTCTACACCCTTAGCAAGGGCGCCTCTTCAGCCGCTTGAGTACTTCTCCATAACAGATAATACTATAACAGATTTTAAGATTATCTGCAATATTTTATCGACTAATTAATTGACGCAAAACAATATCAAATCGATTCCAGACCAACTGATCATTATTTTGAAAGTCTTGAACCAAACTATCACTTTCCGACTCTACATGGCCAATCCGGTCCCGGTAAATGTCAAAGACTTCTAATTGCTTACCATCCGCCGACCATTTGACTGTGTAGTAAGAACCGTCAGTGCGGTGGTCAATCATTTCCTGCAAACCACGCTTCAACGTACTGGCAATCGCTTCATCAAGGGTCACATTGTATCCCCGTGCGCCTAAAATAGCGACCTGATCTTTAACCTGCTGTAAATCTTCAGCAATATCTAACTGGTCCATCTTTCCTCCTACTACCGACTGAGTGGCAATTTAACGTATCTCTATATATAATAAACTAGGAATATTATACTCAATAATGAGGGACAAGATGACACAATTTGTAACGACAACTGAAATGCTAACTTTAGAAGATTATACGATGAATGACTTTGATATCCCCCAAGAAGTACTGATTGAACGGGCCGCCATCGCTGTTCAAGAAGTTATTGGTGCGGGAAGTTTTAACCTCAGTCACATCTTAGTCCTCGTTGGCTTGGGAAATAATGGTGCTGATGGCATTGCGCTTGGTCGTTTATTACACCAACAAGGGCTTTCAGTGTCTTTACAATTTGTCGGGAACCTAAATCGTGCCAAAGCTTCCGTACATAAACAACTAGAAATCGCCAAACACTGTGGCCTCCATCCTTCTGAAAAAAGTGATTTCAAGGAAGCTACATTAATAGTCGACGCTATTTTTGGTACTGGGTTAAATAATCCGCTACCCGAAGGGCTGCAAAAAATGATGAAAGCTGCCAACCACATTGATAACGACGTCATCGCCATTGATACCCCAACTGGGATCAATCCCAATACCGGTGAAGTCATGGGCGCCGCCCTTAAGGCCCACACTACTGTTGCTTTAGGCTACCCCAAGGTTGGCCTACGTAAAAATCAAGGCCGCAAATACTGTGGCGATTTGGTGGTAAAAGACATCGGTGTTTTAACGCCCGATACTTTTGCATTTAGCCTCTGATTGTTTGAAGTCACACCCATTAAAGGAGTTATTCATGATACGTTATGGTTTTTTAGGCGCCGGTAACATGGCCCAAGCAATGATTAAAGGTCTATTAAATGCTGGTATTTCTGCTCAAGATATTCTAGTAGCATCCCCCCACTCAGCCGCTAAATTAGCTGAAGAACTAGGCATTCAGGCTATAGAAACTACCGAGTTATTTCAAACTGCTGATTTAGTGACCCTGGCTTTTTTACCGAAACAACTAACAACCATTAGTCAAAGTCTCCCTGCTAATCTTTATCAAAAAAAATTGTTAGTATCAGTCATCGGTGATGTTAGTCTCAATTCCTTAGAAAACGCCTTTCCTGGTGCTCAAATCGTTCGTACCCTTCCCAACGTGAACGTTAGTATCAACCGAGGCATGACCTCCTATGCTTTGGCCCCTAGTCTTACGGATGAAAGCCAAACTACTGCACTAGCCTTTTTAGATCTATTAGGTAGTCGAATTCAATTACCAGAATCAAATTTTGCGGTGTTTTCAGCCTTGGCTGGTTCGAGTCCGGCCTACGTTTTTGCCTTTATTCAAGCTCTGGCACAAGCCGGGCAGCAAAATGGCTTATTAGCTGAAGATGCCCTAACCATTGCCGCTCAAACGGTTCTAGGATCAGCACAAACTCTCTTAGCTAGTGATAGTGATCCCGCCAGTTTAATTGCTTCAGTTGCTTCCCCTGGCGGTTCAACCGAAGCTGGCTTAAAGGCTTTATCAGCGGATAAATTTAACGAGGTAGTAATCAATGGTATCCAAGCAACCGTCGACCACCAACACGAATAAAACAATTAATCCTGCCTGGCAACGAGTAGTCATTAAGGTCGGTACTTCCACGATTGTTGACTCTGATGGTCGGGTCAAATACCCAGTAATTAATCAACTCAGCCAGGTAATTTCCACCCTCTCTCGTGATGGTTATCAAGTTATCCTGGTAACCTCAGGAGCAATTGGTGTCGCCTTGGATCAATTAGGCCTAACTAAGCGCCCTACCGACATTCCTAGTCAGCAAGCCCTAGCCGCCCTGGGACAGGGTTATTTAATGACCATTTACAATCAGTCGATGGCGCTTTATCGTCAAAAAACCGGTCAGGTCCTATTAACCTATGATGTTTTCAACAATCCTCAGATGCTCAGACACATGCAAGAGGCTCTAGAAGTCATGTTGGACAATCACATCGTCCCTATTGTGAATGAGAACGACGTAATTGCCGTTGATGAGATGGATCATCAGCATTCATTTGGCGACAATGATAAACTAGCTGCCATGTTGGCACTAGCCGTCAAGGCCCAAGGTTTAATTATTCTTTCTGATGTTGATGGCCTATATACCGCCAATCCCAATCTTGATTCTAATGCCCAACAAATCACTCGAGTTACCAAAATTGATCAAGTCATTCGTAAGTTGGCCGGTGGCTCTGAATCTGGTCTAGGTACCGGTGGGATGATTACTAAACTAAACGCTGCTGAACTCATGGTTAATCACAAAGCCAAAATGGTCTTAATTGATGGACAGTTCCCTGAACGTATTATGCAAGTAATAGCTGATGAACCAATTGGGACACGTTTTCAAGCCGAGGAAAAATAAATGACAGACACCCAATCATTGCATGAACAAATGCTCAATTTAGGTAAACGGGCCCAAGCAACTACTAACCAAGTAGCCAATCTAACATTAAATCAGCGAAACCAAATTTTAACTAACATTGCTCAAACACTAGTCAAGCAAAGTGATGCCATTCTAGCTGCAAATCAATTAGATTTAGACCAATATGGTTCAACTTTAAGTGGACCGATGGTGAAACGCCTTACGCTAACTAAAGCAATCCTAGCCGAAATAGCTGATTCGTTATATAGCTTGGTTCAACTGGCCGACCCACTGGCCGGTCCCTATGAAAACTGGACTAACCAAGCTGGCTTAAAAATCAATGTCGTGACTGTCCCTCTAGGCGTTGTGGCTATGATTTATGAAGCTCGGCCCAACGTTACCGTTGATGCAGCTAGTTTGGCCATTAAATCCGGTAATGCCGTGATTTTACGTGGTGGTAAGGAAGCCATTCATACTAATCGATATTTGGTACAATTAATGCGCCAAATTCTCAGTGATCTAGGTTACAATCCAGATATTATCCAACTCGTAACCGACACTAGCCACGCTTCCGTCGATGAATTATTACACTTACGTTCTTACATTGACGTGTTAATTCCCCGTGGTTCAGCCGCCTTCATTAACCATGTCGTCACAAATGCCACGGTACCAGTCATTGAAACTGGTGCTGGGAATACCCACATTTTCGTTGATGAATCAGCTGATTTTGACCAAGCGCTAAGCATCATTGAAAACGCCAAAACGCAAAAGCCTGCCGTTTGCAATGCTGCGGAAAAATTGCTAATTCACCAAAATATTGCTGATGAATTTTTACCCTTGGTCATTGAACGTTTGCAAACTCAAGACCAGGTTGAACTTCGGGGCGATGTGGCTAGTTGTGAATTAGCACCTAATCAACTGACAGCAGCTACAGCAGCAGATTGGGACACTGAATATAATGATTTAATCATGGGCGTTAAGATTGTTGATGATATCCAGGAAGCAATTAATTGGATTAATCAACATACAACTCACCACTCCGAAACAATCCTAACTGAAGAAGCTGATCACGCCCAACTATTCATGCGTGAGATTGATGCTGCCGTTGTCTATCAAAATGCTTCTAGCCGATTTACCGACGGTTTCCAATTTGGTTTTGGCGCAGAAATTGGGATTTCCACTCAAAAATTACATGCTCGAGGGCCCATGGGTCTTAAAGCCTTAACAACAATTAAATACGAAATTTTTGGTCAGGGACAAATTCGACCATAAAAAAATCCACTTTCAATGAAAGTGGATTTTTTGCTAATTTTAATTACTTAGACATAATCACGTTACCGTCAGCAGTAACAGTAAAGGTCTTATTAGCTGCATCAGCTTCTAAGACAGCTACATGGTCACCAGCCTTGTTTTGACGAGTAATCTTAATAGTAGTTGCTGAAGGTGTTTCAACTTCAATGCTACCATCCAAGTCAAAGGCAGCAAAATCATTACGCCATGCTAACAAGGCCAACAAATCCTTAACAACTGGACGTTGTACTTCTTTGGCCACTTCTTCCTTAGTGTAGTAATGACGGTTAATATTACGACCTTCCTTAGAAGATTCCAAAAGGGCAATATCATTTTCACCAGCCAACAAACCAACATAATAAATTTGTGGAATACCAGGGGCAAAGATTTGGAAGGCACGACTCAGTAGGTAAGCCGCATCATCATTTCCAAGAGCAGAGTAGTAAGTTGAGTTAATTTGGTAAATATCAAGGTTATTGTAGGCTGCTGAAGAATAAGTCTTCTTCACATTAGCCCCCACCTTATATAGCTGATCCGAAGCGTAATCGATTTCATCATCAGTTAGCACGTCACGTGCATCAACAACCCCAATACCATCGTGAGTATCTAAAGTTGTAAACTGTTTCATTGGTGACTTCTTCAACCAGTCAGCCAAACGTTCTGTTTTACCAGAGTACAAAGTGTACAAGGTAGTCATTGGCAAAGCAAAGTCATAGGTAAAGTAACCATGCTCATTAATCTTGGCTGGAATTGTGTAATGTTCGTGAATTTCAGGCAAAATTTCAGCTTGAAGTGGTGTCAAAATGTCACGAACAGATTCTAATAGTTCCCAAATATCAGGTTCGATAAAGAAATCATTTGTATCAACCTTCTTAATCGCATAAGCAAAGGCATCCAAACGAATCAAGTCCGCGCCATGCTTAACCATTGATTCCAAAGTATCCTTAAAGAACTTCTTAGCTACTTCAGACTTAACGTTGATGTCGATTTGTTCATCACCAAAGGTATTCCAAAGGTGTTCCTTGCTACCATCAGCAAAATCTATTTCTTGAATTGGAGCCTTATCTTTACGCTTGTAAATCAAGTCAACATCGGCTTGAGTTGGACGGTTTGATCCAGCAGCTTGCCAGAACTTTTCCCAACGGATAAAGAAGTCCTGGTATTCAGAATCATTATGTTTGGCTTTGAAGTCTTGGTACATTACTGATTCACGGGAGATATGGTTAATCATGAAATCAAACATTAGGTAGTAATCTTCACCCAATGCTTCCACATCATTCCAATCACCAAAGGCACTGTCAACCTTCGTGTAATCAGAAGGTGCAAAACCGCGGTCCCCAGTCGATGGGAAGAATGGTAGCAAATGAACACCACCAATGGCATCCCCAACATGATCCTTCAGAACTTGATGAACCTCTTTGATGTTCTTACCAAAAGAGTCCGAGTAGGTAATTAACATCGCTTTGTTTTGTACTGGCATTGTCTATTAGACCTTTCATATTGTGTATTAGACTAGTCAAAAAAGTGAGTAAGCCACCGTAATTGTGATAGGTTACACTCACTAACTCTTTCAGGATACTATCATTCTATAGCTGTTGTCAACGTATTTACCCCAATTAAATGAGAAAAATTGAAACCGGTTCTACTTATGGTAGGGTGAGCCAGCTTGGATCATAAAGGCCCGGTAAATTTGCTCAATTAAAACCAATCGCATCAGTTGATGGGGCAAAGTCAATTTCCCAAAACTTAAAAGCAAATCCGCCCTTTTTTTAATAGCTGGCGTTAAACCTAAGGATCCACCAATAACAAAAGTTAAGGTACCATGCCCGGCCAACATGGCCTGGCCTAATTGTTTAGAAAACTGCTCAGAAGGTAATTGTTGACCCTCAATTGCTAAGATAACCAAATAGTCGCGTGGACCAATTTTATCCTCAATCCGTTCCCCTTCAGTGGCAATAATTTGTTGATTTTCAGCTAAGCTGGCATTTTCAGGGGTTTTTTCATCCTTAACCTCAATTAATTCCAATTTAGCAAAACGACTCAAGCGCTTTTGGTACTCGGCCATCCCCTCCTTTAAATACTTTTCTTTTAATTTACCAACCGTTATAATTTTAATCTTCATTTCCTAACCATTTTCTATTTTTATTCATTTTTTTAAGAGGAGATAATTGATTTTCCCGACTGTTTATCCACAGTTATCCACAAATACCTCACAACAAATTAACCCCTATAAACGCTATAATATCAGTGTTTTATATAAAAAAATAAAATTTGTTGTTGATTTTGTGGATAAAATCAAGTAATTGTGGATAACTTTTTCCACGGCCAAAATCCTTGGTTTAATCAATTTTATATTAATACTGACTAAGCTTTCCACAGTTATCCACAATTTTATCAACATCTGTTGAAAAAGCGTTTATTCAGACCTGTTCATTCTACCTTATTCGGATTTTTTATTTATGAAAATTACTTAATCAGGCCTTATAAGCCAAAATATTTTTCTTATTGTCAATACTTCCAAAAAATATGAGTAAAAGACGAACAAACAATTTAAGTAACTGATTTAACAATTATGAGCACTTTATCAGACTAATTTAAAATAAAACTATACCAAAAAAGCCAACCAACTGGTTAGCTTGCTAATTGCTGCGTTAATGTAATTGTAACGCTCTTTTTGGTATTCCCGTGATAATAGTCCAACTTAATCTTATCCCCGACACTATGCTTATACAAAGCTTCACGTAGGTCAGCCAAAGTGTTTACCTTCTGACCATCCAAACCAACAACCACATCATATTGCTTCAAGCCAGCTTTGCTTGCACTACCACCATTATTAACTTTCATGATTACCACACCACCTGTTACACTGGTTGGAATCTTTAAAGTCTTTTGCTGTTCATCCGCTGGTATTTGAGACAAATTAACCATTTCAATTCCTAGTGCAGGACGAGCTACCTTACCGTCTTTAGCCAACTTATTAACGATATCTACCACTTGATCAGCCGGAATGGCAAAACCCATCCCCTCCACGGATGTCCCATTGGTCGCCGTGGAAAGTTTCATCGAATTAATTCCAATTACCTGACCAGCTAAGTTAATCAAGGGTCCACCAGAATTACCAGGGTTGATTGCTGCATCGGTTTGAATAACAGTGGAACCGCCATTACCTTGGCCGTTTTCACTGCTGGTTTCTACTAGACGTTTCGTTGCTGAAATAATACCTTCCGTGACAGAGGAAGCATACTGTGATCCTAAGGGTGAGCCGATGGCTAATACCTGTTGGCCGACCGAAATTTTATTTGAATCGCCAAATTCAGCAGTAGCGCTAATGGCACTGGCATCAACTTTTAAGACGGCCAAATCCGTTAAAGCATCCTTACCAACCAAAGTTGCCATAACCTTGTTACCACTATTGGTGATGACCTGAATTTTAGCAGCACCATCAATTACGTGATTATTAGTCACAATAAAAGCAGAGCCATCAGCCTTTTTATAGGCTACGCCTGACCCTTCCGAAGCTTCCTGATATTGGCCATTAGCTTGCTTAAAATTCAACACCGAAACTACGGCATTAGCCACCTTATTATAGGCCGATGTCGCTGTGTCATTACTTGATAGTTTAGTTGTGTTTTCGGCTTTAATCCGAGCTGGGCTATTGCTATTTTGGATATTTTGATAAACTTCCTGGCCAACCAGGACGCCACCACCACCAACTAATCCAGCCACTGCGCCGATAACAATCACATTTGTTAGGTCTTTTTGCATGCTACAAACTCCAATGAGATATTATCTTGATTTTATTAATCTATTCTTAATTATATATTAAAGCTTGACACTCTTCTCAGCTATCCGGACATTTTTTGATACCTGGGGAAGTTTAATTGAAAAAATTGTCCCTTCTCCCAAAGTTGATGCCACACTAATCTGCCCGTCCATTTGTTCCACTAAACTTTTCACCAAAGATAAGCCAATGCCACTGCCCAATTGCTTTTGCACAGCTGGTTCTGAGACACGAAAATACCGATCAAAAATATGGGGCAAATCCGTAGCTGCAATGCCCAATCCATGGTCTTGAATGACTAACCAACCCTGCCCTTGCTTAGCAAATACTTTTACTTTGATGGTACCGCCGGCTGGTGAATATTTAAGCGCATTTTGAAGGAGATTATCTACTACCTGCGTTAACTGCTGCGCATTCGCTTGAATCCATAAATCTCTTTGATCTAGCTGTCGAATTAATTGATGCGGTAAGTTCTGCTGGCTAATGACTGTTTGAAAGCGATCCAAGATAGAATTAACTAAACTGATCATATTAATCGCAGTCAATTTAACGGGTTCAACCTCGGAATTAGACAGCTCAGTTAACATGTCAGCCATCCGTTGGCTTTCTTGATAGGCCACATTTACAAAGTGCTGTCTTGTTTGAGCATCATCGACTTGATTACTTTTAAGAGCGTCCAGATAAGCCTGCACACCCGTCAAAGGATTCCTTAACTCATGAACAACTGTTTTAATTTCTTCTGGTGTCTTTGGACTATCTAGAATAAAAATCACTTGGTGCTCATTTAAAGCGTAACTATATCCCTGCACTACTTGCTGATTAGCCAATTGCCAAGTTAGGGGTGCCGGCTTAGTTTCAAGGGCTAGCCAATCTACTGCTAACGCTGCTGGCAATGGTTGCCCAACCTCAACCGGTTGCAAATCCTGCAGGGCCGTATTTGCATATAACACCACGCCAGTGTTATCAGTAATCACAACGCCCTCTGCTAGAAAATCAAAGGTATACTGTAAGGCTGGCACTACTTCAAAACTTGAGAAACGTTTAGCAACAATAGTTAGAATCAATCCCCAGCTAAATAGGATCGCACCAACAACAATTAGGAAAAAACTTAGTAAATAATTGGATCCATTAAGGCAAAAAAATCCGAGTACAGCTAAGAGAGCTCCCGCCACTAACTCGGATTCTATGACCAAACGGTCCCAATTTAATTGAAAAAATTTAACCATCTTTTGCTCTTTTCAGACAAGCTGTCGTGATTATTGTGGAGATTCGCCACCAGCCCTAAGGTAATAACCAACCCCACGACGGGTTGCCAGCCACGCTGGATGACTAGGATTATCTTCGATTTTTTCCCGTAAACGACGAACAGTCACATCCACCGTACGCACATCACCAAAATAATCATAGCCCCAAACCTGTTGTAATAAGTGTTCGCGGGTCATCACTTGCCCAGGATGTTGTGCTAAATAGGATAGCAGTTCAAATTCTCGATGAGTTAACTCAATATCAGTCCCTTTTTTAGAAACCATATAGGCTTGCGAATGAATCGTTAAATCGCCCAGGATAATATCTTCAACACCCATATTCGGTTCTTCGGCATTTTGAACGGCTACCTTACGGCTTCGGAGATTAGCTTTGACACGGGCCACTAATTCTCGATTGGAAAACGGCTTGGTAACATAGTCATCAGCCCCCATCTCAAGACCCAAAACCTTATCGATTTCGCTGTCTTTAGCAGTCACCATAATGATGGGTATATCGCTTTTAGAGCGAATTTGCCGTAAAACCTCAATACCATCGACTTCTGGTAGCATTTGGTCTAACAGCACTAAATCAGGACTTTCTTCCTCATATAGGTCCAAAGCCTGCTGCCCATCGGCGGCAGTAATCACCTCATAACCTTCTTTAGTCAAATTAAATTTAATTATGTCCGAAATCGGTTTTTCGTCGTCGACAACCAAAATTTTATGCATTATTGGCCCCCATCTCCCTAATCATTCACTGGCAATTATAACATATCTCACTAGTTATCCACTTCTACAAAAAAAGCCCCTGCACAGGAGCTTCACTGTATTTTAAATTTATCAAGTGTTGGATTATTGATTACGTCGACGGAAACGACGTTTAAACATTGGGCTAATTGCTTCATTGCGACTAACACGACGAATAGCTTCACCAATCAATTCGCCAACCGAAACAACTTCAAGTTTATCGAAGGTTTTATCCTCTGGTAGGTTAATGGAGTCAGTCACAATTACCTTAGTAAACACTGAATTTTGTAACTTTTCGACTGCTTCACCAGAAAAGACCGCATGCGAAGCAACTACATAAACATCCTTAGCCCCATGATCCATTACTAGCTGGGCCCCTTGTGTGATTGTACCAGCAGTATCGATAATATCATCAATCATGATTGCTGTTTTACCAGCAACATCACCGACAATGCTACCAACTTCAGCAACATTAGGCTTAGGTCGCCGCTTATCAATGACTGCCACCGGTGCATCCAATCCTAGCATATTGTTTAGATTACGAGCTCTAACCATCCCACCGTGATCCGGTGAAACTACGACTGCGTTTTCTTTATCAGCAATACCAGCTTCAATTAAGTAATCAGCCAGGAGCGGAGCACCCTGCAAATGATCCATTGGTAAGTCAAAAAAACCTTGAATTTGAGCAGCGTGTAAATCAAGTGCCATCACCCTTGTGGCACCAGCACGTTCAATCATATTGGCGACCAGCTTAGCTGTAATTGGTTCGCGGGAACGCGCTTTACGATCCTGACGAGCATAACCATAATATGGTAATACCACATTAATTTGGTCAGCACTAGCCCGACGTAAGGCATCCACCATAATTAACAGTTCCATCAAATTATCATTGACCGGTGCAGCAGTAGATTGAATGACGAAAACGTCAGCCCCTCGCACGCTTTCCTCAATGTTAATCTGTACTTCTCCGTCCGCAAAACGATTCACCGAAATTTCACTCAACGGCACCCCAACTTCTTCAGCAATTTTATCAGCTAAAGGCTGGTTAGAACTAAGCGAAAATAACTTCAAATTTGATTTGGACATACATAACCCCGTCGTATTATTTTAACCGTTGCATTTACATTAGTCATTATAACAATAATTGCTTTTGATTAGCCACTCAATCCGGGCGGTATTAATCAATGGTTACCATCAGGGTTCGTTCCCCAGCAATTCGAATGTTATCGTGATCAATATAGACAACGGTTTTACCTAATTCTTGATGCAGGTAACGCATTAAACTAACAATGATTTCTTTTGTTTCGGTATCCAAGTCAGACGTAATTTCATCGAAGAAATAGAAGTCACAATCACTAATAAGCGCGCGAGCAATCGCAATTCGCTGACGTTGTCCACCGGAAAAATTATCACCATTCTCGGCAACAGCACTATCCAATCCTTCTGGTAGTTGTAGCACAAAGTCATCCATTTTAACTTTGCGTAGCGCTGACCATATTTCATCATCTTTAACGGTATTAGGATTATCAAACCCCAGCAAAAGATTTTCACGAATACTTCCCGGCAACAAAGAACTATTTTGATCCACATAAGCTAAATGTTTTCGGAAAGTAAAAATATTAACATCTTTTCGATTAAACCCATTGATGTAAAAATCACCTTCATCAAGATCATACATACCCGATAAAATCTTTAAAATGGTTGATTTTCCACTTCCATTCTTACCCTTTAAGCGAATTAATTCATTTTGCCCAATGGCTAGATGTGGAATATAAATTGAATGACCACCAGGATAACGGAAGCTCCCTTCTTGAATCGCTACCTGTTCAAGTTGCTTAATTTTACGCTGACTAGGTGTGGCTTTTTCAACCGGCATGCTAAACAACCGCTCCAAATTCTTTACCACACCAGTAACTTTGGCAATATTCGTGTACTGTCCAGCAATACTAGTAATAGGGGCAATCAACTGAAAAGTAAACATGACATATGAAACAAGGGCCCCCACCGTCATGGATTTTTGAGTAACCGCTAAACCACCCAAACCAATAATGCCAAGTAGAGACACCATCATAATCACGTTAATCAAAGGATTTAACACCGCAATCAATTTTAATTGCTTTTGAACCACTCGATAGATTTTACGAAAAACATGATTACCTAATTCGGTCACCTTTTCTTCAGCACCGTAGGACTTCACGACCAAATCAGACTGCAAAATACTGATTGCTAATTGATTAGCATCAGCGGTTAATTGTTGTGTTTCCGTAAAATATTTAGAAATTTTTCTAGATATCAAAGCAATCAAAAATCCCAAAATTGGAATAGTTACCATCAAGGTCAAGGTTAATTTAAAGTTTAAAACCAACAACATGACAAAGGACCCGATAATAGTAATTGTCCCTGTTAATAGTTGAGGCAATGAACTAGAAAGCACTTCAGAGATTAAATTCGTATCATTGACTAGGCGGCTAGCCAAAACCCCAGACGACTGTTCGTTTAACTTCAAATATGAAAAATAATTATAACGACTCCACAGTCCTTGGCGAATATGCATGACAGCTGAGGCAGCCAAATCCCCTAGAGTATAATAAGAAATAACGCCAGAAACTAAATCAAAGAGCAATAAAGCAATGGGAAAGATAATGGCCTGAGCTTGCATACCCTTACCCAAAAAGCCGTTTACTAGTGATTGCAAACTGTAACTAAAAAGCAGGGCGTTCACTGCTGAGAAAATCGTTAAAAAAAGAGCGAAATACAGCCGTTTAAAGTTTAAATCGGCATATTTCTTTATAAAAGTATATAATCCAGTTTCTGTTTTCATAAATATTCACGTTATCCACATTAATTAGGTCTTTATTGAAGTTCGATGCCCAAAAAGAGAATCGAGCCTGCTGATACACCTGTTAAGTTTAACATAAAGACATTCCTCAAATAAGAATAAAAAATCGTACTGATAGATACAGTTTGCCAACCATTCCGCTTACAATAGACAACAAAAAAGAGAGCTCACCGAGGTGTCTCTCTTTCTCATTTATGTGGTTTATTACAAACCTACACTTATCTTACTTACCGAACAAACGCAAGAAGAAAGCAAAAACGTTAGCCAATGGGCTGTTGTTTGAGTTGCTTGTGTGTGTAGTGTTTGATGAACCAGGCAAGATGTGCCAGAAATCCAATGAGAACATGTGCAATAGCTCCTTCCTCTAAAGTATGTACAAATTATACCATTTTTATTTGAAATTCTAAACAAAAAAAGAATATCTTTCGATATTCTCCTAGAATAATTAGTAATTAAACTAATTATTTTATTTTTTTACTTACCAAACAAACGCAAGATGAAAGCAAAAACGTTAGCCAATGGGCTGTTGTTTGAGTTGCTTGTGTGTGTAGTGTTTGATGAACCAGGCAAGATGTGCCAGAAATCCAATGAGAACATGTGTATAGCTCCTTTCCTTATAAGATACATTAATTTTATATAAAATAACAAAACATGTCAAGTATAGGAATGTTATAAGTTTATTTTATTTTACTAAAACGTACTTTTGAATGGCATGCGCTACACCGTCATGATTATTATCCAAACTTTGAACTTGCGCAATTTTTTTAACTGGATCAATCGCATTGCCCATGGCAACCCCAATACCAGCAGCTTTAATCATTGATAAATCATTTTCCTGATCACCAATTGCCATCGTTTCTTGGGGGTCAACCTTAAGATATTTGGCCAAAGCTAACAAAGCATTTCCTTTAGAAGCCCTTTGGTTCATAAACTCTAAATTGTGAGCAGTCGAACGAACTACTTCCATTTTATCCTGAATATCCGCTGGAACCTTAGCCTGTAAGTCATTTAATTTATCGGCTTCAGCCATGGCAATCAACTTAATGAAATCAATTCCAGCGAGTTCATCTGCATGATCATGAACATGAAGTGGTAAATGGACTAAGTTATTTTCATAACTTGCCCAGTAATCAATCAAATGATTAGTGGTATAGGCTTGATCCATAGCTTCGACTTGTAGGTAAGCCCCTTCTTGCACCATAAATTCGTTAACTTCTTTGAAATCAGCCAAAGTTAAGGTGTTACGATGGATAATTTGTTGTCCATCAGCAGTCGCCATTAGGCCCCCATTATGGGTAATTACAAATTGAGCAGCCTGATCTAGTTTTAAGGCCTTTAAAATGTCTTTTACACCGCTAATAGGGCGTCCTGTGGTAATAACAACTTTAACCCCTTGAGCCACAGCATCATCAACTGCTTGAGCAACCGCCGGTGTAATTTCTCTTTGATCATTTAATAAAGTACCATCAATATCAATTGCAACAATTTTGATATCAGCCATTTTATTTCTCCTCTTAATTTTTGAGACAAAAAAAGGATTGGTAGAACCAATCCTTTTTGACCCATTAATATTACTTAAGGGCAGTCCACTTCCAGTCAGTGAACTCTTCGATATCACGACCTTCTTCACGAGTAACCTTGAAGTGCTTTGCCAAAATATCATCCATCTTAGCGATGAAAGTATCAGCAGCAGCTTGGTCAATAACACCACGACCAGAAAGGATGCTTACAGCTTCCTTAGCTTGGTGGAAACGATCCAAGTGTGAATAAACACGCATATCGTAAGTAGTAGTGATGTCACCATCTTCACGATAACCGTGAACAAAGACATCGCCACGGAACTTACGCTCGAAGAAGAATGATTCAATCAAGTCTTCATAACCGTGATAACCAAACACAACTGGTGTATCAGCTTGGAAGAACTTATCGAATTCTTCAGCAGGCAATTCACGTTCGTCGTTACCTTCAGCTTCAGACTTCTTTTGCAAACGAAGCAATTCAACAACGTTTACGTAGCGGAACTTAACCTCAGGGAATTCCTGGTTAACCAACCACAAAGCGGCCAAAGTTTCGATAGTTGGTTCAGTACCAGCAGAAGCAAAGGTAATGTCAACCTTGCCATTTGGTGATGTTGAAGCCCAATCAATCGTCTTCAAACCAGTAGTTGCCAATTCTTCAGCTTCATCAGCAGTAAACCACTGTTGACGAGGTTGCTTAGAAATAACCAAATGGTTAACCTTATGACGCTCAGTAAAGGCACGATCTTGAATGGCCAAAGCTGAGTTACCATCAGCTGGCAAGTATTCACGGATGAAGTTAGACTTCTTTTCAGCCAAGTGAGTCAATAGACCTGGATCTTGGTGAGTGTAACCATTGTGATCTTGCTGGAAGGCAGTTGAAGTTGAAATCAAGTTCAATGATGGGTAATCATTACGCCATGCTTGTTCTGAAGCATGACGCAACCACTTGAAGTGCTGAGTAATCATTGAATCAACAACACGCAAGAATGATTCGTATGAAGCAAAGATACCAACACGGCCGGTCAAAGTATAACCTTCAAGCCAACCTTCAGCTTGGTGCTCAGACAACTGGGCATCCAAGATACGTCCTTCAGGAGCTTCGTATTGATCGTTTGGATCAATAACTTCTTCCATCCATTGACGGTTAGTAGTGTCAAACAATGACCATAGACGGTTTGACATAGTTTCATCAGGTCCAAAGACACGGAATGAATGTGGGTTCATTTGCATTACCTTTTCAAGGTAAGTTGACAAAGTGAACATATCCATGTTGCGGTTACTGTCTTTCAACAAAGTTCCGCGAGTCTCGGGAGTAATCTTGTTAGCGAAGTCACGCCAGTTAGGCAAGTCCAATGTTTCTGGTTCAACACCGCGTGGGCGTCCACCGTTAGCCATTGGGTTAGCTGACATGCGCTTAGCAGGAATAATTGCCTTTAGTTCATCCTTCAATGAACCATCAGTGTTGAACAATTCTTCAGGCTTGTATGAGTTCATCCATTCTTCGAACTGGGGCAAAGTATCCAAATTACCTTGTTCTAGAGGCAATGGCACTTGGTGCGCACGGAATGAATTTTCAATAGGCATACCCTTTTGGTCAAAGCGTGGTCCACCCCAACCCTTTGGCAAACGGGCGATGATTACAGGCCAAGATGGGATAGTTCCATCTTGGTACTTACCGTTTTCACGGGCATCCTTTTGGATTGCTTGAATATCTTCGATTGCTTGGTCAAGAACCTTAGCAGCCTTTTCGTGATACGTCATGTAATCATGAATATCATCGTTTTCGATAAAGCGTGGTGAGTAACCCAAACCTTCGAAGAACTTTGTAATTTCTTCGTCACTCATACGTGAGAAGACAGTTGGATTAGAAATCTTGAATCCGTTCAAATCCAAGATAGGCAAAACGGCACCATCGTTCTTAGCGTTCAAGAACTTAATTGAATGCCATGAAGTCATTGATGGGCCTGTTTCTGATTCACCATCACCAACTACGGCAAAAGCAATCTCGTCAGGAGCATCGAGCACAGCACCAAAGGCGTGTGACAATGAGTATCCAAGTTCTCCACCTTCGTGCAATGAACCAGGGGTCTGGGCTGTCATGTGTGACCCAATTCCACCAGGGAATGAGAAACGCTTGAACAAAGTAGACATACCCTTCAAATCTTGGGTAACTTCTGGATAGTCTTCAGTATATTCACCATCCAAGTAAGCGTTAGTAACCATAACCTGGCCACCGTGTCCAGGACCACCAATGTAGAACATGTTTAAGTTATACTTGTTGATCAAACGGTTAGCATGGGCGTACAAGAAAGTCTGTCCTGAAATAGTTCCCCAGTGTCCAATTGGCTTAACCTTAACATCTTCTGCTTGGATAGGTGTCTTAGTAACCGAGAACAAAGGGTTGCTCTTCAAGAAGATCATCCCAGCTGACAAATAGTTGGTGGCACGCCACCACTTGTCAACAAGTTCCAAGTACTCTTTTGAATTGTAATCAACCATAAAATTCAGTACTCCTTTTATTTATAATCTTTGAGAATTCGTAAATCACGAATTTTCTCCGCTATTTACAGCTCTAAGTATAACGGATTGACACTTTTTGTTCAAGAACAAAAGCCGATTGGTTGGCAATCTGATATCTTTTGGTTGAATATTAAAAATAATTGGACCGGTCCAATTATTCAGAGTCTAAACTGATGAAAGCATTATAGTGCAAATAACGATAATGCAAGCGCATCGTCGAAAATTCCAACGGTGTGCCATCGTCCATGAAAAAGATTCCTTCCATGATACCAACTGGTTCATTAGCCTGTAACTTAAGCAATTGTTGATCTTCTTCAGTGCTTGGTTCAGCCATAATCGTCATAAAGGATTTGGTCACCGTGCGTGACTTCTCTTGTTCCACATATTCATAAATAGATTTCGCCACAATTTCGCGATTTAAACCAGGTAACAAGCTGATTGGTACATAACCATTTTCAATCATGAAGGGCACATCCCCTAAACTTCGTAACCGTTTAATTTCGTAAACAAAATCGCCTTCATTTAAAAATAATGCTTGTTGTTGTTCTGGTGTCGCTGGGAGCACCCGAAAATCAATCAATTGAATGCTTGGAATTTTCCCATGACTCCGAAAGAAGTCAGAAACGCCTAGGTTAGATCCCTCTTGTTGAAAAATCGTCTGATTTTTCAAATAAAGTGGGTTCACAAAGGTGCCACTCCCACGTTTTTTAAAGATAATCCCTTGCTGTACTAAAACATTCAGGGCGCGTTTAATGGATGACCTGGACACCTGATATTGTTCCGCTAAATCCCGCTCATTTGGAAGCTTGAGATCTGGATAGCTTCCTTGATATATTTTTTGTTTAATATCTGCTTGCACAGTGACATAAATTGTATCTGACATAATATCTATTTTAGCACAAGTGGTCGGACCACAATCTCTGACAGCTAATCCTGTGCTAAAATACATTTATGGCAAAGAAAAAGATAAAAAAGACCCTTCCGGAACAGGTATTAGAACATCATGATGTTGCTTATGAAAATTTAGCATTAAATGTGTTAGACCAAACAATTGAACAACGCCAAGCAACCTTAGCTGAATTTAAACTAGTCGAAGATGATATCTATAAAACCTTGGCAGCAACGGGCGATAAGACCGGTCCCGTAGTAGCTGTATTACCGATTACAAAACATTTGTCCCTTAAAAAATTAGCCCAAGCCTCTGATAACAAAAAAGTTCATATGATTCCACTCAAAGATCTTCAAAAGACAACGGGATATATTCACGGAGCCAATAACCCAGTTGGTATTTGGCAAAATAAACATTTCCCAATTTTTATCGATCAATCAGCTGAAAACCGCGGTTATTTTCTTGTCAGCGCTGGTGAATTAGGACGATCGGATAAAATCAATCCCCAAGACCTCTCCGATTTAATTCAGGCCCCCTTTGTTGATTTATGCCAATAAAAAAACTGTGTGAAATTATCACACAGTTTTTTACCAACCGGCACCCGAACTAACATCAGCATGGCCACCAGCCGGTGCATCATCTTGACGATAACCAGGGGCCATTGGACTAAACTTAAAGGTTGGTTTATTAAACATTAGTCGAGCAGTGCCCCGCGCACCTGCTCGATTTTTTTCTAAAATAACTTCAATTGGCACAGCGGTTTCTTCATCATTACCATTGCCATCCTCCCCTTCATCGCGATAGTAGTCTTCACGGTAAAGAAAGGCAACAATATCGGCATCTTGTTCAATCGAACCTGATTCACGCAAATCAGAAAGAATCGGCCGCTTATCCTGACGTTGCTCCACGCCACGACTTAACTGGGCTAAGGCTAAAATAGGAGTATGAAGCTCTTTAGCCAATTTTTTAATTGAACGTGAAATCTCTGAAACGGCTTGTTGACGACTTTCAGTATTCGTCGATTCAATCAAACCTAAATAATCAATAATCACCATACCCAAAGGATGTGGATTAGCATCTCGCTGCTCTTCAGTCATATCACTCAATAAATCTTTTTCTAATTTACGCAGTTTAGCTGAAATTTGATTAATACGAATGCCCGGCGTGTCATCTAAATAAATTTTCATATTAGCTAGCGATTGCATGGCCAAGGTCAAAGACTGCCAATCATTAGAAGTCATTTGTCCGGTTGTCAGGTGATTAGCGTCGATTGCCCCTTCAGCGGCAACCAAACGGGTAACCAAGTCAACGGCCCCCATCTCCAAACTAAAAACTACGACTGGCACTTTTTCACTTTTAGCCGCATTTTTAGCAACATTTAAGACGAAAGCTGTTTTACCAACGGCTGGTCGCGCTCCAATGACAATCATTTGATCTTCACGAAAACCATGCGTCAAATGATCTAAATCAGGGTACCCCGTGGCTAAACCAACCACGTCATTATCATTTTCGGCCGCATTATCAAGATTGGACTGAAACTCACGCAAAACTTCTTTAATCTGACGTAAGCTGTCATCACCACGATTTTCAGCTAAATTATCCAACTGCCGTCCCAGTTCTTCTAACAGATTTTCGCTGTCTTCACTACCATTGTAAGCAATTGTCATCGTATGCGTTAATGTTTCAATCATCCGTCTAAGCACAGATTTTTCATGGACAATATCAGCATAATGGCGCAAATTAGCGGCCGAAGCAGTACTCTCCGACAACTCCGACAAATAAACCATTCCACCAACATTTTCCAGTTGCTGCATGCTATTTAACTTATCTTGTAAGGTCAACATGTCAATCGGCCGTTGCTCATCAACTAATTGACTCATAGCCTTAAAAATAGTTTGGTGAGCCTGACGATAAAAATCATTTGGCTCTAGAATTGCTTGGGCAGCAGCCATGGCACTCACCGAATTAACATCAAAAAAGATTGCCCCTAAAACAGCTTGTTCAGCGGCAATATCTTGTGGTGACTGTCGATATTCATTCGGCCCTAAGGCATTATCCATTAGCTTTATCCTTCAGTAACATGAACTCGCAAATTAGCAGTTACATCCCGATGCAACTTAACTGGTACATCAACGTAACCCAAAGAATGGATTGGTTGCTCTAACAACATCTTACGCTTATCCATCTTAATTTGGTATTGGTCGGCTAATGCTGCAACGATTTGCTTAGATGAAACTGCACCAAACAAACGGCCGTCAGTACCCGACTTTCCCTTTAACTCAACAACAGTTTTTTCATTTTCAAAAAAGGCGGCTAGCTTTTGAGCTTGAGCTAATTCCTCAGCTGCAAGCTTATCCTCAGCTCGCTGGCGACCTTTAACGGCCCCCAAATTCTTACCAGTAGCCGGTTCAGCCTTTTTATTTTTAATTAAAAAGTTATTAGCGTAACCATCAGGTACCTCTTTGATTTCGCCCTTTTTACCACGGCCCTTAACATCCTCTAAAAATACAACTTTCATCTGTTTACTCCTTTACTATTCTGCTTTTTCAGCCTGACTAGCAATGGCATCAATAAGCTGCCGGTAAGCATCGTCAGTGTTAATTCCTTTAATTTGAGTAGCAGCATTTGATAAATGTCCCCCACCACCCATGGCTTCCATAACGGTTTGAACATTGTAATTTCCCGTCGAGCGCGCCGAAATTCCAACGCGACCATCACGACGTTTCGTAATCACAAAGGAGGCATCAACTCCGCTAATTTGCAACAACTCGTCCGCAGCCTGGGCAGTAATAACGCCAGGATAAATTTGATCATTTTCACCAACAACAATGGCTGCATGGTCTTCAATCTTGGTCATATTAATCAAGTGCGTGCGAGCCTGGAAGTCGGAAAACTTTTCTTTCATGAAGGCTTGGATTAAATTACTATCCGCTCCATTAGCCCGCAAATAACTAGCTGCATCAAAAGTTCGAGATCCAGTCCGCAAAGTGAAGTTCTTGGTATCAATTTGAATACCACCCAACATAGCGGTGGCCTCAATTTTAGTAATCGGCGCATCACTTTGATTTTGATACTGCAATAATTCAGCGACTAATTCCGAAGTTGACGAAGCATATGGTTCAATGTACGAAAGGAGTGGTTTCTGATTCAAACCACGTTCAGCTAAACGGTGATGATCAATCACAACTAAATGACTGCCCAATTTTTCCAGCAACTCAGGTGCTCCGGTTAAATCGGCTTTAGCATGATCAACAAGAATCAATAGTGTCCGTTCAGTAGTCTGGGAAACCGCTTTTTCTTCATCGATAATGGAAGATCCGATGTCATAACCAGGTCGGTCATCACTGGCAGAATTTTTCCGTAATTCAGTTAAGAGCAACTGAATATCGCTATAAATATTCCTCTCATCAACAATTACATAAGCTGGTTTATTACGAGTTTGAGCAAAACGCCACAGTCCCAAGGCCGCCCCAATCGCATCTAAATCTGGCATGTTATGCCCAACAACCATGATTTGATCAGCCTGGTCCATTAATTCCGCAATCGTCTGCGAAACCACTCGGGCTCGAACCCGAGTTCGTTTTTCCATCGGATTGGTGGTGCCACCATAAAAACGTGCGGGCGCATCTTCAGATTTAACCACAACCTGATCACCACCACGTCCCAAAGCCAAGTCTAAGTTAGTTTGCGCTAATTTAATGAGTTTATTAATGTCTTCTTGCCCATAGGCAATTCCCATTGATAAAGTCAGAGGAGAATTTTGCTGAGCAGTTGCTTCTCGAATTGATTTTACCACACCAAATTTATCATCTTCGGCCGCTTGTAGTCCAGTTTGATAACCAAACAACAGGTAAGACACAGGACTTAAACGACGTAAATACAAACCATGCGTAACGGCCCAATCTGACAGTTCGCTCGTCACGTACGTCCGCAACTTAGAACTTTCCGAATCGCTCAATCCATCCGTAACTTCTTCGTAGTTATCAACTGAAATCAATCCGCCAATCAACCGATGATTTTGAAATTGCTGTTGAATTTCGGCGGACGGTGTTACATCCATCAGATACACAACATGCAAATTTTCTTGGACAGCAACATTAAACACCCGATTTAACCAATCAATTCGGTGCGCTTGGTTATCCGCCGTATAATTTTTAACGGCCAAGGACAGACCAGCATCAACATCCTTTAACAGCAAGCCAATGATATCCTGCTGTCCTAAGTAACTTTGTACATAGGGATTGACCCAATCAATATGTCCACTTTTGTCCAAGAGAATGATACCAATCGGCATTTCAATCAAGGCCTCTTGTTCAGTACGCGAAACACGATAGGTTAAATCATTTAAATATTCCTCAGTGTCTTGGCTAGCAGCTTGCGTAGTATTAATACCATATCGCAGAGCAATCAGCACCACGATAACCCAAACCAGTCCCAATCCCCAGTTAATAATGAAGGCATAAATCACGCTAAATAGACTAATACCCAATATTAGCCAGTAAAGGACTGCTAAGTCCATACGCTTGCTAAGCTTAGGTAAGTTGGTAAAGTTTAACCATTTTTTCATAGTTACCTCTCATCATGAATCCCAATACTTAATTTTACCACAGCCATTAACTACAAAGAAAAAACCCGAGACCAAAGTCTCGGGTTAAATCTTATTTATATTAGTCTTCAGCTACGAATGGTAGCAAAGCCATAATACGAGCACGCTTAATAGCAGCTGTTACCTTGCGTTGGTTCTTAGCAGAAGTACCAGTTACGCGACGAGGTAAAATCTTACCTCGTTCTGAAATAAAGCGCTCCAAAAGTTCAGTGTTCTTGTAATCAACATATTCAATGTGATTAGCAGCAATGTAATCCACCTTACGGCGGCGACGTGGTCCACCTTGAGGACGACGTCGTTGTTGTGGACGTGAAGTTTGCTCTGGCATAGTAATAATCTCCTTTCTAGAAATTTACTTTAAAATGGTAGGTCATCATCGGAAATATCGATACCACTGCCCGATCCAGTTGCAAAAGGATTGGTAGCATCAGCTTTTCCAGTTGACGGCTTGGAATTTGTATTTTGTTGGTTAGCAGCTGGTTGGTTGCTGGCGAACGGATCAACGGCGTCCAGTGACTGATTATTATCAAAACCAGCACTAGCACCGAAGTCGTTTCCTTGTCCAGCACCATTTTGGGCACGACGACGTTCACTTTCGCTACGTGATTCAAGAAGGGAGAAATTATCTACCACAACTTCAGTTACATAAACACGCTGACCCGAATTATTTTCATAATTACGAGTCTGTAAGCGACCTTCGACGGCTACCAAAGCTCCCTTGCCAGTAAAATTGGCAAAATTCTCGGCAGCTTTACGCCAAATGACAGCGTTGATAAAATCCGCTTCGCGGTCACCATTACTATTTGTAAATTGACGATTCACTGCCAAGGTAAAGGAACCAACTGCCACACCTGATTGTGTATAGCGTAATTCCACATCACGGGTCAATCGCCCAATTAAAACAACTCGATTAATCATCTCTTAGGTCCTCTTTCCCGGTGGAATACTAAATTACTTAGCGTCGCGCTTAACAATCATGTGACGCAAGATATCGTTTGAGATCTTAGCCAAACGATCAAATTCGTTAAGGGCATCATCACTGTTAGCAATAAAGTCAACAATGTGATAAGTACCTTCACGATAGCCAGCGATTTCATAAGCAAAACGACGTGTTGCCCAATCGGCTGACTTAGCAATGTTCGCACCGTTTTCAGCCAAGATTGCATCAAAACGCTCAACAAGCGTTTTTTTAGAATCTGCATCCAAGTCAGGGCGAACAATATAAGTTAGTTCGTATGATGTAGCCATAGTTTCCTCCTTCTGGTCTCTGGCAGCCTATGCTGCAAGGAGTGCTTGCACTTTGTGCACTCACATTCAACTACTATACTACAACTACTAAACCAGTTTCAAGGGGTTAGTTAACATTTCCACCATTACCTGTATAGTACGTAGGCCGATTCAATTTTTCTCCATACACTAATTGGACTGCTTTAGATCACGAATACTAATCCAATACAGACCAAATAAGACTACTAACATCACCACAAAAACTGACAGGAACAATTGATTCATCACCCCATTATCCATCATCAAACCAGCATAAATCGGTCCCACTACTCGACCTGAACTAATCATCATAGAAACAAACCCCTGTGCTTGGCCAGCTACTGCTGGAGAGGTTACCTGAGCCACCCAGGCCGGTACCTGCGGGCTTTCTAACATTTCACCGATTGTTAACAACTCAAAAACTAAGACCAATTGCCAAAATTCCTTGGCAAAAATCATGAAAAAGAAACTGGAAGCAAAAATTACGCCACCTAAAATCACAGAAATCCAGTAAGAATGTCGGTTAGCCCAATTTGAAATGAATTTTTGAAAGACAATGATGGTCACTCCATTAATAACCCACAAATCGGCATAATTACGGGTGGGCAACCCTAAACTGCGCATATGAGGAGCCATAATTGTTTCCCAAAGAATATAGGATAAATAAGTAATAAATAGTAAAGCACCAATCCAGGATAATAAAGGCGTGATTTTAAATTTAGTGGCACTAAGATCTGACTCCTCAGCTATTTTCAACTGTTCATCACTGGTTACTGCCATTATTTGGTTTGGATCGTTAAATACTAGAATACTAATAAGTAGCAACAAACAATACAATGCACTAGCAATAACCATTAACCAGGTAAAGCCATAGTCAAAAATATAACCAACCGATAGAGTGCCAAAGACCACACCGACATTTAAAACAATGTATATATTATTGAAAACTACACGTGTCTTTTTACCATTGACTGTCGTGGCATAGGCATTTACTAAAGTTGAAATCAGTCCCCCACCAAAGTTTAACAACCAAATCATAATCGCAAATTCTGGCCAACCATTCCAGACAATCAAGCCAATAGCGGCCACCGTAGCAATGCTACAAGCGATTATTAAGGCTTTATGAGCATCCCATCGATCAAATAGGCGTCCCCCTACAAAAGACCCCAAGATGCTAATCAAGGCGCCGACCATCAGCACCAAGCCAGCAGAGGTATAGCTTTGCTGCAACGATCCAGTCATATACAGTGTAGTTACCGGCCAAATCATCGCACTGGCGGTATTAGAAAGTAATACGGCCAACAACAGCCATTTTTCACTGAGTTCTTTTTTTAATGATGATATCTTCATAGATCCTCCCGGTAGTGTATAGAACAGTATAGCACGGGCATTCTAACTGGCTAGCCCCCACTAATTTGTTCAGTTCTAAACATGCACCACCGAAGTTAATCAAAACACTCGTAGTAGAAGGTACTGATTTTTAAGCCTCAATTCGTTATAATTAGCATTGTATTGAACAAAGAAATTAAAGGGGAATATCATGGTCTCAGAAATTAAGACATTGGTAACTTTTTTTGGTGCCACTGGTGATTTGGCTAAGCGGATGCTATATCCATCTGTTTTTAACCTATACAAAAAGGGATACTTACAAAACAACTTCGCAATTGTTGGCACCTCTCGCCAAGAGTTATCTACTGAAGAGTATCAAGAAATGGTACGTCAATCAATTCAAGCTGGTGTTACTAATCAAGATCAAGCCGAAGCCTTTATTAAGCATTTTTCATACAATGCTAGTGATGTGACTGAAGCGGCTGGTTATGCCGGCTTACGCGAAACCATTGAGGCAGCAGCTAAAAAGTTCGGGGTTGAAGGTAATCGGATTTTTTACATGTCCGTTGCCCCACGTTTCTTTGGTACAATTGCCCAGTATTTGAAGTCAGAAGGCTTGTTGGCTGATAAAGGCTTTAATCGCTTGATGATTGAGAAGCCTTTTGGATCATCATATGCTACTGCTGAAAAGCTACAAAACGAATTAGAAAACGCCTTTGAAGATGATCAGCTTTACCGTATTGATCACTTCTTGGGTAAGGAAATGGTCTTAAACATTGCCCCACTACGTTTTGGTAATCCTTTGATTGCCAACGCTTGGAACAAAGATTATATCAAAAATATCCAAGTTACTTTGGCTGAAACTTTGGGTGTTGAAGAACGAGCTGGCTACTATGATACTGCTGGTGCTTTGTTAGACATGATCCAAAACCACGCCATGCAAATCGTTGGTTGGTTAGCTATGGAAGAGCCAGCTAGCTTTAGTGACAAGGACATTCGTGCCGCTAAAAACGCTGCTTTCTCAGCCCTTAAGATTTATGATGAAGCTGAAGTAAACCGCTACTTCGTTCGTGGCCAATATGGTGAAAATGGTGAATATGCCGCTTATAACAAGGAACCAGATGTACCGGCTGACTCTAAGAACAACACCTATATTGCTGGTGAATTGCAGTTTGATATGCCTCGTTGGCAGGGTGTACCTTTCTACGTTCGCTCAGGAAAGCGCATGACCACTAAGACGACCCGAATTGATGTCGTCTTCAAGGCTGGTACTTTTGCTATGGGCGCCCAACAGGAACCACAAGAAACAGTACTTTCAATCATTGTTTCACCGGATGCTAGTATCCAAATGAGCTTGAATGCTAAGGATGTTGCTGATACCTTCAGTACTCATCTCATTAATTTGGATTGGCAACCAACTGCTCAAGAAACAGCTGAAACACCTGCCCCATACGAACGTATGATTCACGATGCCATGGATGGTGATGGTTCAAACTTCGCTGATTGGCATGGTGTTGCTACTGCATGGAAGTTTACCGATGCAATCTCTGATGTCTATGCTGCTGATAAAGCGCCATTAGAAATCTATCCAGCCGGCTCAATGGGCCCTGAGGCTGCCGATGAATTATTAGCTAAAAACGGTGACAATTGGATTCTTAAGTAATAGAAAAAAGCAAGCTGTAGCTTGCTTTTTCCTTTGTCCTAAATTTTAGAAATAAACACCACTGACGGGCAAACCAATCGCAACAATATAAATCACCCAACCCCAGACCATGTGGCCCAAAAATTCAGATAAATTTTCATACCAAGGCTGCTTCCATGGTGTTGGAATCGTCTTGCATAGTGGTAAGATAATCCAGTGAAAGACAATCCAAATAACGATTCCAAAAACAGTTCCTTGACCGTAAGTAATCGGCGCATAAAAATTAGCAACTAGGACAAATAAAATTGAAAACGCAATTGAAAAACCAAAATGCATCAGCAAGCTAATATAAGGAACATCTTGATCATCAGCAATTCGGACAGTAGCATGCGTGACTTGACTAGGCACGCCTAACTGCTCTAATAACTTTTGCGGTGGGTTGGTGGCATTACGGGCCTGATTACGAGGTGGAAAGATTGCTTCCCAGCCAATCTTCACCATGCCCGATATCATACCGGCGACAAATCCGACCCACAAACTATTAATAATTATATTGGATAACATGTTATCTACATCCTTTATTTGTTCATTAGCTTAATTTTAATATTACCATAATTAGGTGCAAACTACTGTCAAAGCCCTGTGCTATAATGCATACAAAGATTCTGGAGGTTATCTAATCAATGATGAAAATTAACGTTCCCCTTGAAGCGGGATATTTAGTAGATCAATATGCAAAATACGCCCCCGCTAGTCAAAAAATTGACGGCTACCCCAGTCAATCATTTCCAATTGAGATCACTAATCTTCCCGTCGATACACGCTTTTTAGCTTGGACTTTAGTTGATTTTGATTCAATCCCAGTGATGGGATTTGCTTATATCCATTGGATTGCGGCCAATTATCCAGTGTTGGGTAATGAGGCCTTACTCCCAGCTAATTTAGCCCAAGAGGGTGAGAATTTTACTCGTGGTCAAAACAGTCTCTATTCTAAATACGTCGAAGTTGATAATCCACAAATTATTAATAACTATATTGGCCCAATGCCACCGGACAAAGACCATAACTACACTCTAACCGTTTATGCCTTAAAACAGGCTTTGCCATTGGCGGATGGTTTCTTTTTAAACGAGTTACAGCAAGCCACCCATAATCAACCTGTTGTCCTAGAAAAGGCCAGTATTGAAATTCTCGCTCGTTCGTAAAGTTGTCCTTGAGTTTCCTCCCGATAAATTAAATCTACAATGGTAATTTTTTCATAAAGAAGGTTAAGAAAATTAAAAGATTGGCGCTTTCAATTAGAGCTTTTCCCCATTTGTGAGGCTTTTTCGTTATAATGAATTTGATTACGGAGGGAACCACTGTGAAAATTAAACGAGAAAATTTAAAGGATATCTATACTTTTTCATCAGTGACCGAGCTTAGTTTATTTTTGGGGATTGACCGTGAGACTCTCCATGAACGTGCTAAAGCCCGGGGGATTGAGTTAAACGGCACTTATAGCGAAGAAGATCTTAGTGCCCTACGCCCTGAAAAAAATAGTGCCTTAAGCCAACTTAATACAGAAGTTGACCCTAAAACTGAGATTGAATTACTGAAAATGAAATTAGAGATGTTGGAAAGTGAGCTGGGATTTAAAGACCAACAGCTTGACGATCGTAAACAACATATCGAAACTTTGAAAAGTACTTTATCCAAAGCTGAGGAAAACTTTGAAAAAGCTCAAGTTTCCGTTGATCAGCAACAACATTTACAATTAGCAACCTTACAGCAATTGGATAAAGCTACTAGTCGTGTTCAACGAATTGAAATGCAGGCTGAGCAAAAAAAGCACTGGTGGAATTTCGGACGTAAGTCCAAGGGTAAAGAAACCGACGAAGACTAAAAAATCAGTTAGGATTAATCCTAACTGATTTTTTATTGCCCTTAAGCAAAGAAATGTTGATTTTGATGATCGACACTATTTTTAATTTGTTGGCTATACCAGAACGGCACGACTACCTTACCCATAATATGATTCCGATCCACAAAACCAAAGTAACGGCCATCATTGGAAACCGAACGATGATCCCCCATCACAAAGTACTCCCCACTAGGGACGATACTCTTATTTTGGTCTTTTCTCTGCCATAGTCCAGTTGTGGAAAGGCTTTTTAAGTTCCAAGTGGAACCAAAGTCTCCCTCGGTACCTTGAGTCTTTTCATCGGTAGAAATATACTCTTGGTTAACCTTTTTATTATTAACATAAAGATTACCGGAATGATATTCAACTGTATCACCCGGTACACCAATGACACGCTTGACGTAGTATGGGCTATTACCAGTTTTGAAACGCGGATCTTCTTGACGAGCATCAAACACGACTACATCTCCCCGCTTTAGGGTAGCCAAACGATTGACCCCGACACGCTGCTGATTCAGTAAGTTAGGTTCCATTGAAGTACCACTAATTGAAACGGAAGTAAACACAAAGGCATTCAATAGATAGATAGCACTAACAACAATTACCATCCATAGGATTGTGCCACCCCAACCTTTTAAGAAGTTTTTTACCATACATAGGCTCCATTCTATTTGTACATATAACCTTATTATACTCAATTTGTCTAGCAGGCGCTCTGGCTCTTCAAAAACGGTTTAGCCAAAGAAATGTTGGCTTTGATGATTAATATTGTCTTTCACATTTGAATCATACCAAAATGGTACGACTACTTTTCCTAAAATGTGATTGCGATCGACAAAACCAAAGTAACGACCATCATTTGATACCGAACGGTGATCCCCTAAAACGAAGTAAGCGTCGGCGGGTACAACGCTTTTATTTTGATCTTTTACCTGCCACATACCAGTTGCTGATAAACTAGCCAGCGACCAACTAATGCCAAATTCACCAGCGGTTCCCTGGGTACGCTCACCGATGGAGAGATAGGATTGATTAACCATTTTCCCATTAACGTATAGATTCCCATTATGATAAGTAACGGTATCACCGGACACCCCAATAATTCTTTTAACGTAATCTTTGTTCCCCGGCCTGATTTGAGGATCTTCCTGAGTCGCATCAAAGACAACTACATCACCACGCTGCAAATTACCCAGTCGGTTAACACCAACGTACTGGCGGTTGAGTAAATTGGGCTCCATGGAACCACCATTTACGACTGCTCCAGTAAAGACAAACTGTGTAAAACACCAACCTAGCAGGGCCACCAAGGCTAAGGGAATCACCCATTCCTTCATTAGATTTTTAAATATGTTCATCGTTCACCACTTTTCTCTGATTTTACACAATACATTTATTATAACTAACTATCATGAATTTATTAATGTCAGAGTTATCTAGTACTTTCAGGATCATAAAAAACGCGCTCCCAAATCACTTTGAGAACGCGTTTTTATTTACAGCTGACTGAAGATTTGAAATTTATTTCTCATCTTCACATTTCTTAGACTTAATACCTAAGCCTTGGCGATCTCGTACACTACTAATCAATAAAAAAGGTCCTATATATATACAGGACCCTTCATATTTCTATCTAAATGACAGCAAATAAACATTTGTTATCTACCATTATTTTTGCGTTTCTTACCTATTCCAAAGAATGTACTTGAAGCTAGTGTCAAAGCTGATAACATAGCCGCAAATTCACCATTTGCATGTTCTTTTTGAGCTGTCTTTGGCAAATTGCCTTGCTTAGTAATCTCATTCAAGGCGGCTTGCTTTTGATCTTCAAGTGGCTTGCCAGCTACGTGTTGGTCACCAATCTCCTTGTTGCCTACAACGACTTGATCTTGGATGCCTTGCGCATTCGTTGCACCCTGTACCTTGTCCGTTGCTTGCTTAACTGCTGCATCCACATTGCTCTTTTGAGCTTCTTTCTGCTTATCAGTTAACGTGGCATCTTGGTCGATAGCCTTCTTCGCTTCATTACCTTGCTTAGTAATCTCATTCAAAGCCGCTTGCTTTTGATCTTCAAGTGGCTTGCCAGCTACGTGTTGGTCACCAATCTCCTTGTTACC
>NZ_CAKOET010000008.1 GCF_933208495.1 Convivina praedatoris
GCTTATTCTCGCTTGTCAACAACAACTTTTTTAAGTTGTTCATCTCGCTCGCCTCGCAACAGAACTTTATTACTATACCAAGTTTCTTTTTACTTCGCAAGCTCTTTTTTAGGGGAGGTTTTTAGATTCTTTTATCACAATTCGAAAATAACGTAAAAACTTTAAAGAGTACCATATAGGCAAGTTTTTGTAGCATTACAATAATAATTCACATTAAAATCAAACCTTTTTTGATTAGTACATGTGATAAGATCTACATTTGTTCGTAATATAATTCGTCAGCTTAAACGTTTGGAGAGAAAAACTTGATGATTAACCAATTACTAACTGAATCAATTGTAACTGTTGATTCAGACAAACCACCGGTATTCGTACACATATTATTACTATTACTGCTCATAGTACTTATTGATATTATCACTTATCGACATTTACGCAATGAACTTGCTAAAAAGAATAAGGAACTTAATGCTATCCATAATTATATCAATCAGTTAGAACCGAATTTAGCGCATTATCGAAATCTACGGCACGATTGCAAGAATATGCTCACAAGTATTGATTTAACTTTAAATAAGGATTTAGCACCCGAGATTCATCAATTATCTGCAAAATTATTAAACAATTTAAAACATAAATATACCATTAAAAACTCTTTAGCCTTACATCAAATTCAAATTCCTGAAATTCGTAGTTTAATTTTAATGAATTGGTATGCTGCATCTAAGGCAGGAATCAACTTTGAAATCGGCATCATGACCGACTATTATTCGAGCCACTTTAATAGATCCAGTGATTTTCATCAAATGTTAAATGCCCTGATTGGACATTGCTTAACTTTGGTGGCTGGCCAGCCAAGTCCTACAGTTGGGATTGGTTTTATGAGAGTTAAAAATCATGAAAAAATTATCTTCACTGTTACTATTGAACGCAATCATGATTGCAATAGCAGATTTAACTCGTATATTGATAGATACTTGCGTCAACATCCTGAAGTTACCCTATTAACTGAGCATCGAAGCCACAAACTCTTCTATATAATCGAAGCTGGGGATCAATTATGAATTATTTCCTACTAGAAGATAATAAAATTCATCAGCGGTTTATTAAAAACTTGGTGTCCAATATTCAGATTTTTAATAAGCCACAAGATTTGCTTAAACGTGTTCATACTTTAAAAAGCAACTCGGCAAATATTTTTATTTTAGACCTTGAACTTGGTAACATGCCAAAAGCTGGTATTCTAACTGCCAATTTCATTCGCCAAGCCGATCCACATGCTCAAATTATTATTTTTACCAGTCATAGCGATCTTACTTCACTTTGTTTTGAATATCATTTAAGTGTTTTAGACTATATTTATAAAGGCGATGCACAAAATAAAATTCAGCAGCGCTTACTTGCTAGCTTAAAGAAAGCGCAAAATAATTTGCAGCGTTTAATTGAAGTTCAAGAGATACCAATTAAACTACCAAATGGTAGTCGTTTTCATAAAGTAGATTTAAATAATATTCTTTTTATTGCCAGTGAAAAAGGTACCCATTATTTGGAAATTCATGGCTTCAAAAGTTTAACTAAGATAAGAGCTAATCTAAAAGATATCCCTTCAATTCATAATCACCTTATCCAAGTCCACGCTGCTTACTGTATTAATAGTAAGCATATTCAAAGCTATAGCGCCAAAGACCATCATCTAACATTAAAAAATGGCATTCGCTTGCCAGTCTCACGCCCCTTTAATCAGATTGTCCGTCAATTGCTTTGATAATAAAAACAGCGTCCCTTTAAATCGGGACGCTGTTTTTATTATGAATTTATTCTTTAGTATCTTCTTGAGCACGATTCAGTAATTGTTCTACTTGACCCATAGCTTCATGATTTTGATCAGATAAATCAGTCTGATTGTCAGATTTTTCATCCATAGCCGGCGCTATTTTGGTTAATGTGGCTACCTTAGAGCCATCTTCTAATCGAATCAAACGTACTCCTTGAGTAGCACGTCCGGTTTCGCTCACCGTATCAACGCCAAATCGAATCATTACCCCCTGATCGGTGGTTACCATGATATCTTCATCCCCATTAACGGGAACCATGGCTGCTAATGGTCCATTCTTTTCGGTGACAGTAGCCGTTTTAATTCCTTTACCACCACGACCCTTAACTGGGTACTGATTGGCTGGCGTCTGTTTTCCATATCCCTTTTCCGTAATGACTAATACCTTACTATCGGGATTTAGAATACCTGCGCCAATAACAAAGTCATCTTCACGCAAACGAATACCACGTACCCCTGCGGCCGATCGGCCCATAACCCGGACTGTATCTTCAGCAAAGGTGGTTGAATAACCAGTATACGTTGCAATCAATACGTTTTGCTGACCATTAGTAATCAACACATTCAACACTTCATCACCATCACGAAGAGTCAAAGCTTTCAGCCCATTGGTTCTGATATTTTCAAATTCAGAAACAGCCGTGCGCTTCACCACTCCTTGACGAGTAACAAAGAATAATTGGTCTGGACTTTGACTTACTTGGCCAGCAACCTTAATGACGGTTTGAATTTTTTCGTCACCTTCAAAATTCAACAGATTAACGACCGGAATTCCCTTAGCCTGGCGGCCATATTCGGGTACTTCATAGCCTTTCATCCGATAAACTTTCCCCTTATTAGTAAAGAAGAATAACGAATCATGTGTTGAAGTAAAGACCATCTGATCAACAAAGTCTTCATCATTAACATTCATTCCCTGAACACCACGGCCACCACGGTTTTGCGCCTTAAATTCACTAGCGGCCACGCGCTTAATGTAGCCATTGCGGGTTAAGGTAATAATCACATCTTCTTGCTCAATTAAGTCTTCATCTTCAATGCTAGTTACATCCCCAACCTGCAGTTCAGTACGCCTTTCATCCCCGAAACGATTTTGAATGTCCAATAATTCATCATAAATTAAGCGATCAATTCGCTCTTCATGGGCCAAAATATCCTTTAAATCAAGAATTAAAGCGACTAGCTTTTGGTATTCATCCTCTAATCGGTCACGTTCCAAGCCAGTCAAACGAACTAGACGCATGTCCAAAATGGCCTGCGCTTGTTTATCCGATAGAGAATAACCATTAATTAAACGATCTTTGGCTTCGTCAGAAGTTTTCGAAGAACGAATGATGTTAATAATGGCATCAATGTGATCAAGCGCAATCCGCAATCCTTCTAGGATATGCTCACGGGCTTGGGCTTTATTGAGTTCAAAGACGGTCCGTCGCCGGATAACTTCTCGTTGATGCTCCAAATAAGCCACTAAAATCTGCTTTAAACTCAATGTTTTTGGCGCACCATGATCGATGGCCAGCATGTTGAAACCAAAACTAGTTTGCAACAAAGTCTGCTTATAGAGATTATTTAAAATAACACTGGCCGAAGTATCACGACGTACGTCGATTGAAATCCTTAGACCATCACGGTCAGATTCATCTTGAATGGCAGTAATTCCATCAATTTTTTTATCACGAACTAATTCAGAGATTCGTTCAATCAAACGGGCCTTATTAACTGCATATGGCAGCTCCGTAACAATAATTTGTTCGCGGCCATTTTTAAGTTGCTCGATATCGACCTTAGCTCGAATCATAATCGTGCCACGGCCAGTTTCATAGGCTCGTCGGATACCCGACTTCCCCATAACGATTCCCCCAGTTGGAAAATCTGGTCCGGGTAAGGCTTCCATTAAATCAGCAGTGGTGGCATTCGGATTTTGCATCAAAATATGCAAGGCCGAAATAACTTCGCCTAAATTGTGGGTCGGAATATTTGTTGTCATTCCCACCGCAATTCCAGTTGCCCCGTTGACCAACAGATTAGGTATTCGAGCCGGCAATACTTTTGGCTCACGTTCCTCACCATCATAATTTGGTACAAAGTCCACGGTATTTTTGTTTAAGTCTCGCACCATTTCCATGGCAACCTTACTTAAACGGGCCTCAGTATACCGCATTGCCGCAGCACCATCACCATCAACAGAACCAAAGTTTCCATGACCATCCACTAACATATAACGATATGAAAATGGCTGAGCCATACGAACCATTGATTCATAAATGGCTGAATCACCGTGTGGATGGTACTTTCCCATAACATCCCCAACAATACGGGCTGATTTTTTATGAGGCTTATCAGGGGTATTTCCCTGCTCAATCATTGAGTATAAAATTCGTCGATGAACTGGTTTTAACCCATCACGAACATCCGGTAAAGCCCGAGCCACGATTACTGACATGGCATAGGACAAGAAAGATGTCTTCATTTGTTCTGACAAATGGATATCCCGAATTCGACTGTCGTGTTCTTCTGTCATAGTCTCCTACTCTCCGTAAACTCCACTTACTCAGTTTTAAACATCTAAATCTTCAACAAAGACGGCATTATCTTCAATAAACTGTCGCCGAGGAGGCACATCACCACCCATTAGCATGTCAATCACGCCATCAGCTTCTTGAGCATCAGCAGGATCAACTCGTAGTAACCGTCGATTAGCCGGATCCATGGTCGTATCCGCCAATTGATCGTAGTCCATTTCACCTAGCCCCTTATATCGCTGAACTTTAGGCTTAACGTTAGAGGGGAGTTGTGCAAGATAATCTTCTAATTCTTCATCTGAGTCTAAATAAGTCATCGGTTTATTATTCCCCAAGGCCACTCCATACAAAGGTGGCTGGGCAATATAAATATAACCTGCATCAACTAAAGGCCGCATGTAGCGGTAGAACAATGTTAGTAATAATGTTCGAATATGCGCACCATCGACATCGGCATCAGTCATGATGATAATCTTGTGATAATTAGCTTTGTTGACATCAAAGTCCTTACCAAAACCACTCCCCATTGCCGTAAAGAGAGAGCGTATTTCTTCGTTGGCCAAGACGCGATCCAATGAAGCCTTACCAACGTTTAAGATTTTACCTCGAATGGGTAAAATTGCTTGAGTCAGACGATTACGGCCCTGTTTAGCAGAACCACCCGCCGAATCACCCTCAACGATAAATAGCTCTGAAATAGCTGGATCTTTAGAAGTATTATCGGCTAACTTACCCGGTAAATTACCAATTTCTAAGCCAGATTGCTTACGAGTCATTTCCCGAGCCCGTTTAGCTGATAAACGAGCCTTTTGGGCCAAGATGCCCTTTTCCACAATTTGCTTAGCAACCGTGGGGTTTTCTAGCATAAAACGGCTAAAGGTCTCTGAGAACATTCGGTCAGTGGCCTGCCGAGCATCTGAGTTTCCCAACTTAGTCTTGGTTTGCCCTTCAAATTGTGGGTCAGGATGTTTAATTGAAACAATCGCCGTCATACCTTCACGGACATCTTCTCCGGTTAGTCCTTCGGCTCCCTCACGTAGTTGCCCATTTTTGCGAGCATAATCATTGATTACTCGGGTTAAGGCTGTTTTAAAACCAGTCTCGTGGGTTCCACCTTCGTAAGTATTGATATTATTGGTAAAAGTTCGCAGATTTTCTTGAATATCCGTCGTATATTGAAGGGCAACTTCAACCACGATTCCCTTTTCTTCGCCTTCAACATAAACTGGTTCTGGGAAAAGTGCTTCCCTTTCACGATTAAGGTAACTAACATATTCTTGAATACCACCTTCAAAATGGAAACTTTCAGTCACCGGCTCATCTGGTCGTTGATCGGTAATTGAAATACGAAGTCCCTTATTCAAGAAGGCTAGTTCACGTACTCGGGTTAATAGGGTTTTAAAATTAAAAACTGTCGTTTCCTGAAAAATGTCAGGATCGGGCTGGAAATGAACAATTGTTCCCCGCTCGATTGGCGCTTTTTCATCTAAAAGCTGCATGGGCGTGTGCACCCGGCCCGTGTGAAAATCCATAAAGTAAACTTTATTATCACGGACAACCCGTACATCTAACTTAGTGGACAAGGCGTTAACAACTGAGGCCCCCACACCGTGCAAACCACCAGAAACCTTATAACCACCACCGCCAAACTTTCCACCAGCATGCAAAATAGTAAAGACGGTTTCTAGAGCAGGCTTACCAGTTTTAGCTTGGATATCAACCGGTATTCCTCGTCCATCATCACTAACTGTAATAGAATTGTCTTTTTCAATGGTCACAGTGATATGACTGGCAAAACCAGCTAAAGCTTCATCAATTCCATTATCGACAATTTCCCAGACTAAGTGGTGCAATCCTTGACTTGTGGTTGTACCGATGTACATCCCCGGCCGTTTACGAACTGCTTCTAGTCCCTCCAATACCTGAATTTGATCGGCATTATAAGCACTGGCCTCTTCGTCCATGTGTCCAGCCTCTTGAATGATTGCATCATCTGTGATCAAATCATCAAGGGGTTCTTGTTGTGAATCTTGATTATCTACCATATTTTTCCTCTTACACAATATATGTATCTTAATTCAACTAACGCGATTGACCGGTCAGTACAAATGACCACTTTCTTTAACCTGAACTTGACCAGCTTTAATCTCAAAAATTTTTGGCTGCTCAATTAGCTGGCGGGTAACCTCACTCAAGGTAGGCGTGGTGATAAAGGTTTGCACTTTATTTTGAATGGCCATTAATAAGTGGGTTTGCCGGCTAGCATCTAACTCGCTTAAGACATCATCTAGTAACAAAACTGGATATTCTCCAGTTTCTTCTTGCATTAGGTCAATTTCGGCTAGTTTCAGGGCTAACGCTGCTGTGCGCTGCTGTCCTTGCGAGCCATACAAAGAAACATCATTTTGATTAATCAAAATCTTAAAATTATCACGATGGGGACCCACTAAAGTAGTTCCCTGTATGATTTCTCGCTTAGCTTGACGCTGCAAGGCCTGAGTAAAATTAGCTTCGATAGCAGCAACTTCCTCAATTACGTTTACCAAAGGAACATTGCTTTGGTAAATCAAGGACAGTTCCTCACTTTGATTGGAAATTTCAGCATGAATCGGTTGGGCTATTTCACCTAATTTTTGAATAAAGTGCTGTCTAGCGCGAATAACCTGAGTGCCAAATTGAATCAATTGTTCAGTCAAAACGTCTAAAAAAACCATGTCACTACTTTTTTTAGCTTGTATTTGTTTCAAGTAAGTGTTTCGTTCTTTTAGTACCTTGCGATACTGGCTAACTTGAGACAAATAGCTAACATTCATCTGCCCGAATTCCATGTCAATGAAACGACGACGTACACTCGGCGCACCTTTCACAAGTTCTAAGTCCTCAGGGGCAAACAAAATTACATTTAATTGGCCAATGTAGCTGGACAGACGGCTTTGATCTAAGTGATTAACACGAGCCTGCTTTCCTTTACGACTAAACTGCAAAGAAATCGGCGTAGTCCCCAACCGATTTTGCACTCGGCCACTAATTTTTGCCTTGGACTGCCCCCACTCAATTAAATCTTGGTCATTATTACTACGATGTGATCGTGCCAAGGCTAATACATAAATACTTTCCAGTAGATTGGTTTTCCCCTGAGCATTTTGACCTAGAAAAATATTGACACCAGATTGAAAGTCCAATTTCACCTGATCATAGTTACGAAAGTGGCTTAATTGTAATTCCTTTAGCTCCACGAAGCCGGACCTTTAGGTTGTTTAGGATGCTTATTGTTACGGCTTGATGGCTGGTATTTTCGCAAGATTTCTTGCTGCTCAGCCTTTTCTCGCAGCTGCTCTTTTGAAAAATTCCCTGCTACTATTTGGTAAATGTCCGCGCCAATCGTTACCTGATCACCTGGACGCAATTTTTTCCCGCGTCGTTGCTCGCTAACTCCGTTCAACTCAACGACATGATCGGCTAAATAGTACTTGGCCTGCCCACCGGACTCGATAATATTTTCTGATTTTAGCAATTGAGCTAATGTTATGTACTCACCTGTAATAGGAATCGTAATTGCCATGAAGTTACTCCTCCAAAGATTAATCAGTTACGCTTCTATTATAACATTCTTTTGAAAATAAAGCCCTGAAGGTGCCTAAAATGGTTTTTTGTTCTAGCTAATGGTTTTTTATTAATTTTAGTTAAAATTCAAAGAAAGCAAATTAGAGTCCTTTGCTTCCTAGTGCAAGTTGTTGAAATAAAAAAGCCTGCTCAAATGAGCAGGCTTTTTTAAAAAGTTCGAACCGGTGTGATTAGCTGTAATTGTTTATTATCAGTTTCCCCTTCTGGAATAATAATAAACGGCCGCAAATTAGTTGTGAATTTTAATTCCACTGTTTTACCATTTAGAACTCTTAAAGCATCGCGGACATAATCGGGATTAAAGGAAATATCCAAATCTTCACCTACAACACTTTTAACCGGTAAAGTCTCTTTAACTTGACCAATTTCTTGTGAGTTACCACTTAATTCGGCTTTACCCTGACTCAAAAGTAGTTGTACCACGTTGTTTCGACTTTCATGACTCAATAGACTAGCACGATCAATAGCACCTAACAAATGTGTCGCATCAATTTTCATCTCAGTTGCACTTTCGCTAGGAATTAAGCGATCAGTTTCTGGGTAATTTCCTTCCAATAGGCGGGAATAAAAACTCGTATGATCTAAATCAAAGACAGCTTGATTAGTAGCTAACTTAATATCAACCCGATCTTGTCCTTCTAATAATGGCTGTAACTCATTGAATGATTTAGCTGGAATAATAACATCTGCGTTCACCGTTGTTTCTGTACCCGTTAAAGTCACGATCCGTTGGGATAGACGGTGTGAATCAGTCGCAACAGCTTTCACACTATTGCCAGCTAATTCTAAGTGCATTCCAGTTAAAATTGGCCGACTTTCTTGACTTGAGGCCGAGATTTTAGTTTGACTAATTAACTCATTTAGTTGAGCTGCTGAAACTTTCAGACTTTGGATATCTTCCATTTCTGGTAAATGAGGATAGTTTTGAACGTCTTGTCCATTGATATTAAATGATGCTGAACCAGAAGTAATTAAAGCCTGAAGTCCTTCTGTTGATAGGGTTAAATTTTCATCAGGTAAGTGTTTAATAATATTGGTAAAAAATGAAGCAGGTAATGTAATTCCACCAGTTTTTTGAATGTCTAATTGAGCACTGGTATCTGATTGGAGAATTCGCGTTTCAATAGAAATGTCGACATTAGAACCAGTTAAGATTAATTCATCTTGATTTAGGGTAATTTTAACGTTTGTCAAAATTGGAATAGTAGTTCGAGATGAAATAGCCCGCATAACAATATTTAGGGCTTTGATGAATGTAGGACGATGAATTGAAAAATGCATGAGAAGCCTCCATTTATTTGGGATAGGTATTAATTTAAGTAAAGAATAAAAATAATAGTAATAATAAGGGGTGTGGAACCTGTGGAAAAGTAAGGTGGCTCTTTAAGATTAAGAAATAGCGACGTTGATAAGCTTGGGGATAAATCAGCTACTTATTAGATGTTATCCTCAGGAACTTTACTTGCCATTTTTGATCTCATTGGCCAAGTCTAATAATAACTCTTTAGTGCGTGGGTCGATTTCGGCTTTTTCGGTAATTTTATTGGTAGCATGCAAAACTGAAGAATGATCTCTACCACCAAAGGCTCTCCCAATATCAGGAAGACTTTCATCGGTCATTGTTCGTGTCAAATACATGGCTACGTGACGGGCATTAACCAAGTCTTTTTTACGGCTGGAACTTTTTAAATCGGCAACTGTTTGCATAAAGTAAGTTGCTACGGTCTCTTGGATACGATCAACAGTGACTTTTTGGCCGCGATCGATATTTAAATCGTCTAGAATTTGCTGGGCAGTTTCTTTGGTTGCTGGCTTATTCATGTAGCGAATTTTGGCTTCAAATTTATGGAAAGCCCCTTCTAGACTACGAACATTGGAATCGATATTTTCAGCAATTAATTCCAAAACATCATTTGGAATTTCTAGATTATCGGCTGAACTAAGATTTTTTAAGATAGCTACTCGAGTTGGTAAGTCCGGCTTTTGAATATCCATTAAAATGCCGGCTTCAAACCGTGATGTTAATCGGGTTTGTAAATCAGGAATGTCGGTTGGAATCCGATCCGAAGTCATAACAATCTGTTTACCATTTTTAGTGAGGGCATTAAAAGTATTAAAAAATTCTTCTTGAACCTTTTCTTTACCGGACCAAAATTGAATATCATCAATTAGTAAGATATCTACCGACCGGTAGGTTTTTTTAAATGCTGCAGTAGCCCCATCGACACTAGCTCGCAAGGAGTCAGTAAAGTCATTTAAAAAATCTTCAGCAGTTGCGTATTTAATCCTAGCTTGGGGGTTGGTTTTAGCATAGGAGTTCCCAATTGATTGCATTAAGTGGGTCTTCCCTAATCCGACACCTCCATATATTAAGTAGGGATTGTAAACTTTACCGGGTTGTTCGGCCACGGCTCGGGCTACGGCATAGGCGTTTTCGTTCCCTGAACCGGTCACGAATTTTTCAAAGGTGAAATCAGGATCGAGATCCGATTCACGTGAAAATGGCACACTTTGCTCAGTGGTTATTGTCGGGGATGGCGTTACAACGGATTCAGTTAAGGTAGCTGATATTTGAAGATCCGGTTTAATAAAGATACCGTCTGTAATGTCTAGAGCAAATTGAACAAAATCCATCGAATAAGCACTATTCCAGCGATTGATAATTTCAGAGGCTTCATCAACTGGCACTGATAGTCGTAAACTAGCGGCGGTTAATTCAATTGGGGTTAATGGTTCTATATAAGCAGAAAAAGAGACAGTTCCAAGCTTTTGAAAAAAACGCGCTTGGATTTGGTTCCAGAGTTCTTCCTTAGTGATTGATGCGGTCACGAGCTTCTCCCATTGATTAGTTAAGTTAAATAAAAGTGTATATAGGTGACACAAAAAATTCCCAAAAAGAGGGCACTGTAGATATTATAGCAAAAAGATGTCCTAACAAACTAGTTTTCCACAGATGGAATTTTAGGGAGATTTTATCCCCAGTTGTTAAAAAAGAAAATAACAAGCCGTGTATAATTAGGGGAACAAATGTGTGGGTTATCCACATAGGCACAGAGTTATCCACTTTTTAAGACCACTTGTTACCGGTTATCTTAAATTTATAAACATTATCCACAGATTAGCTTTCCATACTTGTGGATATGTGGATAACTTTTGAATAAGGATGTTAAAAATAATTGTTATTTGTTTTTTATCCACACGCCTGTTTGTTGTTTTGCATAAAACTGTTTATAACTTTTCTTCTTATTTATTGTCATTATCCCCTTCTTTCTGATTTAGATGCTTGTCACATCGGATATTTCATGATAGAATTAACTTCGAATTGCAAGATTTTGCAGGTAAAAATCTGAATGGAGGTGAATGACACATGAAGCGTACATACCAACCTAAAAAACGTCATCGTGCACGTGTACACGGATTCCGTAAGCGTATGAGCACGAGCAACGGTCGTAAAGTATTGGCTCGCCGTCGTGCAAAGGGCCGTAAGGTGCTATCTGCCTAATGAGGTCGCTGCAACGCAGTGGCCTTTTTTATTTTTTATTTTAATGAAAATGGGAAGATGAGTCGGTTTGAACAGCTATCAAATAGTGTACACGCAGATAGGAGCAGGTTTGGATGCGAAAAACTTTTCGAATTAAAAAGCCGGAAGAATTTCAGGCCGTTTTTGGTCAGCATCGTTCGGTAGCCAATAAGTACTTTGTGGTTTATCAGGCGGTAAAACCTACTCAAAAACATTTTCGCTTAGGCTTATCGGTTGGGAAAAAGATAGGGAAAGCTCATGATCGTGTCTGGGTGAAACGAAGAATTCGACAGACATTGTTGGAACTCAAGCCTGAGTTACCAGATGAGCTAGATATTTTAGTAATTGCCCGTCCAGCTGTGGCTGGAAAATCGCAACAATTTATTAAAAAACAACTGATCCATGCCTTTCGATTGGCTAGGATAGTAAAGGATGAAGAGCATGCAAAAAGTAAATAAGTGGCTTAAGATTATCGGTCCGCTACCAATTGGCATGGCAATTTTAGCCCTAGTTGGCATTGTAGTTGCTGGTTTTTCCTATTCAGGTAGTGTTGCGGGGACTGGTTTATGGGGCAGTATTGTTGCTGTATTTACCCGTTCAATTTTAGGTGCTTCCAATTGGTTTGGCAGTAGCTATGGTTTAGGAATTATTATCTTTACGATATTGATTCGTTTTCTAATTCTTCCTTTGATGGTTTATCAAGTGGATAGTATGACTAAAATGCAGGCCTTACAGGGTGAGATTAAAGTCATTCAGGCTAAATACCCTGGTAAGGATGCTGAAAGTCGTCAACTTTTGATGAATGAGCAGCAGGCGCTATATAAGGAACATAATGTACGGCCGTTTGCTTCAATGTTACCTTTGTTGGTACAAATGCCCATTTTGATTGCCTTGTATCAGGGAATTTTGAACTCGCCGGTGCTACGCTCGGGTCATTTTTTATGGTTGGAGTTAGGACAAAGAGATCCTTACTTTATTTTGCCAATTTTAGCCGCTCTTTTTACTTTTGCTTCGTCATGGCTATCAACGCAAGCCAATCCAGAACAAACGACGATTACGAAGTTAATGCCTTACATCTTCCCCGTAGTAATTTTCTTTACTGCTTTAAGTGTGCCGAGTGCCCTTTCGCTTTATTGGGTAGTTGGTAATATTTTTCAAACCATTCAAACCTTTTATCTACAAAATCCTTTTAAATTACGTCAGGAACGTGACGCAGCTCGTAAGTTGGAACGTGACATTCAGCGTAAGATGCATAAGGCCCGTCGCGGACGCAAGCATCGGTAATTATAGCTTGTATGTATAGGAGGGGGTTATCATGATTGAAATGTTAAAAGAGACACCCCGTTTCAAGTGGTACCATGTGACGAATATGACTTCTGAGGATGAGTATCAGTTGATTCATGAAAATCATTTAACTGATCAAATTCTCGGGTATGCTGTTGATAAAAACGAAAGTGTGCGCATGGAGTTTGACTCAGATGCTGATGAAACTTTGGTTATTATGGATGTCATTTCGGCGCAACCAGAGCCAGTATTAACCCGTCCGGTAGGTTTTGTCATTGTTAAGGGTGATTTATATACTTTTGCTAATCGAGCGACCGATTACATTAAAAAAAGTATTCTTGAGCCTGATAAAGATATGGTGCGTAATTCAGAGGATCAAATGACGGTGTTCGAATTTATGATTACCGGAATTTATCCATTAATGACCCAGTATGCGGATCAGATTACCGAAATTAATCGTCAACGGCGAGCTATTCAAGCTCAGTTTGGTAATCGTAAGCATTTAACTAAGCAAACTAACGATTTGTTACATCTTCAAATTCAGATGATTTATTTACAAAATTCGTTGGCTAATAATTTAATCATGTTTGATCAATTGCGCCGGGGTTATCAAAATAAGATTTCTGAACAAGATTTGGATTATTTAGATGCTGTACGGGTGGAAGTTGATCAAGCCAAAGACATGGCTGGACTAGCAATGGAAGTGATTAATGCTGTTAGTGATGCGATTGGTAATTTAGGTAGTCGTGATTTGAACTGGACGATGAAGGTTTTGACGGTTTATTCTATTGTCTTAACTATTCCAACGATGGTATCTGGTTTTTATGGTGAAAATGTTAAGTACCTCCCCTTTGCCGAAGGTGAAAGTGGTTGGCTGATTACGATTTTTATTACCCTACTCTTAATGGGTGGGGCCACTTATATTTTTTATCGATATGGCTTTTTACGAAAGTAAAGCGCAACGGTGGTTGGGCTTTTTTTGTTGCCCTTGATGGATAAAACTGGCGGTATTATAATCGACTTGTTTTTGCTATTATTAGGGATGTTAACTACCATTATGTATGTGATTATCACAGGGAGAATAAAATGAAACAAACTACTGTTATTACGATTATTATTTCTTTGCTACTTATGTTCCTTTCATTGGTAAGTTGGATCTTGAAGTCAACCGATTTATCGTTAATTGCGGCTAATTTGGCAACAATTGTACTGTTAATTGCCTTTATTTGGGATAACCGCAATAATTCTAACTGAGTAAATAGAGATAAACTGTTTCACGTGAAACAGTTGAGTGGTGAGGATGATGTTATTCAAAGATCACACATATCAATTTGAGCCAGTAGTCCTTGATGTAAAAACTGAACGGATTATAAAAGACTTACCCTATGGGCGGGGAGTACGCCACTATTTAGATTTGTACTTACCGGTAGGATCAGGCCCCTTTCCACTTATTATTGACTTGTATGGAGGTGGTCTATTACGAGGCGAAAAGTCATCTTATAAACTACATCCTAGTTTGCGATTTGTTGATGATGGCTATGCCGTGGCTAGCCCTAATTACAGTCTTAATTCGGTAAATTCCATTAATTTTCCTAATCAAGTTGCTGAAATTCGGGCAGTGATTGAATATTGTCAAGCACATGCTGACCAATATTGCTTAGACAGTAGCCGTTTCTTTTTAATAGGTGAATCTAGTGGTGCCCAATTGGCTTTGTTGGCGGGGGCTAGCTTTTCAGCTAAAACTAATTTGGGTCATATGCCTGGTAAAAGTTTTCAAACTTCTTTTCCAACAATTAGCGGCATAATTGGCCTATATGGCCCTTATGAATTAGATCAATTCCACCAACAGTTTCAACAACTAGCAATTCAACCTAAATTTCAGGAATGTGGTTTACCATTCTCGTTTGAAGGTATAGCGTTGGGGAAGAGAGCCCCTCATAAAGTACCTGAAAAGGTAGCTCAAGCTAATCCGTCTAACTATTTCACCACCAAAATGCCACCAGTCATGCTTTTAGCTGGTACGGCTGATCGAGTAGTCCCTTATTTACAAAGTGTTGACTTAGGTCGAAAATATCTAAAAATGGTTGGCCGACCGGCTCATACCCTATGGGTAGCCGATGCTAACCATGGGATTGCCGATTTTGATAACCCGACGATTCATCAGGCTAAATTGGATTTTTTGAGTAGTATTTGTTAAAAATGGATACAACAAAAGCCGTCTCAATCCGAGACGGCTTTTGTTAGTCATAATAATCTATTAATCATGATCTTCGGGGGTTACATCACGACGCACATCAGCATCGCTTGAATCAAGATGTTTATCATCGGGAATAAGCATCCAAGCCAATACATAGGCCAATGGTAGTGGGAAAAAGCCAACCATTACTGATAGGACAACAAATACCAAGCGAACTAAATTGGCATCCCAATCAAAATAATTAGAAATCCCACCTAATACGCCACCCAGGACGCGGTTACTAGTGGAACGAGCAAATTTCTTTCCAGTCATTAGATTTCTCCTTGAATTTAAGTATCTTAACTTTAGAAGGGCTCAGGTAGAAAGTCAAGTGATATTTATGGATTGAAAATTTACACTGAATTCTATTTTTGATACAATAGCAATATCATCTGTTGGCAAAGGGTATAAATAACGCGTATCAGAAAATTAGCGGTCGCTGAGAGCTAATCCGTTCTATACTTGAGTTACACAACAGGCATTCGATGAGCGGTGGTCACGTTATAGCTGACGAAGTGGTGGGCGTTTTTGCCTACAATTTAGGTGGTACCACGGTCTAGCCGTCCTAATCATGGTTGATTAGGATGGCTTTTTTGTATAAAAAGGAGAAAATAATGAATTTTATTGAAGATTTAAAGTGGCGTGGAGCCTTGAACCAGGTGACTGATGAAGCTGGTCTGTTAGAAGCAATGGATAATGGGCAAATTGGTGCTTATGTTGGGACCGATCCGACAGCGGATTCTTTGCACTTGGGCCATTTAATTCCTTTTATGGTCTTAAAACGCTTCCAAAATGCAGGTGGTAAAGCAGTTATTATCGTGGGCGGTGTTACGGGGGCCATTGGGGATCCCCGGCCTACAACGGAACGGCAACTGCTAAGTACGGGACAGTTGGCTACTAATGAGGTTGGCATTAGCCAACAAGTTACTAAATTGTTTGGTAGTGATGGCACCAAAATTGTCAATAATAATGAATGGTTGGGGCAATTAACTTTACCGGAATTTTTACGAGATTATGGAAAACTTTTTTCAATCAACGTGATGTTGAAAAAGGATGTGGTGGCTTCGCGGTTGGCAACGGGTATTTCTTATACTGAATTCACTTACCAAATTTTACAAGCGATTGATTTTCTACAACTATGGCGACGTGAAAATGTACGTCTTCAAATTGGCGGATCAGATCAGTGGGGAAACATTACCGCTGGAGTTGATTTGATTCATACTATTGAAGGAAATGGAGCCTCTGCCTTTGGTTTGACCATCCCACTAATGACTGATTCGACTGGTAAGAAATTTGGTAAATCAGAAGGAAATGCCATTTGGTTAGATCCTAAAAAGACTTCTCCTTATACTTTCTATCAATTCTGGTTTAATCAAAGTGATGCTGATGTGGTGAAGTATCTGAAGTACTTCACCTTCCTTAGTCCCGAAGAAATTGATGATTTGGCACAAGAAGTAGCTGAAAATCCTGGTAATCGTCTTGGGCAGCGCCGTTTGGCTCAAGAAGTGACCCGTTTTGTGCATGGACAGGCGGCAGTTGAAGAAGCCGAACAATTGTCAGCAGCGCTCTTTAGTGGAGATGTTAGTGAATTAACAACAGAACAGATTGGTGATGTATTTGCTGGGGTCCCTAGTTTTGATATTATGAATGAACCGCAAAATATTGTTGATTTTATTGTTGCGGCCGGCATTGATAAGTCTAAGCGACAGGCCCGTGAAGATGTTAGCAACGGGGCAATTCACGTTAATGGGATTAAAATTACGGATCTTGAAACAATGGTCGATCCAAGGGCCAACTATGATGGTAAATATGTACTAGTCCGCCGTGGGAAGAAGAAATATTTCTTGGGTAAGGTACAAGGCACTGCCCTTTAATTTATAGCCTTTGATTGGATTAAGTTGCCCTTTAAAATTTATATTTTCCGGCTAAACCAATTATTACTTTAATTTCTGTTTAATGTAGGTGGAATACAATTCATCTAATGATATCGACGAGGTATCACAAAGTGGTTATTTACTTAGCGGATGCATCTATAAATACTTCTCTCTAAACCTAATTTATACCTTCTCTCCCCTGCATCTGTTAGGTAACCCACTGCGAATATAAAGGCAATCTAGCTTAGCTAGATTGCCTTTTATTTTTATCTTACTTTAAGCTGATTTTTCTATAATTAATCTTAGGGATAAATTGGTAGTAGCTACTAGCGGTCTACTTTAAATTTGTACCATTTATTGCTATTATGAAAGTTATTGCTAATGGTCAAATTAGGCATGATACTTTTAGCCGTTAGATTAGTATAATAAAATTAGTATTATATTTAATAGGAATTAATTTTGTCGTAAGAACAGGAGATGCAAAAAGTATGGCGTTGCTAGAATTGAGAAACGTTTCAAAAAACTTTGGTCATTATAAGGCCATGGACCAAGTTTCCTTTAATGTGGAAGCTGGTCGAATTGTTGGTTTGATTGGGCCTAATGGGGCTGGTAAATCAACGACAATGCGGGCAATCACTGGTTTGATGTCTTATTCATCAGGAGATATTACCTTTGATAACCAACCAGTAACTTTCAGTAATCATAAAGCGCTGGATAAAATGGGTAATTTGATTGAGTATCCTTCCATTTACCCTAATTTAACGGCTTTAGACCATCTGAATCTATATGCCATGGAAACTAAAGAAGCAGTTAATATCCCAGAATTGATGCACCAAACTGGCATTGATGGGGATAAATTTGGTAAGCGTAAGGCTAAAAACTTTTCGCTGGGAATGAAACAACGCTTAGGTATTGCGATTTCTTTGGTTCGTAACCCAAAGTTGGTCATCTTAGATGAACCAATGAATGGATTGGATCCTCAGTCAGTTCACGATGTACGTGAATTAATTCGTTCCTTAGCCAACAAGGGTGTTTCCTTCTTGATTTCTAGTCACTTGCTGGATGAATTACAACGTTTGGCAGACGATTTGGTTATCATTAACCAGGGTAAAATTATTAAAACAGCCAGCATGGAAGAATTTCTGCAAAACGGTCAGACTCAGATTTTAATTAAGACTAATGATAATCAGGCTTTGCTGTCACTGACGAAAAAGTACAATTGGCAAGCTCATCTTGATGGTGATCGCGTTATTATCAACAAGGTTGACGGCATGACAGTCCAAGATGTCTTAGCTAAGGTTACGGAAGCTAAGTTAGAAGTGAAAACTATTAATACGGCTGAGGAGAACTTAGAAGAGCATCTGCTTAACTTGCTAAAAGATAATAAAAAAGAAGAGGCATAATCGCTATGCTGACTTTAATTAAACAGGAATATTTTAAAGCTTTCAAACAAAATCGGATGCATATTTGGTTGCTAACGATGTTCCTGTTCCCTATTTTTATTCTAGGTTTTTTCCCAGATCAACGGATGGAGACGGGTATCCTTAATTTGGGTCAGGGGCTCTTGCTAGTTAATTTACTTGGTATTATCCTAACGGCGCTTTTCACCTCACAAGAATTTACCTACGGGACGATTCGACCACTGTTATCACGTCGTTTTAATCGAGCGGTCATCTTTATCAGTAAAATTATTGTAATTTGGTCGAGTTTTATCGGACTGTTTTTAGCCGATTTTCTAGGAACTATGGTGGGAAAGGTCCTATTCGCCCCACAATTTAATATGAATTTACAATATGGTGATCCAACGGGCAATGGCTGGGAAGTTATTTTTAAAACGGTTGGGGAAACTATGCTCCAGATGATTTTCATCGCTGGTCTAGTCCTATTGGTGGTTAATATGGTTAAGACATCTGGGGCTGCGGTCGCTTTAGGCGTGATAATGGTGTACGGTATTCCGGCTCTAACCGCATTATCAAGTTTCTTGATTCAACAAGTCCCTATCTTAAAGTGGGGGCCTTTACAGGTCTTTTTGGGCATTCAAAACATTGGTCGCTTAGGTGGGCAACCCGACTTAATGTATCAAGCCTTGGGTCTAACCGTTTCACAGTTGGTGACGGCCTACTGTCTATATACTTTAGCCATCTATGCTGGTGCTTATTGGATTTTCCAACGGCGCAGTGTGTAAGTAACAAGTCATAAGGAGAAAATATGTTAACGTTACTCAAACAGGAATTTCTTAAATCCTGGAAACAGAACCGAATTTATATTTGGTTATTAATTGCTTTTATCGTTCCAATTGCTATGATTAAAATTAATCCTACTCCAGTTGAATTGTTGAGTTTTGGTGGTGGTAGTGCGGTGGCTTACATTGGGGCCATTGTTATGTCAGCCTTGATTTTTACCCAGGAATTTAGCTTCGGAACGATTCGGCCTTTGCTATCGCGTAGTTACAGTCGTGGTGCGGTTTTCCTTAGTAAGGTGATCTACTACATTGCTGCCTACTTGGTAATGTTGTTAGTAGCCTTTATCGCAACTATGATTGGTAAATTAATTTTTGCCAATGATATTCCAGCAGCAACGATGAAGTTAGTTTGGCCAGCCATGGGAACTTATGTAGTTAGTTCCATTCTAGACATGGCATTTGTGACGGCCCTAGTACTATTGGTAAGTAACATTGTTAAAAGTTCTGGAGCCGCTATTGGGTTAGGAGTTTTGATGATGGTGGGAACCAGTGTATTGGGAGCCCTATCGAGTTATCTTGTTAGCCTCTGGGAGCCATTGAAGTGGAATCCTTTGCAATTAGAACAGTTAATTAACTATTATGGCCGTAGCGGTGCTGATCTAAAAACCTTGAATATGATTAGTCAGCAGGCCTTTAAAACCGATATGTGGGTGCCACTATTGGTCTTTGGGCTCTATCTATTGGTTATCTATGTAATTGCTTATTTGATTTTTAAACGTCGCAGTGTTTAAAAATTATCAAGAGCTCAGCTTAGGCTGGGCTCTTTCTTTTTAACCTTTAAAGGTGCATACTGTGCAAGTAAATAAACGCATAAAAGGAGTAACTTATGGAGCATCGTCACATTAATTGGTTTGGTATTCTATCTGGGGTAGTTTTCATTATTTTTGCCTTCATGATCTTTAGTCAACCATTAGAAACAATTATTTCACTGTCTTATATCTTTGGTATTTTAGCTTGGATTCAGGCTATTACTAGTACTGTTTCAGCTGTTAGAGCTAATCAAGCTGGGATTCCAATTTCAGGGTGGCGGATGTTTAGTATCGCTTTTGATATTCTAGTGGGCTTTGTCTTTATTTTCCATCTTGGTTTGGGAATTGGCACAATCGGTTTCTTGTTTGCCATCTGGTTCATTCTTGATTCTGTTTCAGGTCTTTATTTTGCTAGAATCTTAAATCCGGTTAGTCGGGGTGCGTACTGGGTTACGATGGTCTTTGGTCTAATTAGCTTGGTCTTGGGAATCATCTTGCTCTTTAGTCCTTTGATGGCAGCCACAGTGCTGGTGTATATGATTGCCTTTTACCTTATCGTCTTTGGGGTTAGTTTAATTGCAGCATCATTATAAAATGATAAAGAGGTTGGCGTTTTAGCCAACCTCTTTTATTTGTTTCTAATATTAGGGAAATAAAAAGTAGTCAGGTAAATGTTACCTGACTACTTGAAAACTGCTCCACCTGGATTCGAACCAGGGACCTGCGCATTAACAGTGCGTTATTCTACCGCTGAACTATGGAGCAAAAACATATATAACTCAACAAAAAATATTTTAACATGCATAAGATACTTTTGTCAACAAAATAAATGGCAAAATTAAGTGTTTTTTATTATTTTTCTAATAATGAGTGCTTGATTTGAGCTAATTTAGTTCGAATTTCAATCGACATTTCCGGGCTAAATCGACGAACTTGGTTAATTTCATCAATAATATACTGGTCGCGTTCGTCAGCTTTCCTAATTTTCTTTAATCTTTGCTGCATCCGCTCATCAAAGCGCTGTAAAAAATCTGCTTGTAGACTAACGATTTCTGCCTGAGGCGTTTCAGAGGTTAATTCATCCTTATAGCCTGAAAAGAAAACTGATGCTTGACTCGTTTGGCGCCAATCAGACTCATCGACAGCGGTTTGTTTGCGGTTAAAAAATTTATTGAAAAAAGGAATTTTATTGAACATGGATTGGCCTCTAGATGAAATAATGCCTGTTAGATCGGCTACTTTTTGTTAAAATAATGGAAAGGGGACCGTTTATGGCAACTTCTAAATCAGTATTTAATGACAAACAACGTATATTACGTCTGTATTCAGCTTTAATTAGTAAGCGGGAACTTTCTAGTGATGAGATTGAAGATATGTTTTTTATTGGACATAAAACGGTTCAACGTGATATTGCTGAAATTCGGCATTTCCTGGCCGATTTACAGCAAGGAGAACCAGTGCAATCTGAGATTGTTTTTGACCGCAAGACTAAAAAGTATCGTTTAACGGAAATGGATAATCTGTTTCAGGTCTTTGATAAAATCAATAAAATTGATCAAGAGAATCAAACATTTTAAGTTTAACAGTTTATAAAAGGGTTCGCCATTATTAGAATGGTGAACCCTTTTTGCTTACTGATTAATTGCAGCTTTCTCAGCAATTGTTTGTGCACTTTGAGCTAATAAAGTTTTCTCACGTTCATTGAGTTGTAAGTCCACCACATCACTAGCACCTTGGGCACTAATAACGGCTGGCGTTGAAATGTAAGAGTTTAACTCGGCATCAAAGTGGGACACGATTGCTTCTTGCTGGGCATTTGAAAGTACTAAATTCATCAAAGACACGGCGGCATGGGCGATGGCTACGTTAGTGTAGCGCTTACCATTAAAGACGTCAAAACCACCCTGCCGGGCTGCCTGTTCTAGAGCAGGTAAATCTAAATGATAGGTTTGAGCTAAAGTTTGGGCACTTTGACCCAAGGCCTTAACCGTGGACCAGGCCACAAATTGGGAATCGCCATGTTCACCCAGCACATAACCTTGAATACTACGTGGATCTAGGCCGATGGCTTCTCCTAAGACGCGTTTCATGCGAGCAGTGTCTAAGTAAGTCCCCGTGCCCATGACGCGTTCTACGGGCAAGTCGGTTGCTTCTTGGTAGATACTGGTAATCACATCCACTGGGTTGGTAATAGCAATTAAAATCCCCTTAAATCCGACTCGCTTGAGTTCTGCGCCAATCTCTTGGGCAGATGGTAAGTTAGCCTTTAATTCGGTAAAACGATCACCACCGGGTTCAATTAGGTCAATTCGGCCAATGGCACTAATGATAACATCGGCATCAGCCATATCTTCAAAAGTACCGGCAGAAACTTCAACGTGATGGTCTAATAGACTAGCAGCATCGTGTAAATCGAGTACCTCAGCCTGTAATTTTTCTTTTCGGGCATCAAAGAGCACTAGTTGGTCGGCATAGCCATGATCCACAATGATGTGGGCCACAGTGGCGCCAACATGTCCTTGACCCAATACAGCAACTTTTCTCAAATTAATTCCCCTTTCATAACTACCTAGCATTATAGGTTAAATAAATGAGAAAAGCCATGAAAGTATGAGAGATAATTTATTAAATTAGAAAGTGAAATAAGTTAGTAGTTGGTCTTCAGTTAAAGCTTGCTTTTTTGAACCATTTACATCTAAGACAATTTTACCGGCATTGAGGATTAAAAGACGATTGCCATATCGAAGGGCATCCTCCAAATTGTGGGTGATCATTAATGCGGTGAGCTGGTTATCTAGAATTTGCTGATTAGTAGCTGCCATCAGTTGATCAGAGGTTTTAGGGTCCAAGGCGGCAGTGTGTTCGTCTAATAGTAATAATTCAGGTTTCACTCGTGTGGCCATCAAGAAACTTAATGCTTGTCGTTGACCGCCAGACAAGCTACCTGTTGGCGTTTGTAAACGTTGGTCGAGGTTGTTACCCATTTTAGCGGTAATAGCAGCATATTCTACTAACTTTTCTTTGTTAAGCCCCCGAGAACGCAAGGCGCGATGTTCTCCTCTTTTTTCAGCCAGTAATAAGTTTTCACTGACAGTCATACGAGGAGCAGTGCCCATCTTAGGATCCTGAAAGACGCGGGCAATCATTTTGGTTCGTTGAACAGCATTGTGTTGGGTGATGTCTTGGCCATTGTGTAAAATCTGGCCAGATTGAGGAGCTAAATTCCCAGCAATCGTATTGAAAAGCGTTGATTTACCGGCACCGTTGGTTCCCAGAATACTGATAAAATCGCCTTGGTAAATATCGAGATTGAGATCATCAATAATTTTAGTGTGGCCACCTACTACGACATTAATATTTTTAAGTGAAATAACGGCGTTAGTCATGAATTGCTACCCCCCTTTTTCATCATTGACTCTAACTTAAAGTATTTACGTAGTTGTGGCAGAATCATAGCGGTAGCTAAGATAATTGAAGAAATTAGATTTAAATCGTTTGTGCTAAAGCCGAGTTGCAGTACACCAAGGAGGACTAATCGATAAAAGATTGATCCCATGATGACTGCGATTAAGCGTTCATTAAGCGTTAAATTACCAAATACAACCTCTCCAATAATGATTGAAGCCAAAGCAATCACAATTGTACCAATTCCCATGTTGATATCGGCGTAGCCATTACTTTGAGCAATAATAGCTCCGCCTAAACCGATTAAACCATTCGAAAGCATCAGACCCATAATCGTCATTCTATCAGTTTGAATACCAAATGATTGGGCCATGGTGACATTGTCACCAGTCGCAATAAAGGCTTGGCCAATTTCAGTTTGTAAAAACCAGACTAAGATGAGGGTAATGACGGATACAATTAATAAACCTAAAACAACCATGTCAAAATATTTGGGTAGATGGCTTAAAAAAGTGTTAGTAAAAATTGTTTTTTGATTAAGTAATGAAATATTGGCTGAACCCATAATGCGTAGATTAATCGATAGACAAGCAGTCATTACTAAAATTCCAGCCAATAAAACCGGAATCTTACCCTTTGTGTATAGTAATCCTGTTGCTAATCCTGCTAAACTACCAATTAAAAAGGCTATCAGGGTGGCTAAGAAAGGATTCACACCGTGACTAATTAAGGTAACAGCACTAGCTGCTCCAAGAGGGAAAGAACCCTCGACTGTCATATCTGGAAAGTCTAGAATTCGAAAGGTTAGATAGAGGGCGATTCCCAAAATTGACCATAGAATCCCCTGTCCGATACTGGAAACAATCATACTCATTGGATAACCTCCCCGTGTGCTTGAGCTTCTTGAACCATATTGGCTGGTAACTCAATTCCTAACATCTGTGCTTCTTTGATATTTACAACTAAACTACCCTTCATAACTGAACGAACTGGCATAGTGGCTGGATTTTGACCCTTCAAAACTTGACCAGCCATTAATCCGGCTTGATAACCAATATCAAATTGACTAACCGACATCGTCGCAATACCACCATCTTTAACCATGGTATCAGTGGCGGGGATGACTGGAATTTTTGCTTGGTTAGTAGTATTAATTAAAGTTTTCATGGCGCTAGCGACACCATTATCTTGAGGAGCATAAACTACATCTACTTGACCAGCCATGGTTTCTGCAACTTGTTGCATATCGTTGGTACTTGCAATTGTGTACATTTTGACTCGTAAGCCTTTTTCCTGAGCTAATTTTTCCGTTTTTTGAGCATGATAAGTACCACCATGATCAGAGGAGGTATAAATAATGCCTAAAGTTTTCGCTTGTGGTGCTACCTTTTGAATCACATCAAGATGCTCAGTTAAAGGCGAATCACCAGATGTTCCAGTGATATTGGCCCCTGGTTTGTCAATAGATTTAACTAGTTTTGCACCGACCGGATCTGTAATACCAGCCAAAATTACCGGACTTTGGCCGTTGGCAGCTTTGGCTAAGGACAGTACGGCTGGCGTAGCGATACCAACTGTTAGATTATCGCCTTGATTAATGAAGTTTTGGGCCATTGTCTTTAAATTAGCCTGATTAGCTTGGGCATTTTGATAGTCAATTTTTACCGTTTTACCATTGACATACCCTTCCTGTTTTAGCCCCGCCACAACTCCTTGATGGATTTCATCGAGAGCTGGATGAGTTACTAATTGTAAAATACCAACCTTAGGAATTTTAGCCTGGTGGTTAGATGAATGGGTGCCTTGAAAAAAGGCAAAAACTAAAAAGCCAACGACAATGACGATACTGCTTAATAAGCGTTTATTCATTTGTTTTCTCCCAAAATAAAAGACTTTGAATACCCAGTCGGTCTTCAAAGTCTAAAAGAAAGGCCTGCTGGGGTGATGCCCAACAGACCAAGAACATGGTAAAGAGTCGTCAGGACAAAATAAATTGCCACAGCTCACCTTTAAAAGGACAGCTGTCTCACTGACGCCACCACTGACGAACTAAGTTGAACTTAATTACTTCCATGTCTTGCTCCAATCAATAATATAAGCTAAGGCTACCCAAGTTAGTGATATTTGTCAAGCAAAAATACCTTTCCAACTTGACTAATAAAGGGATTGGCCTTAAAGTGGATTGATTGAGTCCAGCTAAATCGCTTAGTTTTGGAACGTTAATGAAAGAAATAAATCAATGTTGTTAAGTAGAAAAGCTTCAATTGAATTAATCGCTGTTTTTGCTGGTGGCTTTTTAGGTGGTGGGCTACGTTTTTTATTTGGTTATTTGCCTATGATTGGTCATTGGCCAATTACTACCATAATCATTAATTGGACTGGCTGTTTGGCTTTGGCCTATTTAGGTGCTTGGATGGCAAAACATACAGCCGTACCACATTTGTGGCAAACATTTATTGGTACGGGGATACTTGGTGGTTATACTACTTTTAGTACCATGATTTTACAAGTGTATCAGCAAGGTCTACTATCAGGCTTCCTTTATTTAGTGGCAACTATATTTGGTGGTTGGTTTATGGTGGAATTAGGACAGTGGCTAGTCTGTCGGTCAGGAGAGCAACATGTTTAACTACCTGTTACCGGTAGCGCTAGGGGCTGGATTAGGTGCGGCTCTGCGCTATTTAGTGATTTATTTTTGGTCATCTAACTTTCTTATGTATACCGCAATATGGATAGTCAATGTATTAGGTGCTTTAGCTATGGGATTCTTGTGGTCTATGCAACCAAACGAACTGACGTTTAGTTTTTGGGGAACCGGTGTTTTAGGTGGGTTAACGACTTTTAGTACGATGATGACCCAAGCTTTGGAGAGATCCAGTTTTAAGCAGCGTTTAATCTATTTACTGGTGCAAATTTTAGCTGGTTTATTAAGTTTTTATATCGGTCATTGGTGTGGTCAATATTTTATTTAAAGTAATTTAGGAGTTTAAAATGCAAAAAGTAGCAGTTATTGTGGATTCATCTGCAGCCTTACCGGCTGAAAAGCGTAACCATTATCATATTTTTCAGGTTGAGGTACCAATTTTATTTGGCCAAGAAACTTATTTAGGTGATCGTGATATTCATGATTTAGGCCAATTAGTTGACATGATTAAAGAGCGAAAAGAATTGCCAACAACCTCGCAACCTACACCAGGGCAGTGGGAAGAAGCTTTGAATGAGGTCAAGTCAGCCGGTTACAGTCAAGCGATAATTATCACTCTGTCTTCTGGTATTTCTGGTGCTTATCAAACAGCCAAGTTGGTGGCTGCTGATTTTGATGGATTAGATGATGTTCAGGTTTGGGATTCGCGCTTAACTAACATGGCTGCTGGTGAACAAGCCATTCTGGCTTCAGTGTTGGCCGACCAAGGAGCTGATATGTCAGCAATTTTGGCAGCTCTTGGGGAGCTGAGAGCTAGTACTGATGTTCGGTTCGTGGTAAATGATATCTCCCATTTGAAGCGAACTGGACGTTTATCACGAGGCCAAGCATTGATTGGTGGTCTATTAAATATCAAACCCTTACTAGCATTTGATGTAAATGGGGAGGGAAAGATTGGTGCTGTTGGTAAGGCTCGTAAAATGAGCGGTGCTCGCAAAGAAATTCAAATGGCTTTTAACCAATATTTGAGTCAAGTTGATTATCCTGTTCGTGCCTACGTAGTTGATGGTAATAATCCTAAACTGGGAGATAAGTGGTTGAAAGAATTTAAACAGGAATATCCAGCAGTAGCTTTTGAACGGTCTAGCATGGATCCCGTTATTGGTGTGCATACTGGGGATGGTGCCATGGCTCTCATTTGGACCAGAGATTGGGAAAGTATGGTTGAAAAATAATTTTAAAGGTAACTACCTATTAGTAGTTACCTTTTTTATTGGGGTTTAGTTAACATGGGGACCCTATTTGTAGTAACCTTAGGAAAGCTATATTGAACAATTGTATAAGGATATTATTATGATTACCTTTAAAAATATTAGTAAAAGCTACCAAGGAAAGCTGGCACTTAACCAGATTAATTTAGCAATTAATAGCCATGAGCTCTTTGTGTTAGTAGGTCCATCTGGTAGTGGTAAAACCACCTTACTGAGAATGATTAATCGTTTAAATACACCCACTACTGGTCGGATAGAAATTGATGGTCAGGATATTAGTCAGCTTCAAAACATTAATGATTTACGTCATCAAATGGGTTATGTACTACAATCAGGTGCCCTATTCCCTAATTTAACCGTAGCGCAAAATATTGCAGTGACACTACATGCGCAACATTTAAGTAAATCGGACCAGGATTACCGTATTCGACAAATGTTACAGCGGGTATCTTTAGATCCCGATGTTTTTATGAATCGCTTGCCAAAAGAATTATCTGGTGGAGAAGCTCAGCGAGTTGGTATCGTCCGTGCCTTGGTTTTTAATCCAAAAATTATTTTGATGGATGAATCTTTTAGTGCTTTAGATCCACTTTCAAGAAAACAGTTACAAAATTTACTGATTGATTTACATCAAGAGTTTCAAATGACGATTGTCTTTGTGACCCATGATATGCAAGAAGCATTGCGCTTAGCCACTCGGTTGGTGGTGTTAAAAGAAGGACAAATTCAGCAAATTGGGACACCAAATGAAATTAAAATGCATCCTGCTAATCAATTTGTAGCTGATTTTTTTGATGATTATCAAGAAAAAATACCCCTCATTAATGATGTATTGGCTGCGGGTTTAGGACAACCTAGTCATCAGAAGTCAGGAACATTATCGGTTCGAGCTAATATTTATGAGCTGGCCCAAGCCTTTCAACAAGAGTCGGAAGTAATCGTTGGTGATAAGTCACTTAAAATGGCTGACTTAGTCACATACTTGGCACAGCAAGTGGAGGATTAACCCAATGGTGGCGCTTATCAATTACTTAAATACGAACCAGGCAGATATTATGAAGGCCCTGTGGCAACATATTAGTATCTCTTTTTTAGCTATACTTATTACAATTTTAATTGCCATACCGCTTGCAATTGTTTTAATGAGTCGGCCTCGCTGGGGTGAATTGTGTTTGCAAATTGCTGGCATTGTCCAAACTATTCCGAGTTTAGCCATTTTGGGCTTGTTAATTCCGATTGTAGGAATTGGCACCACCCCAGCGATTATTGCATTGGTTTTATATGCGATTATGCCAGTCTTCTCTAATACTTATGCGGGTCTAACTAATATTGATCCGCAACTAACTGAGGCGGCTGAAGCTTTTGGTTTATCAAAAACATTTAAACTATTTCGTATTCAACTTCCCCTAGCCTTACCCATGATTTTGACAGGAATTCGGATTGCGATGGTGATGATTATTGGGACAGCAACGCTAGCAGCTTTGGTTGGTGGTGGTGGGCTTGGTAGTTTTATTCTGCTGGGTATTCAAACTAATAATAATGAGGCTTTGTTAGTTGGTGCAGTGCTGTCAGCTCTATTAGCATTATTGTTTAGTTATTTAATTAAATTTGTGACTAAGGTATCGGTTAAAATTGTTGGCATTAGTTTAGCGGTCGTATGTACGCTGGGGTTATTTGTGGGTGGTTATGGTTTATTGAGTGAAACTCATAAAGAAACGATTACCATTGCCGGTAAGATGGGTGGTGAACCAGAAATCTTAATTAACATGTATCAACAGGTCATTGAACAAGATAATCCTGATGTTCAAGTAAAAATTAAGCCCAATTTTGGAGATACTTTCTTTTTATTTAATGGTTTAAAGAGTGGAAAAATTGATATTTATCCAGAATTTACAGGGACAGCTTTACAGTCGCTGGCTAAGGTGGAGGGCTCGATTCCGCATGACCCCAAGCAAGCCTACCAAGCCGCTAAAACCCAACTTGCACAACAGTTCCAATTAACTTATTTAGCACCGATGCGCTATCAAAATGGTTATGCATTAACCGTGCGAGCCGGGGATGCTGAACAATATCATTTAAAAACAACTGCTGACCTCGCTAGGCAATCGGGCTTTAAGGCTGCTTTTGATGATGATTTTTATCGACAGCCAGATGGTTATCCGGGTCTAGCACGCAATTATGGACTACAATTTGACAGTATAAGAACTATGGCTCCTGCGTTACGCTATCAGGCCTTGAATGCCAAACAAGTTGACGTAACTGACGCCTATACGACTGATCCTGAAATTAAAGAATACAATTTAAAAGTTCTTGATGATAATGAAAACTTTTTTCCACCCTATCAGGCTGCACCTTTAATGAAAGCTACTTTTGCCAAGAAACATCTGCAAGTGGTGAAAAGTTTGAACCGTTTAAGTAATCAAGTTACTACTCAGGAAATGCAAGCGATGAATTATCAAGTGACTGTCCAAAAACAAAAAGCGGCGACAGTGGCCCATGAGTATTTACAAAGGCATCATTTAATTAAATAAAATTTTCCCAATTAACTCGTTAACAGATAATACGAAGTACTAGCTGATTTTTCTTTTTTTATTAAATATAATTGGTCAGTATAAAAAGCACTAATCCAGATTACCTGAGATTAGTGCTTTTTATTTTTATTCAGTTTGAAGAATGATATTGTAATACTAATTGGACTAATAACTACCTATCAATCTTACTCTTTAACTAATTTTTGTTTTTTTAGTGTCCACACATCATATAAGAAATGAACCACCTCTTTGATAATTGCATATAGTGGAACAGATAGCATCATACCCAGTACGCCGGCCAAATTACCTGCGACTAACAAAATGATGATTATCGTTAACGGATGAATATTTAAGACTTTACCGATAACATTCGGATAGATTAAATTACCATCAACCAAATTGACAACCATCACTACAATAATTGTCATGATTACTTGGGAAATGCTGGTAGTAACTGAAATCATAAGCGCTGGAATAATGCCAATATAAGGGCCAACATAAGGAATTAGGGCACAAAATCCACCAAAAACACCTAACACCAGCGCGTATTTTTGACCAATTAGGAAGTATCCGGCTGTGGTAAAGACCGCCGTGAAGAGACATTCAATGATTTGACCGCTAATATAGCGTGATAAAGTATAGTTTAACTTTTTTAGGAGCGTTTCTGTTTTGTACCATTGACTGTTTGAAAATCCAGGGAGAAGATTGCGAATACTAGGTAAAAACTTATCGCCATCTTTTAACATATAAAATAAAATGACAGGTGCAGTTAGCAAGGTAACGAATAAGCTAGTTGCAAAGGAAATATAATTTCCAGCGTTGTTGGTCACATACTGATAGAAGTTGGCTAGATAGTCAGTGTAACTGGATTGAAGCTTGGAGATAATTAAGTTCCAGTCAATATCTTTGAGCCAACCATGTCTGGTGGCTTCGATTAGGAGCTGTTCTTGGTGCTTGGCAAATGTTGGGAACATACGGATTAAACTGACAATTTGCGCGTTAATTCGAGGAAGAATGGTAGCTAAAATTAGCGCAATGACTGCCAATAGCCCTAGAAAAACAATGGCTGCTGCCCAGGTTCGACTAATGGTGCTCTCCTTGGAGATTCGGACCTTCATTAACATTTGGAGTAAGGGACTGAGCATGTAGTATAAAAATCCAGCCAATAACAAGGGAGCAAAAACCGTGGAAGCTAGCACGAACAGTGGGTGAAACAGAAAATCAATCTTGGTGGACATGAAGATAATAGAGAGTACGAGTAAAATTTCGACTGTCCACACTAAAATCTTATTATTTTTAAAATTTTTCATGTCGGTAATTCCTTTCAAATAATTGGGATAACAAACCTGCCCTAATATCATAACAATTTAAAGGTAATAATTTATACATAATATTAAATTTCACGGTATAGAATAAAACAAAATGGCATAATTGGTTCTAAATCCAGCATATATGGTAAAGGATTTCATATCTTGAAAAAATTATTTAAATTAGCAGTTCTGATGATTGCCCTATTACTTGGGTGGAATTGGTATCAAAATCACCCTGAGCAGAGTCAGGCTGTACTCACACAATTAAATGGTTACGCCATGTCGGTTAAGGACAATATTAATCGAGCCATAGAACAACATCAACAGGCCACTAGCACAACTCCGCAAGCGGATTCGAAGAACGTTTCAGCAGATCAGACACCGGTTGAATCGATTGTCCAAGGCGCGAATTTATCTGATACATATTACTATACTTATGAGGATAATATGCCGGCAGCAGCTCAGCGCGTCTTTGAAAACGCTGTGCAAGTCTATAATCAAACTGGGTTAGTACATTTAATTGCTGGGACAGGTAGTAATCAACAGAATACGATTAAATTTGGTGTGTATCATAAGCAAATTGACAATTTAAGCCAAAATTCGGTCGAATTAGGTCTTGGTGGACCAGAAATCATTAAAGAAACTAGCATTCTTGGCACAACTAGTATTAATCATGGCACAGCTAACCTGAATGCTACCTATCAGCAATCATTTACTAATTCAGTTGCGATTCACGAACTGGGCCATGCGTTGGGCTTGGACCATAGTCAAAGTCGTTTGTCGGTGATGTATCCCTATGATCAAGGATTAACGCAGTTATCGGCTGGTGATATTAACGCATTGAAGACGATTTATGCCAAGAGTTGAGAGAGATTAGTTAATAAAATAAAAAGTGACTAACAATCCTCGGCTGTCTATGCTCACTTTATGCGAAAATAAATGGGGAGGGAAAATAAAATGAAGAAAAAATTGATTTTGATAATTTTACTTGTGTTAGTTGCTATTGTAGGTGGGTTCTGGCTAGTGGGTAATAATGAATCTCATAAAACTAAGGGAAATCAGGCTAGTCAGCAGTCCACTGCCAAGACTTCCAGTGCTACCAGTTCAAGTGCTAAGCAGGAAAGCACGTCGTCTACCTCATCGTCAATGAAACAAAGTAGTTCGGCAATGTCTAGTCAGACAGCTAATCCGATTAGCTTACCAGAAGCCCAACAGTTGGCAGCCAAGGTTGGTGCCGAATGGCCGAGTGATAATCAAAAAATATTAAGTCAAAATGGCAATAAAACGGTCATTGGTGGCGGTATCGGCGCCAAAGGATACGATGTTATCACATATGAAGTCGATGATAATCAAGTAAAAATTCATGAAGTATTTGGCACGATGGATTCGGCTGGGGTTGGTACTATCCTAGGGGCTGAAGACACTGGAGCTCACCCAATTGATTATATGCAACCTAAGGATTACACGGTTCAGCGATAAAATTTACTTATAAAAGATATATAAAAGTAGTTTCCTATTTATTTTGGGGGACTGTTTTTTTATTGCCCTAAAAACCTTATTATTATTTTTTGACAATGAACTATAATGAAGATAGAAAATGAGGAGTGGAGGCTATCAAAATATGTTTGAATTCATTATTAATTTGTTTCAGTCTATTATTGGTGCTTTTTCAAGTAATAAGGTTGCAAAAGACTATAGAGACAATGATCAAAAAAAGAGTAATATTTAACGGTATAAGCGATCAACAAGCCCCCTATAAGGAGATTAACGATGAAAAAGTGGTTACCGCAACAAAATCTTATGGTGAGAATTATGCTTACTATCCTTTTGATAATTAGTGCTTTTTTCATTCATTCACCTGAATTTTTAAAAGGGGTTACAGTGACTATTGGAGTGGTCGTGCTATCAGGACTTTTGGATGATCGTAAGCCCAAGAAAAACTCTCATGATGATTCTCATGAAGGGTAATTTCACAGGAGAGAAATATCTTGAAAAAGCGAGTTTGGTAGTTGTATCAAAGTATTTTTGAAAATTAATCAAGCCCCCACTTTAATAAAAAAAACGCCAACTCTATAACTAATAGAGTTGGCGTTTTTTTCCTTTAATTAGTGGCCATTATATCGACTATGATAGAAATATGGTCTCATTTTTAATGATAAACTCAACGAAACTTTCTATACTTCTAGAAAATGATGAACATTGGGTAAAAAAATAAAATGTAGAAGTTATATCAAAGTATTGTATGCTTTTTTCTAAAGCCTCTTTTGGTAGTCGCCTACTCGTGTGTATGGAGATATCCACGCTCGGTAAGAATCTTAGATATGAAGTTAACAAGACTAACCTTTTTAAGGAAACTAGCGATACAAAATTAGATTATATTGATTATGCTAATTTTTGTAAACAATAATTGGTTTTTGAAAGGATTGGCATTTGGTAAATTTATTAGTCATAATTCGTGGTAACTCTGCTACTGGGAAAACAATGATGGCTGAACGTATACAAAAAATATTAGAGCATAAAAATTGTTTTGTCATTCACCAAGATGTTGTTAGAAAAGAAATCCTCCATACGCACGATCATTATAATAATCCGGCCATATCATTGATAGAGGAACTAGCTGAATATGGTTTAAAGAACTATCCGGTTACAGTAATTGAAGGTATCTTAAGAAAAGATGTTTATGGAGAGATGCTTACAGAGTTGTTAAGTAGCCAGCATATACACGCAATCGCTATCTATTTAGATATGCCATTTTCAATAACCGTTAAAAATGACAAACAGAAACCTCATTCTTTCGGTGAAAGCATATTACAAAAATGGTGGCGGGAGCAGGACAAACTTAGTGAAGAAGATCTGGTTATAAAATCGGATTCTAGTATGGATTTACTGATAAACAAAATAAGAAAAATAGCGGGGCTATAGTTTCAAATTAAGGTACTATTCAAGTATACTGAGAATAGCTATTAGTCTCTTCACCCGCTGTTTTAATTTCTGTTAGGGATTTTTCGATAAGTCATATTAAAGACTAAAATTATTGAGTATGTTAACATTGCTGTGCAAAGTAGAGATGATAGGAAAGAGATTACCATGAAAAGCAAAGAGTACTGGATTAAAAACCTTCAGCTTGTTCCTCATCCAGAAGGTAGATTTTATAAGGAAATGCCACCTGCAAATGACTATTTGGAGGACAGAAAGCGGCCACTTTACACCAATATTTATTTTTTGTTAACTGAAGAAAGTCCATCACATTTTCATCGATTAACTTCCGATGAAGTTTGGTATTTTCATGGCGGGTCTTCTTTGAAAGTTCATGAAATTTTACCTGATGGACAGTACCGTGTAACCAACATTGGTACTACTGTAGACCAAGGTGAAGTACTACAATATGTGGTTCCAAAGGGTTCTATTTTTGGCTCCTCTGTAGATTCTGGCGATGATTATGCTTTAGTGAGTTGTATGGTCTCACCTGGATTCACTTTTGATGATTTTGAAATTATGTCGAAATCAGAGTTGCTAAAAAAATATCCTCAACATGCTGAGATTATCGAAAAATTGGCTTTAGAGAGCAAATAGTCAGGATACTTTATGACCTGATTAAGTTCAGGGTGTTTATCTTGTTAATTGTTTTGTCGTCATTTGTTTTTTTGCCACTTTAAGCAATCATAATAAGTTGCCTGCGGTAGTGCTAACATTAAAAAATCTCGATCCATTTTTGTTTGAGTTAATTGAGCCTTCGAATTGGCCATTTCAGCTTCATAATGTTCTTTCTCAACTTAACGTTAAGAGGACTATTTTTAGCTTTTTGTTTGGTTTAGGCGCCAGACTGGTGGCCTCTTGCGAATTAAAAATATGGCGCCAACTTTGAACTTGAGAAGATGAAAGACTAAAATTGGCTGCTACAGAATTAATGCCTAAGCAGTTGTTTGAGCATAGTCTAAAAAAGTTAGTTTAAAGTTAGCAGTATATTTGGTCACAAAAAAATCTTTTTATAATTATTGGCTTTGTCTAATAATTATGTGGCATTTCATTACTGGAATTTATGTTTTATTTTGTTGACGCATATTTATATCGTAATGCAATGCTATCAATATTAGTCTTTATCATAACGGTTCCATAACACATAATATTGAATATTTGGAATATAGAGTGCAAGTGCCATCCATACGATGAATAGTAGATGGTTTTGGTATAAGAAATTAGTGGAAAAAATAAGTGCTACAGCAATTATGAATTGGTAAGTAATTATCAATTTGGTGTGGACTTTATAAGCAATCTCTTTATCTCTTTCGTCTGAAATAAAGTAGAGTATGTTCTTAGACTGATACATATTGTTACCGAATTTCACATTATATTTTCTTTTCAGAGTAAGCGACTCCCAAAAAATAAAAAGAAGGCTTATTAAAGCAGTAAATACGGCGTAATTATAGTAATTTAAATTAGCAAATAAAACAGTTAGCACAAATGTTCCTTGCCAAATGTTATTAAACCAAAAAGTAGTATGAATAGTTTGTTTTGTTTTAGACATTATGATTATCCTTTTTTGTATATTCAAATAATTCTTGAACTTGAACTTGAAGAACGCTTGCTAATTCAAAAGCTAATGAAAGTGAGGGATCGTATTTATCATTTTCAATCGCATTGATAGTTTGTCTTGTAACAGAAGCCTTTTTGGCTAATTCATCTTGCGACAATTTATATAATTTTCGTAGTTCTTGAATATGGTTTTTCATATCGCTCCTTCTAATATTTTTTACATAAAATATCAATAAAAGTTTCTAAACGTTCTCATGATGACTCTCATGGAAGTTAATTTCACAAAGGCGGAATGGTGTTAGGAAGGGATTATTGAGAGCTGTACCAATCCTATTTACGCCAATTGAGCAATCTCTTTTCACATAAAAAAGGCGTGATCCCGAAGAAACGGGGATCACGCCTTTTAGCTTTAATTAAGGCACATTATGTTAAGTTGAGTGATGTAATATAAGATGATACTAAAAATATTCTCTTACTAATTATCATAATTTTTAATACTCAAAGTAGTGAGTCCCTGATGAACATATATATTTAAAAAATATCAAATCACGGACATTCTATTTGCTAACACTGATTCCAAACTATCAATAAATATAATAGAACGATAATATGATTGAAATATTGTAGTAATATTAGTCCCTGGATCGATAATTCCTTTATGAGCAACATGGTTACGATTATTCCTAATTGTGTTCAAAGCAAGGTTAAAGTCAGCATAGTTATAGCTACGTAAGTATCCACTTTTACTTACAAAAGTATTGATATTATCTTTAATCATCGTTGCATCGTCAAAAATATGAAATGTTTTAGTTAACAATTCAACAATATACTGCATATGAACGTTTTTACCCCTAGAATCTATAACGACAGATTTAATATGCTCTTTTATAAAAGAGCGATTAATATTTTCAGATATAGTAATATTGATCATTTTTTTTATTTTCGTTTCAATCAGTGTTGCACACTTAATCACTATTAATTCTAATTGTGCAGAAAACAGTTCATCTGCAATTTTTTCCGCCACAGGTTTAGTACTATCACGTATTAGTATTTCATACGCAGCAATTTTTTCAAAAATTATCCTATTTTTTTATATCCTTAATAAAGTTATCATAATAATTATTTCTATCATTGGATGAACAACTTTTTTTCTTATCATCTAATCTCTGTAATATTACTTCATAGTCAGAAAATTCATGATCAATCTGCATTTTTAACTCCCAAAAAATATCTGATAAGCAATTAAATGTCTTTGTTGAACTAAATTAAATTTAGTTCGACGACTACTGGCCATTAATTCTTGAAATCCTTCATCACTTACCAAAAGATTTTTTTTGTTGTTAAAATCATCCTCAGATAGATTAATATCAATACCCTTTTCAATCTGAGTAGCAAAAGCTACTGAAATAGCATCAAATATTATACTTTCAAGCCAAGTCCGATTAGAAAAAGGTTTATCATACATTGACAAAACTTCCATAGTTTCTGAAAAGATTTCTGAAGTCTTTTTTATATGATTTCTAGAATGATCATATTTATCGCTTTTAAGATCCATAAACAAATTCATCTCTCTAGAAAATGAAAAAGCTTCATCGATAGAAACATCGCGCAAATCGAATACAAGGAAAAACCGTAATATAAGTTCAATGTCACGCATCCTTGCTTCCAATTTTTTCCCTACAATTTTTTTCCATGTTTCTAATTTATTAAGAGTAATTAATTCCTCATTAATATAATTATGATAAATACTATTTCTAATTTCCTGTGCAGACAATCTAATTCCACCCGTATTTATTCTTTCAAATATTTGAAACAAGCTAGTATCATTATCCTTGGGTAAATCCTGCTTAAAAATAATTGCATGAATAGTTGCTGTTCTAATTTTCCGTTGATCAGATTCCGTTAACGTTTGAAAAGTATGATCAGCCCATCTCGGATTAATACTAGATGGTAATTTAAAAGAAGAACCATCGTCAAATTTCCCAGAAATAAAATCACTAAGAGTAGTTAATCTTTGAAGACCATCAACAATCCAAAAAGTAGAATCTTCATTTTTAGAAAGAAATATACTTGGAACAGGAAGACCCAACAAAATTGTTTCAATAAATCTACCTGCAACTATTTTTTTCCAAACATAATTTCGTTGAATATCAGGTTTCTTTAAATCACCCTCTTTAAGCATATTCGAAAGTTCTCGAACAGATAAATCTGCCCCATATGAAGAAATACTAAATAAATCATCACTATCATCCGTATATTCATCATCAAGTAAAACATCTAAACTAGAATCATTAGACATAAAAAGCCTCCAATAAAATAATCTGTTGTATATAAAACTAAGAAGTAACAAATCTAAGCAAACAAACCTCTAATTTAATAAGAGCTTGCAATCATACAAGATACAGCTAAGAATTATCTAGCTTATCTTATCAAAACATAGTTCCTAATTTAATTTTATAAATTCTGTCAAAGATAAAGACTTACAATTAGAACCGAAATACTATACTCCTCCCCATTATAATATACACTGTAACAAAGTATAATGGTTTTTACATCCACTTATACCAACAGCTATTAGATATTATATATATCAAATATTCAGAAGGGAAACAAACAACAAGGGGAGCAAGTTTGATTTGAGCAGAGGAAACCCTTATTTTTAAGGGTTTGCAATCATCCACGTATTCGCTTATTTACTCTTCTATCGTCTGCTCAATAGAAAAACCTTATCTATAAGGCTAAGATACGTTAGACACCGTTTAAAATCGTTTTAACAACGTTCTAAACCACATAGGTGTTAATCTACATGCCAATCCTTTTGCCGTTCACTTGCAGGGCGATCTGACCCATATTCCAATTATTCATTGCCCCCTTGATCGTACCTAAATAGAACATCTATTTAGCTCAAGGTTCGGACGTGGTTTGAGCGGAACTTGCACCCCCTCTGACGATTACACGTCTGTATCGTGTTTAGCTCTGTTAGGATGACGTCCCACAACGAAGTAAAGGATGGCAAAGTAAAAGACACGTAAAACTTAATTTACGTGTCTTTTTAATATAATCAACATAATTACTGATAATTATAATCATTATGTTACCTAGTAATTTTGGAGCTTTAGTAAATACAGTAATCCTAGATCAGTAAAAGCAATTATTGGATAATATAGCCCCATCTTCATTCCAAAGATAATATAAAAGCTAATTGTCCCGATCATATACATACTAACCTCTAATATTAATTTTTTAGTACCGTGTAATCTAACTGGAGATTTTGGAGCTCCATATTTTGACCAGACGATAACAATCATAATACTTAGAAGGAAAAAGCCAATTTTATATGCTAACTGGTGACCTAAAAAAGTTCCTATAAAAATACCTATGACTGTGATTATTTCTAATAAGAATCGTACAAGGAGTATGATTCCAGAAGTTACGTTGATATTGGATGTGTTCATATTTTTTTAATTTCCTCTATTTTCGATTGTATAATTCGTAGCCATGAGTTTGCAAAACGAAGTCAAAGGCAATTAGTTTTACATTTCCTCTTTTCAATGATCACTATGTCTACTATTTTAATATAGAATCATATGCTTATTTTAAGGATAAAAATATTTATTAGTTATAATTAATTATAAAATCACGTAGACAAGATTAAATTAGGGGTTTTATTATGGAGAAGGCATTTTTAGTAATTGATATGCAAAATTCACTATCAGAAATACCAGAATCTAAAAACGTTATTGATGAGATAAATAAAAGAATAGAATTTTACAGGAATAGTAATAATGAAATTATTTTTATACAACATATAGATAGTGAGATGCCATTTAATAGCTATAATTGGCAATTAATTAATTCTATTAATAATAAAGATGATGATACTTATTTGACTAAGAAATATCCAGATGCTTTCTTTGATACAGATTTAAAAGAGTACCTAGACAATAATAATATTAAAAATATTGAAATTTGTGGGGCTTAAACAGAATTTTGTATTGATATAACTATGGATAAAAATAATATAAGTGCTAATCAAATTAATAGTTGGTATTGGAATATATGGGATAAACGTTTTATAAATATAAAATAATTAATAGTAATTTTACAAGATATATCACTATATTAGTATTTTTTAGGTATATAACAAGCTTGTAAGTTTATTGCGTATAAAAACAATATATTAAGTTCCATATCAATTTATGGAATTTTTTTTATTTCTATTGATGGTCATTATGTTAAGTAGCAAGGAAATTAATGGTATTTTCCTACCTTTACGGTAAAAACCAAAGAACAAGTAGTAAGTTTAAAATATACGCTTTGCTAAATGACATTGGTTTACCATTATGTGTCCTAATATTGTCATGATAGTACGTACTTCTTGTATACAAAAACATTAAAACAAAATAGCTTAGTAAGACGATAAGTGCAATAAACATCCCCAAGGTCATTATTATCTCCAATATTATTAATTAAATTTATTAAGCAAAATAACAGAATGTTGCTTCTAGTGAATATCCAATTGATACTAACAACTGTAATTAGATTAAAGAAAGCACTAATTACAAGAATATTCTGGGAACAGTACGTATTAAATCGAACAAAAGATGAACGTAAATACCACCACGCAAAGATTGAGTTTGGTGCCATAAACTAGTAAAAGGATATCTACCTAAACCAACCATAATAACACTGGCTAAATTATAATCATATGCTGGTAAATGCATTAACATAAAAATAAAACAACCAATTAGATTAGCCCATATCCAGGCGGATTTGGTAGAGATACCTTTATTATGAATATATTCAATCATAGGCAACGTAAAAGTCGCCATAATTAATTCCTCACCGGGTATTTGAATTAAACTTGTAACAATAAATATCAATTGTTCTGTCTTGGTAGGAGACTGACGATAAAAAGAGTGCTCTGCACCAGAAATATGAAATAGCATACAAATACCAGCAAAAATAAATACTATTAGATTTGCTAATAAAAAACCAAAAATAACACGTTTAATGGAGCCTTTAATCATTGGCTTTAATAAAGACTTAAAACCATTTACTCCATACAAAATTACTAATGATAACATTCCACCAAAAGTAACTAATATCGGAGAAAAATAGTATTGGTAAACAAGTAAATAATCAGGCCATGTAATGACTATTTGGACAAAAGATAAAAAAGCAACTGCTAATCCCAACCATAAACGTTGCCAACCTAAAAATTTAAAACTGTTCATTACGATACCTCTTAAATAAAGTTACTCTAATGAAATTATAATACGAACAAGCGGATTCCTTATTTTTAAGTGTTTAAATCATACAAAGTACTCGCTTGTATCATCCATATATTCGCTTATTTTCCTTCTATCATCTGCCCAATAGTCCCTTAAGGCAAGGCTATTGGGTAGACACCATTTAAAACCGTTTTAAGAACGTTCTAAACCACATAGATGTTAATCTACATACCAATCCTACCCATATTCTAATTATTCATTGTCCCCTTGATTGCATCTAAATAAAATGACTATTTAGCCCAAGGTTCGGACGTGATTTGAGCGGAACTTTCACCCCTTCTGACTACTTTTAGTAAAGCATACATAAATGCTCATTGTAGGTAACTAAATAACAATCCTGTTCCTAATATTGAATCTGTTTTCTCTCAATATATGCCTTTGCGGAACTATCAGGAATAAAATTGTAAGTGAGCTTATTGCCATTATAATTGAGATCCCAACTCATAAATTCAACTTCATTATTTTCTATTTGGTAAGGGATTGTTCTTTGGGCTCCAGCATCCATTGTAAGTGTAATGTTGTGGTCATTCACGGTCCAAGTACCACTAGCTGAACCTACAGAATTGCCAGCCGCTGTTGGTTTTGCTCGATAGGTAGAATCATTATCGAAATAATAAAAACATGTACCATCATGAACTAAGTTCTGAGGTGTTCCGGGCATTGCCATTGCTTTGTCTACATCAACGTCATTATATTTAACAAGTAGCACATCATAGCCTTTTCCTACTAAAGTTTGCTTAACTAGCTCCTGATTGTGTGCAGTCGTTGTCTCTTTTTGTTCTGCGGTGCTTGTGGATTGATTATTTGATGTGTTAGTAGAAGAATCAGCTGAATTTTTGTTGTCATATTCAGTTGACTTACTGCTGGCCAAAATATTTTTTTCAGCAGTTTTATGTTCATTCTTTTGATTACCGTGCCACACGGCAAGGCTAATTCCACCAATAGTCACTGCCAGTATGAGGATAATTATCCATTTTTTGTGCATACTACTTTCCCAATCTCTCCTCTTTATTAAAAGTATACGAACATTTATTATTTTATCACTAGTGAAAAACATATCCGTACATTAAAATCACTCAAAAAACGCTACCGTCACTACTGACGATAGCGTTTATTTATTAAATTCCAAAAAAGACACTCACAACTATCATGGTTGTCTTATTTAGAAGTTAAAGTTTTTCAGCCTCTGCTTGGTGGCTAAATTCTAGATTTGTTTTGTGTAAATCGTAAAGCACCCAAGCCAACAAGGCCAAAATACCAACGATGGCGCTGTAGGCGATAATATTTGATAGCAAGGTTTCACTATCGGAAGGATTATCGCCAAAGAAACCAAGAATTGAAGTTGGTAGGTTGTACATATTTAGCATAATCAGCACAATTACGGATACCCAACCAGCAATTTTAACCCAAAGGGTGTTGGCAAAGCGTTTTCCCTTCATCTAATTGCTTAGGAAAGTAGTAAATGGTCGCTTTAGCTTTTGGGGTATACGTCAATTTAAAATATTTTTTTCTTTTTCATATAAGCGACTAAAGCAATCATGATAATCAGGGTGATAATAATGACCGTAACCCAGTCAAAATTACTATTGCCAAAGGGTAAGCCGACGTTCATGCCAAAGAAACCAGTCATAATCGCTGGTACCGTAAGGATGATTGACCAGACGGTTAAAAATTTCATCGAATCATTTAGATTACTATCCATAATGCTGTTGGCGGTGGCTGACAGGGTTTCGATGATTTTTTGCGAAGTTGTAATCATTTCAATGGATTGGTTAGATTCAATGAGGATGTCATCCACGATGGCTAGCAAAGGTTTTTGACCGGTAATGAAATGCTGATTACTTTGGAGACTTTGCCACAGTAAATTATTGTTATCAATTGAGCTGGCCAGATAGACGATGCTTTTTTGCACAGTGGCCACGTCGATTAGTTCATCCTTGGTAATATCACGATTAATCCGGGCGTCTAATTTGATGCGGACACTGTCCAATTCCTTAATGGCCTGGTGAAAGTATTGGGTTGAAAATAGAAAAATATTCAATAAAAAGGTTGGCAGATTCTTCGTGTTAGTGGTTGTTTGGATGGCATCAAACATATAGTTGACTTTGTTTGAATGAAAACTTAGCAAGGTGTTGTTGATTACTAAAAATTTGACGGATTCGGCTGTAAAATGGGTTTCACCGCTCTCATCTTGGCTCCAGATGGGCATATCATACACGAACAAATCAGAATTCAGCGGGGCATCATAATCGTAATGGGGCCGCTCGTTACTGTCGGTTAGATAGCCAATCATGGTTTTCGTTAAGTTATAGGTATCGGTTAGCTTTGCAATATCCGTTTGATCTAAATTAACAATATCTAACCATTGAAAAGTTGCTGAACTTAGTAAATTTTTCATATTAATCATCATTTTTCTCCCAATCAATAAGGTTCTTATATTAGCGATATTTATCGAAGAATTTCGGCTGTGGTCATACTTGCCCCGTTTCTTTATTCCCAAAATAATTGGTCTAGTGTCTTATCCAGCGCTTTACAAATGTCGATACAAAGATTGATGGTCGGATTATACTTCCCCGATTCCACGGCGATAATGGTTTGACGAGAAACGCCCACAGCCTTGGCCAGGTCGGCTTGGGTCAATCCTGCTAATGTACGAGCCGCTTTAATTTTTAGATTTTTTTGATTATTCATCTAGTTCTTTTTTTCCTCTGTATAGCACCCAACCAATACAACCGGCATAAATAATCATGAAGATGCCAAACATGAGATTTAGCATGGCCACAAAGGTAATTTGATGATATAGGAATGATGGTTGGGATAAGAAACTATATAGGTCTGAAATGCCAGATAGTAAAAAGACAATTGCTAAAATGAGCTGATATTGCTTTGGTATTTTTAATAAAACCGTATCGGTTGAGCGCAGGGTCTGTTCTACGGCTTGATGGATTGATAGCGCGGCTAGGATAAAGAACATCTGTGTTTCAGTAGTGGCCCAATGAATTTTAAATAGCGCTAATACCATTAGTATTAGCAGTAAGCCAGCCCATGGCAATGTATAGGTCGCGGGTATCAATTTTACCGGTTTCGGCGACCTGAAATTCGTCGCGTCCCCAGCGATCTTTATTGTTTTTCAACATAGACTTCCCTCTCTAAATTTAAGTTACGTTAAGTATACTATAAAATACTAAAAGTTAAACATATTTGACTTTAACGAGTTATTCTATAAAATAAAGTATATTAAGTTATTTTTTAAGAGGAGAGTGGAAGCATGTTTTTTGTGAAAGAAAAAGAACCAATCCGGTGGCGGACGTATTTGAAACGGATTGGGCTGTTGGCCTTGTTGCTGTTTTTATATCAACTGGCTGAAGTGCCAATGAGTTTATTGGCTCTGCCACATTTGAGTTTGCCATGGATAATATTTATCCTAATTTGCAGCCTCGTGGCGGTTGCCCTGATTATTTGGTATGCCTGGTATTGCTATCAAAAGGTTTATCAACAAGTCAGCCATAAAATAACTAAGTCAAACATTTATTTGATTATTGGTGGTTATCTAGCGACGGTCGTGATGGCGCAAGTCTTTACTTTCTTAAACAGTAAAATTTACGGTCAAGAGGATACGGCCAATGATATCGTCCTTCAAACTTTAATGAGTCATAATTCAATCATTTTAGTAGCAGCTTGCATATTTGGGATTTTTGTTGCCCCAATTGTAGAGGAGTTGCTTTTTCGAGGCTTTCTAATGAGGGGAATCCTAGTTAATTTGAAGCCAATTTATGCCATTATTATTAGTGGGCTCTTGTTTTCCAGTATCCATCTTAGCTCCAACCCAATTAGTTTTGCCTTGTATGCTACGATAGGGATGATTTTAGCCTATATCTACGCTAAAACAGATAAAATTGAAGCCTCAATTACCGTGCATATGATTAATAACGCGGTGGCAATGATCTTGATGGCTTTGGGTTATTAACTAAGGTGGGATTCATTATTAAAAGGCAAGCTTAGCGGCTTGCTTTTTTGCTGATGTTAAAGGCTTGTGAACTGTTTTATTAGTAAGGACTATGTTAGTCTTGGTATCTATAGTTATCTGCAACCCAAACTAGTTACAAATAAATTATGCCTAATAATTGGATGGAGGAATCAAAAATATGATCATTAAAAACAATGACTCCCTTTTTATGGGAGCCTTGTTAACCATGTTGGCGGGATCGATTGACGCTTATTCATTTCTAATTCACGGTGGTGTTTTTGCGGGTTTGCAGACAGGAAACTTCATTTTATTAGGAGTAGAAATTAGCCATGGCAATCTATTGGTGATGCAGAGGTATATTTTCTCGATTGTATCCTTTGCCCTAGGCGCTATATTAGTTCGATATATTCAACATAAATTTGATGATAGCCATACGAATGCCAACTTTCGAAAAATCGGTATACTTATTTATCAGATAGCTTTGTTAGGAGCTTCTTTTTATGCCTATCAGCGACATTTGGGAATTTTATCGACTGCACTGGTTTCAGTTGCGGCGGCTAGTGAGTTGCAGGAATTTAAAATGCTTAAGGGTAAGCCTTTCACCCCGATTATGATGACTGGAAATCTTCGAAAAATATCCGAATCCGGGATTGATTGGCTGATTTTTAAGCAAAAAGCGGCGCGCCATGCTTTCCTAGATACCTTAGTAATTATTGGAGGCTTTATTGGTGGAGCAGCCTTAACCGGGCTATTTATTAAACTTATGAGTGTTTATGCGCTAGCTGTGCCAATTGCCTTGACATTTATTATTATGATTTTGATTATTATCATTAGTCAAAATCAACCAGCTTCTGAACGTTAAAAAATGTCCCACCAATTTAATTGGTGGGACATTTTTAGTTAGAATTTGAACGATTCGTTGGTTAACCGTGTAAAGGGTCATTTATCTTATTTTGCCAAATCATAGTGACATGAGGAGTGCTTTCAAAAATAAAAGGTTCTCCTTCAGAAATAAAATTGAATTTTTCATAAAAGCCAACGACCTGTTCCTGTGCTTCAATTTCAATTGTCTTACCAGGCCACTGCTGACTACATAGTTGCAGGATTTGCTTGACTAATTTAGCTCCTAAACCAGATCCACGCGTAGCTGGGGATGTCACAACCCGGCCAAAGGTAATATGGTCATCTTCTATGAATACACGGGCGTAAGCATTAACCTGATTGACGTCTTCAGCTTGATAAAAGACGTGAGAGGCTTGAGGATCATTATCGTCTAACTCGTGATAAATACGTTGTTGTGCCACGACAAAAGTATCAATTCGTAATTTTAAAATCTGATAAAATTCTTCAGCAGTTAATTCCGCCATTTTCTTAATTTTCCACATAAAATACTCGCTTTCTAAATTAAAACTGTATAATTAGAGTTGCAAATACAACCGTGCTGTTTGAACAACTATATTACACGTAGGAGATAATTTCAAGTGGATAATTTAGAACTATTCCGTTTAATTGGCTCAATCTCACGTCGTGCTACTCGAGAAGTGAACCAAATGGTCAAAGCATATGACCTTGATAACAACCTCTTTTTATATTTATTGCGAATTGTGGAGCATCCTGGCTTAACGCAATATGAATTAATTCAGTTAGTGGAAGTTGATAAAACCACCATGAGTCGATCGCTCAAAAAATTGTTAGATAAAGGCTATATTCGAAAAGCAGTTGATGATCAAAATCGAAATTTTAAAAGATTGTTCCCAACTGGCCAAGCTCTTAATATTCAAAAAGAAATTGCCCAAATTGAATCAGAGTATGTTGATGAACAATTGGTAAATCTATCGACTGACGAAAAGGGAAAATTGTCAGCAATACTATTAAAAATACAGGCATCTTCGACCAGTAAATAGTCTAATGATGCCTGTCATTTTATTCAATATCGTGCTTGATTTCCGTGGCAAAGTAAAAGCTTACCAAGGCAAAGCAGATGGCTGAAACGATAAAGGAAAGTTGCATGGAGCCGATGCCATCTGAAACAATTCCCTGAATGGCTGGGATAACAGCTCCACCGACAATGGCCATAACTAAGATGGCGCCGGCAGTTTCGGTGTGGCGCTTATCTGTAACTGTGTCAAGCGTATGAGCATAGATGGTTGGCCACTGTGGGCCAAAGAAGAAACTAGCACTAACAGCGGCGTAAACAGCAATCATACCGGGAGCCAAAGCTGCTAATAGCAGTGACAACGTACCTAAAATTGAGTAAGCTGTCAGAACCTTAGTTGGTTGGAATTTGGTAAAGAGCCAAGTTGCAACGACCTTACCAACGAAGAACAAGATATAAGAATAAATCATGAAATCTGAAGCTTGTGCTTCTGAAATACTATGATTCATTACTAATGCTAAACGGATGGTAAAGGACCACACTGCCGTTTGCATACCAACGTAGATAAATTGGGCCAAAATCCCCTTTTTAAAACGATAGTTATGGGCTAGGTAGTTAATGGACTCGCTAAAACGAACCTTGGCATCAGATTCAACTTCGTTAACAATAGGTTTAGCACTCGGCATTTTAGTGCAAGCTAAGACAATCAACATCACTACCAGGACAAAGAGGATGTACTTGTAAGGCTGCAAAGTCAGTTGGAGCATTTTTTCGCCGTAAGCAATTCGTTCGGCGCCTTGCATGCCGGCCATTTTTTCAGATAGATTGCCGACTGAGCCAAAGATAAGATATTTTCCGAGTAAAATCCCGATGATACTACCGATCGGATTGAGAATTTGGGAAATGTTTAGTCGTAAATTAGCATACTTTTTAGGTCCCATCATTGAGCTATAAGTATCACTAGCAGTTTCTAGAAAAGATAGCCCAACTGCAATGGCAAAAATCGCCACGAGAAACATTGAGTAGGTCGCCACCTGTGAAGCAGGAAAGAATAATCCAGCTCCTAGAATGTAGGCCACTAAACCAGTCATAATGGTGACTTTGTAGGAGGCTTTTCGAATGACAAAACTAGCAGGAATAGCAACTAGAAAATAGCCACCATAGAAGGCCGACTGTACAAAGGCTGTTGCGGCATCATTTAATTCAAAAACTGTTTTAAACTGGGTAATGAGAATATCATTTAAACTGGCTGCTGTCCCCCAGAGTGGAAACATCAATGAAATGACAATGAATTGAAAAATTGGTGTTTTCTTAAGATATCCATCGGATAGTTGGCCGAAGTCATGATGGACTTTTTGTTGAGAGTGGTTATTCATATTTTACTTCCTTAACAATGGCTTAATTGAGCTTATGTAAACGTTTACAATAATTAAATGATAGCACATTTATTGTTTGCATGAGGCGTAATTTTTTAAATAATATTTTCAGATAATGATTGAAAATATTGTTATATAGTTAACATGTTTTTACATTAAAAAAACCTCATCTGAGGTTTTTAGGGGAAGTTTTTCCATTGGCCGTTTGGTAAAACTTTATAGTAGCCAATAGTACCACCAGCACCATTTTGTGAGACGGCTGTTAGTGACTTTAATTGGACGATGTAATAGATACCTTGGTCGTCATTATATTGATTAGCACCAGCAACGATATCGCTATCATTTTGGTAGCCAAGTTGCTCTTTAGTATAGGCCTCGGCATCTGTACTGGAGCTAATATTAATTGATTTGGAGCTATCGGTCTGCGAATCGGTGCTCTGATTGGCGGTAGTGCTGGCTGAACTGTTGTCAGAAATAGTCGTTGAACTTTTTGTAGTTGCTGAAGAACTAGTGTTGGTACTTTTGGTTGTGGATGTTTGGCTGGAATGAAGATTGTTATGAACAGCCCACCAACTGCCACTGGCGATTATGGTGATTGCTAGTAGAATAAATAGCCACTTTTTCATTCATGACTCCTTGGTAGCTTTATGGTACTTTTTAGACAGGTTTTGATTAACGTTTGTATAAATCCCACAATAAGGAAAAAGCACCACCGATAGTGATTAGTCCCGGTAGGAGGGCGGTTTTAAAAATATCGGCTCCTAATAATGTTAAACCAAGAAACACAAAAGTTAAATCACTGTATAGTTTTTGATTCGATTTACTTACCTTGGCGCTAGTTTGAAGGTAGCAGCTGGCAAAACATCCGCACTCGGCCAGGAATGCAATCATCATTTGTACTACATTGTTAAGCATAAATTAGCTTACCTCCGAGGATTTCAAGGTCATTATAAAGTCAAAACCCAGGCGATATCTAGAAAATTCTTGATATATGCCTTTTTAAATGAGGGTGGCTGTCCGGTTGTATCGTTTTTAACATATTCATCAAAATAGGTGGAACGAGTGTAGAAAAATACGGCGATACCGTATAACAATAAAAGAATGCCAATAATTATCATGAGCCTTCCCCTCCATTTAGAATTTTAACAAGAAAGGTGCTTTCCCTATTATAGTATAATAAGGATTCTTAAAAAGATGGATTTACACTTTGTATAAATGGGGAGAAATTGAAGAAAAATGTTAGATTTAAAAAAGAATAAACAAACCCAAATGCTTGTTATTTTTGCAACTTTTGTATTTTTGATGGTCATGGATCACCTGAGTTCAAGAGGCTTAAGCAGTATCATGCACTGGATTCCCTTACCAACCCACCGTGATAAATTTTACTTACTGGAATTTGTCTTTAAATCTCTTGAATTAGTCTTAGCCTTAATTGTTGGCATTTGGCTACCCGTTCGAAAATTCTTTAAAATTAACTTTGGTAAGAAAACAATTATTTGGTTAATTGTGTTAGCAATCTTGACCATTTTAATTTCCTGCATTCATCCCCATAATATTTTTGATGGCTTATTTGTTGGTTTGATTGCTGCTATTCCTGAGGAATATATTTTCCGTGGTATCTTCCTGGGTGCGCTACTAACCGCCCTAGCTAAAACCAAATATGGTGTGTGGACTAGTTTGATTGTGTCATCTGGATTATTTTCTTTTTATCATATTGGTAATATCTTCCATCAAAATTTAGTTGCCACGGTAACTCAGATGGTGGCTGTTTTGGGGATGGGTTTCCTGTTTGGTGCGCTATATGTTCGAACGGCGAGCCTGCTAATTCCGATGATTGTGCATTTTTTCATTGATTACAATTTAACGATTATTCAAGGTTTACCTGACGGTTATGTTGCTAAAGATTTAAACGTCGGTATGGTTGTGATTACCCTTTTCCAGTTGGTGCTATACATTACCCTAGGGATGATTTCTATGAATATTGTTAGGCCTGAACGCTGGCGACTACCGAAATTGCTGCATTAAAAATAACTGATAGTATTATGTGTACTCTTCAACAGGGATGAGAATGTTGTCATTACTGTTGGAGTTTTTTTATTTATGCTAGTTTTCTTTATTATGTATTTCACTTAACTTTCCTCTATAATGAAGTAGTGATATTTTACAGAAATATGGGGAGGAGTATTTATGAATAAAAATAATACGTTGAGTCATAGACTAACCAAATCACATTTCAAAATGTATAAGTCAGGAAAATTTTGGATTGCTTCTGGGATTAGTGTCTTTACCTTAGGAATTGGGAGTTCCATTTCAGCGACCGCCGATAACACTGAATTTACTGGTCAATCTGATGCCACCAATCCTTATCGACAAATAGGACAAGACTCACTAACGCCTCTACGAAGTATTGAATCCACGGCTTTACAGTCTGAATCTATGGTTGATAGTACCTCTTTACTATTTGATACTAGTTTGGTTGCAAGTACAAGCCAGATGAGTTCAAGTGTGTCTAATACCGATGATGATTCGAATGTTATTTCAGATAGTTTGTTGCCACAAAATATTGGGTCAACAGCCACTGAAACGATTGTTCAAACTAGTAGTTCACTGTTGAATGAAAGCGACACACCGACCCTAGTTGTAGATGACAGGCAAAGTGTAGTGACGGATTCGGTTAGTGACAGTACTTCAAATGCTATGACGCTCACGCGTGCAAGCGTTGATAATGATTCATCTCAAGCTAGTTCACTAGCTCAAAGTACTAGTTCTATCCAAAGTTCAAGTACTCAGGTGATTAATCATGATGTCAGTCAAGCTAAGTCACTTGCCCAGAGTACTGTAGCGAGCGAAAGTACTGAAGTCATTACCCGTAGCACTGCGTTATCGCAAGACCTAAGTCAGGCTGGTTCTTTAGCTAATAGTACCTCCTTGAGTCAACAGAAAAGTCGAAGTCAAGATTTAAGTCAGGCGGTTTCTATTGCCTACAGTATGGCGGGAAGCCAGTCAACGAGCTTATCTTCTACGACTACCGACCAAGTGAACGACGCTAATGTACTAAGCGTCTTTAATTTGGGAAACCTTGTTAACAGTGGATTTACTAATGATCAAATTGTGCAGCTAATCTTAAGTCAAGATAAGCATTTAAAATTTGATCAAGGAAAGTTTTATTTTGTTGATGATCAGGGTAATGTTCAAAAGAATTTTACGGCCATTATTAATAATCAGCCTCTTTATTTTAGTAAAGATACGGGTCAATTACAGACTTTGCGGAATCAGTATACAAATGGCCTGACTGATATTTCTAATGAGCATAATGCTGCTGCCACATTACAAAATAGTAGTTTTAATACAATCGATGGCTTTATGACCGCTGATAGTTGGTACCGTCCTAAGGATATCTTGAAAGATGGTATTACTTGGGTACCCTCAGCTACGACTGATTTTCGGCCGTTATTAATGACCTGGTGGCCGGATAAAAATACTCAAATGGCTTATTTAGCTTTTGCCAAAACTAAAGGTTGGTTACCAGATAGTGTTGATGTTTCCAACACCAATCAAAACTATCTAACTGTATTATCCGATGTGGTTCAAGCTAATATTGAAAAAGAAATCAGTGCTCAAAACGGTGAAACCGATTGGCTACGCCAAGATATTTCTGATTTCGTTAAAATGCAATCGGGCTGGAATGTAAATAGCGAAAATCCATCTAATGATTTTTATTTGGGTGGTTTTCAGCATGGGGCTTTGTTATATGTGAATAATCAGTTAACGCCTTGGGCTGACTCAGAGTATCGATTACTAAATCGTGTTCCTACAAATCAAAATGGGACTCGTACCGATTTTTATCCCGGTGGTTTTGAATTACTATTAGGTAATGATATTGATAATTCTAACCCGGTTGTCCAAGCTGAACAGCTTAATTGGCTGCACTATCTTTTGAATTTTGGCACTATTACTGATAATGACGCTGATGCTAATTTTGACTCATATCGAGTAGATGCTCCTGATAATGTAGATGCTGATTTGCTTCAGATAACAAGTGAATACATGAAGACTGTATTTCATGTTGATACAGACAATAACTTGGCTAACCAGCATATTTCGATTTTGGAAGACTGGTCACACGGAGATATTGATTACTTAACAGCACATGGTTCTAATCAGCTTTCCATGGATCCAATGTGGCAAGATAATACCATTAAAGCGTTGGGCTGGAATGATAATCGCGCCGCATTAACGAGTGTGATTAAGTCGGTAGTCGCTGATCGCACTACTGATAGTACTACTAATGTTGTTGCGCCAAATTATACCATTATTCGTTCCCATGATAATCAGACTCAAGATGAAGTGGCTAAAATTTTGTCTCAATTATATCCTGGGATTGATCCTTTTAAACCCACTCAGGAGCAATTAAGAGCCGCTTTGAAGATTTACGATGAAGATTTTAAAGTGACCGATAAGAAAGTGACACTGAATAATATTCCAGCAATGTATGCGTTACTGTTGAGTAATAAAAATACGGTACCACGAGTTTACTATGGGGATTTATACACTGATAGCGGTCAGTATATGTCCCAACAAACAATTTATTTTGATGCCTTGACGCAGTTAATGAAAGATCGAGTGAAGTATGTTGCTGGTGGACAAACGATGACTTCGGGAACTACACAAGGAACAAAGACAGATAACCTGATTGCGAGTGTTCGTTTTGGTAAGGGATTGAATACAGTTTCAGATAATGATTACCAAAAGCATACGGATGGGATGGGGATTATCATTAGTAATGATAATAATTTCCGTTTAGAAAACGGTGAAACTGTTACTTTGCATATGGGTGCTGCTCATGCGAATCAGTTGTTCCGAGCTTCTTTGCTAACAACGGCAGATGGTTTGAGTGTGTTTTCTTCGGATGCTGGTGCACCAACCATGATGTCTGATAAAAATGGAGACTTAGTCTTTACCAATATCGCAGGGGTTCATAATCCTAAGGTATCTGGATATTTAGCCGTTTGGGTGCCTGTTGGTGCAGCAGATACGCAAGACGTGCGAACTTTGGTCAGTTCCAAGCAATATACCGACGATAAGACTTTCCATTCTGATGAAGCGTTGGATTCTAACTTGATATATGAAGGTTTTTCTAACTTCCAGTCCATGCCTGAAAGTGCAGACGATTATATGAACGTTAAGGTTGCTCAAAATGTTAGTTTCTTTAAATCCTTGGGTATTACTAGTTTTGAGTTTCCTCCTCAATATCGTTCGAGTCAAGATGGCAGTTTCTTAGATTCAATTGTACAAAATGGTTATGCCTTCACTGACCGCTACGATTTAGGATTCAACACCCCCACTAAATATGGTACAGTGGATCAACTTCGTGAAGCAATTAAGGCGGTCCATCGCGAGGGTATGCAAGCGATGGCTGACTGGGTTCCGGATCAGCTATATGCTATGCCTAATAAGGAAGTTGTAACGGTTACTCGTACTGATATCTTTGGACGCCCCATTCCTGATGCCATGTCTAATACGTTATATGTTGGAGACACCAAGGGTAGTGGTAACGATTATCAAAGCATTTACGGTGGCGCTTTTCTTCAGGAATTACAAGAAAAATATCCTAATCTATTCACTACTAAGCAAATTTCTACCGGTCAACCAATCGATGGGTCGGTACAAATTAAGACTTGGTCAGCCAAATATTTAAACGGTAGTAATATTCTTGGGCGTGGTGCTTTCTATGTGCTTAAAGATGTTGCTACTCAGGGGTATTTCAGGGTTAATCAAAGTGATAATTTCTTACCTAAACAAATTCAAGGAGAAAAAGCAAACACTGGATTTATGCAACTAAATGGTAAAACTGTTTATTTCTCAACTAGTGGTTATCAAGCTAGAAGCAGTTTTATTCAAGATGGGGATGATTGGTATTATTTCGACCAGGATGGTTACATGGTTTATGGTGATCAAACCATTGATGGGGCTCAGTATTTCTTTTTGCCGAATGGCGTTCAATTAAGAAATGCAGACCTCTATAGAAACGGCATAGTCTATCGCTATAACAATGTTGGACGACTAGTTAACCTAGATAATTCTGGAACATCTGATATACCGGCTAGTGGATCTACATCGCACAGTCTTAGTGGTTCAAATTCTGATAGTGACTCCACGCCACCAAGTGGTTCAAATTCTGATAGCGAATCCACGCCACCAAGTGGTTCAAATTCTGATAGTGACTCCACGCCACCAAGTGGTTCAAATTCTGATAGTGACTCCACGCCACCAAGTGGTTCAAATTC
>NZ_CAKOET010000009.1 GCF_933208495.1 Convivina praedatoris
GTTACAGATTTGTTTGTTCAAAGTTTTGTTCAGTTTTCAATGTGCTACTGCGTTGCTCCCTTACGAAACAACTTAATTAGTCTATCACGCTTATTCTCGCTTGTCAACAACTTACTGAAATTTATTTCAGAAAATCTGAAATACGTTTTACAGCAGCTTTTATTTGAATTTCCGAAGCAGCGTAACTTATTCTAACATACCCTTGCCCCCCAAGTCCAAAAATTGAACCCGGAATAACAGCAACCTTTCCTTTTTTAGCTAAATCTAAAGCAAAGGAATGATCGTCAACGCCGTATTTAGCTGGGATTTTAGCAAATATATAAAAGGCACCATCAGGGTTAGGAATCTCAAACCCTAAGTTAATTAGCTCCTGATATAAGTAATCCCGTCTTTTTTGATAGGCGAGTTTCATCAATTCTGTATCAACTTTCCCCGCAGGTGTTCCTAAGGCTTCGGCTGCAGCGGCCATCGCCGGATTGGAGGCTGCTGTAGTGGCAAATTGATGGACAACATTCACTTTTTCTACTAATCTTTTCGGGCCAGCCACGAAACCAATCCGATATCCAGTCATAGCATGTGACTTTGAAACACCATTTAAAAGCAAGGTCTGTTCTGGCAATAACTCTGCCATGGACACATGTTTTTGATTATAGGTTAGTTCCGAATAAATTTCATCGGAGATAACAATCATGTCAGTTTTTTTAATAATTGCTGCTAATGCAGTCAATGCTTTTCTATCATAAGTTACACCAGTGGGATTGGAAGGGAAATTCAATATAAGCACCTTAGCATGACCGGCACTATCTTTAATGGCCTTTGTAAGTTGTTCAGGAGTTAGGACAAAATTATTAGCCGAAGTATCCAAGTAAACTGGCTTTGCACCATTTAGTAATACGTCCGGCCCATACATTGAAAAAATAGGTGTCGGAATTAAAACTTCATCCCCAGGATTCAACAACGTTGCCAAAGAATCATAAATCGCTTCGGTCGCACCGACTGTTACAACTATTTCATGATTGGCATTGTAAGTTAAATCATAACGATCAGCTAAAAAGTCGGTAATTGCTTGACGAACAGCTAGACTACCACTGGCCGGTGCATAGTGTGAATCATTTTCTTCAATAGAACGTATAGCCGCTGCCTTAATGTGATCTGGCACATTAAAATCTGGTTCTCCAAGGGTTAATTTAATAATATTAGGAACCGAACTAACCTCTTCATCAAAGGCCCGAATAGCGTTAGCTCCCATCGCTTGCACTTGACGATTTAAATTAGATATAACTGAGTTTTTAATACTTGGCATCAAAATCCTCCCACCATCTAAAAAATAAAACTATCAATGATATGTGTTAATGTTAGTTAGAAAAAAATTATAACACACTAATTTAAATCCATTATACCGCATAAAATCAGAAATTCTTGTAATATCTTCTTGGTTGTATGCCAATTATCATTATTAATCAAAGTTGCTCGCCCAACTAATTCAGGTGGCAAGGCTAAATCTCGCAGATATTCAGCCGACTGCAAGCGATGTTGCTGTTGTTCAGGATGATCACCACGCTTTGCCAATCTTTGGCGTAAAACATTAGAATCAGAAACGGATATATACAAAATAATCACTTTATCAGCTAGCTCTTGTGCATAGGTAATTGCACCTGCCGTATCTAAAACAATGGTGACAACCTCACTTTTTTGCCAAGCACAATCCAATCCCTCTAAAGAGGAGCCATACTGAGCGCCAGCATAAACAACTGACTCTAAATAATGATTTCTATTAAAAGAGGTAGAAGTTTCAAAATAATAATCTCGACCATCTGTTTCATGAGCACGTGGAGTGCGCGTCGTATGGGTTATTACTCGAGCCATATGCCATTGCTGTTCTAAATATTTAGCAACCGTAGTCTTTCCAACACCAGTTGGACCTGTAATTACAATCACCTTTTTAGCCATATATTGTAACCCTTCCATCAATGTATTCTCGTTTCTGTTAAAGAATATCACTCAAATAATCGACAAGTAAATAAAATTACTGGTAAAATCAAGAATATTCTATATAGAAATGCGAGAAACAAAATGGATATGATTAAACGTGCTTTTCAGCGTGAATCAGTAGAAGGATATCTTCAAAAGGATTCACAAATGAAACGCCTATTAACCACCAAAGATTTAATAGGTTTGGGAGTAGGAACCGTAATTGGTTCTGGAATTTTTATTTTACCCGGTCATGAAGCAGCTTCCCATGCTGGACCGGCCGTGGCGATATCGTTCTTATTAGCTGCTATCTTCTCTGGAATAGCTGGTATGGCCTTTGCTGAATTTTCTTCAGCAATGCCAGTTGCAGGATCAGCCTATTCTTATGGGAGTGTAGTTTATGGTGAGTTAATCGGTTGGCTTCTAGGTTGGTCATTAATTTTGGAATATTTCCTAGCAGTATCAGCCATTTCAACTGGTTTTTCAGCTTATATGAATAATTTATTAAATATTTTTGGTGTACATCTTCCCAAAGCCTTACAAGCTGGTCCAGTGGAGGGCGGTACTATTAACCTTTTGGCCGTCTTAGTAATTTTATTAGTTACCTGGGTAATCTCCCGTGGGATTAATACTTCAAAATCAATTGAAAACGGTGCAGTCTTTATTAAAATTGCTATTTTAATTCTATTTATTGTTGGTGGGTCTTTCTTCGTTAAGACTAGTAACTATGTACCATTCTACCCCAAGGAATTTCAAACTGGTCTACTAGGATTACATGGTATTACCGCCGCTACTGCTGGTATTATCTTCTCTTTCTTAGGATTTGATACTATTGCCGCTCATGCTGCTGAAGTCAAAAACCCTACTAAAACAATGGCCAAAGGGATTCTGGGTACTGTCATTATTTCGGCCTTACTTTATACGTTTTTCGCTATTATCCTAACTGGAATTGTTAACTATAAACAATTAGGGGTTGATGACCCAGCAGCCTTTGCTCTACAGACAATTCATCAAACACAATTTTCAATTGTCATTACTATTGGGGCATTAATTGGTATGTTTACCGCCATTTTAGCGATGGTCTTTGCTTCATCACGTCTAACCTATTCTTTCGGGCGTGATGGTTTACTACCCAAGCAATTGGGCCATGTTTCAAAACGACACCAATTGCCTACTAATGCTTTGATTCTAGCTGCTGTAGTAGAAACTATTTTAGCCGGTTTAGTGCCGCTAAGTACACTCGCTAGCTTAATTAATATCGGTACTCTAACAGCCTTTCTATTCATTAGTTTCGGTATAATTTTGTTACGGCAGCGTAAAGATATCACCAATGACGGCTTTAAAATGCCCCTGTACCCTGTTTTACCAATAATAAGTAGTTTTATTAGCCTGCTACTAATTATACAGCTTCCGGCTGAAACCTTAGAAATGTACTTGATTTGGTTAATTCTGGGAATCGTCTGCTACTTTATTTATGGTATTCATCATTCTTCACTTGGTAAGAAATAAAAAATGGTTGACCAAAAGGTCAACCATTTTTTATATAACATTTCGATGACGCTGATAACTCTCAACAATATGGTCATAAATACCTGCATCCACTTTATCCAAAACAGGACCTAATAAATCCATCACCTTACTATAATTATAATCATTATTATAGATTTGACGTGCTTCCTTGCTTACCTCAGCTACCATGTGGTTGGTCTGACGATAACGATTAGAGTACTGCAATAATTGTTCAGCGATGATAGCTTCATCTACAATTTTTTGTGTCTTTTCATGTAAAGTATCAGAGTCAACCACAACAATATTTAACTGACGTTGAACATCATCCATATCTACTAGGCTGGCTCGTAAAATACCATCTAATCGCTTAATCTCATCCAAAACACTATAGTAAAACTCTAAATATACTTTTGGTAGTCCAGGTAAATTCATTCGCTCCAAACGCTGTCGGATGGATTGAATGCTGTCCATATTTTGGTCACAAATCTGTTTAGCAGATTGAAAGGCCGGTTCAATGCCAATGATTTGCTGCCACAATTCAATTTGACTCGTGTTAATTTCCTGCATTTGATTCAACCAGCGTTCCTGCATGCCGACGGCTTGACTGTACGTAATCTTAGCCTGATCCAATTGCTCATTGGCAGCCGTGACATTTCGACTAATCATATCAATTTGTTCTAAAAATCCCCTTCGATTTTCTAACTCATGATGAGTGAAACGATATGACTGGCGTAATCGTTCTAATTCAACAAACAAATTTTGATTTTGTTCACGTAAACGTTCAAGTCCTCGATCAACTGCTTTAACATTGATTTGAAAATTTTGCTGAGCATTCAACTCACCCTCTAATAGGTCATAACTATCTTGAATTTGTTGCTCAATTTTATCAATATGTTGCTGTGTCTCTTTAATTTTTAAATCTACTAACAACACTAAAGTTCCTTCACGTTGTTGATCAATCAAAGATAGACGATCAGAAATATCTTCTAAAAAGATAATGCCCTGATGACGTAGAGTCTGGTAACCACCAAATAATTCTGCCAATTGCTCAACAAATTTAATATTTAGGCTAGTAAATAAATCAGGGATTTCAGTCTGCATATTTGCTAACTGAGTATTTTCCATGGCTAATTGCTCATAAACATTACTGGCCGCAGCCTGATCACCTGATTCGGTCAATGTAGCAAATTCTTGATAATCATTTTCTAGCTGGTTGATAAACTGCAACAAGGAATGGTAAGCAGGCCCATAAGCTTCCCGTTGGTCATCAATCGATTGACGAATAATCGCATAACTGCCTTGTAACTCAGCAATCGCTTTTTTATGGGCTTGACTGGTATCCTTTAACTCTTTTAACCCCACACGAATTGCTTGGACATCATCAGTAGCCTCACCAACCAAATTCCGTAATTGATCTAAATCACCTTTAGCCTTCAGTAAATTAACACTAGCAGCGCCATTCAAAACTAGCTCTAATTGGCGATCAATCGCCATAAATTTATTTTTTTCAAGTCCACTATAACGACTTTCAAGGGTTTGATAATCTTTCAATGATTGTCCAATTAATGAAAGTTTACGAGCTTCAATGAGCTCCTGATTAATATCAAAAGCCATCAAACGAGCTTTGATTTCACCAAGCTGTTTAGCCTTATTCTGATAACTTCTTTGTAAAAAAACAACGATAATAGCCGTGACAACGAAAACGGCAATAGCAATTATGATAAAAGTCCACATATTAATATTTCACCTTGGCCTTATCTTCTTAATTTTCCCTTTGTATAAAACAATACCGCATTTTAGATAAATCAAATGGTATTTACTCTAGCTTTAGTGTTTTCTTAATAATTTGGTGATTATCATTATTTCTGATATAATGTGAGAGTTGTATTGAGTTGAGTAGCAGTAGGCAAAGAAGCGCGTCAACAACGTCGCAATTCGTTAGTAAGGACAAGCTACCGTCACTGAGAAACGTCAATTATTGACGCTGCACGCATCTGGTGCCTACCCTCAAATGTACAGCAAATACATTTTGGAGGACATTATATATGTCACGTTATACAGGACCTAAATGGCGTATTTCACGTCGCTTAGGCGTTTCACTATCTGGTACCGGTAAGGAATTAGCTCGCCGTGCCTACGCACCTGGAGACCATGGAAATGGCCGTCGCGGTAAAGTATCTGAATATGGTACTCAGCTTCGCGAAAAGCAAAAGTTGCGTTTCACTTATGGTTTGACTGAACGTCAATTCCATACCCTATTTAACAAGGCTGGTAAGATCCGTCAAGGTACCCATGGTACTAACTTCATGATCTTATTGGAGCGTCGTTTGGATTCATTAGTTTACCGCTTAGGTTTGGCTACTACACGTCAACAAGCACGTCAATTAGTTAACCACGGTCACATTCTTGTTGATGGTAAGCGGGTAGATATTCCTTCATACGAAGTTGAGCCTGGTCAAGTTATCTCAGTTCGTGAAAAGTCAAAGAATATTGTGCCAATTCAAATCGCAATTGAATCAGTCGTTTCTCGTCCACAATTCGTTTCATTTGATGCTGAAAAGTTGGAAGGATCACTTGTTCGTTTGCCAGAACGTGAAGAATTGGATGCTGATATCAACGAAGCGCTTATCGTTGAATTCTACAACCGTTAATATTCTTTTTAAAATTTGTCATCACTCAGTGGTGGCTTTTTTTGTATAATGCTAACAATTATCCTGCTAACAAGAGGAGTTAACCAATTATGGATATCAACGAACGTTTGCAACAAGAACAGCTAACTGGTGGTAGTTTACCCCAAATTAACCCAGATGAACAAAATCGATATTTAGGTACCTTTAGGGAACGGGTTGTGGTCGCCATACGCCAATCCCAAGTTGATAATCCCAAAATTATCACAGATTTTACCACGATTTTATCCCAGCATCCTGAAGGTAAACTACTAATTGACGCTAATTTAACTGGGGATAATAATGCTACTTATATTCAAATAGCAGGAAAAACTAACCATCCTTTTACCTTACTGTCTGATAATCAAAAAAGCAGTCATCAAGCAGATTCGATAGCAGTCCTTTTGGCAGCTGATTATGCTGTAAATATCGATAATATTTATCTAAGTTAGGAGTTCCAATCGTGCAACAAAAACCTCTGGCATATCGTATGCGGCCAACTAAAATCGAAGAAATTATTGGTCAGCAAGATTTAGTCGGTAAAAATAAAATTATTTGGCGTATGGTTACTGCCCATCGCTTAAATTCAATGATTTTATACGGCCCTCCTGGCACCGGAAAAACCTCAATTGCCAGTGCTATTGCCGGGTCATCAAAATATTCTTTTCGTCAATTAAATGCCGCTACCGATGGTCAAAAAGAACTTCAAATTGTTGCTGAAGAGGCTAGGATGTCCGGCACGGTTGTTTTACTACTAGACGAAATTCATCGTTTAAATAAAGTAAAACAGGATTTTTTACTTCCCCATTTAGAATCAGGTGCCATTATTCTCATTGGGGCGACTACTGAAAATCCCTATATCAACGTTACACCGGCAATTCGTTCTCGAACACAGATTTTTCAAGTTCATCCATTAACCGAAGCCGACATTAAGACTGGCATCAAACGTGCCCTAGCTGATAAAGAACATGGACTCGGGATGCATCAAGTACACCTAAGTCCACAAGCGTTGACGCATTTATCCCAGGCTACCAATGGCGATTTACGTAGCGCACTTAACAGCCTTGAAATTGCTGTCCTATCAACTGCAGCCAATCAAGACGGGATTATTAATATATCTCTCTCCATTGTTGAAGAAACTACCCAAAATCAAGCAATTGTCGCTGACAGAGATGGTGATGCTCATTACGATGTTATCTCAGCTCTGCAAAAATCAATTCGGGGATCCGATGTTGACGCCGCACTCCACTATACTGCTAGAATCATTGAATCTGGTGATTTAAATAGTCTTGTAAGGCGTTTAACTGTCATTGCTTATGAAGATATTGGTCTAGCCAATCCCAATGCTGCTCAGCATGTCATCAGCGCTTTAACTTCGGCCCAAAGTCTTGGCTTACCGGAAGGCCGCATTCCGATTGCTAACGCAGTCATTGAATTAGCACTATCGCCAAAATCAAATTCAGCTTATCTTGCTATCGATCAAGCCCTAGCCGATTTAAAAAAGAAACATCATTTAGATATTCCAAAGTATTTAAAAGATGCTCATTATAAAGGCGCACAGGCATTAGGTCATGGGATTGGTTATCTCTATCCACATGATTTTCCAAACGATTGGGTTGCACAGCAGTATCTACCTGATGCCATTAAAAAACAACAGTACTTTAATCCCAAAGGAAATTCACCTTTTGAATTGCAATTAAAAGAAATCAATCGTAGTTTAAAAAAGCAACAACAGGATAATTTAGACTCGTAAAAATGATTATCTGTCAAGACTATTATTAACTATCTAGACGCGTTACAATATCAGTTGGAGTTACTTAAGTATACGCATTGCTACATCATCAGCTTTTTCCTTACAACCTTTATTTTTGGATGAGAATACTTAAACGCCAAGACAAGCCCTTTCGTTTGGTAGTCTGAACGTTAAGTGATTCACCCACCTCGAAATTTCGAGGAAAATCTGCGTAGCGATTAACGGTGCTATGTAAGTTTTTCCCAGACAATCGTCTGTAAACCCATCTTGTTGATGGGTTTTTTTAACTTTAAATTTAATTCCATCAGCGCTATACTATTCCTAGAAAACAAAGAGGGGTATTACTATGGTCAAAGATTATCAAAAGATTCTTGTGCCTATGGATGGTTCCAAAGAGTCTGAAGCAGCATTGGCACGAGCAATTGATTTAACAAAGTTGGCTGGTGATTCAGCCACTTTATCAATTCTAAATGTCATTGATACACGTGTTTTCCAAAATATTGCTAGTTTTGACGACACCATGGTTGATGCCGTGGCTGATCAAGCACGTAAAAGTTTAGAAAAGTATCAAAAACAAGCTCAAGATGCAGGCATTAAGAATGTCGATTACTTAATTGAATATGGCTCACCTAAGGCATTGATTGCTAATGATGTTCCCACAGAATTAAAAGCTGATTTAATTGTAATTGGTGCCACAGGTCTCAATGCAGTTGAGCGCTTTGTTATTGGATCGGTTACTGCCTATGTTACTCGTGCAGCCATTACCGATGTTTTGGTAGTTCGCTAAGTACTATCAGTATAAATAATAAAAGGACCTCACTTTTATCAGTGAAGTCCTTTTATTATTTGATTTTTTAATTAAACTTCCCAAGCTTTTCGTCGCCAAGAGCTTCAAAAGCATAACTCAACTTACTATTATATTCATACTCTTCAAAACCATACTGAACAAGAAGGTCTGCTAATTTAGCATTATCAATATCGGAGTAGTCCCATAAGCGTTTGAATAACGACATGTTGGTGAACCCTGGTAAAGTATTAGGTTCTCCCAAGTAAGGAACATTGTTTTCATCAATTAAAAAGTCCATACGAGCCTCACCACGTAAATCCAATACTTTATAAGCTGCCAAGGCCATGGACTTAATTTCGGATGTTACTGCGGCTGGTAAGTGAGCTGGAATTTCAAACTGTACGGCTGAATTATCAACAAACTTACTCTGATAATCATACCAACCGTCACCGTTTTCCTGTCCAGGGACATGATGAGCACCTATTTCAGATACAATAGGGCTCTGGTTACCAATAACCCCTACTTCAAGTTCCCGTGGACCACAAACAGCTTCTTCAATGAGCACTTTATGATCATATTGGAATGAATCAGCCAATGCAGCTTTAAAATCAACTTCATTATCAGCTCGTGAAATTCCAACTGAAGATCCCTGATTAGCTGCTTTTACAAATACTTGATTACCAAGCCCGGATACGACTTGCGACCATGTGATTTCATCTGCCTGATTCGCATACACAACCAAATACTTAGTATTACGAATATTATTATAGGTTAAAAGTTCTTTAGTTAGCACTTTATCGAAACTTAAAGCATGCCCACGCAATGGCGCTCCCACAAATGGTTTATCAAGCAATCGGAACAAGCCCTGAATAGTACCATCTTCGCCTAAATTACCATGTATAACTGGGAAAAAAATATCAATATCTGGAATCTCATTTAAAGCTGCCACCTGAGCTAGCGTATTACTGGTATCAATTGTAGCCATATAGGCATCAACTAATGGCTTTTCATCAGCTTGGTACATAATTTCTTTTGAACGAACTGGGTCAATAAAATAACCGTTTTCAGCAATTGCTATCACTGTTGTGCGATATTTTCCCGTTGCCTCTAGGGCTTCGTAAAAATTTTGAGCAGAGCGTTTTGAAACATCATGTTCAGATGAATTACCACCAAATAATAGGGCTACATGCTTCTTATCCATAAATTTCCCACCTTCTTATGATAAATAATTTTTAGTCGTTAATACATATTCAAAAATTTTTTTTGGTACTTGATCCGCGCCGGCCACAATGATTTCATGGAAAAAATCCATTCGATTATACATCTGCTGCCACCGACTACGGTTTTGTATAAATGGTTCATTAACAATATCTTGCCGCCATAATTTCAAGGAAAGCAAAATATAATCTGAATACAATTGATTCTTCTGAGCCAAATTTATCAAAGCATCAACAATTTTGCCTACCTCTCCCATCGTTAAAGGAGTGTCTAACAACCGGAAGTTAGTCATAATTGCCGCTGTTAAATATACTTTATCAGCTCTTTGAAGATTCGGCAGCATAAATAATTCATTTAAAACATTAGCAAGGTGGGTGAAAATATGTACCCAGCCTTTACCGTCAATAAAACCACGAGTATCTTGTTCCATTAAACTAATCAAAGCTACTTGATCAACCATTCGATCTAGTAATTGCTCAGAAATAAAATTTTCATTACTTGTTCGGTTTTTAACCAACAAAATCCACAATATAGCTAAATGATAGGAACGACCAAAACTAGCATTGTTAGGTTTTTCCATTAAATGATTGAATAATGCATTATCCTTGATTACTTCCGCAGTTAACCAGGCTAATTGTTCTTGGGATAGATGATCATTTTGAATGGCCATACTTAAGAAAAAAAAGGCACCTGTATCTCGATATTTTTCATTAGGACTAGCTAACTGTTTGACAATTAATTGTAAATCATAATTTGATAGGTCATTCTTTACAAAATGATGCTCGTCATTATGAACCCAAAAATCCTGGTAATTTTCAATAATAGTTAAGGCATCCTGACTATCATCCGGTAGAATAATCGGCGTTAATTCTGATAATTCAAAATTCTTACGCAAAGGCAGCATTAAATCACCCAAGGATTCAAATATCAAACCCTTTTGTGTTTTGAGACGAATCTGCCCCATACTGGTCTTAATTTTAGTTAGACTGTCCATCAAATTGAAAATCCCGTTGATTCATTAAAGGTATCACTTTGCTGTTGATATCCAATCGATAAGATTAGGCCAACACCAATTAAATTGCTCAATAAGGAAGATCCCCCCTGTGAAATAAATGGTAGTGGAATCCCTGTTAGTGGCAATATGCCAATGCTCATACCGACATTTTCAAAAACGTGAAATAATAGCATCATGACAACCCCAGTTGCAATATAGGCGTAAAAAGCATTACGCGCTTTAAAGGTTGCCTTAACCATCAAGTATATCAAAGCAGCATAAAGTAAGATCAAAAACGTACCACCGACAAAACCAAAGGTTTCACCGACCACTGAAAAAATCATATCCGATTCACGCACTGGGACAAAAACTTTTAAATTCCCCCAGCCAGATCCCCATAATTGACCAGATCCAATAGCCTTTAAATTTTGATAAGTTTGATATCCAGTATTGGAAGTATCTTGTCCTGGATGTAACCAGGCATCAATTCGCGCAAACTGATAGGCCTGGAAACCAAGTCCTCCTAAAATAGTCCGACCGAACGATGAAGTAACTAAAAAGATTAAAGTTGAACCTACGGTAACTGCCACAGTGATCAATGGTCCTAATATTTGCCAAGTTACCCCTGAAACTAATAAGACACCACCTAGAATTGCCATGAAAACTAAAAGCGTTCCCAAATCATTTTGAGCACCAATTAGAATACCAATTGGCATAAAACAAGCAATCATTTTTCCAATTAAAACCCAATCTGATTGATTGGTATGTGTTGGAAAAAGTCGATTATGGTTAGCCACAATCTTACTCAACATCAGAATAAAGGCCGGCTTAACCACTTCAGAGGGCTGAAAAGAAATTGGTCCAAAAGCAATCCAAGACTTTGCCCCCGTTTCGGCCGCAATTCCACGATTGTAAAGAAATAGCACCAAGATAAGCAATATAATCCCAATACCGTAAGCAATTGGAGCTAACCGCCATAATTGTGAGGCGTCAAAGCGAACTAAGAAGACAATAAATCCGACACCAACTACCCAATATAGGAATTGCATTATGACTGCTCGAATCGGAGATGTCCCCGTTCCCCCATTAGCAATTGCGAGATACAAAGATCCCAAACCGATAATCATGAACAGAATTAAAATAAGTATAATTCCCCAGTCTAATTCTGAGGCTGAAGACCGATTAGAACGATGTGCTGCTAATTGTTGCATCTTTACCACCTATTGCCATTAATATAATTAAAACTTCTAGTAACTATATACAAAAACCCTTTGCGTAAGCAAAGGATTTTTAAATAATCTGATTACTACTTAATGATAAAGATTATAATTAGCTAAAATTGCATTCAAAGCTTCTTCAACTGAAGCTGCAGAACTGATAACCCTTTGCTCGCCGACAAATCCGACAAATATATCATCGTTCTTTTGAATTATTCCAACTAAATTATCATTAACTTTAACTTGTGTCTGATTTTCTTCATCACTGAGGGTTACAGTAAAATTATGATTTTTTTTACTCATGAAACTAACTCCGACGTTTTGGCTTAGCCATCATGTGTTCTAACAAAGCACCCGTCCCTTTAGCAACATTATCCAATGGAGATTCTGCTACAAAGACTGGTACACCCAAATTATCAGACAATAAACGATCCATCCCCGCCAACAAAGCACCACCACCAGTCAGCATAATACCACGATCAATGATATCAGCTGCTAGTTCTGCGGGTAGTTTAGAAAGAGCAGAATGAGCGGCCACGACAATTTGCTCCAATGTTTCATGCAAAGCTTCTTCAACTTCATTTGAGTTAATGGTAATTGTCTCTGGCATTCCATCAAAGTTATCACGACCACGAACTTCCATAGTTTGCGGATTATCACTTTGTAAGGCTGAACCGATTTCGATTTTAATCGTTTCAGCTGAACGTTCCCCAACAACTAAATTATGCCGGCGCTTTAGGTAGTTTACAATATCAATATTCATGCGGTCACCAGCCACACGAATCGATTCTGAAACAACAATATCACCTAATGAAAGAATGGCAATATCAGAAGTTCCACCCCCAATATCAATAACCATTGATCCAACCGGCTTAAAGATATCCAAACCGGCACCAATTGCAGCCACTTTTGGCTCGTAATCTAAATAAACCTTGGCTCCACCCGCTTTTTCAGCAGCTTGAATAATCGCCTTACGTTCAATTTCCGTAATATTAGTTGGCGCACAAATCATAATGTTAGGCTTTGACATAAAACCCTTAACATTTAATTTGTTAACAAAATAAGTTAACATTGCTTCGGTCACATCAAAATCAGAAATAACCCCATCTTTTAATGGACGTACGGCACGAATATTTCCTGGAGTTCTTCCTACCATCCGGTAAGCTTCTGCCCCAACTGCTAAGACGCGATCTGACTTGTCATCAATAGCAACCACAGAAGGTTCGTTAAGTACAATACCTTCTCCTTCAACGTAAATTAATACGTTAGCAGTTCCTAAATCAATTCCGATATCTTTTGCCATTCTTAATTTCTCCAGCAATCTTTATTAATCTGGTCATTAGTCGTTAAAATTAAACCAATATAATCCTCTGTATTATATCACATTCTTCTACATACGTAGGGATTCCAGTATTAATGTTTTAATATTGAGCTGGGTAATTGAAAAATCCATTCGGCAATTGTAATGAAAAATAAGGCCAACAAGAAACCAAGTACTGTGGCCAAGACTACTTTTAGTAATGCAGCTTGGCGTGGTGTATAGGGCATTATTTTGGCAAAATTAATCGGCTTTAGCAGCATAAATACTAGATATATTAGTAACATAGTCAAAAGTAACATTGTTAGAGGGGGCATAGGGGGATCCTTTCAAGCCTTATTTCCCTTAGTCTAACACATAATTATCGAGCTAACGTAACGCTCCTAACTTCACCTACTCCAGCTTGGTAGAACAAGTCTGCTGCATGATATAACGTCGCCCCAGTCGTGTAAACATCATCAACCAATAGAATCTTTTTCCCACTCAAATCATCAATAGTTCTTGATAGTGCAAACGGCTGCTGTGAAATTAAACGATCTTTCCGTTGTCGAGCTGATTGATGTCCTTTATCAACTAATGCTACAGATAATAATTCTTGATAGGAAGTTGATTCCAGCATGGCAGTAACCTGATTAAAACCGCGGATCAACCATGTTTGCTGGCTAACTGGAATTGGTACAATAATGTCCATCCCCTGCTCTTTGATTAAACTTTGTAAGATTTTAGTGAAAATGTCTTTTAATTGGTAATCACCAATAAATTTATACATACGCATATATTCTTTCATAGCTTGGTTATAAGTAAAACAGGCTTGATTTTTTAATAAAAATTTCCCTGCTTGTTGCCAACGTTGGCAATCAAAACATAACTTTAAGCTATCCTGTAATCGACCACAACCGGAGCAAACAGTTTTATTATTCAATTTCTCAAAATTAGTCATGCATTTTTCACAAATTTTAGTTTTCTTTATTCTACTGATACCTAATAAAGAAAATATATCACGATTAACTTCAATCTTTAGCTGACAAAGGCGACAATTCATCTTTAACCCCGAACTTCTTTTTTAATTGACAACCACGCTGATTCATAGCATTAATTTGCTTTTGAGCTCGAAATACAGATAAGTTAACCTGCTTAACCACAGCCAAGACCAAACCTGTCGGCCGTTCATGACTTCGTCCCACTCGTCCAGCAATTTGTACTAGGGCATTTTCACTAAAAGTAGTTTCATCTGCCCCTAAAATTAAGACATCAATGCCGGGTAGAGTAACACCTCTTTCTAAAATCGTAGTCGTAATTAAGAATTGAATATTTTTTTGGCGCATTTGTTGAACTTTTTCAATTCGATTGGGGTCGTTAGCATGTACTGTTGTCCCTTTTAATTGAGTATAGTCTTGCAAATAACGCTCAACAATAATTAAATCGCTAACGTAGGGTACGAAAATTAAAAATTGACGTTGCTCCTCGATAAAAACTTCAATTTGTTTTTTTAGAAGTTTAGGCATCTTTAAGCGCCAATCGTTAACCCGCTTGATTTGTAATTTAGGTAATAATTGTTGATGAAAACGTAACGGTAAATAAGAAACTCTTAAATTACCTCGCTTAACTGCTGTTTTTAAATCTGGAGTTGGGGTCGCTGTTAAATAAGCTATCATACTCGTCCCTTTCTGGGCTGTTTGAACCGCGTATTGAAGCATCGGATTTCCTCGAAAAGGGAAACTATCAACCTCATCAATAACCAGTAAATCAAATGCTTCTTTAAAGCGTAAAAGTTGATGGGTAGTCGCCAAAACAAGTTGAGTATAACCATAGGGTGTTGTTTGTTTACCATGTAAAACAACCTGTGACAAATTGGAAAAAGCCGCTGCTAATCTAGGCGCTAATTCAACAATTACATCCACTCTGGGTGAAACCAGCGCTACTCGCTTTTTTTGTTGAAAGGCTTTTAATAGCAGAGGAAATAGCATCTCTGTTTTTCCAGCACCAGTAACTGCCCACACTAAATGATTTCTTCCTTGTTCCATACTTTTCACTAAATCTTTACTGACTTGGACCTGTTGTTTAGTCAAAGTACCTGGCCAGACTAACTCAACCTGTCCATCAAAATTGTTGGGCTCTGGTAGGAAAATTAAATCATCCAACGAGCTAACTCTCCCTAAAATTAAACAGGCCTGACAATAAAATTGGTTTCTAGGTAATGATGTTCTTTGATTTTGTCCACATCGTTGACACACTCCTTTTATAAAACTAGCTGTTCTTTGATACTCTTCATCTGTTTTTTGAATTTTAGGACAGGTAATCATTCGTCCAAACAATAGTTCTTTATCCATCATGATATAATACGATTCATGGATAAATTCTTAACAATCCGCTCCGAACAAGGTGAGTGGCAACAAACAATTAAAAAATCACAATTTATCGTTAATTTTATGCGTATAGACGATGAACTAGCGGCTAAAAATTTCATTAATCAAATTTGCAAAGAACATTACAAGGCTACTCATAACGTTTTTGCCTATGTAATTGGTGATAATGACGAAATCAAGCGCTACAGTGACAATGGCGAACCGTCTGGTACTGCCGGTATCCCTATCTTAGAAGTCCTTCAGCGCCGTCAAGTGCACAATGTAGCTGCCGTGGTCACGCGTTACTTTGGTGGTATCAAACTGGGAGCCGGCGGATTAATCCGGGCCTATGCGGGTACCGTCGCCCAAGGATTGAATGCCTTGGGGTTAGTGGAACGTATTTTCCAATTAGAAGTCATACTAACAATCGATTATAAAAATGCCGATGCTCTAACATATTGGATTAAGCAGAACCAGTATCATATGCTAGATACAACTTTCGACACTGCGGTTCATATCACAATTGCCATTGACGAGCAAAAAATCAATGCGGTCGAGCAAACGCTAAAGGATAAGTTTTCAGGAAACATTCTCTTCCAGATTGGCCAGCCAACCTACTTGGAATTACCAGTACAATGAGGTATAATGAAATAGTTCGCGCGGTTAGTGTAATGGATAGCACACAAGATTCCGGTTCTTGAGATCCGGGTTCGACTCCCGGATTGCGCATTAAAAAAGCAGTTAGTCATTACGATTAACTGCTTTTTATATTTTAATGAAAATCGCAAGATAACTCATGAGCATTTATGATACCAACTGCTTGTAAGTACGCTTGTAATACTGTTGGTCCTACAAATTTAAAACCATTACTCTTGAATTGCTTAGCTAATTTTTCAGAGATAACTGTTTTACTAGGAGCTAGATGATAATCAGAAATTTTTTGATCAATGATTTGATTCTGAGTAGTCTGCCAGATATACTGATCTAGATTTTTACCGTCGCGATGCCATTGTTGAAGGATTCGTGCATTATTAATTACCGCTTCAATTTTACCTCGATGACGAATAATACTCGTATTAGCCAATAACTCTTTAACTTGATCAACTGTCATACTTGCTACCGATTTAATATCAAAATTAAAGAATGCTCGCCTTAAATTTTCACGTTTTGATAAAACAATTGCCCAACTCAAACCAGACTGAAACATCTCTAAACAAAGCATTTCAAATAGGCGTTGTTCATCATGGCAGGGACATCCCCATTCCAAATCGTGATAATTTTGCATCAGTTCTGAATCGGAGTAATTCGCTACCCAACTGCAACGTTGTGTCATGAACTTACCTTTTCCTCATTTAGCATATTAAAAAACACCCCAAAGGGTGTTTTTATTTTACTTACTTTGAATATTTTCACGAGCTTCAGCTGAAAGGTTGTAGAAAGAATGTACACCTTTGTACTTAGCAGTTGAACCAAGCAATTCTTCAATACGCATCAATTGGTTATACTTTGCGATACGATCAGTACGTGACATTGAACCAGTCTTGATTTGACCAGCATTAGTAGCCACAACCAAGTCAGCAATAGTAGTATCTTCAGTTTCACCAGAACGGTGTGAAACAATCGCTGTGTATCCAGCTTCCTTAGCCATCTCAATAGCATCCATGGTTTCAGACATAGTACCAATCTGGTTAACCTTAATCAAGATTGAGTTAGCGGCACCCATGCGGATTCCCTTAGACAAGTACTCAGTATTAGTAACGAAGAAATCATCACCAACTAATTGAACCTTCTTACCAAGTTCCTTAGTAATAGTTACCCAGTCATCCCAGTTATTTTCATCAATAGGATCTTCGATTGAAATAATTGGGTAACGGTCAGCCAAGTCTTCCAAGTACTTAACGAATTCTGCAGTTGAGAATTCTTCCTTAGTTGACCAACGCAAAACGTACTTTTCCTTGTCAGCATCCCAAAGCTCTGAAGCAGCAACGTCAACCGCAATAGCGATATCCTTACCTGGCTTGTAACCAGCTGCTTCAATAGCTGAAATCAAATATTTAAGAGGTTCTTCGTTGTTAGCGAAATCAGGAGCAAATCCACCTTCATCCCCAACAGAAGTTGCCTTACCATCAGCTTCCAAAAGCTTCTTCAAGTGATGGAAAGTTTCTGAACCATAACGGATAGCTTCCTTGATTGAAGGTGCCCCAACAGGCATAATCATAAATTCTTGGAAATCAACCTTGTTATCAGAGTGAGCACCACCGTTGATAACATTCATCATTGGTGTAGGCAATACGTAAGAATTCATACCACCAATGTATGAGAACAAAGGCATTCCTAATTCATCAGCAGCTGCACGAGCAGCAGCGATTGAAACAGCTAAAATCGCATTAGCTCCTAGCTTACCCTTATTGGCTGTACCGTCTAATTCAATCATGGCTTGATCAATCGCACGTTGATCTGTCACGTCAAACTTACCAACCAAAGCTTTAGCAATAACGTTATTAACACTATCGACGGCCTTAGTAGTCCCCTTGCCCATGTAACGAGACTTATCACCATCACGCAATTCAACGGCTTCGTGTTCACCAGTTGAAGCACCAGATGGTACGATTCCACGACCGTAACCACCAACTTCAGTAATTACTTCCGCTTCAACAGTTGGGTTTCCACGTGAGTCCAACACTTCGCGTGCAACAATATCAGAAATCAAAGACATGTTTTGTGTTCTCCTTTTAATGTTGATTCTAAAAACAAATCCGACTTAATTGTATCATCATTTAGTTAGAAGATAAACAATCAACTTATACAAGCTTTTAGAGCGCCTCAAGCACCCGTATCAAGAGTAATAACCTTTAGGACTGAGATGAACTAGTTTGTTTGGCGATTCCTATTAGACTCAAAAATTGTTCCGGATCTAACGCAGCACGGCCAACCAAAACGCCATCAATATCTGCCTGTCCCATGATTTGAGCGGCATTATTCACATCAACCGATCCACCATACAGAATTCTTATCTTTTCAGCAATTGATGGTGAGTACAATTGAGCCAGAGTTTGTCGAATGAGCTGAGCTGCCTTTTGGGCCTGTTGTGCACTAGCTGCCTCACCTGAACCAATGGCCCAAGTTGGTTCATAAGCAATGGTGACATTACGTATCTGATCTACTGAAACCCCAGCTAAAGCAGCTGCTACTTGAGCAACTGCCGGCTGAGCATCCATTGACTGAGTGTACACGCTCATATCTTCATCAATATCTATAATCGGCTTTAAACCATTCCTCAAGGCAGCCATGACCTTTAAATTAACAGTAGCATCAGTTTCATTAAAGAACTTACGTCGTTCAAAATGACCAATTAATACATAGGTAACTCCTAAATCAGCCAAAGCTCGTGGCGAAGTTTCCCCCGTATAGGCACCAGCATCTTGCCAATGAACATTTTCAGCAACCACATGGATGGGACTATTTTCAGTTTCGCGCACCATATCGGCTAAGAAAATATCCTGAGCGGCAATCCCCGTTTCGACTACGGAACAATTAGGTACCTGTTGATTTACTTTTTCTAGATAGTCAAAGACTTGCCCTTGAAGTTTGTTAATCTTCCAATTAGCTACCACAAAAGGTATCCGACAAGTTTTATATGTCGTCATTTATCGTCACCTCGTAACATTAAAAATATGAAAACAGCTTCAATTAACAATAGCCAAGTAATGTCAGTGGGCTTAGCTTCCATCAGTGCCAATAGTATGTAGGTCACCATCAAAACCCCTAAACCACTTCCAGTTTTAATAAACGTGCGATGATATTTATTACCACTTAATTTGTTAACTAAATCTTGATTTTCAGCTCGCAATTCTGTTAAATCCAATTTTAAACTTTCCACCTGGTTAAGCAACTTATCATTTTCGTTTTGCAACCATTCCACCTGATCTTCCTGATTAGGCTGGCTTTCATCCTTACGCCACTTAAATATCTTCATAATTCCACATCTCCTATACTTAGTATAATGGATTCGCCTTAAAATCAGAATATTAAATGGTTTTCTTGACAAATATAAATGATAACAGTACCATGTATAAGTTATCTGATGCAGTCGTGGCGGAATTGGCAGACGCGCAGGATTAAGGATCCTGTGTCCGCTTTAGGACGTGCGGGTTCGACTCCCGCCGACTGCACTATCATAAAAATAGGAATCGGTACTCCGATTCCTATTTTTTGTATGTAACCTTCAACAGAAATAAAAAAAGAAACCTCAAATATGAGATTTCCTTTAAGACTATGCCGACTGCCGGCATATAAAATGCTAATTTATAAGTATTTTAATAACATTGTGTCTAAATTATGTCTAATAGAATCAGCCGAACTATAATTAATAGTCTAGGTGCTTTTTATGTTCCAATTTTTGCTGTTTTGTTTGACGAGAAAAACAGCAAAGTTCGAAATGCTTAGAGCGCCAACGGTTTTCTCTTTTAATTTCCTTATGACAATTTGTTGGTTTATGTTTTTAATTGTTTAATCAAACAAAAAAAGACGTTAACCCAATGGGCAACACCTTAATTTGCCACTCAATGACCTGTCTTGCGACAGTGTACACGCCATTTCCGAGCAGCTAACAACTAAATTATATCATATATGTACGGGCAAAAGCCCTTTTGTTACTTAGTCTTATCAGCAATAGCCTGCGCTAAGTCATGAATTTCAGACTTGGTCTGCTCATCAATGACGCCTATAGCTTGCTGTGCTGTATCTGATTGAGAATCTGGTTGAGGTGACTCAGATTCTGGATGTGGATCTGTCTGATTGTTAACTGGTGCCGCCAACAAGTCCCAAGTACGTGCATCTCCGTAAAAGATAGAACGGTCATAAGGTACGCATACATACTGCCACATTGTAATGATTTTCCATTCTTTAATGTTAACAAAATGAGTATTGTCTGCCCAGTCTTGCAATTCTTGCGTGTATTCAGTAGGAGCCATATATGGGTAATCAGCAATCCACACAGGGTTATCTGCCATATCTTCCCATGAGTATCCATGCACGCTATTAACAACGTCAGAATAACCAATATATAGCCACACCTTCTTACCAGTCTTCTCATAGATATAGTCAGCAATTTCTCGTGGTTCATAACCACTTAAAACTGGATAACCGGCCATATTTTCAAAATCAAGCAACAATGGTACATCAGGGTCATAACATTCAGGAGCTGCATTATCTAAGAAAAATTGCGCCTGCTCTTTAGCATCAATTCCGCCGACGATGAAGTGATAAAGCCCTAACTTCTTACCTGATTCTTTAACTTGGTTAACCTGTGTAGTAACGTGCTTATTTACATAACTATTACCTTCCGTAACCTTAACGATCACAGCATCATTTTCGGAGATGATTCCACTAATGTCGGCAGGGTTGTTATCTGATACATCTGCTACAAACATATTATTTACCTCCATATTGAGAAAGTAGTGCTCGTTGAATTGATGCACTATTAGACTCACTAATCGATGTATTGGCTGAACTCTGTGTTTCAAAATTAAGTTTTACTTCTGAAAATTTGCCTTTATCAGCTTGATTCAAGCTTTTGCTTGCACGCTCATTCATTTTCTGAACCGCATATTCTAGCTTATCCCCTAGTTGTTGATTTGAAAAAAGGCCATTCATACCATTGGCATTTAAACGTTCCTTTACTCGCTCAATAGCTTCTTGTCGCTTGTCAGCACCAACCATGTCAGTATTTTCTAAAGCTGAAACAGCATCATCAAACCAACCAGCTACTAGTGCTACGTTGTGTAGTTTAGTGACTTTTTCAATATTCACCGAATACTTTTTAATTAAGCTGATACCCGCATGAATTAACGGACCAAACAGGCCAAGCAAAGCTAATAACATAACTAAAAGCTCATATGACTGTGTAATCTTCATGTTGACGAAATCTCCTCAATTTTATCTGAATAATCATGGCCACCCATCGCTAGCAAATCAGTATTGAGTCGTTTAACTAAATCGTTTAACAATCCAACCTGCATTCTCAGTTCTTGGTTTTCAGTCATAATTTTTTTGTTTTGTTCATTGATTGTCTTGTACTGTACGCTGATAATTTCATATTTAGAGCTAACATCAGCTAACTGGTCCATTAACTGGGTGTTCTTGTCACTAATTTCTTTAAGGCTTTTATCTAGGCGGTCAATCATATCCGTCTGCTTAGTCATGAAAGCATCTTCATGTTCTAGCATCGTGCTATCACGTTTCACACGATTTTTAATCCACACACCTAGAAGCACACAAAGAGAACCAAATGCGGTTCCTAGTGCTCCCCATGTTTCTGCGCTAACTATCACCGGCAATCCTTTCCGCTCGTTTAACAACTTCCTCTATCTTCCGCTCGCCCATTAATTTATAACGAGCCTCGTTGTAAATTGACGATAATGAAAATATAAGCATTGCACCATACACAAACGGGTCCATCCGCCAATGTCCTGAATTAATACAGTCTGCAAAGTAGCAAAACGACAGCATTCCAAACAAAAAAACCGCTACTAAAAGTAAGAGCAGTCTAATCTTGTACCACCAAAAATCCCAGATAGCATTTACGGTAGTAAATGCTCCAATTAATAAATAGATAATACCTGGCACCAAGTCATCTACCCAGTCGATTTCTGGTGGTAATGTAATTTCTAATTGGTTAAATCTGAATAAGATAAATGAACCCACAATCATTTCAATCGCTCCGATTAACCATAAGTCGTTATTTCTAAAAAAATGTCTAATCATAATACCTCCTAATCTACTGCGATGTAAGATCCAGATATACCAAAAATGTATTGTGATTTCATTCCAGCAGTAACATTAGCATTACCACCGCTATTAATAAGCATAGACCCTGCTGTATACCCCGCCTGCATTGATAACACAGCACCGCTATAAGGCATAAATCTTCCAGAAACAATACCGGGTTGATTACCCATATCAGAAGTTAAGGTACCGAATCCGCTCACGGTCACTATATTTCCAATTCTAATGAAGTTGATAATGACACCGCACACAATCTTAATCATCACCTCTGACTTTTTATGAATTGATTTCCAAGCAACAGATTTATTAAAGACAGAACCAACAGAGTCAAATCCAGAACCATCTAAACTAAATACTTCAATAATGCCGTGTACAGGATAGGTAGCTGTAGTAATCCTAACTAGCGCAGCACTTGGCATATTAACGGGAGAATTTTTAAAGGCAGCACTACCACCGTAAAAATAATGCACGCCAACATAATTAGCTAAGTTGTTGACAATATCATTGAAATCTCCACTCGTCACGAAATCACTAGGTCCATAAGCAATCTTAGTAGCGTCCGTTTTAGTTGCATACGATGATAGCTTAGTATTTAACTGGTCTTGTGTCACAGCGCTTAGTGCTGTCTTGTTGAAGTCAGCAATAGCCTTATCAATCTTTTGGTTAGCTGCAGTTAAATTACTATCAACGCTGTCAGCTTTACTATTGATAGTATCAAGCTTAGCCATCGTGTCCTGGGCACTCTTTTGAACAGCGTCAAATTTACCCTGAACGACCCTTTTAGCATCTTCAACAACACCATCGACAATGGAAATATAGTCTTTGGCTTGCTCACCATTTAGGTCAACGGCCTCTTCAACGATGACTTTAAAGCTCGCAGTTGATGCCGTTTTATCGCCAAAAGTTACCTTAAAATAGGCATTTTTAAAGACGCCCATGTCTTGACCGAGCGCCTTTGGTGGTGTGTATTCAAATATGCCGTAGTTGCGGTCAATGTAGGACACGTTAGTATCAACAACTACTTTACTAGCAGAGCTTTCGCCCATAAATGTGACAGTTCCACCAGTTAAATTGGTTGGGTCGCCGTTGTCTGTGAGCGTTACGTGCCAAGTCGAATAGTTACCATCCCCTTGCCGTAGAATAACACGGGGGTTATTAATTTCAGACTTAGTTGTGTCTAAACTTAAATTAAGTGTGCGGCTCATTGTAACCTCCTTCCTCGAATGAATCCATCAGTTTGTCATAACCATCAGCAGCTTCTCCAGCAATTAGCTCACTGTAATTACATAGTTCTGCATACAGCTTTGAAAACTGTCCTTCGGTGTCTTCTTCAAAAATAGAGCGCTCTTGACGTAACTCGGTTAGTTCTTTTGATATTTTTTCAAAAGTTTTCTTACTTCCGTTTCCAGAAATCTGACCGTTTTCTTTTACTTCGGCACCGTTACTAACGATAATTGACCGCTCTTCTTCTCCAATTTCATAAACTTTAGCATCAATATTTTTAATTAAACGTGTCCGAAACCTGGAAACTTGTCCAGATAACTTAGATTCTTTTAAAAATAGATTCACACTATTTAAGTCAATATTAGTAATCTTAATCATTTAATTGTCACCCAAGACGTCGCCTTCCCCTCACTATCAAATCCTTTTGGAATCGCTATTCTATCCATAGCAGCTAATTGCCCTAAGGTTTCTCGCAAATCTCCACCTTGTTCATACATACGAACTCCAGCCCTGAATACAACGTCATCATCAAATGTAAAGCCGGAATTATAACCACCAGTACGCCATTCTTTTCTGAACCAAGATAATTTAATACCGAAATTACCACTTTCAATACCGGTATTACGAGCTGACCAAGTCATATAGTCCCCTTTACCGTTTAATTGAAATCCTAGTCCTTGATAGTTGTCTGGCATTCCACTCATGTGTGCGACACCAACACCACCAACATCTTCATCATTCATATTTAGCGTCATTCCACCAGAATTGAACTTAGTGTTGACCCCTGTAGTTGATACTTTCATGCCAGAACCATCAATAAATGTAGAGCCAAACGAACCATCCCAACGACTGCGAATGAATTGCGAGAAATTGCCAACTAATGAATTAACATTCAGGTTGATCACGTCAATTTGAGCAGCGTCAATTTGGCCGCCTTTGATGAAATTAGCTGATAGATGGCCGGTACTGATATTGTTAGCGTCTAGGTTCAACACATTCACGCGGTTAGCGTCGATAATGCCTTGCTGCAAACGGTTGGCGTCCGTAATGCCATTGAATTTAACCCATGTAGAACCAGAATAAGCGTACATTGCTACGCCATTAGGTTCGTTAACATCGTCCTTATACCAAGTATCTCCTTGTTGAGGATTTACCGGGTTATCGGGCCCACGGTATACCGTGTGGTCGCCGTTCAATTCAGCGCTATTCTTATCCCACTGTGAGTCTGTAGATGCTTCCAAAACCCACGCATTACCATCGTAATAATATAGTTCTGTTTTTCCATTTGGAAGATTTTTAAACCACACATTTCCCTTGCGAGGGTTAGTTGGTTGTTCTACTCCAAATGTAGTGTCGTTATGACCACCGTGAGTCATTGTCCATGCTGACATTTCGGAAGTTACAGAAATACTACTACTTAGTGAATTAACGCGATTAGTCATGCCGCCCTTAGAAAGGTCTGAACCGAGTTGAATTGTCGTGTTGCTTGGGTTAGTTAAGTCATAATTAACCTCAAATACTCGAGTCTTATAACTCAACTTGCGCTTATCGTGCATGATTAGTACGGTGTCACCTAATGAAAGACCATCAGTTTCAGCAATCGTAGCCGAATACTGAATAGCTGGGTGATTCATCGCCATTAGGTCGTTATATGCCGCTCTTAACAATTGCTTAGGGTCGTCAATGTTATCGTAGGTCTTGATTAACATACGGGGCTTACCGTCAATATGACCATATTCCAGCGTTGCTTCTGGGTCAGTTAAGACTAAATCACCCTTGACCTTGTCCATTGGGTCGCCCTTATCTTTCGCCCATTCTAAGTCTTCGATAGTAATACGCCGGCCATAACCATCAGGAGTATCATCATGACCCTCACTGACTTGCTCACCCTTACCACGGGGCAGGATAGCCGTGTAGATGGATGAGTTATCTCCGGTACGCTCTACCGTCAGCAAATTAGATCCATGTACGAATACTTTGGATGTGTCTTCTCCCTGACGAATCACATAGTCCATATAACGGCCGGTTATTTTACTACCGGTAATAGCTACATAGAATACAACTTCGCCACCTAGACCATTCACAACCTTAGTGATGGCGTCTAAGTTGCTATCAAAGTAGTAGTTAGTCTGCAGCAATCCAGGGACGACACACACACCCAAATTCCAGGTAGAACCACCAAGCGCAACCGTCATCAAGTTATAAGCATTCTCACTCTTAAACCGCCGGTCTTTGATGTAACCGTATGAATTTAACTCCTGATAAGCCAATTCATAAGCACTATACTCAGTCCGATCTGATTGGTCTTTGATACTCATAATCCGAAGCATGACATAGTTATCAGGTTTAAGCGGATGAGGTACACCAATGTAACGAGCCTTACTATCCAAAGCAATCGTGGCCGGCACACTGAAATCAAGCGTAATTGCCTGGTTAATTTTGACATCAAGATGAGCTTCAATTAAATCGCTTTTATCAATTAAGCCAATAATTTCCTGCCTTTTATCAAATAGATACATCATAGTAATTTAACCCTGTATTTAACCTTAATTTGAATTGCTTCTAGGCACACTACCTTATCGCCTTTTTTAATCTTGGCTTCAAATATATTGGTATTCATAATCTTAATCTTGTTAAGAATACTAGTCCCATTCATCGTTAACGTGCGATTATTGATATCTAACACAACAGTAGAATTAGCAGATAATCCGCCACCCAATTCCATGATATAACTGTTACCAATCGTAATCCGCATGTTATCGGTTGATTGTGGCGGTAATTTAACAACAATCGTATCAACGTTTTGCGGGTATAGTATCTGTGGGTCATTAATCATAGCCACGTTACCACCAGTAACCTCTTTTGACTGACCATGACGATAAGGGTCGCTCATTGTGATTTCAATGGTACCTTTAACTGACAAGCTACCCGGCTCCGTATTAGTTAGTTTAGTAACTGTACCAACCCTGACAAATTCCGGTTCGTCGTCAAAATAAAATTCCTTTTCATCCCCTTGTAGCAGATATTTAAGGCGTGTAAAGGCGCTGTTAAACTTATCTGTTGTGTCAGCAATCAAAAAGAATCCAACCGTTACTATATTATGATCCAACTGAGAATTTAAAAAGAAGTCGCCATCGCCAAATGTATCAGCAACCTGCAACTTCCTAGTGTAATTATCTCGGCCATCAACGTTAACCGTATGAAATTCAGCGATTTCATCATCTAGGTTGTGGCCGTTAAATGTTAAGGACTCTACCGGACGTTTATCCGGCGGAGAGGTAGTCTTTTCAATATCTCGAAATTCGTAACTCATTAAATCTCCTTAAAACAATGCAATGGAGTTGTTACGTTGTAATTCTCCACGTGTACCTTGGTTGTTTGAAATGTCATCAACAAAGGCATTAAAGGTATTAGCACCCATGCTTAGGTTAATGTTGGCCGACTGCTTATTGGCTTCCATCTTCATCGAGACAGTTCCGGTGTCGCTTAAATCAAAACCAGTTGTAATTGGGTTTAACTGATAGTCAAACTTACCACCACCAACTATTCCGTTAGCCGCTGACATGACATCATTAGCCATATTTGAAATCGAATTAGCTGCTTTATAAGCATTATCGTCCACTCCGTTAGCAAATCCAGCAACAGTATACATACCTAATTCTTTGAATTTACGTGATGGAGAATGAATACCAAGCATTGATTTGGCAGCGTCAAACGCTTGTTTAGCCATATTAGCGGCAGTATTTGCTGCGTCTCTAATCTTGTCTTCAATACCTTGTATAAATCCATTGACTAACTGATGTCCGATGCTCAACAGACTAACTGACCCAGCTCCATCTTTAGCATTGTTACCGGCTCCTTTACCACTGTTATGAGCATTATTAAATCCCTTCTCAAACCCCTCTATGAACTTTTGAAGAAGCTGACCACCAGATCCAACCATATCACCAAACATTTCGCCAATACCCTCTATAAATTTCAGAACAACATCTTTGGCTTTTTGATAAATAAGCGGCATTCTGTCAACTATTCCGTCAATGAATTTAAAGATAAGATTGATACCAGCATCAATAATTTGTCCTAGGTTATCAGCAATTGAATTAATAAATGTCACTATCAAATTAATAGCTGACGGAACAATTTCAGGTACATGATCAGCGACAGCGTTTAGGAATGAAACAATCATATTTGATGCAGCACCAATAATGTCGCCCATACGCTCTGTAATAGCATTTAGGAACCCGACAATAATGTTAATAAACTGATTAACAATTTGTGGAGTATAAGTGGCTATTGACTGAAGGAACATAATCATCAAGATCATAACTTGTGACAGTATCTGTGGTGCATACGTGATTAATGATTGCAAGAACCCAATAATAATTAGCATAAACTGCGCTGTTATTTGGGGAACATATGTTGCTAGTGTAGTTAAGAATCCTAAGATCATTTGCATAAATGCTGTAGAAACTGTTGGAATTTGGGCTGCCATTGTTGTCACAAAACTAGTAATCATCAATGCTAATCCAGTTCCCATAGCTGTCATGATGTTAATCATATTTGAAGCTGCTGACGAAGAATTATTTAACACAGTAATCAGGTTACTAATTGAATTAACTAGTACAGATATTCCAAGGGCTGCAATCGCAACGCCAGCTCCAACAGCCAAAACTGATGCACCAAATACGCCAATCCCAACCGCTCCACGAGTGAGGGCTTGACCAGCTAATGCAAATATAGCTACTAAAGCGCCAATAGATAGTGTAATCGCTAGAACAGCCGTTACTCCATCTTGTCCGGTCTTAGCTAAATCGGCAATCGCAAAAACAAACACGCCCAATCCAGCAGCGGCCACGCCAACACCAACACCTATTTCTAATATTGACAAAGCAAGCTTACTTGTTTTTGGAGAAGCATTAGATGCCACATCTCCGACTGCTGACAAAGGACTTTTTACCGACTTAGCTGCTTTTCCTGCTGAATTAGCTGCTTCCTTGAATTTTAAAAATCCATTTAATAGCACAGCCATACCAGCACCAGTAGCTACTAACGCTAGTACTCCTCCCAGCGCTTTCATTTGCTCTTTGTTTTCGGATACCTTTTTAGCCATATCTGACAAAGCTTGTGCGGTCTTATTCACAAAATCCCTAAAAGGTTTAAAGTTGTTATAAACAAATACGGCTGCAGCAGCGATACCTATTAATGCAGCAATAACAGGATGTTTAACAATTAACGTCAGTCCACTTGCAACAGCATTAGATGCCTTTTCAAACGCATACATAGAACCGACAACAGCAGCCGCTGATCCACCAACAATTAGTAATGCTGGTCCGACTGCTTTTAGTAAAGGCAGTAAGAATTTAAACGCAGCCACAGCTTTGTCAGCAACGGCCTTTGAGATTTCATTAACAGTCTTCCTAAACGGTTCACTAGAGTTATAAGCAACTACAAATCCAAGAGCTAGCGCTGCAATAGTCGCCACTAACAATCCAGCTGGCGTGAATAACGCTGTAATAGCACCAGTAATATTTTTAGTCTGCGTGATAAATGTTCCCATCGTAGTCATTGCAGTACCAATAACTGGTGATAAACCAATAAAGTTTTGAGTCATTTGCGCAAATGGAGACTTGCTTTTAGCAGCCCAGTTGATAGCACCGTTAATAAGATCTATATAATCACCAAGCAATCCAGACTTTGATTTCATTGACTTATTACGTAGCGATTCCCAGTTACCACCTATTTGTTCGATTTTAGAACCGATATTCTTTTGCATTTCAGAAGCACTATCGTCTAGCGTTTTATTAGCCACATCTGCAGTAGCAGAGGTTTTTTCAATAGAATTTCTGAAAGCATCCCATGAAGTAGTTGTATTACCAGTTTTATCCCTAACACTATCCATCAGATTACCCATAACACGATAACCTTGTATTCCAAATAGGGTAGATAGTGTGGACTGCTTTTGAGCATCTGATAATCCATCCATCTTGTCAGCTAATTCACCAGCAACTACATTTAAAGGCTTCATATGCCCTTCAGCATCATAGTAGCTTAGTCCTAATTCACCCATTATGCCCTTTGCCTGTTTTGAAGGCTTAATCATGTGCATAATAGCGTTGTTTAAGTTTTCCGCAGCTTGTGCGGCCGGAATACCCTTGTTAGTTAGCAATCCGACTGCAGTAGCTGTATCTTCCATAGAATATCCAACTGAGTTAGCAGTTCCACCAACATCAGCCAATACTTGCTGCATATCTTCGATAGTGGCATTAGACATATTAGCAGTCTGAGTAAGAATAGCTGCAGCTCTTGCAGGAGACTTGAGACTCTCACCCCAAATGTTCATACTTTGTTGAACAACACTAGCCGTTGTTTGCAAATCAGATCCTGCCGCCGTCGCAGCCTTGGCTATTGCTGGGAACTCTTCCTTAATTGTATCAATAGAGGCGCCATCCTTAGCCATGGCAACCATGGCATCGGCCGCGTTCTGAGCAGACAGAGGCAAATCAGCACCCATCTTGTTGGCCACGTCAGACAGTCCTTGAATATCTTTAGAAGTACCACCGGCAATAACAGCCGCTTTGTTTAAACTAGCTTCAAAGTCCCCAAATGATTTTAATGACTTCATTCCAATAGCTGTAGTAGCGGCACCGGCAACTGTCATTGCTTTTCCCATCTTACCAGCATAATCAGATATATTACTGAACGATGAACTAGCTTTACCAGCAAAATTACTCATGCCATTAATCGCTGTCTGTGTGCCTGCTAAGAATTGACTTGTATCAGCCGAATAGACGGCTTTTACTTCATATTGTTCAGCCATTTAACCTCCCTTCTAGCTCATCTAGTAGAGCCATGTTGTATTCTTCCTCAGGCTTAGCAATATTAACCGCTGCGCCTGGATTAAACTGTAATTTCACATCATTGACAGCTTGCTTGTACTGATTACCAAAAAACTTATCGAACGTGTCAAACTTAAGATGATCACCACTAGCATTAGTTTGTTGTGAGCCTAAGTTGGCCCACGCTGCTTGGTGGAGTGAGTACATATTATCTAACTCACGCAATTGTGCAGCTTCAAGGTGTAGTTCGTACTCCCTAGGCGTCATCAGTTCAATCGTTTCAATGTCGCTTATACCAAAATAGCGCAACCCGTTTACCAACAATTCGTGGTACGTGGTTGCGCTGTCTTTGGGTTCTTCTATTGAGCGGCCGCCTGCTTCTGTACGGCGGCTACCACTTTTGACGTGAAACGAGTTTCCTCTAGATTAGTAATGACCATTTGAGACAAGGCATCCAAATCAGTCCCATCTTCTTCAAAATAATCATTCAATGTCTTAACAGTTAGCTTGCCACCGACTGCATGGTTAGCAACCAACAAAATATCACGCAAAGCAATTGGACTTTCTTCCATAATAAGCTTTGACATAACCATCTTTAGACCGACTTCAAACGTAATCCCGTTATTAGTACCCTTAACAAATTCATCAAGTAATTCACTAAAGCGCATGTTAAAACTAAACTTTTCATCCTTACCATTAATTGGCAATGTGAATGACTTGAAACCCAAAACTTTACTCATGAAATATTCTCCTTTTTATCAATACATTAAATGGGCCTCTCACCCCGTTTGAACGTTTAGCCGTTGTCGCTTATTAGTTACTTTGGCGCTTGTGCGTTATTGGATTGCTCTGAACCAGTCACAACACCCAAGTCTTGGAAGTCATAACTTACGTCAGTATCACTATTTGCATCAAGTGATAAGTCGCCCTTACGAGCATAACCGCCATTAATTGAGGCTTCTAGCTTGAGCGAAACACTGTTGTCACTGTCGCCGGTTTCTTCTGAAGAAGTCATGTGAGCGCGCATATAGCGACCCGCACACGTCCCAGGCTTAGTTCCTGGCGTATCAGTATAAGCGATCCAGAACTCTACTTCTTTATCCTGATTGATAGCGTCATCGAGGTCATTCTTGACCACACTTTGATTAGAGGCCAACAATTCAAGTGACAAGGTACCATCAAGCGAACCGCCCTTTTGCACCTTACCATCCTTCGTGTCTTCGCTCTTCTTGTCACGGCTCAGCTTGTAGCTGTAAGTCGTTTGATAGGCCGCCTTAATACCGCGCGTCTTACTTTCATTTTCACGCAAACGCACAAACACAATCGCTTTGCCGCCTGACTTAGCCTTTAAATCTTCTGCCATAAATAAATCCTTTCTAAATTAAAAGACACGATACGTTACATCTAACGTTCCGTGCCATAGTTGCAAATTATCTTCTTGTTCTAAATCAACGCTATTGACCGTATACACTGGGTCAAGTTCAACCGAGTAGCTGTCTGTGCTGCTTAGTTTCATCAAATATTTAAATACTTGCGATTTCAACCGCTCGACTTCGTTTCGGCTCTTTGCATCCCCAAATATGTGAATGGTTAGAGATGGCTTAGCCCTCAGTGCTCCCTTGGCCGGTGCATATTGCTGCAATGAACTATTGCCCAGCACCACAAAGGGTTTGTCGGTTTTAACCGCCTTAAAATCAGGCAACCGCTTATAGAACTGTCCAGCGGGTAGATTGTCAAACAACCACTTACCAACAGTTTGAACCAGCTCATAATCTGGTGTATATTCAGGCATTCTCGAGCACCGCCTCCATATTTCTAATAAACACTTCTTTGTGGATTTGATAGGCCTGATACATGAATAGTTTTGGTTGAATGAAGCGAGTGCCGTTTTCCTGAGCATAACCATAGTTAAAATTACGGTTCATTGCGTTACCAGTCACTGTTCCTGTCGACACTAACCCAGTATTCACAAAGCTAATATCAATATTGCGCCGTAAAAATCCAGTCTTAACTGGTGCTAAACGTGCCGCCTGTGCCTGTGTACTGGCCGTAGTCGAACGAACCAATTCACGAGCTGCTGCAGGTACCCTAGTGAGCTTATTAGTGTGTACCGAGATAAACTTATCAGCCCCCTCAATTCTAAATCCACTACTCATTGCACGCCCGCCTCCTTCAACATGATTGAATTACGCAACCCAACTTGTTGACGCTCTAGAGGTAGATATTTCACACCATCAATTAAGCAATAATCGAATATAGGTAACGGCGTAACTGTCCGCATAATCTTTCGATTATATGCTACCTGCCCATAATCACGATAAGCACGAGCCGCTGATAAATTGGTAATGTTAACCGTCACACTGGTTACTAGATTACCTTTTGGATCATATTCTACCGTTGGGTCTTCCGATTCAACTTGGGAAACATATAGCGCTACATGGGTGCTCATATTCATAAGAATGTAACCTTTCCGTGATGCGGACCAAAGTAACCATGCTTATACTCGTTTATTTCAGACATATATCGACTAAAGTCGTCGTCCTGAAAAACCATGCTTAACCCATCTTGATTAGCTGACTTCATCCCCTCGTTACCAATTCTAGAAAACCGAGCAGCAGACACATCAGCAACAATGTAATTAAACTTAGCAGGAATAGAACCATCATCATCAACACCCAACAGAACAGCTAAACGTTCACGAGTTCGACACTCAATGATGTCTAACTTATCTTTGGTCGATGATTCATTATCAATCAACGTTACATAATCGTTTGCTACACCCATTAGTCACCTTACTTTCCAGTAGAAGCACTTACCCCAGCAGTCAAGATAGCCTTCTTGTTAATGTCAGGAACAAAAGCACCATACTTACCAGCACCTTGCAATTCAATACCAGAGAAGTCGTGCGCTTCCATGGTACGCACTGTTTCAATTCCTAAGAATGCCTTGGCAATATTGTCCGGAGTAAAGATAACCTTGGCGCCGGCCATGTATTGTTCTGGCGTTTCCTGAATAGTAATGCCCTTCAACTTCACAATACCGTTAGTATCAATGTTAACTGCCGATCCCTTAGCAGTAGTAGTCAACGTTGCATCAATAATAGCGTTGTACGTCTCCGGCTCAACGTAGGCACGAATTGGCGCAATGATTTCGTTATTAGTCATCATGGCCTTGGCCTTACCAAACAACTTAACTGGGTCACTTGCAGAGCCTAAATCAGCAGAAGCTGCAGCAACAAGCTTAGAACCATAAAGATTGTTAAACAAGCGAATAAGCGCCTGAGAACGTTGGTCTAAACGGTCTGCCAAGGCAGCACTAATGTCTGCGTTAACGGTGAAGTTGTCAAGACCCTCATTGATTGCCCATGTTGAGTCGTAAGGTACATCCTTATCTTGGTAGATAACTTCCTGACGCTTACCAAAACGGCTTGAGTTGTCTGTTCCAGTTCCAAAAGCGACATTGGCATCGGTATTATAAGTACCAACAACCACCGGCATGTCGTTTGTTTTCAAGCTAAACATTGTCTTGGCGTTTGTCACACCATCAGCAACTTGCATTGCACCGAAAGCCGGTTGGAATGCAGATTGTGAACGGTATACTGCTTGGATAATTCCAGCAAACTTTGAATCTAAAATTTGTAATGCCATTTAAGGCCTCCTTGTTTACTTGTACTTTTTCATAATTGCTTCGTATGGGTCGTTAGTTCCACTCAAATTAGAGCTTGAACCACCGGGCTTGCCTGACCCACCCAGTTTCTTATCAACTTGTTCATTCACACGTTGGTCAATGATTGTTGCGATGTTATCGGTTGCCTTATTGATAGCGTCTGCATCCCCTAATTCAACCAATACACTAGCTAATTCAGAAGGTAGCCCCTTGTCAGCTAGCACGTCCTTAACGTTGGCCGTTAGTTCACGCTTGTTGATTTCGGCTTCACGCTTTTCTAGTTCTGACATACGCTTGTCTTCTTCGGCCTTAGCCTTTTCAGCAGCGGACATCTTGGCTAACTTAGCGCCCTCTGACTTAGCTTCTTCTAACTTGGCATCTAAATCAGACTGCCAACCGTCACGAGCCTTTGCTACACGACGCTCTGCTTCTTGATCTAAACGCTTAGCTAACTCTTCTTGGGTAAGCGTTACTTTTTCTTGCCCGTTCCCTTCTTTCCCTTGCAAGCCATCATTATCACCGCCCTTTCCTTCGTCTGCTTCTTCGTACATAAAACGATTGAATTTCAACATGTTATTAATCTCCTAATACACAATGATTGGCACAGTTTCCACCAATAAGGCACAACCTCCACCGTTCATTCCATTTCGTTACTAAATTGAGTAGTTAAAGGCGTGCTCAGGCCATAATAAAAGCACCTACATTGCTGTAAGTGCTAATCTGCATATATTTCACCACTATCCACCGCTACTACTGCACATCGACAGTTAGGGTGCCTTGGTATTGTGTAACGTCCACTACCAAATTTATCGGCCTTGAATTGTTTACCATCATTTTCAAGACAGAAACGACAGGCACCAGGACTGGCAACCCACTCCATCTTGTCGTAACCAGCCATTTTAATGTTACGAACTTGTTGTGCTGCAGATACTCTAGCACCTTCAGTCCTTAAGATACGTTCTGCTTGATACTTAGCTACGCCAAACTTATCTCTTAACTCTTTCGTAGCGGACATTGGGTTCTCATTCAACAACGCTTGGCGCATAATTCTTGATATATCCGAACGCAACTGTGCTTGGTTACTCCATATTCGGCTAGACCAGGTCATACCGTCATAAGTTTTGTTGATGATTTCATCCCCAACAGTCTTGGCGGTCTGCTTATATATCTTGTTACCAAATTCAGCCGTTTGCTTAGCATCCAAATGTAACGCTCTACTAATCTCGTCAATACTTTTGACAGCAATAACACTGGTGTACAACGCTGTGGCATACTCAATCATTTGGTCTACGTTAGATACATGGACTTGATTCATACCGTTCTTAGTCGCATATATATTCAACTCGGACATCAATTCTGGGTCTGGTGCTCTAGAATTATCCGACTGTTGGAAGTCTGGATACTTCGACTGGAACAATGCCCACCACACTAAAAACTCTAATGATTGTTGCTTCACGATTTTATCAATCAGCTTAGCGTTCTTAGCGTCCTGCTTAATCTGACGTTTGCTAAATTGAAAGGCCTCATAACGGTTATTCATCGCCAGTTACCTCTTCGTCATCACTATCGACAGCTTGTTGACGTAACTTAATATGAGTCATCTCTTCTTGCATATCGGCCATAGCTTGGTCTTGCTGCTCTCTCAAGTTGCCTAACTGTTGAGCGTCAATTCCTGGGGCGTACTTATCAAGATAAGCCTGTGGGAATGAAGCACCGGCCTGATTAAGCAATTGAATTGTATTGACATCATCGGTCGGTGTATTGTCTGTAAACATGAATTTAATATCATCACTGTTAATGTTCCACGCACCACTAACAGCCAGTTCTAAGTCTTGGATAATTCCATAGATGGCACTGAGTCCTTTTTCGAACATACGCCGCTTAGTCTTTGCCAATTGAATAACACCCAATTGCTTGTACTGCATGGCAACCCCGCTAGCATTACTAGCAAAGTTCTCATCAGATACATCAGGCGTACGGCTAAAGGTATGAATGTTTTTGAACAGCCTATTCTTATAAGCCTCAACACCAGCTGCGTCATATTCCTTGTGGATATAACTAGCACTAACGTTGGTTTGCGCACCAGTTCCACTTATTCCAGATTTCAAGAACAACGTACGCGACTCACGTATCTGCTTAATCATGTCTTTTTTAGCAGCAACTACCTTTTCAAGATATTCTTTGTCTTCAGGGTTAGCAGCTAACTCAATACCATCTAGTAAATCGTTAATGTCTCCCTGAATGACTAACATAGCGTCGTTACTATCTTGCATGTAGTTAGCTGTATCAGACTGACTAGCGTCGTAGGCATCAATCAAGCTAATAACACCCTCATAGTCGCCCATACGTTGGCTATTATTCCAGAACTCTACAACTGGCAATGACACAATATCTTGCGTGTCGTCAACAGCCCAACCGTTTTCTAAGATTGAGGCACCAATCTCAATCGGTTGGCTTTGACGATATTCTCCATCCGTCCAGGTCTCTACAATGTACATGGAATTAAGCAAATCACCACTCACTGTGTCGACTTGCTGTTGTGGTGTGTACCTAACAGCCATGACCGGTTTAGGGTCAATGTCTTTAGAATAAATCATGAACGTATTAATAGGATTTAACCGCACAATACGTTCAATCTTTTCATTTGGATCACGGAACACATTAGCATATGCTCGGCCAAATTTAGACATGTCGGCAAATAAATCATAGAACAGCGCATCGACGTCGTTCACGTCATTAATCTTATCCAATAACGGGTGCTCATCTTCTTGACCGTTGTCGTCGCTATCAACGCTAATGTTGATTGGGTTACCAACTGAAAAAGAGGTATGGAAGTCAGCGATTTCTTGAGCGAATGGGTGCGACAAACGGACATCAGCCCCGCCGTCATCTAAACGCCTTGATTTCTCCCTAGATATTTCAGTGTTAACACCCTTGTAATAGCTATCTAACTTAATTAAGCGTTGGCGCTGATTATTATAATGGTGCAACAAGAACTCCCCAATACGTTGGCTAGTCAAGTTGCTAAGGTCTTCTTGATAGACCATCAACGACTGTTTCAAGTCATTATAATTTTTTGTTTGATAATCTTCTGTCATCGTAGTCCTATATCCTTAACTGCTTGTACTCGTTGTTGGAAGTTCATGTAACTGCCATCTTTGTTAGTGAAGATGATTGGTTCAAGCGCATATCCAAGAGCCTGAATAGCATGGTCGTTTCCGTCTTCTGGTTTATTTAAGAACTTTCCAAACTTATCTTTCTGATAAGTGAACGTACTCATTTCTTCAAACAAGTAAGTAGCACTTGGGTGTATGTGATAACGGTAGTTTTTCATAAACTCGATCCGTTGTTGGTTACTGTCCTTTCCTTTACCAACAGGAATAACGTTGCGCAATCCCCGTGTTTGTAATTCTGCAATAGTTCGAGGCTCTGCACTATCTGCATACACATGCCCGAGCATGGCACCCTCTTGTGCTAGCTTGCGAGCCATCGGTTCATTCAACATCCCAGTTTGATAGAAGCCACCGTATACATAGATTTCATTGCCTTTAACAATCGCTTTAACAAATGCTGTCGGGTCGTGAGTGAAACCAAAATCAAGTCCCATGATTTGACGGCCAACAATTTCGCTGGGTTCAAAATCTTCCAAAGCAAAAAGGCCATCGAAAACGAGGCCTTCAGCAATTCCCCAATCACCATACACTGCTACTCGAGCGCGGTTAGGGTTACGTATTTTCATCTCTTCCATGTCGTCAATGAATTCCTGGTTAAGATGATGATTGTTGTGATAAGTAGTGGTAAATGATAGCACGCTCTTGCGCCTAGTCTCGTCATCAAAGAATTCTGACTTAAGCCAATGTTGCTCAGACCATGGGTTAAATGTTAAGAGGTGCTGATAGTAGCCGTTATCTGGTAACAGTCCACGAATAGATTCAATGACCGTGTTAAATGCCTCTAGACTCTTTAACTCGTATGCCTCTTCCCACCACGTCCGACAGATAAAGCCATGTTCAGCTTTGATAGATGTTAACTTAAGCGGGTCATCCATCCCCCTAAAGTAAATCTTTTGACCAGTAGGTCTAAAAGTTATTTCTAAGGGGCTAACGTTAGACTTGAATAAACTACCCAAACCAAGAATTGAAATAACTTCTTTAATCGTGTTGTATGAAGAATTTCGCTGCGTCGTTTGAAACTGTCGAATAACCAGCCAATTACAATACGGAAAACGTAGAATATCGTACACAACTTTAAACGCCGCTGCCATACTTTTACCACTGGCACGAGCACCCTTTAAGGCGATGAATTTATCTGTTGAATAGAACAACTTATAGTAAGATTTATCAACTTCATTATGAAATTGTAGCTTAACGTTAGTTATCATCTTCTACCTTGAATTCATCCATCTCTATTACAAATGTGCCCGAATCATTCTGCGCAACCTTAGCATTGTTCTCAGCAATATCAGCCTCAGCCGTTAACTTACGTAGTTGTTGCTTAGCTAATTCATCACTACCTGGATAACGCTTCAATATTTCGCGAGTAGCACTAATGCGCGTCTTTAAATCAGCTTCTTTTTGGACCTCATGCACACCATCAATAGCAGCTACTACAACCGTTTCTGTTACTTCTCCTCTAGCTATACTAGTTAGCAACTCAACGGCCTCTTTGGCGCTCATAGTACGTTTAGAATCTATTACAGCCATACGCTCGTCTATGTACGCTTTAATGTCAGGTTTTGTCAGGTTTTCATTTCCAACAGACCTTGCCGACCTTTCTCTATAACCCGCTTTTATAGCGGCTTGAGTGGCATTTCCTAACTCAATGTAATTATCAGCAAATTTCTTTTGTTTAGCCGTCAACTTCATGTCATCGCGCCACCTCCTTTACTGCAAATAAAAAAGCACCGAAGTGCTTATGCAAATCTAATGCTTTTATTTTGTCTCAAATAATCCGCCGCTTTCCAAAATCCAAAAGATATATTATCTTCCTCACTACTTTGCTTATATTCTGGCTGTTTAATATGAACCTTACCACTATGGTATGCCACTAACCAAGTTGCGGTGACTGAAGTACCAATAATAAAAAACGTCATACCGTAGAACAGAGACAGCACTACCCGCTTTATTGCATTAATTTTTATTTCATTCTCTCCCAACATTTCAAACCATGATTTAATACTAAAATACAATATGACTAACGGAACAATAAAATGCCCAGCCATAGAAGTGATCCTAAGTGACTTAAGATTGAAAACAAACTCTACATAAGCAATCATGACTATATAGCTAATGAATAATATTAGCGACATAAATATCAGAATGAACATCATATCTATATCTCCTTTTTGTCTCTACGCTTTTTAGATTTTGTTTTACTAAAATCGTTCATTACTTTTTTGCTTCAAAAACCACAATATCACGCTAATTAAACAAAAACATTACTTACTTATTCAACCACTCCATGTGCCTAACATAACCTATTGGACTTAGTAATAGCTCCTGTCTCATTGATTGATGACGTGCAATCCTGGTTGACTTGTCGTTATTATTACGCTGAATATACTTACTGTTCACGTCAGTTGAGTCTTGTAAACGTCGCTTTATTACTTCTGGTGGAATCACTTCTCTTTAGCCCCCAAATTCTTAATTGTTGCTAAGTCCCAAATACCTAATTCATACATCACACGAATGACATTCTTTTGGCGGGAATGAT
>NZ_CAKOET010000010.1 GCF_933208495.1 Convivina praedatoris
GCGTTGAGCCTGCTTCGCGGCATCCGTCAACGTCTTATCGTTATTGATCTTATCAATTGCTGCCTGCTTAGCCGTTTCAATAGCCTGCTTAGCATCATTCTTTTGATCATCTAGCGCATGACCAGGTTTGTGTTGCTTATCAATATTGCCCACACCAGTATTCTTAGCAGCTTGAATAGCCGTAGCATTTTGTGCCGTATCAATGGCATCCGTAGCCTTCTTCGCTTCGGCATCAACGTTGTTCTGCTGAGCCTTCTTTTCACCATCTGTTAAGGTGACATCCTTGGCGATGTCCAGCTTAACCTTAGCGGATTCATCAGTGATAGCCTTTTGCGCAGCGGCGATAAATTTATCACTAATTTGTTGCTGTTGCTTAACAATGTCAGCAATGTTTTGTTGACCACTAATAGATAAGCTTTGTGCATCGTTAGAATTGGCAGCTTTTTTAATATTACTAATTTGATTAGTAACAATTTCATTAATCTGCTTATTGGCAGAATTAATTTGATCAGATGTAAGACCCCTTAACGCTGAAATAGCGGTAGTCGAAGTCTTTCCGTATTCGCTTAATTTATTAACCAATCCATTTTTTAAGCTTTGGAGAGTGGCAGCATCTGAAATCGGCGCTGTGTTACGTTTATTCGTCTGTTGTTGAACACTACTAATATAGGCCTTTTTCTCATCACTAGTTAAATCAGGTAATTTATTGATTATCCCGATTGAACTATCTTTTGCAGCATTTAACATGCTCAAATCAGTATCTTGAGCATGTTGAACAATCCCTTTAATTACAGCAGAAAAATCTTGGTTAATGTTAACAGCTTTAATTTGCTTATTAAAGTCATCTTTATCAGATTTCTCCAAATTAATCAAATTATCAATTTGGGGATAAGCGTTCGTTTGAATCTTATTCAGCAGATCTTTATTTAAACTCACACCAAAAACTTCACCTGTTTTAGTGGCGGTATTATACGTTAGATTACGAACTGCACTAAACGCTGGGCGAACTGCATGTGTGCCACCCCCACCATATGTGGTATTACTTTCCATGTATCCGCTAATCCAGTCCCCTTGAGTGAGTCTAACTGGGTCTAGAGATACAGTCACCGTTGTACTACCACCGACCTGGCTCTTTACTGGGAATTGAATACTATAAGTATTGCCATTCTTTTCTAAAGTATGATCCGTTTTTTCGAAATTCGCCACAATATTGCTCGTTTTTTGGGCAATGGAATCACTAAGTTCGAATTTGAAGACCATATAGCGTTTTACACCGTTATTTTGCACAACAGGTGTTCCATAATTAAAAGTCACATCGTATTTACCAGTTTGTGAATTATATTGAACGCCCTCATAGGTTAATTCAATTTCCTTGGCCAATAAATCGCCGGTGTTCTCATCTAATTTAGTACTTTTGCTACTGCTCCATTTGCTCCTAGCTGCTCCATCACCACCTATCCAAGTAAAATTCTCATCTGGAGCAGAACTGGCTGCACGATCAGATATATCATTTTCAACCGCATCTCGGGTAAGTAAGTCTGAAGTTGCTATAGCTGGTGCTGTAGAATCACTATCTTGTCCAACAGTTTGCGTGTCCGCTACCTGTTTCTTTGTTACTCGATTAGCCAAAGCTAACTCAGGTATAACGGGTGCTGATAAAGGACTATTTTCCAGCACTTGCCCCAGTGTTTGAACCTTTTGAACCGTCTGTGATTCAACATTACTAGTACTCTGTATCTGCAATGTCTGTGAATCTGTTTCTGTTTTGGTAGCCGTGTCATTGATTACTTCAGTGCTCACCAAATTAACAACTCCAGAATTAACTGAGGCCGATAACAGGGAGTTGCTGAGTTGTGACATTGATTCAGGTGCTACAATGGACTGGCTATCCTGCTGCTTTTTTGATAGATCAACAGTTGATTCACTTTGATTCAAAGAGAGGCTAGCTGACTCCGACTCGCTGACACTTTTAGATTCGCTAGTAGAAGTTACTGAACTTTTACTAATCGATTGGCTCGAGGATTTGGACATACTAAACCTGTTCGAGGCAATCGTACTCTCATCAACTTGTGCTTGAGAACTTTGACTATTCTGCTGGTCAGTCGTTAGCACCGCTTGCTTTTGAGTAAAAGATGGCTGCTGTTCATCTGACGATGCCTGAGAAGCATTATTATCACTGGCCTTTGTTTCGTCAGCCACCGCAGAAGTTGTGCCCAAACCAAGGGCCAAAATACTCATTCCAGAAACTAACCAAAGCTTTCCGGACTTATACATTTTAAAGTGAGTTTTAACTAAATTATCACTCATCAAACGATTTGATTTCATATAAAATATTCCCTTTCCTGCACACAATCATTTGGATTTTTCCAAAGTTTGTTATAAGTAGATTTTAAACTAAAAAGAAGAGATAAACTACTGTATTGTAAAGGAATTTTATCGGGTGATTAATCATAAATTTTAATGTTCAAAAAAAACATACCATCTTATAAAATAAACATTGGTACTATTGAAAATCAGCTAATAATTAATTTCTTTTTTACATAGAATAACTACGAAAAATATTCACCCAGTCTTAAGGAAAAATGACATGCACAATCTAACCGATTATCAGTACGCTCTAATCTGTACCGATGTCTACTATTTAGACCAAAAGGAATATAAAGATCACAGCCTACACAAGGGACAGACTGTTAACCACACTAATCTACAATATAAAATTGTTTATGCATTAGACGATTCCTTGACCGGCTTTCAGGGCATGGCTATTATGCCAAAGTTAAGCAATGATTTTGATTCCCATCAAATTTACATTAGTTTTGCGGGTACCAATCCTAATGACCCCCGCGATTTATATACCGATGCTACCCAAATACGTCAAGCGCGAGAAAAACTCAACACTGCCGGTAGTGGCGATCAAGATTATGCCCAATCTAAAAGTCAATTCAACGTAGTCGACCGATTTTGGACTCATTTAATTAAAAAAATAGGACTAAAATCAACTGATATCAAAGGTATTACTGCCCATTCTTTGGGTGGGGCTTTAGCGCTGTATTTGGGAGCTAGACATCATTTACCAGTCATCACCTTTTCCAGTGCCGATCCTCGTGACCGCTTAACAATTAGTCAAATTGAATACATTAATAAACATCCTGACCAATATATAAACTATTATCATAGTCAAGATTGGATAGCCAACTGGCAAAGCGCTCAACCCCTGGGACGATCAATCATTGCTCAAGAATATAGTTCCATCAAATCAGATGACCCAACTGTTAACTTACTGTTAAATGGCCATTATCTAGATTCATATGACTTTACATCCACCGGACAAACTGCTTTCTTTGCTCAATTTAATACTGAGGCACTTAAACAACTGCCAACTCAAGAGGCTATCCTAACGGCTTTAAAATCTAAACAAGTTCAGGGTCAACAACGTCAATATCTCATTGCTATTTCGCTCCTATTGACTGCATATAAAATGCAAACTGATATCACCCGTGATATGAACGATTTAATTCGCCTGATACGTTTAGCTCCCAAACGGCTAAATGATCGCGCACAACAAATTAGCGTGCTACTATCCTTTAAAAATAATCTTCACCAATTAATAAGCAGTGGACAATTTCCTGATTTAACGAACACAAATGCTCAACCGATGGTAAATTTAGATCAAACGGCTGCTTTGAGTCAAGAACTTCGGCAAGAAATGAATATTGTCTTATCCTTTGCCGATGAGTTAGTTCACCAAGCCCATCAAATAGTGAAAAATAACCCAGAATTAGTAAAATTGTTAAAGGAATTAGTAATCTATGAGTGATTTAAAAGACAAAAAGGTATTAGAGGGAGAATATAACCGCCTCCTCCAAGAAGAAGAACATAATGTCGAAAAAGATGTTACCAAACAGGTTCAAAAAATCAAAGACTCCCTTACCCAACGACAAGCTGAAATAGCCAAAATTATCGCTGGCCCAATGGCAGAAGATGATCAAGCTAAATTAGATGATTTCAAACAACAGCTAGATCAAATCATTCAAAATTTAGATTTATTTTCAGAACATAAAAAATAGAAGAGCGATTCATCATCGCCCTTCTATTTTTTGTTTCTATACCTATACCCTCTGTCTAATGGGTACTATGAATAAGATCCCCCCACAGTTAGGCAAAGAAAATAAACCGATATTATTAATTTGAATTTCAATATAAGCTACTTGTTTTAAAATGATAGCTGTCCCTGCCGCCAATAAAAGCAAAATAACCAGATAAAGTAACCAATTTTATATTAATAGCTCCCCATGGTTTCAAATATCATTCCTGCAATACTTAATTGCTGTATGATTGTCACTAGAATATAGATAAAGAAGGTTTATACATGACTGAAAAATTCAGAGCTTATCGCGACCTATTATCACAAACTTACGAGACGGCTGTTAATACTTTATTAACAAAATATGATTCTGCCCAAGATGACTATTTCCAGCAAGCATCATATTCTGCCTTTCAAGCTGGTACGATTGATAAACCAGTCAATGGCAATGTTGACCGCAGTGACGAAGGAATCTTTTGCCACCATATCCGCGCCAACCATTACTTACGTTTGAATGATGCCAAATCAATTATTGACTTACATGTTCCCTTTACTGCACAGAAAAAAGACCAATTAGTATATGCTGACGTTATCGAGCATATGATTCTCCACGCATTAATTGCCAAAGAAACCCATCAGAAATTCGGGTGGGATGAACTACAGATTTACTTGAAACCCAAAGTGCTGGAATGGTATGTCAGTCAAGTCACACCTATCCGTCCCAATGAAAAACTGTCTTATGACAAGGCTTGGTTGGATCAGGATGAAGCCATCGCCATCGCTGAACAAGCAGATCATACTGCTCGAGGTGAATTATAAAAAACCTACTTAGGTAGGTTTTTTACATATATCCATAATTTTCTTCCAACCGATTGGATTTTAACCGGTAATCTTGACGAATCCTTTGTAAACCCGTTTGTAAATTGCATTCAATTTGACGAAAATCTTGACGAGCAGCTTGTTCGACTGATTCAATTTCTGGAAATAACGTCCTTAATTCAAGCCCAACCGAATGACTATGTAAATAATGACAGTAATCAACGATGGCATCAATTTGTTGATGCAACTTAGTTTGAACTTGATGTAGTTGCTCCAGACCGGTTTCAATCTGCTTTTGTTTAAAATGAAAGTCTGCTGTCAAATTTTCTTGATGTTGTAAAAATTCACGCATTGGCTCTCCTAGGGCTGAATGGATTGTACACCGTCTTCAATGTGTTGCATGTTGTCTAAAATACGATGATATTCCCGTTGAATAGCTTTATGCGTCGCACCTTTAAAACCAGTACTATCCGGACTGCCTTGGCTTTGTCGAAGCTCCTGAGCAATTAAAGGAACTGATCGTTGCCACCCTTGAGTATCTAAATGATATCGAGCATGAATTTCACCACAAAAAGCAAATTTCAAGGCCACTTTAGCGGCTTCATGGGCTGCTTTTAGACCCATTATGGCAACATTTTCCATATTTCCAATTAAATAGTTATTCATTGGTTATTTACTCCGTTAAACAAAATTGTTGACGATCCTGTTGATCTTGTAATACCCGCTGGTCGGCTGTATTTAAGATTTTATTTTTCAAATTAATAAAAGCTTGAATACCACCGTCTAATTCCCGTTGGCTAGTTAAAACCGCCGTTGGTGAGTAGTGGTATTGTGGTTTTAGCCGATAAGTGTCATCACAATGCTCAATATCTTCAGCGTTAATATTAGGGATTCCATACATTCTCCTTTTCGTTTCACTATGGTCTTTAACCAAAGTGGATTCAATTTGACTATTAATTTTCTTTAATTCTTTTAGTTGAGTAATCTGTCGGCCCAAAAAATCACAATAACGGGTCGCAGCTTCGTATTCCAAGGCCACCGTTCCGCCCTTAGCTCGAGCCAATAAATAAGCCTGCCGGTGACGGACAGCTAACTGCTTAGAGGCAGTTTTCATTAACTGCTCATCCAATAGTAGGTTTCCCTGTTCATCATAGCGATAGCCACCCCACATATGTTGTTGCCCAACATCATGGAGATTAGGACTATCAACATAAATCAAAATGCCGGCTACTTTATCAGGATCCGTATAAGGACTATAGCCACTGACTGAAATCAAATCTTTTAAATCCATATGATTTAAAATTTTAGACTTCAACTGGCCCAGATTTTTTTGCTGGGCATAGTTCAATAGATGCCAAACAGCCGGCCCCTCATATAAATTCGCCTCTACCAAACGCTCTTGTTGTTTCCCCTGCAGGCACCCCAAGGCATTGGTGGCATTAGCAGCTCCCAGCGAATGAGCATATACATACAAATCAGCTTGTGGATAGTCTTTCAGACTGTCTTGCATAACGGTAACAGCCTGCATTGATTGCGGGATACCTAATAGTGGTGTTTGCATAGCGATACTACTATCCGCACCGTACCAGTCTCCGTATAATTGTTTAGAACCTTGATATAAAATCGCCACTTGCTTCACGGATTGTAGCTGACTGGGACTAGGATTTTTCGGTAATTGCACATCGGTTACAACATAAGCATCAAGACTGGTGATGGGGTCGTGGATGGCTTTGGAGACGTAGCCGACATTTTTACGACCAGTATTCTTTGTTTTTAACAAAACTGGATCCCCAATAAGGTAAGCTTCAGCGTATTCCTGTTTAGCAAATTCTACTTTTTCTTCGTCATTTAAATTACCCCACTGCACTATTTGTTACCTCCCACTTTTTTATGCTTTTATTCATAAAACTCTTTATTCTTCAGTTGAAGGAAGTGCGAAATTATCCGACAATTTCTTCCGAAACCCCATACTATCAACATGAATTCCGCTAGAACCTTTCCCAATTGTCCCATTAAATCCAAGACTTTCATCCCCATTTACATAGCCATAAAAGTCCACGCCCCCCATAGGATTGTGCTTAGTACGAGATGAATCTATCGTAATTTTTTTAACAAAATTATGTTTATCATCCTCACGTACCCACTCCTCAATCTCCCCCTTATGCTCCTCGACTATTTTGACCATCTTGGTGTGTTCAACCCGCTCAGCTTGTTGCTTATCACTCACGATTTTGACTCCAATTCCAACGCTTACTAAAAAAACAACAAAAACCACTGATAATGCCAGCAACCATCTTTTTTTACGCTGGTGATTGCGTTCGTCAATTCGTCGCAAAATTTCATCATCACTTATCACGAATGTTTCCTCCTAACTTCATTAACTTACGCTACCCCATATCTTACGGAGTACTATTCATTTTTACTCAACAAAAAATTACATTTGCCCCATAAAAAAGGAGTAACTAGTACTAGTTACTCCTTTTGTCCATATAGCTGATCTAACAACTGACGATAATATTCCTTTTTATCATTTAAAAAATCAATATGGTTCTGAATTTCTCTTTGATTATCCAGTAAAAGCTGTTCCTGTTCATCCAAAATAGCGTCAATTTTAGACGAAAAACACTCCTAGCATTCGCAGAGGCCGATGAACGTAGCATTCTCAGCATGAAAAAGCGCGAAATAATCACCATCACCTCATTGCTAACTCAAGGTGATACCGCTGGTCAATTAAAAATTCATATTCAAGGGTCGCTAAACGTTGGCTGGACTGAAGCAGAAATCTTGGAAGCCTTTATCCATTGCCTTCTCTATGTTGGCTTTCCCAGGGTATTAAATGCGATTCGGATTGCTCAAGAAGTTTTTGAAAATGAGAATAGCATGGCTAAATAAAAAGGACTCTTCTCTATGAAAAATCCTTTTTATTGTAGTTATTGAGAACAACTTTAATTTTTAACTTTCATTACCACCAATCGTTTTTCAATAACAATATAAACTAACAGAATTAATGCTAATCCAGCTGCTGAATATAACACGATATTACTTGCTACCCAGCCATAGTGAGCTACTAAAATACCAATCAAGGCTGTAGCTAACACTTCACCAAAAAGATATTGAAAAAAGCCCATAAATCCCGTAGATGATCCTACTGCGAACTTCGGAACCGCCTCATTAACAATCAATCCAACCAGAGTCAGTGGCGCATATATCAATGTTCCCATAATAAACAACACTGTGATAATCAATACATGACTAGTACTAAAGAAATAGGTGGTTAAACATACAAGCAATCCTAACACACAACCAATACAAACAACTTCACGACGATCTTTTAATATATCCGAGACTGCACCAATAATAATCACACCCGGGACAGATGCCAGTTCAAAAACACCTACTAGCCATTTAGCCAAGCTAGGATCAAATCCCTTTGAATGAACCAAGTAACTAGGAATCCAACTCATAACACCATATCGTACCAAATATAAAGACATAGAGGTTAAGGTAACAGCCCACACAATTTTATTTTTTAAAATATATTGAACAAAAATTTGTGACAAAGTCAAATCAGTTACTTCATCATCAACAACTTCACCATCGCCAACAATAACTTCATCCCCAGTATACTCACTAATACTTGGCAATCCAACAGAAGTAGGACGATCCGACCCCGCAAACAAAATAAATATTGCAATCAAAAAAGCTACTGCTGAGGCACTATAAAATACCGCTGAAATAGACCCCGAGAATAAGTAAACCGCTAACTGCACGACCGCAACACAGACAAAGGCTCCCGCATTATGTGCTGAAGACCAAATTGAATACACTGTACCGCGCCACTTTTTACCCCACCATAACTGTACGGTTCGTTGACAGGCCGCTGCCCCCATACCTTGGGCAATCGACATAACTAACATTAAAAATACCATCACGTAAAAATTTCGTGTGGATCCTAGCCCAATATTTAAGATAGCTGAGGCAATTAATCCAGCAGATAAATAGTGATTGGGGTTACTTTTATCACTTAAAGCACCCATAAATAATTTTGAAATTCCGTACCCAATTCCAAAACAAGACATTATAATTCCAACTTGAGCTGTAGAAAAATGATAGCTTTTCATAATGTCATTTTGCTCAGTAGTAAAAATTAAGCGAATAACATAATAGCCAATATAACCAATCATTATAGAAGCGAGCACACCGATTTGATGTATTCGATAACTGCTAGCAATTTTATCTTGTGGCACCTTAGTCGTTGCATCTGGTGCTGGTTTTAAAAACGAAAACATAACATCCTCCCTGAATAATTAATTTCCCTAATATCGGATTCATTCTAACACTGTCAAAACGACATTGTAAACGCTTTCAAACGTTTTTATTAGATTCTAATAAAAAGTTAAAATTACGAATTGATATCGGTAACTAATAGGAAAGTTTTTTATGATATTACTCATTCTAATTTTAGTTAACTAATAACAATGTTACCTTTCTCCCATATCCCATAACAATTTACAACTTATTTGCACTCCTCACCCACGACCCTTATCATTATCAATGTGAATAACTATTCTAAAATGACTTATTTTTAAACATTCTGGGGGAACACTCATGACCAATTCAATCACCCAAGCAGCCCAACGAGACAGCAATAATCCAGCTCAATTGCATCATCATATGACTGTCCAATGGCAAAAATTTATCCACGGCGCCAGTGGACCCGCTCGTCAAAGCAGCCTACAAGTTCGGGCTTCGATTGTCGGTCGGACTGGTATTCTCCTGCTATCTTGTGGTACCGGATCTTGGCGGGTACGCGATGCCATGAACATCATCGCTACTTCACTCGGTGTGACGTGTGCCGCCGATATCGGCCTAACCACGCTAACTTTTACCTGTTTTGACGGTGTCGACAGCTATACCCAAAACTTAGCTCTAGCCAGTACCGGGGTAAATACCGATAAATTAACTGCCCTCGAACACTTTGTGAACCACTTTGCCCAACTGTACGCTGACCAAAGTGCTGAAAGTATCCACCAAACCTTGGATATTATTCAACATCGATCAGGCAACTATTCGGCTCCCCAAGTCGGTCTAGCTGCCGGAATTGCCTGTGCTGGCTTTATCTTTTTACTTGGTGGCGGTTGGATTGAAATGCTCGGTTGCTTCTTTGGCGCTACCCTAGGAAACTACACCCGTCGCAAACTAATTGACCACCACATTACCACCGTGGTCAATACTTCTTTGGCCGTAGCGGTCGCCTGTTTAACCTATTTTTTGGTTTTTCATTTACTAGGGCTGGTAGTCCCAATTGCGCAAGGCCATGAAGCCGGTTATATTGGAGCCATGCTCTTTGTCATTCCAGGATTCCCATTTATCACCTCAATGTTGGATATTTCTAAATCGGACATGCGTTCCGGTTTAGAACGGCTAACCTTTGCCCTCTTAGTAACCCTTTCGGCCACCCTAGTCGGGTGGTTAGTGGCTATGTTAGTACAGCTCAAACCAGCTGATTTCATCCCCTTGGGGCTTACACCTCTAACCCTAATGGGCTTGCGGCTACTGGCTTCCTTTGCTGGAGTTTACGGTTTCTCAATGATGTTTAACAGTCGTCAAAAGATGTCCATCACAGCCGGTATTATCGGGGCAATTGCCAACACGACTCGACTAGAATTAGTTGATTTAGCACAAATGCCACCCGCCGCTGCTGCCTTTATTGGGGCTTTGATTGCTGGACTCCTAGCCTCGATTATAAACAAAAAGACGAGCTATCCTCGTATAGCCCTAACAGTCCCCGCTATTGTGATTATGGTACCCGGACTCTACATTTACCGTGGTATTTTCAATCTAGGCTTAAACAATATTAGTGTTGGGGCTACCTGGCTAATTCGGGCTGCTATTATCATGCTGTTCTTGCCCTTTGGCCTCTTTGTGGCTCGCTTCCTACTAGATAAAAAATGGCGTCATGTCGATTAAATAAAAAATAGTTCTGCCCTAAGGCAGAACTATTTTTTATTTATTTTTAACCGGACCTTTTTCAGCCTTAGCTAGCGCATCATTTAAGCATTGCGCATAGAGCTTATCTCCATCAGCATTTCCAGCAAAATGAGTACCATCCCCACTACCAAAAATTTCCCGATGTTGCCCAGCTAAACGATTCCAATCCGCAATCGTAATGAAGGGATATTTATCGGGCAAAGTCCTCTCCAAAACGGTTAACTTCGAAGAATTCCAACCAGCGTTGGCCTGCCCATCAAAAGGCGTCATCAAAATCAAACGGTGCCCCTTTGGCAAAGTCTGAATTAATTTCATCAACTGTTCCTGGTAGTCATTTAGAGAATTGGTACCAATACAAATAATGACATTTTGACGTAAAGTCTTATTACGTATCTGCTCCTCAAGAACTTGATTGGCTTGAGTCATATTCCGATTCGGTTGGGCATCAATGCTACTATCAACCAAATGGGTAGCCAAATAGGTTCGTGTCCCCAAGGTAACGCTATCACCAATCACACTGATTCCTTTAGGAATCTGACGATTATGGCCAGTTTGGGTCGCGGTATTATCAGCCAAACTATGCAACTGATCAACATCTTGCTGGAGATTTCCCTGCCATAAATGTTGGCTCAAATTCGACAATTTAGGTGCCTGCCAGCAAATAACAAATGTAATTCCCGCCAAAATTGTCATCAAAGCTAAAGCACTTCGATGCCAAAAAGGTTTTATTTTCGGATGAGTGAGCATTGGTTCAATGACATAGTAGGAGAGCGCCGACAAGGCTAATGACAGACTAATCGTTAACAAAACTGCCAAATCATGGTTAATCAAATGGCCAAAAATAATAATCAAGGGCCAGTGATACAAATAGACACTATAACTAGTATCGGCTAAGAAAGTAATTAGTCGTGGTTCTTCAATACTAGGCGTTTTATCGTGCAAAATCCGAGCACTCACAATCATGAGTGCAGCGCCCAGACTAGCTAACAAAAAGCCCCACTGATAGGTAATGGGTTGGTCAAACTTTAGTAAGGCCGTTAAACCAGCAAGTAAGGCTAGCCCCAGTAACATTCCCGTCATCGCTCCCCCAGCCGACGTACGGCCCAAAACATGTTTAAAGTAATTAGGTAGCTGTCGAATTCCTGTCAAACTGGCCACTAATGCCCCGATAAAGAAGGGAAAGGCGTGCGTTACATCTGCAAAATAAATAACATTTAGATTGATTCCTTGCTGTATTTGTAAATAAATAACCGCTAGCTGAATCAAAATAAAGACTGCCGATAACTGACCAATTCGCAAGCGCAATAAGTCGGTACGATCAATACGATTAAAACGTGATCGCTTAACATACTGAACCAAAAACCAAACTAGCAAACCCCATAAGATATAAAAATGCATTTCCAAGGCCAAAGTCCAAGTATGCACAAAAAGATGGGGCGTAAACTGATTTTCGTAGTTCCCACCCGTTAATATTTCATAGTAATTGGTGACAAAACCAAATGCTGCCGCAACCTGTTTACCAATATTGGTTAAAAAGTCACGATTAATTAGTAATGATAATGGCAGTACCAGCGTAACTGAAAACCACAAAGGCGGCACAATGCGATTAAATCGTCGGCGATAAAAGGCTAATAAATCAAAATGACTCTGTTTAGCAAATTCATCAATCATTAAACTGGTAATTAAAAATCCAGAAAAAACAAAGAATAAATCTACCCCGACAAAACCGCCAGTAACTTGTTTAGGATAAAAATGATAAGCCAAAACCATGATTAACCCGGTAATTCGGACCAAACTAAACCATTTAATTCTCATTTTTGAAAACTCCCATCTTTGAAAGTTCCCCGATAAACCTTGTGATTAGCCAAAGTTAGCTCTCCGCGACCATCAGCTTTACCGTCAACAAATTCTCCGTTATATTGCCAACCAGCCGCAGCTTTGTACTGCCCTTGCCCATCAAAACGTCCCTTTTTAAAATCACCTTTGTACTCAGAGCCATCTTTTAAAGTTAGGACCCCGTGGCCACTAAAATACTGATCCTTCATCTGCCCAGAGTAGATCATATTAGGCGCAATTCGAAAATTATTGACCTGCTGTTGGTCAAAATCGAGCAAACTATAGCTGGCTAAGCCAACAATAATTAGGCCCCAAATAATTAATAATACCTTTGTTTTCAAAATATGTACTCCGCCAAAATTTTTTCCATTTTACTGTACACCTTATCCAACAAAAAAAGACCCCAGTAGGGTCTTTCTTATTACTATTTTAATACTTAGGTGTCCACTTTAATTCTTCAATGGCAGCCTTAATATCAGTAACCGGTTGCTTAGTAATTCCTTGGTCAATAGCACTTTGACCAGTCGCAATCGCAACAGTTTCTGAGAACTTAGTCAACTGTGAAACTGGTGGCAATACAGCAGCCCCCGGTTGGCTAGAATCAACAATTCCACCCAATGAGTGCGCAGCGGCTGAAATCATCTCATCATTTAGCAACTTAGCAGTCGCAGCAATCGTTCCCAAACCAAGACCTGGGTAAACCAAGGCGTTGTTAGCCTGTCCGATTTCATAAGTTACACCCTTATATTCAACTGGGGCAACTGGAATACCAGTGGCAATCAAAGCCTTTCCATCAGTCCAAGCCAAAAGGTCTTCGGCCTTGGCTTCAGCCAACTTAGTTGGGTTACTCAATGGGAAGATGATTGGGCGTTCCGTGTGAGCGGCCATTTCTTTTACGATTTCTTCGGTAAATGAACCTGGTTGAGTTGAAGTACCCACCATAATGGTTGGGTGAATCGTTTTAACAACTGACAACAAGTCCTTCAAATCATCAGCGTTATCAAATTCAGAACGTTGACGGGCAAATGGCTTTTGTTCAGGAGTCAAATCGTCCATGTCATCAAACAACAAGCCTTGCTTATCAACCAAGTAGAAACGCTTACGGGCGTCAGCTTCTGACAAACCTTCTTGACGCATTTCTTCATACATCCGGTTAGCAATTCCCGCACCGGCTGATCCAGCACCAAAGCAAAGGTAAGTTTGGTCAGTAATCTTTTCCTTGGTAATGTTCATTGCACCAAGCACAGCGGCCAAGGCAATGATTCCAGTTCCCTGGATATCATCATTAAAGGTCGTAATTTCATTCTTGTACTTATCCAAGATATTGGCAGCATTTTCACGACCAAAGTCTTCCCAGTGCAAGTACAAGTTAGGGAACAATCCCTCAGCTTTTTGAACGAATTGGTCAACAAAGCTATAGAACTTTTCACCGCGAACACGAGGATGACGGTTACCCAAATACAATGGATCATCTAACAAAGTTTGGTTGTTAGTACCAGTATCCAAAACAACTGGCAAGACGTTTTCAGGATTAACACCAGCTGCGGCAGTATAAACCATCAACTTACCAACAGCGATATCAACACCGTTAGTTCCCCAATCACCAATTCCTAAGATTCCTTCTGAGTCAGTTACCACGATTAATTGAATATCACGGCCATCAGCACCGGCCTTCAAAGCACTTTCAATGGTATCCGGTTGGTCAATTGACAAGTAAACCGCATTTTGTGGATCCACAAACAATTCACTGTAGTTTTCAATGGTATCCGCAATCGTTGGGTCATACACGATGGGCATGAATTCAACGACGTGTTGGCTAAACAAATAGTAGAACAAAGTATGGTTGGTATTGAAAATCTCCATCAAGAAGAGGCGTTTTTCTAAGTCAGATGGCTTACTCAAATATTGTTGATAAGTCTGATCAGCCTGTTCCTCTAAAGTCTGAACCTTAGGTGGCAACAAACCAGCAATTCCTAGTTCCGTTCGCTCTTCCATGGTAAAACCAGTTCCCTTATTCAAAAAGGGATTGTTTAAAATCTGTAATGGTGAAGTCATTTTTTACTCCTTTTTACTTGTGTTGTATCTATCAAACGTCTCCATTCTAGTGCTTAATCATTTTTATAGTCAAACGCCACCAAAGTTATTAATTTTTTTAATAGCAAGGGTATAATGAGCGTAGTAACAACCATTTAGGAGTTTCCATGCGCATTACCGACTTACAGTATTACTTAGCCTTAACTGACAATCATAATTTTTCGCAGGTTTCCCAACAATTTCATGTTAGCCAACCGACCGTCTCTTTAGCGATTCAACGTTTGGAAAAAGAAGTTGGTGCCCAATTAGCCATTCGGAGTAGCCACCATAATATTGTTTCTCTAACCCATGCCGGTCAAGTCTTCGCCCAACACGCCCAGGCCATACTGGAACAATATAATTTAGCCCTTACTGAAATCGGCCGAATTGATGAACAGAGTCTATTATTGGGATTACCCCCCATTATTCAAATTAGTTATTTCCCAGAAATCGCCGGCCGGCTATCCAATCAAGCCCTAGAACATCTGAAAACCGTGGAAGTTGGCGCCCATAAGGCCATTCAACTCCTACAAGATGGTAAATTAGATGCCTCTTTTTTGGGCTATTTGGAGGCCATTAACCAAAATGACTTTCAAGTTCTTCAATTTGATCAACGTCCCTTTGAAATCGTGGTCGCTAATGACCATCCCCTCGCCACTCGTCCCACCATCTCTTTTAAAGAATTAGCCGATCAAAATTTCATCCTCCTCAAGGGAAGTTTTATCCACAAACAGGCTTTTGAACAGCTAGCCCAGGCCAATCATTTGCAGCCCAATATTTTATTTAGTTCCAGTGAACCTTACGCAATTTTGAACCTAGTAAGCCAAAATCGTGGAATTGGTTTTATGGTTTCTAGTAAAAATATTCAGCATCCCGATGTTAAATTTATTCCCCTATCTGACCCAGAGCAACCACAACTGAAGGTTGGCTTTGTATACAGGAAAAGCCCCATTCTAACTACCGAACAAAATACCATTTTTAACGAGATTTTAGCTGCCATTCACACACCCATGCTATAATGAAAATTATGGGCATTTTAACCCATCGGTATATTTTATTTATAAGGAGTTTGGAATATGAACCAGAACACTAAAAAGTTTGGTCAAATCGCATTGATTACCATCACTTTCTCCATTATTTGGACAGGACTATCGCGTCTTTTTGATGTATTTTCCTTTGCGACGTATGACACTTTTTTCAAAAATACGAACACGATTTTTTGGCACGTGGGTGCACCCATGGCTATTACATTTGTTCTTTTCTTCTTATACATGAAGAAGTTGGATCGCACTCAGCAAATTTATGCCAAGCAACCAGAGCTCTCAACACCACTAAAGATTCTATTTGCCATCGTAGTTGTGGGTATGATTGGTTTTTCATTATATAACCTAACTAAGAATTTAAACACGATTACGCATCACTGGAATGATGATTCCATGAATCGCTTATTGATGTCATTTTGTTCAGTCTTCTTTGTTGGTTTAACTGAAGAATCTGTTTTCCGTGGTTTCGCTTTATCAGAATTGCGTCGTGAAAATAACGAAGTTGTATCTTGGATTTTATCCATGATTTTGTTTGGACTCTGGCACTTTCCCAATATCATTACCGGGGCTCCCTTGGTGCAAGCAAGCCTACAGACATTCTCAACCATGATTATTGGTACTGGCATTTATATGGCTGTTCGTTTATCACGTTCAATCTGGGGTGGAGTTGGCTTACATTGGTTTTGGGATTTTGCCCTCGTTATTGGTCATTAATACGGCTAACTCGTTCTACGGGACGACTTTTTTTGTCCAAATTTTTATATTGGTTGATGAATAGCAATGATATTCTTTCATAATATTATCATTTTAAACTAATTTATTGTTGACAAAGACTTTTAATTACAGTTATACTTCCTAACAATAGTTAAAGATAAAAACAAAGTGACCAGGAGAGTAATGATTTTTGATAGTTCAGAAAGTCTACGTAAACTGTGAGTAGATTACATCGAATTTCATGAAGATGGCCTGTGATTTGGCAGCATTGATCATTAAATGCTGATGGGGTGGCAACCATTATCCATTGCACACGTTATTTCAATGACGTTGTTGAGAATCGCTATATTAATGGCGATTAAATTAGAATGGTACCGTGGTTAAATCCGCTTCTAGTAATGCACTAGAAGTGGATTTTTTATCTACTAAATAAAAATTTAAAGGAAAAACACTATGAAAAAAATTTATGATTTGGCCATTATCGGTACCGGATCAGTTGGATCAGCCGCTGGATATTATGCTAGTCGTGATGGCCTTTCCGTGCTTGAATTAGATTTAAATCGCCCGCCACATGATCAAGGTTCTCACCATGGCCAAACGCGAATTATTCGTCATGCCTATGGCGAAGGCGACCAGTACGTTCCGCTGGTATTAAGAGCTCAAGAACTCTGGAACCAGCTCCAACAGAATAGCAATCAAGATATTTTCCATCAAACTGGCGTCTTAAACATAGCACCCAAGGATAGCAATTTTCTGAAAAATATCAAACAAAGTGCTGATATCTACCAATTAAATGTCGATAATCTTACCCCATCGGAGATTCACAAACGTTGGCCAAATTGGCAGTTTAATGATGATTATGCCGGTATCTTTGAAAATAACGGTGGTTATCTACTATCCGAAAACATTATTAAAAGTTATTTACAAGGTGCTGCTAATTATGGTGCCAAACAGGATTTTTCCGCTAAAGTACTGTCCCTAAAGCCCCTCAGTCCTGATTTAATTGAAATTCAAACTAGTAAGACCACCTATCTGGCCCAACAAGCTGCTGTCACCGCAGGTTCATGGGTCAAAGAACTACTACCACATTTACCAATTAAGCCAGTACGTAAAGTTTTTTCTTGGTTCAATATCGACGATGTAAGGCTCGAAGAGTCTGCGGGCTTTCCATGTTTTACTGTGACTACGACAACTGATCAAATTTACTATGGCTTTCCCGGGAAAAATAACCAAATTAAAATTGGTCGCCATAATGGTGGTCAAGCCATTAAAAAACGTACAGACCGCCTAGCTTTTGGAAATTACCCCGATGACACCCTGGAAATTAACCCCTTCTTAGAAAAACATCTACAAGGGATAACTGGCTTAAATCATGGTGGGGCTTGTTCCTATGATTTATCTCCAGATGAAAACTTCATTATTGATTGGCTACCCAATCAATCCAATATTCAAGTTGTTACTGGACTCAGTGGACATGGCTTTAAATTCGCCAGCGTCCTAGGTGAAATTATCGCTCAACGAGCTCAGCGACAACAAATCCATTTTGACTTAAGCTCCTTTTCACTACAACGTTTTAACTAATACGACTAATCGGAGCAACCGGTTAGTTTTTATTTGACAAAAATTAAGAAACATATTAAAGTTAACTGGTTAACAATTTAGTTAACCAGTTAACTGTTTCAAAGGAGTCTGCTATGACTGCGACCGATCGGATTTTAGTTGAACTAAATTCTTTTATTCAAGCCTACGCTACCACGGCTGAATTAGTGGCTAAACAAAACTTAGATTCAACCAACATCAGTACAACCCAAGGGCATTTACTAATGTTACTAGCTAAGCAGCCACAAACCAATCGTGATTTAGCCCAAACCATGCACTTGAGTAAACCAGCTATTACTAAGGCTCTTAAAAGTTTAACTAGCCAAGGCTATATCACTGGCCAAGCCACACAAGCCGATAAGCGTCAGATTGAATTTCAGCTTACCAAAACCGGCCTATCCTTGGCTCATCACCACTTACAAGCCCACACAGAAATGCATCAAGCAATCAATCAAGCCTTAAATCAGTTTGATACTAATCAGCAAAATACCATTCAAGAATTTCTAACCAAAATGAATGCCATTGCCCGAAAGGATCCCTCATGAAAAAAATCCATCTAATCATTTTAGGTATGCTCGTTATTGTCGTCGCTAGCATTAGCTTTGCCGTTCTGAAAAACAATAATACAAATCGAAAAGAAAGCGATAAACTAACAATCGTTGCTTCAACTAATGTTTATGGTGAAGTGGCCAAAACTGTAGCAGGTTCCCACGCGAATGTCCAAGCCATTATCACTAAGCAAAACGTTTCTCCTGAAGACTACGAGCCAACTCGTTCTGTGGCTAATCAAGTCAGTCAAGCCGATATCGCTCTTGCTAACGGATTAGAATATGATTCTTGGTTAAATAAATTAGCACGAACTTCCAAAAAGACCGAATTAATTCGCGTCGGCGAGGATATTGTTCATAAAAAATCAGGCGACAATCCTCACCTATGGAATGATCCCCAGACCATGATTGATACCGCCAAGTACTTAGCTGATGATCTTAGTAAGAAAGACCCCAAGCACAAGGACGATTATCAGGCTAACGCCCAAAAGTATATTGATAGCCTAAAGCCAGTTACTGATTTAGTAAATGAACTAAAGGAGCAAGTCCCTAGTCAAAAGGTTGCTCAAACTGAGCCAGTCTTTGGTTATATGTTAGATGCCCTAGGCTATCACATTACTGATGAAGATTTTGCCGAAGCTGTCGAGGAAGGTAATGATCCTTCTCCCGCTGTTTTGACTAGTCTACAAAACAACATTAAAACTCACCAAATAGGCTTCTTAGTTGATAATACGCAAACTTCCAGCAGTACTGTGAATAATATCGTTAAATTAGCTAAGGAAAACCAGGTCCCAATTGTAAAGGTTACTGAGACCAGTCCTACTAATCAAACTTACGTTCAATGGAAACTTTCCGAACTAAAGCAAATTCAGGATATCGGTAAAAAATAAAAAAAGGAGCAGAAATCTGCTCCTTTTTTGTGTCTTTAAGGTTAATCACTCGTAATATAATCCAACAGGGTAAACATAACTACTTCATTTTCAGCTGGAACCCCATGAGCTAAAATCTCAGCAGCACTTTGTTTTAAAGCATTATTATCGTCTGGATAGCTTTGATCATTAACAACCATCTCCCGCAAATTAGTTAATAATGGTTCAAAATGAAACTGTAGTCCTAACACATGTTTTCCCAACAAAAAACCTTGTTGATCAACTAAATCACTTTTAAATAACTGAATGGCGCCCACTGGTAGCTCAGCCATTTCTTCATGCCAATGCAAAGGATATAACACTGCAGGCAGGCCCTTGATAATATTGTTTTGTCGATAAACCGGTGCCCAGCCAACTTCCTTATATGGCGCATTAGTTACTGAACAACCCAAGGTTTTAGCAATCTGTTGCGCGCCATAACAAGCACCAAACATTGGTATATCTTTTTTTAATAACTGATTAATCAACTTACGCTCAGCTTTTATCCAATCCATATCATCATTTGGGCTCATAGGTCCACCCAAAATAACTAGCATATCGGTAGTATCAGCAGTCGGAAGATGATCAAATTGGTAGGGATGATAGATGTAAATGTCATGACCATACAAACTAGCCCAATTCATAATTGACCCTATTCCTTCGTTAGGTGTATGTTGCAAAACATTAATCCGCATGAAAAACCTTTCTTTTCAACGGCAATATTATCCTAGATATCGCCTGTAAATCCCTATTTTTTTAACATTCTACCACATAAACCACAAACAAAAACCCCTAACACGTAAATGTTAGAGGTTTCCAAATTCAGTGATTGAACTGCTGCGCAGCTTAATAAATTAAGCTAACTTGTAAACAGTAGCATCGCCATTGTTTACAGCGTCAATTACATTGCTGTACATGTTAGCAACACGGGCAGCACTTGAAGACCACAAAGCCCCCAAAAGCATTCCCTTGTTGTACAAACGACGAACGTCATCAGCAACATTTTCAGCATCGTAAGCGATTGATCCACCGATAAATCCGGCAAGAGTCAAAGGTCCACCGATAATTTGAGCGATAGTACCAACGATTGGCACAGCTGACAATACACCAGTAGTAATACCAGATGCATAAGTCAAAGCTGTGATACCTGCGTTAGCAAGTCCCCAAAGGATTCCAGTACCAGCGTTTTCAACCGCTTCAGTACCAAGGAAAGTACCTTCAAAGACAGCATCAGCGATAGTTGCAGCTGAAGCCTTATCAGCTTCACCGTTAACTGTCTTAGGCTCAGTAATTGCTGGTACCTTTCCGTTAGAAAGAGCAGCAATTAATTCGTTGTCTTGCTTAGTTCCATTTGCAACACGGTTAGTGTTGTAGTTGTTGATAAGTTGAGCTGTATAAGCAGGTCCAACTACCAACGGAATCAAACTATACAAAGCAACACGGCGAGCACGGTCTGCCAAACGCCATGCTTCACGCACAGCAACTTGGATACCATAAGAAACAGCAACACCGATTTGCAAAGGTCCACCAATTAAGGCACCGACCCATGTAGCATTCAACACGCCACCAATAGTGTAAAGTACACTGTTGATAGCAGTCCAGATGCCGTCTACGACACCTACTGCTACGTTACTAATACCTTGAAGAGCGCTATCAACACCCAAAATAGTAGTAATTGCTACCTTTGGCAAAATGTCATTGGCAACAGAAGTCTCTGCTTGAGAAGCAGCAGCCTTCTTTTCTGCAAAAGTTTCATCTTGAACTAATGCATTTCCAGTACCAGGATTAAAGACCTTGTACTGCTTACCATCAGCACCAGTAACTACTGTGTAGTCACCATTACTGATAGTCACTGCCTTACCATTCAAAACCAAGCTCAATTCCTTAGTTGCAGAATTGAAGTACTGATCCATAGCAGTACCATTGTTACTTAGTTGAGTATGAGTATAGGCAGCATTTTTAAACTGATTAGCATCAACATCCTTGCTGTTAGCTCCCAAGTTAGTTACAGCAACTTTAGCATTTGTAACTTCAGTTTGCTTATTAGTGTTCTCAAGCTTTTTGAGATCGCCGTTAAGCTTTCCAAAGTCAGTGCTCATGTTTTCGACTGGCGTAATCATCCGAAGATCATTAGCAGCGTCGACATCACTGTTGTACTGCTTAGGACTAGACACTACACCATTTGACTGGTTGTTAGTAACTTTTTTGTCGCCAAAAAAGTTGCTAGCAGTAGTCAAAGCATTCTCAAACGGTACATCTGAGTCTGGCTTGGTGTAACCACTACCCTGGTCAGTCTTAACAACAGACTGACTAGGAGCAGTAGTGGTACTTGTAGCTTGTGCACTATCAGCAGTAAATGGCTGAAGTGGTGTCTGCAAAGAATCTGCAGTGAAAGGCTGCAAGTCACCAGTGTTATCGGCACTAGCTTGCACAGAGGTAAGCATACCGAAACCTAGCAAGGCTGCAATTGCTGTTTTGGAAACAGCTTTAATTGCACCCATAATATCCTCCTATTATTCTTTTGTGCCCCTACCAATTTGGAATTGCACTGCTGTAAGTATACCATAAACTCACTGTAAAATTCCCAATAAAGGAATCTTTTTAATAAAACATGGACTAGTAGTACAACACGGGCGCTACCGCCAGCGGGCCTTAGTCGTTGTTACTGCAATCACAACGGCCCCTCCTAACGGTAGTAAAGCAGAATAATCAAGGTGGCTAATTTCAAAAATCATAAACATTGCCATTAACGGTGCTTGCTGTGAAGCCGCTAGAAAGGCAGTAGCCATCAAAATCGTTATTTGTGATATCGAGATACCTGGAATAAATAAGGTTAAAATGGACCCCAACATTGCCCCAAGCGCTGCGCCACTAGCAATTGCTGGCGTCAAAGTTCCACCAGTTCCACCAGCCTTTAATGTAGAAAAAGTTAATCCAAATTTAATTAGCGCTAATAGCAATAAAGTGGTCGCAAAACTTAAATTAGAAACATTCATCGCACTTTGGGCAATTGGCCGGCCATTTCCAAAAATATTAGGATAGTAATACGCCACAGCCCCTGTCGCTAAAGCTACTAGTGGTAGCTGCCACAATATAGCCGTTCCTGATTTTTGATGTGTTTGTGCCCAAGCCATTGCCTTACGGAAAAAGGCACCAGTCACGCCAGCAATTGGTGCTAACAAACATCCTACTACTAGAATAGGAATCGAAAAATGTAAATCACCAACAAGATAGTAAGGACGAAATCCCTTAGCTAACGAACCAAATAAAGTGGCAATAATTGACATCCCCAAACTAACGGTAATGGTTCGAATGGAAACCTTCTTTAGCAACACCTCAATTGAAAAAAGCATTCCCGTAATGGGTGCAATATATACGCCAGCAAAACCAGCCCCAGCAGCTGCAGTAACCAAGAGTTGAAGGTCATCAGCATCTAACCTACCCAACTTCATTTTACCTAGCAATCGGCCCCACCACTGAGCTAAAGCTGCTCCCGCTTGTCGAGGAGCTAATTCACGACCAACTGATCCACCCGTACCAACATAAAATATCTGGGTAACGACATTGACCAAAGTTTCCATTAGTGGCATTTCTTGACCCTTAACAGCGCCCTTAATCCCTACAATCGGCCGACCATATTTACGCAATAAATACCAGACAAGGGATACGAGAGTTCCACCTAGAAAAACCGATAATAAACGCAGCCACGGCTGACTACTGATTGGACTAGGTTGACTGGCTGATTCATTAAAATGTAAAAAAAGTGATTCTACACCATCCAAAAAAAATGATAGTGACATGGCAACGAATCCTACCAGCGAACCAACCACAACGGTTGAAAATAACAGCGTAATATTTTTCTTAACTGATCCTTGATTCATAATTTTCTTCTTAATTATTCCTTGATTCCATAATAGGCACGGGCAGCACCCAAATTAAAACTAAACGTTTTACGTTCTATAAAACCGACTTGAGCTAATAAATGATCTAGTGACTTAAAATCCATAAAAGCTTCGGTCGTTTCATCTAGATAACGATATTCTTGATGTTTTCCGTTGGCAAATACCCGACCAAAATTAGGAACAATTTTACGAATATATAATTGCCAAAAAGGTTTGATAAATCGATTTTGCGGTTGTGATGTTTCTAAAATAACTAGTTGGCCCCCCGCCTTTAGTACCCGGTAAATCTCAGCTAATCCTCGTTTAGGATCTGGCAAATTACGTAAACCAAAGCCGATAGTTACAATATCAAACTGATTATTTTCATAGGGCAAGTCCATCGCATCACCCTGTGTCAACTGAATTTTATCCTTATACAGACTAGCATTAATTTTTTGTTGTCCCACGGCCAACATTTCAACACTAAAATCCAAGCCTTCTACCCGCGATTGGCGACTACTGCTTGCTGCTAAAGCTAAAGCCCAGTCAGCAGTACCAGTAGCCACATCCAAAATATCGTCTCGTTGACTAAAACGAATTTTTTGCATAACTTTACGCCGCCAGTGCCGGTGAGTACCCAGACTAATAATATTATTCATCCGATCATACTCAGGTGCCAAACGGTCAAACATTGCAGAAACATTTGTATTTTTAGGTGACTGAACCATTTTAAATTCCTCAAACTTAGTGCACAATATACAATAATTATCTAATATGGGTTACTACTAGGATAGCACGAAAAAGCATCACAATTGAGTGAGCTCAACATTAATATTTTTCGTGTATACCAATTTTTATTTTAAAAGAAAAAATTAAATAATATTACTCCTAATAGCATATATTAAAGACTTAATTTGTATTTTATTACAAGCAGATGTAAACTAGACCCCTAACATTATCTGATTGAGTGGTTATATAGGAGAGGAGTCCAAATGAATAAAGATCAAATGCATGACATGTCCTCAATGTCTAATCAGCATGATATGAGCCAAATGTCACATAATAATTCGATGACTGACATGTCAATGCACCAACACAGCGGACACATGCACATGATGCCCGGTGGCAGCATGATGAATATGAACATGGGGGATATGCGGCGGCGTTTCTGGTGGTCACTGATTCTGATGATACCCATTATTTTTATCACCCCGTTAATGGGTCTAAATTTACCCTTCACCAAAACATTTCCAGGTAGTAATTGGGTCACTGCTGTTTTAGCTGCTGCTCTTTATATAGTGGGTACCAAACCATTTTTCACCGGTGCAATTGCTGAACTTAAACAAAAAAAGCCAGCTATGATGAGTTTAATTAGCATGGGTCTTTTAGTAACTTTCTGGTATTCAATTTACGCCTTATTAGCAAACACTTTCCTGCACAGCGATGTTATGGACTACTTCTGGGAATTTGCTACCTTAGTCGTAATCATGCTTTTAGGCCATTTATTAGAAATGTCAGCTACCATGCGGGCGGGTGATGCTACCACAGAACTGCGCAAGCTAATGCCAGAAACTGCTCATGTACAGCACGGCGACACTTTTATGGATATGCCCCTTAGTAGTCTTAAAAACGGTATGGTGGTTCAAGTTTTGGCTGGTGAAGCCTTCCCAGGTGATGGCTTGGTGCAAAGTGGCCAAAGTCAAGTTGATGAATCCTTGATGACCGGTGAAAGTAAACCGATTACTAAAAACGTCGGCGATAAAGTTATCGGCGGGACCATCAATGGTGATGCCACCCTTCTAGTCTTGTTGAATGGTGTCGGTAACAATTCTTTTATTGGTCAGCTAGAAAATACTTTAGTCCACTCTCAAAATGCTAAATCACAAGCTGAAGATTTGGCCACCAAAGTAGCTTCTTGGCTATTCTGGCTAGCTCTCGCCTTTGCCATTGGTGCCTTTTTAATATGGACACCCCTTAAAGGGTTAAATTTTGCCATTAACATTGCCGTGACTACTTTAGTGATTGCATGTCCCCACGCTCTCGGATTGGCTATTCCTATGGTTATCCAACGAACTAAAGCTATTGCCGCTAGTGACGGTATTTTAATTAAAAATCACAAGAATGTGATTATGGCCAAAAATATTCAATACGCTCTAATGGATAAAACTGGCACATTAACCAATGGTCATTTTACCGTCCAAAAATTAGTGTTTACTGATATTAAAGAAGATGATGCCCTAGCTATTATGGCTGGATTGGAAAGTCAATCAACTCATCCCTTGGCTAAATCATTAGTAAGCTATGTTACTAATAAAAAAATTCAAGCCACTCCAATGACTCAGGTTAAAGTACTAAACGGCTATGGTGTTCAGGGGCAACTAAAAAACGTCACCTATACTTTAGCCTCCGGACGCTATTTAGATGAAAACCATATTCAGTATCAACCCTTAGATAATATGGGAACTGTTTCTTATTTAACTAATGGCCAGCAAGTCCTCGCTGCTATTTCTCAAGGAGACAGTATCAAGGCTTCAACCCCTCAGTTTATTCAGGATTTAAAGGCAGCGGGTATTACACCAGTAATGGTTACCGGTGATAATCAGCAAACCGCTGACCATGTCGCCCAGCAACTTGGTATCACTGAAGTTAGAGCGCAGACATCTCCCCAAAATAAAATTAAATTGGTCAAAGAATATCAAAACAAAGGCCAAGTAATGATGATTGGTGATGGTATCAATGATGCCCCTGCCCTAGCCCAAGCCAACCTAAGTATCGCCATTGGCGCTGGCACACAAGTCGCCCAAGCTTCAGCTGATGCCGTTTTGATTTCGCCCAGTCTTACTAAAGTAATTGATCTAATTCACCTAGCCTATAATGCTAACCGTAAGGAGATCGAAAACCTATGGTGGGGAGCTGGTTATAACGTACTAGCTATTCCTGCCGCTGCTGGGCTGTTCACCTTTGCGGGTATCACTTTGAACCCCATGATTGGGGCCATTGTTATGTCACTATCCACTGTAATTGTGGCCTTTAACGCCCTACTATTGCGCAAATAAATTTTCCGATTAATAGCTATAAAATGTTATCCTATTAAAGATTGCCGTATAAAAAATGACTCAAGGAGATATTCATGCGCAAGTATCTTGCTGAATTTTTAGGAACCTTACTATTTATGCTCTTTGCCGGTGCGAGTATCATTTATTTAACTGCCTTTAATTTCGCCCAAATATTTGATATTATGCTAACTTTTGGACTAGCTCTAATGACTTCAATGTTCATCTGGGGGCCATGGGCCAATGGTGGCCACTTTAACCCAGCCGTATCAATCGGAGCGGCTATCACTGGTCAAATCACTTGGAAAACTTGTCTAGGGTATACTGTTGCCCAACTTCTAGGTGGTATTACTGGGCTTGGTTTTACCATTGCTGGAATTAATGGACTATCTAACATTCAAAAATCTGCCAGTCAAAATATTTCCACCACTCAAATTTTGAGCTCCTTACATCCAACATCTAGTGATCTATTAGCACCCTATACTTTCGGAGTTGAACTAGTGCTAACTTTCTTTTTAGTATTAGTCATCCTGTTAGCAATCCAAGAGCATCCCCGCTTAAGTCCGGTCATTGCCGGGACATTTTTAACCTTAACAATGTTTACTGCTTTTCCGCTTAGCGGTGGTGCTTTAAACCCAGTTCGGGTTATTGCACCCATCTTTTACACCAGTAATCAAGCTGGCTCCTTTATATGGATTTACCTAGCAGCACAACTTCTAGCGGCTGTCTTAGCCGGAGGAGTGCTTCGTATCTTTTATCGTCCGACGCAAGCTTAAAATAAAAAAGGTGAATTGCTAAATAGCAATTCACCTTTTTTTATTCCCAAAATAATTGATTATTTTTAAGTTTAATTGACAAATTTTTTCCACTAAACGGCTGAATAAAATCCAACTGCCCTGCTTGTAGCATTAAACGGCTGGCCTTGAGGCCCCCATACAAAGAATCCCCAATAATTGGGTGCCCTACACTTGCTAAATGCACCCGTATCTGATGCATTCGCCCCGTCGATAGCACTAATTTAAGTAAACTCCTATCGCTTATTTGCTCAACGACCCGCCAACCAGTTTGAGCCGTCTGTCCACAATCATCATCCACCCACCGTAATCGATCATCAGTTGGATGTTGCCCAATTGGGCGATTAATTATACCCGTAGTAGCTGACATATGCCCTTTAACCCAAGCATAATAAGTCCGTTGAATTTCTTTTTTACTAAGCTGTCGGTTTAGAATTGGCACCACAATTGGATTTTTAGCAATGAGGACCAATCCAGAAGTATCCCGGTCTAATCGGTGAACCATATATGGCTGGGCTGGTGCTTGCGCCGACAAAGTTTGATTTTGTTTTAAATAGGCAGCCGCATAATTTAATAGCGTATCATCTTCACTTGGCGAATGAGCATGCATTTTCATTCCAGCTGGTTTATCAAGCACCATTAAGTCATTATTTTCATAAATAACTTTAATTGCCTGATGATAATTAGGCCGGTAACTGTCTGGCGCATAGAAATCATCCACGTTAAACCTCATGGTCAGGCAATCATCTATTTTTAATACATAACTAGTAGCAACGATTTGACCATTAACAACTAAACCTTTATGTTGCCGTAAGGCACCCCTTAAGTGTTTCGGTAGATAGTTATCAATTAAAAATTCTTTAATTGATTTCCCACTATTATAATTATCAACTGATACTTGATATTGCCACATGCCATCTTCCTAAAAAGGACTAGTAGTCTATACTAGTCCTTTATTTATCAATTACTTCCTGAAAAATCATCAGCACCACGCGGAATCACACGAGTGGTATCCCCCTTAGCATCATATACTTCAGGAGCATCCGTTACATAATCACCCAACGTTGTCTTGTCGCCATTTTTAGCATACAAACTGTTCGACTTACGTTCCTCACTTTGCTGCTTTAATCGTTTAACGGTGGCCGACTTACTATAATCATAATTACGATCATCAATAGCCTTAAAACCCTTTGGATCATAAAAACGTAGTAAGTTCTTTTGATTAACATCATCTGACATCGCCAGTTCTTTAACAGCTGAATCCTGTAATTTATTGAAAGTTTCTTGCTCTTGTGTCGTCGGATCCGTAATCCGCTGACCCGTTTTAACATTCCAATAACTACCTGAAAGACTAGCATAATCAGGACTAATCCAGTCTTTATTTCGGAAGACAACTAGCTGTTGACGTTTAGTACTTAACAAATCCTGCCCAAACTGAATATAGCGTTTCGTGCTAATGCCTAGCAAATGTTCAATTGTTGGTGCCACATCAATTTCCCCACCATAAGTATGGTCAATATGCCCCTCCTTATAGCCTGGTATATGAATGATCAGTGGTGTCCTCTGCAAATTAGCATTATCTAAATCAGTCCATTCACCATCTGTACGCCCCAAAATTGGTGCCAGATAATGATTTTCAGTGTTTGAAATACCATAATGATCCCCATACAAAACAACCATGGTATTATCATACAATCCCGTTTTCTTAAGATAATCAAAAAATTCTTTTAATGATTGATCCAAGTAATGGTTAGCTACAAAGTAATTGTCAACATATTTAGAACCACTATTAGTGGTTACAAAGTTAGGATCTTGATCCTGTTTATCAATATCAAAAGGTGTATGGTTAGTGACCGTCAAATACTTCGCATAAAACGGTTGTGACAAGCGCTCTAAGTATGGTACTGAATCACGGAATAAGAGTTTATCCTTCAAGCCCCAGGAAGTAGCTTTTTTACCAGTAACATCAAAATACTCACCTGAAACCCAATTTTGGTAGCCCATTCGCTTATAGACGTTACTCCGGTTCCAAAATGTACCGGTATTACCGTGGAAAACTGCACTCGAATAATCAGCACGCTGGTTTAAAATTGCTGGCATTGCCTGGAAAGTCTGGTCATTCCCTAGCTTAGAAAATAAAGATCCCTGCGGAAGCCCAAAGGTAGAAGTTTCCAGCATATTTTCAGCATCCGAAGTTTTACCCTGTCCCACTTGATGGAAAAAATTATCAAAGGCAATCGTCCCCTGATCATGATACAAACTATTCAAGAACGGTGTTACTTCTTGTCCATTAATCTGACGATCAATTGAAAGTTGCTGAAAACTTTCCAAATGAATGACAATCACATTTTTCCCTTTAGCGGTTCCATAAAAACTAGGATTGACCTCCGCATAGTGACTTTTAATATAGGCCTTAACTTCATCTAGTTGATCTGGACGAGCGCTCTTACGCACCTGACTGGTTTCATACGTGTTATAGGCATCACAGATAGTAAAGGGACCTAAGCCCAAATACTTAACTAAATATTCTCGGTCAAACTGACGAGTTAATAACTGGGGTCGTTCAATATCAGCCACCATAAAATTCAAAGCCAGTAAAAGCCATCCGAAAGTAAAAGTTTTAAAAGCATAAAATTGCGGCAATCGACGATTATCAAATTTGATTTTTTTAAAGACAAACAACCCAATCAAGACCACAATATCGGCCCAAAAGAAAACATCGTGCCAATTTAAAGTAACGGCACCAGCAACTTTTGTCCCTTGGTTAACGGTCTTGTACCCCAACATTGTATTAATCGACATATAGTCCGAAAATTCTCGAAAATAAGTCACATTAATGTAGAGTAACGTTGTCAAAAGGCCATCTAACAACAATAAAGCCCCGTAATATAATTCTTTACGTCGAATAAATAGAGCTAAACTCAAGAAAATAATAGTAAACCCAACTGGATTAAAAAATATCAAGATAAATTGAACTGGACTAGCAATATGCAACCAGTTAAAATCAGCCCCGTAGGCTAGAATTGTTTTTAAAACCATCAAAATAACAATCCACACGAAAAAACCTTTACGACTGTTAAGTTGTCTATTCCAATTTTTAGGCGACAACACCTGCTGCCATAAATCTTGAACACGATTCCTCATGCTAAACATATTTCTCACCCTAGCTATCTATTTCCCACTGCGCTTAAACCTTTTCACGCTGGGCATAAGCTACTTCAACTTTTACATAGTGTGGTTTAACAACTTCTACTAGTTCTCGACGGCCCTGCACATGACTTTTCCCACCTGTAATAACCACCGAAGCTAATGATAATTGGTAATCTTTTTGAGCCTGTCTAACCGGTAATAAACCAATTTTAGTAATTGTAGCAATATCTTGTGCTTGTAACTGATTCAGCCCAGCTACAATGTCTAAACTACCATCTGCCATCTCTTGTAAATCAAAATATGGCAGTAAAGTCCCTGGATGATTATCATGGATACAGCCATCTTGAGCAATGATTTGACGCTGCCCCTTTTTATTGAGACTGTGATAATCATGGGCCCACATATTCATCGCTTCTAATTGCTGAGCTAAATTATCAATAGCCTGCTGCTGCTGATCGCTAAACTGCACCTCAGCCTTTAGCACATCTTTACGATCATACATGCCATTAGCTGGCATAATAATGGGGTGAGCAGCCGTAGCTTCGCCGGCCACTGGAATTGTCGTCCCCAATACCTTAGCAAGCAATCGTGAAACATCCCATTTCATGGCCTTAGTTGTAAAAAAGTAAAATACATTTAAAATGCTAAAATACAGCAATACTAAGAACACTGCGACTAATAAGGATCCACGTAACCAACGACCGTTTTGAAAAAATCGTAATGATAAATATAAAATATACCAAACACCAGCCATAGCCACAACGGTATAGATTTTTCCTTTAGTTCGAGTATTAGTAGTAAAATATCCCAAATAACTATTAACAATATCTAATAGTGAAAACATGCTATATTACCCCTGTTCTGACACCTTACTACTTGTATCATTGCTAGATACTTTATCACTTTGTTGACTGCTACTAGAACTACCTTTAGATTCCTGTGAACTAGTACTAGATTCCCCACTCGACGAATCACTAGAAGAAACCGCCTTTTCCGAAGAATAACTACTCTGTGTGCTGCTGTGACTCGACTCACTACTTGATGAATGCTTTTCACTATTAGCGATACTAGTCGAAGAGGTTGATACATAACTAACCGAGCTAACCTTCTTCCCTTCTTGTGTACCAGTAGCTACGTTGACTGCCAAATTAGCAGCGCTAATGGCAACAATTAAAGACACAATCGCTGCTGGCGTTAAAAATGGTGGTATTTGCTTTTCATCGCTTAAAATTTTTTCTTTGAGCATAATCCTTTTAATTCCTTAATAACCATTTTAACCGACTTTTAAAATAAAAGTAAAAAAACCGCCATGGCGGTGATGACTACTGCTATTAAGTCTACTAAATAATAATAGGTTCAACTACATGAACAAGTTTAATTGTACTATAATAGGATGATGTTAAATCAAAATTAAGAGTTTTTTTCAGAAGGGTTCAGCTATGCGAGAATACGATGCCTATTTAATCGACTTAGATGGCACCATTTACCAAGGAACAAAGCCAATTCCAGCCGCTAAACGATTTATTAGCAAGCTACAAAAGGCCAATATTCCTTACCTATTTGTTACCAACAATTCCACCAAAACACCAGCCGACGTTGCCCGCAATCTGTCCATTAATCATGATATTCCGACTAGTTCCAATCAAGTTTACACTAGTGCTCTTGCAACAGCTGACTATCTAGCCAAAGCAGCCACTCCTGGTCATCAAACCGTTTATATGATTGGTGAAGAGGGCTTGAAAGTTTCCTTAAGCGATGCTGATTTTAACCTTATCGGTGATGATCGAGCTGATTATGTGGTTACTGGCCTAGATCGTCAATTAACCTACGCTAAGCTAGCTAATGCCACCCTTGCTATCCAAAAGGGGGCACGCTTCATTGCAACTAACGCTGATACTAATTTACCAAGTGAACGGGGCATGCTTCCCGGAGCAGGTACAATCGTACAAGCCTTACAAACAGCTACTAATGTTAAACCGACTATCATTGCCAAACCCTCGCTGCCCATTATGACCGGCGCGCTATCACGCCTGGGAAATCCTCAGCATCCAATTATGGTGGGTGACAATTATCATACTGATATTCTTGCTGGTATAAATGCGAAAATTGACACCTTATTGGTGTATAGTGGCGTTTCCACACCCGAACAAATTCAAAAAATGCTTCTTAAGCCAACTCACTCGGTTCAAAATCTGGACGAATGGGAGTTATAAAAAAGGAGGGCCACGTGGCTCTCCTTTTTTATAGTTCTAATAGTCTTTTTCTTAATTGTGGATCAGCAGCGGTTACATACAACCCCTTAATCCCACGTTTTAGCAAAACATTCAGCGTATTAAACATTACCTGACTTTTAAAAGCAGTCATCTCTTGTTCACTTTGAATTCGAGGTGTTTTTTTATAAATTTCAGTATGCGTTACCTTGTCAGGATTAACAACAATCGAATCAGTGGTAGCATCATACTCAAAAGCAGGACTTAAAATAACCCCAGCGTAATTCAAATCAAAACCTTGAATGGTGTAAATCGATCCCACTTCCGTAATTGATTCGGATCGCTCAGCCCAAGGCGTTGGCTGAGCATCTAATTCATCCCATGGTTGGTTGAAATCATCCATGCGCACTGTATGCTCGTCATGTGGTCCTCGGGTAAATCCAGTAGCTGTCAGCATTCTAGATAATCCAACCTCTATGTTTCGTTGTTTGATAGCCTCATATAAGTCATAAGCACGACTATAAATTCTCAAATCATAGTCACCACGATTTGACGGTAATGGTAATATTTGGCCGTTAGTCAACCCATCAATCCACTCTATAGTAGCCTGAGAAGCCTGCATCCGATATTGAAAATCAAGATTAAAAAAAACATGCTTGTATGGAGCAAGAACCTTGTCTAATAATGGTTTGTTCCAAAACATTTTAGTCTGCATCACCTGCTTAAAATCAAAAACAACAACGACAACCCGACTTAATTTAATAATTTCACTTAATTGGTTCTCTTGCGTAAATCGAATATAAGGCTCTGGCTTTGTAAATAATAAATGTCCTTCATCTACTAGAACAATATCATACATTTTCTTCGTTTTATGACAGTCATTAATTAGAGAAGTTGGTCGAACATAGTCTTTTTTATAAATACCAGGTAATTGCCTTCCTAATTCCTGATAAATTTTCAATAACTCTGGATGGTTAACAGTAAAAACACATTGTTTTTGATAATAAGGTGATCCCTTTAAAGTAGCACCAGCTTTTAAACGCTGAAAAAGTTTTGTTAAAAGAACACTCTTACCAGTACCAGCTTGTCCCTCAATAACAACAATGTGATGTTCACCTGACTTCAAAGCACACTCTATATAATGCTGAATATTAGTTAACTGCTGCTCTTGTTGAACAGTTATTTTCTCAACATTAAATTTTCCAATTGCTGAATTATTCATTTTTCTCCAAAAACAAAAAAAGGAAGAGGATTCCCTCTCCCTTGTCATGGGCCTGACAGGACTCGAACCTGTGACCCCTGCGTTATCAACACAGTGCTCTAACCAGCTGAGCTACAGGCCCCTCTT
>NZ_CAKOET010000011.1 GCF_933208495.1 Convivina praedatoris
TCCACGCCACCAAGTGGTTCAAATTCTGATAGTGACTCCACGCCACCAAGTGGTTCAAATTCTGATAGTGACTCCACGCCACCAAGTGGTTCAAATTCTGATAGTGACTCCACGCCACCAAGTGGTTCAAATTCTGATAGTGACTCCACGCCACCAAGTGGTTCAAATTCCCATAGTGAATCTACGCCACCAAGTGGTTCAAATTCCCATAGCGAATCTACGCCACCAAGCGGTTCAAATTCCCATAGTGACTCCACGCCACCAAGTGGCTCAACATCAACTAGTGAATCTACCCCACCTAGTCAGTCGACTTCCATTAGCACCTCGACGTCTACTAGCACTTCAACCTCAACTTCGACAACACCGCCGAACTTACCACCAACCAGTAAACAAGACCATTATTCCGAAACTCTTTTGAGTTTGATGATGGTTAACGCCATGCTCTTTGTAGGTATTAAGCGGTATCGGAAACAGTAATGAACGTTAGTAAAAACCAGTTATCATATTGTTGATAACTGGTTTTTTTTATTAGTGGATTGTGAAATAATCAAATGATCAATTTATGTGAAAAAATTATAAATATGATAAACTACTAGTGTCAAATTTTAGATTTGGAAAGAGAGATATTTATGGATCTGCGCCGAAACGTAATTACGACGACGTATCGAAACAACCCTTTGGATTGGAAGGCCTTAGTGAAGTTTTTAGTGGTATTTGTTGGGATTATTCTAATTACTTTTATCAGTATGATTTTCATCAAGCCTGATTTTGAAAATGTTTTACATGAATTGGGAAAACAAATGCCCCATACTAAAAATGGGATGAATACCTTCATTGCCCTATTTTTCAACAATGCTTTTCGGGTATCATTGATTGCCTTTATTTTGGCCTTAATACCAATTCCTTATCTATATTTTTTGAATTTTGGCGCTACGGCAGCTTCTATCGGTTTTGTGTATTATCTTCTGCTAGTGCTCCCCAAAGTGAGCTTTTTACAAGTAATGGTATTAACCCTACCCCATGGCATTTTAGAAACGATTGGATTAGGAATTGTCTGTATCGCTTTAGCTAAAATTAATCGAGTAATTTGCCGACGAATTTATCGTCGTAAAAAAGATGTTTCAATTAAAAAAACGATTATTGCTAGCTTTAAAACGTATATTTTGTATGCCGTGCCAATTTTATTAATTGCTGCTTTGATTGAAGCTCTTATTACACCGCTACTGGGATAATGATGTTTCTTTTATATAAACAAGCTTTCTGACCACCACGCCGGAAAGCTTGTTTTTTATTGCTTAAATTGGATTTGCACGTATTCTTGGTACAGTGGCAAGGTATTGAGTAGTTCTTGGTGGGAACCGTGGCCACTAACTGTGCCATGGTCGATAAAATAAATATCATCAGCATCCACAATTGTGCTGAGCCGATGGGCAATGATTAAGGTTGTTCGGCCCTTCATTAATTGCGTCAAGGCCTTCTGCACCATGGCTTCTGATTCAGAATCTAGGCTGGCAGTGGCTTCATCCAGCATCAAAATTTTAGGATTGCGGAGAAAGGCCCGGGCAATTGCTAGTCGCTGTCGCTGGCCACCAGATACTTTAACGCCCCGCTCACCTACTTGGGTATCAAGACCGTTAGCCATTTCATGGACAAAACCATCGGCATAAGCCGATTGCAATACTTGCCAAAGTTCTTCGTCGGAAAAGTTACCATCTAATCCATAGGTTAGATTGTGACGAATGGTTCCGTCCATGATGGCTGAATCTTGTGAAACAAAGCCGATTTGCTTGCGCCAATCGGCCAAATTAATATCGGTAATATTGGTGTCACCAATTTTAATTGAACCAGAATTAGGTTGGTAGTAACGCTCTATCAAACTAAAAATTGTTGATTTACCACTACCAGAAGGACCCACAAAGGCGACCGTGGTGTTAGGTTTAGCCACCATGTTAATACCCTTTAAAATCAACTGATCGGAACCGTAAGAGGACTTAACGTCCGCCATTTCAAGCGCCAGATCATCAACGGTTTGGGCATGACCAGTGATGAAATCTTCTTGCCTTTCTTCCATCAAATCTTGCACGCGGTCAGTGGCGCCGTTAGCCTTGGATAAGTCCGTTAAGAAACGGGCCAAAGAATTTAGGGGGCCGATGATTTGGAACAGATACATTAGAAAGGCAAACATGGTGCCAACCGTCATGGTACCAACAGCAATTCGATGGGCACTATAAGCAAGTACCCCAACAAACAATCCCATCATGACCATTTGCATCAAGGGGAAGGCCACGGAATCATAAAGGGCTTCTTTCAGGCCAATTTGGTAGAGTTTATCGACCATTTTGTTACCACTTTTGGTTTCATAATCTTCGGCATCCGAGGATTTGACCAATCGAATTTCATTGAGTGTCTCTTCGGCCTTACCTGAAAAATTTGCTAATTCATCTTGGCGTTGATGACCAACCTTGCGAGCTCGACTCATGATGGGACGCATCACTAGGGTAACGACTGGAACGGCGATAAACATCACAATAGTCATCTTCCAGTCCATAAAAAGCATGATGACTAAGGCACCAAGTAATTGGAAAATAGATGAAATCGAACTAGGAAAAGATACGGCCAAGAGGTTTTTGATTTGATCGGAATCATTGACTAGGCGAGAAGTCATCATACCGGTTTTGACCTCATCAAAGTAGCTCACTGGAAAGCGTAAAATACGATTCCAGAGTAACTTACGTAAATTGGCGACCACATTTTCACCAAAGGAACCCAGTAGGACACCGGATAAAGCGCTAATTAAGGCACTAGCTAAGAATAGAGCTACTAGGCCGATAACTAGGACGGAATCAATCCCTTTGGAAAAGTTATTGACCATAGATTGGGCAGCTTTGGGCACTAATAGTTGTGCCCCAGTTGCTGTCAAGCTTAGAGCCAATCCCAGCCATAATTGCCAGTATTTGGGTTTAGTTTGTTGGACTAGATTAACAAACCGATTGAAATTAAATTTTTCCCTTGTTTTAGGAGACTTTGCTGCATTCATAAAAATTTACCCCGAATTATAGTAAAATAAAAGTACAGATAGTTACGCTACTAATAGTTAGATATCTAAACGTAAAATGAGTATAATAGTTAGACACCTAACTGTCAACTAATTTCCGAGGTAAGTATGTCCCATAGTCAAGAAATTCAAGAATTAATGTTACAAGTTAGCCATTATCATCGTCATCAGATTATCAAGGATATGCCAATCACCCTTCAGCAGGGTCATGTTTTGCGGATTGTGCAGCAAACTCCGGGTATTATTCAAAGTGATTTGGCCAAACTCTTGCACCGTCGAAATCCAACAATTTCCAATATTTTAGTTAATTTAGAAAAGCAGGAGTTAATTGAACGCAAAGTTCCGGAGGACAATGTCCGGGCCAAAGAGATTTATTTGACATCGAAGGGTGCAGATTTGTGTCATAGTATGCGGGCTAAATTTAAATCCTATGATGGCATTCTAACGAAGCATTTAGATGAACACGATCAGCTAGAATTGATTCGGATTTTGAAGAAGATTGTAGCTAGTGATTGATTCAGTTTGGTGTGCAACTGATATTACCTTTTATCCCCTCCATTATTGGCGTAATAACCGGTGGCAAAGCCTGCTAAGAGTTTAAAAATAATTAAATTTACCGTGATTCATTTGCTATTGTGGCGCTGTATATAAGATGATGTTTATAAAGTATATAGTTAAACAAATGGGGAGTAATTGATGAACTTTTTTAAACCAGATGCCGTTAAAATCGGCTTCAAAACCTATCTAGGGCGAGCGGGTATTTTATTTTTATTACTAGTAGCAATGGAGTTTGCCGATATTCCCTTGGGAATACTCAGTGAGTTCAAGGTTAATTTAGTCCAAACAATCTTGTTGGGAATTGCCTATATTGCAGCTTGGACCATTGTTATTTTATTGGGTTACTACTATTATCAAAAATTATATAAAAAGCCCCTTCATAATTTAGCAAAAAATGATTATATCTTAATTGTGACCTGCTATCTGGTGGCGATGGCATTGGAACATGGTTTATCATATCTTAACCAGTGGCTTTATCACCAAACTGAAACCCAAAATGATCAAGCGATTCAAGCTATTATGGACAGCAATTCAGCTTCGTTAGTGTTAATGGTCATATCAGTTATCATTTTTGCACCAATCTGTGAGGAATTATTGTTTCGTGGTTTATTAATTAAAGGGCTGCTGCCGAATGTGAATCCAAACTATGCCATTGTGATTAGCGGTTTAGTCTTTTCGGCCATGCACCAAAGTTCTAATGTTATCAGCTTTGCCATCTACGCGGTGATGGGGATGTCCTTTGCTTACGCCTATGTTAAAACTGATCGTATCGAAGTCTCGATTGCTTTGCATATGTTGAATAATACGGTGGCAACCGTGTTAAACTTTATTTGATTTCTAGGAAGTTCCGGCTGTGGTCGGGGCTTTTTCATTGTAAAAAGCCCTTCCCTTTGCTATTAATACTTGCTTTTAAAATGTTAATTTTTCTTGCTACCATTAGGAGATGAGTCCGGTTTTAGTGAAGGAAAACGATATGAACTTTAAGGAAGATATCAAGCAATTACAGACTGAGCAGAGTTTAACCAGTTTTTAAGCTATACAACGGCCTACACTAGGTTGCCAAGTGAAAAGGTAATTAGTCCCAATAATACCAAACACGGCCATTGGATGGTTTGGTTTACTGACAATGAGATGGGGAGTCAATGGTCAAAGTTAACGCTGACGATTGATTTCAATTAGGGTCTCAAAAATCCTTATGTCATGGTTTATCACAAAGATAATTACGTTAAAATCGCGCGAATTGTGCCAGAAAGTACGGTCAACACCCTGGTTAAGGGGGATTTATCAGCCCTAGATAGTTTATTAACAAGTAAAATAAGGTAGATGTAAAAGAAGCCAAGCCATTTCATGATAAAAAACATCTTTCAGTGACGGTACAAAAATTGGAAAATATCGAAAATAAATAGAAAAAACGTATGCCTTAGCATACGTTTTTTCTAATACAATCCATTGTTATCTTTTCTTATCTAAGCTAGATATAGCCAGTGTGTAAAAAATCAATCCGAAAAGGAAATTATCACTTAACCAATGTGGTAAAAGGATAACATGTAAATCATTTAAAACAATTAGGATGACATAAGTGAGCATAAAAATAGTTAGGGCTAGCATAATTAAATGGCGCGAATTCTTGATGTTCTTCATGATATTTACCTACATCCTAGGGTGAAATTTTAAACTAATTATATAACTATATGTAATCTTGTTCTCAATTTCTCAGTGTAAATAAAAAAATGCCTGAAGGCATTTCTTCAAAAAATCTTAGTGCTTACGACGGTAAAATAGTACGCTAGTCAAACCAAGAGCAGCAAGACCAAGAGCAAGAATTGAACCTTGCTTGTTGGCACTACGCTCAGCAGTTTGTGGCAAGTCGGATGACTTAGCCATCTTGGCAGGAGTACTCTTACCACCATTGTTAGCTGGGGTAACGTTAGTTGGTGCGACTGCCACAACTGGTGTTAGATTACCAGCAGTCTTAGTAGCAACTTCATCGGCAGCCTTGTTGTCAGCGTTAGCCTTATCCAAAGCGGCAAAGGCAGCATCCAAGGCCTTAGTAGCTTCAGCGCGTTCCTTTTCAGCCTTGTCAAGGGCATCCTTACTAGCATACTTGGCTTCTTGAGCGGCCTTCAACTTATCAGCTTGAGCGTCCTTCAAAGTATTGAAAGCAGCGTCCAAGTCATTAGTAGCAGCGTTACGAGCAGCTTCATCAGTGTCAAGAGTTGTCTTAGCAGTACCTACATCAGTTTGGGCTTGAGCAAGATTATCTTGTGCAGTCTTAACGATGGCTTCGTTTTGCTTAACAAATTCTTGCTCCTTAGCGACTGCTTCGTTGTTAGTGTTGTTGGCATCTGATGCCTTCTTTGAAGCGGCATCAACAGCAGCCTTAGCAGCATCCAAAACCTTTTTGAGCTTGTTCCAAAACCTTAGTAGCTTCGTTACGACTAGCTTCATCCTTGTCCAAAGTTGCCTTGGCATCGTTAACCTTATCTTGAGCCTTGTCTACTGCATCCTTGGTGTTATCAACGTCATTCTTAGCTTGCTTAACACTAGCTTCGACCTTGGTTACGTCATTAGCAGCATTGGTGTTGTCAGTGTTGGTATCAGCAGCCTTAGCCTTTTCTGAAGTAGCCTCCTTTTGGTTAGCAGCTGAAGCTTCGCTGTCAACAGTATTAGCTGCGTTTTGAGTATCAGTAGCCTTCCTTTGCAAATCGGCCAAATTAGTTGGTGTAGTTGATTGAGCAACGTTCTTAGTTGAGGCAACAGCAGCTGGCGTAGTCACTGCAACGGGTGCAGTTTGACTTGCTGTAGCTTCATCAGCGTTGGCAGTGGTGCTAGTGGTAACAGCTGTCGTACCCAAAAAGGCAGCAGCAATCATCATGGAGTAAACCCAATGCTTACCATCCTTGTACATCTTATAATTTTCAGTTGACGTGTCCATAACAATTCCTCTCTTTCAATCCACAGACAAACACTAAAAGCAGATGTAGATTATAATTCCCATAAAGGAACATAACCACAAATTGAGTATACCACGATATTCCTTGTTGGGAACATGAAAGTGCTTTCATAAAGAATCATGTAGTTTTTAAAGTGTTTTGTAACTAGGTTTTATAGGGGGTTTATTTGAATGTTCAAAGAGAAAATATTATAATTTACTTCATTGGACAGTTTATACATGTGGGAAGGAACAGTAATATGGGTAATAATACAAAGAATAAAATTAATTGGTTGGAAATGTTAATGGGCATTTTGTTCATTATTTTGGCGACTTCTATTTTTAATCATCCAATTAGTTTTTTGGTTTCATTTTCTTTTCTATTTGGGATTATGGCTTGGGTTGGTGCGGTACATACAACAATTCAAGCACGTCAATTTAAAAAAGATGGTTTAGTTAATAATAATTATTGGCTATTTAAAGTATTAGTAGATGTGTTAATTGGTTTCATCTTTATCTTTCACGTTGGTGTCGGCGTTAGTACAATTGGAATTTTGTTTGCCATTTGGTTTATCGTTGATTCAATTGCGCAATTGTATATGAGCCGGATTGGCTTGCATATCAGCGCTATCATGGGTACCTTCTCAATGATTATTGCGGCAATTAGCTTGGCATTAGGCATTATCCTCTTGTTTAGTCCAGTTATGGCAGCAACAGTGTTGGTTTATATGGTTGTCTTTTACTTATTCTTCTTTGGTGTTTCTGCCATTGTGGATGCTTTCTAAGACAGCAAAAAGGCCTTGACGGAAGAAACCGCCAAGGTCTTTTTAGTAATATGGTAATCAAAAAAACAGCCATCTCTGACTGTTTAATCTAATTGCCCCTGCTGGGATCGAACCAGCGCATGGAGGTACCAAAAACCTCTGCCTTACCACTTGGCCAAGGGGCAATAGCTATTTATTTATAACCGTTAGCTATGATACGGTATGGGAGCGGTAGGATTCGAACCTACGAACCCGAAGGAACGGAGTTACAGTCCGTCGCGTTTAGCCAGACTTCGCTACACTCCCGTTGTCTCAAACAACTATATTATAATAACAATCTTTTGGTTGCTTGACAAGGGTTTATCTCGTATTTATTTAAATTAAGATTAAAACCGACAAATATTTAACGAAAATTACCAGATTTGTACTCGATCGGCCGGCTCACGCCACATGCCGTCCCTTTTTTGGACCTGATAAGTGTCAAAGAAGAGATCAAAGTTAGTAACTGGTACGTTAACTCGTAATTTTGCAGGCGCATGGACATCAATACTGGCTAGTAATTTCAAGTAGTCATCGCTTGCCTTTTGACGCCAAATCTGAGCCTGATTTTCAAAAAAGTCGTGCACATTAAATTCTGGATCAGCCTGGGCAGCTGTGAGGGCGGCCGAAATACCACCCAAGTCAGCGACGTTTTCCGATACCGTCAGGTGACCGTTGATCTCTGCCCCAGCACTTTCCAAACCGTCGAATTGTTCTTCGATTAACTTGGTACGGGCTTCAAAGTTTTTAAAGTCGCTTGGTTGCCACCATTCATGCAAATTACCGTGCTCATCAAAACGAGCCCCGTTGGTATCAAAAGCGTGCGTAATTTCGTGGGCAATCACGGTTCCAATACCACCGAAATTAGCCGAAGCACTTTGATTTAACTGGTAGAATGGTGCCTGCAAAATCGCCGCTGGGAAGACAATCTGGTTGAAGTCCGGTGAATAATAAGCATTAACGGTGTCAGCTGACATTCCCCAAACCTCGGCATTAGGTTTTTGATGCCATTTGCTCAAATGGTAAGTAACGGCTTCCTTACTGAAGCGAATAATGTTATCCACCAACGATTGTTCCGGATCCACCGTCCGATTGACCAAATAGTCGGGAATAAAGTCTGGATAACCAACTTTGATGGTCAAGGCATTAAGCTTGACCTTGGCTTTTTCTAAAGTGGCTGGGGTCAACCAATCATTGTGTTCAAAACGTTGTTCGTAAACCTTAATGATACTTTTAACCATTTTAGTGACGTCAGCTTTAGCCTGAGGCCCAAAGAAGTTTTCACCGTACCACAGGCCAACCACACTAGCGAAAAAGGCGTGAGCTTGGCGAAAGGCTGATTTTTGAGGTTCGCTAGCTTCGGCAGTTCCTGATAATGTTCGTTGATATTGACCGGCTAGAACGCGCAAATCGTTACTAAGGAACGGTGCAATTTCCAAGACGGCTTGAATCATGGTCCAAGCCTTGATGGCCTCGAAGTTTTTGGCCTGATAAATTTCCGCTGCCTTATCCCAAAACTTAGCATCACTAATAATGACCTTCTCAACGGAGCTATCCAAAATTTCGGTTAAAGTTGCGGATAAGTCATACTCAGGAAGCTGTTTTTGCAAATCAACCAAGTCGGTTGGATGGTAATTCTTCCAATAATCGGACATTTCTTCGTTGCTACTACTACGATTGGCAATCAAATGGTCAAAGGCCAAAGCTTGATCGACCATTTGATCAGCTGTTGCTTGGTCAAAACCGACTTTAACTAAAATTTCCTTGACCATTTTGGACCAAACGGCTAGTAATTGTTGACTGCTTTCAGGGTCGTCATAACTAGTTGTATCAGGCAAGATAATGTCGGGTGCTGTTAACCATAGTTCGTTAATGGCCGTATTTTTAGAATCAGGACTAATCCCAAAGGCTAGTTCTGTGGTATAAGCGTCTTTAATAAGTTGACCGGCATTTGTTTGCCATGCTGACCAATTGGTAATCTCTTGTAAAGGCGCCAAGTATTGCGTCACAATCTGTTGGATGCCCTGCTGGCGCTGATTCCAGTTGCTGGTTAATTTGTGAAAGGCGACAAAGTTTTTTAAGGTAGCGGGAATGGGCTTTTTCCCACTTTCAAAATCAGCTAGTTCTTGTCGCTCTAGCTGTTCAATATCTTCAATCAAGTCGTAAAAACCACCGGTAGCTGGTTTATCGGCTGGAATGGTGGCCTGATCAATCCAATCACCGTTGATTGCTTCGTAAAAATCGTTTTGTAATCTAACCATTGAGAAAACCTCCAGGATTTATCATGTTTCTGATTGATTGAGTGTTTGTGCACCAACATCTTTTTGTAAATGTAAAATTTCTACTATTGCATAAATGGAAATGATGCCGATACAAATGAAAGTCATGCTGTAAGAAGTTCTAACTGAACTAAATTGTTCAAAAATAGCTACTAAAGTAGCTGAAAAGCCAATTCCTAAGCCTTGCGATAGCATTTGAACAACTGCTTGCAGGGTATTAGCGGAATTTTTTTGTTGCGATTGGAGTTCAGAAAAACTAAGGCCATTATAACCTGTTAAGGCCAAAGAACGACCAATTCCTGAAATAAAAGCGAGACTGACAATCAAAATCGGATTAGTTTGTCTGGTAAGAAAGGCAAAACCAAAGGTACTAAGTGTAGCAACTATTAGACTAGTGGCAATGGTCCGACGATAACCTAAGCGTTGAATGATGGGTGTAGTAAACGGCTTTATGATTAGATTTCCCAGGAAAATAAATAAGACGTAGCTACCAGCTTGGACGGCATTCCAACCAAAAGCAATTTGTAAGAAGAGTGTCAATAAGTAAGGTAACGCACCAATGGTCATCCAAAAAATTGTGCCACCAGATTGATAGACCCGAAAGGAAGGAATTTTTAGTGCATCTAGACTAAAAAGAGGATGTTTAGCATGTTTGAGATGATAAAAAGCGCCTAATCCAGCGACGATACCGCCAATTAGTAGTAATAGACCCAAAAGAAGTGATTGCATACCATGGCTTAAAATTTCAGAAGATATTAACAAACTTACCCCTGTAATGGAGACTAGGAGAAAACCTAGTAGATCAAAAGGATTTTGTTCAGGTTTATTATGGTCACGAATCGCCCAGTGGCCGGTTAAGAGAATTAGTAATCCAATTGGGATATTAATGTAAAAAATCCAATGCCAATCCAAATAAGTAATAATATAGCCCCCTAATAAAGGAGCAATGGCTGGGGCAATCAGAGCCGGCCAAATTAAATAGGAAAGAATTTGGAGTAGTTTGGGCGCTGGTGTGTGGGCTAAAATCATTAGTCGACCAACCGGAATCATCAAAGAGCCAGCCATACCTTGAATAATACGCATACACAGTAGCATTGGTAATGTAGTAGCTAAACCACCCAAGCCGGAACTAATCGTAAAGAGTGTTACTGCACCTAAAAATAAAGTGCGGCGCTGAAATATTCGTGCTAACCAGCCGGATAAAGGTATAAAGACGGCTGAAGCTAGTAAATAAGACGAAATTACTAAACTAGCACTACTTTGTGATACCGATAAATCATTAGCAATCCGTGGCAAAGCGGTTGTGACAATTGTGCTGTCTAACATTTGCATAAAAAAAGCAGCCGCTACCACTAAAGTAGCCTGCTTTAATTGAGCTATGGTCATTTCTTGATTATCCATTTACTTATCCCCAATATTGAAGGTAGCGGGTCGATATTCTACTAATAGACTATTATCAGCCTGCACCTGACGATGATTATCAGGGAAATTGGCCCGAATAGCGGCTAAATCATTGGGATTTAAGGCTAAAGGTTGGTCTAAAATAAACCACTCAATATTTTCTAATAAAGGTGGTGTGGTTAGCGTTCCCTGATAATGATAGTAACCCTGTGATTGGGGTAGTAGCGAGCGTAGCGAAAAGGCAAGTTGGTTGGCATGAAATAACTGTTTTAAGGCTAAACTGGTTTTATTTGAATCAGCCACCAGCCAAGCACCGAGGACTGCCGTTTGCTGGGCATTTTTGAGTACTAGATGTAATTCACCATCGTACCGTTGACCATCAAGGAGGTGTTCGGCCCCATCGTGAAAGTGAAAACGTTCCATTTGCCAGTCTTGACCATTAATAATCACTTGACCTTCACAAAAAAACTGCTGACCACTGGGGATTTCTTTAGCAGTTATCCCTCGCAGGTTATTTAGGATAATTTGAATTTGGCTAAGTGGTCCTGATTGGACTTGGCTGGTTTGAATATTAATCGGAGACTGGTTGAAACTGCGGGTGGTTTGGGACCATTGGTCTTGTTCACGGTAATTAATACGTGCCATTTGACGCTCCTTTTTGAGTGTATAGAAAAGAGCGACTCATACTCAGAAGTATGTCGACGCTCTCTAGATGGGATAAAATCCAATGCTGAAACTACCCAAGGTAGTGACAACTATCGTTTTGCTCTTGTTCCGGAAACTCACACATGTTAACCATTTTGCCATCTCGCTCTGGTTATCACTAGTTTATCAAAAAATGAATAAAAAACAAGATAGACCAAAATTAATTTCTGTGAATAAACAGGTGTCGAAGATGGAGATATTAACATTTACAAGGTAATATATAAACTAGCATACATCAATGAGGCCCCGCCTAAAACGAAAAGATGCCAATAAACGTGGCCCATCGGGATTTTGGGGATTAGATAAAAAATCGTGCCCAAAGAATAAACAATCCCACCCAATAGTAGTAACCAAAAGGCCGTGTGGTTAAGATTTTGCCATAAAATTGGCATGGCTAGAATAATCACCCAACCCATGATGAGATAAATTAAAACCGATAGCCACGGCCAGCGGCCAACTAAAAATAAATCATAAATTAATCCAGCCATGGTCATAGTTAAGATGGTCCACCAGATGGCCCAACCCTGCCAACCGCCAATAATTAGCCAGGTGTAGGGCGTGTAACTACCCAAAATAACTAAGTAAATCCCAGCGTGGTCAAAGAATTGGAAAAGTTTAGCTGCTCGAGTGAAAACGAGAGAGTGAAATAATGTTGAGGCTAGGAGGAATAAGCTAACGCTAATGATGTAAATTAAAATAGCACTTAGTTCTAAACCAGAAACTGTATGCCGATAGACGTGCAACAGTAAAAAAATACTGCCCAACACTGCTAAGATAAAGCCAATACCGTGAGTGGTGGCATTTAAAACTTCGTAGACAATTTGATATTTTTTTGAATGGTTTTGCATGGGAATTCCTTTTTAACTATTTATTTGTCAGGTGATAAATATATATGATTAATTAAAATTAAGACTATACCAATTTGACCTGTGTACGATTTAGCGCTATACTTAGCACATGTTGAAATTGGTTTAAAGTAAAGGAGTGTATAACATGGAAATTACATTTACAAAAGTTGCCACTGATCGTTTGCAAAAGTTTCTAAAGCCCGGTGTAAAGATGGTTTTGGATTTTGATGATGGTGTGGGTCCTTTCTCTAAGGAAGCAAATTGCACGCTATCAGTTGCTTATAATCTTTTGTTTGTTAATCAGGATGCAGATTTGCACGATTTCGGTTTGGTAATTCCAAGTAACTTGGGGGATGTTTACGCTAAGCCTTATTCCAAGGACCAGATGGATGAAAAGATGACCATTGATGTCAATGAAAAGTATCTCCGCTACAGTTTGAGTGGTCAGAATGGCGAAATCGATAGTAGCATGGGAGTTAAGGATTTGGCCTAAAGCCTTACCACTTATTCTATACTAAACTAAGTTAGTAACCTAAACATTTTTAAAAGACAGCCTTCAAGGCTGTCTTTTTGTGTATTACTGGACGATCAGCTTCTAACATAACAAATCGTAAGCTTGGAATTTATATTAATCCATTACTATATGAAGTATACCAATTAGATAAAATACACAACTAAAGCAATGGTTATTTTTAAAAGTCAGTGATACAGTTGCGTTGTAAATAGTATGTAACATAGACAAGAGAAGCAATTTCGACTATGCCGTTTTTAGAAATACGTAACGCATATAAATCATATTAATTAGGAAAAAAGCAGATTTTATTTCAATTTTATATGAGTCGGTTGGCGGTAAAGTTGAGTATGATTAAAGCTTTATCATATAATCAAAATGTGTAGAGGAGGATTAGTATGACACCAGATAAATTTTTTCAACAGGCAAAAGATGCTGGGATGGTACCCAGTGATTCGAGTCTCCAATCAGCCTTTCAGTTTGGCGTCGACGCCGATGGATTAGCTCAGCTAGTACTATTGGGTGTTAAGACAGCCACTACCAGTGGTCTTGATGTTTATGAAGCGGATGAAGAATTACCACAAATTGGCGCTTATGATATTGTCTTAGATGGTCAGAATGAACCAGTTTGCATTATCCAAAATAAGCAAGTTGAGATTGAAAATTTCTTGCTGGTTAATCAAGCACATGCATTCGCTGAAGGTGAGGGGGATCGGAGCTTGGTTTATTGGCGACGAGTGCATCAGGAGTTTTTTACCAAAGAGTATCAATCTTTTGGTAAAAAGTTCGATCCAAAAACGGCTCGAGTTGTGTTGGAAAAGTTTCAGTTAGTCTATCCTCTTGAAGGAAAATAAGGCAATCGACTGGAAGATTTACTTTGTGATTTTCCAGTCTTTTTTAAACGCTGAAGGCTCCAAATCATAAGGGAACGTAATAAATTAGGAAATATTTTTTAAAAGTGGATGAATTTCTAAAAACGCCTTAAGCAAGGCGCTTTTTATTTTCAATAATTATAATTGGTATATTTAAGTTCCTTTTAAGGGAATGTTATTATTCGTTTGTTATACATGCATAAATAGCACAATTGTTTCTAAATATCCAAATTGGTACTATACAGAAAATGATTAGATAATCATGGGTTGTTTATTTAGGAGATATTTTATGAAACAAGAATATAGTGCTAAGCGTTTTAAAATGTATAAAAAAGGAAAAATATGGGTTTATGCTTCTTTAACTGTTGCATCGGTCTTGGGGATGAACTATTTTTCGATGACTTCTGTTAGCGCAGATAATCAAGTTGTAAAAACCACTAAAAATGATAATTCGAGTGTGGCGGTTTCTAACTCAGCAAGTACAAGTGCTGGTGCGCTAACGTCAAACTCGGCGAATGATAATTCTAAAACTGCTATTGTAGCAGGTATGGAACTTAGTGAATCAACTAGTACGGAAGCAAAAAAGATCAACACATCAGATACTTCTAAACAAGGGGTAAATTCCACTACTCAGTCTACTGTTACGCAATCTGGAGAAACTAAAAAGGAAGTTACTACCAGTCAAAGCAGTATTGAATCGGAAAATATTAACTCAGTTTTGAAGAAAGCTAATATTGATATTAATAGCTTTACTCCGGATGAAATTAAACTGTTGAATCAAATTGATTTTTCTAACTCAGCACAAGCAGGGACACGATTAACGTATAGTGATTTTCGAAAGATTGCTGACACCCTAGTAGCACAAGATGGTAAATATGCCGTACCATTTTTTGATGCTAAACAAATTCAAAATTTCCCCGCAGCCTATACAAAAGATGCTCAAACTAATACGGTAGAGCACTTGGATATATGGGATAGTTGGCCAGTGCAAAATCCTACAACTGGGCAAGTAAGTAATTGGAATGGATATCAACTTGTTATGGCCATGATGGGCGTGCCAAATCAAAATGATAATCATGTATACCTTTTGTACAATAAATATGGAGATAATGAATTAAGTCATTGGAAAAATGCTGGGCCAATCTTTGGTTATAATGCCACCGCTGTGTCACAGGAATGGTCAGGTTCTTCTTTGGTTAACCCAGATGGATCTGTACAGGTTTTTTATACGCAGGTAGATACTAGTGATGCTAATTTAAACCATCAAAAGCTAGCGACAGCTACTTTAAATTTAATTGAAAAAGATGGTGAAATTGTTGTTGATAGTGTGGAAAATAACCACATTCTTTTTGAAGGTGATGGATATTATTATCAGAGCTATAATCAATGGCGTGCCACTAATAGAGGTGCTGATAATATTGCAATGCGAGACCCTCATATAATTGAGGATAGTGACGGTAGCCGATATTTAGCTTTTGAGGCAGCAACAGGCGTTCAAAATTATCAGGGATACAACCAGATTTTCAATTGGAAAAACTATGGTGGTGATACTGCGCAAAATTTAAAGGACTTTTTCCGATTACTGAGTGATGAGGATATGAAAAGCCGAGCAACTTGGGCCAATGCTGCTATTGGTTTGTTAAAGTTAAGCGATAATGATAAAAATCCGACAGTTTCGGAACTTTACACACCATTGCTTACTGCTAATATGGTGAGCGATGAAATTGAACGCCCCGATATTATAAAGATTGGTGATAAATACTATTTATTTGCTGATACGCGGTTGAATCGTGGTAGTAATGATGATGCTTGGCAAAAAGCTAATCTTGCGGTTGGAGACAACGTAGCAATGGTGGGTTACGTATCTGACCGCTTAACAGGTGGATATGTACCTTTGAATAATTCTGGGGTTGTGTTGACTTCTTCAGTTCCAGCTAATTGGCGTACTGCAACGTATTCTTACTACGCCGTACCGGTTGAAGGGCATAGTGACCGTGTTTTGATTACTTCATATATGACTAATCGTAATTATGTGGCCGGGGACGGAATGAATTCGACTTGGGCTCCTAGCTTCTTGTTGCAATTGAATTCAGATAATACTACTACCGTTCTGGCTAGAACGACTAAACAAGGTGACTGGATTTGGGATGATGGAAGTCAAGATGATTCCACAATGGGAACTTTGGATACCTCTGCCCTCCCAGGTGAGAAAGAAAAACCTGTTGATTGGGATTTGATTGGGTATGGTTTGCATCCACATACTCCAGTTACTCCTCTTATACCAATAATGCCTAACGTACCGCCAGTAACACCCAACGTACCTCCTATAACACCTAACGTCCCCCCTATAACACCTGACACTCCAACCAATACACCAGTTATTCCTGGTTTGCCAATAACTGACAAAGACGGTAAAAGTGTCAGTGCTCTTGGTTTGCTAGTTGCTAGTTTATTAGGCCTCGTTGGTGTTACGCGTTACCGTCGTATGCATTAATTAACTAATGAATGAGGTTGGTAGTTACGTTCTAACCTTAAACTAAAAAACGTTATCCACTGACATTGGTGAATAACGTTTTTTAATCGGCATTAATTACAAATAATAGCGAATGTTGTTGAGCTTTGCTTCGAATTCTTCTTTAGAAATGACGCCCTCTTTTAGGTATAATCGCAAGCGTTTTTCCCGTTCCAAATGATAATTTCTCTTCTTTAATTGATAATTCCTTCGATTCCTATCAAAACTTGAGTTCCAATCGACTCCTCCGTGTACCATGGCTGAGCCTCCTTTCGCTTTTCATCCATCCTAACATGAGATGGGCTCCAGAAAGCGTTTTCCTAACAAACTGTAAGGCTAGGGAAGAAAAATTATTGGAAATGAGTTTTGTAAATTAGATATCGCAAAACATGTGAAAATTCAGTAAATTATAAGTTTCGGTAATCATTGTGATTGTGCAACTAAAGATTAGGAGGGCAATCATGCAATTAATCAATAATGGAGCAACATTTGTTCTTAACCAGACCAAGTTTGCAGCATTTGATTCAAAATTAAATTCTGTTGCAAATCCTGCCACGGATTCGTTAAAGAGTACACCAGAGAAGTTAGAAAGGATTAAAAAGGGTCTTGGATATTAGACTAGTACCATTTACTAAATTAAATCGATACTTTCATATTCTCAAAATTAAATATCGGTGGAGACCTTTTTCGCTTAAGTGTAAGAGAATTTTATTTAAAATAGTAATTAATTCTATTGGGACCAAAACTAGAAAGTGATAAATGTGGTGAAAATCATTTTAAGATGTATAAAAAGGTAAGGTGTGGCTCTGCTTGTCGATTACCATTCTATCACTGTTAAGTCTACTGGATGCAACCGCCAGTACGAATACCGAGCAAGTAGACAATCAGCCGACCAATGATCAGATGGAAACTCAGGCCGACACTCCTCGTTCAGTGGTGAACGTACTCGCGGTTAATCTGCAGACCACGTTCCCGAGAGTAGTGCCATTGATTAAGCCAGTAACCTTTCTGTTTCGACGACTAGTCATGGCCATGATTGGCTATGTGTCTGACTATCTGACCGATGGCTATTAATCATTAAATTCTACCGGAGTTGTGTGAACTTCTTCTGTGCCAATTAATTGGCGAATGGCTACTGATTCATACTATGCCTTGCAGTTGCTGTTCATGATGACTGTGTGCTAATCACTGCTTATAATGACTAACCACAATTATGTGGCTCTGGTCAGGGGATGAATTCAACCTGGGCGCTTCGTTTCTTGGTTCGTTTAAATCCAGATAATACTACGACTGTCTTGTCACACTCTACTAAGCAGGGTAATTGGATCTGGAATGCTGATATTCAAGATGATTCCTTATTGATTAGTAATGATATTGACTTTCCAGATATTTCTAAAGAAGGTGCGATGAGATATGAGTTTTAAACTAAATTCACATAGGTATAACATTTAGTAAAGTATCCCGATACATGTATGTATTGGGATACTTTTTTATTAAAAAAATATAAAAATTGGTCTATGTAAGATATTTTATTTTTTATAGTTAATATATGCACCATTAGTAATTAGTAGGACTATTAATTTTGAAATCTGTTTATTAGAATTACGCATAATATATTAGCATAAAATGCCATTAATAAAGAGTTTATGTGCGATGTTGTTTGGGCGTCCATCGAAACATGTTGTGGTACAAAAAATGGAGCAGTTTTATCTACTGATAAAAGGAATATTTATCAGCTTAAATTGGTAAGATTATTAAAATTCCTTATATGTCAACAATAGGCTTGAAAAGGAAAATATTAGAAGAATGCTCACTCTTTTTTATGTATCATTATTGCTGTGTTGTTATATAATAGGAAAACGCAAAGTAGTGTATGTCACACAAATTAGGAGATAGATATGAAATCGAACAATATTTTTGATCGTAATTCGGTCAAAACGCATTTCAAGATGTATAAGTCTGGGAAGCTATGGTTGGTTTCTGGAATTAGTTTATTCACTCTTGGATTAGGGGGGTCAGCGAATGTTTCCGCTGATACCACTGCTAAGGCTGATACAACTGATGATCAATCCGTGACCTCGGTTCAAAGTCAACCAACTTTGGTCCAGCAGAGTCAGGTGGTTCTTTCGCCAGAAAATTCTACTGCTAGCCGGTCAGATTCAGCTACTGTAGTAGAACAGTCTGCATCTAAGAGCACATCTTTGAGCCAAAGCCAGGCTGATGCGAAGATCAAACAACAACAGTCTGTTTCTAATGAAGATTCTTTGAGTAACAGTGCTAGCCAAGCTACTGATAAAGTTCAAAGACAAGTTGGTGCAACGCAAAGTACGACGGGGAATCAGGGTGCTAGCCAGAGCAATTCTCAGACGTCAACGTCCGAGCAATCGGCTGGCGATACTTCACGCCATCAAGATTCACAAGTCGATACTCAGACGACACCTCAAACAACTAGTGCTACTCAGGAGGTAAACACCCCTAGTGTTAGCGTTAGCCAGACACTTTTGATTCAGGATATGGGTCAAGCCACATCTCAGGCTAATAGCACCTCTTTAAGTCAGGCAAGTAGCCAAGCTGACTCACAATCTGACAATACTCAGTATAGCCAGGATTTGAGTCAGGCTGTTTCACAAGCAAATAGCACTTCAATCATTGATTCTGCTAGTAATGTAGCATCACAATCTGATAGTACTTTGTTGGCCCATGATTTAAGTGTGGCCAGTTCTTTGGCCATTCAAACCGCTGCTAGCCAATCAACATCTCGCGAGCAGGTTTCGGTTTTGGCTCAGGCAGCTTCACAATCTGAAGCGCAAACTTATGTTATCCAAGATCGCATGGACGCTTTGAGGGATGAAGATGATAATCAGTTAAGTTTTCGTGCGGCTACTGCTACGTCAGTTGCAACTAATAAGGATGATAAGGCTGGTCGAGTTACTGTTACTGACGGAACTGGAATTAATGATGTCTTCTCTAAGCCAACCCTTGACCCAACTGGTAAAAAGATTAATAACGCCGCTCAAATTAATGCGGATGGCTCAGTTGTTTTAACCGAAGATAAGCAGAGCCAAGTTGGTAGTATTGCCACTAAGGATAAGATTGATTTACAACATGATTTCCATATGTCTGGTACGATGGACATCGGACAGACGGGATATCCTAAAGGTGGAGACGGAATTGGGATTGCCTTTAGTAAGGAAAATACTGGTTCAGTTGGTTATTCTGGTGGCTTTAACGGCATTGGTGGACTACGGGATGTTACCGGTTTTAAGTTAGATAGTTTTCCTAATGATGCTCAAGCACCTAATCCAAAGGGTACCACACCAGAAGAAAAGCTTGGTTTTCCTGCCGATTGGAAGGGAGAAGATAGTAACGGAATTTATCGTCGTCCCTATGGTGCATTTGTTTCAACCGATGATCATGGTTATATCAACATTGATGATGGTAGCCAACAAATTGCTGGTGAAAATCGGACCCCTAAACGTCTTTCATGGGCTTTTCAGAATAACCGAAATACGCCGTTTTCAGTCGACTATAATGCAAGCACCAAGTTAATGACCATTACTTACGGTTCAGCAACTACCGGTGTTTTGAAGTGGTCTAAATATCTTTCTGATGCAGATATTGCCCAGCCTGTCGGGCTCTCAATTGCTGCGTCTACAGGTGGAAGTACTAATCGGCAAACATTCCAGTTGACTAGTATGGATTATTATCGTGCTGCAACTGTCAACGTTAAGTACATGGATGAAGCTGGTAACGAAATTGCTAAGGGCGATGTTACCTATCCCAATGGATGGCAAAAGGGTAAGACTTATCAAACTAAAACCCTGGATCTTAGTCCTAACTATAAGTATCTTGGCTTAGCGCCTGGTAGTTTGCCAGCTAATGGTAATTTGGGTGATTGGGGAGATAACGGAACAGTTACTTATCTCTACCATTACATCACTCCAGCTGAATCAACGTCAGCTTCTCAATCAGATAGTAGTTCGAAGTCGAATAGTATTTCAAAGTCTGCTTCACAATCAGAATCAACGAAGTCAGCAAGCACGTCGACGTCAGTTTCAGGTTCTGAATCAAAGGTCAAGAGTGAATCGGCTTCAACCTCAGCCTCAGTTTCAGGTTCTGACTCAAAGGCCAAGAGCGAGTCGATTTCGACGTCAACCTCAGCCTCTGGTTCTGACTCTGCTTCGACTGAGTCGGCAAGTGCTTCAACCTCAACTAGTGAATCGGTTTCTGGCTCAACGTCAGCTTCAAAATCAGCAAGTACGTCAACATCAGTTTCGGGTTCTGACTCAAAGGCCAAGAGCGAGTCGATTTCGACGTCAACCTCAGCCTCTGGTTCTGACTCTGCTTCGACTGAGTCGGCAAGTGCTTCAACCTCAACTAGTGAATCGGTTTCTGGCTCAACGTCAGCTTCAAAATCAGCAAGTACGTCAACATCAGTTTCGGGTTCTGACTCAAAGGCCAAGAGCGAGTCG
>NZ_CAKOET010000012.1:0-2500 GCF_933208495.1 Convivina praedatoris
GTTGTTGACAAGCGAGAATAAGCGTGATAGACTAATTAAGTTGTTTCGTAAGGGAGCAACGCAGTAGCACATTGAAAACTGAACAAAACTTTGAACAAACAAATCTGTAACGATTTACTAAGGAAACTTAGTAAAGACAAATTTGCGAAGTCAATTCGTAAGAACAATAAACGGATAAAGCTAGGAAACTAGTAAGTCAGTTTAATCGAAGAGCAATCTTCAAACTTTTAACATGAGAGTTTGATCCTGGCTCAGGATGAACGCTGGCGGCGTGCCTAATACATGCAAGTCGAACGCACAGCGAAAGGTGCTTGCACCTTTCAAGTGAGTGGCGAACGGGTGAGTAACACGTGAATAACCTGCCTTATAGTAGGGGATAACATTTGGAAACAGATGCTAATACCGTATAACACAGCTTTTTGCATAAAAGGTTGTTAAAAGGCGCTTCGGCGTCGCTAAAAGATGGATTCGCGCTGCATTAGTTAGTTGGTGAGGTAAAGGCTCACCAAGACGATGATGCATAGCCGAGTTGAGAGACTGATCGGCCACATTGGGACTGAGACACGGCCCAAACTCCTACGGGAGGCTGCAGTAGGGAATCTTCCACAATGGGCGCAAGCCTGATGGAGCAACGCCGCGTGTGTGATGAAGGCTTTCGGGTCGTAAAGCACTGTTGTATGGGAAGAATGGCTTAGGTAGGTAATGACCTAAGATTGACGGTACCATACCAGAAAGGGACGGCTAAATACGTGCCAGCAGCCGCGGTAATACGTATGTCCCGAGCGTTATCCGGATTTATTGGGCGTAAAGCGAGCGCAGACGGTTGGTTAAGTCTGAAGTGAAAGCCCACAGCTCAACTGTGGAATTGCTTTGGAAACTGGCTAACTTGAGTGCAGTAGAGGTAAGTGGAACTCCATGTGTAGCGGTGGAATGCGTAGATATATGGAAGAACACCAGTGGCGAAGGCGGCTTACTGGACTGTAACTGACGTTGAGGCTCGAAAGTGTGGGTAGCAAACAGGATTAGATACCCTGGTAGTCCACACCGTAAACGATGAATACTAGGTGTTAGGAGGTTTCCGCCTCTTAGTGCCGCAGCAAACGCATTAAGTATTCCGCCTGGGGAGTACGACCGCAAGGTTGAAACTCAAAGGAATTGACGGGGACCCGCACAAGCGGTGGAGCATGTGGTTTAATTCGAAGCAACGCGAAGAACCTTACCAGGTCTTGACATCCTTTGAAGATGTTAGAGATAGCATTGTGCTCTTCGGAGCCAAAGTGACAGGTGGTGCATGGTCGTCGTCAGCTCGTGTCGTGAGATGTTGGGTTAAGTCCCGCAACGAGCGCAACCCTTATTGTTAGTTGCCAGCATTCAGTTGGGCACTCTAGCGAGACTGCCGGTGACAAACCGGAGGAAGGCGGGGACGACGTCAGATCATCATGCCCCTTATGACCTGGGCTACACACGTGCTACAATGGCGTATACAACGAGTCGCAAACCCGCGAGGGTAAGCTAATCTCTTAAAGTACGTCTCAGTTCGGATTGTAGTCTGCAACTCGACTACATGAAGTCGGAATCGCTAGTAATCGCGGATCAGCATGCCGCGGTGAATACGTTCCCGGGTCTTGTACACACCGCCCGTCACACCATGGGAGTTTGTAATGCCCAAAGCCGGTGGCCTAACCTTTTGGAGGGAACCGTCTAAGGCAGGACAGATGACTGGGGTGAAGTCGTAACAAGGTAGCCGTAGGAGAACCTGCGGCTGGATCACCTCCTTTCTAAGGAAAAACGGAACGTTACAGGGACGCAAGTCAATTTGTTTGAATTAAAGTTTTGTTTAGTTTTGAGTGGGCTACTGTCAAGAAGTCCCAACCAGGACTTGGGGAATTAGCTCAGCTGGGAGAGCACCTGCTTTGCAAGCAGGGGGTCAGCGGTTCGATCCCGCTATTCTCCATTGCCAGTCGGAAGGCTGGTGGGTTTGTACATTGAAAACTGAATAATAACAAATTCTTTTTAAAGTCATCGCAAGATGACGCTAAATTGAACCGAGAAACAACACAAGTTCTTTAATTAAAGAACGGTTTAATCGCAGGTCGAAAGACCAACTCATATGCTGACCCTACTAAACAGTAGTGGTTAAGTGAATAAGGGCGCGTGGTGAATGCCTTGGCACTAGGAGCCGATGAAGGACGTGACTAACTACGATAAGCTTTGGTGAGCGGTAAGTACGCTATGACCCAGAGATTTCCGAATGGGGAAACCCAACTCAATTGAGTTATCATTATCTGAATACATAGGATAATGAAGGAATACGCTGTGAACTGAAACATCTCATTAGCAGCAGGAGCAGAAAGAAAAATCGATTCCCGGAGTAGCGGCGAGCGAAAGGGGAAGAGCCCAAACCAAGGTGCTTGCATCTTGGGGTTGTAGGACTGAAATAACGAGCAAGAATTTGGAAAGATAGTTTAATTCGTTGGGAAACGAAGCCAGAGAGGGTGAT
>NZ_CAKOET010000013.1 GCF_933208495.1 Convivina praedatoris
GTCTGGCAATGCTTGGGTGTCTGGCAATGCTTGGGTGTCTGACAATGCTTGTGTGTCTGGAAATGCTCGTGTGTCTGGCGATGCTTGGGTGTCTGGAAATGCTCGTGTGTATGGCAATGCTTGTGTGTCTGGCAATGCTTGGGTGTCTGGCAATGCTTGGGTGTCTGACAATGCTTGTGTGTCTGGCAATGCTCGTGTGTATGGCAATGCTTGTGTGTCAAAATTGACAGACTATGTCGTTTATAAAAATATGTGGTCAAGTGGCCGTTATTTCACTTACACACGATCAAATAAAAAATGGGCAGTTGGTTGCTTCTACGGAACCAGTGAAGAACTAGTTGATAAAGCGTACAAAGATAGCGAAATATCTGGAAAAATGTACGAAAAGATAGTCAAGTTAAACGATGAAATGTATGCAGAATTGGAAGATTAACTATGCAAGAAGAAATCACGAACATCGATTTAAAAAAATATCGTGAGCGCATTGGATGGACACGTGACCAAGTAATTAGCGAGTTTAACCGACGGTATGGACATGACCTGAAGTATCTGACGTATGAAATTTTTGAAGACACTGGAGAGGTTAAGACTTACTTCGTAGATGAGTTTATTGAGCTTTTGAAGATTCCAGAAGTTGACGTTATCAACGGGAACTTTAGGAAAAATAAAGACTTGTCAGTCGATGACATGATTAACAACGGATTTGGCATAACGCTTAAGACCATTCGCAAGCGCCACCATATGACGTTGAAGCAGCTTGCCAAGATGACTGGTATCTCTTATTCGTCAATATATTGCTATGAGAATGACAAGAAGGTGCCAAGCAAGGAATACTTTTGGAAATTGTACGAAGCCTTAGTTGCTTTGGAGTCGGGATATGGAACTAACCGGAAAGGTGCTTAGTCGTCGAGGTTCAGTTTTAACGATTGAATTAAACGATGATAGCGAGCTGTATAAGCTAGATAAATACGACCCAGCACAATTACACCAAGTTGGTGTTCTAATTGACGACAAGCGCCGTATAAGCACAAATCAGCGTAAGTTTGCTTGGTACTTAATTGAAAAGATTTATAAAGCTCAAAAAGGTGGTCATTGGTTATCCACGAGAGATGAAGTTTATGACCGATTCAAATACAAGTATTTACTAACGCATGAGGATGAAGAGTACGTGAGTTTGAGTCGAAGATACGGAAATATGTCACAGGCTAATGATTTTATTAATTTGCTACTCCAATTTTGTTTAGAAAATGAAATTGGTATAGGTGTTAGGCCAATAGATTATTTAGACCCAGATGAAGTCGGCAAGTGGGAATACGCCTGCTTGATGAATAAATCTTGTGTTATCTGTGGCCGTCCCGCTGACCTCCATCATTTGGAAGGGTCACGTATCGGTCAAGGCAACAACCGTAACAAAGTTAATCACATGGGCCGAAGAGTTGAGGCGCTATGTCGAGAACATCACGATGCTTGGCACCATGACGAAGCGAACTTGATGGCTAAGTACCATTTATCAGGTATCAGAGTAAACGCTGAAATAGCGCAGTTATACCGACTTAACACGGTTGGTGGGAATGATGATAGGAGTTTGATGTGAAACAAAATGTAGATAATTTAGTTGGTTATCTAAGAAATCAAAATTTACAGCACTTATATCTAATTAAAGCGATTGTTAGTCATCTAATTCAAAAAAAAGAAAGTGAAGACGAGATTTTAAATTTAATTACTAAATTTAAAGACCTTTAGTTTGCTTAGAAATCGGGATAAATAATCATGAGAGAAATTAAGTTTAGGGAATGGGACGAAACCCGTGCAGAATTTTATGGTGGAGAAATTCCTGGTATGAGTTATGGCGTTCGAGAGGATTATGACGATATGGTTGGA
>NZ_CAKOET010000014.1 GCF_933208495.1 Convivina praedatoris
CTTAACAGGGGTGCTTTTTTAGTACATAGAAAGGAACGCTAATGGAATACGGCAATACGAAAACAGTGCGTTCATTAAACGGCAATAACGTGAAGTACAGCGATAACGGGACCACCATGACGTTCCTATTGAATGATGGTGGAGAAAAACTACCGTTTGACGATTCCAAGGCGTTCGTGTCAGTTAAAAATACTGGATTCTTATTTGACGTCCAATTCAAGCTGCAAGACAGTAAAGTGATTGTTGATTTTAATAACAATCGTCTGCAAGAATTGCCAACTGGTAGCTATGGACTTGAGTTCACTGTGCATAACGAGCAGGGCGAGCGACTGTTATTCCCGGACAATGGGTTCTTCCCGTTTCATATTAATCAGAACGCCAAGTTAACCAATGGCAAGACAGTTAAGGAAATCACCATTGGCGACATTATTAAAGAGGCTAATGAATACACTGATACACGATTAGCTGACTTGCATATCACTACTGGTCTAAAAGGTGACAAGGGTGATAAAGGTGAACCAGGTAAGGACGGACGTGACGGTGAACGTGGTCCAGTCGGCCCACAGGGTGTTCAAGGCATTCAGGGCCCAGCCGGTAAAGATGGTGCTACTGGATTGACTGGCCCTAAGGGAGACATGGGCCCTGTTGGACCGCAGGGAGAAAAAGGAGATCGTGGGGAAATTGGACCGCAAGGACCTCAAGGTATTCAGGGTGTCAAAGGCGATGACGGAGCGCCTGGTATTCAAGGGCCCAAAGGCGAACGTGGTGAAAAGGGAGAAAAGGGCGATACTGGCCCAATTGGACCGCAAGGACCGGCGGGTAACAGTACCAATGGCGAAAGTATTCCAGGACCACAAGGACCAAGAGGAGAAAAAGGTGACACCGGCGAGCGTGGACCCAAAGGGGATACTGGTTTAACCGGCCCACAAGGAGAACGTGGTTTACAAGGTGAGCAGGGACCAAGAGGGTTACAGGGTGAAGTTGGACCCGTTGGACCTGCTGGTAAAGATGGTCTGCAAGGACCGCGTGGCGAACAAGGCCCTCAGGGAATACCTGGTGAAAAAGGGGAGCAGGGTCCACAAGGCCAGCAAGGACCACAAGGATTGCCTGGACGAGACGGTAAAGACGGCGTTAATGGTAAAGATGGTCGAGATGGCAAGGACGCCACTACCACAACGCCTCGTCGTCCACCGATGGCCTGGGCATTAGATACCTCAACCACACCGTGGAGTCTATATTTCGACAATGGTTGTACATTACAATTGCCTAGCTATCCCAATAATGTTGCTTTGTATGGTTATGGTGTTTATTCACAGCCGAGTTCATTAGGTAACTATCCGTTTTATCAAAACATTATCGGGACAGCTAACGGTGCAATTACGCTGCAGAAATGGCGGGAGGTAGCCTTTGAGCCCTGGACTTATTGGGCTGATGATACGACAGTCCTTAATCCAATTAATGATTCTAGTAAAATTGATTTCTCCAATGCGCAGTTCAAAGAAAATGGTGGTAGCTATCATTCCCGCCAAAAGAATGTCATTCGTGTGATGTATGAATTAGGTATTTGGGACTTAGCAACAATTAAGAATTTGGGGGCTAAAGAGAAGTGATTCCACCAGAAGTAAT
>NZ_CAKOET010000015.1 GCF_933208495.1 Convivina praedatoris
CTCATTACCTTGTTTTGTAATCTCATTCAAGGCGGCTTGCTTTTGATCTTCAAGTGGCTTGCCAGCTACGTGTTGGTCACCAATCTCCTTGTTACCTACAACGACTTGATCTTGGATGCCTTGCGCATTCGTTGCACCCTGCACCTTGTCTGTTGCTTGCTTAACTGCTGCATCCACATTGCTCTTTTGAGCTTCCTTCTGCTTATCAGTTAACGTGACATCTTGGTCAATGGCTGTCTTTACCTTAGTAGCCTCACTTACCAGTGCCTGAAGAGCACTAGCCTTTTGGCTATCTAATGGCAAACCAACTTGATGTTGTTCTTCCACATCACGTTTTCCTTGAATGGTAGTGCTCTTAACCTCCTGCCCAGTTTTAGCTTGATTAATCGCTTCTCTAACAGTGGTTACTACCCGGTTTATTGCTTGAACCTGTGTAGCTTTCTGCTCATCCGTTAAAGTAACATCGTCAGCAATAGCTTTCTTCGTTGCCTTAGCTACTTCATCAATTTCCTTCTTAGCAGCATCTTTTTGATCACTCAACGCCATACCAGTTTGGTAGGCCTTATCAATTACAACTTTACCAGCAATAGTAACCTTCTTAACATCCTGAGCATTTTCAGCGTTATCAATCGATGCTTTAGCATCAATTGTTGCTGATTCAATGATTTTAATCTGTTGAATCTTGTCGCCATCAGTCAAACTTAGGTCTTGATCAATTTTCGCCTTAATATCCTTAGACTCTTGATCAATTTCGCGCTTAGCAGCATCTTTTTGACGACTCAATGCATCTCCAGCTACATATTGAGCATCAATAGCTGTTATAGCAGAAGTAGTCAAATCCTGAATACTTTGAGCATTAGTAGCAGCATTAATTCCATTAACTGCTATCCGCGCGTTGTTAGCCACTCCGTGCTTTTGAATGGTCTTTTGCTCATTAGTCAACGTAATGTCGTCATCAATTGCAGCAATGATAATTGATGCTTCTTCATTAACTCTTTTTACTGCGGCACTTTTTTGATCTTCTAAGCTCTTACCGGAACCGTGTTGCTCATCAACCGCCTTCACACCAGCTGCCGTTGCATCTTGAATAGCCTGAGCATTTTGAGCCCCGTTAATGGCATCCGTAGCCTTCTTCGCTTCGGCATCAACGTTTTGTTGCTGAGCTGCCTTCTGCTTATCATTCAAAGTCGCATCGTTAGCGATGTCCTGCTTAACCTTAGCGGCTTCGTCGGCAATAGCCTGCTTAGCATCATTCTTTTGATCATCCAAACTCTTAGCGGCGGACTGTGGAATGGCATTGATGGTCTGAACCCCGGTGTTCTTGGCATCTTCGACCCCTTGAGCATCCGTTGCATCACCAATGTTCTTCGCTGCTTGCGTAGCGGCATCCGTTACCTGCTGGCGTTGAGCCTGCTTCGCGGCATCCGTCAACGTCTTATCGTTATTGATCTTATCAATTGCTGCCTGCTTAGCCGTTTCAATAGCCTGCTTAGCATCATTCTTTTGATCATCCAAACTCTTAGCGGCGGACTGTGGAATGGCATTGATGGTCTGAACCCCGGTGTTCTTGGCATCTTCGACCCCTTGAG
>NZ_CAKOET010000016.1 GCF_933208495.1 Convivina praedatoris
TATCAACACTTACAAAGAACGCAAGAATGTTGATAAGTACGCTAGCGTAGTGAGTTATGAAGATTTTGTAGAGAATGATTTTAATTTAAACATTCCCCGTTACGTTGATACGTTTGAGCCAGAACCAGTTATCTCAATTGGTCAGAATGTTAAAGAGTTGGCTGAACTAGATAAAGAAGAACAGCGATTGTTCAGCGAGTTATCTCTATCAGTTAACGCCTTGGTTGCTACTCAGTCACTACAAGACGCTCAGGAGCTAGACAAACTCAAGGCATACTTAAATGCTAAGGCTAAACGTAAACAGGTACAGGCACAACAGGAGTTACTATGATAGACCCTTACGACTTTCAAAATTTAACACTGCCGGATGTGGCTGAATATGAACGTGCTAAAGCTGGTCATATATATCCAACAGGAACGTCAACATTACAGATATCAGCAACACGGGGCCAAATAGGATTTTTAAAGCAACCTAGTGAGGTAGCTACTAAAGATGTTGCCATTATTCCAATTGCTGGAGTTAATCCAAGATATTTAAATATCGTTTTACAAAAAAATATTCAACAATTCATGAATGTGTTTGCAACAGGAATTAATATCCAGTTTGATGAGTTGGCCAACTTTCAAGTACAGCTACATAACAGTGAAACACAAGCAGCAATCGCTCAATTATTTTCTAATCTGGATGACAAGATTGAAGTGGGAATTCAAATCGATCAGCAACTAAAAAATCAAAAGCAATGGATGCTAAGCAAGATGTTCATTTAGGAGGACAACGTGGCGGACAAGATAGACGCTGTTTTTAAAGATTATTATTCAGATAAAATCCAGTCAAAAATTAATTTTAGGATAGCTGAAATCAAAGGAATACATACCACAGACGAAAATACTGGCGGGGGACGCCTTCAAAATGTTTACAGAAATTCGGTCGAAGATGTCATGATCCGTATTCAACAAGACCGCATGATTATGTACTGGGAGGCGCAAATTAAAGCTGTTAGAAGCTACGTCCATACGTTAGAGAAAGATAATCAGCAAATGCTAGCTTGGCACTATGCCCCAGGAGATAAAGCGAAGTCATGGCAACAAATTAGCCGATTAATGCACTTAGACCAGAGCACATGTAAGCGCCGGTTAGACAAGATAAAAAAAGACTTGCGTAAGTCAATGTTTAATCCTTGTGGATAA
>NZ_CAKOET010000017.1 GCF_933208495.1 Convivina praedatoris
TATCAACACTTACAAAGAACGCAAGAATGTTGATAAGTACGCTAGCGTAGTGAGTTATGAAGATTTTGTAGAGAATGATTTTAATTTAAACATTCCCCGTTACGTTGATACTTTTGAACCGGAACCTGTTATCCCAATTGGACAGACGGTTAAAGAGTTATTTGAACTAGATCAAGAAGAACAGCGATTGTTCAATGAGTTGTCTCTATCGGTTAACGCTTTGGTTGCTACTCAGTCATTACAAGACGCTCATGATCTAGACAAATTCAAGGCCTACTTAAACGCCAAGGCTAAACGTAAACAGGTACAGGCACAACAGGAGTTACTATGATAGACCCTTACGACTTTCAAAATTTAAAACTTCCGGATATAGCTGAATATGAACGTGCTAAAGCTGGTCATATCTATCCAACAGGAACGTCAACATTACAAATATCAGCAACGCGGGGGCAAGTTGGATTTTTAAAGAAACCGAGCGAAGTTGAGTCGAAGTATGTAGCTATTATTCCGATTGCTGGTGTAAATCCAATGTATCTAAATGTAGTTTTACAAAAAAATATTCAGCAGTTTATGTACGTATTTAAGACAGGTCTTAATATCCAATTTGATGAATTAGCTAAATTCCCAGTGCAGCTACATAACGTTGAGACACAAGTAGCAATCGCTGAATTGTTTTCAAATTTGGATGAAAAGATTGAAACAGGAATTCAAATCGATCAGCAACTAAAAAATCAAAAGCAATGGATGCTAAGTAAGATGTTCATTTAGGAGGACAACGTGGCGGACAAGATAGACGCTGTTTTTAAAGATTATTATTCAGATAAAATCCAGTCAAAAATTAATTTTAGGATAGCTGAAATCAAGGGAAATCACACCACAGATGAAAATATTGGTGGGGGTCGTCTTAAAAATGTACACCGTAACTCAGTTGAAAAAGTCATGATTCGTATTCAACAAGACCGCATGATTATGTACTGGGAGGCACAGATTAAAGCTGTGAGAGGATATGTACATACGCTAGATAAAGATAATCAACAAATGCTAGCTTGGCACTACGCTCCTGGAGAGAAAGCGAAATCATGGCAACAAATTAGCCGATTAATGCACTTAGACCAGAGCACATGTAAGCGCCGGTTAGACAAGATAAAAAAAGACTTGCGTAAGTCAATGTTTAATCCTTGTGGATAA
>NZ_CAKOET010000018.1 GCF_933208495.1 Convivina praedatoris
GCAGGTCATATCTTTCTCCTTAGTAAACTTTTGTGAACTACACTTACCGGTTTGCTGTCACTGCTTATTTTGAATAATGGCGTTAGGCCGTGGTTATAGTTTGCTCGCAGCAGCTAAATAACCACGTTAGAAAACTCGTGAGGTGCAAGTCCTCAATTATTCATACTGCTGACGAGCAGTATATATATATATATTCGCACTCCCCAAGCGTAAGAGGGCTACATATTTCCGAGGATTATTGCGCAACGGATACACGTACGGTTACGACCAGTATATTCGCCGAGATGAGTCAGTCGTAATAACAAAAAACTCTCTACCTAGGAGAGATAATCCGCTTGTTTCGGTTTGATGCGGTAGACGTAGGTTAGCTACCTACACGCAAGTAATAGGACATTTAGCCCAGCTATTGATTTAATTACCGATAGTCGTGCTTGCGTACATAGTGAACTATTTCCAAAATGGAAACAGTGAAAAACACAGCACTCCTGATGGGGTGCTTTTATAATGGAGGTAATTATGGATATAACAAGGGTAGGCTCATCATTCAAATATATGCCATTATTAATTAATCACAATTTTCATGCCCAAATATCTATTAGTCCTTCCTGTTATACTAATCCTAATAATAAAAGGACGGGGAATAGTATGGATCCAAGTTTACAATATATGATGGCAAAGTTGGGT
>NZ_CAKOET010000019.1 GCF_933208495.1 Convivina praedatoris
GTATCAACGTAACGGGGAATGTTTAAATTAAAATCATTCTCTACAAAATCTTCATAACTCACTACGCTAGCGTACTTATCAACATTCTTGCGTTCTTTGTAAGTGTTGATAATCTTGTCAATATTTTCTCTAGTTAACTCATTTTTATTCTTGAGCTTATTGAACTCTTTACTAGCGTCAATAAATAACACATCACGGTTCGTTCGGTTCTTCTTTAGCACTAACACCACCGTTGGAATATCAGTAGCCAAGAACAGCTTGTCGGGTAGTCCAATGACAGCGTCAATATAGTTGTTTTCAATTAGCTGCTTACGTATCTTTCCCTCAGCCTGGCCTCTGAATAAAATTCCGTGTGGAAGAATAATGGACATCGTGCCGTCATCAGCTAGATGGTGTAGTCCCTCTAACAGAAAGGCGTAATCGCTCTTGGACTTAGGCGCTAATACTTCATAATCTTTAAACCGTGGCTGTTGTAAGTATTCTGGTTTAGGATTCCATGGCATTGAGTAAGGCGGGTTCATAATGACTGTATCAAGTTTAATATTATCGAACGCTTGTTCGTATATCTGTTCAATGCTGGAATAACGCTCTCCTTTTGCTAACTTGTATGTAGCAAATTCTTCACGGGTTAAGCTATCACCATGCCAAACAATACC
>NZ_CAKOET010000020.1 GCF_933208495.1 Convivina praedatoris
ATGCGTACAATTTTTTTATTTATTACCTCGTAAGCGGTCGAGACCATCTTCTTGTTGTAGTAACTTAAAGTATTCCTTGTCCCGTTCAGCACTCGCTAACTGTAATTTTTCATTACTACTACTCTCAAAAGACTTAATTTTATTATTCATTAACTCTGTTAGTGGTTCACCAATAGCTTTCTTAAAATTAAAACCAAGCGTTTGCATGATGTTAATGGTTTCTTTTGAAAGTAGCGGCTTGATAGTCGCAATACCTTCCTCCATCTTTCCACCATCATCAGCATTCTCAGCAAATTTAGTAATGGTTGGGATGATAGTATCACTAATCATTTTAATATCATTTTCAGATAATTCTTGTGACACGAACTCCTTTTCTAGTCCTTGTGCAATCATCATTAACTCTTGTTTGTCATTAATTAAATCTTGAATAATTTCAGTTAATTCAGAGATTGTTTGTGCATCATTCTTTTTGGCTTTAACAGTTCCAATTTTATCAAATACCACTGAAGCGGTATTTTTAACTGCCAATTCACCCAACTTTGCCATCATATATTGTAAACTTGGATCCATACTATTCCCCGTCCTTTTATTATTAGGATTAGTATAACAGGAAGGACTAATAGATATTTGGGCATGAAAATT
>NZ_CAKOET010000021.1 GCF_933208495.1 Convivina praedatoris
ACTTGGAAGCGGACTTTGATCCAGAAGTTGAATCAGAAATCGAGGCACTCGTTGAAGCCGACTGACTCGCTGATTCCGAAGTCGAAATTGCCTTAGATGAGCTATTTGAAAGTGAAGTGCTCATCGATGCTGTTGAAGCTGAATTTGAAATCGAAGTCGAAACGGATTCACTAGCTGCCTTTGAGTCAGAGTTTGAATCAGAAGTCGACGTACTTGCCGACCTAGACGTCGACTTTGAGCTTGAAATTGAAGCAGAGATCGAGGCACTCGTTGAAGCTGATTGACTTGTTGATTCAGAAGCTGAATTTGACTTGGATGTACTTGCTGAGGTTGAAGCACTTGCCGATTCAGTCGAAGCAGAGTCAGAACCTGAAACTGATGTTGAGGTTGAAGCCGACTTGCTCTTGGCCTTTGAGTCAGAACCCGAAACTGATGTTGACGTACTTGCTGATTTTGAAGCTGACGTTGAGCCAGAAACCGATTCACTAGTTGAGGTTGAAGCACTTGCCGA